>NZ_JAVHXT010000021.1 GCF_031119335.1 Pedobacter sp.
GGACCACTACATTAAAAGTGTAATGCTCTACCAGCTGAGCTACGGAATCTTCCTTCGTTCTAAGGAGGTGCAAATATAGAAATTTATATTATTCCATCAAACTATTTTTCACAAAATAACTTGATAAATATTTCAGGGTAAAAACTGAGCTACTATACAGTATAAATTGTATGATAAAAACAGCTAAAAACAACGTTTGAGGTATCAAAAATCATGTAAAATAAAAAAGGGCCAAGAACAAGTTCCTGACCCTACATCTACCTATGAAAAACATACCCCCGAAAGGGTAAGCCCAAATGTAAAAACATTTTTTTAATATTCCGAACTTTTATTAAAAAAAAATGAAAGAAAATTAAATTGACACAAGAATGTGACAAAAACAGCTCTATTTATGTCTACAGTCGTTAAAACAAGTACTTTGTGCTCAAAAAGTTCGAGCTATGTCCATCAATAATTTCGTTAAGCAAACGTTTGTTATTATCATTCAGTTTTGCTGCAACTAAGGATCTAATTGAAAAAGCTCTAAGAGCATCTACTACAGACAAAGTTCCTTCTGCACTATCTTTTCTTCCAGTAAAAGGAAAAACATCTGGTCCACGTTGGCATTGACAATTAATGTTTACACGACTAACCTGATTTACGATTGGGTCTATCAAAGCCGCTACTTCCTCGTCGTCATTACTAAAAATACTTACTTGCTGACCGTGTGTAGATTCGATTAAATAATTGATCGGTTCTTCGATATCATCAAAAGTAACCACTGGAATTACCGGACCAAACTGTTCTTCGGTATATAACTTCATTTCTTTGGTTACAGGAAAAACAACTGCCGGATAGACGAATGATTCCTTTGTTTGCCCGCCGTTTTTGTTGACTACCTGTGCTCCTTTTGTTATGGCATCATCAATCAGTTCTTTTAAATAAGCTGGCTTTTGCGGTTCTGGGAGTGGTGTTAATGAAACTCCCTCTTGCCAAGGCATTCCGAATTTTAGTTTTGAAATTTCTTCAGAAAGTTCTTTCACAAACTGATCCACATGCTTTTTATGTACAAAAATCACTTTTAGTGCCGTACAACGTTGCCCGTTGAAAGACAAAGAACCTAATACGGTTTCTTGAACTGCTAGTTTTAAATCGGCATTTGCAGTAATAATTGCCGCATTCTTTGCATCTAAACCTAAAATAGCACGTAAACGATTTACTTTAGGGTGCATTTTCTTCAATTGATCCGCAACTTTGCTTGATCCAATTAAAGTTAACACATTGATTTTACCCGATTCCATTAAACCAGGAATAATTTTATTGCCACGACCGTAAATGGTATTTACCACACCTTTAGGAAAATTATCTCTAAATGCTTGTAATAACGGATAAAACAATAAGGTACCATGTTTAGGTGGTTTAAATAAAATGGTATTTCCCATAATTAAAGCTGGGATTAAGGTAGTGAAGGTTTCATTTAATGGATAGTTAAACGGCCCCATACAAAGCACTACCCCCAAAGGCGAACGACGAATTTGTGCCACAATACCTTGTTCAATGGTAAAACCGGCAGATTTTCTGTCAATATCTTTCAAAGCATCTATCGTAGCATTAATATATTCGATGGTTCTGTCGAATTCTTTTACCGAATCGCCATAGGTTTTACCAATTTCCCACATGATCAGCTTTACTACTTCTTCCTTCTTCGCCATTATATCGCGAGTGAACTTCTCCACACATTCTATACGTTGTGCTACACTCATGGTTGGCCACTCTCCTCTTCCATTGTTATAAGCTGCCACAGCTGCATCTAAAGCTATTTGAGCTTCGTTTTCACCACAAAGTGGATAAGTGCCAATTAACTTTCGCTCCAAGCCCTTAGCAGTTTTAATACAAATTGGAGATAGTACGGTGTGTACATCGCCAGACCAGGTTAACATGTCGCCATTAGATAGATAACTACGTTGATCTAAAGGCCCATCCAGTGCATACGCTGCAGGGATGTCTGCTTCCGCTGGAAACAGATTTTCTAGGTTCAAAGACATTTTTGTTTGATTTATCACTTAGTTTATAGATTTACTAGATTTTATTGTTATTAATATATCCTCTCTGGTTTAATGAGAGGATATATTTGTTATTAAAGCTTAACGACTTTCATTTTTGGAACTAGGGATTTCATAATAGCCCAAGCCAAAAGATATGCCACTGCACAGAAACCGAACATAATGGTATAACCAGTAGTTAAGTTTGCTTGTACCAAAGGTTTTTGAATATCTAAAAGTTGTTGATATAGTACAGGATCGACATTTTGCAACTTTAAAGCTGCTTCGGCAGGAAGTTTGCTCAAAGCCATCACATTTAAATTAACCTTATCGCCATACTTACTGAAAAGTTCTAAAGCACTGATTTGGTTAATAAAATCGGTATTGCCTAATTCTTTAAATTTAGTGAAAGATTGTTCTATGCCTTTGTGGGTATAGCTGTCGAAAATCCAACCCCCAATCTTGGTGATTAACACACCACCAATACCACCAGCCATACCACCAATACCAACCACAGAACCTACCGCCTTTTTAGGAAACATATCTGATACTGTAGTGAAAATATTTGCAGACCAAGCTTGATGTGCCGAAGCACCAACACCAATTAAAACAACAGGTATCCAGAATGAATAATGTCCTAACGGTTGCGCTAATAACACAATTAAAGGAAATAGAGCAATGGCAAACATCGCCTTCATCCTTCCATCGTAAATAGCATAACCTTTATTGATGAAATATTTAGGGAACCAACCGCCACCAATACTGCCAATCATAGTCATGCTATAAAGTACAGCCAAAGGAAGCATAATTTGATCGCTGTTCATTCCGTATTGATCTTTTAAGTAACCTGGCAACCAAAATAAGAAGAACCACCATACACCATCTGTTAAAAATTTACCTACAGTAAATGACCAAGTCTGTTTAAAGCTTAGTAATTTAAACCAAGATACTTTTTCTGGTTTCTCCGTTGTTACCGCAACCTCTTCTTCATCGCTATTGATGTAATCTAATTCAGCTTGTTTAATTCTTTTCTGTTTCTCTGGAGTTTCATAGAAAATTAACCAGAAAATCAACCATAAAAATCCCGCGGCACCTACTAACTCAAATGCTTTTTCCCAACCCCAATGACTTGCAATCCAAGGCACTGTAATTGGTGCTAAAATAGCTCCTACGTTAGCTCCAGAATTGAAGATACCAGTAGCTAAAGATCTTTCTTTTTTAGGATGATATTCTGCCGTAGCTTTAATTGCCGCTGGAAAGTTACCCGATTCACCAATAGCCAATACAGCTCTAGAAAACATAAAACCTAAAATAGAAACAGGTAGCGCAGTTAAACCAAAAGTGGTTAAAATGGTTGCCATGCTTTCACCAATGGTGATGGCATAAGCATGAATAATTGCACCTATAGACCAAACAATAATCGCAATTGCATATCCCCACTTTGTACCTAATTTATCTACAAATCGCCCTGCAAATAGCATAGAAATAGCGTAGGTAAATTGAAATACTGCTGCAATATCAGCGTAATCGCTATTAGACCATCCGAAAAGTTCTTCTAAGGTTGGTTTTAATAAGCTTAACACCTGTCTATCTAAATAGTTAACAGTTGTTGCGAAAAATAGCAAGGCACAAATGGTCCATCTGTAGTTGCCAATTTTAGTTTGGTTCATATTTTTTGGTTTTTGGTTATTTGGTTTGTTAGTTTTTAAAAACTAGTTTCTTACTTTATTGATAATTTCAAAGGTTGTCTTCGTTAATGCTTCAATTTTATTGTAATCTTTTTGCTCGATGATTGGCTTACTTACCAACTTACTGCCCATACCTACGGCACAAACACCAGCTTTAAACCAGCTAGAAATGTTATTTTCTTCAATTTCTACACCACCAGTTGGTACAAATAATTGTCCTTGGAATAGCTCTCTAATTGATGACAGGAAATCTGGTCCCAAGATATTTGCTGGAAATAACTTAATGATACCTGCTTGGTTTTGTTGTGCCAAATCGATCTCAGTTGGTGTCATACACCCTGGTATCCAAAGTAAACCTGCTTCGTGAGTAATTTTAGCCACTTCTGCGTTTACAATTGGACAAACGATAAAATCAGCCCCTGCTGCGATAAAATCTTTAGCTTGTTCTGCAGTTTTGATTGTACCGATACCCAAAAACAAATCCTGCATTTCGGTTTTTAATGCTTCTTTAAAAATTTTGAAGTTCTCTAAAGCTGCTGCACCTCTATTGGTATATTCGAAAACGCGAACGCCACCTTTATACAGCGCTCTGATAATTTCTAAACTGATTTGGGCATCTTCATAATAAAATAGCGGCAATAATCCTTGTTTTTGTATCGCTTGTATAGCGGTATCTTTATTCTTAGTCATTTTGGGCAATAGTTAGGTGAATGTCTTGAACAGTTGCAGTGGTACAATCGCTTGGAATGTACAATTTGTTATAAGCAGCGCCAGTTGCAAACTCTAAAATTTGCTGAGGCTCATGCTGATTATAAAAGCCATAAATTAAGCCTCCCATGTAACAATCGCCACTTCCAACGCGATCTAAAATTTGCTCAGAAAGATATTCTTTAGATACAAATAGCTGGTTTTCGGTAAACAAAGTAGTGTAATATCTGATGCCCGCCTTATAATCGAACCTGAAAGTATTGGCTACATGCTTACATTTTGGAAACTTATCGATAATTTCTTTCGATGTAATTTCAGCATGCTTTAAGTAGTTTTCTTTCGTTCCCACCTCGTGGATATCTGTAGCTACCGGAATGCCCAACATCTGGTCTGCAGCCCAAACATTACCCATTACCAAATCTGCATATTTTACCAATGCTGGTACAATATCAATAGGTTGTTTGCCGTATTTCCAAAGTTTAGCTCTATAATTTAAATCGATGGAAATAGTAATTCCACGCTCACTAGCGGCCTTAACAGCTTCTAAACAAATGTCTGCAGCATCTTGGTTTAAAGCGGGACAAATGGTACTGAAATGAAACCAAGATACATCTTGAAAAATCTCGTCCCAGTTTAAAGTTCCAGGTTTAATACTAGCGAAAGATGAATTAGCTCTATCGTAAATTACGCCTGCATTTTTGAGGTCTTTACCTTTTGGCAGATAATACAAACCTAATCTATCGCCACTTAACTGCATTCTCGACGAGTCGATGTTGCATTTGTTAACGTAGTTAAGGATTTGCTCTGACATGAAATTATCAGGCAATGCCGAAAAATAGGCCGATGGGACTTCCCAAAGTGCCAATGCTGTAGCCACGTTCAATTCTGCGCCTCCAACATAAAAAGGTAGTTCATTATCTGCTAGCCACTGTCCATCAGTATCCGGACAAATGCGTAACAATAATTCCCCAAAACTTAAAACTTTCATTCGTTAATATTTGTATTTAAACAGTGATTAAAGGTGCTGTCAACAGAGAATTGACCGCGAATTCTTCATTTAAAAGCTAAAATAGGCTTTTGCATTGTTATAACAAATATTTTCAATTAATTGGCTAACCAATTTTATATCGTTCGGGATTTCTCCGTTTTCTATGTCAGTACCAAACAAATCACATAAAATTCTACGGAAGTACTCGTGACGAGGGAATGAAAGGAAGCTTCTAGAGTCAGTTAACATACCCACAAACTGGCTTAACAAACCTAAATTAGATAAAGCATTCAGCTGGTTAATCATGCCTTGCTTTTGGTCTAAAAACCACCAACCAGAACCCCACTGTACTTTTCCTGCTACCGTACCATCTTGATAATTACCAATCATGGTTGCCATTAGCTCGTTATCAGCCGGATTTAAATTATATAATATCGTCTTAGTAAGTTGATTACTAGCATCAAGTTTATTTAAAAATTTAGATAAAGCTCTGCTTTGTGAAAAATCTCCAATCGAATCGAAACCAGTATCTGGACCTAATGAAGTTAACAAACGGTCGTTGTTATTACGAATAGCTCCTAAGTGATATTGTTGCACCCATCCTCTTTCGTGGTCCCAAAGTGCAAATTGATAAAGCATAGCTGATTTGAATTTCAAGTTCTCCTCTTGCGTAATCGCCTCTCCTTTTCTAATTTTAAGGAAGATTTGAGCCACTTCTTCTTCGGTATAATCTTCAGCGTAAATTTGCTCTAAACCATGATCAGAAACTGAAGCACCGTTTTCTACGAAGAAATCGTGGCGGGATTTTAAAGCCGCTAAATATTCTTGGTAGTTAGTGATTGGCTTTTCAATGATGGCAGCCAATTTATCTACGTATTGATTTAAACCTGCAACATCATCAGCGTTCATCGCTTTGTCTGGCCTAAACGCAGGTAAAACCACTAAATCGATACCGCTAGCTTTAATTTTTTGGTGAAATTCCAAATTATCCAATGGATCATCGGTAGTGCACAAGGTTTTAACGTTCATCTTTTTCAATAAACCTAAAACACTGTATTCTTTAGTTTGAAGTTTGGCATTGCATTCGTCCCAAATTTTCTTTGCCGTTGCAGGAGAAAGCAAATCGTGAACATCAAAATAACGTTGTAGCTCCAAGTGTGTCCAATGGTACAATGGATTTCTTAAAGTATAAGGAACAGTTTCTGCCCATTTTTCGAATTTTTCCCAGTCTGAGGCACCACCGGTAATATAGTATTCATCTATACCGAAAGTACGCATGGCACGCCATTTATAGTGGTCGCCATATAACCAAACCTGAGTAATATTCTCGAACTGCTTGTCTTCTGCTATTTGCTCCGGAATTAAGTGATTGTGATAATCAATAATAGGCATGTGCTTTGCATAATCATGATACAAAGTACGTGCTGTTTCCGTTTGCAATAAAAAATTCTCGTCTAAAAACTTTTTCACTTATACTTGTTTTTATTTGTTTATTAGTTCATTGGTCATTTGTTCATTGGGCTTCGAGCCTATAACTCAAAATCCAAAACTCGTGACCTGTTTATACTCCCCCGAAAACAGAGAAGCCGCCGTCTACACAAATCATTGCTCCGGTTACAAATTGCGAAGCATCGCTTAATAACCAAACTAAAGCACCTTTTAATTCATCTGGGTTACCAAAACGTTTAAAAGGAGTTTGTTGAATTACTGCGCCACCTCTAGCGGTATAACCACCATCTGGTGTAGTTAATAAATTACGGTTTTGCTCTGTTAAGAAGAAACCTGGTGCTAGGGCGTTCATTCTAATTTTATCGCCATAACGGTTAGCTAATTCTACTGCGAACCATTGCGTATAGCAATCTACAGCAGCTTTACCCATGTTGTAACCTAACACTCTGGTAATCGCTCTTTTAGAGTTCATCGATGAAATGTTCACGATACTTCCTTTACCAGTTTCGGCAATTGCCTTACCAAAAACCTGCGTAGGAATTAAAGTTCCCCAAAGATTTAAGTCTAGTACGGTCTTCATTCCATCCATCTTCATATCAAAAATGTCCTGCTCTGGTAATAAAACTCCATCTGGCATGTTACCACCTGCTGCATTTACTAATCCGTCGATTTTTCCGTAAGCGGCTAATACTTTTTCACGAGCAGCAATTAATTGTTCTTCGTTCATCGCATCTGCTACTAAAGCAATAGCTTTACCACCGTTTTTGTTGATTTCATCGGCACGCTCGTTAGCAACTTTTTCGTTTCTACCTAAAATACCAACTGTACCACCAGCCTCTACAATCGCATTGATGAATGAAAGACCTAAAATTCCCGTACCGCCTGTTACAACGATAACTTTATCTTTTAATGAAAATGATTGTTCCATTTTATATGTTTTACCACAAAGACTAATTTCTTAGCATGTGTTTATTTATTTTTTACCACCAAGTCACGAAGCTCACGAAGATTGAGTTATAGTTTTAAACATTGTAGACTTACGAAGTTTCAGAAACTTCGTAAGTCTTTAAATTTCTTAGTGTTCTTTGTGTCTTTGTGGTTAATAATTACTTCTTATCTCAATTCAGCTACTGGAAAAGTATCCATATCTGCGTAATCTAAATTCTCGCCAGCCATACCCCAAATAAAACTGTAGTTTTTGGTACCAGCACCAGAGTGGATACTCCAAGTTGGCGATAAAACTGCTTCGTGGTTAGCCATTACAATGTGACGAGTTTGTTGAGGCTCGCCCATAAAATGGATTACCCTTTGGTCTGCCTCCACATCGAAATAGAAATAAACTTCCATTCTTCTGTCGTGTGTATGAGGAGGGATTGTGTTCCAAATAGAACCATTTGCTAGTGAAGTTAAACCCATTACCAACTGACAGCTTTGAATGCCATCTTTGTGAATGTAACGAGAAATAGTGCGTTGGTTTGCAGTTTCCACAGCTCCTAAATCTGCAGAGAAAACATCTTCATGGCTAGCAAACGCCGTTGGATGACTTGTATGTGCTGGTGCAGAAAGTACATAAAAAACAGCTGGATTGCTAGCATCTTTACTGCTAAATTTTACATCTTTTACGCCTTTACCCAAGTATAAGCAGTCTTTTTTGTTTAAATCGTAGCTGGTTCCATCGGCGACAATTGTACCTGCACCACCTACGTTAATTACGCCTAATTCTCTTCTTTCTAAGAAATAATCTGCACGTAAAATATCGTAATTACCTAAATCTACAACATCATTTACTGGTGTGATTAAACCAGTAACCATTCTGTCGTAGTGTGAGTAGACAAAATTTGCTTTGTCCGTCGCTTTCAAGTCGTCCAACAAAAATCTTTCTCTGATTTTTTCGGTGTCGTAACTCTTGAAATCTTCTGAGTGTACTGCTTGTATTTGTTTCATTTTCTATATTGTTTAGGCGAATAATCATTCGCCCTTTGGTTTTGGCTAAATATACCCTTAAACTTTATATAGGACAAATGATGATTTATCTATATATGATGAATTTTGCACTCAAATAAGGACAAATAATGACTTGTCCCTACAATGATACGCCACGTTTCCATGGGATAAAATCATCTTGGTTTAATAATACCGCTTTTGGAATTACCTCGCCGCTTGCTGCTTTAATACAATATTCCAAAATATCCTCGCCCATTTCTTCAATGGTCTTTTCTCCTTCAATTACCGGCCCTGTGTTGATGTCAATAATATCGCCCATACGTTTGGTTAAGGCATTATTGGTGGCCACTTTAATTACCGGACAAACTGGATTTCCTGTTGGTGTTCCCAATCCTGTGGTAAATAAAATTAAGGTAGCACCACTAGCAGCTTTACCTGTAGTTGCTTCTACATCGTTACCTGGCGTGCAAACTAGGTTTAAACCTGGTTTTACAGATGGTTCGGTATAATCTAAAACATCAACAATTGGCGAAGTACCACCTTTTTTGGCAGCACCGTTACTCTTTATCGCATCAGTAATTAAACCATCTTTAATATTTCCTGGAGATGGGTTCATGTGGAAACCAGAACCTGCATTTTCTGCAGCTTCACTGTAAGCTCCCATCAATTTCATGAATTTCTTGGCAGATTGTTCCTCAATCGTTCTGTCAATCATGTTTTGCTCGGCACCACACAACTCTGGGAATTCAGCTAGCAAAACCGTTCCGCCTAAAGCTACTAGCAAATCAGAACAATAACCTACCGCAGGATTTGCAGAAATACCGCTAAAACCGTCGCTACCACCACATTTCACCCCTAAGTTCATTTTACTTAAAGGTGCAGGTGCTCTTTCAATTTTATTGGCTTCTACTAAACCTTCAAAGGTTTTTTTAATGGCCAAAGCAATCATATTTTCTTCGCTTTGCGATTGCTGTTGCTCGAAAATATAGATTGGTTTATTGAAATTTGGATTACGTTCTTTCAAATCGGCCGTGAAATCTTGCACTTGTAAGTTCTGACATCCCAAGCTTAAAACAGTTACTCCAGCTACGTTTGGATGGTCGGCATAAGCTGCTAATAATTTACTCAAAACGGCAGCATCCTGTCTGATACCACCACATCCACCTTGATGGTTTAAAAATTTAATACCATCGATATTTTTGAAAACACGTTCGTTTCTTAAACCTTCAAATGCCATTGGTGCATCTAAAGACGAAATATCAGTTCCACTTTTAAAAGCTTCGATTAAGTGTTGCGTGTAGTTTTTGTACTTCGCAGTTACCGCATAACCTAATTCGTTATGTAACGCTTCGCGGATAACATCTAAGTTTCTATTTTCGCAGAAAACCGTTGGAATAAACAGCCAATAATTGGCTGTACCAACTTTACCATCTGCACGGTGGTAGCCGTTAAAAGTTCTTCCTTCAAACTTAGAAACATCTGGCGCTTGCCACTCGTAATGATATGGACGATACTCGTAAGGAGCCGCCGCATGTTTTAGGTTATCAGTAGTCATTCTAGTTCCCAATGTTACCGGAAACTGGATTTTACCCACCAAAGTACCATACATATAAACCTCGTCACCTGCCTGCATATCTTGCATATAGAATTTATGCTTGGCATCCACATCATCAACCAATAAATAATTTACGCCTTGATAACCTACTAATTGACCAGCTTTAAGGTCGGTTAAGGCTACCAAAACGTTATCTTTTGGGTGTACTTTTAAAACTTGTTGTTTCATTTAAATATTTTTGTTCATCGGTTATTTATAGCACGATAACCGATTTATATAGATTGCTTAAGCTTCTTTAAGCTGAGCAGACATAAATTTGGACAATGAAGTTTCAGCACCTTGGTTTATGATATCCAAATATAACGCCTTCACCTCTGGTATAAACCCTGTCAATTGAGTTAAATTTACCCCCCAAATGTTCTCATCGCCCAAAACTTCTTCCACAAAACTGTTTTGATGTTGGCTATACTTTTCAAATAAATAAGGTGCAGAGTCATCGTTTAACCGATAACTCGCACCATTATCCAAACCAAAATATAGACCATTCTCTTCTCTCTGAGCACGAGAGAAGGCCAAGTAAGCCGCAAAGCCAAAAGCAATATGCGCCGGCACTTGGTTAAATATTTTATAGTAATTCAATAACAATGGAAGTATTCTAATTTTCAACTTCATGGTATATTGAAATGCAATGCTTGTCCATAAATGTTCTATAGACGGGTTGGCAAAACGGTCTTTCACCGCATTTGCAAAAGCATCACTTTGTTTTTTATCTACTTCGTAAGGAATTGCCGGACCAATTTCCGTTGCCATTAAAGTTTCGATGTAATTACTAATTAAATCGTTTGTCATGGCATTTTTTACGGTATCAATACCTAAAAGGAAGGCAATACCCGAACTCAAAGTATGTGTTCCGTTCAATAGACGCACTTTAAGTTCTCTATAAATTTCGATGTCTTCAGCAATGATTACACCTTCATCTACCGTAGCAAAGGAAAGTACATCAGCTACATGCTTGCCACCCTCAATTGCCCACAAACGATAAGGTTCTGTCATCGATAACAAAGCATCTTCGTAACCCAGTTCTTCTTGCAAAGCTGCAAAGGCTTCAGCATCAGGTTTTCCTGGTACAATTCTATCTACCAACGAATTGCAGAACGTATTGGCGCTAGCCAACCATGCGATAAAGTTTGCTTCTAATTGATTATGATGAGCAAGTTTCAAAACAATTTCGCCCAACTTAGTTCCGTTATCAGGAATTAATTCGGTAGCTACAATCACTAAACCTTTGCTGTTATCGCCATTAAAAGCTTTGAAACGCTCATATAAAACTGCTAATAATTTTGCAGGAAAAGATGTTGGAGGATTACTTTCGATACGCTCTTCAACATACTGAATGCCAACTTCTGTGGTATTAGAAACCACTAACTGCAACTCCGCAGATTTAGCAATATCTAAAATTGCCTGCCAATCTTTTTCGGCTGCAATTACTCTGCTAATAGCTGATGAAATGATGTTTTCTGAAACTGGCTGTCCGTTTTCGATACCACGAACGCAAAGTGTGTAAAGTGCATCTTGTGTATCGAACTCTGATGTATTGCCACCTGTAGATTTCACTACGGCAACACGACCATTGAAAACGCCTTCACGATTTGCTTTATCTATGAAATAATCTGGCAATCCACGTAACAACACCCCTGTTCCGAACTGTAAAACTTTCTCTGGTAATTCGAAAATTTCTGCATTTGGCACAACCACATTTTCTGCGGCAATTAGTTTCAGATTATCTTTTGATAAAATCATTTCTTTTCTAGCTTTTCATTGTTTTTTAAGCTAGTAACGATATGTAAAGCACCTTTACTAGCATTTGGTCGAAACAATTCTACATAATTTATGCTAGTATAACTTTGATTTAAGCGCAAATATTTGCGCAATCGTTCCCGATAACGTAGGGCAATTTGAATATGTTCAAAATTGACATTTGATACTCGATAAGAAGAGCGTTATGCTATCTCATTTTATGAAAATTAACGTTGGTGTGTTTGGCGGAGTTCGGTCCCTCTTTCGCCCATAGTCCTCGTTCGTTCCTCACTGTGGGCTATTTGGCTACAATCGGGTTTAGGTACAACAACCTGTGCTCTGAACAAACTATCCACTGGCAATGTATTTGGTAAAATAGCCCCGACAAACACGAAAATACTTTTGGTGGCAATCACGATGCGAATAGTAGCAACGCTCACCAAAAGATTGTAGCGTTGGCGGGACTACGCTAACCGAAGAACCACAAGTTTTGCGCTTCAAATATCTAAACAATACGCCATTCGAGGCGCAGCCTGTCGCGACCGTACCTATCGTGCGAACACAAAATATTGAAAAATATTATTTTCCTCCCCCTGCCCCCTCGGAGAGGGGGATATGCAAAACGCTTAAGCATCGTGTGTCCCCCTTTTGGAGGGGGATTAAGGGGGAGGAATTAGATGTATCCATCTATAGGACCATCCAAGGAAGCAACTTTTCTTATCAAATCATCACATTAAAGATTGCCGCGTCGTTCCTCTTCGCAATGAGGACAAGATTAGTTTCTCTACTTAATCTCTACCTTTTTCATTCCTTCCCTGCCGTAAAAAACTGGAAAATACATCAACTCTGCTTTTGCGGGATTTAGCACATAACTACCAGTGTAACGCGGCATCAAATCTATCTCGAAGGTGTATTTACCTTGTTTCATCTTTGTGCAGAAAATAGATGTTTTGTTCTTAAAATACTCTCTGTGCGTCTCCACACCCCAAAAGTTCTGCATTTTATTTTCGTAGCTACAGCCTGCCGGAATTGGAATTTCAATCATCACGTAATCTGCATCTGCCTTTACCTCTACTTCCACTTTTAACTTGGTCAAAGTACCAGCTTTTAGTTTTGTTGTAGCGGTTCCGTTTTGTAACAAGGTCGAGTTTACTTTAAAATCTTTATCAACTTTATTAGGTTTAGCATTTTGAAACTGCTGATAAGCTGTAAAATAAACCGCTGTTCTACCTGTTTTCTGCACCTTCAAGTCTGTTGCGTTTTCTATCGTTTTATTGAATGGAAACTGAGTTACCACTTGGTCGTTCACTTTAATTGATGCAGGTTCTGCTTTGCCATTGGTAGTCATAAAAGCTGGTAAAATTGTTTCTAAAATCAACGACGCCTCATAAGTATTTCGCCACTGCCCATTTTTACGTTGCTCTAAAAAGTAAAGTGCTATTTTCTCCAGCTCATTTTCGTAACCGCCAGCATTTTTTAAAATTCGATAAGCTAACAAGGTATTTTGGATGCTGTTATCCCAAAAGCGGATGTTTTCTTCGCCCCAATAAATACTGCCAAACATAGTTTGTTTTTTGAGTTTTAGCAAGGAATTTAAATCGACTTTTAAGCCTGCCAGCTGTTTTAACTCCATCATTTCTAAAGTAGCATAAAGCGATGCTTTAGTTTCTCTTTGCTTTAATGCTAAAAGTTCGGCTGGTAAATTTGCATTGCGTAGTTTTTCTTTTTCCAACTCCCTTTCCTCGTAAGCTACAACCCAATCTTTAATGTAATTTTTGCCATCTAACAAGTGCAATAGTTTGATAATTTGGATATCGTTATAGCTTGCCATTTCGCTTAATTTGCTCACCAAATAACGCTGCAGCAAAGGTTTATTCAAATCTACTGTGTAACCATCTTTTTGTGCTTGTAATAGCGCTTCTACCACGTGCAAACTAATCCACATTTGTTCTTGCGTGTTTTGCCACCAGCCCCAAGTACCCTGTGGGTTTTTATTTTGTTGTAGCTTTTTAAGGATGAAAGCAATGTCTTTTTCGTGGGTAAATTTTTGTTCTAAGTATTTGCGAACACGTTTCTCTAACAATAAGCCTTTGAGTTTAGAAGCTAACTGCTCATTACATAGATATTCGTAATTGCGAAGTTTGGTCATTTCATCCAACAATGTTGGGAAAACAGAAGCTTCAGCTCTGAGTGTAATTTTACCTAAGTTTTTATCAAACGAATAATTTAAAGTGGTATCTCTAAGTAAAGCCGAAAAATAGCCTTTGGTTTCCTTAACGCCAGCTTCGAACACTGGAATTTTTCTACGCTCACCATCAAAGTAGCCGTTATCTTGCGCCAAGGTATATTCAAAGTTTAAGCTGTCTTTCGATTTTACTACGATACCCAAAGTATCAATCAACGAGTTTTTGAACTTAACTGTTGAGTTTCGCAATTCCTGTCCATTGTATGAAAACTTGCGAACACCTGTTTCTTCTAACGGCGTATAATTCATCAGCTTTCCAATCACGTTAATACTATCGCCGGTTACGGCAAAAAGTGGCGAAACAAAATTGGCACTCAACGATTTAAACGATTTGATACTGCCTTCGGTGTAACCCGTTTGCTTATTTCCATTCATCGCCATTACACGGGTGGTCCATTTGGTAATATCGTCGGGGAACTTCACGGTAAATTTAGCGATGCCATTTTCGTCGGTGATTAATTTTGGCTGCCAAAAGCCTTCGTCATTAAAATTAGTACGCAGGGTTTGCTGTTGCGCTACAAGCTCGCCAGTTGCGTTGCTCACCAAATTACCAGTTTTACTTTTGATGATAATTACTCCATTTGCTGCTCTAGCGCCATAAATTGCAGTAGCGCTAGCATCTTTTAGCACGGTAATGTCTTTCACCACATCTTTGTCTAAAGTGGTAATATCACCATCATAAGGTACGCCATCTAAGATGATTAACGGCTTTTGATTAGCATTGATACTGTTAGCTCCTCTAATCATTATCACCTCTTGCAATGACGCTCCCGGAGCACCACCCTGCAAAGAAAAAACTAGTTCGTTTGACGTTACAGTTGCAACACTACCAGTTAAGCTTTTTTTTGCTACTGAGCCATAACCTATCACCTCTATTCCTCTCAACACATTACCAATTGTATCAAGTATAATATCACCTAGCGCAGTATTGTTTAGGTCGATAACTTTACTATAATACCCGCTGGCAGTTATTTTCAAAGCACCTAGCTCTGGTATTTTTAATTCAAACCATCCTTGAGCATTGCTGATGGTCTCAACATCCAAATCCACTACTTTAACCGTAACACCTTTTACAGGTTTATTAGTCTCACTTGACAAAACTCTACCTTTTACAGTCTTTTTCAGTTCATTTTTATCGAACATGTAGCTATTAAAAAAAGTTCGATGCTGTTCTAAAATCATTTGCCTGCCAACACTTGGTGTAGCTTTAATCATACTGTCCAACTTTGTACTGAAAACATTGGCAGGTGTAATTTTAAAACTGCTCCAACTGTAGTAGTTTGCACCGTTAGCTTTTACGGTAATGCTATCCGTAACGAAATAGCTATTGTCTCTCAGTAAAAACAGCAATTTATATTTTCCGCTTTCTAAGTTATCTGTATTTGTTTCGCCTTTGTAAATCCTTAAAAACTGAGGCTGATTAGGTTTAAAAGCGATTACGTTTTTGATGTATGGAATATGATTGGTAAAGGCTGTATCGATATCAAACCGCAGTTTCCCGAAAGGCTTAGCGTTCTTGTAATCAACATCAAACAATTGCGTAGTACGACTGCGCAGATTTAAGAAGTCGAGCCAAATCTGGTCTATTTCCTTTTTCTTTAAAGCGTATTCGTAGGCAAAATTTGTATTTCTGTTGCTTGCACCGTAATCTAACTTCGTATTAAATGCATATTTGGTTTTGTTAGATTTCTGTTTGATTAACCCTGGTTCAAAAGTATAAGTATAGCCAGCTTCCTTTACAAAGTTTTGGTGCCACTTTTCGTTATCAAATATTAAATGATTTTCTCTTATCGGACCAACCAAAAGCTCCCTATCGTTACGATTATTTGGGTTGATGAGCAGACGAGTATCGGTTAGCTGTGCAGTAACCGTCGTTTTATTTAGATTGGCATTATTCGCAATCCTTATCATGTAATTATCCAGTTCTTGGCTTTCGTCTGCCGTGAGCGTTGTTGGTTTGTTTACGGCATAGAATTTATTTGTGGTATCGGCCAGTACACTAAAAATTGTCTTTTTACCAGCGGTGATGTGATAATTTTTAACCGTCACTAGTTTATCCGCTGTGCGTATTTTAAAATCATGAAAACCAGGTTTTACCAGAAATGAGTAACGTTGCAGCTGGTGCGACTGATTAAAAAACACGGGTACATTGTCGATATAAACGATGCTAGCTGGCAAAATCTGGCCATCTAACACTACAAATGGAGCTACTTGCGTGGTGGTATCGTTAGTAGCTTCAACTACAGTGTAAATTGGGTTTGGATGGGTAAATTTGAAATACTCAATACTGTCTAGTCCCAAACTTTTGCTCCACTTTGTCCAAGCGAGCTTATCCAGATTTTTGCTTACACTGCCGTAAGCTTCATCGGCTTCTACCTTAATTTTATTTTGCTTGCGGATAAGGTATTTCCTACCCAAATAAGGCAAACGAACACTTGGTACATCTTTAAATTTAGCGGTAAAAGCTTGCGCAGTTACATCAGTTTCTGCAACGGGTTTATGATTGATATCCGTTACCTGCACCAACATATTCACCTTTTGCCCAGGGTAAACCATGTCTGGCGCAATTAGCTTTAGGTTTAGCTGGTTAGGATTGTAAACAGCACTTACTTCACTGGTTACTTCATCTTCATCCCAAATGTAGTTAATGCGGATATGGCTTGCTTTTTTGCTGTCGTTTTTAATCAAGGTATCTAGCTGGTTGGTGTAGCCTCGTAAAAACACTTTGTCGCCTGCAAAAACAGTGTACCAAAAGGGAATTTTATGCTCGTTAATTACTACGACACGCAGGCTATCCTTATTCTGTACTGCATTAATCTGCAATTCGGGCTTTAAGCTTGTAACGAAAATTGTAGCCGTATCTTTTGATGTTTCTACTTCATAATATTCAGCACGGTAATCGGTTTTTAGTTTAAAAGGCAAGGTAATTTGTTGTGAATTGATGACCACATCATTTGCTGTGTAACTAACGAGTTTGGCAGCTTGGCTTGTACTTTTTCCATCTACTAAATAACAAATCGTTAAGCTATCCTTCTTAAAATCAGACTTAAGCTCAAAAGGCTTGGACGACTTTTTAGAAAGATTGGTGTAATTATAGCTTAGCGATTTTGAAGCAGTACGAACCTCATTATTGCTGTTTAAAAACTTAGCTTCTAAATAAAAACTAAAATTAGCTTTCGGGAAAATATCGGCAGGCAAAACCAATTTAGTTTCGCCAACGGGGTCTAGCGTGATGTTCTTTTGCCAAAGAGTATCTGGCACAAAAACCTTTCTATCTGCATAGTAATTTACGTGACCGGCGGTTAACGTTAATTCCACTCGCCCATCTGGTACTGCCAATTCATTTTCATCAGTAGCTTTAAAATAAACAGTAATTACGCTGTCTTTTGTTTGAATGTCCTTATCCGTTCGAAGTGAAAAATCAAGTGCTTTTAACTCATAATCTTCGTAACGGAAATTATTGGCAATGCGGAAAGCTTTTTTCTCGTTTTTTGCTTTCTCCGCCAATGTGATGCTGTAACTTCTATCGAGTTTTAGATTTAAACTATCCGCAAGTACAAAACTGTATTCGTAACCACCATTTTTGTAGGGGTTTATGGTAGCTAAAGTTTTATTGCCATTAGCTTGTAAAACAACATTTGCAGGTTTATTTTTAATCTCGCCACCTTTATAATTAATGAGGTAAGCCTTAAACTTAACGGTATCTAAGGGTTTGTAAATTGGCTTGCTGAAAACCATATAGCCAGCGTAAAGTGGTTTCTTAGTTCTTCTCTTTTTAAACGTGTTTTTAAATGGTTGCCAGAAATATTTCACAGGGAAAGCATACGCAACTTTCTTGAAAAATGGCCAATCTTCTCTATCATCATCGTTATACCTGTTATTATCATCTAACTCGTACTCAAAGAAATTACTCACGCCATCATGCGTTACTTTAATCAGTCCTTCTTCTTTTGGTTTTCCCTCTTCTTTGCTGTAAGTACTACGATACAATTTAGCTTTACTATCATATTGCGCTTTTCTTTTGCCATCAATCTCTACCACGGCATTTTCAACCAGGTTTCCTTTCACATCTGCAATGTAAAACTGAAAGTCCTTTTGGTTATTGATAAACTGTAGGGAGACATTATTCTGAGTTTTTAAGCTGGTATTTAAATAACCACCACTTGCACTTACCATGAGGTAGTTTCCAAAGGGTAAATCCTTTTTACGATATTCTTTATAGTAATCTGTACTGGTTAAGGTGTGAAAGAAGTCATCGTTTACCTTCTTGTCCTTCAAAATACTAACTACTTCTTTATCGTTGATTTTGTAAACAGCGGTAACTTCGCCCACTTGCTTGCTTTTAGAAAGTTTATTCTGGGCGATTGAGTTAAACGATAAAATGGAAATCACAAAAATGATGGGTAGCGCTAATTTCATAAGCTTAATTTTATTAATTGATGTTGCAGGAAGCATTTTTCCATAACATCTGCAGATAAATAAAGTTATTTTTTTCTACTTCTAGCTTAAACTAACACTTTTTGGAATTTGATTTCCTCAATCATTTGTTTTTAACATTCGATGATTTAAATTAGCCAAATGGAGAACGAAATAAAAATACCTGTACTTACTGCCGAGCAAATTAGAGTTTTAGGTTCCTTAATGGAAAAAGCGAAAACCACACCCGACTATTACCCTATGACGATGAACGGTTTGGTGGCTGCTTGTAACCAAAAAACATCCAGAAAGCCTGTAGTTAATTACGATGAAGAAACCATTGGTGCTGCGCTTAACTCCTTAAAAATAGGCGGACTGATTTCTACCGCTACTGGAGGTTCTAGCAGAGCAACCAAGTACAAGCATAATTTTGCTATTGTGTATCCTATTTTGCCTTCGGAAGTTGCGGTGATGTGCCTACTGTTTTTACGTGGCCCGCAAACTCCTGGAGAAATCAATACCAACTCTGGCAGATTGCATGAGTTTGAAACGCTAGAGGAAGTGAACCAAACTTTAGAAAAGTTAGCTGGCGAAGGTTATATTAAACAGTTACCAAAACGCCCCGGGCAAAAAGAACAACGTTATGCACACCTTTTTAGCGGCGATGTTGAATTTATTGAAGAAGATTATGCTAACGAAGAAACTTCTGCCAGGTCTAATTCTGCTTTGGAGGAAAGAGTGGCTAAGTTGGAACTTGAATTAGCGGAATTGAAAGAGAACTTTGATAAGTTGATGAAGGAACTTTATTAGTATTGATTTTTCCCTCGTCATTGCGAGGTACGAAGCAATCTTAAAGCGAATTTCATTCCTCTCACGTTGTAAGATTGCTTCGTCGTTCCTCCTCGCAATGACGACGTGTACTTTAACTCGTAAAAGTTTAATCTTAGGGGAGATTAAGAACAGATTTTCTTTATGATTTTTGGCGTTCTTGAGGGCTGCGCCGTTTTGAGGTTTTTTTTTTTTAAACAAACCTCTTTATCACCCTCAACTTGTGCGAATATCTATCCAATTCCATATTATAAATCCCTTGGTTATCTATTGGGTCTATTCTTACTTTACCTGCCGAGTGGATAATCTTATCGTTGCTTAACATCATGCCTACATGAATGATTTTTCCTTCTTCGTTATCGAAGAAAGCTAAATCGCCCAATTTCGCTGAAGCAAGAAAATCTACCAATTCGCCTTCCTCTACTTGCTGCGAAGCATCTCTGCGTAGTTGTTTGCCCAGCAATTTGTAAACGGTTTGCACAAAGCCAGAACAATCTATACCGAAAAACGTACGGCCGCCCCACAGGTATGGCGAGTTTAAAAAGAACTTTGCAGTTGCTTCTACCTTAGCAGTAAATTCTGCTGGATTAGGAACAAAAGGTTCGGTTTTCACTTCAAAACGGTTGTCGCCCAAATAACAGTAACCATCTTGGTAAAATGGCAGCGTACTTCCCGGACTTAAATAATAAACCTCACCACTATCGGTTACCAAACGGTTGTCGAAGTTTACAGCCGTAATATATTTATAGCTTTGCTCGTCGTTGTACTGCAAAGCGGTAATTTGCTGCAACTGTTTATGGTCCATCCAACCTTCGTAATTATCGTGGTTGGTTTTCACAAAGCACCATTTTTCGGTCTTTTCTAATACAACTACCCTATCGCCAAAAAGCAATTGAGAAACAATTTCGCTCCTATCAGATGGTTCGCTTCTTAACGGTGCTACGGCAATTCTACAAACGTGATACTTATCCATATATTAAATTGTGATGCGATAAAAATAACGAATTAAGTGATAAATATCAGTCTATTTTATGCCCAATTGTGGGAAACTTTATAAGCTACTTTTTGTTACTTAGTAGAAACAAAAGGATAACACCATGAATTATAAAAGAATTCTTATTGCTGTAGACAACAGTGTTTCTGCAGAAAAAGCAGCAAAAGTTGGATATGAAATGGCTTCGTTATATGGCGCTGAAGTAGCCTTATTGAATATTGTAGAACCCGCCCCACCCATAGCAAATCCAGATTTTGGCTTTACGCCAGCCATTGTAGATTTATACGACAACAGCGTAGAGAACAGCCACATCTTGTTAAAGGAGATTGAAAGTAAATTTGGTAACGATAGAAAAACCACCTACCTGTCCGTTTTAGACACGGCTACTAATGGCATCTTACAACAATCGGAGGAATGGCAAGCGGACTTAATTGTAATTGGAACGCATGGTAGAACGGGCATAAACCACTTTTTAATGGGTAGTGTTGCTGAACATGTAGCTAGGAAATCTGCCTGTCCAGTGTTAATTGTACCCAACAAGGCTGAGGTTTAGTCCGGTCGGTAGAAATATTTATTAGCCACAGATGCACAGATTTTAAATTATAATTATCTGTGTATCTGTGGCTAAATTTTTACGCTTCTTCATACCTTAAAACATAGTTTCTGTACAAGTTACTCAATGCAAAAGTTCTTTCTAAAATGATTAAGGCTATAGTTGGTAAGAATATCAATTCTACCCAATCTAGTTTGTAGAAGATAAACCCGAAAAGGAAGATGAGCCTTACACATTCGAGGTAATAAATCCATTTACGTTGTTCTAACAATGCACCACAATTAATGAGGGTGATGAGTACAAATAGCGCTATCAAAATACCGTCTGCCAAATCTAAATAAGACCAAAAAGCAGTCGCAAAAGTTAATATTAAAACGCTCAGCACGAGCTGAATATTAATATAACCCTTAAGCTTAAATTTAGCCGTAGGTTTTACTTTATGTTGCAAATATCTGCGTTCTAACACAGGTCTTATATCTTGGTCTAACAATGCCGGACTACCGAAAATCACTTTTAGTTTATTGGACAAACCAGTTGTTCTTTTGCAAGCCTCTATGATCTCTAAATAGTAATGAAAATGCTGCCACAAAAAACTATGACTTTTTATTGGATGCGTTAAACCGTAAGTTGGTGCCTCCTCTTCCTTTTGATAAGTGCCAAACATTTTGTCCCAAAATGTAAATACATCGCCATAATTCTTATCCAAATATTTGTCATCACTTGCGTGATGTATGCCGTGTAGAGATGGAGTAATGAGTATGTTTTCTAACCAACCCAGCTTTCCAATCATCTGCGTGTGCGTAAAAAATGAATAGGCTCCGTGTACGGTTAAAATTACCGCCACCATTAAGGGATGAAAACCTAAAAGCGGTAAAGCACACCAAAAAACACCCCTAATTAACGCCTGAAAAGTGGTGATACGTGCCGAAACCGTCAAATTAAATTCTTCACTTTGATGATGTACAATGTGTGCTGCCCAAAAGAAATTCACTTCGTGGCCCAATCGGTGATACCAATACCACACAAAGTCGGTAGCCAGAATTAACAAAACCCAAACCCACCAAGCATTGGGGATGTTGAATAAGGCATAATGCTGATACACGTAATTGAACAATTCATAAAAGCTCGCAGCAATGAAAAGGTTCAGTAATCGCTCTGCAATACCTATGCTGAGATTAGAAACAGAACTTTCGTATTTAAACAAATGTGTTTTCTTTTTACTCACGGCAAGCCTGTATTCTAAATAGACAAATAGAAAGAACGCAGGAATAGCAAATGCTAGGTAGTTTACATTTTCCATATTTAAAGTCTTTATACAAAGCGTTGATGTTTCAAAAATAGCAAAACAAAATAAAAACTACTATTTTAATAGACTATTTTTAAATTGATTGATTTTGCTGGGTAGTTGGTTTATTACTTAAATGATGAATTGCTTTATTATTTTGGTTTAATTGTTTAATCGGTTAACTGATTAATTGTTAGCTGGTCAATGCTTTACCAACACACGCTTCCCCATCTCGTCATCTCGACCTCAAGGAGAGATCTAACGCATCGCTATTTTTATGATTGTCAACTGCCAACCGATAAGTGCCTAATGTAGAAAAAATCAAAAATTATCCATTACTTTGAAATACTAACATATTATATCAAATGACACACTTAGAAAAGTTAGCTGCCATCCGCAATTTAATGAAAAACGATGGCGTTGATGCGTATATTATCCCATCTGCAGACCCGCATATTAGCGAATATTTACCAGATTTTTATAAAAGTATTCCTTTTGTAACCGGATTTACGGGCTCGGTAAGTACTGTAGTAATTACACAAGAATTTGCTGGTTTATGGGCAGATTCAAGATATTTTGTACAGGCCGAAGAGCAATTAAAAGGCAGTGGTTTTGAACTCGTAAAATTGCAAGCGCAAGGCATGGCCGAATATATTGATTGGTTAGGCGAAAAACTTCCTGCGGATGCTAAAATAGCTTTCGATGAAAAGACTGTTTCAGTTTTACTAGGTTTGCAATTAGAGAAGCAACTGGCATTTAAAAACATCAGCTTCGAAAACCAAGACTACGTTGGACAAATTTGGAATGACAGACCTGCGTTACCTTTTGCAGCTGCATTTTTATTGGCTGAGGATGTTGTTGGTCAGTCGGCACCTAGCAAATTGGCAGCCATTAGAGCATCCTTAAAAAAACAACGTGTAGCTTATCATTTGGTGTCTTCATTAGATGATATGGCTTGGATTTTCAACCTAAGAGGGCAAGATGTGGGTTACAATCCAGTAGTATTGAGTTTTGCCTTAATTACTGAAGACAAAGCAACCATTTATATTGATGCGACTAAACTATCTGCCGATGATTTAACTACTTTGGCTAATCAAGGTGTTACCATTGCCGCTTATGAGGCGTTAGCTGCCGATTTACAACAATTGCCTGCAAATAGCAATATCTTAATAGACCCGAAGCGTAACTGCTATTTTATGTACAAGCAGTTGGCTTCAACAGTGCAAAAGGTATTAGAAACCAATCCATCAACCAACTTAAAAGCTATTAAAAACGAAGTTGAGATTGCCAACACCCGCAAAACGATGATTAAAGACGGCGCCGCAATGACCAAGTTCTTTAAATGGGTGAAGGAAAATATTGGTAAAGTTGAAATTACAGAACTTTCATCGGCAGAAGTTTTGAAAAACTTTAGAGCTGAACAAGATGGTTTTGTGGGCGAAAGTTTCAACACCATAGCTGGTTACAAAGCACACGGTGCCTTACCGCACTACGCAGCTACCCCAGAAAGCGATGTAGCTATATCAGCTGATGGTTTGTTTTTGGTTGACTCTGGTGGTCAGTACCTTTATGGCACTACGGATATTACCCGTGTAATCCCAATGGGAAATAACACCGATGAAGAAAGTACAGATTACACTTTGGTGCTAAAAGCGATGATTGAAGGCTGTAAAACCCGTTTCCCTAAGGGAACATGCGGCTATCAAATTGATGCCATTACTCGCAGACCAATGTGGGATTATGCTTTAAACTACGGTCACGGCACTGGCCATGGTGTAGGTTATTATCTGAATGTACACGAAGGTCCGCATGTATTTAATGCTTCGGCTACCCCAATTGCAATAGAATTAGGAACTATCACTTCTATCGAACCTGGTATTTATCGTAACGGCAAACATGGTATCCGTATTGAAAATCTAGTGTTAACGATTAAAGATGAGCACAATGAATTTAACGAATTTTATGCTTTCGAAAGTTTAACCCTTGCTCCTATTGACACTACTTTGGTGAAGAAAGAGTTATTGGAAGTTTCTCATATCAATTGGTTAAATAACTACCACCAAGAGGTCTACGAAAAGGTAAGTCCATTGTTAAATGAGGATGAAAAATCGTTTTTAAAGGAAATGACGAAGGCGATTTAAGTTAAAACAAACCTCTCTGCCCTTAGCTATTCTCTCCCTACAAGGGAGAGAGAGAAGTAATATCGTCATTGCGAGGAACGAAGCAATCTTAAAGCTTTTTATAACCTATAGTTGAAAGATTGCTTCGTTCCTCGCAATGACGTGAGGGATAAATAAGAAAAAGCCGAGCAATTGCTCGGCTTTTTCTTATTTATCTCTAGGCAATTGCTCTGGCCTATGCATTTTATATTGTGTTGCTGTAATTGCATCTAGAAAAGCAACTACCGCTTGTATCTCATCTTTGGTTAGATTCAGTTTCTTCATTAATGGGTCGGTAACCGGATGCATTGGGTCAGCTGCTTTTTGCTCTGGCTTTGCCGTATTCATCTGCATACCGCTGTTATACAAATTCAGTAAACCTGTAATGTTATCAAACAAACCGTTGTGCATCCAAGGGTTAGTGTTCATCACATCCCTTAAAGATGGCGTACGGAACTTACCTACATCATTTGGGTCTTTAGTTACATTGTATCTGCCCAAATCTTCATACTTACGTTTGTAGTAAGTTAAACCGATGTTATGGAAACTCTCATCAGTAAAATACTGACCATTATGGCAATTGATACATCTGGCTTTTGTGCGAAACAAGTGTAATCCCTCTACTTCCTTATCGTTTAATTGTTTGTATTCGCCCTCTAAAAATCTATCAAACCTACTTCTTCTACTCGTTAATGTACGTTGAAAATTTGCCAAAGCTTTTGCTACATGATCAAAAGTAATTTTATCTGTACCATAAGCCTTCTTTACCAATTCTTTATAGGCTTTAATTTTATTCAGTTTTACAGGCAACTCTTTTAAATTCATTGCCATTTCATTGTGTGCCTCAATCGGGCTTTTCACTTGGTCTTCTAAAGTAGTAGCACGACCATCCCAAAAGAAAGTTTTACGCTCGGCTACGTTTAATAACGATGGTGTATTTCTGTTACCAGAAGCATGATCGTGACCAATAGAAACCGATAGCTTATCTGCCCACGAAGTTTGAGGATTATGGCAACTACTACAAGAAATTTGATTAGAACCCGAAAGAATTGGGTCGAAAAATAAGTTTTTGCCCAAAACAACCTGAGCGCTTTCCATGGTAGTGAAGTACTTTTTACTGTCGACCTCGGGCAACGCTTTAAACTCTTGCCATTTCACACCACTATCTACATTTGGCTTTGGCCATTGTGCAATTGGTCGTTCATATAAACTGCGCAAACTATCTATGGGAAAACCACCAGAGGTGTAAGCAATTTCTCTAAACGAAAAATGTAGCAAACTGAAGACGATTAATAATCCAGCCGCTACAAAAAACTTCATTTTTTTCATCCCCGCAAAAATAAGAATATGTTTTGTTTAAAATTTTGATTTTGAGCACTAAAAATTGCAGCCCACGCTTGCTCCTGCTATGCCGAAACTATTCCCTAAAAACTGAGTATCAAATGCCTTAGTATAATTGTAGTTTAACTTGGCATAAGGTGCAATGTTTTGCTTAAGCTTTTTAGTGTATTGCAAACTTAAATTGGCCATTACTCGTGGTTTAGTAAAGTACTCAAATTCTTGATAGAGGTATAAGTCCATGCTTGTAGGTGCCACCTGACTAGCCGATGGCGTAGCATACAAACCGTCATATTTAGCTATACCACTACCAGATCCATAGCCTAAACCTACAGCAAAACTATATATTCGATTAGCCTTAATGATGTTTCGTTTTAAGTTTGCATTTGCTTGGTAACTGTTAATGGTTTGGTCTCTGTAAAACGGATAAATTGTAGTTGTTTGCTGGCGACGAAAATAGCCTGTGGATAAATTAACTTCCCATCGAGGATTACGATTTTGAACATTTTTAAATAGCGTGTAATGCAAATGTGCTGACAATTGTTGCTTATCAAGCACTTCGCTTTGCCCATAATAAACTATTCTTGAAACGCCGCCAGTGGTAGTTTCCCGTCTGTAAACGTTTTCGTTATTCACCAAGGTTTGATGATTAGCACTTATCGAAATATACTGTTCTGTTTTAGTTCCTATAATAGAAAGGGTGCCATTGTAACTATAATTATTCCCTCCATGCTGCGTATACAGCACACTTGCCGTTCCATCTTGACCATAAAAACCTTTTAAAATGCTAAAGGTAAATTCATTAAGATAACGTATTTTTTTATCTAATTTAATATTTAACTGAAAAGCAGCTCCATGGTTAAAGTTTGTCATTGGCGTTGAGTTTTCACCAGAAGTATAGCCATATCTATCAAAAAGTTCTGACCGTCCGTAAAAAGAACCAAAACTAATAAGCGAAATGAACTGTCTATCAGTATTACCGTAACTTCTAAAAGCAATACTCTCTATCCTTCTATCATAATTATAATTCAAGCCAAATTCAACTTTATCATTAATTTCATAAAGCCCACCAATTGACAAACCTAAGTTTAACAACTTATTAATGTGACGTAAATCTTTCATTTTGGCAAAATTTGATGCCTGATAATCTATGCTTCCACCTATGGTAAATTTTGATGTTAGCTGTGTACTCACGGCTCCTGTTAAACCATAAGTCTCTAGCTGTTTTATGCCTTTGTTAGCATCATCTAGTTCAACAATATCAAAAGAGTTTAAGTAAGGGTCCATGAAACTAGAGCCACCCATATTGTTACCTGTAAAAGTGCTATAGGTTACATTTCCTAAAAAAACAACTTTTGGGTTCAAACGATAAATGGACTCGGCACTTAGCCCGTAAGTGTAACTGTTATCAGTTTGATGAAAATTTTTAAACTCGCCGTTATCTTTATTAAGAAATATTTTAGCAGTTGAGATTTTTGGAAGGGAAAAAAATCTTAACCCTGATGCATTGCTTGAAGAAAGCCAAGTATTACTTTTGCGAATGTAATCAATATCAGTAAAAACAGTATCTATTTGTTGCTGCGCAATAAGATTGGCGGAGCAACAAACTCCGCCAAAAAATACGATAAGCCTACATATTAACAACTTAAACCTCATCAACTGATAATTAGTTAGTTCTTAACGACGCTCTACTACGTAAGTGAAAATCATTGGTTGAATTATTGGTATCCTTATAAATAATACGGGCACCATTCCTAATAGAAGCTTCTGCATCAATTCCACTTGGATCGGTTGTTCCACCAACTGCGGTTGTACCAAATTGATAATTATGAACCAATTTTTGCTCATTACCTGCTATGGCTTTAGTAGCCTGCTCATCAACATTACGGTATAGAGAATATCCATTTCCATTTACATGATATACATAACCGGCATCAACAGAAGGCAAGAAACGTTTTTTGTTGTTAGAATTATTTAACAAATAAGACTCTACCCCGTCAACAATCCAACTTGTTGGAACCTTTCTACTCACGTATCCAGTTATGGTACTAGTTTGAGAAACATCATTTCCAAAAGCAACCGGAGTAGTGTTTTGAGGATTAAATATAAAAAAGCCGGGACTGGTATTGCTCAATGCCCAAGCAGCGCCTGTTCCATATTTCACTGTTTTTAAATAATGATCTGTAGGAATATTTTCTCCTGCTACTCTATATGTGGCAGCATGATCAAAACTTGCTAAATCATAAGTAGCATAGTATGCGGCATTATTTAAGTTAACTGATTTACTGTAAGTAATTGTGTTATTAAGAGAGTTAGCCAACGCTATCACAATTTGCTTTCCGGGCTCTACTACAACATTTTTTTGAAAATACCATATGGCTTGTCCGGCAGGCATCCAATTTTCATTTTCATAGGTCAATTTACCATCAGCACCATAGTAGGCATTATTTGTTAACTGTGCATTATAGGGAGCAACTGTTGCCAAACATAAATTATCAAGGTTTGCCGCAGTATTTGAGTTGTTGTATAAAACAACGTATCTGTCATAATTAAAAACACCTGTATCATCGGCAGGTGTTCCGCCCATAAAAAGTTCCTTAATTACAATTTGTGACGTTTTTGATTCTATAAGATCCAATTTGATAACATTATCAGCGCTCCACCCGTCAACAATGGCAACATTACTTTTTACGCCGTTATAGATAAATGCACTCCCAGAGTTTGATCTTGAATCTGTTGCAGATACTTCATAAATATCTGTTGGCACATTAAAAATGGCCTTACCTTCAACATTCGTTTTAGCTTCGAAACTTGTACCCTTACCTGTTAACTTTACCACAACATCAGCTGTTACAGTTAAAGAGCTAGTAGCAGGATAAGCTAGTTGAACAGTAACAGAATGTACCTTAACTGTTTTATCTTTTTTACAAGATAAAAACACTAGCATTGTGAAAAGCATTAAGTATGCTATTTTTTTCATAATAATTGATTTTTATATATTTGAATTAAATGGATTTTAAATTTTTAACCTTAATGATGCGCCGTAATTAAACACTGGTATCAACGAACTATTAAATAAAGAGGCTTGTGTTCCGGAGCCCCTGTAATACACTTTCCCCAGATTGTTTAAAAAATTGTTAGCAAAAAACGAAAGTGAGGCAAAGCGCCCTATCTCTTTGGTAACAGCTAGGTTGGCAGAGTAATAATTAGAAACGCGACTGCTGTTAAAGTAATAATTAGTGTTGCTTTTTTGAACCAGTTTTGCTAATTCATTATACAAAGCAACATCGTTGTCTTTTGCCCACAAAAATTTTTCAGCAAAAGGAATTTTGACATTCAAATCATCAAGGCTTACGTAATAATCTGGATAAAGACCTACAAATCTGTCGCCTCCATAAATATCTGTTTGTTGAGTAGAAGGTGTGTAAGCATCTCGATTATCCAAAACAATTCCTCTCTGCTTACCATTGATCTCGCTTAAGTTTCTAGATAATTTATAAAAAGAAGCTTCCAACCTTGCAGATAGAATGAGGCGTAATTTAGGGATGTGAGTTATAGCAGTAAAATTCATATCTACCGATCTAGACATTTCCCCATTTGCTGAATTTGCTCCGCCGCCAAAAAAGCCAATATACTTATAAGGTTTCCCATTAGCCATCATTTGCGTACTATTAGGCATATATGCAGATAATGTTTCCTCTATTCCCTTATAGGTGTAATAATTTCCATCAACCCTTATGGTAGTTTTTAAGGCTTCTATTTTTTTAAAATCAACCGTCCAGGTAATACGGTTGCGTGTTACAGCAGAACCATTAATATATTTTGTGTTGGACAAAAAAGTGTACATATCTGCATAAGACAATGTTTCGGTAGGAAAAGCTCCAGTTTTATCGGTTACCGTAACTATTCCTGTATATTTATTTATGGTATATATACGATTTACACTTGGTATAGCAGATTGCTCTAAGTTTACTTGACTAGTTAACTTGTAAAAGAAAGGGGTATAATCTGTTTGATAGGTGTAAGGATTAGAAGTTTTATCTTGAGACGCTGTAATAAAAAGTTTGTTTCCAGCAATATTCATATTAATGGCAATTTCCTTTTGCACATTACTTTGCCACTTCAAGTCAGGATTAAATATTCTTGTTCGGGGCATGGTATAGTAGGCATAAAATGTTTCACCACTAGCTGTGGTACCAGGCGCAAAGGTTAAAATATCTCTAAACGTAGGAGTTGCAAAAAGCACATCAAAACCTGGCAACTTAACTGTTTTGCCCCATCCTAATTTCACATTAAAATCGCTTACCACCTTGTTGGCTTTTTCCCATAAGATGTATTTGGCATTTAGCCTAGGCGACCAACTGCTAACCAAACCGTATTCAGAACCATTAATGTCTGTAATATCGCTTCTAATACCCGCAACTAATTGTAAAATAGTATGGTTTATGGGAATACTTAATAAATCTTCTGCGTAAAACGCATAATTTTTTACGAAAGATTCTTGGTCATATCTATATTCTCTCCAAGTTGGTGCATATCTAATATCATCATAATAAACCCCTTTACCATTATTTCCACTCACACTAAACTCGCTTCCAAGCATCAAATTATTGCTTAAATTACTGTATTGTTTAAACCAGTTAGCTTTGAGTTTACCATTGTAATTGATGAGCTTATTATCTACATAATTTATTTCATACCAATAACCTGGGGGAATTAGAATAATAGGCGCATTTGCGTTGTTCTCATAGATTTCGCCTACATGATAGCCGTTTGTACTGGTGCGGATAGATGGAGTTGAAGCCGGTGCAGACTTATTATTACTGGTTTCACTAAGCTTATCATTATAATTTAATGTGCCAGATGCTTCCAAATTTGTAATCCAAGATTTATTAAGTAGCCATTTAGTGGAAAAATTAGCCCTAAGCACATTGTCATTTAACTTGGTATAAGTGTTTACAAACAAATCAGGATCAGCTTCAGAATTATATCCGCCTATGTTACCCGTTATACCAAAATTAAAAGTAATTGGGCTACCATTTTTTTTATTAAAAGTATTATTGTAATTAGCTGATAGGCTATTTCTTTTATAATCTGTAAAAGGGGAAGCTAAATTGGAGATAGATCTTGTGTAATCTAAATTCAAATTGAGCACACCATTATTCCCACCTAAGTTTAGCCCCTTGCTTAAGGCAACCTGCTTAGTATTTGGCCGTGTGGAAAGCTCAAGTATATATGGAGAAATACCTTTTCGAGTATTTATTTTTACCATACCATTGGTAACATCTCCAAACTCTACTGATGGTAGTCCAGTCACTATTTCAACTGATTCTATATTACTCGTTGAGATGTTCTTTGTATCTACTCCATGAACCCTAGTTGTTGAAGCCGATTGATCTCTTAACCCGTTGTTTGATAATCGAACGCCATCTATTTCTACGCCAACTCCGAAAGTAGGGTTTCCACGTTCGCCATTTGCTCCATTAATTTCAAAGCGTTGTTCAGCCGTTGTTGCCAAATGAATGCTTCTATTTGTTTTACCACCAGGAAGCAAAGCAGAAACATCAGTTACATTTAACATCTGCAAATGATCCAAGGCAGTCCTGTCCATCAAGAACGAAGTCGCTAAATCAGTTCCTTTTTTTGCGGTAATTTCAACTTGCGACAAAGTCAGGTTGTCTTCATCCATTAATAAAATTAAGCCGGTTAAATTTTTATCGAGCGTGTATTCGTACTCACGTTTTACGAAACCTAGGTATTGTACACTCAATTTTACTTTACCAGCAGGGATATTTTTAATGATGAATTCGCCTTTAGCATTTGCATTTGCCCATAAGCCATTATTGGGAACAGCTACAATAGCAAACTCAACGGGTTCTTGATTACGTCTGTTAAGTACCTTTCCAGAAATAGAAAATTGAGCAGAAGCAATATTTACAAACCCAATTAAAACCGCAAAAACAAGCAAAAGCCTTTTTTTTTCAGTTCTTTTAGTTTCATCAAAAAAGTTTATAAATACACTCATTTATCTGGCAATCATTTTGCCTAGTAGACTAGAGAGCGCATAGCTACGTAGCAAATTGCCGCAAATATAATGTTATTTAGACTAAGTCAAAATAAAAATCCACTAATTTGATGTAGATTATTTAGATATCATCTTTTTAGAAATGTAGTCAGATTAGACGTTTGTAGGAAAACGATTTCAAAATTGAATTTGCTAACTAGCTAAAGGGCATTGCATCGAAATAGCAAAACCTTGTCCTACGGCAGTTTCTATTTGAAAGTTAGCATTAATCATTTGCAAGCGACTTTGGATATTCTGCATTCCCATCCCATTTCGTTGTTCCAAAATCTGCATTTCAAATCCCCTACCGTTATCTTTATAGTAAATAGAAAGCTCTTTATCCGAAACTGCAAATTTAATCACAATCTCAGTGGCTTGCGCATGTTTTAAGGTATTGTTTACCAATTGAGTAAGTACTCTAAATAATGCTAACGAAGATTTCTCTTGCAGCTGCACATCCTCTATTTGGGCATCACTTTCCAATAAAATTGATATCTCACCTGTATTGTTAATCAATGCTACAAAAGCCTCTATAGATGCAAAAACTCCAAACACAGCTAATCCTGGAGGCGATAAATCATGCGAAATATGTCTCACATCAACAATCATTTTATCTATCAACTCTTTGGCATCTGTCAACACCTCCTCTTGGGGTTCTGTTACTTTATTTTTTAAGGAATTGAGCATTAATTTGATGGCAGAAAGTGTTCCACCAATTTCGTCGTGTAAATCTTGGCCTATTCTTTTACGTTCAATCTCCTGCGAATCGATAACCGCACTCAGTAATTCCTTTTGTTGCGTTAGCTGAGCCTCTTGCATCTCTTTCTTTTGTTTCCAAACTACACCCTGGTTTCTAATATAGAACAATAAAAAAGATGCTATCAAGATAAGTAGCAACACCACCCCATAGAATATCAACAAATAAACATTATCAACCATTTGTGTTTTTCTTTATTAAACTAAAAGCCTTGGCAAATGCTAAGTACATTGCTAAAACTAAGATAGAGTGTATATCCCAAATTACTCTATTCAACTGCCTATTAGATGTTACAAACACAAAATAATTAGAAAGTATAAATATGAGCGTTGCCGCTGGAAAATAAACCAAAATACCAATGTTAATCCAACTAGATGATTGCTTTAACCAATCTTCTACAAAACCGCTTCTATATAAAAACAATAGACTAACGGCCGTTATCATAATAGCTTCTAATGGCCGGGTATAGGTATTAAACTCATTTATACTTTGTAAGAAGAGAAAGTTGGTGATAAACAATAAAGGCAATACGAAAATAGCGACAAGCAGAAACCTTTTTATAATACTATTATGAAATGCAAAGAAAAAATACAACAAGAAAAAAATAGTTTCTATTATAGTATAAATGTGCAATAAGAAAAGATTTTTAATACCATAATTACTTAAACATATTGCCACAGCATTGATGATCCCAGCTGTAATTAAATAAAAGAATAATGTCTTTTCGGCCTTATTTGCAAACTTATATTTACGTAAGAAAACTCCTATAGGAATAAGAATGCTCAATGGTACCAAAAAGGCAGTTAATAGGTTTCTAAACATTAATGCCTGAAGTAGTTTTTTTGATCAGACTAAATGCCTTTGTAAATACAAGATACATTCCCAGAACCAAAAAAGCGTGTATATTCCAAATAGCTCCAACCAAAAACTTATTTAGGTCAACAAAGGTGAAATAATTAGAGAGTATAAAGATGATGCTTGCTGTTGGAAAATATAACAGTATTCCCATATTAACCCAGTTGATTGGAGAACCTAACCAGTTATCACTAAATCCACTTTTATAAAAATACGCTAAACATAGCGTAGTAATAATAAGTGCTTCGAGAGGTCTGGTGTAAGTATTAAATGTAAAAATGCTTTGAACAAAAGTGAAATTAATAATACATAGTAATGGGAAAACTACCATTAAGACCTTAATCAACTTTTTAATCATCTTATCCTTAAAAATAGAACTAAAATAGGTTAAGAAAAAAAGAGCTTCAACTAAAGTATATATATGTAGCACCGGTAAGTTCTGAATACCAAATTTTGCTAAACCGACAGCAAATGCATTAATGAAGCCCGCCACAATCAGATAATAAAATATAACCTTAATAGATTTATCGGCATGTCTATTTTTATATATAAACATGCCAATTGGTATTAAGATACTAAAGGGAACCACAATTCCCATAAAAAAACTACTCATTTCTTCTTATTCAATATACAAAGGACTAGTATTGTCGCACTGCACTGGACACGGCTGCGTAAAATCATAAATATCACTATCATCTTCCTCATCACTTCCTACACCATCTGTATGAGCCACAATATCAGCGCCAGCTAAATCTACAGGCACAATAAGTGCAGTAACATCATCTGGCAAATCTTCGTCCCCTTCTTTAACAGCAAAATATGCCCTGACTCCAGTTAGCGAATTTCTGATGTTACCATGGTCATCTAGGCTTTGAAATTTCTCGATAATAGCCATCAAATCCGCTATCGGAATAAATACAGCTCTTGGAATGTTGGCTTCGGGCACTTTGTTAATTAATTGATTGCGAAAGCGTGTAACTCGATCAACAGCCTCTTGAAGAGGTACCGTTGGTACGTTAATTTTAGACTTCATCATTTGTTTATTTGAGGGTAATTTAAAAATCAAACCCAATCTCATGGGTTTTAAGTTTAGTTTATTTTTGTCGAATCTAATAAAAAAATGATATTTGCACTTGAAATAAAATACCTGTTTTTTATTCACAGCTGCATATCAAGTACATTAATTCAATTAATGAATTATTTTTAAGCTTGTTGTGCAAATTCATATTAATAGTAAGTTTTTAGCCGTATTTTTAAATGACAATTAACATAGCAATAGCAGATGACCAAAAATTATTCAGAAAGGGAATGATTGCATTAGTTAATTCCTTCGAAAGTATGTCTATCGTATTTGAAGCCGAGAACGGAAAACAGTTATTAACACTTTTAGAACAGGAGAAAGTAATACCAAACATCATCTTATTAGATCTTTCTATGCCTGAGATGAATGGATTGGAAGCTCTAAAAGTTATCAAAGAAACCCACCCTTCTATTGGCGTTATCATTCTAACTATTCACGAAGCTGAGCACCATATTTTAGCAACCATACAAGCAGGTGCAAATGCCTATTTGGCCAAAAATGCCGAACCAGAAGAAGTAGAAAAAGCGATTAGGGAAGTACACAAAAACGATTTCTATTTTACCATGCCCATGTTAGAGATCATGAGGAAAGGATTAATTAAAAAACCTCAACCCTTAAATCTAGATCAAAACGAAAACCCACTTTCGCCACGAGAAATCGAAGTGCTACAACTTATTTGCAAGCAGTTTAGTAGTGTAGAAATTGCAGAAAAACTCTTTCTAAGTAACAGAACGGTAGAGGGGCATAGAAACAATCTTTTAACGAAAACTGGCAGCAGAAATACTGCTGGCCTAGTTTTATATGCCTTGAAACATAAATTGGTAGAGATAGACGAGCTGTCTAACTAAAGCGGCGATAAAAACTTGTTCCTAACTCAATTTTTAACCTCGCGGTCTACCTTACTTAACCAACCAATCTGAGTTCTATTATTAATGTGCTTTATATTTAAAACATAGGTTATTAATCGAACTTGAGTGACCCAGGTAAATTTACCTAGTAAGCAAGCAAACTTACCTATTTAGCATTATACGCAAAACCGCTCTATTTTACTCATTTTATTATTTGTCACTTAGTAGTGTCAAAACAAGGCTCTCATCTAAACAAATAAGGAATAAAATGAAGCATTACTTTTCTTACCCAATGAGTAACCATGTTGCCGATGATATGGTATCTGTAGGCAGTTTTACAGCTGAAGAAAATCAATTTAGAAATATTTCTAATGAAATTCTTCCAATTGTTAAAGAACTGATTAGTCACTGTGCGTCACATGGGCTATTTATCAAGATACTAAGTAGGAATACCGTTATACGCAGATGTTTAATTAATGATTTGAATTTTGATATTACGGCAGCTTTAGAAGCTACAGAAAACCAAATTGACTTAGCTTACCATAATTTCGGTCTTGCTTTCGGGATTGGAATATATGAAAGTTCTGCTTGCGGCCAACTTAAATACCTAGATCATCAGGTGTTTTATGACAAAGTTGGAAGAATAGGAGAATCTATGGGTTTAACCTGGGCAGGCAACCACCCTTTCTTATCCAACTTACGCTACTTCGAAATTAGACCAACTTGGGCTAAAAGCATGAGCGAAAAGGAAATGATAAACGAGTTATATCGCAGAAAAGATGCCCAAATAAGCCTTATCGCTTCATAAAGCTATACACAAAATTTAGCTCTCAACCGGTTCTTTTGCGAACCAAATCCAAAGCTCTGACCCGTCAGAGCTTTAAACGTTTTCATTCAATTTACTTTAGCTATTCACAAATCGAAAGCATCTGTACTAAACTTATTAACCTGGTAAAGTTTATCGTAATGACGCTTTTGCAAAAACTTGATATCTTTTGATCTAATTGTTCTCTCGGGGTACTCTTTTACCAGCACATTTATCATTGCCGAAGCAATCTGTTTCATGGTAACTACTTTGTTTGGCATGAATATTTCGGCAAACGGATGCAGAAACTTCTTAAACTTACGGCGAAAACCAAAAACCTTTTGCGAATGGAGTGGTAGTATCCATCCCGGCCTGAAATGATGCAGCCTTTTAAATGAGAGCTTATTTAGTGCATCTTCTGTCCTACCTATCATCCTTGCCGAAGCCAATTTACTGGTTTCTGTTCTATCCGCTTTGCTATGTGAAAGATAGTTGAACTTAATATCTGGATTGAGCATTAATAATTTCACCGCAAAGTTCAGTGTAATATCAAATATAATTTGTTTATAAATATGCTCGCTCAGATACATCGAATCTATGGAAGCACAATAGAAACAAGCGTCAAAACCGGTCAACATCTCATCAAATCCATCCAGATCTAAGAAATCAGGAATAATCAACTGTCTTACCTTCGGGTGCTTAATAGGGTTTTCCCATCTGCTCACCAACAAAATCTCCGAGATATATGCATCTTCTAGACATTCTAGCAATATGCCCTCGCCAACAAAATTATTGGCACCAGTAATAATTACTTTGTAAGTCATTTGGAGATGATTTTAATCGTTTATGCTTTACTCACCCTATCTTTTTATTGTTTAACAATAGTAAACTCAGTACGTCTATTTAATTGGTGCTGCGCTTCAGTGCATTTTACGCCATTAGCGCATTTGTTCTTCAATCTGCTTTCACCATAGCCTTTAGCAGTAATTCTGTTTTTAGAAATACCTCTATCTATAATATACTGTACTGCAGAGTTTGCCCTACTTTGTGATAACCACTGATTGTATTGATCGTTACCGCGACTATCGGTATGAGAGCCTAATTCAATCCAAATGTTCGGATTGTCTTTCATGATCTTTACCAACTTGTCTAACTCTACAGCAGCATCCTTTCTTATGTTAGATTTATCGAAATCATAATAGATATTTTCAATTCTGATAGGAACATCAAGCTCAACAGGTAATAAGTATAAATCTTTTTTTATTACCGTATTAACGGTTAGATTTTTTGTAGATAAACTATCTAAATGAGATCTAAAACCAGTTTTCAATCCCTTTAAATCATAGTCGCTATCTTTTTCGAGATTGAAATTAAACTCGCCGTTCTCGTCGGTTTGCACCTGCAACGATTGTCCGTCTGGTTTTTTAATGGTTACCAAAGCATCTGCCAATGGTTCTTTAGTTTTTTCATTAAACACCTTACCAGCTAAGGTGAAAATTAGCTGCTGTACTTTATGTTCTGCAAAAGAATAGATATCATCTTCACCTTTTCCATCTACTCTATTAGAAGAAAGGAAACCTGATGTTTTTGAGTTCTTTAAGAATGCGAAATCATCTTGTGGCGAATTGTAGGGGTAGCCCATATTATTTGCTGTAGCTAAACGACCACCTTCATTTTTTGCGTAGAAAACATCTAAACCACCAATGCCTACCCTGCCATCAGTACTGAAATAGAAATCTCCCTGTTCGTCCACAAAAGGCGTGCGTTCGTTACCTTCAGAATTTAGTTCTTTAACATTTACTGCATCGCTCCAACCATTGGCTGTACGCTCGCATTTGTAAATATCTGTACCGCCTAATCCGCCAGGCATATCCGAAACAAAATATAAGGTTTTACCATCGGCGCTAACAAATGGATCACCCACAGAATAGTCGTTTACACTGTTATACCTAAAAGGTACCGGATCAGACCAGTTACCGTCATCTTGCAACGTGCTGCTATAGATTTCGATATTGATGGTAGCCAGCTTGCCTTTGTTATAAACTGGTTTTTTGGGGATACGTGTAATAGCGAAGAAAACTTCTTTTCCGTCTGCAGAAAAACTTGCTGGACCAATATGGTAAGAAGTACCTGCCCTTAGCGGGAACTGATCTACAGAAGAGCTAGCAATATATAAACGCAAATACGATCTACCCGTCCAACCACTTGTGTTCGCATCTGGTTTTACAGAACCATCAAACCTTAAAAATGGGCGATTAATATCTTCTTTTTTACTCGGCTCGCGATCTGACGCAAAAACCAGTTCATTTTTATATAAACCTGCCCCCCATTCGCTAGCAGCAGTATTTATTCTTTGTTCATTAATGATATTTACCCTCTTTGGTGATTTCATCCAAACCATTGCCGAATCGCAGCTATTCAACCACAAACCTAGCTGTTTACTAGGCACATCCTTTTGCGCATCGGCATAAGCTTTGTAATACGTTTTTGCTTCATTAAACTTTGCATTTTTTTGTAAAGCCTTTGCATAATTCAGCAAATGCACTGGCTTGTTATTCGATAATTTTACCGCAATTCCGTACCAACTTTCTGCTTCTATATAATTATTCACCAAAGCATAGCATTCTCCCAATCGTTCTGCGGCATACAAGGTTTGCTTTTTTTGGTAACCCTGTTCATAAAGATCAATGGCCTTTGCATAATTATATAACTCATAATGCTTATCAGCCTCGTTTAACACGTATTGTGCATAAGAAGAAATACTGCTTGCAATTAAGAATAAAGTTAAAATGAACCTTTGTATATTTTTTGAGACCTGCATTTTTAAATGGAATTAGAAGAAACGCGGACTAGCCATACGTAACTTTTTATTATTGAAGAAGTAACCGATAGATATTTCGTGAGTACCGCCCAAATGTGCGCCCATGCTGCCTATTGCGTAATCATATGCGTAGCCAATGCGCAAAGTTTCTGATGGAAAAATCTGCATAGCTGCAACAGCCGAGTTTAGTGTCGATAAGTTTCTTTGTAAGTGATCTTTGTTGTAAAGTTTAACGGCCGTACGATACGAGCCTCCTATCCAAAACTTCTCTGCCAAGATCAAAAAGGCTGTGGCATCTAAACTGGTAGGGCCGCCTCTATCATCTTTTAGCAAAAAAGAAGGTTTAAGTAATATTTCTCTAGATAGCGGTACTAAAACGCCAGCTGTTAGATAATAATGTGGTTTTGGCTGCGGGATGTAGGCATATCTATCGACGTTGATGTACTGTGACACTAGGTTATCCATGCTGAAACCTGCGTAAACACGGTCATTAGAAAAATAAACTCCAGCCCTTGCATCTGGTAAAATAGCATTTTGCATACCTACAGGCTGAAATTGCTCGAAATCGTTGGGGTTTAGCATAGCGCCATTAATACCCAATTGTACTACACCAGCGCCCAAACCAAAAGCTAAACGAGAACTGCCATCTTCATTTAGTGGCAAGCGATAGGCATAATTAGCATAAGCCGTTAGGTTTTGCTGTGCCCCCAACTTATCACTGCTAATTTGCAGCGCTAAACCAACATTACCGTCGTTAGCAATGGCATCTACTGCTAAACTTGCTGTTTTTGGGGAACCATCAATTCCAGTCCATTGGTTTCTGTAAAAAGCGTGAACATTTAACTGCTCACGATAACCAGCATAGGCCGGATTGATATAAATCCCGTTAAACATATATTGGCTAAACTGAGCGTCTTGCTGGGCAAACACTACAGTTGTAGCAAATAGTAAAACGAGATTAGATAATATCTTTTTCATTGTTTTTAGACCTCTACACTTTAAAAACTATTTTTTGAACGCACGAATAAGCGTTACCCAACCTTTAAATACCTGCCAATCTGATGTGCCCGCCTCTTTCACACGTAGCACATAATAATAGGTACCTTCGTTTAAGCCTTCGCCATTCCAATTGTTTTTATAGTTAGTTTGCTTGAAAACCTCATTACCCCACCTATTGATGATAGTTAAATCGTTCTCGGCAAATAAACCAAGACCACGTATTTCGAACGTATCGTTAGCGCCATCGCCATTAGGTGTAAATAGATTTGGAATATTTAGTGAAGTACCTGAAACAGCGTATTTGGTAAACCATGTAGTGTTTGCTGTTGCATCATTAGAAAATATCACACCATAACGTGTGTGTAAGCTAGGTAATGTGTTACTTCCCCTAACAATATCCCATTTCGTACCCGAAACATATTGTGCTATACCTGCGTTAGCATCTTTAAACAAATTACCGTTGGTATAGCTATTGTGCTGTAAGCTCAAATCGGCTTTTAGCAATCTATCTGCGTAGATATGCCAATTTCTATCCATTCCCAATTCTGGCTTAATACCCGATAAGTTGGTAGCTGCATGATTTTGTACGCTGGCATAAATTCTACCGGCTTCTTTCATATCTACCGTTGCAGGTGTATAATCATCTACATCTATACCTATCGGAAATTCAAATTTGCCCGCCGCTGCGTAGTCTTTGATTACATGGCCGCTAATACTGTTATCTGTTACAAACATTCTTCTGGCACTGTAGTTAGTTGGCAAGCCCACTGCATCGAACCCTAAATTGTTACCATTTAAGATAATATTTGCGCCATTAACAGCTAAATTCAGTTCGGCTCCTATATTTAATTGTGCGCCCAATGCCCCTACCGGATTAGTAGTACCATAACCCGGATCGGTAAGATTAGAAAGTACAATGTTGTTATCGTTCCTATGTTCAATTAAAAGTTTAATAAATGCACTGTTGTTACCATCAATATGAGTAGAACCTGCAGGCATATCTACATAATATGGGTTATCTCCAGGATTGTAGATTACAATTTTGCCAGTGCCACTAAATTTTGCTCCTTGGGCAATCCAAACATTTTTACTGTAAATCTCAAGTACTCCGTCTATCACCCAAACTGCATCTGGACCAAAAAAACTACCCTCGGTAAAGCGTTGTTCTATAGTGCCGCTAGCGATAGTAACAGTAGAATTATCTACCGTAGAACTACCTGCACCATTTTGGGCAAGCAATTGAAAATTAGAACCGCAAAAAACGATTGCTAAAAGAGCAATTTTATATATAAAAACTTTCATTCTAATAACTAATCTATTTTAGTTTTCGGCTATGATTTAACTGTAACTACTCTGTTTTAATAATGGTGCAAAGAAAAATATTAATTTAGGGCTGGGCAAAAAATTAAACACTCACATCTACTCAGACTAAACGAACATCTTAAAAAGCTTACCAGCTCTATTCAAATAAATAATTCCGTTGTATATTTTGTAGCTTTTTCATAAACATTGATATGTTTATTTCCAATAGCTCCAAACTGTACCATTAAATACCGCTAACGATTTGGTTACTGTGTCGTAACACATCATACCTGCTACAGGGCCCTTAACCGTTAAATGAGGATTAGCAACGTGAGGTAAAACCATTGCTTTGTTCGTCGACTCTAAAACTAGTACACCATCTGCAGCACTGCTACGGCTCCCTATTACAGTCTTTTTTGCATTATCTACAGTTCCGCTATAAGGCACAGAATTATTAGTTCCAGCTCCCGACAATTCGACCCAGGTACCATTTTGGTACATCTTTATTTTCAGTTCTGTTGGTCTTGCATCAAACAGAAAAGTTCCGTTAGCTGGCGAAGCTGGTAATGCCTCTACCGCTGGCAAAATAATCCCTTTGGTAGTACCTCTGGCAAAATCTAATACTGCAGACGCACTACTTGTTGTCTTAGTTTCAATTAAAGTTTGCGCTTTGGCTATAATGCCGATTAGAAGTATTACTGATGTAACTAAAATCTTTTTCATTATTTTTAATTTATATCACAATTTTTCTCAATACATTTCCACATTGTACCGTTGTACAGTTTTATACAAGCCGCATCAATATCATAAACCAGCATGCCCTCAACCCTTTGAGCTACCGGAATTAAATTAACATTTTGTATTCTCGTAATCACAAAGCCCTTATTTTTAGATTCAATAGCTATAAAGCCATTAGGTACATTTTTTGGCCATCTGTTAGCAAAACCTAATAAATTTGAAATACCAGTTTGGGTGTAGCCATCTGGGGTACCAGTTGCTGGGGGATTTGTACAAGACACCACCCTAAAGGTTACTGAAGCGAAACTTACGTTACTACCAGAAACAGCATCAGGATCGGTATCTCTTATCTCATAAGTATAAGTATAAGTGCCTGGCGGTGTTGTAGCAAGTACGGTAACTACACCTGTAGCTGGGTCAACTTCTGCTATGGAAGTCGTCCAAACAGAATAATTAAAACTTATATTTCCGCTTGTGGCAGTCGTGATTGTAGCACCATTATAAGTATCATTACTAAAAATTGAGGGCAATGTTCCTCCTACTCCAGCGATAATTGGAGTTGTACTGTAGTTATCATCTGCAGCACAAATTGCTGCATAAACGGTCACTTCTTTTGTTGGTGAATAACAACCGTTAACCGAATCGTAGAAAGCAGCATAATATTTTGTAGTACCCGTTAATGCTGTAACGTTGGTAATTTTATTGGTGTTGGTTGCTGGTGTTGCAGTATGCCATGTTAAAGTTGTAAGTGTTGGCTTATTCGATGCTGTCAATCCAGTTAAGTTTGCTGTTGTAACGCCGCATGGAATATTATAAGAAGAATTGATATTCGAATAATTAGTAGCAGGATTCATTGTTGGTGCTGCTGTTCCCGCTTCACAACAGTTGTAAGTCAAAGTAATAGTATTGGTACTTTTAAAAACAACCCCCCTATGATTTTCAGTAATCCCGCGACCAGATGCACGATAAGCAAGATACTTCCAAACATAGCTTTGTCCTAATTCAAATTCACTATCTAAAGTAAAAGAAGTTGCGGCTGGTGTAGCAAACGCTGGTGTATGTTGAATCAGAGGTTTAACACCATATCCACTGTAGAGTTCATTTCCAGAAAGGTTAGCAGCCATCTTACCTTGAACTTCAAACACTTCTGCAAGTATTTTAACACCAGTTGGAAGCACAGATGGCAAACCTATACCCAGGGTAAATGTTCCCAGTTGCTCTAATTCGCCATTTCTCAGAAATTCTGTATAAGCCCTATCCAATGCTACATTGCCAGAAAATGGATAGGAGTAATAAGTAGTAGATGGCGAAGCTCTTCTATTTAGTAAAGGTAAAGAATTATAAACGCTGCCCGTACCTCCATCAGTTGTGTTAACACCTAACATCAGATTTCCGTCTTCAATTCTTATTTCTCTCCACTGGTTATCTATGCCATTTCTATTATTCAAATCACTATAAGTTACAGGAATAATCAATGGTTCAGCTACGCCAGGAACTGCTGTCCCACTAGTTCTTGTATAATAAAGATTTAGTGTACCTCCATTAACTGCAACTGTATTATTAGCAACTGTTTGGGCAAGGTTTAATGTATATGTACTTTGTAAACAAGATACATTATTTTCAATTCTTGTGATTACGGTTGATGAGTTATTGGAAGGATTGGTGTCAAGTGCAGCAGTTGCCGATGCTGTATTTGTAATTGTTCCCGACGCTGAAGCATTTCCCGTTATAGTGAAAACTACTGCACTACCATCTGGAAGAGATGGAATGATTAAACCTGTACCCTGTATGCCCGCTACCGTAACCGAAGCTGGGCAACTTGCAGATCCTCCACTACCAGTGCCAGCTTCACAAGTGATGCCCGTTGCCGTAAAGTTACTTACTGCGGGATCGGTAACTACCACATTGGTAGCTAGACCCGGTCCATTGTTGGTTACATAAATTTTATAAGTTATCGAACCATTAGATGCTACACTTAGTGGTCCGGATTTATTTACCTGAATATCTGTGCTAGAAGTAACTCCAAAACGATTTGTTGTATTGTTAGCACTAGTGCTTGTTCCAATTGTTAACGTAAACTCTCCATTAGGCGAGCCATCACTTGCACCAGAAGTAGAACTTTCGCCAACTGTTGCCCATCCGCTTGGTAATTCTTTAATCGGGGCAGGTTGCCCTACTGTTCCTTGATTTCTACTTAACTGAAATCGTATCAAATCACCTTCAATTAAATTTCCACCCTGCGGAAATTGGAAAACACCAGAAGTGTTTACTGTAGCGGTTGCTACCACATTTCCATCTACTCCAACAGCATTTACATAAAGTGTATTGGCAGTAGTCCATACTCCACCTCCTGTACCGCCACCATCAATGGTAGTTGAGCCATTATTATCACGATAAACCGTCCCATAAACACCAGGCTTTACCAAGGGTAGTATTCCATAAAGAAAAGCTGCAGCTCTATCTATTCGTACAGTACCAGTTCTGGTAACTGTAAATGACGGGTTTGATACCCCTGATCTATATGCCGACAGAAAACGAACACCATCTTGCTCATTATCAGCAGATACAGTTGATATTGCCGTACCCAAGTTATTATTAACATTAACACTTTGTACTGATGTCCATCCAGAAGGCGTAGCCAATACCGTGCCTTGCTGTGAGAGCATTGCGTTAGATAAATACACGATATCGGTTGCGGCATTACCTAATGGAGCTGTGGGTATTCCTGTTTGTGGTGCATCTGGCGTTGGCGAAGTACCAGTTACAGTTAAATTAGATGATGTGTATGCCCTTTCCCTATTACTATTTACAGCAGTTGGAGTTTGTTTGGCATTTGCAAAAATGGCAATAACAACAACCATTTCATCGCCAGCATTTTCAGGAAGATTAAGATTCGGAAAACTAACTGTTGCTGGTCCGGTGGGTAAGCCGTCTACATCATTTAAATACCTAACTAAATAATGATGGCTAAATCTTGTACTGCCAGATGGAGATGCATGATTGTTGGATCTCCCATCTAAGTAAGCACAAGCTATTCCATTTACATTTATAGCAGAAAAACTTGATGTGTTTTCCATCGGTGTATTGTCGGGGTCGAAAGGCCAATTACTATTTGGTGTACCGCCGTGGTTACGTTCCATAAAAACACTAACCAACATCAATCTATTTTTTCCTGCTGGGATATTTACGCTAACAGTTGGTACACCACCTACGCCAGACGCAGAATACGCCTGCGAATGTAATAGCGTAGGTGTCTGAGCATTGGTTATGCTTAGTCCAAAGACTAAAAATAGTATAGTATATAAATAATACTTCATATTGATTTACGATTTAAGAGCGTTTAAATAAACTGTACACGTGTGTCATTAATAAATAATGTTGCACACGTTTACAGTTTATTTATCCTTTCCCAACAACAACTTCTCTAATCTTTCCAAACGTTTTTTAGTCTCTTCAGACTCTTTTTTCAATTTGTCAATTTCGGCTTGTTGTGTATCTATTTTATCTTTTTGCTCAATTGTATGTAAGTACAGTTCTTCTATTTTCTCCAAGCTTTGGATGGTTAATTTTGTCATATCAAAAGTATAACCATTGTTCGCTTTTCTTAAATCAGATATAGAAGTAACTCCTGGTAAGTGATTGTTTGCTTTGATGAAATCTCTCACATAATTCAACGATTTAAACTCGTAGTTAGGGTTAATCGCAGATTTACCATTGAAATATTTCTCAAACACATAATCGGCATATACACTATTTGTGGTATATATTTTACCTGAGGTAGAAATATCGCCCTGCACATGCAGTTTTGGGTTAATGGTTACCCCATCTACCACAAACGATGCAGCTGTTGCGCCACCAATAGCCACAGCACCCATTTGATAGATGTTTTGCGTATTTGCTGTAGCCGAAGTACCTGTTGCCATATTGAACCATGGTTCTATTGCCACATTGGATGCTGGAACAGTCCTTAAAACACCATTAGCATCTGCCACTACAACCTTATCTGTAGCCACTTGTGTGTATGCAGCTGTAATATCTCTTACCCTAACATTTCCTGTAACTACATCTAAACGGTTTGTTGAGGTGATTGTAGGCAATGCTGACCCAGTAAAATTACCTAATGCTATGTTTCCGCTTTCTCCATAAATCCAGTTACCAATATTTAGCTGGTTACTTACGTTATGTTTAGCCTTGGTTTGTGAACCTAAGAATAAACTAAAGTTACCGCCTGTATATCTAATGTTAGGTGTTAAATCATTTATTCTGTTACCTGCTTCAGTACCAAAGAAAGTATTATAATTACCTGTAGTTAAAGCACCTCCAGAGTTTACACCTAGCGCAACGTTGTCCTCACCTGTACCAAGTGAAGTTAAAGCTGTACTACCTACTCCAATATTCTTAAACCCTACCGCTGTTGGTAATACTGAAGAACCTATAGCGATATTTTGTGACTGGGTTGTAATTGCTTGTAAGGAATTGTGACCGAAGACGTGGTTACTACTTCCCGTAGTTAATGCAGTTAAGTTATTTACCCCCATAGCCGCATTAGATCCTCCTTCAGTTAGGCTACCCAAGTTTTGAGAACCTAATACATAATTTGCCGTTCCTGTAGTAGCGCTTGTTAAATTCAATCCACCTACGGCAACATTGTTTCCAGTTGTTGCCAATGGTAAATTTCCATATCCTACTGCTACACTTCCATCACCATTAACTCTTGCCAATTGACTTCCGCCGCCTATTGCAACGTTACCTAATAGCCCATAAGGGGCACCAGCTGCCACAGCTGCATTCATGGCCCCTGCGCCAATTGCAATATTATCGCTTCCTGGCATCGTTGAACCATTACCACCCACACCCGCATCTTGTGAAATATGATTTCTAGTTCCCACTACTCGAACATCAGCTATTGTTGGTGCTACTTTTCTAACTAAACCTGTTCCGCTAACAACCAATATTTCATCAGAAGCTGCTACTCCAGGTTGTAAGCCAGCAAGAGTTAACGTGTTTGCAGCACTTGTAGTTATGGTAGTTGGTGTTACTAAAGCTCCACCTAATTGTATGTTTGTTGGTGTTGAGAAATTCAAACCGTTGTTAACTGTTGCCGTAAATGTTCCAGTTGCTCCTGTAGCACCTGTCGCCCCCTGAATACCTTGAGTTCCCGTTGCTCCTTGTGGACCAGTAGCGCCAGTTGCACCCTGAATACCCTGAATACCTTGCGCTCCCGTTGCACCAACCGCTCCGTCAGCACCTGTAGCGCCCTGCGGACCTGTTGCTCCGGTCGCTCCCTGGATACCTTGGATACCCTGTGCACCGGTTTCTCCTGTTGCTC
>NZ_JAVHXT010000022.1 GCF_031119335.1 Pedobacter sp.
CAGCAGCTAAAGGTGAAGGTGCAGCAGTTAAGAAAAAAGAGGATACGCACAAAATGGCTGAGGCTAACAAAGCGTTCTCGCACTTCAGATTCTAAAAAGAAAATTTGATTACACCGATTAAAAGATTGCACTGATTGAATATTGATGATATCTGTGAAATCCTAAATCTGTGTAATCATATATCAAAACAAGATGGCAAGAGATTTAAAATTTACAAGAAATATTGGTATCGCTGCTCACATCGATGCTGGTAAAACAACTACTACCGAGCGTATTCTTTACTATGCTGGTGTTAACCACAAAATTGGCGAGGTACACGAAGGTGCTTCTACAATGGACTGGATGGAGCAAGAAGCTGAGCGTGGTATTACCATTACTTCTGCTGCAACAACAGTTTTCTGGGAATATCGTAAGAATAAATACCAAGTAAACGTAATTGATACTCCTGGACACGTGGATTTCACGGTTGAGGTAAACCGTTCGTTACGTGTATTAGATGGTTTAGTATTCTTATTTTCAGCAGTTGATGGTGTTGAGCCTCAATCTGAAACTAACTGGAGACTAGCTGATAACTATAAAGTGCCTCGCATTGGTTTCGTTAACAAAATGGACCGTTCTGGAGCTGATTTCTTAAAAGTTGTTAAGCAAGTTAAAGAAATGCTAGGTTCTGATGCTGTTGCTTTGCAATTGCCTATCGGTGCTGAAGATTCTTTCCAAGGTGTGGTAGATTTAATTAACAACCGTGGTATTGTTTGGAACGAGCACGATAAAGGTATGACCTTTACTGAAGTGCCAATTCCTGATGATATGGTTGACGAAGTTGCTGAGTACCGTGAGAAATTATTGGAAGCAGTAGCTGGTTATGATGAGTCGTTAATGGAGAAATTCTTCGACGATCCTAACTCGTTAACTGAACGTGAGATTTTAGATGCTTTACGTAAAGCAGTATTAGATAATGCTATTGTTCCTATGGTTTGTGGTTCATCTTTCAAAAACAAAGGTGTACAAACTATGTTGGATTTAGTAATGGAGTTATTGCCTTCACCACTTGATCAAGAGGCTGTAAAAGGTACTAACCCAGATACAGGCGAGGAGATTTCTCGTAAACCAGATGTTAAAGAACCATTTGCAGCATTAGGTTTCAAAATTGCAACTGACCCATTTGTAGGTCGTTTGTGCTTTATCCGTGCTTATTCTGGTAAATTAGATGCTGGTTCTTACGTGTTGAACACTCGTTCTGGTAACAAAGAGCGTATTTCTCGTATTTTCCAAATGCACGCTAATAAACAAAATCCTATTCCTTTTATCGAGGCTGGTGATATTGGTGCGGTAGTTGGTTTTAAAGACATCAAAACTGGTGATACTTTGTGCGATGAGAAAAACCCAATCGTTTTAGAAACTATGGTTTTCCCAGAGCCGGTTATCGGTTTAGCTATTGAGCCTAAAACTCAAGCTGACGTTGATAAATTAGGTATCGGTTTAGGTAAGTTAGCTGAGGAGGATCCTACGTTCGTAGTAAAATCTGATCAAGAGACTGGTCAAACGGTTATCTCTGGTATGGGCGAGCTTCACTTAGAGATCTTAATTGATCGTTTAAAACGTGAGTTTAAAGTAGAAGTTAACCAAGGAGCGCCACAAGTAGCTTACAAAGAGTCTATCCGTGGTACTGCAGAACACCGTGAGGTTTACAAAAAACAATCAGGTGGTCGTGGTAAATTTGCTGATATCAAAGTTGTAATCTCTCCAATTGATGAAGATTTCGATACAAGTAAATCAGCTTTACAATTCGTTAACGAAATTGTTGGTGGTGCAATTCCAAGAGAATACATCCCTTCAGTTCAAAAAGGTTTTGAAGTTTCATTAGCGAACGGTGTTTTAGCGGGTTACCCACTATCAGGAATGAAAGTTCGTTTAATTGATGGTTCGTTCCACGCAGTCGATTCAGATGCTTTATCATTTGAGTTAGCAGCTAAGATGGCTTACCGTGAAGCTTTACCAAAATGTCGTCCTGTATTAATGGAGCCTATCATGAAGGTAGAAGTTTTAACTCCAGAAGCTAACATGGGTGATGTAATGGGTGACTTGAACCGTCGTCGTGGTCAAATGCAAGGTTTAGATTCACGTAATGGTGCACAAGTAATCAAAGCATTGGTTCCACTTTCGGAAATGTTTGGTTATGTAACTCAATTACGTACCATCACTTCAGGTCGTGCAACTTCTACAATGGAGTTTGATCACTATGCTGAAGCACCTCGTAACGTACAAGACGAAGTTGTTGCTAAGTCTAAAGGTAGAGTTAAAGGTAGTATTGAAGACTAAATCGTATTGAGATATGCGTATTGAGTATAGAGACTTTTCCCAATACTCAATACGCACTACTCAGTTCCAAAAATAAATCCGCCGTTAGTTATTAATAGCTCTAACTATCGGTTTAATTAAATAACAAGATGAGCCAAAGAATTAGAATTAAATTAAAATCTTACGATTACAACTTGGTAGATAAATCTGCTGAGAAAATCGTAAAAACTGTAAAGCCTACAGGCGCAGTAGTTAGCGGACCAATTCCGTTGCCAACAGAGAAAAAAATCTTCACTGTATTGCGTTCACCGCACGTAAACAAAAAAGCTCGTGAGCAGTTTCAATTGTGTGCTTATAAACGTCTTTTAGATATTTATAGCTCAAACTCAAAAACAGTTGATGCTTTAATGAAGCTTGAATTGCCAAGTGGTGTTGAAGTAGAAATCAAAGTTTAATGATTTTAATACAACATTAAAAAAGCCCCGATTGAATTTTTCAATCGGGGCTTTTTGGTTACATTTTAATTGTTTTATGTGTAAAATTATCTACGCATAAATTTTTCTCATTTGTAAAACGTTTTGTTGTGGTGTTATTTTGAGGGTTGTTATTTTTGGCGCTTTTTTAGATGTGTTTAGCAACATCTATCTAACCAAATGAAAAAAAGATATTTAATAGTAGCTGTGTTTCTTTGCATGGTTATTTACCTTAACGCAGGCGCCCAACAAGGCTTCGGAACTAATCAGCCTGCACCATCGTCGGTAATAGACATGAGCTCAAATAATAAAGGGGTCTTGCTGCCCAGAGTAGCTTTAACTAGTACCAATGATTTGCTAACCATCCCATCGCCAGCAAACTCATTAATGGTTTTTAACACTGCAACTGCGGGATTATCACCAACTAATGTTTACCCAGGTTATTATTACTGGAATACTGCGTTAAACAACTGGATTAGGCTTGTTGATACCAAGAATAACTATTATAATGGCTTGTCAGTAGATGGCTTGAACAACGTGGGGTTGGGTGGTTCGTTAAATCATAACTCGTTTATTTTTTATAATGATAAATCTTTAACTTTTTGGGATGGCGTTGAAGGTAATCCTTTTGCTAGTTCTCACTCTACTGTATTAGATAAAAGCGGTTTAAAGTTGAGGTATAACGACGGAGGAGGCGTACCCCATCCTTCTGTTAGAGATTACTATTTAAGCATAGAAAACACAAGGACAGGACATGACACCAACACACAATTGGGAACTCCTTTTGACGGCGTTACAACCGGCATTAAAAGTATATTCAGTATTGGTAATGCAAATAACGAGCAATATATTGGCGGTCAGTTTGGCTCTAATGTAGATAATCCAACGGGTGTAAATACAGTACAAATTGGTGTAATTGGCAAAGTTGGTTACAATATTAACCACACGCAAGCTAATCAGGTAATAGGTGGATATTTTCAGTCAAATAATACCTCTACAGCTGGATTAAGTAACTACGCACTTTATACCAAAGCAACGGGTGTTAATCCTTATGCTTTATATGCAGATGGCGGTGCTGTGCTAATTAAAGATTTAGATACTACTTCAGCTCCGGTTTTAACGGGCGTTAGACCTATTTATGCCGATGCCAACGGTAAGCTGGTTATCGGTTCTGCTGGAGCAGGCACATCAAATTGGGGTTTGCAGGGCAATGCGCCAAGCGCTGGAGATTTTTTTGGTACAACGGCTAATTTTAGCGTACCTGTTAAGATCAACAACAATCTACAATATACTATAAATGAAGGAGGGATAGATTTTAATCCAGCGGCTGCAAGTTTTGATGCTGTTAAACCTTGGTATCAGCTCAGAATGTTTGATACAGCTAGCAGCAATGAAAATGGCGTGTATATGTACAAAGATGGTTCTTCGCAATTGTCGTCTTATGAAGCAGCAACGGGAACCATCAATAATTTCTTTACCACTATACCTGGTACAACGCTAGGGTTTTCAAGTGGCGCTTATATTCAGGCCTCTAATGGTACAACTACACAAGCAAGTTTAATTGCTACCCAATTTGATAAAATTACAGTATCTAACAATGTTCCAGTAGCATTTAAGGGAATAGAATATGGAGCAGATTACAGTGCAAATTATAGTCCGCTGAGTTTAATCACTAAACAAGACTTAACTACAGCTATTGCGGCTTTACCTACAAATATTAAAGGCAGGGTTGCTTGTGCAGGTACAGCAAACCAAACTATTGCAAATGCAAATGTTACACCTACTGCCGTAATTATGATAACCTACGAAGATGCTGCTGGTAGCGTAATTTCTGTTGGCTTAGGAGCCCGAGTAAATGGAACTTCATTTGTTGTAAATTTTGCCGCTTTGCCGCCAACTACAGCCTTTATTAACTATACTATCATTCCATAATCTTACTATGAAAAATAAATTAACACTTACAGCTGCTATTATTTTAGCAAGTGTAAGCATAGCTTTGGCGCAATCTCAAAATGTTAGAAATTTAAATTTTAATAATGATGATCCTTCGGCAACTACTAGGAAATCTATTATTTTAAAAGCTCCTGCAGCTACAACGCTAACTGCAGACCAAACTTGGATATTGCCTGGAACATTGCCAGCGGCAAACCAAACGCTAACGGTATCATCTGTTTCTGGTTCTACTGCAACATTGGGTTGGGCTAACAATTCAAATTCTTTTCCCGCTGTGTTCGTTACAGCTAGTCATGTGGTAACTGCTTCAGATTATTACATCATTGTGAAACCTACTACTAATGCTACCGTAGACATTACTCTTCCTTTGGCTAGTGCTAATACAGGTAGGGTAATTTCTATCAGTAATTTTGCAAACCCCACACCTACTACGGTTAATATCAAGTCAGTTTCTTTTCCACAATTAAAAATTGGATATGGAACGGCGCAGTCTTCGGTAGTACTAACAGCCAACAACTCTACAACTAGCATTGCGTCAGGAGCTGGAAAATCAACTTGGATCAGTGATGGAAATTTGTGGTATCAAATAGGCTTGTAAGAAAATATACATAAAATGCACTCAAAATCAGCTTTTTATTTTGTTGAAATTACGGTGACGATTAACCTAATTTATTAAGCTTTTATAGAAGGTTTAAAAAATAGATACAAACTTCACTCAATGAACCCACGTTTTTACTAGTTTAAAATCTGTGTTTGCTCGATAGAGCTTTTTTGAGTTAAACATTTTTGTTGCTTTGATTTGCCAAGCAAGTAATTGCTTTTAATTCAAATGCTAACAATATGCGCAAACTCCACAAAATACGGTTAGTCTTTGCTCTCTCTGTTTCAATGGTATGCATTAAAACTAATGCGCAAGATTTATCTAACCTGAAAAATCAAAAGCCTTTTAGCTATTCTGGAGCACTAGAGCTGCGTTCAATTGGCTATCAGATGAATGGGGCGCCTGATCGTAGGAACCCACTTTCGCTTATTGTTAGCGGTAGTCCTACTTTAAGTTTATATGGATGGGATATTCCGTTCAGTATTGTTTATGCAGACAGAAAGACTAATTTTCAACAGCCGTTTAATCAATTTGGTTTAAGCCCAAGTTACAAATGGATTACCCTACACGGAGGATATAGAAACGTTAGCTTTTCGCCTTTTACTTTAGGCGGGCATACCATGCTAGGTGCCGGGGCTGAACTAAACCCGGGAAAACTTAGGTTGGGTTTTATGTATGGTCGCTTAAATAAAGCTACAATAATAGATCAAACCACACAGTCGTTGGCACCGCAGGCTTTTAATAGAAAAGGTTATGCCGTTAAGGTGGGTTATGGTTCGCAAAAAAGTTTTCTGGATTTTAGTTATCTCAAAGCTAAAGATGACAGTGTAGGTTTTCAACGTGGGCAGCAGAACATGCAATTTAACCCTATTGCACCGGCAGGGAACTCCGTTGTTGGCTACAAAGGGCAGGTTACTTTCTTGAAGAATTTCTTAATTGAAAGTGAAGGTGCCATGAGTTTATATACCCGAAACCTATATACCAATATTCCTGATACTTTAGAAGATCCCATCCTTAAAAAGATAAAGAAATTTGCTACAGTAAATGCAAGCAGCGAGCTATATACGGCATTTAGTGCGGGTGTTGGCTATCGTGATAAAAAATATGGACTAAAGGTAAACTATAGGCGTGTAGAACCAGAATTTAAATCGATGGGGGCTTATTTTATTACCTCAGATTTGGAAGCTTGGACAGTGACCCCATCTTTTGTGGCTTGGAAAAACAAAATCAGTTTTAATGGAAGTATAGGTATCCAGAACGATAACCTTCAAAACCAAAAGGCAGCTATGAATAAGCGCTTTATTGGCGCTGGTAATGCTACTGTACAAGTGAACGACAAGTTTGGTGTAGATGCCAGCTACAGTAATTTTTCTAACGACCAAACACCAAATACGGTGCGTTTTGCCGACAGTTTAAGGATTGTGCAAACCACGCAGATGTACAGTTTAATGCCCAGATATATCATTAGTACAGAAAAATACAGCCACATGATTACGCTATCGGCATCGCTAAGTAATCTCAACGATTTTAACCAGTTTTTCGATAACAATGCCATCAGCAGGAATATGGATACCAAACAATTAATGGCAAACTATAACATTGGTTTTATTAAACAAGGGATAAATGTGAATACCAGTGTAAATACAACTATGCTCGAAGGAATGGGCATTAACCAAACTTATACAGGTTTTTCTTTGGGGGGAGATATTACCCTCCTCAAATCGCAGTTAAGATTAGCCACCAACCATTCCATCACCTTTGGTAAACAAGAGTTAGGGAAAAGCATGATTTATAACAGCTCCCTAAACACAAAATACCAAGTGAGAAAAGGACATATTTTAGATTTTGGCGTGTATCTGCTGAGTAACTCTCCAGCCGATAATGCAGGCCTGCAACAGAGATATACAGAGTTAAGGGGTGAATTAGCTTATCAATTAAGATTTTAGCCATGAAGAAATTATTACGTTTTTTTGCATTTGGTTTGGTGTTGCTGCTGGCAGCTCAGGTACTACAAGCGCAAGTTGGTGTGTCTATCCGGATTTTACCGCCATACCCAAATCGCATCACCGATTACGAAGCTAGGCCGCAACAAGTGTTGATTACGCTTACTAACCAATCTGCGGGTACACAACAGATACAATTAAGGGCATCTGTAGTTGGCGATAATGGCATTAGGTTAGAAGTTGGGCAGAATTACAAAAGTCCAACGCCGATAACCTTGGCTCCAGGACAAGTACGTAGCTTAAACGGTGCCGATTTGGTTACTTTGTTCGACTATAATAAGCTTACCTATTCGGGTATTACCAAAGATCAGTTTATTCGTGGTAATGGTTTGCCAGAGGGCAGTTATCAGGTTTGTATGCGGGCATTTGATTACAATACCAATGCGCCAATTAGTGCCGATGAACCTATAGGCTGTAGTAACAGGTTTAGCATTACCAGTTTAGAGCCGCCACTCATTATAAAACCTTTCGAAAATGAGGAGTTAAAGCAGGTGGCAGCCAATATATTTACCATTAACTGGACTACGCCGCCGGGAGCACCACCATCTATCAGGTATAAAGTTCGCATTATCGAAGTTTTGGGTAACAGAAACCCTAACGACGCTTATTTAAGTGCCGTGCCTCCTTACTTTTTTGAAAAGGAGGTAATGGGCAATGTTTATGTCTACAATCCTTCAGATCCACAACTTACGCCGGGCCGAAAATATGTTTTGGCGGTACAGGCTATTGATCCTAATGGGGGTTTTACCTTTAGGAACAATGGAATTAGTCAGGTGGTGCCTTTCGGGTTTGGAACTCAAGAGGTGGTAACTACAGATACAAAATCACCAGATGGTAAAGAGAAACAAAAAAAACCAGCAACTACGCATAGCATTAAGGGAAAAGCGCTCTGGGCGTTTAGAGCAAGTGAAGATACTTATAAGGGTGCAAATGGAATAAGTTTGGGCGGCGGTCTGTTAGGCTTTCTTGGCGCACAAAATAATGTGGGTGCGGTAGTTCAAATGCCAGCAGCATTTCCTACAGCTGGACTAGGCACGTTTAGTCTAAATTCGGGTACAACGGTAGGCAATAGTACTCCAAACAGGGGCACTTCTTCAACGGGACAGGCTAGAACTGAAACAATTGGTGGTTTGGTTTACGCTTCTTTTAACCCTTTAACAGATAACGCCAATAATGTTCGCAATGCGATGAGTACCGACCGTACTTTAGTCGCTTCCGTTGGTAACAATGGATATATGGCAAGTGTGGTAGCCCCACCAAATTTAGGCAGTACACCACCACTTTCATCTTATATCTCAGTTACTGGGCATCAAAAATTAGATTTCGGAATAGATGTGGCTGTATCTACACCATCTTCAACCAAAAACCCATTTGCTGGTGCCACAGTGAAAATAATTGGAGTTCCTTTTGATATTCCCGTAGTGTCTAACCCATTTAACAACAGCGTAAATAAGCAGAAGGAACAACAGCAGCAAGAAGAAAGTTCCAAATTCGGTATTTTTTCACCTAATGTTAAAAATAGCAACCCTACACCATCTAAAGTTAGCCAGCCAGTTTCAGTTAATAATGCAGCCAATACCGTTAAAGGTGCCAGCCCAAGTTTAAATACTGGCGCTGTTACCAAAGACATACAGCCAACAAGCAATTTGGGTAAAAGTACAACGAGTGGCGCTAGTATTTTGATTACGAAATCTATAGAACCCAATCTTATTGCTTCGGGTAAAACCGATGCCAATGGAAATTTCGATGTGAATTTCTTAGATCCAGAATATGCTGGTGGAAAACAATTTAAAGAGCTTAAAATTGTAGTAAGTAAAGGTAGTTTAGAAGAAACCAAAACAGTTCCCATCAGTGTGCTAAATAATACAGAGATTGATTTGGGAGAGATTATCTGCATGGCAAATACCTATCGTTTTACGCCAACTATAGAACTGCCAGACATACACGGTACTGCCAATGATAATAAAAAAGTGGTAGTAAAAGTCTATAGAGAAGAAGCTGATGCTGTTGCCTATCCGTTTTTAGCACACGATGGAAACTTGGCCGCAGATAAGAAACAGAAACTTGTAATTAACGGCAAGCAGATGGTGCTGGTAGCCGCAGATAGCACGCAGGTGAAAAGCGCTGCACAATTCAAGCTCAGCAGATTGTTTCATGGCATTAACTATACCGTGCAAATTAGCACAGGCATTAACGCACAGGGCAAATCGGGAGGTTTAAAAGTTGCTGATGTAGATTTAAACAGCACACAAATAGTTAATGTAAAACCAACCTACACCTTGGTTGCTTCGCCTCCGGCAGTTATTGGAACGGTACAACTAAGTTTAAAAACGGGGTTCGCCAGCGTAAAAGGGGCTATTGTTAAAGTAGAATTTAATGATGATGACGTGGAACCTCAGGTTGGAATGGTTAACGTTGGAGTTGGTACAGCTACAATGTTAGCTGGGCAACAGTATCAATCTAACTTGGTTAATGCTGTGATTGGTGCTAATTCGAATTTACAAAGAGCAGCTTCGTCAAGCCAGCCGAGTAATAACGTCGCAACTGCGCTTTCATCAACTACCGCTCGGTTCTATGCACCACAAGTAGGTAACTCCGTATTTGGTGGAGGTCAGTCCAACATGCTAACACAGACGGTTGGAAATGTTTTGAATAACAGTTTATCAACACAGTCTTATTTTGGTGCTTACACCGCCACTACAGATAGCGCAGGTAACTATATCATCAACAATCTTCCTAAGTTAAAAGAGGGCAAATCATTTACGGTTAAACTCTTGAGGGTGCCTAACGAATTTAAGTCGCTAAAAGTAGAACCTACCAGCGAAGTGGTTATTAATAGGGTTGGGCCGGGCGAACGTAAGGAAGTTTCTTTTAGACTTAAACCAGATTTGGTGCAAGTGGTAGGCCGCGTGGTAGCCGAAAATAAAACTGCTTTAAATAATGCCCGATTAAATTTTGAAGGATCTACCGATTACTTTAATACCGGCGAAACTGGTTTATTCAATACTACCTATTTTGCAGGAGAGCACTATCTTATTATTAAAAAAGAAGGCTACGCAGATGCTAGGGTAAAAGTTGTTGTGCCAGAGAAAAAACAAAGCGGTGGCACACCACAAAATGGTGCTACACAATTGCCCGGCAACATAGTCCAAGGACAGCATTTATTTAACACACTAAATGTTTTTGAAGATACTAGAGCTAATCAAACGTTAACCAATACAAAAGCAAACACTGTTGATTTAACCATACAATTGGTAAATACACCAACCGTTAAAAATCAACTGTCTACAGGTGCTACGTTTTCGCCTTTAATGTTTGGTGTGGCAAGTTCTCAAAGTGCTGCTAAAATCAATGCTTCTGGTATAAAAGGAGTTGCTACTGCAGTAACTCCTACAGCAGCGCCAGTTAAGGCGGGAGTTGGGCAGGTTGTAAGTTTCACCTCCAATAACAATACACCTAGCGCTAATAAAATTACCGACTTTACTTCGTTTAGTGCCGTTGGAGAAATGTACAACGGTCCGTTGGTGGGTTCTAACTATGGCGTAAATAGTTTAAGTTCTCTTGATCTGGGAGATATCGGTTTCTTAAAAAGAAAAGTAGGTAAAATTAGGTTTAAAATAGTTGATGAAATATCTAACACAGTAATAGCCAACGCTACCATTAAATTATTTGATACTACGGCGGTAACCGACAGCAAAGGCGAATGGTACTACGAAGGCTTTGGTGGCGATGCTAAAGTGATCATTGCCCCACCTAGCAACAGTGCTTACGTAATGGTAGAGCAAAGTTTATTGATTAACGAAACTGGAGATGAAGTTGCTAGGGTAATCAAACTGCAAAAAGGCATTAACGTTACAGGCAGTGTGGCAAGTAATGGCACGGCGATAGCTGGGGCAACCATCAAGGTTGAAGAAAAACCCTACTTGCTTACCACCACAAACGCTACCGGGCAGTACAGTTTTTATGTGCCAAAAGGTTCGTTTCAGTTAAAGGCTTCTAAATCTGGCTATGTTTCTAAAACGGAAAGCATTACAGTTAATGAGCAGCCCTTATTAAAAGATTTCGAACTTGGAAGCGGCGGAGGAAGAAACATTGCTAAAGTTCTAGGGTTTGATGTAGAACTAGACCAAATGACCAGCGAAGGCAACGCTTATCGCATTTCGGGTGCATTTGTTAACCTCGTTCCAACAAGCGATTTAAAAGCTAGTTCTACTATTAACTTAAAATTCAGCAATATCAAAATTAGTTTCGATGCTGCCGGCAACGCCATTCCAGAAGGAAATAAAATAGTTACCGACGAAATATCCATTCCTTTTAAATTAATGGGCTTTTTGCCAGTAACGTTTAAGTCCGCAAACGGAATTACCGTAGAAGCAGAGGGTACCGGCGGTAAAATTGCTGCAGAATTGGTAGCAAATACGGCGCAAATATCTGGGAGCAGAGGCTGGGGTTTCCCCAACACCGATATGAAGCTAACACTTAGCAATGCTACAACCTTAGTAACAGCCTTTGTTTCTTCTTCTTCGGTGCCGTCTAGCACTAGGTATTCAATTAAAGGTACACAAAGTGGATGGCAGGGTAACATCTACGGGTTTAAATTTATTGCCCAAACAGACGCCTCATTTATAGACAGAGAAGGCTTGCACTTGGTTGGCGAAATACATACGCCAGATTTAGGAGTCATCAAGTCATCAACCGTTAAGGTAGAAGAGTTTTTAGTAGGTACCGATTTATCGATTAAGCGACTAAATGTTTCCCAAAGCAATTTACCATCAATAAAAATAATGGATTGGAGTGCCAACTTGGCGTCTCTTATCTTTAACGAAGATGGTTTTAAAATTGGTGGCAATATGGTTGTTAAAGTGCCTGCATCTGGCAGTTCAACTATCAATTTTTCTGAAGTAAGAATTGGCAAAGACGCATTTTTTGGAGGAAGATTTGATATTCCAGAAAATGGCATCAATATCTTCAATATCGTAAGTTTAAAGAAAGGAAGCAGTCCAATTTCATTTGGCCAGGTACCTAACCAAAATGGCGTTTACAAACTTGGCGGTTCTGGAAAAATTAAGTTTACCAAGTTTATTACTTCAGAAATTAACATCCCGGTATTTGAAGTGCATACCAGTGGCCGGTTCTTGGTAGATGCGCCTACAAATTTCTCTGCAGATATCAGCTTTGCGAAAATTAAAGTAACTGGTATTAAGTTCGATAATACAGCAGGTTCACCATCAATAGGCATACAAGGTTCGCTATCTGTTGATGTGCCTATGCTTAGCTTGTCTGCTGCCGATATCACCTACAAAAATACGAATGGAAGTGTAAACTTTAGTATCGGCAAAATCAAGGCATCACTAGATATTCCGGTAATTAAAACGGAAGTGGAGGTGGTGATGAGCGATAAAGGATTTGCAGGAGCGGGTAAGTTGGGCATACCGGGCACACCAATAAATGCGGGTATCGATTTCCATTACTTTAAAGAAAATGGAGGGATAGATTTTGGGGCCAAGTTTAGCGCAGGGGTGGTTATCCCGATAGGTTTTGTAACTATAGAAAGAGTAGGGGGTGGTTTTAGGTACAATACCGGCACCAAAGATTTCATGATCGATATCAATGGCGGTCTATCTATCGCAAATTTAGGGGCGCTTGTGAAATTAGATCCCATTGGTTTAACGGTAAGAAGCGGACCGGTAATAGAAGGTTATGCCAGCGTGGTAGTGGGCACAGCATTGAATTTGGCACAGGCAAGGGTAAAACTAGATATTCCACAAAAAACCTTTGCGGTGCAGGTAGACGCTTCTATTGAGCCAATTAAGGGGGTAGCCCATGCTAAATTACAAGGAGACTTGATTATAAGTGCTAAAGAAAATGATGCTTTTGTATTCTTGGGCGCAGGGGTTGATGTGAACTTGCTCGGTTTAATCCAATCTAATGGAGAATTTGCCTTAGGTGTAGGCGTCAAAAATCCATCAACTCGCGGCGATAGGGTAAGTTATTATTTCAGAAATGTAGATAACCGTTACGTTAGAGATGTATTCTCGGGGGTGTATATAAACACAACTGCCCGAATGGGTATACCAGAAAATAGGGCAATAGGTTTCGATTTTAAAATAGCTAGTGCAAAGATATGGTATTACACAGAGTCTAATGCTAAACTGATACTGAATTTTGCAGAAAGCAGCTATTTATTTGGGCTGTCAGGAAAATTTGGAGGTGGATTTGAATTTTGTGTAGCCCGTATTGCTTGCGTGGGCTTCGATTATAGGGCTTGTTACGAATTTATGGGAGGAAGAAATGATGCCGATGGTTGGTTCATTTCTGGTAAAGCAGCTGGGCGTGTTTCATTAAAAGTGGGCGGTTGTAACCCAGGCTGTAATGATTGGACTATTAAACCGTGGTGTGCCGGCTTTAAGCTATGTGGAGAAGGAGGGGCTGAAGTTTCGTATAAACAAAGGGGAGGTTTGAAATTGGGAGTTTTTGTAGGCGGTAATCCTTTGTGTAATTAACATTTATCTAACTAAAAAGAAATTAAAATGAGCAATGTTTTTTATAATGAAATAGATAAGCAACAGCGTTTAACAAAGTTGTTTTGTATAGTTCTTGTGTTGTTTTCCTTTACTGCATTGGCACAAAAACAGCAGTTTGCAGCCACGGGTGTACCTATGGGCAATCTAATGCCAGGACCTAACGCGGTATACGGCTTTGTAGTAACTGATGAAAAGGAGAATACCTTTAATGCTTATTTGGACAAGGTAAAACAGTACGATGTATATAAGGACGAAAATGGCACCGGAAACTTTAAGAAGATAACTTCGTTAACTTTCCCAATTTCTTTTGCAGAATTTACAAAAAGGGCAGGAGCCGACGTAGCGGAGCACACCAAAATTCAGCTTGGCACCAAAACCGACGATGAGGCATACAAAGTTTTAGTTTCGGGAGATCCAAGAAAAATAGGATTGCTGTTTCTTTCGAAAGAGTTTTTATATGGTATGGGTAACTTATGGAAAGATAGCGATGTGAAAAAAAATCAACCTAACACAGCTTATAGATTGGTTCAGGTAGCGGTAGACGGAAAAGAACAAGTTTTATTTACCCAAAAAGTAGGAGAGGTAAGCAGAACCGCTTTTAATAGGTACGAGTTATTAGATGTTACCGCTACAGATAGTGCTATGCAGGTGCTTTGGGGCAATAAATATACAAATACTCCAGCATTTATGGGTAAGGTTTACAGAAAGGCGCCAACCGATAAAAACTTTGTTTTAATGCCTAAACCTGTTCTGATTACGGATATTGCAGATAGTTCTAAAGTGGCCTATCAAGAAAATGTTGTGCCGGGGCAATTGTATCAATATTATTTAGTGCCCGAAGATTTTGCCGGAAACGAGGGATACCCTTCCGATACAGCTTATACTATAAGTAAGTCGTTCAGTAAGTTGAAAGGAATAGCAGATTTTAAAGCGAAGGATACTTTAAAAGGCGCTTGGTTATCTTGGTCGGCTTTACCTAACGATGGCGTTTACACAGGCATACAAATTTTAAGATCAAGAAAAAATGCAGACGGTTTTGTGGAGGTTGCTTCAATTTCGCCCAATGATAGTACTTATTTTGATAGGGCGCTATTGCCTAATGTAGTTTACTATTATCAAATAAGACCATTGTTGATTAATGTAAAAGGGTACAAGCTAATGCCATCGGCTACTACAAATATAGCAGTGAAAAGCCCAAATGATATACCTATGGCACCGCAAGGCTTAAAAGTTTGGCAAGATAGTACGGCGCAAGTGAAGCTCTATTGGGATATCAACCCAGAAATTGACCAATTTGCCTACTATGTGCTTCGTGGCACATCTGCAGATAAGATGGAGGTAGTATCGAAAGCCTTGCGCACAAATGTCTACACAGATTCATTGGCTGGGCTAGATGCGCAAACCACCTACTTCTACGGTATTAAGTTGATGAATATCTCCCAAAAAATGAGTGATATATCTCAAGTTGTTGCTATCAAACCTTTAAAATTAGAGCTAGTACCTTATCCCTCTGGTATAAGTGCACGCTACGCCGAAGGTAGAGTTAAGCTTGTTTGGGATGATATGTTGGGTAAACATGATGACATTGTTGGCTATCGCTTGTACAGGAAAAGCAAAACTGACAAGGACTTCATCTCGATAACGCCAAATTTAATCAATACAGAGTTTTATGAAGACACCACAGCCTTACCTGGTGTAACTTACGAGTATGGCGTTACGGCAGTAAATAGCGCAGCTAACCAGAGTGTTTTATCGCCAACAAGTAATATTACAGTGCCTACTTCCGAAGTGTTAGCAGCGCCGGCAGATTTATATCTGCTTAACAAAGCACAAGGTATCTATATTTCTTGGCCGGCACATGCCGATGTTAAAATGGTGAATGTAATCTATAGAAAATCTCCTACGGATAAAGATTATCGTTTGGTAGCTGAGGTAAATGATGTAGACAATTACACGGATACCTCGGCGCAGGTGGGGATATTGTACAGTTACCGTATCGTAGCAAAAACTAACGCTGGTAGTAGCAATCCAAGTGTAGAAAAATCAATAAGAAGAACCGCATTATAAGAAGGTTTAAATTTTGAAAATTAAATGATAAGGTTATGTTTATCAAAAATAAATTATTGGGCTTACTGTTGGTAATTGTAAGTTTATTGTTGTTGCAATGCGCAAAAACGTACGATTACGAGTTAACGGATAATACCCCGAAGATAGATAGTATTAGACCCGAGCGGGGAACTGAAAATACGCAGGTGCGTATCTATGGAAAGAATTTCCCGAAAGATACTGCAAGCTTAAGAGCTTTTTTCAATAACAAACAGGGACTGATTATAGAACAAACTACAGCTAATGTAATTTTAGCGACTGTGCCTTATGAAGCCGGCACTGGACCCGTTTCGGTTAAAAGCGGTGATCAAACTTTTGCTGGCCCTACCTTTACCTACGATTATGATGCTCCGGTGATTTTGGATGTATCACCGTTAATAGGTATTGCTGGCACAGAAATCACCATTAATGGACGTAAGTTTAGTGGAATTGCTGCCAATAATAAGATACAAATTAACGGGGTTGATGCGGGTATAAGCTCATCGAGTACAACTCAATTAAAAGCTATAGTGCCAGAAGCGAAAAATGGTCCAATTACCGTTACATCCAACAATATATCAAACCAAGGGCCGGTATTTAAGTTCATTCCACAGATTGCAAGCATCGATAAAACGAGTGCGTTTGTAGGTGAAACAGTTAGGCTTACTGGAAAATACTTTGATGTGGCTACTGCCAAATCGGTAACTTTTAATGGTGTTTCGGCCAGCATTGTGAGTGGAAGTGCCAGCACTTTAGATGTAACTGTACCGGCTTCTACCAGTGGAAACATTGTGGTAAACATAGATGGTGTGAACAGTAACCCAATAGCATTTAATTACCGAATAGCACCTGCCATTACGGGTTTAAGCAAAACATCCGCCTTTGCGCAAGATACTTTAACCGTTTATGGAGCTAACTTTGCAGGAAATGCAGCGCCAATAGTAAGGTTTGGTAGCACTGAAGCTACGGTAATGAATTATGTGCACAATAGCATCAAGGTACGTGTGCCAAACGGCAGTGGTGTATTGCCTGTTACCGTTACAGTAGATAATGTGAACAGTAATTCTGTTTCGTTTACTTACTTGCAGAATATAGTTGCAGCGAGCTTAAATCAAACTTCGCCAGTTTTACGTAATGTTTCTGGGATTGATGCGGCAACAGTAGTAGTTAAAGGAAGTAATTTTGGTACAGATGCGAGTAGAATTCGTGTAACTGTTGGAGATCAGAATGCCCAGGTTACAGCAGTTGATGATGCGAACGTAACCTTCCTGTCGCCAAGCTATCATTCGTCATTGCCTAATCAGCAGCAAATTAAGATTTTCCATCAAAATGTAGAAGCTAGTTATCCAAACGGAAATCTCACATTTACGTATTTGGAGCCAACTATTTTATCAACTACTTGCACTGTAGTGCCGGCGGTGGGTTTACCTGCGGGTTGGTACACGTTTACATATAACATTGCTGGAAATCATTTTAATGCCACGGCACCAAATTCAAACTTTGAAATTTTAATTGATGGCGTAAAATATACTACTACAGTAAACGGAAATAATGCTGTAGTTACTACAACGCAAACCAGTCATTTTATTAAAAATAGGTATGATATTCGTGTAAATAATAAATGGGGAAGCTTTATTTCTGCGTTTCAACGAAATGTAACCATCAGTAATTTCGATTTTACGTTTAACAACAATCAGCGTATTGTTACCATTACCGGCGAAGGTTTTGGAAGCACTGTAGATTTGAACCGTTCGATAAGGGTTTATCGGATGGATGGCAGTACAAAAGTCTACTTAAATGTAGGGGCAATTACGAGCTGGACAGACAATCAGCTAACTACAACATTTACAGATACATATATTGATGATAGGACTTATGGAGTAGAGGTGAGAGTAAATAGTAGAAACGCCACCAGAGAGAAATTCTTAAACTATCAGCAGGTAAATTAGGGTTAGTTCATAATAGCAAGTGCCCCAAGGTTTTCCCGGGGCATTTTGCTTTGTTTTAGAACGATTTCTTTAAATAGGTTTTGAAATAGTTACCCATTACATCTACAAATGCTTTTGCAAACACTGGTCTACCTTCAGCGTCGCGTACTCCTTTAAAATGGCTTTCTATTTGCCAACCGAAAATATTAGGATATTTGTTTGAGGTGTATCTCTGCGTATTATAACCTCCGTTAAAATATTTATCTTCCTCTAAAGGAGCTTTATCCTGTTTTGAAGGTACAGCATCAATACCTTGTTGCGCCATTAAGGTGCCAAAAGCATCTGGTCCGACTAACAGTTGCTCAAGATCAAGGTGTTTATCTGTAGATAGTAAATTTGCCATCGAAGATTTTGCAACCTGTTTGTTGTCTTTAGCATCGAGTGCTCTTAATTCCTCTGCTTTTAAAAGATAACCCACTTCTAAACGCTGCTTACTGTGTCCGTGGCCATGTAAATCAATATAAATGGCTTTGCCAAATTTTTTCGTTGCTAAGGCTAAAGCAGTATCAATATAATTATGAAATTGGTTCCAAGGTTTTTCCATAGCCTTATTACCGCAAGTGCCTTCTGTCATATCTCTATTTTGATCTACGTTTTTTCTAGAGATGTTAGAAATGATGATGTAAGGTCTAGCATTGTATTTGGCGATAAAAGCTTTTTCAATTTCTTTAGCCAGCTCAATAGTTCTCGAGTCTGTAACAGTAACGGCGCCTTTGCAATCTCTCAGTGCATCGGGTAAAGTAATTGCTCCACCATGAGGCACGCTGATAATCAATGGTAAGTCACCAACAATAAATTCGGTCCATTTTTCATCGTCGGTGTAGGTTTTTCCAACTTCCCATTTTTGGGCGTAAACAAAACCAGAAAAGAGTAAGAGCAGTAAAGTCAGTTTAATATGCTTCATATTTGCTTTTTGTTTTTAAGTTCTAAATATATAGACTTGGCAATTTGTGTTTGGTACCGAAATTCATCAAATTATTATCAGTATTTTTATCAATTTCGATAAAAAATAAAAAAATGATATTAAAAGAGGTCCTATCTATTTTGGTATCAGTCTATCATATAGTTTTGAGGATAATTGTCTTGATCCCAAACTAACCTAACAAAAAACAAACTAACAATTCATATGAAAAAACTTTACGTTTTTACTATCGTTTTCTTTTTCGCTTTGTGCTTTAAAACATTTGCGCAAAACATAAAATATGTAAAGCTAGGCGCAACAGGTAACGGATCAAGCTGGGCTAACGCGTCAGGAGACTTGCAGGCTATGATTGATGCCTCGACAGGTGAAGATTCTATTTGGGTAGCGAAAGGTATTTATAAACCCACTAAAGCACCTTGGCCTACAACAACTAACAATGCCCCGGTTACAGAGCGAGATAATGCATTTGTGATTAAGAAAAATGTTAAAATATTTGGAGGTTTTGCGGGAACTGAGACACTTTTTGAAGAAAGAGATTTTGTTCTAAATGAAACAATATTGAGCGGCGACTTAAATAATGATAATGTAGCATCTATAGGTGATGCCTATCATATCATGGTTTCACTTAATAATTCAGATGGTTCGGAAGTAAACGGTTTCATTTTTCAGCATGGTTTTGCCGATGGTGATTTAGCAATGGGAACCGGCTCGGCAACATCAGCAGTAAGCCTTGCTCAATTAAACGGAGGTGCATTTTGTAGTAGAGGGACCAACACAGCGGTTACCTTCAAAAATTTAATTGTGAGAGATAACTATGCAAAAAGCCATGGTGGTGCTTTTTACCAGCGTACTGGGGGAGGTGCCAAAGAATTCAGATGGGAAAACATTAAATTTATAAATAACATTTCAGGCGGAGCAGGTGGAGCTATTTATACTTACCCATCTATTAATAATCAAAGATTTGTGATAGAGGGATGCTTTTTTGATGGTAATAAAGCGACAACATCAGGCGGTGCAGTTTACCACAACGGTACAAATGCTGGTAAAATAACAATTGGTAATACTACAGTTAAAAATAGTACCGCTGTGGCTAGCGGAGCTGGGATCTATATTACGCAACCTTCTGGCGACAGCACTGTCATAAGTAATAGCGTTTTCGAAACGAATAAAAGTTCAGCAAGTGCGACTGCAGCTGCTTATGGTGGGCATTTTTACGGAAATAGAACTTTGATTATTAGTGATTCGAAATTTATTGATGGATCAAATACACAGGGTGGCGCTATTTATGCTAGCTCTACAGCGATATTATATATATATAATAGTCATTTCGAAGGAAATAAGTCAATATCTTCTGGTAGTGGTTTAACTTCTGGCGGTGGTGGAGCTATTTATTTAGGTGCAAACCTTACAAGAAAGGGACTCATCCAAAATTGTACGTTTTTAAATAATACATCGGCAAACTTGGGGGGGGCAATTCACTTCCAAACTAACTCTACTCCAATTGTTAGCTCCAGTTTTTCAAAAAATATTGCTGGTTTAGGGGGAGGCGCACTTTCGGTTTATGGAACTTCAACAGCTGGTGTTAACCTAGATATTCTAAACTCGTTATTTTACGGCAACGAATCGAAAGGTACGGCAGCTACTTGGGCTGGAGGTGCAATTTTTTTAAGGGACAATAGTAGCGCACACATTGTGAACAACACTTTCTACGCAAATAAGTCAGCTACAGCAGGTGGTGCAATTTCTCAGGCTAATAACGATGCAAGTATAGGAGGTAATAGCGGTGTAATAAAGTCTAACATTTACAATAGTATTTTTTATGCTAACACAGCTGCAACTTTCGCAGATATTAGAAGGTTGGGTGCCAACAGTTTATCGGTTGTAAATACGCTTACGCAAGCCTTTGGAACGGACGGTGTAGATGACAACATTGTTGGTGTTAATCCAGCATTTGAGAGTGTGGACGAAACAAGTGCAAGTTTCTTAAGGTTGAGTTCTACCAGTCGTGCAATTAATATGGGCGAGGCTAGTCTACTTATCGATACTATTAAAACAGACTTACAAGGTAAAGATAGAATTATATACGACTTTTTAGATCTAGGAGCTTACGAATACGATGGTACATTGGATAACTTCTTAGCTTTCCCGATTGATGAAAATTCTCCTGTCGGTACTTTTGTAGGTAAACTTACTTCAACTATTGGAGGTACGCTAACGTGGCAGATGCTGTCTGGTAATACGGGAGATAGTTTCACCTTGGATCCAGCAACAGGCGACATTAAAGTTGCCAATAGCAGTTTACTAGATTTCGAGACCAGAAAAGCATTCCGTTTGCGAGTTCAAGTAAGTAACGGAACGGTAGTTAGTATTTTTACTGCTTTCGTAATTATAGAAAATGTAATGGAAGACCCTCAAACTCCGATACTTTCTAATAAGGACAGGGGAGAGGTGAGGAGTTATTTCCCAAGACTGCAAGGAGTGGCAGAACCATTAAGTACAGTATATATTTACATGAATAAGCAACTAACTCCCTACACTGCAGAAACAGATTCTAGAGGTAACTGGAGTTTTAAATTTCCTGAACAAATTACCCCAGGTGTTCATTCATTCTATATTGTAACCGAAAACAGTTTAGGTAGAAGTAACCCAAGTGCAGAGGTGAGTGCAAACTTCATTCTTTACCCAGGAGTTGTAGTGCCAAATAATATTCTAACACCAAATGGTGACGGAAAAAATGATGTTTGGATTATAGCGCATTTACCATTAATGTATCCCAAAAACCAGGTAACTGTTTATGACAAATCTGGGAAAATCGTATTCCAAAAATCAAACTACCAGAACGATTGGGATGGTACTTATAATGGAGCAACTTTAAACACCGGAACATACTATTATCATATCAACATAGGTGCTGATTTAAAACCAATAAAAGGCGCATTAACTATTTTAAGAGGAAGATAATAAGCACCGATCATCAATAAACATGAAAGAAATTGTTAACCAAACAACAATGAAAAAAAACTACATTACTTATATAACGGCGTTATCCATCCTGTTTTTTATCTCAATAGAATTGAAAGCTCAGGTAAGTCCGCCAATGTCGATGTATTACCTAAACGAATATCTATATAATCCCGCTGCCGCAGGTAAAAAGCAAGGTCTAAATGTTGGGTTATCCTACAAAAACAACCTTACCGGTAGCAACGGACAAACGGTTGCCAACACCATTACCTTAGATTACGGTATGGGTAAAAGTGGATTTGGTTTGTCCGTAAACACAGATAAAGATGGAATCTTAAACGTAAATAGATTTGCAGCTACTTACGCCTACAATATACAAACATCAACTACAGGTAATTTAAGGTTCGGTTTGTCGGCAGGCGTAGCCTCGTTAAAAGCCAATATGTCTGATATTATTGGCGATGTAGACGATCAATTAGTTCAGCAATTTAACGATCAAGGTTATATCTTTGATGGTGATCTAGGTGCGCACTATACCAACGAAAAATTGAGCTTAAGTGCTGTAGCTCCAAACTTGCGCAGCTTAATCTATTCAGAAAATGTGAACGACGGCTATAATTACACTACTTTTTTCTTGTCTGCAGCTTACCAAGTATTAGATGGTCCAGTAAAATTAACACCTAAATTAATGTATAGGGGTTTAGATGGATTTGATAGTGTAATTGATGCTGGTGTAAATGCACAATTTGCAGAAGATAAGTTTAATTTAATGGCATTTTACCATAGCAGCAATAGCCTTTCGTTAGGTATTGGTTTTAATATCATAAAAAAATATCAAATGCAGGCTTCTTACTCGCTGCCAATAAATAGTAATTTAAAACAATATACTTATGGCGGTGTAGAATTGGGTTTAAAAGTTAATCTCTCTAAATAAATGTTTCTCCAAAGTCCCGGTTTTCCGGGACTTTTTTATATAATCATTTTGTTTAACCTGGTTTTTAATGCCAGTTTTTTGCGTTTTATACCTAATGTGCTAAAAAATGAAAAAATCTTTTTGAATAATAAATAAGGATTAGTATTTTTAAAGAACCTAAACCACAAACTAGCTAACTTGCTTATTTCTAAGTGAATGTTAGCACATAACTATTTTAATGGCATTGTACGATTTAACAGCAGAAAAGCTATTGTTAAAGGAGATTTCCGATGGAAATTCTCTAGCTTTTAATAAGATGTTTTGTCTTTATCGAGGCAAAATTTTGGCTTTCGTAGATTCGTTTATCCATAGTAAAGCTGATGCTGAAGAAATAGTACAAGAGACCTTTCTGGTAATTTGGCAAAATCGCGAAAAACTGCTCGCCATAGAACATCCACGAAACTATATCTATACCATTGCCCGTAATAAAACCTACGATTATTTAGCTAAGGTAAGTAGAACTGAAAAAACAATTAACGATGCCTGGGTGAATACATCTGTTTCTCTGAATAATATCGACGATCAAATCAATCTTAAAGAAAGTGTGTTTTTGATCAACAAGGTATTGCAGACACTGTCTCTTCAAAAGCAGGAAATATTCAACATGAGCCGCAATCAGTACATGAGCCACGAAGAGATAGCTCAAGCGGTTGGACTTTCCAAAAGTCGCGTTAAAAATGTAATAGTAGAAGTACTCAAACATTTAAAGTACCACATTTCTAAGCACAATATTGTAGTTTCTTTATTGCTTCTTTTGAAATCTTATTTCTAAATCTTTTCGTTTTTAAAGCTGCTGTAAATTAAGTGTATAGTGCTTTTTTGTAGTGTTTTTTGCATTTCCGTATTTTTTTAAAAAAAAGTTGGTCTTGGGCGGTCCGTTGCCAAAGCTAGTCAGTCTATATAAGACAACAACAAACCTAAACCAACCGATTTATGAAAAAACTTTACCTTTTAATTTTAATTGCATTGAGTGCTCATTCACTTTCTGCGCAAACAATACGATATGTTAAGCCTGTGGCGACTGGTACAGAAGATGGTTCTTCTTGGGCAAATGCTAGTGCCGATTTACAGGCTATGATTAACGCATCGGCTTCTGGAGATGAAGTAAGAGTTGCTGCTGGTACTTATAAACCAACTGAAAAATTGCAAGCCATTACCTACGTGGCATCTCCCGGCACGGGTGTGGCCACTACTAACAGGGATATGGCATTTATTATGAAAGGTGGCGTAAAGGTTCATGGAGGTTACGATAGTGCTACAGGTAGTAGAGATATTATTGCTAATGTTAGCATTCTAAGCGGAGATCTGAATAATGATAACATTGCCTCAGATGGTGATTGTTACCACGTTGTGAGCGCCAGAAATAATGCAGATGATGCCGAACTAGATGGTTTTACCATTCAGCATGGTTATGCGAATGGAACTGCTTTGGTAAGCGCTAATGGTACTGCAGGAACGAGCGCTACAACAGTTGCTCAAAATGTAGGTGCTGGTATCGCTGTTAGAGGTACTAATACAGCCATAAAGTGGTCAAATCTTATTATTAGGGATAATCGGTCGTTTGATGTGGGTGGCGGTATGTACATGAGAATTTCTGGCACAGACGTTTCATTCGAATTTGACAACGTTAAGTTCATTAATAATACAACATTTAGTGATGGTGGAGGGCTATATGTCTATGGATCTCTCGACAAGCCGATTTTAAAGTTAAACAACATGTCTTTTATCACAAATTCAACAACTTCTACCTTAACTGGAACTAGCGATGGTTCCGGAGGGGGCGGTTTATTTGTTGCTGGAGCAACGGCAGCAAGTAACTTACGGTATGAAGTAAGAAATAGTTTGTTTTATAATAATACTTCCGCACGAGCAACTGGTGGTGGCGCTGCCGCATATTTGGCTTCGTATACGAATGGCTCAATTGTTAATTCGACTTTTTATATGAATACAGCGACCGGAAACTACGGAGCTGTAGGCTTTAATAATGGTTCTTCAACCACTATAAATTTGTATAACAACATTTTTAATCAAAATTCTACCGATATAAGAAATGGAACTGGAGCAATCCAAGATTTGCAAAACAATTTGTTCCAAAACAGTTTTTCTACTTCTGGTAGCAGAACAGCTACAAATAACATCGTCAACGCTGCTCCCGCTGCGCTCTTCGCTAGCACAATTTCTACAGACACTGACTTTCTAACTTTGTCTGCCACTAGCGTTGCCTTAGATGCTGGTTCTAACTCACTTTCTACGGCACTTGTAGATCTAGCTAATAAGCCTCGTATTCGTAACAATACAATTGATTTAGGAGCTTTTGAGTTCCAAATAGGGAATTATCCACTGCCAGTTAAACTAGAATCGTTTACAGCAGTTAAACAGGGGGCAATTGCTGTTCTAACTTGGAAAACACAAAGCGAGCAAAACAATCAAAAATTTGTTATAGAGCGTGGTTCATCAGCAGCTAATTTTAAATTTCTGAAAGATATTACTGGTGCCGGAGATAGCAATACACCATTAACTTATTCGATTACCGATTTTGCTCCACTATCTGGTAACAATTATTATCGCCTAACACAATTTGATAAAGATGGCAAGTCTGAAGTTTTGGGTACACAGGTCTTAAATTTCGAACTATCTTCTTCAAAAGCACAAGTATATCCAAACCCTGCCAAAAGTTACATCGAAGTGAAATCATCTTCATCAAATGCTATCGTTTCGTTAAATCTAATATCTTTGACAGGACAAAACATATCGACCAATAACTACGCTCAAGCAGCTTTAAATGAAAATGTAAAGCTAGATTTAACGAATATTCCTACAGGTACTTATATCCTGTGGATTAACAAAGGAAAATCAAATGCACAAAAGCAAACTTTATTGGTCGTGAAATAAATTAACGGCAATAAAAGTATAAATGAACAATCAAGAACATCAGATGACACACGGAACAAATAACAGATTAGCAGAACTTTTCAAGAAGTATGTGGATAAAACCATTACCGAAGAAGAATATGCAGAGTTATTTGTGTATATAAGAAATCCAGAAACCAAGGAACAGGTACTTGCTTTTATGGATGAGCATAATAGAAAAGTGCAATCTGATGTACTTGTTCATGAAGTAGATTGGGATGGGATGTATGCAAATATCACCAACCCAAAAAAGTTGGATGGTCGTAAGCGTATGCCAATTTGGAAATATGCTGCGGCCGCTGCAGTGTTATTGGTAACAGTATTTACTTTGTACTACACGGTACAAAAAACTGCTGAAAATAAGCCATTAGCTTATCATAACGATATTTTGCCTGGCGGTGATAAGGCAACTTTAACATTGGCCGATGGATCGCAAATTGTGTTGGATAATAAAAATACAGGACAGGTAGCTACAGAAGGAGCTATTTCCATAGAAACAGATGCCAATGGACAGATTGTTTATCTAGTTAAAGGAGATAGCGAGGCAGAAAGCCAAAAAATAAATACGCTATCTACGCCTGCTGGCGGTAAATTTAGCGTAGTGCTATCAGATGGTAGCAAAGTTTGGCTAAATGCAACTTCTTCCATCAAATTTCCAGCTGCATTTGCGAAAGATGAACGCAGGGTAGAGATTAAAGGCGAAGCCTATTTCGAGATCGAAAAAGATAGTTCAAGACCGTTTTATGTTAAAAATGGAAGTTCGGAGATTAAGGTATTAGGAACGCATTTTAATGTAATGGCTTATCCAGATGAGTACCGCTCTGAACTTACTTTGTTAGAAGGTTCTGTGCAGTTTACTAAAAGCGGAAATTCTGAATTGCTAAAACCAGGCAAACAGATCTTGTACACCGAAACCAGTACAGAAACCAAACAACGCGATGCTAATATTGAAGAAGTGATGGCATGGAAAAATGATCTCTTCGTTTTCAATGACACCAATATCGATGAAATTATGAAAGAGCTAATGCGTTGGTACGATGTTAAAATAAAATACGAAGGCGAGAAACCAGATATTTCGTTTACGGGTATCATCCCTAGAAATGCCAATGTTTCTAAAGTGTTAAAAGCCTTAGAACTAACCGGCGATGTAGTATTTGGTATTGAAAGTAATGTAATAACCTGTGAAAAGAAAATGAAGAAGTAAGAAGAAAACTATAAAAGCTAAAAAGCTTTTCCCGGCGGCAACCAGGAAAAGCAGTAAGAAGGCTTAAAAAAATAATAAACAAACCACTATTTATTCAAAACCCTTATATACAAATGTATGAAAGAAAAAATACATTGTAGATTGTCGTATGCTAATTTTAGTAACGATTTTTCGACCAAACAAAAACAACTATTTAAAAAAGCCTTACTGGTTATGAGAATCATTGCCGTAATTGTGTTTGTTTTCAGCTTACACGTTAGTGCCAAAACTTTGGGGCAAAACGTAAGTATCAAAAAGCAAAACATCACTTTAAAAGAAGTGTTTAAAGAACTGAGAAATCAGACTGGCTACTATTTTATCTACAATAGTAAAGAAGTAGCAGATGAAAAAAGGGTTTCTACAAATTTTTCTAACGCACCTATCGATGTAGTATTGTCATCGGTTTTAAAGGGAATGTCTTTAAGTTATACCATCGAAGACAAAATTATTTCCTTAAAACCTGCTACAGACAATCGGGATAACACTGCTTTAGAAAATGTAAATCAGCAAGACCGAACAATAACGGGAAAAATTATCGACGCTGAAGACAATTCTCCATTATACGGTGTATCTGTAAGAGTTAAAGGCTCTGTAGTTGGCACTATGACAAATGGTGAAGGTGAGTTTTCTGTTAAGGTAAAAGCCAGCGACAAAGTACTAGTTTTTACATATATAGGATATGTAACTAAAGAACTACCGCTTACATCAGCTTTAAAATACGAAGTAACCTTGGCCAGAGACAGTAAGCAACTAGATGAAGTTGTTATTGCATTTGGTACGTCAACCAAGGCAGAATTAACAAATTCAGTAACCAAAATATCGGCTAAAGACATAGAACAAAGGCCTATAAGTAACCTCAACTCCGCAATAGTTGGTGCCTCTCCAGGTGTACAAACTACCGCAGGCAGTGGACAACCAGGCGAAGGCCCAGTGGTTCGTATTAGAGGTTTTGGTTCTATTACCGGTGACAATGATCCGCTTTATGTTTTAGATGGCGCACCTTATGAAGGCGTAATCAGTAACATCAATGCTGAGGATATCGACAATATTTCTATATTGAAAGATGCGTCTGCAACGGCACTTTATGGTGCAAGAGCTGCAAATGGTGTAATCATGATAACAACCAAAAGAGGCTCAAGCACAGGTAAAACTAATATCACAGCTAAATTTACTCAAGCCTTTTCTAATCGAGGTTTACCTAATTACGAAACGCTTAACGCTTACGAGTATTTTCCGGTAGTATGGGAAGGGATTAGAAATAGTGTGTTAGGCACTAGCGTTAACCCAGCAGACAGCCTAGCAGCTGCTACAGCGGCAACCAATGGCTTAATTGGTTATGTTGGTTGGAATCCTTTTAATGTTGCTAATGATGAAATTGTGCTTGGCAATGGCCTACTTAACCCTAACGCTAAGCTTTTATATCCTGATGATTTAAGCTTTGGGAAAGAATTACAGAGACTAGGTATGCGTTCGGACATGTCACTGTCAGTAAGCGGTGGGAGTGCAAAAACGGATCATTTTGTTTCTGTGAACTATCTCGATGAAAATGGTTATGTAAAAGGCTCGGATTTTAAACGCTTTTCTGGTCGTTTAAGAGTAAATGCAGCCGCAAGTGATTGGTTAAAGTTTGGTCTCAATATGTTTGGTACCTACACTAAATCTGATCAAGCGAACGAGTCGAGCGGTATCAACGAAAATCCATTCTATGTAGATTTAATAATGGCACCTATTTATCCAGTTTATAAACACGACCCTATAACCGGGGCATATTTGTTGGATTCAAAAGGAAATAAAATATTTGATAATGGTGATTACAGACCACTATTTACAGGTAGAAACGTAGTGTACGAAACGCTGTATAACGTTAATCAGGATCGAAGAAACTCTTTAAATGGAGTAGCGAATGTAGAGGCAAAATTTTTGAAAGACTTCAAATTTACATCTAACTTCAGTTATAATTTAGGCAATTTCCGTGGCGTGGCCTATGATAATAGTGTGATGGGAGACGCTATCGGTGCTGGCCGTACCATTAGAATCAATACTACTACAGCATACCTGAACTTTAACCAACTATTAAATTGGTCTAAAACATTTAATAAGCACAAAGTTAGCTTGCTTTTAGGTCACGAGAATTACTGGAGTTATTATGATTATTTCAGGGGTGCTAAAAGAATGGAGGGTATTGAAGGTTTGCCGGTGTTAGATAACATGACAACTACAACCGCCTTGGGTTCTTATGATAGAGATTACAGAACAGAAGGATATCTTTCAAAACTTGATTACAGTTACAAAAGCAAATACATTTTATCTGCCTCGTTTAGATATGATGGGTCATCACGTTTCCATCCAGACTACCGTTGGGGTAAATTTTGGTCGGTTAGTGGTGCTTATAATATAGACAGAGAGAAATTTTTTAAGGTAAAATGGATAGATAACCTAAAAATAAGAGGTTCTTATGGTGAAGTAGGTAACGATAGGACAGGTACTTATTTTACCTATATGAACCTGTATACTTTAGGCTATGATAATGGTTCGGAGCCGGGAATGATTTTTACACAGCTGGGGAACGATAGGTTAAGATGGGAAACCAACTTTAACGCTGATGTGGCGGTAGAGGTATCGGCTTTTAAAAATAGATTTGGTGCAACTATTGAGGCATTCAGGCGTCAGTCTAAAAATCTGTTATTTGACATTAACATGCCGCTAACTTCGGGCGTTTTAACAAGAGATGATAACTTCGGAAGTATGAGAAATCAAGGCATCGAGTTGCAATTGAATGGTGTTCCTGTTAAGACAAAAAGTTTCAATTGGAGTGTAGTATTCAACGCAACAACTCTTGAGAATAAAATCATGTCGTTACCAGATTCATACATAAATAGACAGAACGGTACTAAACGATATAATGTAGGTAGATCTTTATATGATTATTGGCTGTATGACTTTGTAATGGTAAATCCGAATAACGGAGCAAATTTATATCGTCCAGTAGACAAAACAACTACTACCAATAGGGTAATAATTGGTGCTGACACACTTACATCTGGTACGGCCAACGCACAATATTACTATGCAGGTTCTGCTATTCCAGATTTTTTTGGAAGTATAAACAACACTTTTACCTATAAAAACTGGTCTTTGCAAGCGTTGGTAATTTATCAAATAGGTGGTTACACTTATGATAACGATTATCAAAGTTTAATGTTTAGAGGAAGCACATCAGCAACCTCGAACGGTAGAGCAATGCATAAAGACATGCTAACTAGATGGCAAAAACCTGGAGATATTTCTACCGTTAATAAGGTGGATATTACAGCGAGTTACTTATCGCAAAGTGACAGATGGTTAACGAGTTCTAATTACTTGAACCTGCGAACGGTAGCTTTAACGTATAGCTTTCCCAAGAAAACAGTGGCTAGGCTAAAGTTAACAAATGCCAAGGCTTATGTTAACGGAGAGAATTTATTTATCACATCAAAACGTAGAGGCTTAGATCCAACGCAAACTTATACTGGTTCAGCGTCGTATACTTATGCACCTTCACGTATTGTAAGTTTCGGTCTTAATTTAACATTGTAATACTTTTAAGATGAACAAGAAATTTTTATATACAGTTTTTACGCTTTTATTAATAGGCTTGGGCTCATGTAAAAAGAGCTATTTAGATACCAATCCTTCTGATCAAATTAAGTCTGATAGGGTTTTTGACAACATTAATAACGTTAGGGTAAACTTAAACGGCATTTACAGAATGTTGTATATGCAGTACTCTAATCAAGAAGAAGATGGACAGGCTTCGATGATGATCGTCTTCGACTTTTTAGGAGAAGATATTGTACATACAGCTACAGGTACCTCTTACTTTAGAGGCTCTTATAGATGGGCAGACCATAGGGCAGAAGGTAATGCTTTGCCACTGTTTTCTTATAGAATGTACTACCGAATTTTGGCTAACGTAAATATGCTCCTAAGTGGATTAGATAGAGTGCCAGATGTAAGCCAGGTAGAGTTAAATACGGTTAAAGGTGAGTTGCTGTCTCTAAGAGCATTTTCACATTTTATGTTAGTGCAGTTATTTGGTAAAAGATATAATCTAAACGATGTTGGCTTGCCAGATAATAAAGAAGGAGAATTTCCTAATTTGGGAGCCCCATTAATGACCTTTTATTCTGAACAGCCACAACCTAGAGCTTCGGTAGATGACATGTATGCATCTATTAACAAAGACTTAGATGAGGCTATATTATTATTGGCCGGAGCTCCCGCCAGAGGTATTTATAGAACTCATATCGATAAATCGGTAGCCCATGGTTTAAAAGCGAGAGTAGCATTAACGCAATGGAACTGGGATTTGGCTATCACAAATGCTAAAGAGGCCAGAAAAGGTTATACCTTAATGTCTAACGCTGCTTATCTTGATGGTTTTACAGATATGAAGAACGCAGAATGGATGTGGGGAGCTCATCAGTTAACAGAACAGTTGCCTACCTATGGCTCGTTCTATGCCTATATGTCTTCTAATTTCAATTCGGCGCATACCAGACCAAATCCAAAGCTAATCAATGTATTGCTTTACAATAGTCTAACTGTTACAGACGTTAGGAGAAAATTATTCTGCGATGATGTGAATGATTTTGTAAATTTTCCAGGGGTGGTTAACGCTTCAACTGGTCAGCCCGAGCCTCAGCAGGTGAGGAGAAGATTGATGCACAAAAAGTTTGTAGTTGCCGATCCAGCGGTTAGTGGAGGTGATATACCATTTATGCGTGCTGCAGAAATGTATCTGATAGAAGCCGAGGCTTTGGCCATGAAGGGCTTAAAACAAGAAGCACTAGATGTGATAAAAGTATTAGCGATGAATCGTGATCCTAATTTAGACCCGGCAACCATTGATGTAGACGATATTGCAACCTACATAGATATACAAAGAAGGATTGAGCTTTGGGGTGAAGGGTTTAGATTTCTGGATCTTAAGCGTAAAAACCAAGCTCTTGATAGAACCGGAACAGGAGCTACCACTGAATTAGGCCAATATTTGGAAAGATCTGCTGGAGGTATCTGGTGGCAATTTAAAATTCCTAGAAGGGAAATTCAGGCCAACCCTTTTATCAACGTAAACAATCCATAAGCAAATAATAAGTTAGTTAATATGTTAGCAGGAGGGCACATTCGTGCCTTCCACTAGCTTTCTATTGCCAAAATTAAATCTTTTCTTGTTATGAATTTCATTAAAAATTTCCGGTTAAGCTTTATAATAATGCTTTGCGTATTAGGGCTGCTTGCTATTTCTTTTATAGGTAAGCAGGAAGATGATAAAATCAAAATAGCTAAGCAGGTTAAATTTAGTGCAAAGGTTAATGTTGCCGACAATGTAATATTGCCTGAAGGATTTGTTGATACCTTGAAAAAAGCTGAGGATATTCTATCAAAAATATTGTCATCAGAAGAGTTCAAAAAGGAATTATCTAAACGTTCTTTTGCCGATTCGGCCTTTTCAAAAACGAAAAAAACTTGCTTCGAACGTATTTATGATGAGAAAGGTAGAGTCAGCGGATTAGGCGTCTACGAAAATATCACCCGTAATCCAAATATCGAGATAGAGTGGGTTATCAAAAAATATAAGGATGGTGAAAAAACCAGCGTAATGGGTTTTGCTACCTTTTGCGTTAACAGAATTACTAGCCACGACTACTGGATTAAAAACGGACAACATTTGTCGTTAAGGTTTGTAAGGCATTTGGCACACGAGTACACCCACGTATGCGGCTATAAGCATGATAAGTTGCTGCCAAAGGAACATAAGTTTAAAAAAGGTGATGATCCTGCAATGGGCGTGGGAAGTATTGTTGGTGATATCATGCTAGATTGGACAAAAAAAGGATTGCTTTAAACGATAACGTAAAATTAATAGCTCATGAAAAAAATAATCCTAACCTCATTAACAATGGCGGCATTTGCCGCACTTGTAGCTTGTAAAAAAAATAAGGAAGGCGCTGATCCTAAAGAAGAACTTCCAAAGTATGCTAATATTGAGACCGTGAAAGATGTGAAATTGAGTTTAAGCTATACCGTTACTTCAGACGCCACTTTGCCATCTACTTTTGCTGATACGGTAAAGAAAACGCAGGATTTGCTAAATAAAGTTTTTGCTTCGAAGGATTTTCGAGATGAACTTTACAAGCGTAATTTTCACGATTCTGCTTATACTAAATCAACTTCTACTTGTTTCAATAGAGTTTACGGTAGTACTGTTACCGGACGTAGCATAGCTGGTAAATCCGTTTACGATAACTTACTACCCAATACAACTTTCAGTATTGCTGTAAACATAAGAAAGAACGGAGATAATACCACTACATTAGGTTCGGCAAGTGCTTGCGGAACTAGAATTACCACCAATGATTATTGGCTTAAATTAAGTGAAAAGAGGCTGGCACAGCGTTTGGCTAGGCATTGGGCACATGAATATACCCATATTAGAGGTTATAGGCACGATTCGAATGTGCCCTCAGGATACAAATGGGGCAGTGATGTAAACAAAGATCCTGCTTATGGCGTGGGAGATGTGGTGGGTGTAGTATTAGACAAATGGACAGCTGCTGGTCTAATTAAATAGATGATAACTAAATCGTGATATGATGAAAAGAATTAATTTGTTGCTTATTGCTGGGGTTTTATCAGTATTTGTTGCATGCAAAAAAGGTGGAGATACGGGGGGAGACGGTGGCGGAACTGGACCAAAGCCCACAGAAGTTGTATACAAACCTAATACAATAGTTTACGGAAGTAATAAATATGTTACTTTTAAGGTAGGAGATGCTAATTCTCCCATTATTTTAGCGTCACCTCATGATGGTGAACTTACACCTGCTAGTATGCCTCTGCGAGATCATAAAGATGCCGTTACAGTAAGAGATTTGTATTTGACGCTTCTAACCGAGGAGATTTCTAACGCACTTTTTGCTAAAACAGGTTTGCGTCCTCATGTCATTTTCAATGATGTGGCAAGATCGCGAATGGAGCCCAACAGGTCTTTGGAAGAAGCTTATCATAAAAGTGAAGCAGCTAATGCTTTATGGCGTGAATATCATGCTTTTTTAAAGGGTGCACGAGATATGGTGCAACAAAATGTGGGTAAAGGCTTGTTTCTAGATATGCACGGGCACGGACATACCAAACAGCGTGTTGAAGTAGGTTACATCGTGTCAAGGACTAACTTAAATGCAACCGATGCTGTTCTAAATTCGGTACCTGCAACTTCCAGTATTTACCATTTGGCCAAAAATTCTCCATACACTTTCTCTCAACTAATTAGAGGCGATTATGCTTTCGGTACGCTATTGGCTAATGAAGGAGTTCCCGCGGTACCGAGCAAACAAGATCCCAAACCAGAACAAGATGATTATTTCAACGGAGGTTATTGTACTTTAACGTATGGTTCCAGAGACGGAGGAACGGTTTCTGCAATTCAATTGGAAACCAACGGTTCTAACCTTAGAAATACCCCAGCTCAGCGCAAAGCTTCTGGAGCCAAAATAGCCGATGCAATTATCAAATACATGAAAAACCACTACGGTTTGTTTCCAAATGTAAACTAGTAAAGTTGTTTAAACGTTAGATAAAACCTACTTTAGAAAATATGATAATTTATAGTTGATTAGATGTAATGAAGTTAAGTGCTAAAAAATACCTTTTAGGTGCTGCATTTGTATTACTGATGCAAGCATGCGCTATCAAGAAACCTACAGAAATCCATCAAAAAGTTAATGTAGATCTAGCTGCGATTAAGATTAAACCACAAGAAAGAAAAGTTTTTGCTTTTAAGGGGGAAGGTGTCTTTTTTAGTAATGATTTCCAGTCTGCGAGGGTAAATCAACTTCAAAAATTAAACGATAGTACTTTCAATATCACCATAGAGGCCGAAAATAAGCCAATTAATCCAAGTGCTTGGTTCGCCTTTAAAGTTTGGGGGAAGCCACAAAAGAACGTTTATATCAATTTATTGTATCCCGACGATAAACATCGCTACCACCCAAAAACCACAATAGATGGGCAGCAATGGCAAACTATTAATGATGTAAAAGTTAACAAAGAAAAAACCGAAGCCTCATTTAAATTGCAGCTTACAAAAGATACCTTAACAGTAGCGGCACAAGAAATTATTTCGTCTAATCAATCTTACCGATGGATGGATGAATTAACCAAACAACGTGGGCTTGTTAAAACTGTAATTGGACACAGTATCGGAGGGAAACCAATTGTTGCGCTAAATTCTACCAAAAGCGATGGTAAAAAAATCGTCGTTGTTTTAAGTCGCCAGCATCCGCCAGAAATTTCTGGTTACATGGCTATGGTTCAGTTTGTGGAAACCTTGTTGGGAAGCAGTGAGCTCGCCGAAAATTTCGTTAATAATTACGAGTTGGTAATTATTCCAATGATAAACCCCGACGGTGTGGACGAAGGCAATTGGCGACACAGTTTTGCTGGTGTAGATTTAAATAGGGATTGGATAGATTTTAAGCAGCCTGAAACACGGGCTATTAGAGATTATCTATTGGCTAAGGTAAAGCAGCAAAATGCAAAGGTTTATTTTGCATTAGATTTCCATTCAACTTTTAACGACGTACTTTATACTAATGATGATAGGCCAGACACCAATAAGCCAGGCTTAACCAATGCTTGGATCAAAGGCTTGCATGATTTCGAAGGAGCCAGACAAACTCCAGTTAAACCTTCTGGAAATGGTGGTAACGTATCTAAGGCCTGGTTGGGCAAAGTTTTAAATGCCGAAGCCCTAACCTACGAAGTTGGAGATAACACCCCACGTTCTTACATCAAAGAAAAAGCAACTAAAGTAGCAGAAGTACTGATGGAGGAGTTGCAGAAGAACTAGGTGCTTTAAAGCCGTAACCTTACCAAGAGCGTAAATGGCCTTATTGGATTCCGACACAATACGCAGTAAACCGATAGGGCGAAGCCCAGAGCTCATAGTTACCTATAAAAACATAAATACGCTATAAACTTTTGTAGTCACCTCCAAGTTTAGCTCCATATAAGAAATTAGGCAGTCGAGCGTCGGCAATTGCTTTAGGGCAAGACATTCTAATTTCGCCATCAAAGTTTTGCTAGCGTAATGTTAGGAAGGCAATACAGCCTTGATTTTTGCAATACTTTGTATCAAGACAAAGTATTAAGAATCTTTACCTTCTCCCATTCAGCTCATCCAACTTATTCCGTTCATCTTGTAGCTCTCTAGCCAACTTACGCTCTTTCTCTACAGATTTAGCCTTAAAAGCCTGATACTCTTCGGCTACCTCGTTATAAAGCTGGGTGCGGTGTTTTGCTTCGGTGATGTTTTTGGCAGATCTGGCAATTACAATAATTAAAGCTACAGCTAAAACGCCTATTACACTCCAAACCATAATATTATAGGTGCCTTTCTCAAATGGAATGCCCAAAAATCGGATTTCATTAACTTTATTGGTGTTCTCCGTTAGAGAAGCTTCTTTGCCAGAAATCTCCGTTTTTAAATAACTGATAGTTTTGTCTTGCTCGGTGAGTTTTTGTTGGATGTTTTTCTTCTCGGCTCTTTCCTTACGTAAAGTATCGCTCACACTTTTCCAAAGTTGGTCTAATCTATAACCAGCTACCATTTTGTAACCATCGGCCGATGTGCGTGTTCGCGATAGCATAAATCTATATTGCCCATTTAAACTTGGGTCGGTATTTTTAACCGTATCACGATAATAAGTTGTTCTTTGGGCTGCAGCCGTAGGTTTTTGAGTAGTGGTAGCGGCAGGTGTTTGGGCAAAAGTATCGTTGCAAAAGAAGCTAAATAACAAAATGCTAGAAATAGAGAGTAAGGCTTTTCTCATAATGATCATCATTTATACTAAAACAGTATTAGTAAAAATTTATTGTGAACTATGTCAATTGTGTTGTATGCTGTTAATTTTGCTCAAGTTAGGATGTTTAATCAATATTTCAATTGACTAGCGTCATTTTTTTATCCTCCTGCAACAATAAATTTGCAAAATGCGTATCGGAATAATTGGTTTGGGAGATATGGGCAGGCTTTATGCCCTTGCCTTTGCAAAGGCAGGTTACGAGGTTTGTGGCACCGATGTTAGTGATAGATTAGAAGCTTTAACGAGGGAGCTTTCATCCCAGCAAATCGAAATTTTGCCTGATGGTCACGAGGTTTCCAGAAAATCCGACTTTATTATTTACTGTGTAGAGGCTGAGAAGGTAGAAGCGGTAGTATCGCAATTCGCCAAATCTACGAAGTATGGTGCCATAGTAGCTGGACAAACTTCAGTGAAACACCCAGAAATTGCCGCTTTCGACAAACACCTGCCTATCGATGCGAATATTGTTACTTGCCATTCGTTGCATGGACCAGGATTTAACACCGAAGGACAAACATTGGTTGTTATTCGTCACAGAGCAAGCGACGAAGTTTACCAAAAAGCTTTAAAGTTGTACAATGCGTTGGGTTCTAAAATCATTCAAATGAAGAGCTACCAGCAGCACGATAAGATTGTAGCCGATACCCAAGCAGTTACGCACATGGGTTTCGAAAGTATGGGCTCTGCTTGGAAAAATGCTGGCTTTTATCCTTGGGATAATCCAGTTTACGCTGGTGGGATCGATAATGTGAAAGTGTTGACTACCTTGCGCATTTTCAGCTATAAATCGCACATCTATGCCGGCTTAGCTATTTTAAATCCTTATGCACAAGTTCAAGTACGCCAGTATGCTAAAACTGAAAGTGAATTGTTTAGCCTAATGATTGCGGAGAACGAAACTGCTTTCAGGGAAAAAATCTATGCCGCTAAAAATTTTGTGTTTAATGACGATAGACCTTTATTATTGAATGATCAGGTAATGGATGCTTTTAGTATGGCCGATAAATCTCACACCCGAAAGCCTAATTCACACCTCAGCATTTTGAGTATGGTTTGCGCTTGGCATGCTATGGGCGTAAGTCCGTATGATAATCTCATCTGCCAAACACCGCCTTTCCGTTTACGTTTGGGTATAGCCGAATATCTTTTTAAAGACGAAGAACTATTGGAAGAAACTATCCAAGCGGCACTTTACGATAAAAGCATCAGAAAAGATGACTTAGAATTTCATACCGCTGTACATGAATGGGCTTCAATTATCGGTTACGGCGACATGAAAGGCTACAAGGCGCATTTTGAGGCTGCCAAAACTTTTTTCGACGGTCGATTAGAGCAAGCAAGAGCACTAAGTGCTGAGATGATTTCTAAATTGATGGACTGAGATCCTCTGGTTTAACTACATGCTTACGTAATGCGTCATTGCGAGAAGGAACGACAGCCTGCTCCGACCATTCGGCGAAGCAATCTATTTAAAAGGTAAGCAAAATCAATATTGTGTTTTATGTTTTATTATTGTGTTTATCATATAGAAATAATTTTTTGTAAACTTTTTTATTTTTTAAAAAGTTCAATTGTTTGATAATTAGATTGTTGATTGTGTGTTTTTGTAAACAATTGTTTTAAATCATTTTTATTAATTTTCTTTTTTGGTAAGTTTGGGTAAGGAAAAAATCAATACTATGGAACAGATAACTGCTCAAAAAACTAATATCTATACACAAGATGAAGCTTATGCCGCTGCACTTCAATATTTTAAAGGCGATGATTTAGCCGCTAGAGTTTGGGTAAACAAGTATGCTTTAAAAGATTCGGCCGGGGTTTTGTACGAACGTGATCCTAACGATATGCACAAACGCATATCATCTGAGATAGCAAGGGTCGAGCAAAAATATCCTAATCCTTTATCCGAAGGGGAGATTTTCGAACTCATTAAAGATTTCAAATATATCATCCCGCAAGGTAGCCCTATGACTGGCATTGGAAACCCTTTCCAAATAGCTTCGCTTTCAAACTGCTTTGTAATTGGCAACAACGGTGATTCAGATTCCTACGGTGGAATTATGAAAATAGACCAGGAACAAGTACAGTTGATGAAACGTAGGGGAGGTGTTGGTCACGATTTGTCGCATATCCGTCCAAAAGGTTCTGCAGTTAAAAACTCGGCACTAACTTCCACTGGTATTGTGCCATTTATGGAGCGTTTCTCTAATTCTACTCGCGAAGTTGCGCAAGATGGTCGTAGAGGTGCTTTGATGTTGTCGGTGTCTATCAAACATCCAGATGCCGAAGATTTTATTGATGCTAAATTAGAACAAGGTAAAGTGACAGGCGCAAATGTGTCTGTGCGTATCAACGATGAGTTCATGAAAGCGGTAGAAAGTGGAGTGCCTTATGTTCAGCAATATCCTGTTAAAGCGAGTAATCCTTTGTTTACAAAAGAAACTGATGCCAATTCGCTTTGGAAAAAGATTGTGCACAACGCCTGGCGATCAGCAGAACCAGGTATTTTATTTTGGGATACCATTATTAAAGAGTCGCTGCCAGATTGCTACGCCGATTTAGGTTACGAAACGGTGTCTACTAATCCCTGCGGTGAAATTCCTTTGTGCCCATACGATTCTTGCCGTCTTCTGGCTATCAACTTATATTCTTATGTAGAAAACCCGTTCACGTCAAAAGCTTCATTTAATTGGGAACTTTTCAAAGAACATGTGGGTTTGGCGCAACGAATGATGGATGATATCATCGACTTAGAATTAGAAAAGATTGATGCGATATTAGAGAAAATAGATGAAGATCCAGAAGAAGCTGAAATCAAAAGAACGGAGCAAAATCTTTGGTTAAATATCCGTAAAAAGGCCGAAGAAGGAAGGCGTACAGGTGTGGGGATTACCGCAGAAGGCGATATGTTGGCTGCTCTAAATTTGCGTTATGGCACAAAAGAGGCTACTGAATTTTCAATTGAAGTTCATAAAAACTTGGCTTTGGCAGCTTACAGGTCATCTGTTGATATGGCAAAAGAAAGAGGCGCTTTCACCATTTACGATGCGGATAAAGAAAAGGCTAATCCGTTTATGTTGAGATTAAAAGAAGCTGATGCGCAACTGTATTACGATATGACGGAATATGGTCGCAGAAACATTGCTTTATTAACCATCGCACCAACTGGTACCACAAGCTTAATGTCGCAAACTACTTCGGGTGTAGAGCCAGTATTTATGCCGGTTTACAAGCGCCGCAGAAAAGTAAATCCTAATGATAAAGATGTAAGAGTTGATTTTGTTGATGAAGTAGGCGACTCTTGGGAAGAATACATTGTATTCCATCATAAATTTAAAGATTGGATGGAAATTAATGGTCACGATACTACTTATAATTATAGTCAGGATGAGCTAAATGCGTTGATCGAAAAATCACCTTATTATAAAGCTACGTCAAACGATGTTGATTATTTGGAGAAGGTGAGGATGCAAGGTGCTATCCAAAAATGGGTAGATCATTCTATCAGCGTAACTATTAATATGCCAAACGATGTATCGGAAGAATTGGTTGGCGAATTATATATGGCGGCTTGGAAAGCAGGATGCAAAGGAGTAACAGTTTATCGTGATGGTTCGCGTTCGGGGGTATTAATCGCCATAGATGATAAGAAAAAGGAAGGAGCTAAGGTTGATGAAGAGGCGACTTTTCCAACTACCCGTCCTCAGGTTCTGGAGGCTGATGTAGTGCGTTTTCAGAACAATAAAGATAAATGGATTGCTTTTATTGGTTTGGTAGATGAAAGGCCCTATGAAATTTTTACAGGCCTTGCAGATGATGAAGATGGTATTTCCATTCCTCGTTGGCTTAACCGTGGTTCTATTATCAAGAATAAGGAGGCCGATGGCACTTCTAGGTACGATTTCCAGTTTAAAAACCAAAGAGGGTATAAAACTACCATCGAAGGCTTGTCACATAAGTTTAATCCAGAATATTGGAATTATGCAAAGCTGATTTCAAGTACCTTGCGCCATGGTATGCCAATTGAAAAAGTGGTAGAGTTAATTGGTAGTCTACAGCTAGATGAAGCTATCAATACTTGGAAAAACGGTGTGGGAAGAGCGTTAAAACGTTACATACCTGATGGTACAGAAACAAGTAAAGCCAAATGTAGCAACTGTAACTCTACCAACTTACATTACCAAGAAGGTTGTTTAACCTGCAGCGACTGTGGTTCTTCTAAGTGTGGGTAAGGCAACCCATTAATAGCACATCATTTCTCCTAGACTTACGAAGTTTTTAAACGGCGAAGCCCTCAACTTTTCCGTTGAATAACAGTAATATGTTAAAGTTAAACTTCGTAAGTCTTCTAAGCGTTTCGTCATTGCGAGGCACAGTTTGTCGCGACCATTCCTATCGTGTGGACACAAATATTGGAAAATGTTGTTTTCCTCCCCCTGCCCCCTCGGAGAGGGGGATATGCAAAATGCTTAGGCACAGTGTGTCCCCCTTTGGAGGGGGATTCAAGGGGGAGGAACGAGATGTGTCCACACGATAGGGCCATTCGGGATAAACTGTGCCTCGCAATGACGTTTTAAACTATGGTGTTGCCTCGACATCCATAGAATAAACCAGCCAAAAACCACTATAATCGATAATTTCTAAGTATCCTATAGACTTTCTTTTATTGCTGTTTTATTGCATAAAGCCAATTCCTGTCGCTTATATTTGTTGCATGTCAGTATTGCTATTTACCTTAATTGTGCTTATCGGTGCTTTTTTAGCGGGCTTTTTAGGTTCGTTAACTGGTTTAGGTGGTGGCGTAATCATCATTCCCTTGCTAACTTTAGGTCTAGGTGTCGATATACATTATGCTATTGGAGCATCAATTATTTCGGTAATTGCAACGTCTACCGGTTCTGCCGCAGCGTACGTAAAAGAAGGCCTTACCAATATGCGAATAGGAATGTTCTTGGAAATAGCAACCACCGTTGGTGCAATTTTGGGAGCTGTAATTGCAGTATATTTAAATGCAGGCTATGTAGCTGTAATATTCGGTTGCATCCTCATTTTCTCCTCATTAATGACTTTGAAGAAAAAAGTAGATCATACTACTTTAGAATATACGAGCAAAGGAGCCAAGTTCTTCAAACTTAATGGCTCTTATCCAAATCAAGGTGTTGTTACGCCTTACGCTGTAAAAAATGTAGCTGGAGGATTTTTTATGATGCTTTTTGCAGGAACTTTGTCGGGATTGTTAGGCATCGGCAGTGGTGCCTTAAAAGTAATTGCCATGGACAACATCATGCGCTTGCCTTTTAAAGTATCTACCACTACCAGTAATTTTATGATGGGCGTTACAGCTGCGGCTAGTGCGGTAGTTTATTTACATCGTGGGCAAATAGATCCCGGAATTGCAATGCCGGTTTGTATTGGTGTTTTAATTGGAGCTACGGTTGGTGCAAAGGTTTTGGTAAAAGCTAAAACAGATAAATTGAAAATGATTTTTGCAGTAGTGGTAACTATATTGGCATTGCAAATGATTTATAAAGGTTTAACAGGAGGATTTTAAAGATTGTTGGCAGTTCTCCGTTCGTCGTAGCGTCATTCCCGCGTAGGCGGGAATCTTAAAGCATTAGAAATGACTTTTTGCTTTAGTATCCTTAAATAAATTTTGGGATGGATGATATCGGGATAGCGAAAGCTGATAAAAATTGAGGAAGAAAACAGATTGTTTTTAAAATAAGCATGGAACAAACAAAAAACATAACAGATAAAGACATCCAATCGCTAGTAGGCAATTTATTGCGAGCTGGAGTTTATATCTCTATGGTGATCGTTGTTCTTGGTGGTATCATTTATCTATCTGAGCACGGCAGCGAGAAAATAGACTATGCAGAATTTAGTTTCAACAAGGTTTCTTTAAAAACTGTAGAAACTATATTCGCAAACGTGCTAACTTTTAGAGGTGCGGCGGTAGTGCAGTTCGGCTTGCTGATGTTAATATTCACTCCAATTGCTAGGGTGTTAATGGCGGTCGTAACTTTCTTCCTCGAAAAAGATTATCTATATGTATTAATAGGACTAATTGTTCTGGCAATTATTATGGTGAGCTTAAGCGGCGGTTTTGCGCATTAACGCTGATTTGTCAATTAATGAAAAGTTCCTTTAGGCGGTTTCGATGTTTCAACTGGGTGCCTATCCAATTCCCCTCTCAACTTTTTACCGTAATGGTCCAGCATTTCATCGGCGGCTCTTAACAGCTTTGGTTCTTTTTTCTTCTTAACAAATGTAGCTGGATCTTCTTCTTGCATATATTGCATCCTTTTTGCTGCGCAAGAGCTAAACATTATACTGGTGAATACAAATAGATATATTACCAAAGCTTTTTTCATGGTTATTACATTATATGATAGCTCTAATGTAGTAATTTATAATGTAGATTTGAAGCCATTCCTGTGTGTTAAATACGATGGTGGTTTTTTAATGGTGTTAAATATTATCATCATTTTTTACTTGAGCCATGTGTTGTTTTCTTTTGCTGAATTGAGTTAACCAAACCCTATTGAAGCGAACACGTAGTGGCAAACCTATGTGTTTGCCAACGTAGCAAAGCGTAAAGAGGGGGCTAAGCCTTAATAATGCTTCTGTACATGCTTTTCAAAAAAAAACTGAAAAAATATAATTCGTTATTTATCAGTTGTTTGTGTTTTCTCATAGATTCTGCGTAGGGTAAAACCCGATCACTTTTTTCTAGCAAAAGCATCGGCTAATAAAACCTTAAAAATTTTTTAGCTAACTATTTGAAAATTAATAATTCTTGCCTATCTTTGCCGTCCCTTTGCGGGGATTGTATATCCACCTTGAACGAAGCCCTACTGCTTCGATGGGTGTTAACTTAAATAAAGAAATGTCAGGAATTATTGGAAAAAAAGTAGGAATGACCAGTATTTTCGATGCAGAAGGAAGAAACATTCCTTGTACTGTAATCGAAGCTGGGCCTTGTGTAGTAACACAAGTTAAAACCGAAGAAAAAGACGGTTACTCGTCAATCCAGTTGGGATTTGATGAGGCAAAAGAAAAAAACGTAACGCAGCCATTAAAAGGCCATTACGCTAAAGCAAACACAACTCCAAAACGTAAATTGGTAGAGTTCGCTGAGTTTGAAAATGCTTTAAACTTAGGCGATACAGTTACTGTAGACATCTTCGCTGAAGGTGACTATGTTGATGTTGTGGGAACTTCAAAAGGTAAAGGTTTCCAAGGTGTGGTAAAACGTCACGGTTTTGCCGGTGTGGGTGGTCAAACTCACGGTCAGCACAACAGGATGCGTGCACCAGGTTCGTTAGGAGCTTCTTCATGGCCTTCACGTGTATTCAAAGGAATGCGTATGGCTGGTAGAACAGGTGGTGATAGAGTGAAAGTTCAAAACTTACAAGTATTGAAAGTTTACGCTGAGCAAAACCTAGTAGTAGTTAGTGGTTCCATTCCAGGAGCTAAAGGTTCTTACGTAATCTTAGATAAGTAAGCA
>NZ_JAVHXT010000023.1 GCF_031119335.1 Pedobacter sp.
ACTGCTTTTGTAAGAGGTGAAGAAGTTGAAAACCCTATGCTATCGCTTTGCAAACTATTTGGCATGCAATTGAAATTTGTAGACAGGAAAAGCTACAGAAACAAATGGGACTTGTTTGAAAAGTATTATGGAAATGATGATGATGCGTACTTTATAGATGAGGGTGGCGCAAGTGAAGAAGCTACCGTTGGCTGTGCAGAAATTATTTCAGAATTGAACGAGCATTTTGATCACATTTTTTGTGCTGCAGGCACCGGAACCACTGCTGCAGGTTTATTAATAGGCATCAATAAACTCGGCTTAAATACGCAACTTCATGTGGTTCCCGTATTAAAAGATGGTGATTTTATTAAGGATGAAATAGTACACTACGAAAAAGACCTCTCCAAATTGCAGCTACATACCGACTATCATTTCGGAGGTTATGCTAAAACCACTCCGCAACTAATTTCTTTTATTAAAGATTTCGCCTCAACAACTGGCGTGCTGATAGATCCCATCTATACTGGAAAAATGTTTTACGCAATTAATGATTTGTTCGAAAAAAAACAGCTGCCAAAAGACGCAAAAATATTAGCAGTGCATACTGGCGGCTTGTTCGGAATTTTAGGAAAAATCAACGAATTTTAAAAAGATGTCTGAAAGTATCCTTTAGACACCTTTAAAATAATCTACATTTTATAATATTGCTCCCACCCTTTTGCTGGTGGCGGACCTGCTAGTAGTGCATTCGCAAACTTATCGTTAACAATCTCTTTCTTAATCGGATCGAAATCTACTTTAGCATTAAGACGCTGTGTAATTACGCCCAAACAAAACACCTGACTTAACGGCCCAGCAACGCTAAAAGGAGATCTTGTCTTTTCTTCGCCCTTACAAGCTTTTAAAAAGTTGGCAAAATGATTGGAAGGAGATAGAGGCACTTCTGGCAGTTTATTTTTCAAATCATTTGCTTTTGCTTCTGGAATAATTTGAAGGGTACTTGCATGTGAGCCGCCCTTAAAAATTAAATCTTTGCTGTAGATAATTTTTCCAGGATTTAGCTTAGCAGGTTCTATATTGCCAGTACTTGGCGGCGGAATATTCGGATCTAAACCAGAAACACCATATCCTTCTGGGATTTTCGGCAGATTATCTAATCCATCGTACCAAGTAATATCTACAGGAGGCATACCTTTTCTTTTTGGAAAATGGAAGTTAATGGTAGAAGACATTGGAAAAAAGAACGAATTATGATCTTTCAGATATTTTGCTTCCACTTGTGTGGGCAAACCGAGTTCTAAAAATTCATGTGCTGTATCTAAAATGTGTGCACCCCAATCGCCTAGCGCACCCATACCAAAATCGAACCAGCAACGCCATTGGCCATTCACAAAATCTTTATTGTAATCGTGCCCTAGTGTTTGCATTTGCCACAATTCCCAGTCTAGTGTAGTTGGTATTACTTCTGCTGGTGGAAAACTCTTCATTTTAGGGTTCCAACTGTGCCATCTGCGTGGCATATTCATGTGTGCATCTATTTGGGTTACATCCTTAATAATCCCTGCATCTTTCCAAGCCTTAAACTGAAAGTAATTTGCTTCCGAATGCCCTTGATTACCCATTTGAGTAACCAATTTAGGGCTTTTCTTAGCTTTCTGCATCATCAGCTCCACTTCCCAAAATGTTTGGGCCATTGGTTTCTCCACATAAACATGCTTACCCAAATCTAAGGCTAGCATAGTAACAGCAAAATGGGCAAAATCTGGTGTACCTATAGAAACAGCATCTATCTGATTTCCCATTTTATCGAACATTTGCCTAAAGTCCTTAAATCGGGGAACGTTAGGAAACATTTGCAAAATCTTTTGCGTGTGCTCGGCTTCCATGTCTACATCGCAAAGCGCAACGATATTACAAAGACCCGTTTTGTATAAATCTCTAATGATTTCTCCTGCCCTGTTTCCTACACCAACACAGGCCAAATTAACCCGTTCATTTGCAGAAGCAAAAGGTATTTTTCCTAAAAGACTATTTGAAAGCATCACACCTCCACCTGCCATAACTGTTTGGCTAATGAAACTGCGACGAGAAAGGTAATGGTTCATATTTTTTGGTTTAGTGGTAATCGCTATTTCAATTTCTTAATTTTGATATTTCTGAAGGAAACGTTATCTCCATGATCTTGTAAAAGTATGTGGCCTTGAGGAGCTTCTCCAAAACTCTCCCAATCTTTATACTTGCTTTTAGCAACCAAATCGCGAAAATCTTGAGAGCCACGTTTATATTGTACCACCTTAATTCCGTTGAGATAATGAGTTACGGTGTTATCTGCAGCAACCACTATTCTGCCCCTATTCCACTCGCCAATAGGTCGGCGGGCTCTTGTTTCTTTATTTGATGTAATTAAATCGTATAACGATGCTAATGTACGGTTTCCATCACGGCCCATTTTAGCATCCGGATGTAGTTTATCATCCAGTATTTGATATTCTAATCCTATCGCCGAGCCCTGTGTTTTTTCTTTAAGCGTTACAAAATATTTGACACCGCTGTTGGCACCCGGGCTAAGCTTAAACTCAAATGATAAATCGAACACACTATACTGATCTCGGGTAATAATATCGCCACCATTGGTAGATTCGCCACCATCCGATTTTAACACAGTCATTTCTCCCTTACCTACCTTCCACCCTTTTTCGGGAAACGAATTTCCGCGAACACTTCTCCATTGGTCGGCTTTTTCATCATCGAACAGCAACGAAAAACCTGCGGCCTTTTCAGCAGAACTTAGCTGATTAGGCTTTAGATTAACCACAAAAACATCTTTAGAAAACGGTTTAGTCTTTAAGTTTTTTGTCTGGATGCGGATATTTTTGAAATAGACCTTCTTACCATCTAATTTATCTGGGATACTATGTACTTGTAAACCAATAAAGCCTCTTTTATCTAAGGTATCGATAACATAAGATACAGGCACATTATTAACCCAAGTGCGTAATTCATCGCCTATGGCTTCGATACGAATTCTGTTAAATTCATTAGGTTTATAGGCAGATTTAGCTGCCTCATTAAGATCTAAGGGATATAACCATCCACGTCTGGCTTCGTCATAAATACCACCAGTCCAAGCCCTTGCCGTAGGGTCTACTTCTACTTGCCTACCAAATACCCTCTTCTTTTCTGCATCATAATGACTTCTAGTTTGCACGCCCGAATTAGTTCCTTCTCCCTCAAGTTTAATATCTACTTCTAAGATAAAGTCTCCATATTCCTTCTGTGTCACTAAAAAGGAGTTAGGCGTACCTTTGGTCATTGTTCCAACTATTGCACCTTTTTCAATCGTGTATGGTGCGTTGCCACCTAGTTTTTTCCAGCCCTTTAAACTTTTCCCATCAAATAAGTTATGCCAACCTTTATCACTTACTGCTTTTTTTTGAGCGAATATATGCACCGGCTGGTAGGAAATAACACCAACAGCTAGTGCGGTGAAAATTTTTGAAATAGTAGTTTTCATTATATTATATTTTGGTTGTTCGGTTTGTTAGTTATTTAGTATTTGATTATTTATAAATATTTCCCGCAGATTACCATTGATATTCCACGCAGATTTACGGTGATTTCTATTTAATATTTGGTTTGTTTCTTGTTTGGATAATTGGTAATTGCTCTATATGCTTGGCAGTTTATATCCATTATTGTATTTAGCAGCTAGATATTTATTGGCTTCTGCGTCTGTAAATCTACGCTTGCTACGATCCCAGTACAGTTTTTTACCCGTACGGTAGGCTATATTTCCCATCTGAGAAAATGCGGCGATGTTTGCGCCAACTTGAATGGGAGCATTTAGCATTGAGCTATCTTTTCTAGTGATGGCTTCAACAAAATTTTCCATGTGCAGCTCTAGCCCCCTATCTTTTGGCTTTTGTAAAGCAATAGCTTCCATTCTATCTTTCTCTGGAATAACCTCCCAGCCATTTCTATTTAGCACCAACGTGCCATTATTTCCAATGAAAGCTACACCGTGGCTTCTGCCGTACAAACCAAGACCAATACCTATGGCATGCTCCCATTGTATGCTGAAATCTTCAAATTCGTATATCACATTCAAAGTGTCTGGCGTTTCGGCTGCTCCGTTCGGGTCTGCAAACTTACCTCCTGATGCCATTACTGAAATAGGATCGGAAGCTTTCATTCCCAGCAAAGCGTAGTCTAAGAGGTGTACTCCCCAGTCTGTCATTAAGCCTCCTGCATAATCCCAAAACCAACGAAACTCGAAATGGAACCTATTTGGATTAAATGGTCTTTTTTGTGCAGGGCCTAACCACATATCATAATGTACACCTTCTGGCACAGCAGTATCTGGTTTATTCTCGATTGTTTTTTTCCAATCCAGATAAGACCAAGCCTTTACCGTTCTTATCTTACCTAACTTACCAGAATGAATAAAATCCATTGCATCGCGAAAATGGCGCTGGCTACGCTGCCATTGCCCAACCTGCACAATACTCGAACTGCTTTTAACAGCTTTTACCATCACATCGCACTCTAAGATCGAATTTCCTATCGGTTTTTCAACGTACACATGCTTTCCAGTTTTCACGGCATCTACCATTTGTAAACAATGCCAATGATCTGGCGTTGCAACAATAACAGCATCTACCAAATCACCTTTTAACATTTCTTGGTAGGACACAAATGTCTTTACCTTAATTCCTTTATCAGCTAATTCAGTCTTACGCTTATTTAATATATTTTCATCTACGTCACACAACGCAGTGCAAACAACCTGTCCGTTTTTTAATATAGCATTTAGGTTTGACCAGCCCATTCCATTTACTCCAATAAGGCCCACTCTAATTTTCTTATCGCTTTGTATTGCAAAAACATGATTAAGAGGCACGAAAGTAGCTGCCGTAAATATGGATGAAGCCTTTAGAAACTCTTTTCTATTCATTATCTGGGATATATTTGTATATGCCAACTATATATTGCTTTAGAGCAAAAAATAGGCACCAGCCAAAAAGCCTTTGCAATAAAAATAGTTAAAAGAAATTAGCAACTGAAGAATGTGCCTAAACGCAAACGTTTGCGTCTTGCTTTTTTAGAAATGTAATGAATGTTTTACATCAAGGAGTTCTCAAAAATTAGATTTGGCATCAATAATTCGTTCAGGAGGAATTGGTTTTCTCCCAAAAAAAGCAGCATTTTCAAACAGATTGTCTAAAATATTTTTCCACATTTTTTAAAAGCGGTTAAAGTTTTAAGCAAAATCTAACTTTAAACTGTTTAAACCTAGTTTTTGAACTCTGAGTTCAAAAACCCTCTAAATTTGATATTTTGGCACATTTATATAAATTTGATTTCAACCAAAACTCAAATTTATGTATCAATTAAATGTTGCTGCAGACCAAGTTTCACAAGCGCTAAAAAAACATATCCTTGCCGATGGCTACGACCTTACCTACGACATGGAAAAAAGTAATGGCGCCTATATTTACGATTCGAAATACAATCGCAAACTTTTAGATTTTTTCACCTGCTTTGCTTCCGTTCCTTTAGGTTACAATCATCCAAAAATGGTAAATGACGAAGCTTTTAAACATAACCTACTGCTAGCTGCATTGGCTAATCCATCAAACTCCGATGTTTATACACAGCAATATGCAGAGTTTGTAAATACCTTCTCTCGCGTAGGTATTCCTGATTATTTACCGCATGCCTTTTTTATTGCAGGTGGTGCCTTGGCTGTAGAAAATGCACTTAAAGTTGCCATGGATTGGAAGGTTCAAAAAAACTTCGCCAAAGGCTACAAAGAAGAGAAGGGATTTAAGGTAATTCACTTCGAAAAAGCTTTTCACGGCAGAAGCGGCTATACCCTTAGTTTAACCAACACCCTACCAGATAAAACCAAATGGTTTGCCAAATTCGACTGGCCAAGGGTAAGTACACCGCAACTCAAGTTCCCTTTAAACGAAGAAAACTTAAAAGTTGCAGCACAAACAGAGGCTGCTTCTTTAGCTCAAATCAAGCAGGCTTTTGCAGATAATAAGGACGAAATTTGCGCCATCATTATCGAGCCAATTCAATCTGAAGGTGGTGATAATCATATTAGGGAAGAGTTTCTAATTCAGCTACGCCAATTGGCAGATGAAAATGAAGCAATGCTGATTTACGATGAAATTCAAACTGGTGTGGGCTTAACTGGAAAATTTTGGTGCCACCAGCATTTTAGCGAACAAGCCAGACCAGACATTTTAACATTCGGCAAGAAAATGCAGATATGCGGTATTTTGGTAGGCAACAAGGTTAACGAAGTAGATGGTAATGTATTTAAAGTTCCTTCCCGTATTAACTCTACCTGGGGCGGCAATTTGGTAGACATGGTGCGTTCTACACAAATTTTAAGTATCATAGAAGAAGACCAACTTTGCGAAAACGCAGCAAATGTAGGCGAATACCTGAAAAACCAATTGCACGAACTAGCCAACAAATATGATAAAATGAGTAATGTGCGTGGTAGAGGCCTACTTTGTTCTTTCGATTTTCCTAACAAGGAAATGAGAAACAAGTTCGTAGAAAAAGGGATGGAAAACAACGTGATGTTTTTAGGTTGCGGTAACCAAACCATTCGCTTTAGGCCAGCACTTTGCATTGAGAAAAAACATATCGACGAAGGAATTGAAATAATGTACAAAATATTACCTACACTGTAATAAGCTTCGCAGAAATAACATTTTAAAACCATTAAGAAGTTAAGGTTAGTTAAAGCTTAACTTCTTAATGGTTTTCTATTTCTTGACTTCTCTGCTACAAACTGAAAATCAATTTGCATTAACTTCGAAACATGAAAAAAGCTGGACTGGCACTATTGGCTATCGCACTTATTGGCTGGATGCTAAAAGACACTTTCACGCAATCTGGAATTGAGGATTTGAAGGGCGGTTTTACCGAAGTTGCCAATTATAGAAACGAAAACAATACCGGTCCGGTACAGCGCATTTATGCCGTAACCGTTAAAGATACCACTGCCGCACAGCTCAAAGAATATGGAGATTTAATGCCTCACACCAAGTATGGCAACACCAAAGTTTACTACTTTTTTGAAGGCAAAGCCGCTCCTACACAATTAGTACCAGGCGATGTAAATTTTGACACCCAATTCAATGCCCACTGTTTTGCACTTTACGAAAAGAGCGCTATGGGCAATGTAGGCTTACTGAAATGGCCATTTAAATATGATTAGACTTACGAAGTTTTTGAAACTTCGTAAGTATTCAATTCTTAAACGAAGGCAGAATGACCGGTAATTGCTCGCCCAACAATTAAAGTATTGATTTCCTTGGTGCCTTCGTAAGAATAAATTGCCTCGGCGTCAGCCACAAAACGAGCCACATCATATTCTAACAAAATGCCGTTACCCCCCATTACTTCTCTTGCTCTACTCACTACATCGCGGGTACGCATAGAACAAAAAACTTTGGCCAACGAAGCATGTTCATCGGTCAATAAATTTTGGTCTTGCAATTGCGACAACCTGAAACATAAGGTTTGCATAGCGGTAAGATTAGACAACATCTCAACCAAATGATTTTGGATGAGTTGAAACGAAGAAATAGGTCTACCGAACTGCTTACGCTTTTGCGTGTAGGCCAAAGCGGCTTCGTAAGCCCCTCTAGCACAACCAACTGCCTGCCAAGCTACTCCTGCTCTGGTCATCTGCAAAACCTTTGCAGTATCTTTAAACGAATTGGCATTTTGCAATCTGTCTGCTTCGTCTAATTCGCAATTATTGAGTGTAATTAAACCATTTTGCACAATGCGTAAAGCCATTTTATCCTGCATTTTCTCTACCGAAATGCCTGGTGTTCCTTTTCTAACGATAAAACCTTTTACTTGGTTATCATCTAAATCTCTGGCCCAAATAATGGTAATATCAGAAAAAGTGGCATTGCCAATCCACTTTTTTTGCCCGTTAATAATCCACTTATTTCCCTTGCGCTTAACCGTAGTCGTTAATCCACCAGCGGCACCTGAACCAACTTCTGGTTCTGTTAAGCCAAACGCACCAATAGTTTTAAATTGCTGCATAGACGGCAACCATTCTTGCTTTTGCTCTTCGGAACCGCACAAGTAAATACTGCCCATGGCTAAACCGCTTTGTACGCCAAAAAAAGTAGACATCGATGTATCGATACGTGCCAACTCCATCGCTAAAATGCCTTCCATTAAGTTAGATTTACCTGCGCAACCGTAGCCTTTGTAAACCAAGCCACACACGTTCAGCTCAGCAATTTTAGGAATTATTTCATGCGGAAATTCGGCTCGTAGCCAGTAATCGTTAACAATTGGTTTAACTTCTTTTTCTAAGAAAGCTCGTACTTTGAGCTGTAGCGCTCGGTCTTCTTCGTTTAAAGCTTCTTCTCCAAGCTGATAAAAATCTCCTTCAATGGGTGGCAGTTCCTTTTTACGAGAACTTCCGCCCATCATTTTCATCATACCTTGTAATTGCTTTTCGTCGAGACTAGAAATTGTCTCTACCATTTTAGGTAGATCAACTTTTTTAGAAAGTGCATCTAGTTTTTCAAAATCTACACTTTTAAATAATTGATAAGCGTTTTTTAAAGAGGAAAATAGATTAGCCATAGATGGGATATGTTTAATGTAAAAGTTTGAAGTCTCACTATTGTAAAACCTCGTTACCTTTGTTTAAACAAGAAATACCCTAAATTGTTGGCTTTTGGATGATTTCTACCTCAAATCGAACAAACTTTCTACCCCTAAAAGCTTTCTTGAGGTAAAGCCTTCGCCATATTCTGCCCCAATGTTTTTACCCATTTCCCTTGCTCTGGCAACAACCGATTGCAAAAAGGCAGGCGTTGAAATATAGGTTTGCGGTTCGTTTTCATCTGAACTATCGAACTGTGTTTTGAAAGCTCTAATAGCTGCGATTTTCTGCTCCATTTGCTCCGAAATATCAACAATAATATCTGGTTTGATGTACGTGTCTTGGATATATTGTAAAGTTAGACGTGGTCGCCAAGGTTCTTGCTTTACACCGTCAAGCTCGGTTTCAATCCTCCTTAATCCAGAAAGGAAAATAGAATCATTAGCCAAATCAGAAGCTCTACCATGATCAGGGTGTCGGTCATACAAGGCATTAGTTAGAACAATTTCGGGTTGATACTTACGAATCATCTTAATTACTTCCAATTGATGCGCTTCATCATTTTTGAAAAATCCGTCTCTTATGCCAATATTTTCTCTAGCGTGAACGCCCATAATTGCAGAAGCATTTTTAGACTCCTCGGCACGAGTTTCAATTGTGCCACGAGTGCCAAGTTCACCTCTAGTAAAATCTATAATCCCAACTTTCTTACCTAGCGCAATATGTTTGATAATCGTACCCGAGCATCCCAATTCTGCATCATCTGGATGAACGGCTAAAACCAATAAATCTAATTTCATTTATACTTCATTTTACCACAAAGACACCAAGAGCACAGAGTTTGCTTTTTGTGTTCTTGGTGTCTTTGTGGTTTCTATATTAGACATTTTCTTGTAAAAGACGTTGTATTTTTTTCTTCACCTTAGATGAAGTTGGCTTAGTAAACGGAAAGAAATACTCCACTACTTCACCTTTTTTATTAACGAGGTATTTATGGAAATTCCAACGAGGTGTAGAAGTTAAATTTCCGTTTTGTTTCTTATCTGCTAAGAATTTAAATAACGGATGAGCTTCTTTTCCTCTAATCATCACTTTATCGAAAATTGGAAAAGCAACACCGTAATTCACTTCACAAAATTCATTAATTGCTTTTCCATCCAAAGGTTCTTGTTTACCAAAATCGTTTGAAGGAAAACCCAAAATTTCGAAACCTTGCTCAGCAAACTCTTCTCTAATTTGTTGTAATTCTTTTAACTGAGGTGTAAATCCACAACCAGAAGCTGTGTTCACAATCAACAATACTTTGCCCTTGTAGTCGGCCAAGTTTTTTTCTGTTCCATTGATAAGGCGAGCCTTAAATGGATACACTGTTGGAGTTACATTCATATTTCAACCTTACTGATAGTAGCCAGAACCTCTAATGATCGATTCGATATCTCTATCTTCCTGAACACTGTAGGTACTCTTTAAGTTATGACCAACCACCCTAGCGACCAATTGGTAAGAAAATGCAGCAAATTTACCTTTCGTTTCCTTCACAATATCGTAGGTTGTCCGTCCAACTTCCCTATCAATTAATTTAGTTAGTATCTGTCCTTGTGTAATGGTCAACTCCTTGATTTCAGTGTTGAACATTTTTTTAATTTCGTTGTCGCAAGCCTTTACCAAGCGTTTTTGTTCTTTTTTATCAGAAACTAGTGCTAATTCACGTTCCAATTGCTCGTATCTGCGTTTAGCATAAAGGGCATAAGGCATAACTTTAAGCACATTGTATCTCAACCTGTTATAGGCTGCTTGCTCTTGTGGCGACTTCCAAATTCGCTGTCCGTAAATAACTACCTCCCTTAAACCAATCCATGGAATCATGAAACCACCATCTACCGTAGCAGCTACACGAATGGTATCATTTTTGCCTAATTTTGGCCAAATAGCAGTTGATGTGCTGTCTTGCGCTTGGGCACAAAAACCAGCAATCATGACAATTGAAAGAGCAAAAAGACGATAAAATTTCATAAATTTATGCCTATTCAAAGTTAGCGCTATTTTTATATATTCGTTTTAACTACAAACCTAATATAATACTTTATAGTTTAATATCACTATAATTTTACCTAGAAAATACAAATGAAGAATACTTTGGTTATAGATCTGGAAGTCGAGAAAAAGGAAATACTTAAACGGTATCGTGCTTTGCTACGTGCCTGTAAATCAACATTACAAAGGGGAGATAAAAAAGAAATACGCAAGGCTTTTGACATGGCTCTGGAGAGCCATAAAGATATGCGCCGTAAGTCGGGCGAACCTTACATTTACCATCCTATCGCTGTAGCTCAAATTGCTGCCGAAGAAATTGGTTTAGGTACCACATCAATTGTATGTGCCTTATTACATGATGTTGTTGAGGATACCGACATTACTTTGGAAGATATTGAACGTGAGTTTGGTAAAAAAACTGCTAAAATTATTGATGGCTTAACCAAAATATCGGGAGTTTTTGACACCAATAGTTCTTTACAGGCAGAGAATTTTAGGAAAATGCTCCTTACGCTAGCAGATGATGTAAGGGTAATTTTGATAAAGCTGGCAGATAGGCTGCACAATATGCGTACGATGGATTTTATGCCTCGTCACAAACAGCTGAAAATAGCATCGGAAACTATTTACTTGTATGCTCCTTTAGCGCACAGGTTGGGTTTATACGCAATAAAATCTGAGCTGGAAGACTTATCTATGAAGTACTTAGAGCCAGACACTTACAAGTACATTGCCACACAACTTAACGAGAAAAAAGCGGAGAGAAATGCCTTTATCAAAGCTTTTGTTGAGCCAATTAATGATATTTTAGCAGAGCAGGGATTAGTAGCAAATGTTTACGGTCGCCCAAAATCTATCCATTCAATATGGAACAAGATGAAGAAAAAGAACATCCCTTTTGAGGAGGTGTACGATCTTTTTGCCATAAGAATTATCCTAGACAGCAGCCCAGAAAGTGAAAAAGCGGATTGCTGGAAGGCCTACTCTATAGTTACCGACTTGTACCGTCCAAACCCAGATCGTTTGCGTGACTGGGTTTCATCGCCAAAAGGAAATGGCTACGAATCATTACACACTACCGTGATGGGGCCAAAAGGTCAGTGGGTAGAAGTGCAGATACGTACCCAGCGTATGAACGAGATTGCAGAAAAAGGTTTCGCAGCACACTGGAAGTATAAAGAAAGCAGTAACGATAACGGTCTTGACCAATGGATACAGAAAGTTCGTGAAATGCTAAGTAATCCAGAATCTAATGCACTAGATTTCTTGGATGATTTTAAAATGAACCTTTTCTCTGATGAGATTTTCATTTTTACTCCGAAAGGAGCTTTGTTGCAATTGCCTTTAGGTGCTACAGCTCTAGATTTTGCTTTCGAAATTCATACAGATATCGGTGCAAAATGTATTGGTGCAAAGGTTAACCATAAATTGGTACCGCTTTCGTACAAGCTACAAAATGGCGATCAAGTAGAAATCATCACCTCAAGCAAGCAAACCCCTAAGGAAGATTGGTTGAATATTGTGATGACGGCAAAAGCCAAGTCGAAAATCAAATCATCATTAAAAGAAGAAAAACGGAAAATTGCAGAAGAAGGAAAGGAAATTTTAGAGCGCAAGTTAAAGTCGCTTAAAATTACTTACAACACTGACAACCTAAACAAGCTTAGTTATTTCTTTAAACTACAGTCTACGCAAGATTTGTTCATTTCTGTTGCTACAGGAAAAATAGAACTAAAAGATTTAAAAGAATACATTGCTAGTGAAAAAGAAATAGAGAATCGTGGCAATGAAAGAGCTACAGACAACGAACGTATTGATGCATTACTTAAAAAAGTTAAAGGACCAGAATCGGATGTTTTACTAATTGGCGAAGATTTACAAAAGATAGACTATACGCTAGCGGCTTGCTGCAATCCAATTCCAGGAGATGATGTTTTTGGCTTTGTAACGGTAAATGAAGGCATTAAAATACATCGTACTAATTGCCCTAATGCAGCACAGCTGATGGCCAACTATGGTTATCGTGTAGTGAAAGCAAAATGGAACAAGCAACAAGAATTAAGTTTCTTAACCGGGCTAAGAATTGTTGGAATTGATGACGTAGGTTTAATTAACAGCTTAACCAAAGTTATTTCTAACGACTTTAAAGTAAATATCCGTTCCATTACTATTGATACCGATGATGGTATTTTTGATGGCTCTATAAAAGTATTTGTTAATGATAAGGAGCATCTGGATAATTTGATAAAAAACTTATTGGCGGTGAAAGGCATTACCGGGGTAACGAGGTTTGATGCTTAAATATCAATTCCTTATCTATGAAAAAAGAAAATTCTATTCAATTATTTGAAGACAAAAAAGTTAGAACGCTTTGGAGCGAAGAAGAGGAAAAATGGTATGTTTCTATTATAGATGTTATAGAAGTACTAACTGGAACAGATCGTCCAAGAAAATATTGGAATGATTTAAAAACGAAGCTGAAAAAAGAAGGAAGTGAACTGTCCGAAAAAATCGGACAGTTGAAAATGTATGCTCCTGATGGAAAAATGCGCATTACTGACGTTGCTGATACTGAGCATATTTTTAGGCTCATCCAATCTATACCATCGCCGAAAGCTGAACCATTTAAATTGTGGCTGGCACAAGTGGGTTCTGAACGTTTGGATGAATTGCAAGATCCTGAAATTTCTATTGACAGAGCCCTTGAGCAATATCTTAAGTTGGGATATTCTGAGAATTGGATTAATCAACAGTTAAAAAGTATTGAAATCCGTAAGGAATTAACAGACGAGTGGAAAAAAAGAGGATTAAAGGAAGGCTTACAATTTGCGACACTTACAGATATCATTACCAATGCATGGGCGGGTAAAACAACAAAGGAATATAAGGCACTAAAAGGTTTGAAGAAAGAAAACCTTAGAGACAACATGACCAATACCGAGTTAATTTTAAATATGCTTGCAGAGGCTTCCACGAAGGACATTTCTCAAGCCACAAATCCTGAGACATTTGAGGAAAGTAAAAAAGTAGCTCAACAAGGTGGTGATGTTGCCAAAGTAGCACGGTTAGAATTGGAGTCTAAAACTGGCAAAAAAGTTGTGAGCAGTTTAAATGCTAAATCTAATTTGAAAGAACTCCCTTCAAAGAAATAAAAGTAACTGCTTCTCTATTGTTTTTCTTACCATAGTCAAAACAATTCAACAATAAGGCATTTTATCAACATAAATCCGTGTAATCTTTCAATCTGTGAAATCAAATAGTTACCTTTGGAATGGAGTTTAAAACTATGTCTGAACAGAACACAAGTGAGTTGGTTAGAAAGATATTCGAAGCCTATCTCGAAAACAAAAACTTAAGAAAAACCCCTGAGCGTTTTGCTATTTTAGAAGAAATCTACTCAAGAGATGATCACTTTGACGTAGAAACCCTTTACATACACATGAAAAATCAAAAATATCGTGTAAGTAGGGCTACCGTTTATAATACGCTAGAGCTTCTAGTTTCTTGTGACTTGGTAACAAAACACCAATTCGGCAAGAACATGGCACAGTTCGAAAAATCATACGGCTATCACCAACACGACCACGTTATTTGTATAGATTGTGGTAAGGTGGTAGAGTTTTGCGATCCTCGTATTGGTCAAATCCAAAATATGGTGGGCGATTTACTAAAATTCGACATCAAACATCACTCTTTAAACCTTTATGGAGTATGTTTCGATTGTAGCGCCGCAGCAACCATTAAAAACAAAGCACACTAATTATTTACAAAACCAATATTCTCTTAATTTAAAATAATGACGCAAGTAGATGTACTACTAGGCCTACAATGGGGCGATGAAGGTAAAGGAAAAATCGTTGACGTTCTTAGTCCACAATATGATTTAATAGCTCGTTTTCAAGGCGGCCCCAATGCTGGGCACACCCTAGAGTTCGATGGCAAAAAATTTGTACTTAATACTATTCCATCAGGCATTTTCAACGAAAAAACCATGAACCTTATAGGAAATGGTGTTGTAATTGACCCGATTATTTTAAAAAGAGAATTAGATAATTTAAGAGCTGCTGGCCACGATCCTGTTGGAAAAGGAAAATTAGTTTTGGCACGTAAAGCGCACTTAATTTTACCTACTCACCAATTATTAGATGCTGCTAACGAGCAAAAAATGGGTGCTGGTAAAATTGGTTCTACGTTAAAAGGTATTGGCCCAACGTATATGGACAAAACTGGCAGAAACGGTATTCGTGTTGGTGATACAACCTTGCCAGACTTTAAAGAAAGATACGAAAAGCTAGTACAAAAACATAAAGAAATCCTTTCTCATTACGAGTTTGAGTACGATTTAACTGAAAAAGAAGCTGCATTTTTTGAAGCTATCGAATTTATCAAATCTATTCCTCATGTAGATAGCGAGCATTTTGTAAATGGCTACCTAAAAGAAGGTAAAAAGGTTTTGGCAGAAGGTGCTCAAGGCGCATTGTTAGATGTTGATTTTGGTTCTTATCCATTTGTTACTTCATCAAATACTACTACTGCTGGTGCTTGTACTGGTTTAGGTATAGCTCCTAATAAAGTGGGCGATGTTTACGGAATTTTCAAAGCATACTGCACACGTGTTGGTGGTGGTCCATTCCCTACTGAATTATTCGACGAAACTGGCGAAACTTTACGCGCTGTAGGTCACGAGTTTGGTGCAACTACAGGTAGGGCTCGCCGTTGCGGATGGATTGACCTTCCAGCATTAAAATATGCCATCATGTTAAACGGTGTTACCGAATTGATCATGATGAAAGCTGACGTATTAGATGGTTTTGATACTATTTACGCTTGTACTCACTACGAGCACGACGGTCAAACGATCGATTATATGCCTTATGACATCATCACAGTAGAACCGAAACCAGTTTTAAAAGCAATTGAAGGTTGGAAAACTGATTTAACTGGTATCACTTCTACTGATCAAATCCCTGCGCAGTTAAATGCTTATATCGAATTCTTGGAGAAAGAACTAGAAGTGCCAATCAAATTTTTATCGGTTGGCCCAGACAGAACACAAACTTTAACTTTGAAATAAAATTTATTGCAGATTGCGATCGTCATTGCGAGGTACGAAGCAATCCTACAACAGTTTTAACTTTGTCAACTTTCTAGCACACTGTATAGAAAGTTGACAAAGTTTTATTCCCATCACATTAAGATTGCTTGCCCACGAGAATAGCCGGGAAAGCTGTATCTTGCCACACAGTAACCCCTTTGTGGGCAATGACAATTTTGTTAGATGACTCCGCACCAAATCAGCAGTTTTAAACAAAAAGTACTTCAATATGCTTCAAACTTCGAGGTTTGTTGTTATCTAGATTCTCACAATTACGAAGACAAATATGGCAAGCACGATTGCTTAATTGCTTTCGGAAAAGACAAAGAACTCACTGCTTCTACCGGAACAGCCTTTGAATCGCTAAAATCATTTGTTGATGAAAACAAAGAGTGGATGTTTGGACTATTTACTTACGATTTAAAAGGAGAAATAGAAAACATCCCTAATTCAAAAATTGATAAATTAAACTTTCCAGATCTCTATTTTTTTGTTCCTTGCAGTTTAATCGCTATCAAAGGCGATGAAGTTCAGGTTTTAAAAGGTGATAAAGACATCCTTAAAAAGATTGAAGACGTAAATTTAGCACCTCATACAGCTGCTTTAAAAGTAAATATTAATCAGAAGTTTACTCGTGAAGAATACATATCTAGTATAGAAAGGATTAAGCAGCATATTAAACGAGGCGATATTTATGAAATGAATTTTTGTCAAGAGTTTTTTTCAGAAAATGCCCACATCGATCCTTTATCCGTTTATCATAACTTAACCAATATTTCCCCTACTCCATTTGCTGGTTTTTTCAAAATTGGCAGCAAATATATTTTATCGGCCACGCCAGAAAGATTTTTATCTAAAAGAGGAAATGTGTTGACATCGCAACCGATAAAAGGAACCGCTAAAAGAAGCCTTGACCAAACGGAAGATCTGCGCATTAAAGCGGATTTAAAAAACAGCAAAAAAGAGCAGGCAGAAAATGTAATGATCGTAGATTTGGTGCGAAATGACCTCACCAAAAGCGCAGTGAAAGGAACGGTTAAAGTTGATGAATTATTTGGGATTTATACTTTTCCGCAGGTCCATCAAATGATTTCAAGCATTAGTTGCGAATTATCTCCAGATGCGCATTTTGTTGATGCTATCAAAAATACCTTTCCAATGGGATCTATGACCGGCGCACCGAAACTACGTGCTATGCAGCTGATTGACGAGTACGAAAGAAGTAAGCGAGGAGCCTATTCTGGTTCTTTTGGCTATATTAACCCCCACGGCGACTTTGATTTTAACGTAGTTATCAGGAGTATCCTTTACAACACAGAAACAGCATACTTATCATTTCAAGTTGGTGGTGCTATTACTTATGAATCTGATGCAGAGAAGGAATATGAAGAATGTTTGGTTAAGGCATCCGCTATTATGAGCGTGCTCACTGAAGATTAGGTTAAGATTGAGATTGAGGTTGATATTTTCTTAAACAAAAAAGGTTTAAAGCCTGAAAATATAAACTTCCAAACCTTAAACCTTCTCTCCTTCTACCTTACACCTTACTTTCCTTTATAATATTTCATCGCCTCTGGCAATGCCTTTTGTATTTGAGCAATACGAGATTGATCTGATGGGTGGGTACTTAAGAAAGCTGGTGGTTTTTGCGAACCAGAACTAGCTTGCGCCATTCTTTGCCAAAAGCCAATCGCATTGTTTGGATTATATCCCGCCATTGCCATAAATGCCAATCCCATTTTATCGGCTTCTAACTCTTGGTTTCTTCCGTAGCTTAAAATAGCCAATTGCCCACCAATACCGTAAGCAGTATTGATATATTGTGCATATTTAGAATTAGCACTAGCTACACCTACAGCTGTACCAACACCTTGAGCAACTGTCATTTGCGATGCTCTTTCTGCGGAGTGTTGTGCGATAGCGTGAGCCACCTCGTGGCCCATTACGGTAGCCAAGCCAGCTTCATCTTTTGTTACCGGCAAAATACCAGTATAAACTGCGATTTTACCACCTGGCATACACCAAGCATTAATTTCTTTACTATCAATTAAATTATATTCCCATTTATAGTTAGCAATTTGATCTCCGTAGCCATTTTGGTTCATATATTGAGTAACGGCAGTAGCAATTTTTTGCCCCACACGTTTTACCATAGCAGCATTGGCATTGCTTGAAGATACCACTTTAGTTTGCGGATCGCTTAACAATTGCGCATAACCAATTGCTGCTTGTTGCTGCAGTTGGCTATCGTCTACCAAACTTAATCTGCTACGTCCGGTTAATGGAACAGTTGAACACGAGGAAATGGCAAGTAATGCAGTTGCCAGACCAAAAATCATTGTTTTTTTCATCATTGTAAATTTATCACCCAACACATAACTATTTTGCAAGCAAATTTGTTTGCAGTTTTGTGCTAAGCTTGTTTTTTCTTAAATAGATACACTTTAGACTCTTTTCCTTTTAGCAGACGCTCTATATTTTTCTGATGCGTTACCAATATCAGGACGCATACACAGATGCTGTAGAGCACTTCTGCTTTTACCGACGATTGAAAAACAAAAACTGTGCCCAACGGAAAAGTAAACCCGGCACAGATAGAACTTAAGGAAACATATTTAGAAACAAGCAGTACAGTTACAAAAACACTTACGCATAACAGCGCTGCCAAAGGGTTAACCGCCAACACCATACCAAATAAAGTAGCCACGCCCTTGCCGCCCCTAAAGCCTGCAAAAATTGGGAATAAATGCCCCATTACAGCAATTACACCTAGTGCAAGCTCATAATTTACAAATTGTGCAGAATATTTAGGTCCGGTAACAGAAAGCCCAATGAGATAGGCTAGTTTGGTTGCTGTAAATCCCTTCATGATATCGATGGTCATTACAATAATACCTGGCTTTTTACCTAAAACTCTAAACGTGTTGGTAGCTCCAGCGTTTCCACTTCCGTACTCCCTCACATCAATACCGTAGAATGCCTGCCCTAGCCACACTGCTGTAGGAATAGACCCTAGAAGATAAGCTGCAATTAGCGCAGAAATGGAATAAATTGAAATCATTTAGCTACAATGATAATAAAAAAAATGGTTCCGTAAATTATGGTTATTAAAAAGCTTTTAAACTTAAATCTAGGCTTTTTACTGAATGTGTTAATGCCCCCATAGAAATATAATCTACTCCACAAGCAGCATAATCGGCAACATTCTCTTCAACAATACCTCCAGAAGCCTCGGTTACAAACCTGCCATCAATCATATCAACAGCTTGTTTCAAAAGTCGAAGTTCAAAGTTATCTAACATAATTCTATCTACGCCTCCAATTGACAACACCTGTTGCAGTTCTTCTAAATTTCTAACTTCTATCTCAATTTGCAACTGCTTACCAGTATCTTTCAAATAAGCGTTAGCTTGATTAATTGCATTATGGATACCACCTGCATAATCTACATGATTGTCTTTAATTAAGATCATATCATACAAACCTATTCTATGGTTAACGCCACCGCCAATTCTAACTGCCCATTTTTCAAGATATCTTAATCCAGGCGTAGTTTTACGAGTATCAAGCACCTTAGTTTTATACCCTTCTAAACTCTTTACAATACGATTTGTTTTAGTGGCGATACCACTCATGCGCTGCATACAGTTTAACACTAGGCGCTCTGCCAGTAATATCGCATGTGTACTACCATGAACGGTTAGCGCAATATCTCCAGGATTTACTTCTTGCCCGTCATTTAGAAGAACATCCACTTTCAAAAGCGGATCTACTTGACGAAAAATTTCTATCGCAAGTTCAACACCTGCTAAAATGCCTTTTTCTTTAACAATTAGCTTTGCTTTTCCCTGCGTGCCCTGAGGGATGGTAGACAATGAGGTATGATCTCCATCGCCAACATCTTCGGCAATTGCATTCTTAATAAATTGATCTATAATTTGCTTATCCAATGCGATATAATTTGCCACAAAAATAGCAAAATGCGCATCAATATGGAATTATCTCTCTGTTTCTATCCTTAACTCTGTGATTAAAAAAGCATTAGCGGTCTTTTTCATCGTAACAGTAACCCTAAATTTTTCTGTTTTGGTAGTTAAAGAGAGAATAGTAAGCCTGTAATTTGGACTGTTACTGAGTTTGTGAATGATACTTGTTTTACTCGGCGGATTTTTCAGAAAAAAATCTTTAAGAATTTGTTCTGCCTGTGCTCTATTATATACATCTTCTTGATCTACGATGATTAGTTCTATAGACGGAGCAAAACTTTTAGCGATCTCTTTTGAGTTACCTTGTCTAAAATTCGTCGCTAAATCATCGGCAATATCCACCTGTGTAGCCTGTTGAGGCGTAAAATGCAGGAACATAACCATGAGCGCAAGTATAGATTTAAACATCATCCTTAAAAGCTAAAACAAACCTACAGCTAAAACTATGCCACTTAACCATTTTTAAATCTAAAATATTGGGTTTAGGGCTTATTTTAGCGTATATTTGCAAATAACGTTAATACAAAACACAACAAAATTATATCAGATGGAAGCTAAAAAACTGGTACTGTTAATTCTTGATGGTTGGGGTTATGGCAAAAAAGATAATTCTGACGCCGCTTACGCTGCCCACACTCCTTTTTTCGATTCATTATTAGCCAACTACCCTAACTCAAGACTAGAGGCTTCGGGCGAAGCTGTAGGTTTGCCTGCCGGACAAATGGGCAACTCGGAAGTAGGCCACATGAATTTAGGTGCCGGAAGAGTAGTTTACCAAGAGTTGGGGCGCATCAATAATTCTATTACTGAAAAGTACTTAAATACAAATGAAACTTTGCTTAAAGCATTTGCCTACGCAAAGCAAAATAATAAACCTGTACACCTTATTGGATTAGTTTCTGATGGCGGAGTACATGCACACATTAGCCATTTAAAGGCATTGTGCGATATTGCCAAAGAAAATGAACTGAAAGATGTATTTATCCATGCTTTTTTAGATGGTAGAGATACCGACCCTAATGGTGGTTTAGGCTACATTGCGGCATTGGATGAGCACCTTGCAAGTTCAGCAGGTAAAATTGCCAGCGTGGTGGGTAGGTATTATGCAATGGACAGGGATAATCGTTGGGAAAGAGTAAAACTGGCTTACGATGTAATGGTAAATGGTATTGGAGAGAAATTCGGCAGTCCCGAGCTTGCCATACAGCATTCGTATTCGCAAGGCATTACCGATGAATTTGTTAACCCTATTGTAATAACTGATGAGCAAGGCAATCCTACCGCAACCATTAAGGAAGGAGATGTAGTTATTTGCTTCAATTACCGTACGGATAGAGGAAGAGAAATTACCCAAGCGCTTTGTCAAAAAGATTTTCCAGAGCAAGGAATGTGCAAACTTCCATTATACTACGTTACTATGACTAGCTACGATGAAAGTTTTGAGAATGTCAACGTCATTTTCACCAAAGATGATTTGAGCAATACCTTGGGTGAAGTATTGGAAGCGAACAATAAAAATCAGATCAGAATTGCCGAAACAGAAAAGTATCCTCATGTTACTTTCTTCTTTTCTGGCGGAAGAGAAAAAGAATTTATTAACGAGAAACGAATATTGGTGCCTTCGCCAAAAGTTGCTACCTACGATTTGCAACCAGAAATGAGTGCAGCCGGAATTACCGAAGCTATAGTAAAAGAATTGGAAAGCAGGTGGCCAGATTTCGTTTGCTTAAATTTTGCTAATCCAGATATGGTGGGGCACACTGGCGTATTTGAAGCGGTGGTTAAAGCGGTAGAAACCGTGGACAATTGCGCTAGAACGGTAGTAGAAACCGGAATTGCGAATGGTTACTCGTTTATTATCTTGGCAGATCATGGCAACGCCGAGTTTATGCTTAACAGTGATGGTTCGGCAAATACTGCACACACCACCAACCTAGTTCCTTGTATTTTAGTTGATAAAGACTATAAAACTATTGCTGATGGTAAATTAGGCGATATTGGACCAACTGTATTAAAAATCATGGGCTTAGAAGCTCCCGCTATTATGACAGGTAACTGTTTAGTATAATGAAACAACTTATTTTAGGTGTATTTGTCTTATTTCTATTTTCTTGCGCTCAGCAGGAAAGTAAAAAGGCAAATGCGCCTTCTTATTTTGACCTTACAAGATACTTCGCAAGCGAAGCTAATCGTCTACAAAAAATAAATCCAACTATTATTAAAGATATAATTGCAGTAGGCAAAGCCGAACAACGTTCTACTAAAATAAGTGATTGGAAAACCGAACTGGTGAGTTTTAGTAATTCTGATATCAACAAGGCGGCATGGGCAGGAGAATTTACAGTTACGCAAAATGGATCTGTCACCAGCTACAGTACTGAAAATCCTAAAATACCAGTAAAAAAAATCGAAGTGATTAAAGCAGGTGAAAAAATTACTGGAGTAAAAATCTTCAAGGCTACCGAGAATTACCTTTATAATTCTACAGACACGCTACTTTATTATCCCGACAGTTTATACTTTGTTCAAAACCACCAGAAGGTTAAACTACTAAGTGCGAAAAATTACAAGGTTATGGGAAAACTGAAGTAGCTCCTATTCTTACTTCATACTTGCAGATTGCGCTTTCACATAATCAATTAACGACATTACATCTTTTCTTAGAGGCTGCATGGTTAAGATTTTTTGAAAATCAGCAATTGAGTTATTGAACAAAGCAATACAAGCATTTTTATCTACAGATTTCTTTGCTTTATAAGATTTGAAAATTCCGTAATCCTTGTAGGCCACTCCCCTATTTTGTAAGATTTGGATATCTTCTTCACCACTTATCTCCATCGCTTTCGAAAAATCTTTAATCGCTGAGCTATAAAAACTATCACGCATTTGGTTTAAAGATTCTTTTGGCGCATTTGCAATGTTCAATCTAGCTTTTCCACGGTAGTAATAAGCAGAATAATCGCCTGGTTTTTGTGCAATTAAACGAGTGTAAGCAGCAATTGCATTTTCAAAATCTCCATTTTGGAAATAAGAATAGCCTAACATCTTTAACACATTCGCATTGCTTGGATCTTTAGCCTCAGCTTTTTCAAGTTGCACCACTGCAGTTTTAAAGTCGCCTTTCATCCACGCCTGTGTACCCTGTTTCTCAAAATTACTCTGTGCCTGAACCTGTAAACTAACCGAAATAGCTAATAATACTAAATAAGATTTGCTAAGAAATTTCATTAAAAATGTTTTTATATAAACTTACACATTTCTTTAATCAAAATGTAAACGCTAATTTACTTTTTATGTGCAATTATACAAGTTAACGTATAATATTTGCAAATATGATTTTAGCTAACCATTATTTGTATGACGTTTTTACCGAAAACCTATTTTGTCTGAAAGTGTTTAGATAACGAGTCTGATTAATTTGAAATTAAAAAACAGCCAATTTAGGCGATAACCCACGATAATCGGCCGAATTACGCAGATGAGATTTTCAATGCCTCATAAAAAAGAATTTTGGCATAGGAGTTGAAAATACATGCTGCATAATTATTTCGTAAACTTATAGCGGCAATGCTGTCATATTGTCGCCTACCTTATAATACAAAACTGAATGAGCAAACAAGACCCATTTGATTTTAATACCTTACCAATCATAAATGAAGATACCGAGTTCTTTCCGCTGATGTCTCAGCAAGATGAGGATGAAATGAATAGCGAAGAAACTCCAGAAATATTATCTATCCTTCCTTTAAGAAATACAGTACTTTTTCCTGGCGTGGTAATTCCAATTACTGTTGGCAGAGATAAGTCAATTAAATTGATAAAAGATGCCTACAAAGGCGACAGGGTAATTGGTGTTGTTGCACAGAAAGATGTTTCTATTGAAGATCCTACTTTTGAGCAGCTACATAATGTTGGTACCGTTGCGCATATCATTAAAATGCTGCAAATGCCTGATGGTAATACCACCGTGATTATTCAAGGAAAGCAACGTTTCCAATTAGTAGATGAAGTGCAAAATGAGCCATTTATTAAGGCAATTGTGGCTAAGTTTACAGAAACGAAGCATAAAAACGATAAAGAATTTAAGAGTTTGGTGGCGGCTATCAAAGAGATGTCGAGCCAAATTATACAGTTATCTCCAAATATACCTAGTGAAGCCGGAATTGCCTTAAAGAACATCGAAAGCACTTCGTTTTTGATCAATTTCATTTCTTCTAACATGAATGCGGAAATGGCAGAAAAGCAGAAAATGCTTGAAATGGGCAATTTGCGAAAACGTGCCGAAAGGGTGATGGAGTTATTGACGCTAGAACTGCAAATGTTGGAATTGAAAAATCAGATCCAATCTAAAGTAAGAACTGATTTAGATAAGCAACAACGTGATTATTTCTTAAACCAACAGCTAAAAACAATTCAAGAGGAGCTTGGCAACTCTACCGATTTAGAGTTTGAAGCTTTACAAAATAGGGGTAAAAAGAAAAAGTGGAAAGTTGAGGTTAAGGAGCATTTCAATAAGGAATTAGAGAAATTAGGCCGAATGAACCCTGCAGCTCCTGATTATTCAATCCAAATGAATTACCTAGAGTTATTGCTAGAGTTACCTTGGAATGAGTTTACGAAAGATAACTTCGATTTAAAAAGAGCGCAGAGAGTTCTAGATAAAGATCACTTTGGTTTAGAAAAAGTAAAGCAACGTATCATCGAGTATTTAGCGGTTTTAAAGCTGAAACGTGATATGAAAGCTCCTATTTTGTGCTTAGTCGGCCCTCCTGGAGTTGGTAAAACATCCTTAGGAAAATCTATTGCCAAAGCGCTGAATCGCAAATATGTGCGCATGGCTTTGGGCGGCGTAAGAGACGAAGCGGAAATCCGTGGACACCGTAAAACTTACATCGGTGCAATGCCTGGCCGTATCATTCAATCTATCAAAAAAGCAGGTGCAGATAACCCTGTGTTTGTATTGGATGAGATTGATAAAGTAGGTTCTGATTTTAGAGGCGACCCTTCATCAGCTTTGCTTGAAGTGTTAGACCCAGAACAAAACAATGCTTTTAACGACCATTACGTAGAGGCAGAGTACGACCTTTCGAATGTTCTTTTCATTGCCACTGCCAATTCGTTAAGCACCATACAACCTGCTTTGTTAGATCGTATGGAAATCATCGAAGTGAATGGATACACTATCGAAGAGAAAATCGAAATCGCTAAAAAATATCTTTTGCCTAAGCAAAAAGAGGTACACGGATTGGACAACAAACAAATCACGCTTAAAAATTCATTGATTGAGAAGGTGATTGAAGATTACACCCGAGAAAGTGGTGTACGTGGTTTGGAGAAGAAAATCGGTTCTCTAGTGCGTGGTATTGCTACTAAAATTGCGATGGAAGAAGCCTATGAACCAACATTGAGTAACGACGATGTGGAAAGAATTTTAGGAGCTCCTATTTTCGATAAAGATGCCTACGAAGGTAACGAAGTGGCGGGAGTAGTTACAGGTTTAGCTTGGACACAGGTTGGTGGCGATATTTTGTTCATCGAAGCGAGTTTAAGTCCGGGTAAAGGTAAGTTGACCTTAACAGGAAATCTGGGCGATGTAATGAAGGAATCTGCGGTAATTGCGTTGGCTTATATCAGGGCGCACGCAACTCAATTTGGAATTAACCACGAACTGTTCGATAACTTCGATTTACACGTTCACGTTCCGGCTGGTGCAACGCCAAAAGATGGGCCTTCTGCCGGTATCACCATGTTAACGGCTTTGGTTTCGGCATTTACACAACGTAAAGTGAAACAAAACTTAGCAATGACTGGCGAAATCACCCTTCGTGGAAAAGTATTGCCAGTTGGCGGAATTAAAGAGAAAATCTTAGCGGCCAAACGTGCCGACATCAAGGAAATCATTCTATGTAAATCTAACCGTAAGGATATTTTAGAAATTAAGGAAGATTACATTAAGGATTTGAAATTTCACTATGTGACAGAAATGCAAGAAGTAATTAACTTAGCTTTAACAAAGGATAAGGTTAAAAATCCGATTGATTTAACGATAAAAGCAAAAACAAGTACCGATAAATAAATGTACAAGAAACTCGTTCTGGCTACCCTTGCCATTTTAGCTATTGTTTATGGTTCTTATGCGCAAGAGTACAAGAACGAGTTTGGTTTTAAAAATGATAACGACGCCTATCTTTGGTACGGACAGGATCGTTATTATACAAATGGCTTGTTCGTCTATTTTAGGCGGGCCATGAAACTACCCGAAAACGAAGGAATGGATATCGAAAAGGCTACTTACGAAATTTCCGTTGGGCAAAAAATGTACAATCCACTTTCTGGCTACAGACCAGACCCAGCTACCCACGACAGGCCGTTTGCAGGATATTTATACGGCGGGTTTAAGGTTGGATTATTCCACAAAAATGAAAGCGTAGTTAAAATTGGATTAGATGTTGGTACAGTTGGCCCCAATGCTTTAGGAAGAGAAGCACAAGATTTATTGCACAGCATCGTAGGTTTTTACAAAGTGCAGGGTTGGGATTATCAAATTGCGAATGATTTTGCAGTTAATGCAAACGCACAATACGCAAAGCTTTTGCACAGAAGCAACGATAATGTATTGGATTTTACATTAGATAGTTATGCCAATCTAGGCACAACTTACAATGGAGCAGGAGTTGGTGTAGTTTTTAGGGCTGGCGACATCAACCAACTCTTCAATTCTGTTCATTACAATGGCAGCATTAGCAATGGCAGTAAAGCTGAAAAGCTAAAAAAGAGAGAGTTTTACTTTTACGCAAAACCACAGCTTAATTATGTTGCTTACGATGCAACGGTGCAAGGAAGCTTACTTTACGACACTTATAGTCCGGTAACTTTTGGTGTAAAACCCCTAGTTTTTTCTCAGGCATTGGGTTTCAACTACAGTTCGCCACGTTTTACGATAGATTATAGCCTAATTTTCTTATCGAAGGAGATTAAGAGTAACGCCAAGGCACATCAATACGGAAGTATTTCTATGTATTATCGTTTTAATTAATTGATGAAAAAGACTGTAATCATATCCTTCATTATCATACTATTGATTTTCGCTTGTACTGCGATTTACAATCTTTTGCCAGAGAAAAAACTGCTTGAAGGCACCAAAATCGATTATTTATTAGTAGAAAAATCTGAAAGGACGATGAAAGCCTACAGCGGCGATAAACTGATAAAAACTTACAAAATTTCCTTAGGTGGTAATCCAGACGGCCATAAAGTATTTGAGGGTGATCAGAAAACACCCGAAGGTATTTATGTTATAAATGATCGAAATCCAAACAGTGGTTACCATAAAAATTTAGGAGTTTCCTACCCAAACGATACAGATAGAGCAAAAGCAAAGGCTTTAGGTAAATCGCCAGGTGGCAATATCAAAATACACGGTTTGCGCAATGGCGGTTTTGGTATCATCAAAAAACTGCACCGTTTTACTGATTGGACCAATGGCTGCATTGCCGTTACCAATGGTGAAGTTGATGAGCTTTATGAAGCTGTGGTTCCTAATGCGAAGATTGAGATTAGGCCGTAATCGAGTTTGAGTATTAACACGTCATTGCGAGGCACGAAGCAATCTTAAAGCGCATTAATGGTTTACAGGCGTTGTAAGGTTGCTTCGTCGTACCCCCTCGCAATGACGAAAACACGCATTAATCAAAACTAGGTTTCCTTCTTCCCTCTTTCTTTTGTGCATTTGCCGCCTTATTCGCCAAACGTTTTTCCTTAACCGCCTTCGGGACTTTACTCGCCTTTCTTGCTTTTTGCACTTCCAAGCCAGCTTTTAAAATCGCCATCAATTTTAAAACAGTTCGCTGTTTATTCAACAACTGGCTTCTATCTTCCTGTGAAACCACATGAAGTAAACCTTCGCTATCTAGCCTAGAAACTAATTTTTCTTTCAAGCGAGCCTTTTCATCGTCGCTAAAAAACGAAGCATCATCAATGTTAAAAATCAGTTCTACTTTACTAGAAACCTTGTTTACGTTTTGTCCGCCTTTGCCCCCACTTCTGGAGGTTTTAAACTGTACAATTTTTAATATTTCTGATTGATCTGGCAACATCCTACAAATGTAGTTTTAATTTCATTATGTCTGCCCAACTGTATTATCTTTGCCGCATATGAGAAAAAATATTGTGGTAGCGATAGACGGTTACTCATCTTGCGGCAAAAGTACATTAGCAAAGGCATTAGCAAAAAAATTAGGTTTCATCTACATTGATAGCGGCGCCATGTACAGAGCAATTACCTTATATTTCTTACGCAACAACGTTGATTTAGAAAATCACGATGCTATTGCGAACGCATTACAAAACATCGAACTGAATTTCCATTCTAAAGATTACGAATCTCATATTACGTTAAATGGAGAAGAAGTTTCTGATGAAATAAGGCTGATGCCAGTTTCGGAAGCTGTAAGCCCAGTTTCTGCCATTAAAGAAGTGCGCAAAGAAATGGTAAAACAGCAGCAACGTATGGGCAAGTCTAAAAATATTGTGATGGATGGACGTGATATTGGTACAGCTGTATTCCCGGATGCGCAAGTAAAATTCTTCATGACTGCTGATCCGAAAATTAGAGCAGAGCGCAGGTTTAAAGAAATGGTGGCCAAAGGCGATAATACTATTACTTTAGAAGAAGTTTTCGAAAATCTTGCTCATCGCGACTACGCTGATACAACTAGAGAAGAAAGTCCGCTTACACGAGCAGAAGATGCAATCATTTTAGACAACACCGATATTACTGAGGAAGAGCAATTGGCATTTGCTTTAGAGAAAGTTCAACCATTTTTAACCGTATAAATATCGATAATGATGATGCTTAGAATAAAAATCCTTTCGATCATAATTTTAAGCTTCGTCAGCTTTACAACTATTAGTGCTAGGCAGCATAGCATTTCTTCCATTCCAGATCCTAAAAAGCAAGGACAAGACTATTTTGTCAGCAATCCTGATGGCATCTTGTCAAGCTCAGAAGTAGCTGAACTTAACCAAATAGCTAAACAAATCGAGGCTACAGGAAAAGTTGAATTTGCTATCGTTGTAATAAATGATTTCACTCAAGAAGATGATGATTTCACCTTTGCATATGCGCTGTTTAATGCGTGGGGCATTGGCAAAAAAGATGCAGATAATGGTTTATTGTTATTGGTAGCTAAGGATAGGCGACGATATCGTTTCATTACCGGATCCGGCATAGAAGGTTTACTCCCAGATATCAAATTAAAACAAATTGGTGAGCGGGTTTTGGTACCTGCATTTAAAGAAGGTAATTATGGCGAAGGTATTGTTAACGCTGCTTCGGTAATTGAAAAAACCTTGGGATCGCCAGATGGCATTGCTGAATTAAACACGTTAATTCCTAGAGAAAAAACCTTTATCGAAAAGAACAGTGATCATCTCCTTGCTACTTTAGCAACTATTTTAGCTTATTTCGGTCTGTTCAAGCTCTTTAAGCGATTTAAAACAGATGCACAGACTTCACCTAAAAAGAAAAATGATGGTCTGGAAAAAAATGTCATGATTGGTTGTGGCATTATCTTTTTTGGAATTTTCTTTGGTGTTTTTGCGGCGAGTTTATTCCAAATCAATATTATTGAGCCCAAAAATCTGCCTTGGACTATTGCTGCCGTAGCTTCTTTATTTCTGACAATACAAATCAATACAAGGCGAAGAGCCATTAAAAAGGAACATACTGATGTTTCAAGTTATTTAGCAGCAGTAAAAAGTTATTTAGCTAAAACTGCGCTGCTTGTACCTTTTGCTCCTTTAACTATTATTGGCATATTGAAGCAATATTTCAAAAACAGAAGTTTAAGCAAGCAGTTGGTTGCTCCAGAAGGATTTCAACATTACCAACGTATAGATAGAAGCCTTAACAAAGACGGCAAACCTTTTCTTAATAGCGGTCAAATAAAAGAAGAGCGTTTAGAAGTTCGAACCTATCAAATATGGAAGGGCAGCAAAGCCGATGAAGTTCAAATTGTAGCTTGGCCAGGAGAAAAAAGTGCTGATTTCTCTGAATGCGAAAAATGCCATTTCAGCACAATGACCCAGCCTAAATTGAAAACCATTACTCAAGCTACCTATAGCAGTGCAGGCCAGGCCGAACGCTATCAAAGCTGCGAGTTTTGCAATAATCGAGTTTCGTTAGGCTTGGTAGTGTTGGCTAAACTCGTTAGAACTACCAGTAGCGGAAGTAGTTCATCTTCCTCATCCTCATCTTCGTCTTCATCGGGTAGTTGGGGCGGCGGACGTAGCAGTGGTGGCGGTGCCGGCGGAAGTTGGTAATTCCGAAAATTTTCTTAGTTTTATCTATACACTTTTATAGATAATGAACATTCGTAAGACAACACTATTTTTAGCCTTTATCACACTTAACTTAAACAGCTTCGCCCAAAAAGGATGGATAAACCTTTTTAATGGAAAAGACTTAAAAGATTGGAATATCAAAATTGCCAAACATAATTACAATGAAAATTATGGTAATACTTTCTATGTGCAAGATGGTTTGATGAAGGTTAAATACGATGGTTACGAAAATTTTGACCAACAGTACGGACATATTTTCTACAAAAAACCTTTCTCCTATTACCTATTAAAAGTAGAATATCGCTTTGTGGGCGAACAAGCTAACGGTGGCGAAGGCTGGGCATCAAGAAATAGCGGAGCTATGTTGCATTGCCAAGATCCAGCAACCATGCTAATAAATCAAGATTTCCCGATTTCGGTAGAAGCACAACTTTTAGGAGGTAATGGCAAAGATGAACGCCCAACAGGCAATGTTTGCACACCTGGAACTACTATAGAAATTAAGGATAATTTGTTTACACCACATTGCTTAAACAGCACATCAAAAACTTACCACGGCGAGCAATGGGTTACCGCAGAATTTTTAGTTCTTGGCGATTCGGTGATTAAACATATCATTAACGGCGATACTGTTTTAACTTATACCAAACCTAAAATTGGTGGTGGCAATGTGGCTAACTTCGACCCCAAAATTAAAGAAGATGGCAAGCGTTTAACTGGCGGATATATTGCTTTGCAAAGTGAAAGCCATCCTATCGAATTTAGAACGGTGAAGTTATTTGATTTGCAATCTTACGTGAAGGATGAAAAGAAATTAGAAAAGGTTTTGGAGAGGTTAAGGAAGGAGTAAACATTAGTCAAGCAAATTACGAAAAGGCAAGTAATAAGTAAATCATAGAAGGCTTCCCGAAAAATTTCAATAACATCAAAACGGCAGAATTAACCACATTAGAGATTTCATTAGTTATTGGACTAATACTGTTAAAAATTACAGTGGCAGTAATTATAATATTGGTTAAAAAGAGAAAAAGAGAAGATAAACTAAACTTTAACCGCAAAGAAAAATAAAAGTCACGCAAAGATCGCAAAGGGAATGTTTAGCACAGGCTTAGGTTATTTAAACCCGATAATAGCGGCAATACTTTTTGTCATTTGGAAAGAAAACCTCATAGGTTTATTTGGATTGTGCTGAGGAAACCTATGAGGTTTGAGCTAGGGGTGCAAAAAGATTGGAGCGGATAGCGGGGCTACATTTTGCCACTTTGCATAATCGTTCTTTTCCAAAGTATAAAATCACTAACCACTCCAGATATCTAAAAAACACCTACTACGTTTTATAATAGATCTTTCGATATCGATTACATCGGTACAAGCTGCGCTTAGGATGACTATAGGTACAACTAAAAACGTACAAACCAAAATTCAACACGTTAAATATCAGCCATATTTATTTAAAAATAGTTTTGGTTTTTTAAAATTATCCGTACCTTTGCCGTCCCTAAACAGGGAAAAAGGAGATAATTAATTAATGGCAAAAAAACAAGTTGCAGAAAAAGAACTAAAGGCTAAAGAAGCCGAATTGCAAGGTGCAGACGCCCGTTTGAACCAAAAGGAAACTATCGAGTCAGAAGCTGATTCGGTATCGATCGAACAGATCAAATCACAATTAGCAACACCAGATCAAGATTTTGACTGGGATGCAGACGACAAAGTTTTTGGTAACTACAATGACGAAGACCGTAAAAAGTTTGAAGCAATGTATACCGATACTTTCAATCAAATCACTCAAGGTGAGATCATTTCTGGTACCGTAGTATCAATTAACAACAAAGACGTAGTATTAAACGTAGGTTTCAAATCTGACGGTTTAGTTTCTGCTTCTGAGTTCCGTGACCTTCCTGAGTTGAAAATTGGCGATTCAGTTGACGTGTTTGTAGAAGCACCTGAAGATGCAAATGGCCAGTTAATTTTATCTCGTAAGAGAGCAAAAACTCAACGTTCTTGGGAAACTATCAACGCTGCGCTTGACAATGACACAATCATTAACGGTTTCGTTAAGAGCCGTACTAAAGGTGGTCTTATTGTTGACATTATGGGTGTTGAGGCGTTCTTGCCAGGATCTCAAATCGACATTAAACCTATCCGTGATTACGATGTTTATGTTGGTAAAACAATGGAATTCAAAGTGGTTAAAATTAACCATGAGTTCAAAAACGTTGTTGTATCACACAAAGTATTGATCGAGGACGATTTAGAGTCGCAAAAAGTTGAAATCGTTTCTAAATTAGAAAAAGGACAAGTACTTGAAGGTACTGTTAAAAATATCACTGATTTCGGTGTATTCATCGATCTTGGTGGCGTAGACGGTTTATTACACATCACTGATATTTCTTGGGGCCGCATAGAGCATCCAAAAGAAGTATTGGCATTGGATCAAAAAATCAACGTTGTTGTTTTAGATTTTGATGATGAGAAAAAACGTATCGCATTAGGCTTAAAACAATTAACTGCTCACCCTTGGGAGAATTTAGATGCTAACTTAGCTGTTGGTTCTAAAGTAAAAGGTAAAATCGTAACTGTTGCAGATTACGGTGCTTTCTTAGAAATCATCCCTGGTGTTGAAGGTTTGATCCACGTTTCGGAAATGAGCTGGTCACAAAACTTACGTTCTCCACAAGAGTTCTTAAAAGTTGGTGACGAAATCGAAGCTGAAGTTTTAACTTTAGACAGGGACGAGCGCAAAATGAGCTTGGGTATCAAACAATTAACTCAAGATCCTTGGGGCGGCGTTGCTGAGAAATATCCAGTTGGAAGCAAACACCAAGCTGTTGTTAAAAACATGACTAACTTCGGTGTATTTGTTGAAATTGAAGAAGGAATTGATGGATTAATCCACATTTCTGATCTTTCTTGGAGCAAAAAAGTTAATCACCCTAATGAGTTCACCAAAGTTGGCGATACTTTAGATGTTGTTGTGTTAGAACTTGATGTTGATAACCGCAAATTATCTCTAGGTCACAAACAATTGGAAGAAAATCCTTGGGATACTTTCGAAACTGTATTCACTTTAGATTCAATTCACCAAGGTACAGTAATCAAAGTAACTGATAAAGGTGCTGTAATTGCGTTACCATATGGCGTTGAAGGTTTTGTACCAACAAAACACATGGCTAAAGAAGATGGCACTACTTTAAAAGCTGACGAAACTGCTGATTTCAAAATCATCGAGTTTAACAAAGATGCTAAACGTATTGTTGTTTCTCACGCCCGTATCTGGGAAGAGGCTAAAGCTGAAGTAGTTGCTGAAGAAAGAGCAGCTAAGAAAAAAGATGCGAAAGCAGCTAGCTCAGCAGTTAAAAAAGTGAAAGATTCAGTAGAGAAATCAACATTAGGAGATCTTGATGTGTTAGCTCAATTGAAATCACAAATGGAAAGCAACGAGAAAAAAGGTTAATCCTTAATTCTTATTCCAAATAATTTATTCCCGATAGCGCAAGTTATCGGGATTTTTTATTTCGTCGTTTGTCATTCTGAGCCTGCTAAGAATCTCATTGTAAGATTTTCAACCATATAAGAAATATAAGTTCATTGAAGCCCTAACTTATATTTACTTAAATACCTTATATGGTTCAAATAATTTGAAAACGAACGTAAGCACTCATCGGTAACCCCTGCCCTGCTTTCGCTCATAGTCCTCATTTCGTTACACTACATTCCGGGCTAATCCGCTCTATCAGGTTTAATTAACAACGTAACGTGTTTCTTGGCAATTAAGACTTACGAAGTTTTTGAAACTTCGTAAGTCTACTAGCGAAAATAATTAACGCAAAAAACAGCAAAAAAACTCAAAAACATTCAAAATGTAATTGTAAGCTTTATAAATTAATGTTACTTTTGGTTATGAAGAAATTTGTATTAGCCGGTTTAATCTGTAGCATTGCGTTGCTATCAACTGCTCAAATCAATATAATCCCGAAGCCGGTATCAGCAAAGATAAATCAGCAAGGCAAAGGGTTTACCATTAATGCTCAAACTAGAATTTTCTTGGAAAATGATTCTTTGAAAAGTGCAGCAACATTCTTCAATAATTATCTAGAAAAATATCTCCAAATAAAACTGACTATCACAAATGTTAAACCGACGGAAAATTTCATTTCCTTAGGTATCAACGCAGGAACTAGCAGCTTCAAAGATGCTTATACCTTTAATTCACTTCAGAAAAACATTTCAATTGTAGGCACTTCTCCGTCGGCAGTTTTTTATGGCATACAGTCGCTAATACAATTATTGCCTACCCAAAAAAGTACGACGCTAAATATACCAGAAGTTAATATTACCGACCATCCCCGTTTCGATTATCGTGGTATGCACTTAGATGTAAGCCGTCATTTCTTCGATGTTGCCTTCATTAAGCAATACATTGACTACATGGCTTTGCATAAAATGAACTACTTCCATTGGCATTTAACGGACGACCACGGTTGGAGAATTGAGATTAAAAAATATCCCAAACTGACCGAAGTTGGTGCTTGGCGAAATGGCAGTATCGTTGGTTTATGGCCAGGAAAAGGTAATGAAAATATCAAATACCAAGTTCTACCAAACGATGTAAAAATTACACCTGCAAATGCAGTAATTAAAACAGATGGTATTCGTCACGGTGGTTTTTATACACAAGATGAAGTTAGAGAAGTAATCAAATACGCTGCAGATAGATACATCACTGTAATTCCAGAAATTGAAATGCCTGCACATAGTATGGCGGCATTGGCAGCTTATCCAGAATTTGGCACCGACCCAAAAAGTGGTTATAAGGTAGCAGAAACCTGGGGAATGATGAACAAGTACAACAACGTTTTTCAGCCTACAGATAAAACTTTTGGCTTTTTAGAAGATGTACTCACTGAAGTAATGGCTTTATTCCCTTCTCAATACATTCACATTGGTGGCGACGAAGCTTCAAAAATTTGGTGGAAGCAGTCTGCAGAAACGCAGAAAATCATGAAAGAAAAAGGCATTAAAGACGAAGTTGCCTTACAAAGTTATTTCATACATCGTATTGAGAAGTTTGTAAACAACAAAGGCAAAACCATTATTGGCTGGGACGAAATTTTAGATGGTGGTTTAGCGCCAAATGCAATTGTAATGAGCTGGCGTGGAGAAAAAGGTGGTATTGCCGCAGCAAAGGTGAAACAGAGAGTAATCATGTCGCCAGAAGAAAAACTATACCTCAACCATAAGCAATTTATGAAAGATGATAGTTTGGCGGCTAACAAATTCTTACCGCTAGAAACTGTTTACAATTACGAGCCTGTACCTGCCGAGTTGAATTCAGAACAAGCAAAATACATTTGGGGAGCACAGGGCAACTTATGGTCAGAATATATTGCCAATCCGGCAAAAGTAGAATATATGCTCTTCCCCCGTATGGATGCGCTGAGTGAAATTCAGTGGTCACAAAAGGGACAAAAAAACTATTCAGATTTTCTAAACAGATTAAAAACACAGTTTAAACGCTACGATTTAATGGGGATAACTTACAGTAAAAGGTATTTAACTGCAAATCCTTAAAGGAAGTTTCATTTGATTAAACACCTTGTAATTCTGAGCGCAGCGAAGAATCTGTTTTGAATGTAGAATAATAAAGATGTCTCGTAACTGCGACATGACCGGGTCGCTTTAGAAGAACTACAAAACCAACCTTGGCATCATACCCTGAGATTGAAATGCTCCTGGTGTCATGCCTACTATCTTTTTAAAGGCCCTGATGAAATAATTTGCATCGCTAAAACCTAGCTCATAACTAATTGCTGTAATTTTAATTCCGGGTTTAAGCAGCATTTCTTTGGCTTTTTTCATCTTTTCTGCCAAGATAAAATCATTTGGACTTACGCCTAACTCACGTTTAAACAAGCGATAGAAAGTAGCCTTGCTCATACAAGCTTTATCGCTCAAACTTTCTATGCTTATCTTCTCATTTAAATTAGATTTAATGTATCCAATCACATAAGCAAGTGGGTTGTTATTCAGGGAATCGCCTTGTAAAATGTTTAAGTTTTGCGTTTGCATAATCCTTACCAACAGCTCTTTCAAAGTCAAATCTGCCAGTACATCTTTCTCTCTCGAAGTATCAGAACAAACCTTAATTACTTTATTAATGAGATAAGCTATTTCTTCATTATTGTAGAAATGATATTCATCATAATTCAATTTCCACTCTTCATCGTTACTCTCTTTCGGGAAGTATTCGTTCAAATATTTAATGGTCTGCTTAATCTGTCCGTTATCAATTGCCAAGGCGATACATTGCGTGGGGTTTAAATCAGTAGCCTCCGGAAAATCAATACGCATCGTTTCTGAAGGTGGTACAATTACAGTTTCGCCAGGCAAATATTCAAACTCTTTCTTCTCGTTCAAGTGCATTACCTTTTTGCCACGCAGCATGCTTGTAATTACAAAATCATCGAAAGTTAAAGGCACTTTGTAAGATTGAGTATAGGTTTCAAACACGTTTAATTCACATCTTTCCAATGTGTACGATGTCCTGTTCTCTACAAGCGTTTGCAATTTTGCTTCGTTGCTTAGCTTTACCAAATCAAGTTTGTGTCCCATCATTTCATGCTTTGGTTAAATAACGTGATATTCTGTTAGGTTGTTAAAGTAAAGATAGAATTATTTCAAATCTATTACATTCCGTGAAACGATAATGCTATTGATTGCAACGATTATACTATTCGCTAAAGTAGATGATTGATAGGTTTGTAACAACCAAATTTTAAAATCATGGAACAAATTGTAAAAAAACCAGAGTTTAAAGCTCATTACGACAATTATATCAACGGTCAGTTTGTAGCACCAGTTAATGGAAAATATTTCGATAATATCTCTCCTATCGACGGAAAAGTATTCACCAAAGCAGCACATTCTTCAAAAGAAGATTTGGAATTAGCTGTTAATGCAGCGGCAGAAGCGTTCAAAACTTGGAGCAAAACATCAGCTACAGAAAGAAGCATTATCCTGAATAAGATTGCCCAGCGCATGGAAGACAACCTGGAATATTTAGCGGCTGTAGAAACCATTGACAATGGTAAAGCCGTAAGAGAAACACTTAATGCAGATTTACCATTAGGAGTTGACCATTTTAGGTACTTTGCAGGTGTAATTCGTGCAGAAGAAGGTTCGCATACTGAACTAGACGAACATACAGTCTCCTTAATTGTGCATGAACCAATTGGTGTAGTAGCACAAATTATCCCTTGGAATTTCCCTTTACTAATGGGTATTTGGAAACTTGCCCCAGCCCTAGCAGCTGGAAATACAGTAGTGCTAAAACCTGCCGAAAGCACCCCTACTTCTATCATGGTATTAATGGAACTAATTGGCGACCTATTGCCTCCAGGAGTAGTAAATGTGGTAAACGGATTTGGAGCAGAATTGGGTCGTCATTTGGTGACCAATCCAAAAGTGAATAAGGCAGCGTTTACGGGTTCTACGCCGACTGGTCGTTTGGTAATGCAATACGCTACAGAGAATATCATCCCAGTTACTTTAGAACTAGGCGGTAAATCGCCCAATATCTTCTTTAAATCTGTAATGGATGAAGACGATGCTTTCTTAGACAAAGCTATTGAAGGTGCTGTGCTATTTGCCCTTAACCAAGGCGAAATCTGTACTTGTCCATCGAGGTTATTGGTGCAAGAAGATATTTACGAGAAATTCATCGCTAAAGTAATTGAAAGAACCAATGCTATTAAAGTGGGTAGCCCGTTAGACAAAACGGTAATGATGGGTGCGCAGGCATCGAAAATCCAATTCGAGAAAATTAAATCCTACATCGAATTAGGTAAGCAAGAAGGTGCAGAAGTTTTAACAGGAGGCGATGTAAACCAATTACCTGATGAACTTGGTGGTGGTTACTATATTAAACCAACCATCTTTAAGGGCCATAACAAAATGCGTATTTTCCAAGAAGAAATTTTTGGTCCAGTGTTGGCCGTAACTACTTTTAAAACCGTAGAAGAAGCCATCGAGATTGCTAACGATACCTTATATGGTTTAGGTGCTGGTGTTTGGACACGTGATGCTCACGAACTTTATCAAGTACCAAGAGCTATCCAAGCCGGTAGAATTTGGGTAAACCAATACCATGCTTATCCAGCAGGTGCGCCATTTGGTGGTTACAAACAATCTGGTGTAGGTAGGGAAAACCATAAAATGATGTTAGGTCACTATCGCCAATCTAAAAACATGTTGATTTCTTACAACAAGAATAAATTAGGCTTCTTTTAGTCGATAACCTTCAAAACAAGAAAGATTGCTTCGCAAAGCTCGCAATGACGAAGCAATCTTTCCATAGAAAACGAAAGGAGGAAAAATGGTTAAGCGATTAGACAGTACCGAAACAGCCAAAGAACTAATTAAAGAACTGAAGGCCCAACACGGCGAACTGATGTTCTATCAAGCGGGCGGCTGCTGCGAAGGCACCCAACCCCAATGTTTCGAAAAAGGAGGATTTTATGTTCGTATGAATGACATCCTATTAGGAACCATAGAGGATTGTGAATTTTGGGTAGACAAAGACCTATTCGAATACTGGAAATTCTCCCATTTTACGCTCGATGTACTAGATGGATTTGGTGTTGGTGGATTTTCTTTAGAAACTCCACTCGGCAAAACCTTCAAAATACATTACAGGCTATTCACCGAAGAGGAACTGAATAACCTAGAGCCAATAACCACCGCAAAATAATTCTTAGTTTATATTTTGGTTTGATTTGCCAGTGAGCCAATTGGCTTGCTGGCTTTTTTCATCTACTCCTTTTCGTTTTGTAACCTAGCTCTTTTTTTAAAGTGACCTCCATCAATCAATAAAAAACCATCATTCCCTACTTTTAAATAACTCAATAATCATTCACTAAATTAATTAATTATGCTTCCAAACACCATGAAAGCAGCCGTTGTCCGCGAGTTCGGAAAGCCGTTGCAAATCGAAGAAGTTGAGGTAAAGAGACCCGGCAGAAACCAAATTCTGGTAAAAGTAATTGCAAGTGGCGTGTGCCATACAGACTTACACGCTGTAGAAGGCGATTGGCCAGTTAAACCAAAAATGCCATTAATCCCTGGGCACGAAGGTGTAGGTTATGTGGTTGCGGTTGGTCCTGATGTAAATAATGTAAAAGAAGGTGACGCTGTTGGCGTGCCTTGGTTATATAGTGCTTGCGGTTGCTGCGACCATTGTATCACAGGTTGGGAAACACTTTGCGAAACCCAACAAAACGGTGGTTACAGTGTAGATGGTGGTTTTGCTGAATATGTAATTGCTGATGCAAGATATGTTGGTCGCTTACCTGTAAATACTAATTTCCTACAAATGGCACCAATACTTTGTGCCGGAGTTACCGTATATAAAGGTTTAAAACAAACAGAAGTTAAACCAGGCGAATGGGTAGCCATTTCTGGAATTGGTGGCTTAGGTCATGTTGCTGTTCAATATGCTAAAGCTATGGGAATGAACGTGGCAGCCATAGACATAGCAGATGACAAATTAGCATTAGCAAAAAGATTGGGAGCTGATATTGTTGTTAACGCCAAAAATGAAGATCCTGCTGCAGTTATCAAAAAAGAAACTGGCGGGGTACATGGCTCGCTAATTACTGCAGTTTCTCCTATTGCATTTAAACAGGGCCTACAAACCATGCGTAGAAAAGGAACGATGGTGCTAAATGGTTTGCCTCCAGGAACTTTCGATCTCTCTATTTTCGACACCGTACTTAATGGAACTACTATTAAAGGTTCTATTGTTGGCACACGTAAAGACATGATTGAGGCTATCGAATTTGCGGTAGAAGGAAAAGTGAAAGCCAATGTTACTGCAGCCAAGCTTGAAGATGTAAATGACGTTTTCGAGCAAATGAAAAAAGGCGAAATAGACGGCAGAATTGTACTACAAATAGCAGATTAAATATAAATTTAGCCGCAGATACACAGATTTTATTTGATTATTCTTTTCCATATTTCATTTATCATCTTTGCATCTGCGGTTCATACTTCTCATCATCAGCTTTCTCACCCAAACATCCTCTTTTTAATTTTATTAGCAAAATCCACACAAAAATTCAATATTTGACTTCAAATTATTTTCAAATATGTTGCGTAAAATCATAGCTGCAATAGTTACAATGATTACGTTGTGGTTAATCAAAGAAACTATCTTTATTTTCACAACGCCGCAAGCCGATATTGCAAAAAACAGAGACTTTCTGAAATTAGCTAGTTTAAGCATTGTAATCCCACTTCTAATTGTTAATTTCTGGTTATGGCGCCCTAAACCTAAAGTAGAAGATGATGAAACAAGATAAAGAACTTCTAAAAAAACTAGCTACTCAGCTTAGCTGTCCGCAAAATGAAGAAGGAATTGAAGTAGCCAACATGATGCACGATAGCAATATCGGTATGACTAGAAAAACAATTGCTGCTTTAGAAATTACAGCAGGTGATTTAATTTTAGAACTGGGCCATGGCAATTGCAAACATTTATCGGAAATCTTAAGCCAAGCCGAAAATACTTCCTATTACGGTTTAGAAATCTCAGAACTGATGAAAAAGCAAGCTGCAGAAAATAACGTTGCAGCGACCCAAGGCAATAGGGCATCATTTCATTTGTACAATGGCAATAAGATTCCGTTTTCAGACAATACTTTTGATAAAATCTTAACCGTTAACACCATTTATTTTTGGGAAAACCCAGAAGCATTTATTCAGGAAATTTATCGTGTATTAAAGCCGAAAGGCCATTTTGCTATTGGCTTTGCCGATAAAGATTTTATGGAAAGTTTGCCTTTTACAGCATACGGTTTCGATCTATATAGTAAGGAAAAAGCTTACAGTCTAGCAGAAGTAGCGGGATTTAAAGTTATTGATATTAGCTCGTTCACAGAAAAAATTAGAAGCAAAACTGGCGACGAAGTTGAAAGATTATTCTATGTAGCCTTGGCAGAAAAATAGTTAAGTCAAAAATTTACTCTTCAATTCTGGTGTAGGTACCCAACAACTTTCTTGTTTGCCAAACCATTTGTATCTGTTACGGGCAATAAACTTATAAATTGCATTTCTTATAAATGGCGGAACAACAATAAAACCGTATAACAATGGCCATAAACCACTGAGTTTTCTCGCCACTTTTAAAGCTGCAGTAGATTGTTCGTACACTTTACCATTTTCTAACAGTACAAAGCTATCACCATGTTTTACTTTTAACTCTGCATTGGACAAAGCATTTTTCGCAAACTCACTCTGTAATGCCGCAAACTTAAAATAATTTTGCCTATCTCTTTCAATCACAAACTGTACGGCCCCATTGCAGAGATTGCAAATTCCATCAAAAAATATGACACTGTTTTCTGGCATAGCGTAAGTTCAATATTGTTAAGTTAAGAGCGTTTAACCCATTGGCGGGACGCCAACGTATCGCAAAATCAAGTGTTGGCGTCCTCGCCAACGCTTAACTTAACGAACTTGACGCAAGTTAGCCATTGATTAGCGAAAAACTGTTATTAAAAAATTATCAATCTAGTTTCATTCTTTTATTTTTTATTTCAAACTTTGGTTCTAATACGGTCCTCATCTTAATTTTTACACTCTAAAGTTTTAAATAATTCAACAAAATGAGCAATAGATACACCTATATTAACGGTCAAATCGTATCAGAGAACGATGCCAAGCTTCTAGTAACAGATTTAGCGGTACAACGTGGTTATGGTATTTTCGATTTTTTAAAGACTGTAAATGGCAAGCCCATTTTTATTGAAGATTATTTTAATCGTTTCTATAACTCGGCCAACGAAATGCACTTAGATATTGGCTTGGATAGAACGGAACTTTATAAAGCTATCAACTCGCTTTTAGAGAAAAACAACATTGCCAACGCCAGCTTAAAAATTATACTAACTGGCGGATATTCTGAAGATGGCTACCAAATAGCCAAACCAAATTTAGTAATTGTGCAAGCTCCTTTTGAATACGACAAATCTAGTTTCAACAAAGGTTTAAATCTATTATCGCACAACTACCAAAGGCAGCTACCAACCGTAAAAACCATAGACTATTTACAGGCTATTCGCTTACAGCCCTTATTGAAACTAAAACAAGCCGACGATTTATTGTACCACAACAATGGCGAGGTTAGAGAGTGTCCAAGAGCAAACATTTTTATAGTTAAAGACAATGAGGTGCTCACTCCAAACACCGATATTTTAAGGGGAATTACCCGCAGCAAAATCTTAAATATTAATTTAGATGATGTAACCATAAAGGAACAAGATTTTACTTTAGATGATTTTGCCAATGCAGACGAAGCTTTTATCAGCAGTTCTACCAAAAATATTTTGCCTGTATTCAGTTTAGATGGCAAAGCTATTGGAACCGGCACACCAGGCAAAATTACAACTGCACTAAGCGAAAAATTGTTGGCAATGATTAATAATTATTAGAAAATCAGGGCTTAACTTACTATTAATGCAAGCCCCGCCAAACGCTTTACTACATGGTAAACACATAGGTTTACCCCTACGTGTTCGCTCAATGTCATTAAGTTAAGTGTGTAGCAGACCCCAACGGGGGTCTAATATTTATAGAAAAGCATTATTTAGCCGTTCGACCCCGATGGGGTCGCATCATAAAACACATTAACCC
>NZ_JAVHXT010000008.1:0-124486 GCF_031119335.1 Pedobacter sp.
CCCCTCCTTTGGAGGGGTGCCTAAAAGGCGGGGTGGTTATTTTGATGTTGATTTCTTTTTATGATAATGCACTACGGGTATTTTCTTATAAATTTTCTTCTTCCAAAAGCTGATTTTGATATAGCTCGGCGTAGGCTTTACCCAAGTCCAACAACTCTTGGTGCGTACCTTCTTCAATAATTTCGCCATCTTCTAAAACCAAAATCTTATCAGCATTTTTTATTGTAGAAATACGATGCGCAATCAAAATGCTTGTCCTTCCTTTCATCAATCTACCTAAATTACTTAGAATTTCTTCTTCAGTTTTGGTATCCACAGCAGAAAGGCAATCGTCGAAAATAAGCATTTGAGGCTCCTTAATTAAGGCTCTGGCGATGGATACACGCTGTTTTTGCCCACCAGAAAGTGTAATACCACGTTCTCCTAACATGGTTTCAAATTGCTGATCGAAATCTACGATATTATAATAAACAGCTGCATCTTTTGCAGCTTGTTCCACTTGGTTATCGTTTACAGTATCTAAACCAAAGGCGATGTTGTTCTTAATCGTATCAGAAAACAAGAAAACCTCTTGCGGCACAAATCCAATTTGTGAACGGTAAGATTGTAAATCGACATTTTCGAGCTTTTTGCCATCAACCAAAATCTCTCCCATACTTACGTCATACATCCGCATTAAGAGATTTGCCAAGGTAGATTTACCCGAACCAGTTTTACCGATAATTGCCAAAAACTGCCCTTGTTTCACTTCAAAACTGATATTCTTCAATGCCTCAATACCAGTATCCTGATAAGTAAAACTCACATTTTTGAAAGCAATATTTCCTTTCAATGAGATAGGTTCTTTGCCCGTTACAATATCTGGCTGCAATTGTAAAAACTCATTGATCCGTTTTTGAGAAGCTTCTGCACGCTGAATAAGCGTAGTCACCCATCCCAACATGGTTACCGGAAAAGTAAGCTGATTAACGTAGACAATAAATTCGGCAATATTACCTGGCGTAATTGCGCCTTTAATTACCTGTTGTCCGCCAATGTAGATGGTTAAAATGGTACTAATGCCCACCAGCAACAACATTGTTGGATAGAAAAACGCCTGAACTTTTACCAAGCCCATCGAGTTTCTTTTGTAAGCATTACTTTCTTCTGCAAAAACTTCTTGCGCCTGCGCCTCACGTACGTAAGATTTCATTACCCTAACACCCGAAAAGCGTTCTTGTACAAAAGAAGATAAGCGAGATAATTGCTCCTGAATTTTTTCGCTTTTATGGTTGATAATGGTGTTAACGTAATAAATGGCAACTACCAAAATAGGTAGCGGCAAAAGCGCATAAATGGCCAAAGTGCTGTTTACCGAAAACATAAAATAGATAACCAAACAAAAAAGCACCGTAGTGTTGATAGCGTACATAATCGCTGGACCAACGTACATCCGCACCCTATTTACATCTTCGGTGGCTCTGTTCATCAAATCGCCGGTGTTATTTCTACGGTAAAAACCTAAACTAAGTTTTTGATAGTGCGCATAGATATCATTTTTCATATCGAACTCAATATGCCGCGACATGAGAATAATTGTTTGGCGCATGAAAAACAAGAACAATCCCCTCAATAAATACAGAAATAAGATCAGTGATCCGAAAAACAACAAGCTATATCCGAAAATATCATATACAATTGCTTGTCTGTCAAAACCGTTGTACAGTCTATAAATTGCAATATTTTCTGTAATGAGATTAAAAGCGTGACCAATTACCTGAGCTGGCACCACTCCAAAAATATTAGAAATTACAACAAACAAAACACCTGGTAAAATTCTCCATTTATATTTGATAAAATATTTATTGAGGTAAAAGAGGTGTTTCATTGTTTCACAAAGTTAAGATAATTGCTTTATTGTTGAATTGTTTTATTGTTGGAAGGTTGTAAAGTTGAGATATTGGTTAACTGTTTAAATTGGTTATTTGGTTAACTGTGATTGCAAACCTTAAACTGACAACTGTAAACTATTAAACTGTAAATTGTAAACTGACAACTGTAAACTGAGAATTGAAAACTGAAAACTGACTATTATTTAAAATACGCCTAGATTAAATGGTTTTTTTGTGTTAGTTTTGCAACGTACGTTTCAACGTTATTTGTATGCCGGAAATCAATTCTTCTAATCAATCTATCTTAGAGCAATTAAGCCAATCTGGCCACAAAAAAGTGGTATTTTGTAACGATCCAACTACTGGATTGAAGGCTATTATCGCTATACACGACACTACTTTAGGCCCTGCTTTAGGCGGTGTTAGAATGTGGAACTACAACTCTGAAGCCGAAGCCCTAGAAGATGTATTACGTTTATCGAAAGGAATGACCTACAAAGCGGCCATTGCTGGCTTAAACGTTGGTGGCGGTACGGCGGTAATCATCGGCGATTCTAGAAGACAAAAAACTGAAGCTTTAATGCGCAGTTTTGGACGTTTCGTAAAAAACTTAAACGGAGAATTTATTGCAGGAGAAGATGTTGGCACAACCGTACGCGACATGGAATATATCCGCATGGAAACGCAGCATGTAACCGGTGTTCCAGAATCATTAGGAGGCGCTGGCAACCCGGCTCCATATACTGCAAAAGGTGTTTATTTAGGCATTAAAGCTTGCGTTAAGGAGGTTTTTGGCACTGATGAATTAGCCGGACGCTCGGTAGTTGTACAAGGAACAGGTAATGTTGGCGAGCATTTAGTTGAGTTACTAAGAAACGACAATGTTGAGGTTTACGTTACCGACATCAATGAAGATCGTATGCGAGTAATTGCTCGTAAATACAAAGCCAAGGCTATAGAAGCCGATAAAATCTTTAACATAGGTGCTGATATTTACGCTCCTTGTGCTTTGGGTGCAACCATTAACGATAAAACGTTAAAAACAATGAAATTCGCCATCATTGCTGGTTCGGCAAACAACCAATTAGCAGATGAAAAAGTTCACGGTCAAATTTTACATGACAAAGGAATTTTATATGCTCCAGACTATTTAATCAATGCAGGTGGAATTATCAGCTGTTACTCGGAACTGACCGGATTTGGCAAGAAACGTACGATCCAGCTTACCGAAAACATTTACGAAGCTACCAAAGAAGTAATCAAATTATCAAAATCAGAAAATATACCAACAAATTTAGCCGCATCGCGTATCGCTGAAAAGCGCATCGAAGATATTAAGAAAATCAAATCGTCATATTAATTAATTTTATACAAACAATGCGGTTTAAACCGCACTCGTTCTTACATTCATGTTAAATAGAAGGCACTTAAGAATTAAAGCCCTGCAAAACATTTTCGCTTGGCACACTACTGAAAAGAGAGATACAGTTAGCGCTCAGAAAACGCTGATGAAAAGTATTGATGAAGTAAATCAGATGTACATTTCAATGCTGGCACTTATTGTAGACGTTACAGAGTACACCGCCAACGACGCTATCGAAAGAGCAAACAAACACTTGCCAAGCGCCGAAGATTTAAATCCAAACCAAAAATTATTACACAACAAATTTGTTAACGTTCTTAAGCACAACCCAGAGTATGTTGCTGCCGTAAATAAATATCAAATCAACTGGTTTGCTGACCCTGAATTGGTGAAGGCTATCTTTAACAAATTAAAGGAAACCAAAGAATACGAAGCTTATTTAGTAGAAGATTTTGAGGAAACGCTAGAAAGTTCAAAAGAAATCGTCAAGTTCATTTTCCGTAAAATGTTGTTGAAGAACGTAAATGTGGTACAAGCGTTCGAAGATAAATTTATCAATTGGCCAGTAGATAGAGAGGTGATGCAAGGCATGATTGCTAAAACTCTGAAAAATTTCGAGTCTGATGATCCACTGAAAAACAAACTAACTCCAATTAGTGCCGACTGGAGAGAAGATAGTGCTTTTGTACAAGATCTTTTTGCTTATACGCTTAAAAACGACGATAAATATCAAGCATTAATTGCGGAAAGAACAAAAAACTGGGAATCTGAACGTATTGCATTAATGGACACCATTTTGATGAAAATGGCTATCTGCGAAATGATGAACTTCCCTTCTATCCCTGTTAAAGTAACCATAAACGAATACCTAGAATTATCAAAAGATTACAGTACACCGAAAAGTAATACTTTTATAAATGGTATCTTGGACAAGATTTTAAACGATCTGAAGAAAAATAACAGTATTAAAAAATTAGGCAGAGGTTTAATAGAGGAATAATAAAAGTTGGCAGTTAACAGTTTTCAATAAGCAGTTACCTTGCAACAATAAATGTAATACAAATGAAAAAACTTTTTTTAATTGCTATTTGTGCTGCTGCGTTTAGCTCATGCCAAAACAAGACAACAGAAAGCGAAACAACTACTACAGACACTACGTCTGCAGGAACACCAGTAATTGCAGAGGCTGATGCACCAAAAGTACAAGTGGAAAAAGCAATATTTGAGTTTGGCGATATTAAACAAGGCGAAAAAGTGAGCTACGAATTTAAGTTCAAGAACGTAGGCAAAACACCTTTAATCATTACTAACGCATCTGCAACTTGTGGTTGTACTGTGCCAGAATATCCATCTGCACCTGTTAAACCAGGAGAAGAAGGTGTAATTAAGGTGGTATTTGATAGTGCTGGCAAATTGGGCTTGCAGGATAAAGTGGTAACCATCACATCTAACGCAAACCCTGCATTTGAGCAGTTGCATTTAGTGGGCAATATTTTAGAGAAGTAAGCCCATCCTAACCTTCCCAAAGGGAAGGAATACATGGCTCCCCTTTAGACGGCAACAATTAAACAATTTACTTAAAACGGTTAACCAGTTAAACAATTTAGCAGTTAACCAATAATTTAACAACAAAAATGATATCAACAGTAATTTTACAAGCAGGAGGTTCAGGAACACAAACATTAATTATGTTTGGTTTAATGGCGGTAGTGATGTATTTCTTCATGATTAGACCACAAATGAAAAAAGCGAAAGACCATAAAAAAATGGTTGAGGAGCTTAAAGTGGGCGATAAAGTGGTAACCACAGCAGGTATTCACGGTAAAATTGTAGGTGCTGCAGAAACAACGTTCCTTATTGAGACAGAAGGGGGCGGTAAAATCCGTTTCGATAAATCTGCTATCTCTCTAGATGCTACAAAAGCTGCTGCTCCTAAAGCATAAAAACAAGCCACAGATACACTGATTTTTATATTATATGATGTAACATATCTGTGCATCTGTGGCTATCATAAAATAGCGCCATTTCGATATATTCGGAGTGGCTTTTTTATTGTAATTTTACGTCATGCCCTTTATCAAATTAACCAGGTTAGAGCAAAAGCGTTTCGGCGCAGTACTCATCTGCATCTTATGTGCGGTGGGCGCTTGGTTATTTATGGCGCTCAACAAAAAGTATCCCTATACGGTACAAACCGAAATTTTATATAAAGATGAACCTCAGGGCAAGGCCTTTAAAGCATTGCAGCCAGATACGGTTGATTTAAAGGTTGAAGGTACGGGTTGGCAATTGCTTTTTGCAAGACTGAGGATCAAACCTCCGTCTGTTAATGTGAGCTTACAGAAACTGAATACCAGAAGTTATGTGGTTTTTTCGGAACAATTAGACCAAATTAACCGACAACTAGAAACCTCGCAACAAGTTATTTCTGTAAAGCCCGATACACTTTTTTTCGATTTTTCCCGTAGAACAAACAAACGTGTACCAATTAAATTAATTTCGAAGTTAGAATTTGTGCCACAATACGGTATTGCCAAGGAAATTAAGTTAACCCCCTCTTACGTTAATATTTCTGGACCTCAGGACGAACTTGAGAAAATACACATTTGGCATACCGATAGTTTAAAGCTCAACAATATTAAAGAAAGTGTTGAAACTAGGGTAAACGTACTTAAAAATGCCATCAGCAATGTAAGCATCTATCCTAACAATGTTGGGGTAAAACTTACTGTAGACGAGTTTACTGAGAAAACCATCGAAGTACCTTTAACTATTCTTAACAATAAAGAATACTACGATGTGAAATTGTACCCTAAAAAAGTTAAAATTACGCTTTTAGTTGCGCTATCTAATTATGCAAAGGTAGATAACACCTTAAAAGCTGTTGTAGATTTAAACGAATGGAAAATGTTAAGACACAACAGACTTTCTGTTAAAGTGAGCACCTTACCAGAGTTCTCAAAACTGGTAAGTATTTCTCCTAGTAATGTAGATTTTATCATCGAAAAATAATGCTAAAAATTGGAATAACTGGGGGAATAGGCAGTGGTAAAACTACGATTTGCAAGGTGTTTGAAACCTTAGGCATTCCTATTTTTTATGCTGATACTGTAGCTAAACAAATTATGACAACAGACCAGATTTTGATGGATGGTGTAAGAGCTACTTTTGGAGAAGAGAGCTATTTGGAAGGCAATATTTTGAACAATAAACATATCGCTAATATCGTATTTAACAATGAAAAAGAATTGATTAAACTGAATGCCTTGGTGCACCCAGCGGTGTTTAGAGCTTTTGACGAATGGGATGCAAAATTGCCAAAACACCTTCCCTATTCCATCAAAGAAGCGGCTCTTTTGTTCGAAAGTGGTTCTTACGAAATGTGCGATAAGAACATCTTGGTAACATCGCCCCACGCTTTAAAAATTGAAAGGGTTACCAAACGAGATAAAGTAAGCGAAGAGCAAGTATTGGCCAGAATGGGCAAGCAATTTACCGACAAACAAAAATTGAAATTGGCTGATTACCTTATCGAGAACAATGAAAGTAAATCTATTATTCTTCAAGTTTTAGACTTGCATCAGCAGTTTTTAATAATGAAATAATTAAATAGGCTTCTACAAGCTCAGCCTGACAAACAGATTGTCCAAAGAGCTTTCGGATGTCAGGCTGAGCTTGTAGAAGCCCGTACATCAAACCACCAACACAACAAATGACCAACCATATACTTCAAGATTTTATTGTTCTCACCAAAACTGGTTTATTTTGCAGTTACGGCAACTTCTATTTAGATCCACAAGAACCTGTAGTCGATGCGGTTATTTCTCATGCTCATGGAGATCATGCGGTTAGCGGTAATCAAAATGTGTACTGCACCAAAGCCACACAGCTTTTTATGCAGCATCGGTATAAAAAATTCGCCGCAGCCAGTTTTGAAATTAAAGCCTACCAACAAAAGTTTGATATCAACGGCGTAAAGATCAGTTTTCACCCTGCCGGACATATATTAGGCTCCGCAATGGTTTTAATGGAGTATCAAGGTATCCGATATTTATATACTGGCGATTACAAAATTGAACCTGATAGCACTTGCGAACCCATTGAATTTGTTGAGGCAGATGTATTGATTACAGAAACTACGTTTGCTGATCCAAATGTTACTCATCCAGATGCAGAAGAAGAAATAAAGAAGCTAAACACGGTTACCAGCAATATCATGCTGGGTGCTTATGCGCTTGGCAAAAGTCAACGGTTAATTTCGCTAATTAACAAACATTGCCCACACAAGAAAATACTCGTTCACCATAATGTGATACCCTTTGTAAATATTTATGAGCAATTAGGGATAACAATGGGTAACTACCAAGTTTATGATAGAAAAATAATGAAGCAAAACCTGGAAGGCAACATCTATCTGGTGCCGCCAATGGTTTTTAACAGTTATATTAGAGCCATTAACGTAGTTAGGGTTTTTGCCACAGGGTGGAAATATTTGCAGCAAGGCAATGGCATACATCTTTACATTTCTGATCATGTAGATTGGAATGGAATTATAAAAACCATCAGCGAAGTTAAACCAAAAGAAGTGTGGACTTTACATGGCGATGGCAAGCAGTTAAAAGACCATTTTAAAGAGCAACTTAACGTAAAAATATTAAACTAAATATTAAACAAATAGGATGTCATTTCATCATTTACTTCCCGAAATATCCTATCGTGTGGACATAAATATTAGCAAATGTCGTTTTCCTCACCCTGCCCCCTCGAAGAGGGATATGCAAAATGCTTAAGCGCTGCGTGTCCCCCCTTTGGAGAGTTTACTCCGATTTTCGGAGGGGATTCAAGGGGGAGGAACGAGATGTGTCCACACGACAGGAAATATCGGGGTAAACTATTTTAAATTCAATCATTTTCTAGACGTGAAAGAAGGCGAAGATTTTTATTTTAATGAAGATGGACTGATGGTGTTTACGGCAGCCTATCATTTAAAGCGGGGTTATTGCTGTAAAAACAAATGCAAACATTGCCCTTGGAATTACGGCAAAAAGAAAGGCAAAAAAGGATAGTTATAGTCTATCGAAGAGAACAATTAAGACCACCCTCAGGGGAAATCGCTCTTAAAAACAATTTTGGCTAAAGCCTTGTTTGTTTGCCTAAATATCCGTCCCATAAATGGGACGGCAATGAACCGAAATAAAAGAAATTCATTGCCGTTTGGCTTCAGCCAACGGACAATATAAAAGGTTACAGTATGGCTTTAGCCAAATCTTTTTGATTTCTAAAAGCGATTTCCCTGAGACCATCCCCAATTAAAATTAATTATCATCTAAAAATAAGTATATTTATGAAGCATGCTTCGTAAGTATTTGTTTGTCATATCGCTGGTATTTTCATCCATCCAACTCAATGCACAAAAAGTTGGGCTGGTTTTTAGCGGAGGCGGTGCAAAAGGGCTTGCACATATTGGCACACTAAAAGCACTGGAAGAAAATAACATTCCAATTGATTACATTACCGGAACATCTATGGGTGCTATTGTTGGTGCCATGTACGCTTCGGGCTATTCGCCAGATCAAATCGAAAAAATAGCACTAAGTACTGATTTTCAAGACTGGGTAAGCGGCCGCTACCAGAGCGATTACAGTTTTTACTTTCAAAAGTCATCGCTAAATCCTTCAATAATTACTGCAAAAATGGCGATCGATACAAGTTTGCGGTTAAGTTTTCGCACTAATTTGGTAAACGATATTCCACTTAACTTTGCTTTGTTAGAGCTGTTCTCCCAGGCATCAGCCACAGCTAAAGACAATTTCGACAACTTATTTGTACCGTATCGTTGTATGGCTTCAGATATTTTATCTCAAAAAAGCATCACGGTAAGCAAAGGCAGTTTGGCAGAAGCAGTGAGGGCAAGCATGACGGTTCCGTTAATTTACAGACCTATAAAATTAGATGAGAAGTTTGTTTTTGATGGTGGTATCTACAATAATTTCCCAGCCGATGTAATGCAAAAGGAATTTAAACCAGATTTCATTATTGGTGCCAACGTTTCATCTAAGACCTTTAACGAATATCCAAAAGACGATGACCGATTGATGAATAGGTTTTTGATTTATATGTTCCTATCTAAGTCAGATTCTACTTTAGTTGGAGAAAACGGAATCTACATAGAACCAAACCTATCAGATTTCAGTTCAACTAATTTTTTGCCTGTAGCTGAGCTTATCAAACAGGGTTACGACGCTACGATAGCAGAAATGGACAAAATAAAGGCTTCTATCAAACGCAGAGTTGAAACCAAAGAATTACTAAAAAAGCGGGTGAACTTTAACCTAAAGAAGTCTGAACTAGTATTTAATAAGGTGTTGGTAAGAGGCGTAAATTCGCAACAGCGGAAATATATTGAACGCCTATTTAAAAGCGATAATGAGAATTTTAATTTGAGCGATATCAAACGAGGCTATTACAAATTAGTAGCCGATGAAGTTTTTGAAGCAATTTATCCGAAGATTACTTACGATGCCCCGACGGATAGTTACAATTTTGAAATTGTAGCCCAGCCCAAAAAAAGTTTAAAGATTGATTTTGGAGGAAATATCTCTACCCGACCAATTAGTAATGTATTTTTAGGTGTACAGTACAATTACCTTAATCGTAGGGCTTATACTTTTTCTTCCAACTTTTATTCAGGTCGTTTTTATGAGTCGGTGCAACTTGGCGGAAGGATAGATTTCCCAAGTAAGTTACCTCTTTTTTTAGGTGGCGAGCTTACTTACAACAACTGGAACTACTACAACACAAGTAAGATTTTTGTAGAAAACCCTACGCCGGTTTACATTGACCAAGCCGATCGTAAAATAGATTTGAAATTTGGAATGCCACTTAACCGCAACGCTAGGATCGTTATCAACGCTGCGTTTATCAACAACAGTGATAATTACAGTCCAACTGGAAACTTTAACGTTGGCGATGTTTTAGATAAAACCATTTTTAATGGTTTTAGAACTGGTATTACTTTTGAAAAAAATTCACTTAACCGTAAGCAATATCCAACCGCAGGGCAGAACATTTCCGTTAATGTAAACTATACCACCGCAAGAGAGAATTATTATCCTGGCAACATTCAAGCTAACAGTTTTGGTCCGAGTATGACACCGAATATTAAAAGAAATCTACGGCAATGGCTACAAGCTAAACTTAGCTACGAAAATTACTTTTTACATACCAAAAGCTACAGTTTAGGTTACTTAGCCGAAGTTGTAGCTTCAAATCAGTCTTTGTACAGCAATTATTACTCAACTTTATTAGCTGCGCCTGCATTTTACCCGCTGCAAGATAGCAGGTCTTCATTTCTGGAACATTTTAGAGCTTTCAATTATGGAGCTGCTGGAGTTAAAAATATCATTAACCTGCAAAGAAAATTTGATTTACGTGTAGAAGGTTATGTATTTTTACCGTACCAAGAGTTTAAAAAAATTGGCTTGCAGCAGGTTGGTTTCGAAAAGGAATTAAGTAGATTGCGTTATGCGGGTACGGCAGGTTTGGTTTATCAATCTCCATTAGGGCCAATTAGTTTAAGTTATAATTTATATGATGAAGCAAAACGTAGACATGGCGTACTTTTGCACATCGGCTATTTAATTTACAATAAGAGATCTTTAGAATAACATTTATGAGATTAGTTGTTTTCATCTGTCTGTTTTTATCTTCGAGCCTAGCGCTTGCACAAACTTCGGGCATCAATAACTTTATCGTTAAAGAAAGCTTGCTAAAAAACAGCAAAATAGCCATTATAGCTGCCGATAGCTTAGAAAATCCTATTGAAGAAATAAACGGCAGTTACAGCTTTACAGTAAGCGGATTTGCCCAACAATTAACCTTTACCAATGGTATTGCTATTCTACCTCTTACGATAGAAAAATCGACCTTTGTTTATATTAAGCACGAAAATGATAATGGTACGCACAGTAAACTGCTTTATGTTTACAAAAAAGATGGCGATTTAAATCCGTTTACCATTAGCAGGATGTTCTTCATCATCATTCCACTAGTGATTATCTTACTAGCTTTTGCATTCAAAAAGTTCATTTACATGGCGGTAGTGCTCTTTCTAATTTTCTTTTTCTTTAGCTATAGCAACGGTTTAAATATCTCTACTTATTTTGAAACGATATTTGATTACTTGAAAAACCTCATATGAGGGTTAACTGGTTAATTGTTGAAACTGGTTAACTGAAAGAACTAAAATCGTGATTAAAAAGGCATACCGATACCAAAGTTGTATTGCATAAAGCGATATCTATCTGGACTGTGTGTGCTAAAGTAATTTGCTTTGAAAGCTTTACCGCCGTTAATGAATTTGCCAATCACCCACTGTTCATCTCCATCAAATTGAGGATCTTTCAGTTTCAAACCAATATCAAACCTAAATACAAAAAATTGCACATCGTACCTAAATCCTAAACCTGTACCTAAGGCAATTTGCTGCCCTAATTTATCGAATTTGAAAACCGATTCTGGGCGAGGATTATTTGGTGTAATGTTCCAGATATTACCTGCATCTAAAAATGTAGCAGCATTTAATTTACCACCAAAAAATTTATGCACCAAAGGAAAACGGTACTCTAAGTTAGCTTCTATGCGCATTTGACCGAGCTGATCGATACCAAATGATGATGCTCTTTCTTGCTCGTCTATAATAACTTCCCTATTATAATTTCCAGGGCCTAAAGTTCTGGCCTGCCACGCTCTAACGCCACTAGATCCTCCGGCAAAAAACAATTTCTCAAAGGGCATATCCCTAGAATTACCATAAGCATGACCGATGCCAGTATTAAGTCTGGTTACCAATTGCGATTCCGCACCTAAATTTTTGTACCATCGTATATCTATCTCCGGGCGCACATACTGATTAAATGGAAGACCTAACACCCTACCAAAATCATTATTATCAGGATCATTTTTATCTCCCGTTAATTTCGAAATTCCCTGTAACAAATTTCCAGCAATGTCTACATTTCCCCTAAAGTAAATAAAGCTCCTATTTTGCAATAGCTTGTCGGCGTTTAAAGCGTAAGCATATTTCATTCCGAGGGTAAAATCTTTCCTACCAAGTAATAAAAGACTATAAAGGTTATTTGTATCATCAATAAGCACACTACCAAAACGGTACTCAAAATTCAATGGCGTAAACGAGTGTAGTTTAGATTTAGTTTCTACCCAATCGTAAGTAATGGAGTTGATAAAAATTCTACGTACCGTGATATCTTTTTGTAACGCATACAAATAACTACTTGCAAACGTGGTATAGGGAACTCCATTTTTACCCATCAATGGAATTTTGAAAGGAACCATTAAACGTGGTACAGTTAAGCTGGCACTAACCGAGAAATCTCTTTGGTAAATATCCGAAAAGAGAGAACCAATACTGTTAAATCGTGATTGCAGACCACCCTTCACCTGTAACTGAAAACGCTCACCGCCTCTTAAAAAATTATTGTTGGTATAAGTATTACTCAGTGTAAATCCAACTGTTGCATCGTTAAATGGTATTTCGCCCTCAATACGGTTGCTCATACGCTTTTGCGGAATAAGCAAAATTACCGGATTAACAACACCAGCCGTATCCTTATTTTTCAGATAATCGATTTTTACATTTTTAAAGATGTTGAGGTCATACAGCCTATCATAAGTTAAAGCTTCATTATCGATATTGTAGTTTTCGCCATACCTTATAAAATTATAACGGGTGATGGGATTTCGTCTAAACTTGCCCGATAGATCAGTATAACGTAGACCATTAAAACTTCGCTTATTTAAGGTAAGTGAGTCTGTAAAACCATCGCTATTTGGCGCAACAATAATATTCGTTTCGCCAATTTTGTAAATCTGATGTTTATTGATAGCACTGTCTAAAGGCTCATCGATAATCAGTTTTACGCTTACTTTGTTATTGTTCTGATTAGAATCTGGAGAAAATCTCACGTAAGGTCTTACAAAATCATAATAACCATTTTGACGCATCAATTTGTAGATTTCTTCCCTTTCGGTAGATAAAGAGTCTTCATCATATTGCATTCCTTCCCTTAGATGCGAAAACTTATCTTTTGAACTGAAGTATAGTGATTTAACTGCTTGATCTGGTATTTCATGAGTAATTTTATTTACCATAAAGGGTTCGCCAGTGCTAGCCGTAAAAGTTAAGGTAGCTTTTTTGTCTTTCACTGCTATTTCAGACTTCACTTTGGTGTTAAAGAAGCCCTTACTTTTAAAAAACTTTTCGATTTGGGTACGCGAAATCTCTACCAGCGTACTATCTAAAATTGGTGGCGGCGATCCTAAAGGCTTGATGTTGGTTTTGCGATACTTGCCATCTTTGGTATTGAAAATATTGTAAATAGCAACATTGATACCTAGCCCTTCAACAGGCTTGATATCTTTTTGCACATACATATAGGCAGCCTCTTCATATTCCTTATCTACGCTATCTATGTTTACCTTTTTAACAATGGCCTGGTAGTCTTCAATATATTTTGTTGAAGCACACCCTGCTATAAAAACAAGAATAAATAGTAATATTGCAAGAAGTTGAATGTCCTGTTTATTGTAGTTTTTATATGCTTTCAAAATCTCAGATCAGTTTTATTAAATCGCTTCATCAAAAAAAGTACCGTAAAGAAAACGGAATTTTCATAATTGAAGGTATAAAATCTATTGTAGAATTTTTAAATTCTGATTATCAAATACATAGCATTTACCACACTCCAAAAATATCGGCAACTTTACCAAAAGTTAGTGCAAATATAAACTTATTTGAAGTAACAGAAACCGAGTTACAAAAGATAAGTACGCTACAAACTCCGCAAAGTATATTGGCTTTAGTACACATTCCTGTTGTAAAGGAAATTAATTTTCAAGATCTTAAAAATCAATTCTCTTTAGTATTAGATGACGTACAAGATCCTGGCAACTTTGGAACTATCATTAGAACGGCTGATTGGTTTGGCATTAAAAACATTATTTGTTCTGAGAATACAGTAGAAGCCTACAACCCAAAAACAGTTCAGTCTACCATGGGTTCTTTATGCCGAGTAAATGTGCGTTATACCCAACTAAATGAGTTTTTGAAAACGGCTAAGCTACCTATTTATGGTGCACTTTTAGATGGACAGAACATCTACAAAACCCAATGGAAAAACGAAGGCTTAATTTTATTGGGCAACGAAGGTCACGGTATTAGCAAAGAATTGATAGAAAAAATCAGTTTTCCAATTACTATTCCTCGTATTGGAGCAGCTGAATCTTTAAATGTAGCTGTATCGGCAGCAATTTTTTGCAGTGAAATTAGCCGGAACAGGTAAGCAGTTGACAGTTTTTAGTTTGATGAAGTCAGTTGAGGGGCTTGCAAAAATTAAACAATTAACCAAATGAACTAATGAACTAGTGAACTATTCTACCATCGACAAAAATAATTGAACAATTTATCGCATATAGTTTGGAAGCTTATTTTTAATTACTATTTTTGCAACCTTGAAAAGAAAGGTCGAGTGGCCGAGTGGCTAGGCAGAGGTCTGCAAAACCTTGTACAGCGGTTCGAATCCGCTCTCGACCTCAAGATTAAAATATTAATAAAGAAATAAAGCTTATTATCATGGCAGTTACCAGATTAAAAAGAAAAGACAGATACAATAAAACTGTTTCTCGTTTAGAAGTAAAAAATTTGAAATTGGCGACTAATCTTGAGTTAGGTAGCCGTTCTAAGCAATCTACAAAAGATCAATTAGCTAAAAACAATGCAGTATTAGCATCTTTAGCAAAATAATCTTTTCGAAAAAAAATGAAAGCCTCGATGTAAATCGGGGCTTTTTTCGTTTTAGCATTCCGCATTGGTTTCAAAAACAATTATAAAATTGTAGTTTTAATTAACCAAATAAAAACCTAATGGAACAAAGTGCTATATTAACGCTATTCTTGCCTATTGCCTTAGGCATTATTATGCTCGGCTTAGGGTTAAGCCTAGTTATTGATGATTTTAAAAGAGTGGTGCTTTATCCTAAAGCCGTTTTTATAGGTTTGCTTTGCCAAATGGTGATACTACCTGTAGTGTGCTTTAGCATTACCATTGCATTTAACTTACCTCCAGCTCTTGCAGTAGGATTAATGCTTTTGGCTGCATCGCCTGGTGGGGCTACCGCAAATTTATTTAGCCATTTGGCCAAAGGCGATGTTGCGCTAAATGTAACATTAACCGCCGTAAACAGCGTACTTACCCTATTTACGCTACCTTTCATTGTAAATTTTGCTATTGCTCATTTTATGCAAAGCGGACAAGTGGTACCGATGCAGTTTAGTAAGATTATAGAAGTTTTTGCTATTGTATTAGTACCAGTTGGTGTTGGAATGTTTATCCATCATAAGGCTCCTACTTTTGCAAAGAAATTAGAAAAACCAGTTAAAATTCTTTCTGCAGTTTTTTTAGTGCTTATCATTATTGGAGCTATCCTTAAAGAAAGAGCAAACTTTTTAGATTACTTTCAGCAGGTAGGCTTAGCTAGCTTAGCATTTAATGTAATAAGTATGGTGCTAGGCTATTTTGTACCGATGCTACTTCATATCAGCAGAAAACAGTCTATAGCTATTGGAATGGAAATTGGCATCCACAACGGCACTTTGGCCATTTATATTGCACTTAATGTAATTGGAAACAGCGAAATGAGTATTCCTCCGGCAGTTTATAGCATATTGATGTTTTTTACCGCTGCATTATTTGGCTATATAGTGAGCAGAAATAATAAGCAGAGAGTTTAAAGCGCTAGGCAAGTTGGCGGTTCTTTTTTCCAGTAAAGCTTCAATTTTTGAAATGTAAACAATGGAGATTTGAACTTTTTGCAGTTTATTTCCTTGTTAGGGATACTATCTGGATTTGGATTAATACCCAAGTGCTTTCTAATCTCGTATTTTTTTTCTAGACATTTCACAGCCTTATCGTTAAGCAGATAACTACGTTGCTCTGTGATTTGATCACGAGTTGCACCTTCAGGCCCGCTATCAAACGACCAAATTAAGCTTCTTTTATGCAGAAAATATAAGTTATCTTCGTTTACAAAGTATCGTTCTTCCGCTTCATGATGATCATACTCATGGTAACGGCGAACAATCAACTTTAAGTTTCCATTTGCGGTGAAATAGCTAACCGTCCCGCCTGTTTCTCCATTACAATCATATTTAAACGAAGTTGAGTCTAAGGATTTATTTTCGTACTGCCTAATGATTTGCTGATAAGCACTTTGAATGTCGGCCACAGTGCCAAGTACAGTTGCTACTTCCTTTTTACTGGTATCGGCCACTACCTGATTTACGATGCTATCTCCCTGCTGAGCTTCTCTTTTTTGATTTGAATTACAAGACGCCAGCACAACAATCATTATCAAATATGGAATAACTCTCATTTCTTAATTACTAAGGTTGCTTTTACAAAACATCGTTCTGGGTATTTTGTTCGATGCCTGTGCGCTTACGAGCCTAGGTAAATAGAATTTTAAATGTGGTACCTTCGCCTAGCGTACTTTCCACTTCTATGGTATAGCCCATGGCTTCGATCTGATTTTTGGTGATGAAAAGTCCAAAACCTCTTGCATCGCTATTGCCATGAAAAGTCTGGTTTAAGCCAAACATTTTATCTCCATTTTTAGCTAAATCTATGCCCACGCCATTATCTTTAATACTAAAAATATAGCCGCCACCAATTGGTTCGCAATTAATTTCTATTAATGGCCGGCGTAAAGCATGACTATACCTTAAAGCATTAGAAATTAGATTTAGCAACACGCTTTCTAAATAAGCCTTATTGAAATACACAAACACATCATCGGTTAAATTGATGATCAATTTGGCATTTTTGCTCAATATTTGCGCCTCTTGAGTTTGTATGGCATTATTTACATAAGCCAATAAATTTAAAGGCTCCTTCACCATGTTAATGCTCGTTTGGATGTTTACGATGCTATTGAGGTTGTATAGTGTATCATTTAAGTTAACCACCACTTTACGCATCAGTTTAATCATCTCGTCTCTCTCTTCATTCGTATCTGCATTGCTAATTAAGGCGCTAATACCATCAATGTTACTTGCATGAGAACGTAAATTGTGTGAAACTATATACGAAAAATTAAGTAGTCTTTTGTTCTGTTCGTTCACTAATTCATAAGATTTGTGCAAAGTTTCCTCGGCCTCCTTAATACGGGTAATATCCATCATAATACCTCGCAATTTCTCTGGAGCTTCTAAATTCGGTACCACATTAACACTATCTCTTATCCAAATAATTGAACCGTTTTTAGCCACCATTCTATATTCGTACTCGTGGTGTTTCCTTAGAAAAAGTTCATTATCCAAGTAGGTTTTAATTTTATCGCTATCTTCGTGATACAACTTATTAAAGAAAAAACCAATCTCAGAACTCCATTCTTCTGGTGTATACCCTAAAATATCATATACTTTACTGCTTACAAATGTATTAACAAAATTATCGGTAACCGATGTTTCCCAAACAATACCCTCAATAGAATTCACCAGCTCTTCGATGTGTTTCTGAGATGCAATTAATTGCTCCTCGTAAGCTACTTGTTGGGTAATATCATCTATAATAATAATGTGGTTATTTGGAGGTTCTCCTTCATTCCATAGAGGGCTCACAATAGCATTTGCCCAAATTACTTCTCCTTCTTTGTTGATATACCTTCGTACAGATGAAAACTGCTTAATCTCTCCGCTTAACAAACGCTTAAAACTATGAGCATCGGCAGCAAGATCATCTGCGTGTATAAGTGTTTTAATTTTTTTATGGGTGAGTTCTGCACTAGTATACCCTAAAAGATTGCATAAAAAAGCATTCGTTTCCAAAAACTCTCCAGTAATAGAATTTACCCTTCCAATACCAATTGCTGCATGGTCAAAGATAGTTTTGTATTTACTTTCTGCAGTCAACAACATTTCAGCTTGCCTATCTAAAGTAGCATACAGTTGCGCTTGCTTATTTAACAACCGTAGCAAAAGATAGGCAGATAAAATTGAAACTAGTACTCCAAAAATAGCTAACGAACCTAACTGATAATCCGCGTAAATTGGTCGGGTATCGGTAAGGTAGATCTTCCAATCGCCTTCTTCAAAAACCTTACTTTTGTAGGTATTCGTAAAATTGATTTGGCCAGGCAAGAAGTATTCTTCGACACCAGTCAACTGATTTACTTTTGAAAACTGAAATTTGTAGTATTCTTGATTGGTATTATCAATTCCTGCAGCTTTTAAAAGTTCGCCGAGTTTAACTACCACGGCCGAAAAGCCCCAAAATTCATTATCGATATAAATAGGCAGGCGACCGATAACGCCCTCACCTCCCTGCACTAACTTAACCGGCCCCTGAAAGTAAATCTTACGGGTTGCTATCGCCTTTTTGGCTGCTGCCGCATTTACGTCGCTTAGTTTAAGCAAATCTAAGCCCAAAGCTTGCTCATTACCCTCAAGCGGATAGGTATATTTAATCACTCCGCCCGGCACCAATTGAACAGCTTGCAAATAGGGATTTCCTTTTATGATCTGGGCGGCAACAGCATCAAAATTCCTTGGCTTTCCAGTTTGATCTAGTGTAAGTGCCAAGGTTAATGTAATATTCTGACTGTTTTTGAGCAATTGTTCTAACCTCAGCTCTACACTTTCAAGCATTACATCTATTTCCTTTTCGCGATTTTCTTTAATGATAAGGTAACGTTGCTGAGCAATTAAGGAAATAATAGAAATAAGCACTACAAAGAAAAGGAAAGCCGAAAGCTTTGGATGCAAAATGAACCAATTGGTTTGAGCAGGCTGCTTAGCAGTTTTGGGCATTAGATACGCTATTTCTAGTTGTTATTAGTTTAGTGAGCAAACTTAAATTTTTATCAGCCAATTTAGTTTGATACGAACCATCAAAATAAAGTGACAAAAATCATTTAAGCCAAAATAAGATTAAGAAATGATTAACTAAAATAAAAATAATTTAATACACTGATAACGATTAATATGCTACAGAAGATACCGTTATTTATTTTATGATTTAATGCAACTTTTATGTTAACTTTGATTTAACAACCTCACATTAGCTAAAAAACTATTTACAACTACCTGGATATCTAATATCCTATAATTTTTTGCTTAATGCCATCTTACAGCTCCTTTTCGGACGCAGAACTTGCGGAATTGCTAAAAAAAGACGATTCTGCAGCTTATACTGTAATATACAATAGGTATTTTCATACCCTATATGTGCACGCTTTACAAAAACTAAACGACAAACAAGAGGCACAGGATGTAGTACACGAACTTTTTGCCCAATTGTGGAATAAACGGCAAGAACTGAACATTCACACCAATTTAATAGGATACCTTTATACTGGTATTAGAAATAAGATATTAGACCATATCTCGCATCAACAGGTAAAAACTAAATACATTAACTCCTTACAGAATTTCCTAGAAAGTAATTACAGCATCACCGATCATAGAATTAGAGAAAAGCAACTTAGCGAACTAATTGATAAAGGAATTGCCGATTTACCAGAGAAAATGCGTGAGATTTTTGAGCTGAGCAGAAAAAAATCACTAAGTCATAAGGAAATTGCCACACAGCTGAACCTTTCTGAACAGACGGTTAAAAAGCAGGTTAACAATGCCTTAAGAATATTACGTATCAAATTAGGAACCATGCTTTTCCTATCTCTTTAATTTTTTTTCATTTTCTTCTACCCCCAACATTACCGCTTCTCGTCTTAGTCAATATTAGGGGTAAATATATCCTATCTACTATGAATAAAACAGAAGCAAAAATACTGCTAGACAAATATGCTAATGGCAAATGTACGGAGGAAGAGCTAGCCATACTGCATACTTGGTATTTAGAGCAGGAAGTGATAGACTTTGATATTTCGGCAGAAGAAGTTGAAGCTGCAAAAGAAAAAATATGGAACAACTTGCCAGTGCATCAAGAAGTAGCTACTAAAACCATTAAACTATTTCCATCAATATTAATTAAACGCATTGCTGTTGCTGCAGCGGTGGTATTGTCTGTTTCATTAGGCTATTATGTTACCCAAAAGGATAAATTAAAATCAGTTTATGAAACTGCAAAACTAGAGCAGATTGTTCCTGGCGGAAATAAAGCGACCCTTACCTTGGCAGATGGTTCGAAAATTGACCTTAACAAGATGAGTAACGGCATACTTGGTGATGAAAATGGAACTAGGATCGTTAAAACTGATGATGGAAAGATTTTCTACAATCATGACGAAGCAGCTAAAACAGTTGCATGGAACACGTTGAATATTCCGGCAGGTGGATATTATAACGTTACTTTAAGCGATGGTACGATAGTTTGGCTGAACTCGAAATCGAGCTTAAAATACCCAACAGCATTTATTGGTAAAGAACGTGTTGTTGAACTTACTGGCGAAGGCTATTTTGAAGTGGCACATAAAGAAAATCAACCGTTTAAGGTAATTACCGAGCAGCAAACCGTAGAAGTATTAGGCACTCACTTTAATATCAATGCTTATAGCGACGAGCAAAGCACAACCACCACTTTGTTAGAAGGCAGTGTAAGGATTAACGCTGCAGGTAATCAGAAATTACTTAGCCCTAACAACCAGGCCAAACTAATTAGTGGAAATATTATGGTAAGACTATTTGATGCCGAAAACGCAATAGACTGGGTAAGTAATGATTTCTTTTTTGACGATGAGGATCTGGGCAGTATCACGAGACAGCTATCGAGATGGTATGATGTAGAGTTTTCTTATCCCACTAATTTAGCAGAACTGAAGTTTTCGGGTCGGATTTCTCGAAATATCAACATCAAACAAGTGTTAAAAATAATGGAGCTAACAAAAATGGTAAACTTTAAAGTAGAAGGAAGGAGGATTACTGTGACACCGTAACTTTTACCCTAAAGCTTAGCCAAAAAAAAATCCAGTGGTGGTCGCAACACCCCTGGATAAGTATTTAGGCTTTGCAGAAAATTTTGACTTAACCAACTAACAAACACCTAAACACAAACAAATGTATGAATTTTCACATGACATTTAAAAACGGTTGTAATAGCCGTTTATATGCCAGAATTCTGTTAAAATTGAAACTGACCTTAATCGTCTTAACAACGGTAATTCTACAGAGCAGTGCTGCTAGCTTTGCACAAATTACCATCAATGAGAAATCGGCCTCATTAGAAAGCGTTCTACAAAAAATAAGGAAGCAAAGCGGTTACGATTTTTTCTACAGCAACAACATGCTGAAAAACACTAGACCAGTGTCTATTAATGTAAAAAATGCTAGTGTAGAAGAGGTTTTAAAATTAAGCTTCAAAGACCAGCCGCTAACTTACACTATTGATCAGAAAGCAATTGTGCTACGGTACAATAACAATTCGGAAGTTGTAGCTGCAATGCAAAAAACTATCACTGGTAAAGTAGTAGATGAAAGAAATAGCCCGATACCTGGAGCATCAATTAGGGTAAAGGGAATGCCAGCAGCCCCAATTGCAATAACAGATGCCAATGGTAATTTCATGATTTCGGCTACGGATGAACAAACGCTTATTGTAAGCTATTTAGGCTACCAGTCGCTAGAAGTAATATTAAAAGGAAAAAGACTGCCTTTATCTGTTAAAATGGTGATGAGCGAAAGCGCATTAAACGAAGTTAAGGTTATTAATACCGGCCTTTTTAAAAAATCAACTGAAAGTTTTACAGGCGCATCTACTACTGTAACCGCTGAAGAATTAGCACAAAATGGTAATAGAAACCTCATCACTTCGCTTCGTAATATAGACCCTGCATTTAATATTATAGAAAGTAACGCCTTCGGTTCTAATCCTAATAGATTGCCAGAAATACAGATTAGAGGCAACTCAAGTATACCTAATGTTGGAGAACTGCAAGATCAAACCAGAGCAGAATTGAACACACCTTTAATCATTTTAGATGGTTTTCAATCTACCTTACAGAAGCTATATGACATGAATGAGAACGAAGTAGAATCAATAACTATACTAAAGGATGCTGCTGCAACTGCAATGTACGGTTCAAGGGGCTCTAACGGCGTTATTATTATCACTACAAAAACACCTAAACCTGGGAAATTAAGGCTTACGTTAAGATCTGATGTGAATTTTGAGGCTCCAGATTTAACGGATTATAGCTTGTTAAAGGCTGCAGATAAATTGGAATTGGAACGTATAGCAGGGTATTATAACAATGTTAGAGCAGAAAGCGACCTGCCATTAAAAAGATATTACAATTTCTTACTAAACGAGGTAAATAGCGGTGTAGAAACAGATTGGATGGCACAACCATTACGTAATGGTGTGGGGCAAAGACATTTCCTTAAAGTAGAAGGCGGTGACAATGCTTTTAGATATTCAGCTTCTGGTCAGTTAAACGACATTCAGGGTGTAATGAAAGAATCTTTCCGTCGCACGTTTAACGGTAACATCACGCTTGCGTATACCTACAAAAATTTAAGATTTAGAAATAACTTACAAATTCAGCAAAGCAACTCAAAAGAATCTCCATATGGAGAATTTAATGAGTACGTAAGATTAAATCCATATTGGAGACCTTATGACGCCGCCGGAAACGCACTGAAGTTTTTAGGAGACCCAGGAAACTTTGACTATACAGGATATTGGATACCGACCCTACCAACCAATCCATTGTATAATGCTACTTTAAATACTTTTGATAAGAGTAATACCAATGAATTAGTTAACAATACCATGGTGGAGTGGAACTTAGTTAAGGATTTGGTTTTAAGAGCCCAAATAGGACTAACTAAAGGAACAATACAAAATGATGTTTTTAGACCAGCAGAACATACCGCATTTGCAGATTACGGCCCTCTAGACATATTTAGGAAGGGAGATTATAAATATGGTGTTACCAACTATTATGGTTATGATGGTTCTATCAACTTGGCTTATAATAAACTCATTAATGCAAAACATCTTATTACCGCAGGAGCGGACTATAACATACGCCAAAACAAAAGGACATTCTCAGAATTCTTAGCAGAAGGTTTTCCGAATGCGAATTTCGATTTTATGGCCATGGCTCTACAATATGCCAAAGATAGGAAACCTAGAGGTGATGAATCGCTTACACGTGCTATCGGTATAACAGGAAACGTCAACTATATTTTTGATAATAAATATTTTGTAGACTTCTCTGCTCGTATAGATGGATCTTCTCAATTTGGGAGTAAAAAACGCTTTGCCCCTTTTTGGTCGGCAGGTATTGGATGGAACTTGCATAACGAAAAATTCTTAGCAAACAACAAGTATATCAACCGCTTAAAACTTAGAGGTTCTGTTGGTACAACTGGAGCGCAGAACTTTAGAGCTTACCAAGCATTATCTACCTATAGATATTACACCGACCAACGTTATTTTAATTGGATGGGCGCATATTTATTAGGGTTGGGCAATGAAGATCTGCAATGGCAGCAAACTAAAAAATACAATATCGGTGCAGATGCTGAATTTTTAAACAGACGCGTCCGCTTAACGGCAGACTATTACGTAGAAACTACCGAAGATTTGGTTTCATCAGTAAACGTACCAGCTTCAAATGGCTTTAACAGTTATGTAGACAATATTGGACGCCTACGTAACAGCGGGTATGAAATTAAGGCTACTGGTTTTATCTTAAACAACCCTAAATCTTTTACATGGAGTATTTCTGGTGCTGTTTTACACAATAAAAATAAAATCTTAGAAACGTCAAAAGCACTAAAAGATGCGCAAGCCGCAACTTTAAATGGCACAATCCTACCTGGAACTATTTATATGGAAGGTTACTCTAGCAACGCTATATGGGTAGTACCTTCTTTGGGTATAGACCCAAGTACAGGTAAAGAGCTTTATTTAGGTAAAGATGGTCTACCAACATACACTTGGAAAGCATCAGATATTGTTGCTGTAGGAACTACAGATCCAAAGATCTTTGGAAATTTCAGCAGTATGCTTCGTTACAAAGACTTTTCTATCAACGCATCGTTCAGATACACTGTAGGTGGTCAACAGTACAATAAAACTTTAGTAGACCGAGTAGAATTAGCTAGTTACAAATTTAACGTCGATTCTAGAGTGTATTATAGTCGTTGGCAAAATCTAGGAGATATTGCAGCTTTTAAAGGTTTATTAGTAACCACCCCTACTTACAAATCTTCACGCTTTGTACAAGATGAAAATACGTTGGTTTTACAAAATATCAATTTTCAATATAACGTATCTAACAAGGCATTTTTACAAAAATTGAGATTAGAAAGCTTAAATATAACAGCAAATGCCGCAGAACCAATGTATTTATCTACCGTAAGAAGAGAGCGAGGCACAACTTATCCTTTTTCAAGACAATTTTCATTAAGTCTTAATGCTACATTTTAAACTAAAAGCAATGAAAAGAACTATTTTAATTTTGATAGGTGTTTTTGTAAGTATCATATTTTTTTCCTGCAAAAAATACTTAACAGTAAATCCAAAAACACAAATGCCACAACACGTGCTATTTACTACCGAAGGTGGATTTAAAGATGCATTAACTGGAGTTTACATCCAAATGCGTAGCGATAGTACTTATGGAGCAGCGCTTACACAAAGCACTATAGAATACCTTAGCTCGAGTTGGGATATTACCACAAACAGCACAGAACAGCGGTTAGGATTATTCAATTATGCTGATGCTGGAGTAGAAACAAGCTTTCAACGAATTTGGGCACAACAGTTTAAAACCATCGGGAGTATTAACGCCATACTAGGTCAAATTGACGCAAAAAAAGATGTTTTTAAAACTCCTGGTCTGTACGAATTAATAAAAAGCGAATCTTTAGCACTAAGAGCACATTTACATTTAGATATGCTGCGTTTGTTTGGACCAGTGCCAACTGTTACTACAGCACAACCTATTTTGCCCTATGTTACTACTTTGTCTACTGCTCCAAATGCAAAATTAAGCTTTACCGCATTTAAAGATGCCTTGTATAAGGATTTAACAGATGCAGAAGCATTGGTAAAGAACATAGACCCTATTACACAATACTCTATTGCACAGCTTAGGACACCGGGTATTAGTTCAGGCTATAATCCACAAGACACCTATTTTGCATACCGTTACTTGCGGATGAATTATTTTGCAATTAAGGCGATACAAGCAAGAGCTTACCTCTGGTTTAATGACAATACGAAGGCGTATGAAGCTGCAAAATTAGTTATCGATGCGAAAAACAGTGATGCGTCTAGTAAATTCAATCTTGGATCTGCGGCCGATATGACTACTAATAAAGATTTCTTACTTGTCAAAGAACATATTTTTGGACTTTATGATTTCGCCATGTACACCAAATACACATCACTCTATCCTTCTGGATCGTTAAAGAAAGGAACCGCAATTACTACTATTACAGGACAACTTTTTGGCACAACCGGAACAGATATTAGAGAAAGTAATTTATGGGAACTTTTAACATTGCCAAATGCAAGTAAAGCATATGTTACCAAAAAATATTTAGTAACAGAAATTGGCGACAATAAACAAATACCTATTGTGAGATTAAGCGAAATGTACCTCATTGCAGCAGAAGCCGCACCTTTTGCAGAAGGGCTTGAGTATTTTAGGCAATTTAGGGTCTCTAGAAATATCGGCCAATTGGCTATACCTGCAAATGCCGGTGCTCTACAAACGGAAATCATCAAAGAATATCGGAAAGAGTTTTATGCTGAGGGACAAGGTTTTTATGCCTATAAACGTACAAATGCACCGAAAGGCAGTTTTCTATTTGTTCCATCTACTGCCACAGTAAATTATGTGGTACCCGTGCCTACAACCGAAGCTCTTTAACTTAACCTAATAACAAGATGAAGAATTTAAAATACATATTGGCAGCATTAGCGACAGTAGCTTTTTTTGCATGCAAACAAGACCAATATTATCTATATAACGATATCGCTAGATTACAATTTGGACCAGAACCAAGCCGAATTTATACCACTAGCTATAACTTGGCAGATACATTAAAAATGTATACTTTTTATTATGAAGATGCCTCTATAAAGCAGGATACCGTCTTTTTTGATATCTACGCCATAGGCGGCACAAAAAATACGGACAGGGCGTTTACGCTGCGTCAAGATCAAATTGCCAATGCTACTAATGCAATTTCGGGAACTCATTTTGTTCCATTTAATGATCCGAAGGTTGCAAAACACTACGTCATTAAAGCTGGAACTGTACATACAAGAGTACCCATTATAATACTTAGAGATCCAAGCCTAAAAACCACTACACCCAAACTGAAATTTAGTATAGTAGCCGATGGAAGCTTTAGCTTAGGTGAGCCAAGCAATATTTGGCGCAAGTTAGAATTTACCGATAGGTTAAGCCAACCATCCTCATGGAATGCACATTTTACGCAATACTACTTTGGAAAATACAGTGTTACTAAGCATGCCTTCCTTATTAATACAACGGGTGATAAATGGGACTCTATTTTTATAGATGAAATGTACGCTGGAGGTAACCTCATCGACTACTACAGAACCGTAGCAAAAACAGCCCTTATTAATTACAATGCGGCAAATCCAACTGCGCCACTCAAAGACGAATTTGGTGACCTTATAGTTTTCCCTTAATCAAATCAAAAACGATGAAAAATTTAATTGTACCAATTATAGCGTTCATGGCACTTATTAGTTCTTGTGCCAAAGATAAAGGCAATTACGACTACAACCCCAAGGAAGAAGTAGAAGTAAAAGGTATAGCAACAAGTTACACTGTTATATCGGAAAAGGAAAATTTGGTTATTAACCCAGAAGTGACCTCAACAGACCCTAGTGCCCAATTAGAATACCTTTGGGGCATTTATGAAACCAACGTACAAGGCTATGCCCCAAAATTAGATACCTTGGCTAAAACTAAAAACTTGAACTATGCAGTAAAACAAGCAGCGAAAGGATGGGTTTTGGTGTACAGAGTAACAAATAAGAAAACTGGATATGCCCAGCATTTCAAAAGTGACATTAACGTTGTTACCGAATTCACAAGAGGATGGTATGTGGCAAAAGACGATGGTAGCCAAGCAGACCTAGATTTGTTTCTAACACCAACTAACATAATTCCTAATGGTAAACGTGAAAATATTTACAGTACCATTAACGGTGCAAAGGCACCAGGAAAAGTCAATATGTTAAGTTTCTTAAGTAGTTATAAATCTAACGTAACCGGTGTTAATGGAAACACCAGAACATTATTTTTAGTAACAGATAAAGACATTGCTGCAACTTATGTGAACACGCTACGAAAAATTAAAGATTTTAACAGCATCTTTATTGGAACTCCTAGCGTTAAAAGCCCAAGTGCCTTGTTCGTAAGTGGAACTGCTTATTATCTGGTAAATGATGGTCAGGTGCACAGCATTTACAACATGGGGTCTAATTTTGGGCAGTTTAGCGCAAGGATAATGAAAGATGCCAATAACACCAACTACAATCTCTCAAAATACTTTTTACCTGGTATACCTGGCTTAGTAGACCCCTATTTGTTCGACGAAATAACCAGTTCTTTTGTTTCTATGTCTCAAGGCTCTGGCCCAATGGCTGTTGTTGGTGACGATGCCACTACCACCCTTCCTGCAAGCAACAATAACCAGAAACTGCTATATATGGGCACAAAATCAATGGGATATCCAGCAGCGCCAGGAATAGTTGGCACACTTGGTTATGCTATTTTTCAAGATAAGACAAACCCAGCTATAAAAAATTTAGCAGAAATTTCTGGCTACAGTGGTTTCAAATTAAAAATTATACAAACCCCATTAACCGTAGCAGATAAGCTTTATAATGCAACTATGCACACTTTGCTCTTTGGTGACGAAAGTATGATGTATTTTGTTGTTGGCAACGAAATTTGGAGCCGTAACCTAGCTAATAAGTTCGAAAAATTAGAGTTTACGCTGCCAGCTGGCGAAGAATTAACATTTATGCGCCATAAAAAAGCAACCGAAACAGGATACGCCTACAATTATGTAATGATAGGCTCTAAGGTTGGAGCAAATTACAAGGTTCGTATGTTCAGCAAATCATCAGGTAGCTTAAATGCTACTCCTGATTTTACATTGGAAGGTACTGGAATAGCCAGAGAAGCTATTTACATCTCTCCAGCAGCATCAGAAAGCACACACAATCCATCATTTTAGCTAAAGGGAAGTGGCTAACACTTCCCTTCTAATAAAACACAACCACACAAAACAAAACTTGAAATCATGATTAAAAAAATTTTAGCAACAGCATTAAGCATTACGCTGGCAGGCAGTATAGGCTTTGCACAAACCAGCACCAAGCCTGTCCAAATTAAAGGGGATGTAGATCGTCCTTTCCGTAAAACAGTAAAACTATTTAAAGTAGTTGATGGTAAAACTGTAGAAATGGCTACGGCAAATATCAATACCAATAAAAAGTTTGGCTTTCTATTCTACCCAGATTACGAAGGCCTTTATGTACTTGGTACTGGCAACGAAATGAGCCCTAATGAAAATCTCAAATTCTACTTTAAACCTGGCGATCAACTAGAAGTGAGCATAGCCGATACCACTTATACCTTGAAAGGAAATTTAAACTCGAAGGAAAACATCATTTTAAAACAATGGGACGATTTAACCCCTCCGCTATATATGAAGGCTGTAAACTTCATGAAAACATTCAGCACATTTATGGATTATTTCCCGCAACAAGAAACTATTGTTGCCAAGGCTAAAACATTCACCAATGGCAAGGTTTCGGGCAATCCAAAATTTGATAGAGCCCTAAAAGATATCATGCAGCTCGATTTAATTAACTATGCTACCAATTTCCTGAATACGCCACGTTCAGCGCACCCTAGCACCGAAGAGTTAAGCGATTTTTACGCTACAATTAAGGCAACGGATATCTCTAAAAATACCCAAAAAATCTACAATTATCCTTGGGGACAAAGAGTGCTATCAGCGGCAGCTCGTTTAAACATGCGCTTAGATGATAAAAAATACAAAACTGGAGCAGAAGGATTGGCATTATCGCTTCCATATATTGCTAATGATACCTTAAAAGGCGATTTAGTATTGGAAAACTTAGCTATGTATAAAAACTACGCTGATTACAAAGCTATTGCCAACCAATACGGCAACTTTCTATTAACCAAGGCTCAAAAAGAAAAAGATAATGCTTTAATTACGCCATTACTCACTTATAAAGCTGGCACAGATGGCCTTCAATTTACCTATCCAGACAAAGAGGGCAAACAGGTTTCGTTTGCAAGCTTAAAAGGCAAAGTTGTTTTAGTTGACGTTTGGGCCACTTGGTGCGGTCCTTGCAAAGCAGAATTTCCACACCTAAAACAATTGGAAAAAGATGTAGAAGGCAAGCCTATACAGATTGTAAGTATTTCTACAGATTCTGAAAAGGATAAGGAAAAATGGCTAAAAATGATTAAAGATGAAGGATTGGGAGGCATGCAATTATATGCGGGAGCAGATAATGAATTCTCCAAATACTACAAAGTAAATACCATCCCTCGTTTCTTAGTGTTTGATAAAAACGGAAAGATTGTAAGCATAGATGCTCCACGTCCATCAGATCCTAAATTGAAAGAATTATTATTTGCTGAAGCGGCTAAATAAAAAACACTTCTAATCTTCCCAAGCAGCAATAAACTGCTTGGGAAATCTTTTCATTTAAAAAATTGTATGAACACATTCAAAAAATGGTGTATAGTCACTGCTTTGTCTTTTATTTCTGGTTATGCCATTGCACAACAAGACAGCATACAAATCTCTGGAACCTTAAAAGACCTTAATAACCATGTGGTTTATATTAGCTTTAAGGATGAAAATGGCGCCAACAAATATTTTAGAACCACAGCTAAAGGCAACAATTTTTCGCTAACAGTACCTAAACAAACAATACCTGTTATCGCTAGGCTAGACATTTCTTTGAGGAGAGATTTATCGGCAAAAGTAGGCAAACAGAGCATAGGTAGTCCTGCCCCAAGTTTAAATCTATTCGTTTATAACAAACCAATAAGTGTTAATGGCGATGCTTTGCTTGTTCAATTTGCCAGTATCAAAGGCGACGAAGAAAACAATCGTTTCGAGGACTTTAAGAAAGCTACACGTGTTAATGAAACACGAAGCTATTTAATCCACAAAAACCTGTTCCAAAACAATTATCATCAAGAAGCACTTATTGGCAACAAAGATAGCTTAGAAGCAGAGCTTACTATCCTACAAAAAAGGCATATACAAGCACAAAGGGAGTATGTAAGTAAAAATCCAAATGCATTTGCAACAATTTATCTGCTTACTAGAATGCAAAACCTTTACACGGCAGAAGATTTCATAAAAAACTGGAATAAAGTACCAGAAAAATACAAAACACATCCCGATACCAAAAGTATAGCTAACTACATAAAAGAAGTAAGCGTAACCTTAGCTGGTACCCCAGCAAAAACTTTCGAACGGAAAGACAAAGACGGAAAAACCATTCGTTTGGCAGATTACAAAGGCAAAACAGTATTACTCGATTTTTGGGGCAGTTGGTGTGGCCCTTGTAGAGCCAGTCATCCTCATTTAAAAGAGCTTTACAAAAAATACAAAAAAGATGGCTTTGAAATTATCGCCATTGCACACGAGAGGGCAAAAACATTAGATGAAGCCAAAGCGGCTTGGTTAAAAGCTATTGAAGAAGACCAAATTAACTGGGTTCATATCTTAAACATGGACGGTATTGAGCAGCAAAACATTGTAAAAGACTACGGCGTAATGGCTTTTCCTACTAAAATATTGGTAGACAAAGAAGGCAAAATCTTACTCAGAATAAGCGCCAGTGCAACAGATGATATAGATAAAGCATTAGAAAAAATTTACGGACACTAAAACCAACAAAATGAACTTAAAAAAATATATGGCAATGCTTGCACTTTGCGTTGGCAGCATAACATTACTACAAGCACAATCTAAGCTTGTAACAACCATTCCTTTCGAAATAATACGTGGCTCTATTGTGCTTAAAGTGAAAATTAACGACAATAGTAAAACACTTCGTTTGCTTTTTGACACAGGAGCCGATGGCATGGCAGTTGCTAAAACCACAGCAGACTCTATCGGTTTAAAAGTAACCCGCAACAATAACGCTTCGGTAGTAGGTGGCTCTATGAAAATTGATGTTTCTGATGGCAACGACATCCACATGGAAAATGGCTTTGTACTTAAAAACCAAGGTATAGCTATATTTCCAAAACTAGACAAAGGTTTGGATGGTCTAATTGGCAACACCATGACTAAACGCTATGTAACCAAGGTAGATTTCAATAAATATGAGCTATCTCTTTACGAATTCGAAAACTACCAACCCGAAAAAGGCAGTACTGTAATTCCAATCACTATTCCAGATGGACTTTTCATCATTCCAGGAAATGTGGAAATTGTAGCTGGTAAAACTCACGTGGGCAACTTTGTTTTTGATACGGGCGCCTCTTACAACCTTATCTGCTTTAGGCCATTTGTTAAAAAGAACAAACTACTTATTAGTGGTTTCAAGTCAGACTACCATGCATCTACAGTGAGCATGGGCGTTTCCTCTCCTACTTTTAACGGTAAAGCCAGCAGCTTTTCATTTGCCAACACACAACCGCTTAAAAACATGCCAATTACTTTGATGGCCGGCGGTGGGCAAAACGAAGATTGGAACCCTGGTTTTGATGGTTCTATTGGCATGGGTATTATTTCCAGATACAATTTCACCATTAACCGCCAAAAAAATGAGATCTATTTTATGCCCAACCACAGTTTAAATTACCCTCTTGGTTTTAACTTATCACCATATCTTATGGCCTTTAATTTAAAGGGCGAGTTAGAAATAACTGGACACGTGAGGGTAATATTCGATAATGAAGTTTCTTTGCCCACCGGTACAAAAATAAATTCAATTAATGGTATTACCGCAAAAGCAATGCTGGCCGACGCTAGTAAGATAGAGCAGTTAAAAGCATTGCCTCGTAATACCGAGCTAAAAATAAGCTATGTAGACAACAACAAACAGTTAACGGCTACCTACCCTAAACAATAACACTTTGTGATGAAAAGATTTGTAATGATATTACTAGCGGCCGTATTTACTGCTACTAGCTTTGCGCAAAGTGCATTAGACAAGGCTTTAAACCAAGCCAAAAAAGAAAATAAACTGGTTTTTGTAGACACCTATTTTACGGGCTGCCTACCATGCGAACAAATGGATAATGAAGTTTTCCCAAATGCTGCCGTAAGCAAGCTCATGGAGAAAAACTTCGTAATGCTAAAAGTAAACGTATTTACCGAGAAACTAGGAGACACCTTGAAAGTACAGCATATTTTAAATGGTTTCCCTACTTTTTTGGTATTAAATAGCAAAGGTTATTTAGTATCGGCTATTTCTGGCTTTAAAGATCCAGGTGATTTAATAAGTTTTTTGAACAATGCGAAAAAACGTGCCGATAAAGGAATATACCATGCAGGCTACTCAGCTAATTATAACGTTAACGACTACCCTACATTTTACCCAGAATTTGCCAAAACCAGAAAAGGCGTAACGCAACAAGACTTAAAAGAATATGCCGATAAATTGTCAGATTTTAAGGCAAAAAATAGCTTACTACCTTTTCTCATTTCGCGTAATACAAATGATAAAGTAACTACAGAAATACTGAAAGACTATACAACTTACGCCTATCTTTACGGAGAAGAAGTACTACAACCTGTGTTAGACCGTGTGCTTACTTCTGCAATGCAAAACAGTATCAATGCTTCGAGCACCAAAGCAGATTTTGAGAATTTCTTAGCTCAATATCAAACTAAATTTCCTACCGAACGCTGGAAAATTAACCTACAAACCTTGGGCACCAAGTTTTATTTAGAAATGAAGAAAGACACCACCGCCTACCTACATTTTGCCATTAAAAACCCTGTGCTATACCAATATCATTTCAGCGCATTAGTAAACGCCATGACTGTTAAAAAGCAAATAAAAGGAGAAACTGCCGAGCTGTTGTTACAATGGGCAGATACCATTATTAACGAAAACAGCAGTATGGAGATCATTAAAAATGCAGCTTACCTTAATAAACGCATTGGCAATAACGAAGGTTACAAAAAATTTATACAAATGGCTATTAATAGAGCCAAGAAATATGAAATGCCTTTTAAAGACATGGAAGAAAGCTTAAAGCAAACTTCCAAATAAGACGAAAGAAATTTAGCAATGGATGTTGCTAGAGGTTTAGGTAATTAATAGTTAATTAAGAAGGGGTCGGATGTTTTGCCGGCTCCTTTATTTCATCTAAGCTAAAATGAAAAATAACGAACTCAACAACCAAGCTTTTGCAAATTATGTGCGAAAAGTAAGAAGAGATAAAGAACTCTCCCAATTGTGTATGGCAAACTTGATGAACATCTCGCAAAATGCCTATTGCTTAATAGAAAACGGGCATACCAAAATTACACTAGCACATATACAATAAATAGCACATGCGTTTAAAATTAGTGAGAAACGATTGTTAGAAAATTTCTTCAACAATTCAGCATAAACATTTGATAGACAATGTCTATTGACAATCAAATTTGCTATGCTTAAATTTATATTAACCATTTAACCTATGAAGAAATTATCGCTATTACTCCTATTGCCTTTACTAGGCCTTATCGCTTGTAAAGAAAACAAAGCTAGCAAGCAAAGCTTTTTAAGAAACACATCTATTACCAGCGGTATAGACAGTGCTAAAGCCCAACAAAAAGGACTTATTCTTATCTCTAACAAAGAAGGCTGCAGCATGTGCGAACTTTTTGAGGTAGATTTAATGAAAGACGAAGCCTACGCAGAAAAGGTTTACAGCAATTTTGTACTGCAGCGCATAGACGAAAACAGCATGGGCAACCGCTGGCTGGCCAGACTATTGAACCGCGGCAGTTTCCCTATCTTTTTATTCTTTAACAATAATATGTCGCTAATAGGAATAGAAATGGGCGCCATTAATAAAAAGGAAATGGAAACCTATATAGCCAACACCTTAAAAGGCGAAAAATGGGTAGACAAGCATTACCAACCTGGTGCCGAAACCAATATGCCCGCCAGCAAACTTTTAAGCTATGTAGAAAATAGCTATAAGGCACAATTGTATTGGACGCAATTTCGTACCAAGCAAAAAGAAAATTTTGATAAAATAGAACCCGCTTTAAAAACCAGTATTGCCGCCTACCCTACTTTTTTTAACAACCACTTACTGGCTAGATATTACACGGTTAAAAAAGATACCATACAGAGTAGAAAATCTGCTACATTAGCTTTGTCATTTAACGACCCTACTTCCTTATATTTTAATGCCAACTTACGTACTGAACTTAAATATATTGTAAACCCCAACTACGATATTTATAGCGAGCCATATATAGCTATTGGCGAAACCGAACAACAGTTAGGGCAGGTAAAATTTGGCGAGAAGAGAACCGTAAGCTTTAAGATTACCAACCTGGGCAGAGAAACACTTTTATTTAAAAAACCCTACACCAGCTGTAATTGTACCTTAGCCAGTTATCCCGAAAAGGGAATTAAACCTAAAGAAACTGGTGTATTAACAGTTAACTTTTCTGCTACCAAATCCGGTGAGTTTACACAAATAATTTATGTTACCACTAACGCCATCAACTCTCCCCTGGAACTTGCCATTAAAGGTGTAGTTTTAGGAAACTAGTTTTTGAATTCTTTATTTATAACTCTTAAAATAAAATATTATGAAAAAAACATTTTTATCTCTACTGTTATTAATGACGGTAACTACGTTAAATGCTCAAGTTGAAACGGATGTACCATGCCTTGAAAATGAATGGGGAAAATATTTTCCAAGTCCAGTGAGTTGTAGTGTATTTTATATCTGTTCTCATGCTGCCTACAGTTCATCATTAGTTCTATATGCTTATGAATGTCCTGATGACCTATGGTATGATCCGGAATCTCAAAGTTGTGTTTTTCCATGGTTATCTCCTTGCGATATTTTCACACTTTAAGAATGATATTATTGAAGCTAACATGGGACATTTAAATCCCAAATACAGGAATAATTAAGGATAACTTAATTAGTTTAAATAGCAAAAAAGAAACAGATAAATTATTCTTAGAAATTGCTTAAATCTCTAATTTTAATAAAAAACCCCTTCCGTGACGCTAGGCTCTTAGAAACATCCTGTAACGAGTGGTCTTGACAAGCTAGGAGTTTTATACTTACCGTAACTCTTATCCAACAGCAAGACGTATATTTTAAAATTAGAAATTTAAGCAGTTTTCTTAATCTTCGAATATAAGATTAAGAATTTTTAAATAAAACGATGGAAAGTTATGAAAATTAAAATAATTGGATTTATGTTGATTTGCGTATATGCAAATATTCTAAAAGCTCAGACAGATTTAAACAGAGATGCGGCGAAAGCTTATGCAAAAGGTGGAGGAGGTGCCGCAACAAACGATAAACTCTATACCAAATATATACAACTAATAGATGCAGAAACTAAAACACCGATCGCCAATCGTTACGTTACCTTCTATAAAAAAGTTACCGCATTAGGCGCTGGAAAATCAGACGAAAAAGGATATGTAAAGTTTGGGATGCGAAACAGCAATTACTACAACAAAGTAACAATAGATATAAATCCTAATGCCAATGACCCTCAAAATCCTTTCAGAAATAAAACAGTATATATAGCTTTAAACAATGGCGCAATAGTTTTTCCTTCTAAAAAAGAGGTAAAAGATACTATAAAGATTTATGTAAATAAGGCAAAATAATTTTCCACACCTTTATGGACAAATACTTCTGCCTTATTTTCCTCAGTTTACTTTTATGGTCTACCATATTAAATGCCCAAGAGAAAAAACCCATTGAGCTAAATACCGTAACCGTTAAAGGCAGCAGGAAACCATTAAAAGAAAGTGCCAAAGGGGCTATCTTAGATATCACCAAAATACCAGATTATAAACTACTTACCCTTGCCGAAATTTTAAGCCATATACCTGGTATAGAAGTTAACAGCAATACCATTAGCTACATGGGCAGGCAGCTAAGCCTCATGCGAGATGGCGTTAACGTTGCAGGGTTTGACCAACAAATAGCTAATAGTTTAAACACGGGCAATACACATAATGCCTACACTAAAATAGAGCTTAACCTCTACAACCTTAAAACAGAAGGGCCCACATTGAGCTTTGTAGCTCCAAAATACGATGAAGGTTACTTTGGTAATATAGGAGGCAATACAGGCACCAATAACAGCATGTTAATGAGTGGGTTAAGCATAAGCAAGCAAAAACACCTGCTAAATATTAACATTATGGGCATGTTGCAGTATGCGCCTAATACCACAAGCTATATAGATACCAAGTTTGCCCAAACCCAAACCAACGATATCAGAAATGTGGAAAATGAAGGCTTGAAAATGGGTAGCGGCAGCCTCAGTTTAAGCGATAGTTATTTTGTTAATTCCCAAAACACCATTAATGCCTCTGTGAGTTCTAATTTTAGGAACACGCTGTATAAAGTAAACACGTACCTACGCCAATACCAAGCAGGTGCGCTAAAAAATGAGGCTAATACCTCATTAGAAAACAGTACTGGCTTTTGGCAAAGTCCTAGCTATAGTAGCAAGCTAAGCTATGTTTATAAGCCTAAAGCTAAAACAGAACAAACAAAAAGGTTTGATATTAGTTTAGAATACGACAACAGCCAGTTTGAGCAAATAACCGATGCCCACGCCCAATCTTTACTTAGCCCCTTTATACCAAATAGCATTTACACCAGTACCAACCAGAACAAAAAATCGAATATTTTTGGTTTGGTTGGCTACGAGTACACCCATCAAAAATTAGGCGGTTTCGAGGTGGTAGCCCGGTATTTTCACAGAGAAAATCAAGACAATTACGGTTATAACTATCAAACAGATGCTAATGGCAATAGAGATGAAATTCTACAAGAAAATCATATCGCCTACAATTATGCTGCTATATTAGCCAGTTGGGATAAAAGCTTTAAAGATTTCTCTGTAAGAGCTGTTCTTAAGCAAGATTACAGCAGCGACTATATTTCAAGTATAAAAGGCCGAGACAATTTTCGCTTTAGCACTTTTTCGCCTTACCTATCTCTTTTTAAAACATTAAAAGTGGGTAACTTGCGTTTCGAGGCCAAATACAGCCAGCGCCGCCCAGAGTTAAGCAGCATGTCTAACGTGGTAGATTACGGTGCCCAGTTTAACACTTCCAACTTTCAAACCGTGGGAAACCCATTCTTAAAGCCTTCAAAATCTTTGCTTTTATCCAACATTTACACTACAAGTGTTAAATCGGTAAGTATTATTCTTACCACCGAATATGAAAACGTTGCAGATGCTATCTCTAGCTACCAAACTACAGATGGAAATATCAGGATGAGAACCTATCGTAATTTGGCCAAACGCAACGACTACACCGCCAATTTATCATTAAATTTTTACCTGTTTCCACGTTTTACGGTTCAACTGTATAGTAACAACATTTTTAACTACTTTAAAGTAACCGAGCAAGAAAAAACCAACGCCTACAGATGGGGCAATGGTATACGCCTATCGTACACGCCGCTACCCAACATACGCTTAGGCACCAACTTTGGTTTAACGGGCGGTGGTAGTTTCCAATCTAAAACAAAGGCGCAATTTAATTCGGGCTTTAGTGTGGCTTCTAACATCGGAAAAGTTAATTTCAACCTGAGCGTTAACAATTTTCACCAGCCTTACTTCAACAATTACAATTGGGTAGATGCAAATGGCTACGAAGCTTACACCAAAAGCCGTAGTAGAAGAATATTGGGAAGCCTAAACGTAAGCTATTCTTTTGGAAAGGTAACCAAACGAGCTAACGTTCCGGGTAAACAAATCACTAAAGATGATATATAGGCCTACAACTTCCTCAACAACTTTTGCGCCTTCTCATACTGCACCGCCCCATCAGGAATTTTCTCTAACCAAAACTTGGTATCTGCTTTTTTATCCTCTTTCAAATAACTCATGGCCATGGCATAAGCCGCATCGTATTTATAAACCGATTGGCCTTTAAACAAATCTTCTAACAACAACCTACCTTTAGCAACCTCATTGGTTTCTAACAAACTTACCCCGTAATAATAAGCCACCATTGCATTTGCGGGGTCGGTAGTGTTCAGTTTCTCTAAAGCAACCTTTGCTTCGTTATATTTTTTAGCGTTAAACAACGCCGCTGCCTTATCCAATTCGCTTACTTCTGCGCCACGTTCGGCAACACTCATTTGAGGGGCAGTGTTATATTGCTCGTACAAATCGCCTTTCCACGGTGCCCAAATTAACATACCCAACACCAAAACCGCAGCCACGCCCGAAACCCAACGCAGGTAATCGCTTAACTTCACTACCTTTGGTTGCTCGGCAGCGAACTGTTCCCTATTTAAGGTTTGCAAAGTGCCCAGCAAAGCATTTCGTCCAGCATCGTCCGAAAGTTCCATTTGCAAACTGCTATGGATATCGTAATAATCTGCCAGATATTGCTTTAACTCCTCATCTTGCGTCAATAGGTTTTCGAACTCCAAGCGTTCAGCTTCGTCCAAATCTCCCTCCACATATTGAGCAGTCCATAAAATTTTGTCCTCAGTCATTTTTTCTATCGATTAATTTAACCAAGCTCGCCATACATTCCGATTTCTTTTTTCTCAAATAACCATACGTAACGCCCAAAGCTTCCGCTACTTTTTCCTGCGCTTCGCCTTTCATGCTCCATCTAATGATTTCCTTACAGCGTTCGCCCAGTTTTTCAAAGGCCTTTAAAAATAATGCCGACTGTTCCTTTTGCGCTTCCAAAACTTCGGCCTGTTCAAATGTATCCTCGCCAATATGTAATAAATCGTCTTCGCTTTTTGTTACCGGGCTTATCGATTTTTTTTTCAATTCGTTAAGCCACTTGCGTTTACAAACCAACAGCAAAAATGGCTCAAATGGACAGGTAAGCTCTAAATTCTTGTATTTAGCCTGGTTGTAAATATCTACCAAAGCCTCCTGAAAAATATCTGCGGCATCGTCGGCACTGCCATTGTTAAACAAAACGAACGACTTTACCTTTCCCGCACATTTCTTATAAATTTCGTTTACCAAAGCTACCTCATTGTTCAGCAGCGCAGTCACATAACGTTGGTCTTCATGTACTTTTTTGGTCATCTACGGGTTGATTTACCTAAAAGTAGAATTTATTGCGGGAAACTAAAAAAGTTTTGATTTATTATTAGAAAAGCACTGACAGAAACACAAGCAACCAATAGTCCCAGTTTCGCTCATAGTCCTCCCCCGATAAAATCCTATCGTGTGGACACATCTCGTTCCTCCCCCTTGAATCCCCTCCGAAAATCGGAGTAAACTCTCCAAAGGGGGACACACTGTGCCTCAGCATTTTGCATATCCCCCTCTCCGAGGGGGCAGGGGGAGGAAATTGACATTTGCTAATATTTGTGTCCACACGATAGGATAAAATCGGGATGCGGGCTAATCCGCTCAATTGGGTTTAGCACACTTAAACCTGTGCACAACACTTGCAAAATAAACCCGGTAGCAGCGGTACCGATTTTATCGGTTTAGCGAATAACGGGGCTATCGCAACCTAGCAGCAGAAAAACTGCTTTCCTGATTTCAATTAATCAGATTACAAGGCCGCTTTAACCAAATACGGCAAAATCTCTTTTTGAAAGGTTACAAAGTTTTTGCGTACATCGGCATCGCTTACAGAGGTAAAAGCGAAAGAGAAAACGATGCTTTTACTAGCCTTCAGCAAAAATGCCAATCCGCCACGTTTAGCAGGGTTATTCTTAAAGTGATCTAACTCTAGGTAGGCAGATAATAAAAGCGCCTCTAATTGGTCTGACAGATGTTTTAAAAACTCCTGAGAGTTTGCGTTTTCACGAACAAAATCCCAACCTATAAATTCGTTGCAAACCGTGAAAGACAAGCGGCAGGTTTTCATCACCAATGCCTTTAAATGTTCTTCTTCGCTGGTAAATTGCGCTTTGTTAGATAAAATTCCGTGAAGGTTCACATCTAGATAATCCATCAAAATAAAATCGAGTATCTGCTCTTTGCTTTCGAAATATTTATAGATCGTAGCTTTTGCAATGCGTGCCTTCTTAGCAATTTCGTTAACACTGGTTTTGTGATAACCATACTTCCTAAACAGCTCTTTGGCAGCTCTAAGTATACTTTCTTTTATTTTTTCTGGTTCCATTAATTTCTAACTTGTATAGTACCGCCAGCTATGGCAACACTATATCTTTTCAGTGCAATTTTTGCAGGTGATTTTTGTGGACTACCATCTAGCAATAAGAATTTAGCTCCAGTGCACGGATCGATAGCGGTAATCCCATTATCCTCAGGCTCTACTGCACAAGCTTTTTCTGGATTAACCGTGCTACAACGATCAAAAGCTACATATCCATTGAAAGTTTTAACAATCATTAAACCAGCTACGCCTTTATTTGGCACCAATAAAACGTTATTAGTTGCAGTAATCCCAAATTCAACAATGGTGACGTTATGAGTTACAGGATAATCGGGCACAAAGTTTTCTTCCTTTCCACAAGATGTAAAAAGCAGAAAAACTAATGCTATGCCCAATATTTTTCTCATTCTTTATATTGTAGCCGATTGATATTGTTTTAAGAAACGTACATCGTTCTCAGAGAACAAGCGTAAATCTTTAATTTCGAATTTAAGGTTAGCGATACGTTCAATACCCATTCCGAACGCAAAACCGCTATATTTTTTACTGTCGATACCACAATTTTCCAACACATTAGGATCTACCATTCCGCAGCCTAAAATTTCTACCCAACCACTGCCTTTGCACATTTGGCAACCAGCACCTTTACAGATACTGCAAGAAATATCCATCTCGGCGCTTGGCTCTGTAAACGGAAAGTATGATGGCCGGAAACGTACCTTGGTACCTTCTCCATATAACTCTTGAACGAAATAGAACAAGGTTTGTTTCAAATCTGCAAATGAAACTTTCTCGTCTACATACAAACCTTCTACTTGATGGAAAAAGCAGTGCGCTCTTGCAGAAATGGCTTCGTTACGGTACACACGACCTGGCATTAAGGCTCTAAATGGTGGCTGACCAGCTTCCATCATTCGCACCTGTACCGAGGATGTGTGCGTACGCAAAGCGATGTCACCTTTTTCTCCCCCTTTTTTGATGAAGAACGTATCTTGCATATCTCTTGCTGGGTGTTCTTCTGGGAAGTTTAAAGCAGAGAAATTGTGCCAATCGTCTTCAATTTCAGGACCTTCGGCAACGCTAAAACCCAATTTATTGAAGATTTCTATGATTTCTCTTCTTACAATTGCCAATGGATGACGCGTACCCAATTCAAAACCTTCACCCGGAAGTGTTAGGTCTAATTGATTGCCTTCTGCAGTATCTTGAGAAGCGGAAATAGTTTCATTTAACGTTTGGTATTTAGCTTCTGCCAATTGTTTAAATTGGTTCAGCACTTTACCTAAAGTTCTTTTCTCTTCTGGAGAAACCGCCTTAAATTCATCAAAAATATCTTTAATGATGCCTTTGGTACCTAAGAAACGGATTCTAAATTGTTCCAGCTCTGCTGCATTAGTGGTAGAAAACGCATTAATTTCCTCGGTGTACTGCGTTATTTGGTCTTGTAACATGTGCCAAATATACACGATTTTATCTTATGTTTTTGTCAAAGCGAGTTCAAAAACCAAGTTAGTCATAGAATAAATACGTAAAATGAACCGAGAGTTGGTTTTGGTTATTGGAAGTTGAAATAAATACCATAAGTAGCAAAGTCAAAAACCAAGCGCTAAATATTGTTAATTAATACAAAAGCTATGACAACATTAACCGTTCATATACCAGACAGCAAAGCTGATTTTATTAAAAAGCTTTTAAAAGAGCTTGATGTAAAGGTTGAGAGCGTTGAAAGCGCCCAAGAATAAAAAAGAAAATCACCTACCTAATAAGGAAACGATTAAGGCTATCGAAGACGCTAGAAGTGGCAAAACGACACGCATAACAGATTTCAAAGCTTTTTTTGAGAAAATTTGATGTACACGATAGATTATACAAATAAATTTATCAAAGATTTAAAACTCGTCAAAAAACGCTCGACAAAAGATTTTGCCCTAGTCGCCAATTTCATTGAGAACGAACTTGCATTAAAAGGCGCTAGCGGGCTCGACAAAAAATACAAGGCACATAAATTATCTGGAAATTACAAAGACAACTGGGAATGCCATATTAACCGCTGAGGCGCAAATTAAGCTTATCCGTTTAGGCAGCCACTCCGATCTCTTTTAATCTACAAATTCGCATTCAAGTAAGCCAATAACTCCACAAACACCAATTGAATACTTCCTACTGTAGTGAAACTATGATCGGCACCTGGAATTTGTACAAACTTATTTGGCACTGCTACCTGATTTAACTTAGCGGTAAAAGCATCAAAAGTTGCCCTGTCTTGCTTTGGTAATCCCGCAACTACATTATTTTGAGGAAAAACGTTTAAGGTTGGGATTTTCTGATTGGTATTTGCTACATACAAAGGACTTATCGCTTTATAATACTGCTCGTTGGCAACGTTAACCTCGTAACCGGTGTATCGGTAACCAATTTCAAACAGTTGTGCTGGCAAGTTCTGATAATTTGGAATATCGGTGAACGTTTGATCTAAAGCTCCCGCTAAATTCACCGCCACTTTAACCTTACCCGTATTTTTAGCACCGTAACTGTAAAGCAAACCCAAAGTTGCTCCTGCGCTATGCCCAACAACGGCTATTCTGCTCGAACTTATTTGCCATTCGCCTGCATTAGCGATCACATAATCCACTGCTGAACTCACATCGTCAACCTGATTGCTAACCAAAACGGCACTACGTTTACGAATGTGCAAATCACTCCCATCTACCAAACGATAATTGACATTTACTACGGCAAAATTTCTTTTAACCAATTCCGTTACAATTGCAGTATAATCACTTTTATCTCCACCTATAAAGCTGCCTCCATGTATAAATACTACTGTTTTAGTTTCCGTAGTTCTGTTTGCTGGTAAATAGACATCCATATTCTGCAAGGCGCTGGTACCATAACTTACATTCATCATTGTTTTAGCTTCCAATTGTTCTTTGTTAGATTTCTTACAAGAGGTAATTAATACCGATAAAAAAACAACAAATACACTTCGCAGGATAATTTTCATTTTATTATTTTATTGACTACAAATCAAACGGAGCAATAGCTTAAATTATTTCGATATTTAAAAAAAAGGCTGAGATTTCGAAACCTCAGCCAACTTTAAATTACTTAATCACTTCCAGCTCCTTACCTACTTTGGTAAATGCTGCAATAGCTTTATCTAAATGATGCTGTTCGTGAGCGGCAGAAAGCTGTACCCTAATGCGAGCTTTGCCTTGCGCCACTACTGGATAGAAAAACCCAATCACATAAATTCCTTCTTCTAACATTTTAGCTGCAAATTCTTGCGCTACCTTTGCATCGTATAACATCACTGGAACAATTGGATGAAAACCAGGCTTGATATCAAAACCTGCTTCGGTCATTTTCTCACGGAAGTATTTAGTGTTATACTCTAATTTGTCACGCAGCTCGGTAGTTTCGCTCAACATATCCAATACCGCAACAGAAGCACCAGCAATAGATGGTGCCAATGTATTAGAGAATAAATACGGTCGCGAACGTTGACGCAACATATCTACAATTTCTTTACGACCAGAGGTAAATCCGCCAGATGCGCCTCCTAAAGCCTTGCCCAAAGTACCCGTAATGATATCAATACGCCCCATCACATCGAAATGTTCGTGAGTTCCTCTTCCCGTTTTACCAATAAAACCAGAACAATGCGATTCGTCAATCATCACCAAAGCTTCGTATTTATCTGCTAAATCGCAGATTTTATCTAAAGGTGCTACAGAACCATCCATCGAAAAAGCACCATCCGTTACAATCATTCTATGGCGACAATCTTTTGCTGCAATCAGTTGCTTTTCCAAATCTTCCATATCGCAATTTTTATAGCGGAAACGCTGTGCCTTACACAAACGAACGCCGTCAATAATAGAGGCGTGGTTCAATTCATCAGAAATAATTGCGTCTTCTGCACCTAACAAAGGTTCAAAAACACCACCGTTGGCATCAAAAGCAGCTGCGTACAAAATCGTATCTTCTGTTCCTAAAAACTGTGAAATTTTTGCTTCCAATTCTTTATGGATATCTTGTGTACCACAAATAAAACGCACCGAAGACATACCATAACCATAATGATCAATTGCCTTTTTAGCTGCTTCAATTACTTTTGGATGCGATGATAAACCTAAATAGTTATTCGCACAAAAGTTAATCACCTCATCTCCGGTGCTCACCTTAATATCTGCACCTTGTGGGGTAGTAATAATTCTTTCTCGTTTGTATAGACCAGCTTGCTCAATTTCTGCTAGCTCTTTTTGTAGAACGGGTTGTAGGGTTTTGTACATGGTTTAATTATTTGATAGAATGAGTAACAAAGATAGTATTTTACCACTTAACAAACTTTAACAACAGAAATATGTTTATGTAAGGCAATTTGCCCTATATTTAAACCAATGAAGAAAAACTATCTCTTGCTCTTATGTCTTCTGACATCGTCTCTTTTTGCATTAGCACAACAATTTGAGGTTAGAGGAAAAGTTACCGACAGCGATGGAAATCCCATTCCATTTGTATCTGTTTTTATCAAAGGAACTACCAAAGGCGTGTCTGCCAACGTAGATGGTGTTTACAATATTAAGGTAGAAAGAGGTTTGGTAACATTAACTTATACGGTGGTTGGTTTTAAAACTGCTAGTCACACCGTTGATGTTTTTGACAACGTTACACTAAATAAGACCTTGCAACAAGAACAGTACACATTAAACAGTGTAACCATTACCGCTGGTGGTGAAGATCCTGCCTACAAAATCGTTAGAAATGCCATCAAAAATAGGAAAGCATATTTAGAGGAAATTTTTGCTTACAATAGCGATGTTTATATCAAAGGAATGCAAAAACTGGTAGGTGCACCAAAAAAATTCTTCGGCAGAGATATCCAAAAAACATTAAATCTCGATACGAATAGAAATGGCATCCTCTACCTTTCCGAGTCGCAATCGAAGTTTTCTTACATGAAACCCGACAGAATTAAGGAAGAAATGATTTCCTCTAAAATTTCGGGCAGAAACAATGCCTTCAGCTTCAACAAGGCTTCTGATATGAGGATCAACTTCTATGAAAACCTATTGTTAGCCAATACTGGCTTAAGTTCTAGAAGCTTTGTATCGCCAATTGCCGACAATGCACTTTTTTACTATAACTATAAATTACTAGGTAGAACAGAAGAAAATGGCTTAACGGTTAATAAAATTGAGGTTATCCCTAAAAGAAAAAATGATCCGGTTTTTAGGGGCGTGATTTACATTGCCGAAAACACTTGGCGTTTGATGGGCACCGACGTTAATTTAACAAAAGATGCTGGCATCAATTTGATAGATACGTTAAATATTGCCCAGCATTTTATCAAGGTCGATAAATATTACATGCCAGGAAACCTAAAATTCCAATTTAATGGCGATGTTTTTGGCTTTAAGTTCGAAGGTTATTTCATCAGCTTTTATAGCAATTACAACATCAACCCTAAATTTGAAAAAGGTTACTTTACACCAGAAATTTTGAAGATTACCAAGGCAGTGAACAAGAAAGACTCTGCCTATTGGGCAAACAACAGACCTATTCCCCTAACAGAAGAAGAACGCAGGGACTACATTAAAAAGGATAGTATCGCCCTGCGAATGCAAAGTAAGCAATATTTAGACTCTGTAGAAAAAGCTAATAACAACTTCACATTGGGCAAAATGCTGTTGACCAGCTATACACATAACGACAGGTACCATAAACGAACTTACACTTTTGACCCTTTATTGCAATCTGTTTTTTACAACACGGTTGAGGGTTTTGCCATCAAATACGGCGTTTCTTATCGTAAAAGGTTTGAAGACAATAAATATCTAACTATTCGTCCGCAGGTGCGTTACGGTTTTAAGAATAAAACATTTACTGCAAACTTGAATACCTATTATTATTATGATGCAACCAAACGTGCTGGTGTTGGGTTTGGCTTTGGTAGCGAAATAGCCGACCTAAATAATTACGGAACAATGGGTTTGCTATCTAACTCAATTAACACCTTGCTTTTTGAGAGAAACTTCCCTAAATTTTACAAACGAGATTATGTAAATATAAATACACAGAGAGAGCTGGCCACAGGTTTGCAGGCTTCGCTATCTGTAGATTACTCCAAAAATCGTGCATTAACCAACAGTACACTCTATAAGTTTAGAGATTACGATGATCGGGCTTTTACATCAAACAACCCACTAAATCCGGCAGATGATTCTCCGTTTTTCCAAACCTACCAATCTACATCAATTACTGCTGGTTTAATCTACACCATAGGCCAGAAATATATCACTAGGCCAGATGCCAAAATCTATACCGAAGCTAAATATCCACGTTTAAGTTTAAGATATAAGAAAGCAATTAATGGAATTTTTGGTAGCGATACAGATTACGATCTAGTAACTTTTGAAGCTTACCAAGAGCGAATTGGTTTAGGTTTATTTGGCTATACTTCGTTTGTTATTGGTGCTGGTAAGTTCCTCAATAACAATAAGCTATTTTATCCAGAATTTAAACATTTTAGTGCCAATAGAGCTTTACTTTTCCCGCCGAACCTTCGAAAATTTAGGTTTTTAGATTTCTACAGATACAGTGCCAACGAACATTACTTAGAGGCGCATTTAGAGCATAATTTTGCTGGTTTCATCCTCAACAAAGTACCGATATTAAGAAAATTAAAACTAGAAGAGGTTATTGGCGTGAATTACCTAACGCAACCACAAAAGCGAGACTACACTGAGTTTTATTTTGGCGTACAGCGTTTGGCTTTCGGCATTAGCTATGGTTTTGCTTATGATGGAAACAGAAAAGTTGATGAAGGTTTCAGAATTGCCTACAGTTTTTAAAATTAACTCTCAGAAACACCGGGCATCATGCTAAAGTTACAAGCTTTTTGCTATTTTAACGTTATTAATTAAACCTAACTATTTTTAATGGCGTGCTACCTCCGATGTTGTTTACTGATATTGCTTTGCAGTAGCGCTTTTACAGCATTGGGTCAACAGTACGTGCTAACGGGCAAAATTACCGAACCCAAGGGCACAAGCGTTCCATTTGCATCCGTATATGTAAATGCAACTACACAGGGCACTTCTTCCAATATAGACGGGCAATATAAACTTACTTTACCTGCCGGAAAAACTGAATTGCTGATTACCGCGGTTGGCTACGAAGACAGAAAAATAACGGTAACGATGACGGAGAATACGAAGTTGGATATTGTATTGTCTTCTAAAATATTTACGCTGAATGATGTCGTTATTAAATCTCCGAACGAAAATAGGGCCAACGAAATCATCAAAAAGGTAATTGCCAAGAGGAAAATTTACCTTAACGAAATAGATGCCTTTTCTTGCGAAGTTTACACCAAGGCCATGCAAAAATTACTGAACGCACCGAAAAGGTTCTTCGGACGTGATGTGGCGACCATACTGGATTTAGACAGTAACCGACAAGGTGTGATCTACCTTTCCGAAACAGAATCGAAACTTGATTTCAAGCAGCGTGATAAAATTAAAGAAGTGATGATTTCCTCTAAGATTGCTGGAGATGATAATGGATTTAGTTTTAACAAAGCTTCAGATTTGAGTGTAAATTTCTATAACAACATCTTATTTGAAGACAAACTTTGTGTACGTGGTTTTATTTCGCCTATTGCAGACAACGCCTTTACTTATTACAAGTATAAAATGATGGGCACCAGTACCGAAAATGGAAAAACCATCAGTAAAATACAAGTATTGCCTAAACGGAAAAATTTACCTGCATTTTCTGGCGTAATTTATATTGTTAATGATTTGTGGCGAATTAATGCGGTGGATTTGTTTGTGACTAAAGATAATGGCATAGAATTGATTGACACGCTAAAGGTTAGTCAGCAATTAGTGGAGGTAGGAAATGTGTACGTACCGAAATCTATCCAATTTAATATTGTAGGTAAATTACTAGGTTTCAAAGTTTCTGGATACGTAATGGGTGTGTACAAAAACTACGATATACAACCACGTTTTAACAAGAACTTTTTTACTAACGAAATTTTGAAGGTCGAACGATCATCTAACAAGAAGGATCCTTTTTACTGGGAAAAGAACAGATCTGTTCCTTTAACTACAGAAGAACGTGAAAACTACAGAAGAAAGGACAGCGTTACTGCACTAAAAGCTTCTCAGCAATATCTAGATTCGGTTGATCAGGTTAAAAACCGATTTAACCCTGTACAGGTATTGGTAACGCCTTACATCCATTACCGGAGCTACAATAAGAAGAGTGTTACCTTTGATCCAGTAGCAACAAGTGTTTTTTACAACACAGTGGAAGGACTTGGCTTAAAATATGCAGTTACCTGGCGCCAAGGTTTCGACGATGGCAAGTATTACACCGTAAAGCCCGAAGCCCGCTACGGGTTTGCCAATAACCATTTCAATGCCAATATCAAGTCAAAATACCTTTTTGATCCTACCAGAAACGGAACCATTGCGCTAGGTTTTGGCTCTGAAGTTGCCAATCTTAATTCGCACCAGCAAACTAATTTATTGCAAAACACTATTAACACCTTGGTTTTTGGTAAAAATGTAGCCAAGTTTTACGAGCGAAGATTTTTTAATGTAGAAGCTTCGAGGGAATTTGCGCCTAGCTTCGAGCTCAAAATTAGCGCCGACTATGCCCGTAGAAATGCACTTACCAATAGCAACCTCACCCATTTCTGGAATGACAATTTCACATCAAACGATCCATTTAAACCCGACGATGAACGAAGCTTACTATTTCCAAAGCACAAAGCTTTAGTACTCAGCGGCACTTTGGCTTATACTGTTGCGCAAAAATATATCACTCGGCCCGATGGTCGTTTTTACATCGAAAGTGATTACCCTAGAATAGAATTTAACTACAAACGTGGTTTAAAAGGTGTTTTTGGCTCCAGTGTAGATTATGATTTTATTTCCTTAGAAATCTACCAGAAAAAATTGCATCTAGGGATGTTGGGAAAATCATCTATTTTAGTTGGTGCAGGTAAATTCCTAACCTCAAAAAGCTTAAACTATCCAGATTGGAAGCATTTTAGGGCGAATCAGTCTATTGTTTTTGATCCAGATGAAAGAAACTTCCAGTTCCTTGATTTCTATATATTCAACACCACAAGGCAATATTTCGAGGCGCATTTTCAACATAACTTCGGCTCCTTCTTTTTAAGTAGAATTCCTTTAATTAAAAAATTGAAACTAGAGGAAATTATTGGTAGTGCTTACCTTTCATCTCCAGAAAAAAGAAATTATAACGAGTTTTATTTTGGTGTAAAACGATTGAATTTCCGCATTCACTACGGTTATGCGTATGATAGAGATGTTTTGATCAAAAAAGGCTTTAAGTTTTCTTACGGGTTTAATCTGTAATTTTCTTTAAACCACATAGACACATAGAAAAGCACGTTCATTACTAACGTTATTTTATCCTTAATAAAACCTATGTTTCTATGTGTTTAATAATGACGAAAATCATCTTGCCAAACCACAAATTAGCTTTATCTTTGCAGCATTAAACGCCGTTTGCAGCGGTATCAATATATTATGACATACAATACTCTACTTTATTACTGCTATTCGCCAATAGCAGATGCAGAACAATTTGCTGCCGATCATTTAAAATTCTGTAAATCTTTAGGTTTAGTTGGCCGTATCATCGTTGCCGACGAAGGCTTGAACGGAACTGTTTCTGGAACCGTTGAAGCTTGTAAAGCCTATATGGAGCACATCCATGCTGATGAACGCTTCGCCAAAACAGAGTTCAAAATTGATGAAGTGGAAGAACCTTCGTTTATTAAAATGCACTGCCGCTACAAAGCAGAAATTGTACATTCTGGCTTACGTGATACAACTATCATCGACCCAAATAAACAAACTGGCAAACATTTAGAACCTTTAGAGTTTAGAGAAATGCTTGATCAGGAAGATGTAATTGTATTAGATGTTAGATCTAATTATGAGCATAATTTAGGAAAGTTTAAAAATGCCATCACTCTAGATATCGAGAACTTTAGAGATTTCCCAGAGCAAATTGAAGCGCTAGCACAATACAAAGACAAAAAAGTATTGACTTATTGCACGGGTGGCATCAAATGCGAAAAAGCATCTGCTCTATTGTTGCATCATGGCTTTAACGATGTTTATCAATTACACGGTGGCATCATTAAATATGGCAAGGAAGCTGGCGGTAAGGATTTTGAAGGTAAATGCTACGTTTTTGACAATCGAATTGCTGTCGACGTAAATTCCGTAAACCCTACTGTTGCAAGTAAATGCCTAAACTGCGGTACTACAACTGCTAAAATGATTAATTGCGCTAATCCAGAGTGTAATGAGCACTTTACTCAATGCGATGCTTGTGGCGAAGCACTGCAAGGTTGTTGTTCCGTAGAATGTACTACGCACCCTCGTAAACGCACTTATGATGGTACCGGTTACTATGTGAAGGTTCCGCAACCGTTGGTAACAAAGCATTAGGATATTATTATCTAACCATTCGTCATTTCGACTAGGTACGAGGAGAAATCTGTTTTTAGACAAGGTTTGTTGTGAGATTTAGCTTCGCTTTCTTTCTTCTCTCTGCGTTCGAAATGACGCATAGATCAAAGTGGGTACAACTATCCATTTATTTTTCTATTTTGCAATCATTCCAGAATAATACAAGTTTGTAAATGAGAATTAACCTTCTACATTTTATCCTTCTATTAACGACTCTTTCCATTACCGTTAGCAGTTCAAACGCTAATGATATACCGCGTATTGGCGTGCCCTACGTGCAAAATTTTCATAAATCTTTGTACGCAGCCGGAAACCAGAACTGGTCTATCGCCAAAGACAAAAAAGGAATAATGTATTTCGGAAATTCTGCTGGTCTATTAAGTTTTAACGGAAAATATTGGAGCAAACACGAACTGCCTAACAAACAAATTGTACGTTCGGTAGCCATTGCAGATGATGGACTAATCTACACTGGCGGCTTTGGTGAATTTGGCTATTGGGCTTATCGAGATAAAAAACTGCGTTACAATTCATTAACTCAGCTCCTCCCTAAATCAGCTAAGCTTACGGGGGAAGTTTGGAAGATTTATGTATTAGGAAAGAAGATTTATTTCCAAACCTTTTCGCATATTTTCATTTACGAAAACAAGAAAGTTTCTGTTGTAAAACCACTCAATAATTTATTGTTTTTGCACAAAGTGGATAACAGACTTTTCGCCGAAGTACTAGATCACGGACTTTTTGAACTAAAAGGAAATCAGCTAATCAAACTTGCGGGAAGTGAGATTTTAGGTAGAACTGGAATTTTATCCATTCTACCATTTAAAAACAACCAGTTGTTAATTGGCACAAGCAAAAATGGGCTTTTCACTTTCGATGGAAGCAATTTCGCTCCATTTAACAATGAGGCTAATTGGTATTTAAAGACTTTCCAACTTAATAATGGAGCAAAAGTACTCGGCAAGTATTACACTTTTGGAACCATCTTAAATGGTCTAGTAATCATAGATGAAAATGGAAATGTAATCCAAACCATCAATAAAACTAGCGGATTGCAAAACAATACGGTGCTTAGTGTTTACAACGATAATGAAAACAATCTTTGGGCTGGTTTAGATAATGGCATAGATCGTATCGAGCTTAATTCTCCACTATCATTTTATTTTGATAAAAGTGGAAAATTCGGGACAGTATATTCTAGCCTAATCTTTGGCAATAAAATCTACTTGGGTACCAATCAAGGCCTATTTTCTGGAAACTGGAGCAATAACGCTGCAAGTAATTTCGATTTTAAGCTCATTCCAAATTCACAAGGGCAGGTTTGGGATTTAACGAAAATAGATAATCAACTCATTTGCGGACACAACGATGGAACGTTTTCGGTAGTTGGCGATCAGATCCAAAAAATCTCAAATATTAATGGTGGCTGGACTTTAAAAAAGCTTCCATCCAACCCAAATTACCTTATCCAGGGCACCTACACTGGCTTAGGCATTTATGTAAAGAATGGCCAAGGTGGCTGGAATTTTAACCATAGAGTGGAAGGTTTTGGAGAGCCATCACGTTATGTAGAGCAAGATTATAAAGGAAATATTTGGGTAAGCCATGCATACAAAGGGCTGTATCGCATCACCATAAGCGCTGATTTAAAAAAGGCGACCAACATTCAATACTATGATGAAAAGAATGGATTGCCAAGCAGCTTTAACATCAACGCTTTTAACCTAGATAATCGCGTTGTTTTTTCATCGGATTCTGGCTTCTACGTTTACGATGATATCAGCAACCGTTTTAGCAAGTATGAAGTGCTGAATAAAAATCTGGGCAACTTCAGCTCATCAAACAAAATCATTAAAGCTGCTAATAAAAGATACTGGTTCATTAACGATGGCAGAATGAGCTTGGCAAATTTCAGTCAGCCAGGCAAAATCAGTATCGACTCTAACAGATTTAACATTTTGGATGGGCGAATGGTACAGTACTATGAAAACATCAGCCAAATTAGCGAGAACCTTTATCTAATTAGTGTTGATGATGGTTTTGCAATTTATAATAATGCATTAGCTGGTACTATTAAATCTTCCACTAAACTACCGCAAGTACTTATTGGCAAAATTGATGACATTACAGACAAATACAGTTCTATTACCGAGAGCGGCGATAGTGAGAGTGAAATAGAGATACCTTATTCGAGAAACAGTATCCGGATTTCCTTTGCCCTGCCCTATTATCGATTAGCAAAAATTCAGTTCCAATATTTCCTCGAAGGATATTCTAAGCAATGGTCTGAATGGAATACGGCAACCCAAAAAGATTTCACCAATCTTAGCAGTGGCCATTATACCTTTAAAGTTAGAGCTAAAATTGACGAAAAAACGGTGAGCGAAGTTAGCAATCTGCAAATTGTAATACTATCGCCGTGGTATGCAAGCAATTGGGCTTGGGCATTTTACTTCGTTGTTATAATTGTAGGATTGGCTGTTGGAAAGAAGGTATACGAAGCTAAACTGAAAAGAGATCAGCAGAAAATTGCCGACAAGCTTCAACAAGAGCAAGAGGAGTACTTAAAAAAAGAAGCTGAAGCTACAGAAAAGCAAATCAGCAAACTACAGACAGAAAAACTGCAAACCGAACTGGCAGGCAAAAGCAGAGAGCTTGCTAATTCTGCAATGAGTTTGGTTTATAAGAACGAATTACTTCAAAAAATTAGTCAGGAACTGAATAAACTGAAAGACAATCAAAAACCACAAGAAGACCAGTTGCGCAAAATCCAGAAAATTATTGATGATGGGATGAACGACGAACGGGATTGGAATTTATTTGAAAACAGTTTCAACGAGGCACACGAAAGTTTCTTCAAAAAGCTAAAAGCCAACCATCCGGATCTTGTTCCAAATGATCTAAAACTATGTGCTTATTTGCGGATGAATATGAGCAGCAAAGAAATGGCTTCGCTTTTAAATATCTCTGTTAGAGGTGTAGAAATTCGTCGGTATCGTTTGCGTAAAAAGCTCGCAGTACCGCACGACAAAAACCTTACAGAGTTTTTAATCGAGATTTAACTACTACATCATTACCTCTCATTAGAGCAAAAGCCAGCACCACAACTAAAACTACTATACCATTTTTGTAGTAGTATCATTTTCTTAGTTAAAAGAGTAAATATTGCGTTTTTACACACAAAAACACAAATTTATTAAGCTACTGAGATAGCTACATTTGTTTAAGTGATGTAGTAATGTGCAAGTAAATTCAGTTGTTCTTTTCAAACAAAAGTTCAACATTCGTGTATTCAATAATCAAATATTAAAACAACGGTATGAAAAAAATCTTTACAGAACTCTCTGTTATTGCCTGTTTTTTATTGCTTTTACTATCAGACGTTGCCTATGCCCAAAACGTTACAGTTAAGGGTGTGGTAAATGATGATCAGAACTTGCCAATTCCTGGGGTGAGTGTAGTAGTTAAAGGCACAAATAATGGAGTACAAACAGATGCAAATGGCGCATATACTATTAGCGCCCCTTCAAATAGCACCTTAACGTTTTCATTTATTGGTTTCAATAATCAAGAAGTTGCTATCAATAATAGGACATTAATAAACATCACTCTTCAGACAGCAACTAATGATTTGCAGCAAGTTGTTGTAGTGGGTTATGGTACACAACAAAAAAAGGATTTAACTGGTTCAATTGCTAGTGTAAAAGGCGAAGAGATTGAAAAAATGACAGTTACCAATCCGATGAATGCTTTACAGGGAAAAGTACCAGGCTTAACAATATCAACTTCCGGAGCACCAGGCTCTGGTGGTACGGTAAGAATTAGAGGTATAGCCAGTACAAACAATGCAAATCCACTTTACGTTGTAGATGGAGTTTTCCAAGATAACATTGACTATTTAAATCCAGCTGATATTGAAACAATTGACGTGTTAAAGGATGCCTCTTCTACTGCCATTTATGGTTTACGTGGTGCAAACGGAGTAATTGCTATTACTACTAAACGTGCTGCAAAAGGCAAGAGTACTATCAATTTCACCAGTACAGTTGGCTTTCAAAAGGTAGAAAAACTTATAGATGTTACGGATGCCGAGGGTTTTAAAAAGTTATTCTCTGCTACGTTGGCAGCCACAGGAGCAACACCTTTCGATTACACAAATTATACTGGTAATACCAATTGGCAAAAAGAGATATTAAGAGATGCTTTTATTAACACAAACTCTTTAAGCATTTCTAATACTGGAGAAAAAAGTACCACATTGTTAAATGTTGGATACAATGATCAAGATGGACTAATTAAGTATGGTAATTTCAAAAAATTTATAGCTCGTTTAAGCCAAGAGACGAAACTAAACGACGCCATCAAGATTGGAGGAGACATCACTGGCTATCATTATAGAAACAATCCTAGCAGTGTAGGCTTAAATGCTGGAGTTTGGTCTGCACCTATAGTTGATGTTAGAAGCGCTAATGGTTTATATAATGCAATGCCATCCTTTCAACAAACTTCAGTAGGCAACCCGGCATACACCATAGACAGAACTAGAAATACTTCAATTAACAGAGGTTATAGAGCTACAGGTAGCTTATTTGGAGAAGTTAAATTTTTGAAAGATTTTACTTGGAGATCTACGGTTTATGCAGATTTACGCTTCAATAGTATTAGAGCATATACGCCGTTACCTTACCCAATTGTATATCTAGGAGAAGGTAGCAATGCTACCCGAACTTTCGTTGATCAGACAGCTAGAACTACCGTAAGACAAGAAGCATTTGAAAGAAGGATGTTCCAACAAGACCATACGGTAACTTTCAACAAAACCATAAAGGAAGACCATAAAATTAATGCTGTAGCTGGTTTTACTACAATTAATCAGTCTAACACTAACTTAATTGGCTCTAGAACCGACTCTACCCTAGCTGTTCCAAATAATCCAGATTTATGGTACCTAAATGTAATTAGTCAAGATAACATTACCACAAACTCTGGAACAGGGGATTTAGAATCTAATGTTGGTTTTTTTGGACGTGTAAGTTATTCATACAAAAGCAAATATTTACTAAATGCTACAGTAAGAAGAGATGGAAGTTCTAAGTTTGCGCCTCAAAATAGATGGGGAACCTTCGGCAGTGTTGGTTTAGGTTGGATTATTAGCGAAGAAAACTTCTTCAAAGACGTTAAAGGCATCGACTTTTTAAAATTAAGAACTGCCTGGGGAAGACTTGGTAACTCTAATGCAATACCGAACAATGTATATCAACAAACATTAAATACAAGCTCTTCTGCTGTGTTTGGCGAATTTACCTATCCATCAATTGCCTACGCATTTAGACCAGACCCTAACTTACATTGGGAAGTTATACAGGGGTTTGACGTTGGTGTAGATGTTAGGGCTTTGAACAATAGATTAAGTGCAGAAGTAAACTACTATGATAAACAAACCACTGATCTTTTCACTAGGGTTTTCTTACCAGATGATCCAAGTAGACCTTATTATACTAACTTAGGCAAAGTAACTAATAAAGGTACTGAGGTAGCTCTAGGCTGGAACGACAAAATTGGAAGCGAGCTAACCTATAATATTGCTGGAAACTTTTCATACGTTAAAAACAACGTAGTTTCTATTGGTAACGCATCAAACTTCCAGTTAGTAGGGAACGGCGGCGCCAACTTAACTGAAACAGGTAGATCTATCGGCTACTTTTACGGATTTAGACAGGTGGGAGTATACCAAAGTACTGCTGATTTAGACAGAATGCCTCGAATGTTAACTTCACTACCTGGAGATATTGCTTACGAAGATATCAACGGAGACGGTGTGATTACTACCGCAGATAGAACATACCTTGGCACCCCCTTCCCTCCATACAGTTACGGCCTAAGTATCTCTTTAGGATATAAGGGTTTCGACTTTAGTGTAGACGGACAAGGAGTTGCTGGAAACAAAATATACACACAGTGGAAAACTGCCAACTTTGCTCAACTGAATTATCCTTCGAATAGATTAAATGCGTGGACGGGGCCAGGGTCAAGCAATGTCGAGCCTATCATCGTTCCAAGAGCTAACAATTTGCTTTTTAGCTCATATTTCTTAGAGGATGGAAGCTATTTCAGACTTAGAAATATACAAGTTGGTTACACTTTCCCTAAAAGCTTGTTAGCGAAAGCTGGCGTTCAAAAATTGAGAGTATATGCTAGCGGGCAGAATATAAAAACGTGGAGTAAAGTTAGTGGTTACAGTCCTGAAGCACAATTAAGTGATATTCTAGCGAGTGGTGCAGACAATGGCGTTTACCCAGTTCCATCTATATATTCTTTTGGTTTAAATCTTACATTCTAGTATCAAATATTCTGGAAAAATGAAAACTAATTATAAAATTGAAACAAAGATTGCCTATCTATTTTTAGCATTGGCAATATTGTCTACTCTTGGGTGCAAAAAGTTTCTAGACACCACTAAACAAGGGCAGTATAATACGGACAATTATCCATACCCAGGTAATTCTGGTCCTTATGACGAGTATTTATTTGGAGCTTATAATGATTTAAGGTCTTATAATTTGCATGCTCGTGGATTTCTATTTGCAACTAGCGTACGTAGTGATGACGCAGATAAAGGTAGCAGCGCCACCGATGGTGGTGTAGATGCTAGTACAATGGATCTTTTCCCAGTAGCGCCAAATAACGGTGCCGCAAATGAGTTATGGAAGGGACATTTTTCTTTAATCACAAAATGTAACATTGCATTAGAGCAAATTGCAAACAATACTGCCATAGTAGCAACCCAAGAGCAGAAAACACTTGCTGAAGCAGAAGCAAAATTCTTACGTGGATACGCATACTTCAACTTAGTGAGATTCTTTGGGCGTGTACCGCTAATCGACAAGGTGCTACCCGCAAGCCAGCCATTCACTGCACAAGTTGGTCCAACGCAATTATATCCATTTATCGAATCTGATTTACAATTTGCCGCTGCAAACTTACCCATCTCTTGGGATAAGAAATTTGTTGGACGTCTTACTAAAGGAGCTGCTAATGGGATGCTTGCTAAAGTGTACCTTACACAGCAAAAGTGGGGAGCAGCAATGTCTACAGCAAACTTAGTAATGACTTCTGGACAATATGATCTAAGTACTAGTTACGCCAATATTTTCGGTGAAGCTGGAGAAAACAGCAAGGAGTCTGTTTTTGAGGTACAAGCTACAGCTTCTGCTGCTATACCAACCGATAATGGTGTTGAAATTATTAGGTGGCAAGGAGTTAGAGCTGGTGGCGATTGGAATTTAGGATACGGTTTTAATGTACCAAACTCTTATCTCGAAGCTGCTTATGAAGCAAACGACCCAAGAAAAGCTCGCACATTACTTTATAGAAGTTCGGCCTCTACAACCTATAAAACGGTTTACGGAGAAAACACAGGCACCGACTGGACAAACCCTATTTATAACCACAAGGTATATAGCAGTCCAGCGTACAGAGCAAAATATAACCATAGAGGTGGCTGGTGGATGAACATCCGCTTGCTTAGATATGCAGACGTGGTTTTGATGTATGCTGAAGCAGCTAATGAACTTGGTGGCACAGCTAATACCACTGCTGCTGTAAATGCGCTGAACAGTGTAAGAGCAAGGGCGAGAATAGGTGCTGTTGCTGGAACTTTACCTGATGTTACTACAACAGATCAAAACTTATTAAGGGACGCAATTAGACACGAACGCCGCATAGAGTTGGCAATGGAATATGATCGTTTCTTTGATTTAGTTAGATGGGGTGTGTCTGGCACTGTATTACCAGCGGCTGGAAGGCCTAATTTTGTGGCCGGGCGTGACAACGTGTTACCTATACCGTTAGAACAAATTGACTTGAGTAAGGAACCATTTAAACTCACCCAAAACCCTGTTTATTAATAGTTAAATTGATAATATTATGAAACTTATAACAATATATCATTTAAAACGAGTTTTCGCTTTGGCGCTTTTAACTGTTGCAGTTGCAGCGTGTAAAAAAGGCGATAATCCAAATAACCTGCCAGATGTGAATGCTAAAGATTACGAAGGCACAGTTGATGGATACAAAAGCTCGGATGAAGTAGCTTCAAAAAACCTTGTAGCTTACTGGAGTTTTGATGGAGATTTAAATGAAAAAATCAGTGGAACTGCCCCTACAACCGTTGCAGGAAATACATTTGTTGATGCAGGTCTAAAAGGTAAAGCACTTAGCCTAAATTCTGGCTTTTTATACTTTGCCAAACAGTTCGATGCATTTAAAACTGCTAATTTCAAAAGCTTCACCATTAGTACATGGGTGCAGATTTTAAATAATGGCTCTAAAAGAACAATGGTTTTCCAATTGGCAAGACCGGGCGTTTTCAATGGAAATATCAATTTCATTTTAAATACCAACTCTTTTCCAGCTACCAACACAAACGAGCTAAAAATCAATCCAACGTTTACTGGTGTAAATGGCGGTATGCAAGATAACATAAACACACTTCGCGACAGCCCAGGAATGCCTAATTACGTGCCATACCTTACACCTCAAATTGGGGCTACAAAATGGACACATTTATTGTTAACTTACGAAACAACTACTGGCTTCTTCAACATTTGGGCAGATGGTGTAAAAGTAGGTGCATTTTCAAGCAGAGGGGTTGGAAATTCAACTTTTAACTCGTTCGAACCAAGTGAGGTAATTTTTGGTGGAAATTACAACATAGTACCAGGAAAAGCAGTAAACGCTGATGCAAACTTTGCTGCTATGACTGGAAGAATAGACGAGTTCAAAATATGGAACATAGCATTAACAGATGCACATATCAAAGCCATATTTAACTTAGGCAAAGCAGGTAAATAGCATTAAATAGTTTTAAGGCACGACTCTTTATTTCGGTCGTGCCTTTTTATACTCAATAATCGGTTGGCGATGAATTTTATAAGTAGATTTCCTTTTATAATTTCTTCTATGGTTTTTATAATCAGTATTACAATTATTGCCTGTAAAAAAAACAATACCGAAAGTACCATAAATGCAGATACCTCTTTATCATTCACCATAAACGGAGCAAACAACGGGACTTTAAAATACACCAATATAATAGGTAAACCTATAATTAAATTTAGCTTTACAGAAGCGATTAATACCGCTACAGTAGCAAACGGCATTACACTAAAAGATGCCAACGGAAACATCGTTACATTAACTATCTCTTACGAAAACGACAATAAAATCGTAAACGTAATTCCACAAAACAATTTAGCTTCTTTTAGTACACACACCCTATCGGTTAACGAGCAGCTAAAGTCTTCTAAAGGAGGCAGATTAATCAATCCAGTAGACATTACATTAATATCTGGGTTAGATGACACCGACAAATTTCCTCGCATAAGCGATGAAGAACTACTCACACTAGTTCAAAAACAAACATTTAAATATTTCTGGGATTTCGGTCATCCTGCAAGTGGCATGGCTAGAGAAAGAAATACTTCTGGCAACACAGTTACCTCTGGCGGTTCGGGATTTGGCATAATGGCATTGGTAATAGGCAGTCATCGTAATTTTATCAGCAGGGCTGATGCATTAGAAAGAGTGCAAAAAATCGTCAACTTCCTAAAAACTGCCGACCGCTTTCACGGCGCTTATTCCCATTGGATAGACGGCAACACTGGAAAGGCAATCGCATTTAGCGCAAAAGACAATGGCGGCGATTTAGTAGAAACTTCTCTGCTAATGGCTGGCTTGCTTACTGCCCGTCAGTATTTTGATGGTGCTAGTACAGTAGAAACCAACTTAAGAAACGACATCACTACACTATATAACCAAGTAGAATGGAGCTGGTACCAAAACGGAACAAACTCATTAACTTGGCATTGGAGCCCAACATTTAATTGGGATATCAATTTAAAAATACAGGGCTGGAATGAATGTTTAATAACTTACATTTTAGCGGCATCCTCTCCTACCCATACTATTTCAAAAGCAGTGTACGATGAAGGTTGGGCAAGAAATGGAGCGATGAAAAACGGAAATACCTACTATGGTGTTCAATTACCATTAGGAAGCCCCAGCGGTGGACCATTATTCCTATCGCACTACTCGTTTCTAGGTATCAACCCTAATGGATTAATGGATGCCTATGCCAATTACGAAACTCAAAATAAAGCACACGCCATGATTAACTATAATTATTGCGTAGCTAATCCTGCGAAACATAACGGTTACAGCGCAGACTGTTGGGGCTTAACAGCAAGCGATATACCGGGGGGATATACGGCTAGTTCGCCAACCAACGACAGGGGTGTAATTGCACCAACTGCGGCTTTAGCTTCATTTCCATACACACCAACACAATCTATGGCAGCACTTAAATTCTTCTATTATAAGTTAGGAGACAAAATTTGGAAAGAATATGGTTTCGTAGATGCCTTCAATCTAAATGACCCTTGGTTTGCTACTTCGCACTTAGCGATAGACCAAGGTCCAATCATTATCATGATAGAAAACCATAGAAGCAAATTACTTTGGAACTTATTGATGAGTGCTCCAGAAATTAAATCAGGGATGGGGAAGTTAGGTTTCTCTAGTCCAAACCTTTAAACATATAAAACACACAAATGAACCCAAAAGGATTACAATCAAACCGAAAACCCTATTAATCCTGAGGCTCCATTTGACAAAGAAAACATAAACACAACACACAAATGAACCCGAAAGGATTGCAATCAAAACAAAAAAACGCTATTAATCCTGAGGCTCCATTTGACAACTGAAAACATAAATACACACAAATGAAACTTAAATTGTTAATCCCTTTTCTCGCCCTTTTAGGAAGCTGCTCGGTCAGTAAAACCACCAATAAAACACAAAAACTATCTGATGATGAACTTTTAACCGAAGTTCAACGTCAAACTTACAAGTACTTTTACGAAGGTGCAGAACCAACTTCTGGCTTAGCTAGAGAGCGCTATCATAGCGACAACATTTACGGAAAACACGATAAAGATATCATCGCCACTGGCGCAAGTGGTTTCGGTATTATGGGAACCATTGTGGCTATTGAGCGTAAGTTCATCACTAGAGAACAAGGTTATGCACATCTTAAAAAAGGGTTAGATTTTTTGGAAAAGGCCGATAGATTTCATGGCGCTTGGGCACATTGGATGCATCCCTCTGGTAAAGCAAAAGAATTTGGCAAAGATGACGATGCAGGCGATATAGTAGAAACTTCTTTCTTGGCACAAGCATTAGTAACATTACGTCAATACTATCAAAATGGCAATGCCGATGAAAAAACATTAGCAAAAAAGGCCGATGAACTTTGGAAAGGCATTGAGTGGGATTTCTACAGACAGAATAACAAAAACGTTTTGTATTGGCACTGGTCGCCAAAATCTGCTTGGAAAATGAACTTCGCCATTACTGGTTACAACGAATGTTTAATCACTTATGTGATGGCAGCCTGCTCACCTACTCACGGTGTTCCAGCAGAAGTTTACCACCAAGGTTGGGCAAAAAATGGAGCTATGAACACCGACATTTCAATGTACGGGCATCCAATTAAATTGAAACACAACGTAGTTGGCGAAAGTGTTGGTCCACTTTTTTGGGCGCACTATTCGTATTTAGGTTTAAACCCTAAAGGCTTAAAAGATAAATACGCCGATTATTGGCAAGAGAACAGAAATCACACCCTAATTAACTACGATTACGCTATTGCCAATCCAAAAGGCTTTAAAGGTTATGGCAAAAATTCTTGGGGAATGACGGCAAGTTATTCGGTAAAAGGCTATGCAGCTCATATGCCTAACGAAGATTTTGGGGTCATCAGTCCAACCGCAGCATTATCTTCATATCCTTACACGCCAAAAGAAAGTATGCAAATGATCAGACATCTTTATGAAAACATGAAGGACAAAGTTTGGGGCGAATTTGGTTTTTACGATGCTTACAGCGAAACTGCCAATTGGTATCCGAAAAGATATTTAGGTATAGATCAAGGTCCAATTGTAGTGATGATAGAAAACGGTCGTACTGGATTACTTTGGAAACTGTTTATGAGCGCTCCAGAAATACAACAAGGATTAACAAAACTAGGTTTTACCTACTCAAAATAGATATACATGAAGAGAATTTTCGTAGCATTTGCCCTTGCACTAACTTTGCCAACTTTTGCACAACAGAAGAAAGCAGCACCTACCGAAAAACAGAAAATGGATGCTTTCATCAGCAACCTAATGTCTAAAATGACGGTTGATGAAAAGATTGGCCAATTAAATTTGGTTACCGGGGGTGAAGCCACTACTGGAGCAGCAGTAAGTACTGGTGTGGAAGCTAAAATAGCTAAAGGCAACGTTGGTGGTATCTTCAGTTTAACTACGCCACAAAAAATCCGTAAGGCACAAGAAATTGCGATGCGCAGCAGATTAAAAATACCGATGATTTTTGGTCAAGATGTGATACATGGTTACAAAACTACTTTCCCTATTCCATTAGCCTTGGCTGCGAGCTGGGATATGTCATTAATAGAAAAAACGGCTAGAGTTGCTGCAATTGAAGCAACCGCCGATGGTTTAAACTGGACTTTCTCGCCCATGGTAGATTTAGCCCGCGACCCACGTTGGGGACGTGTTGCAGAAGGTAGTGGCGAAGACCCTTTTTTGGGTTCGGCAATTGCAAGAGCGATGGTTAAAGGCTACCAAGGCGATGATTTAAAAGCAGTGAATACGATGATGGCTTGCGTAAAGCATTTGGCTTTATATGGTGCATCTGAAGCTGGTAGAGATTACAACACTACCGATATGAGCTTCGACAGAATGTACAACGAATATTTACCTCCCTATAAAGCAGCTATTGATGCTGGTGCAGGTAGTGTGATGGTTTCTTTTAACGATATAAACGGTGTTCCGGCTACAGCTAACAAATGGCTATTAACCGATTTACTACGTAAAGAATGGGGCTTTAAAGGCTTTGTGGCATCAGATTATACCGGGGTTAGCGAGCTAATTGCACATGGTTTAGGCGATTTAAAAACGGTATCTGGCTTGGCCTTAAAAGCTGGAACCGATATGGATATGGTAAGTGAAGGATTTTTGACTACCCTAAAAGACAATTTAAAAGAGGGTAAAGTCACCATCACTCAAATCAACACCGCTTGTCGATTAATCTTAGAGGCAAAATACAAGTTAGGCTTGTTTGATGATCCTTTCAAATATTGCAACGACGAAAGAGCTGCTAAAGAAATTTTAACCCCAGAAAATTTAAAATTTGCTCGCGAAACCGCTACCAAAACGTTCGTGCTATTAAAGAACGAAAAGCAAACTTTACCATTGCAAAGAAAAGGTACTATCGCTTTAATCGGCCCTTTGGCAAATACTGCGAGCAATATGCCAGGTACTTGGAGCGTAAATGCTGATATGTCAAAAGTGCCTACCCTACTGCAAGGTTTAACTGAGGTTGCTGGCGACAAAGTAAAAATCGTACACGCTTTGGGCTCTAACTTAATTGGCGACCCTAACCAACAAATTTGGGGAACCGCTCATGGTAGAGATATTCCTCGCGATAACCGACCTGAAAGTGAAATCATAGCAGAAGCAGTAAAAATTGCTGAGAAAGCCGATGTAGTGGTGGCTGCTTTAGGTGAAGGTTCAGAAATGAGTGGAGAAGCTTCGAGCCGTACAGATATTGGCATTCCAGATACACAGAAAAAGTTGTTAGAAGCTTTATTAAAGACCGGCAAACCTGTAGTTTTAGTGCTATTTGCTGGTCGCCCTATGACTTTAACTTGGGAGCAAGCAAACGTTCCGGCAATTCTTAATGTTTGGTTTGGTGGCGTAGAAGCAGCAAAAGCCATTGGCGATGTGTTGTTTGGAGATGTTAATCCTTCAGGTAAAATCACCATGACTTTCCCGCAAAACGTTGGGCAAATTCCGTTGTATTATGCACATAAAAATACTGGCCGCCCGCTTGGCGATAGACCTTGGTACAGCAGATTTTGGTCTAACTATTTAGATGTATCTAATGACCCACTTTATCCTTTTGGTTTTGGTTTAAGTTACACCACTTTCAACTATGGCGATGTTAAAATCAGCAATAACACCTTAAAACCTGGGCAAAAAATAACGGTAACTATAACCGTAACCAATAGTGGTTCAGTTGCTGGAGAAGAAGTGGTACAACTTTACATCCGCGATTTGGTGGGTACAAGCACCAGACCAGTAAAAGAACTGAAAGGTTTCCAGAAAATCAGCCTAAAACCTGGCGAAACCAAAACGGTTAGCTTTTCTATTACAGAAGATATGCTAAGGTTTTACAACAGTCAGTTGAAATTTGTATCTGAAGCTGGAGATTTCAAAGCATTTGTAGGTACAAACTCTAGAGATGTAAAAGAAGTAGATTTTAAATTAGTGAAGTAATTTAACCACATTTATTGTAGACTTACGAAGTTTTTAAACGGCGAAGCCCTCAACTTTTCCATAAGAAAAATAAAATTAAGCTAAAGTTAAACTTCGTAAGTCTTTTTCATTTTCGTCATTGCGAGAGTTTACTCCGACTATCGGAGAGGCACGACGAAGCAATCTTTAAATTATTATGAAAAAAACAGCCGCATTACTACTTCTACTCTCCCTAAGCATAACAGCCTTTGCGCAAGACCTTTCACTCTATAAAAAAGAAAACTTCGTTACCAAAGGCGATACCTTGAAATACCGCATCCTCTACCCTAAAAATTTCGATACCAATAAAAAATATCCAATAATACTTTTCTTACATGGCCGGGGCGAAAGCGGCAACGACAACGAGCGTCAGTTAGCAAATGGAGGCAAGCTTTTCTTAAACGAAAACTTTAGAAACAGCAACGAAGTCATCACTATTTTTCCGCAGTGTAGCCAAAACAGTTATTGGGCTAATGTGGAGATTGATACAGTAAACACCAAACGTTTTTTCACCTTTGTACAAGGTGGTCAGCCAACAAAATCGATGGATCTTGTACTTCAATTTACAGACCAATTTTTCAAAAATTCCTTTGTTGATCCTACTAGAATTTATGTCGGCGGCCTATCTATGGGCGGTATGGGCACCTTCGAAATCCTAAGAAGAAAACCAAAAACTTTTGCAGCAGCATTTGCTATTTGCGGTGGCGACAACGTCAAAAACGTAAAGAAATACAAGCACACCCCACTTTGGATTTTTCATGGCGGTTTAGATGACGTGGTAACTCCTCAATTTTCGCACGGCATTTACCGAGAAAGAAAAAAATTAGGCAACGAAGCCAAGTTTACACTATATTTAAAGGCAAATCACAACAGTTGGGATAGCGCCTTTGCAGAACCAGAATTGCTGCCTTGGCTACTATCGCATAAAAAGTAAAACAGACAACTATATTTAAGTAAAGACGCACAATATGCGTCTCAAAAAGATGGAAAAAATGGACTTACCCAACATCTTCAGCAAAGAGGTTTCGGAAGGTGTTATCGATAGAATTAATCAATTAAGCCCTAATTCTCAGCCATTGTGGGGCAAAATGAATGCGGCGCAAATGTTTGCGCATTGCTGCGTGGCTTACGAAATGGTCTATACCGACAAACATCCAAAACCAGGTTTTTTCATGGGCTTTATCTTAAAAACTTTCGTAAAAAAAATGGTAGTTAGCCCTAAACCATATCCTAAAAGTTCTAAAACCGCTCCAGCTTTTTTAGTTAGCGATGAGAAAAATTTCGAAGCAGAAAAGCAACGCTTAATCGACTATATCCGCGAAACCGAAGTGCTTGGTTCTTATATATTTGATGGCAAAAAGTCACTTTCATTTGGCCATTTAAGTGCCAACGAATGGAATAATATGTTCTACAAACACATCGACCACCATTTAAAACAGTTTGGCGTCTAGTCTTTCTTGAAAAGCAAGTTTCTGTACGTTTCGCCTACATCAGCCCCGCCTTTTGCTAAACCCAATTAACATTGGGTACCGCTGTCAGTCGGGTTTAAAATGCAATAACAGTTTTTCAAACCTTAATTTCCTAACAACATTTTGCTAATAGATAGCTTCCTAACGGATATTCCTAGAAACAAGGAATGTGGACTGAAAATCTTCAATACGCCGCTTTTGAGATTTAGAATATCTGCCAACTAAATACAAATTTTAATCGAACCGAAATTTCAAGAAAATTTTAGATATTTAACCTAAAGTTGCATAAAGCCTACCCAAATTGGAGGGATATGCGCTACTTTATTGCGCATATATATAAGTTAGCGGTAAGCTTGACAAGATTGTAAATCGATGAAAATATTTATTACAATAATACTAATCCTCATTGCTCTTATTGCCATTGTAATCCTGACGTTTTACCTCTTGTGGTTCATTCCTCTAAGAAAAAAGGAGCCAGGTTTTGAATATGTACACGTTGACGAAGATGGCTCAGTACGAGAGTTGGACAAAGATGAAATAGAATATCTATCAACAGAATTTGAGCCAGCGGACGGTGGAAGACCTTATATAAAGAACAGGTATAGTCAGCTGACACCAGACAAAAAGATTTGTGGCTATATTTTAAGAAGGCGTGTACCAAGACATCTTGAAATCAGGCCGATAAAAACTTAGACAGATAAAGCCTACCGCTAACAGTGGTTTGGCAAAAGGCGGGCTGAACGTCTCCGAATGAAACTAATTGCTAAATTTGAACTTGTCGGCTCCGAGTGAAGTAAGTGCCAGAAAACCCGCCCTTCGCGAAGCCGCAAAACGTTAGCGGTCAGGTAACTAACAACACAACAACAATGAAAAGAACTTTAATCATTATGGGTTTTATAGCGACAATCTTAAACTTGTTCAGCTGTTCGGGACAGACAACGAATGACAAAGATAAACTGCCCAAAGAAATGGAAGAACAAATTACTAATTCAGTTGAAGCATTTAAAAACAGACCTATTCATAAAGAATTGACAGAACAAATTATTGACACAACTTCGGACGAAAATCTTTTACAAGTGGTTTTTGACAACCTATCAGAAAAACAATCAACTGACTACGAAAAGGAATATGAAACCGTGTTGAGTTGGAACAAACCAAGACAAGCAATTTATATGATTTGGGCGTTAGAAGCAGAAGTAAATAATGGCGGTTACAATCAATTCTACTTCAACTCAAGTGGACAATTTTATAAACATTTAGTAGACGCTTTAAAACTTATTGGTGCAAATAAGTTTGCTGACTTGACCAAAAGAGCCAATGAAACTTTTGAAAAAGAAAATCCCAAAATAACTCAACATCAAGACGGCACATTAGAAGGTTTCAGCAAATCATATGACGACAATCCACTAAACAAATATGACGATGAATTTTATGACCTTTACAAAACGGAAAACTTGCAACAAATACAAATTGACTACATACGAAAAAACAAAAAAGAATTTATAGACAAATGACACGAAAAACAGAAGCCCGAACCGCTAACATCGTATTGACAATTTTGCCAAAAGCCGACCGTAAACAAAAGAACTGACAAAATATTTGACAATTTAAATGAACTGCAATAACTGTAACACCGAAATAAATTCAAAATTTTGTCCCAACTGTGGACAACCAACAAGTCTAAAAAGAATTGACGGAAAATATATCATTTTAACTTCTGGTTGGTGTTATCACCAACCAAGACAATAACAACCCATCATATGTAACATAAACAAGAGTGATTGGTGATAACACCAACCACAGGAAAATAGATGAAAAATTAAAGATTAATACACCTTGGTGGCAGTTCTGGAAAAAATAAAACTGGCTATAACAACAGGTTTAAGTTAAGCCTCGGGCGAAGCAAGAATACGAAAATTTGAAGCCATTTATTTAGCTTAGTGCTGTGGGTAGTAAGTGCAAGTAATTAGGCTCAACTTAAACCTGCAACCCGTTAGTTGCAATTTTGCCAAAAGCCGTCCGTAAACAAAATAACTGACAAAATATTTGACAATTTAAATGAACTGTAAAAACTGTAACACCGAAATAAATTCAAAATTTTGTCCCGACTGTGGACAACCAACAAGTCTAAAAAGAATTGACGGAAAATATATCATTTTAACTTCTGGTTGGTGTTATCACCAACCAAGACAATAACAACCCATCATATGTAACATAAACAAGAGTGATTGGTGATAACACCAACCACAGGAAAAATAGACATTATAAAAGGACATTAAGAATGAAAAATAAAATAGGCTTTAATCTAGTTTTCGCAATACTTGCATTTCCAATAGGATTAGCATTGTTAAAAGAATTTGACTTTGATACTTTTACATTTAGGAAAACTGCATTGGGTATTCTCTACCTTATTACGTTTATTGTTTGCATTTTTCTAATGTTAAGGAAAAATAAAAATCCATCTGAAAAATAAAAACTCTTACAAACAAGCTTTATATCAGGCAGATTAGTAGAAGTTTTCTGATTAACCCTAAATAGTCGGAGCTTCGATCTCTACAGCCTCACTAAATACCGAAACATTAACTACAAACTAGTTTTCCAAACCTATAAAAACAAACAAATAAATGAAAAACGTTTACTATCTATTATTGGCAATAATTCTCACTAGTTGTGCAAGCAATTCGCAACCTGCCGATCCAGTTCCTGAGCATGAAACTTTTACAATACAATCACAACAAGTAGGAGAAAAAAGAATAATTAACGTTTGGACCCCAGTGGATTACAAAACAAGTTCAGACTCCCTGCCTGTTATGTATATGGCCGATGGTGGAATAAAAGAAGACTTCCCACATATTGCAAACACCCTGGCTAAGCTTATCAAAGAGAGAAAAATCAAACCGCTCATTCTCGTAGGTATTGAAAACACCCAAAGAAGAAGAGATTTAACCGGATCTACCGAAGTTGCAAAAGACAAAGAGATTGCACCAATTGTAGGTGGTTCAGAGAAATTTAGGACATTTATAAAAGATGAGCTGTTTCCAGAAATTAATAAACGCTACAGAACAACAAATGAAAAAAGCATTATAGGTGAATCTGCATCAGGGCTTTTTGTAGTTGAAACATTTTTTCTAACACCTGACATGTTTGACAATTATATTGCCTTCGACCCATCATTGTGGTGGAATAATCATTACCTGATTAGAACCGCAAAAGAGCATTTGGCAAAATTTCCTATAACAAAAAAACGGATCTGGTTTGCAGGCTCAAACGCAGAAGACATTTCACCATTCACTAAGCAATTAGCGGGTATTCTTAAAGCTGAAAACCATCCAAACATTGAATGGAATTATTCTGAAGAGCCCAAAGAAAAACACAACACCATTTTTAGGGCTACAAAAGAAAAAGCTATTGTTTGGACGTTGAATGAATAAGAAAATGAATTATTTAAAAGATTAGCTACGCTGTCTTTCAGTTCTCCTATCGTCGAAATGACCACCCTTTATAATTCTATACAGCGTAAACTACTGAAAAACAAACAGAAACACACATAAAGTAGTTCGTATACAAATAAGCAGCCTAATTTATCGTGATAAAAAGAAATTAGCCCTTAAGTGAGTTGGGGAACAAGCAGAAAACTTTCTCAAAATATTCATCTTTTTAACTTCTGGTTGGTGTTATCACCAACCAAGACAATAACAACCCATCATATGTAACATAAACAAGAGTGATTGGTGATAACACCAACCACAGGAAAAAGTTGGGGAACAAGCAGAAAATTTCTCAAAACATTGATCTTTTACGCTATTTTTCAAATAAAATCACGACTGCCATAGGGTTGTCACCTGCTCAAATTACTTTTACTTTATGGAAAATAAAATGATTATCAATATTCTTGCATCTCAGTATAAGGCAAGTCTAGGTATGCTCAATCAAGCTTTAGAAAAAATACCGTCTGATCAATGGAACAGTGATGAATACAACAACCCCAATTGGCAAATTGCGTATCATACTGTGTGGGCTACCAAGTTTTATTTAGGCGCTCATGTAGAAGGTTATCGTCCTTTCGAAAATGCCATTGATGGTGCTGAAAGTTTGGGCGGAACTGAAGAGTGGGAAAATACAGACAAAGGTGTGAAAGTAGAGGATTTTCATTCCAAAGAGGAATTAATGGCTTTTATTAGTCACCTAACCGATAATTTAGAACGGGCTATAGCTGCACTACCTTTAGAAAGGGATTCGGGTTTTGAGTGGTACCCTTACTCCCGTCTAGAACTACACATTAACAATATTCGGCATATCCAGCATCATACTGCACAAATTATAGAACGCTTAAAAGCCAACGGAATAAACGGTTTTAATTGGTGGGCAAATGAAAATCCACCTCAAACTTGGTAAAATAAAAAATCCCGATGTCTTTTGTACATCGGGATCAATATATGATTAAAGACCAATTCTTATAATTGGCTATCTAATTTACCTGCCAATACTGACTTAGGCACTGCGCCAATTTGTTTATCTACTACTTCGCCACCTTTGAAGTATAACAAAGCCGGGATATTGCGGATACCAAACTGCATCGAAATTTGAGGGTTGTTGTCAACGTTTACCTTGCCAACCAAAGCTTTACCTTCGTATTCTTTAGCAATTTCTTCTACCACTGGACCAACCATACGGCAAGGACCGCACCATTCTGCCCAAAAATCTACCAAAACTGGTTTATCCGATTTTAATACTAACTCTTCGAAGTTAGCATCTGTTATTTCTAAAGCCATATCTAAATTTTTTATGTTACAAATATATTATCAATTGTGATGCCATCAATAGGCTAATGCCAATTTGACATTAACATGGTTGAAGATAGAGGGTTTAGAGGCAGAGGGTAAAAACCAATTCGCCTTATGCTAGGCAACCGTAAATCTTCCGTCTTCCAACCCGCTACCTTAATTCAACCTATAATCTACAAAATTCATGTTCTTAATGCCATTCAAAAACTGATTGCTAGGATTAATTTTTTTGTTCTTCGACGGCATTTCGAGTTTTAAACCTTTCTCTACATCATAAACCTCGAAATTGAGCTTACAGTTTTGATTTTCGCCACTTTCTGCATTCTCTTCCAAAATAGCTTGTATTTGCTGCATGAAATTGTCGTTAACAGCTTCAATTGGGAACAACAAGGTTAGTGATTTGGTGAGCTTATCTCGAAGACCTGAAAGCAAGTCAATGCTGGTAATTTTAAACTCCCAATCGCCTTCTTTACCGAAACGCAAGCCTAATTTTCCACGTATTTGCAAGAAATATCCCTCAGTTAAAAATTGCTTAAATTTCAAGAAATCGTCGCCAAACAAAGCGATTTCACAACTATCATCGTAATCTTCAAATACGAAAATACCAAAAGGCTTACCGGTTTTGGTGATACGCTGCGAAGCCGTACCAACTAAACCACCAACCACAAGCTCACGGTTCTTCAATCCCTCAAACTCTGCCATTACTTCCTCGTTGGTATCTCCCATTCGCACTTTGTTAATGATAGAAAGATGCTTCACTTTGTTAGCGCAATACCTATCCAACTCAAAACGATAATCATCTAACGGATGTCCGGAAAGAAAAATACCGATAGCATCTTTTTCATATTTCAATCGATCTATCAATCCCCATTCTGGCGCAGTTGCAAAAGTAGGCTCTAAAATTAAGTCGGCTTTTGAACCTCCAAAAAGTGAAGATTGTGACGAGTTTTGATTATTCTGAAAATCGTTGGCATACTTGATTAACTTTTCAATGCCATTTAACTTGTCGTTGGCACCGATGAAAAAATACTGTGCCCTATGATAACCAAAAGCATCGAAAGCACCGCCATACACAAAACTCTCGTAAGCTTTTTTGTTAACGATACGGGTATTCGAACGCTTGGCGAACTCAAAAACCGTTGGATAAGGACCATTCTCTACCCGCTCTTCGATGATACTTTCTACTGCCTTCTCTCCTACTCCCTTCACTGCCGATAAACCGAAACGAACTTCTCCGTTAGCATTTACCGAGAATTTCATATCAGACTCGTTCACATCCGGACCAAGTACAGTCACCCCCATTTGGCGACATTCTTCCATGAAGAAAGCCACTTGCTTAATATCGCTCATGTTATTGGAAAGTACCGCAGCCATATATTCTGCCGGATAATGTGCTTTCAAATAAGCAGTTTGGTAGGCAATCCAAGCGTAGCAAGTAGAGTGAGATTTGTTGAAAGCGTAAGATGCGAATGCTTCCCAGTCTTTCCAAATTTTCTCTAATGTTGTAGCAGCATGTCCTTTTTCCGAAGCTTGTTTCACGAACTTGGGCTTCATTTTATCTAGTACATCTTTCTGCTTTTTACCCATTGCTTTACGCAAAACGTCGGCCTCACCTTTGGTAAAACCTGCCAATTTCTGCGACAAAAGCATTACCTGCTCTTGGTAAACTGTAATGCCGTAAGTTTCTTTCAAATATTCCTCACAAGCATCTAAATCGTAGGTAATTGGCTCTGTACCATGTTTACGACGAACGAAACTAGGGATATACTCCATCGGTCCTGGGCGATACAATGCGTTCATCGCAATTAAATCTCCAAACACCGTAGGTTTTAGTTCCTTCATGTATTTCTGCATCCCCGGACTTTCGTATTGGAAAATACCAACCGTTTCGCCACGCTGGAAAAGCTCATAGGTCTTTACATCATCTATCGGGAAATTATCTGGGTCGAGGTCTACATTGTGACGTTTTTTCACCAGTTTCACCGTGTCTTTGATGAGGGTTAGTGTTTTTAACCCTAAAAAGTCCATTTTTAGTAGGCCAGCACTTTCTACTACCGAGTTATCGAACTGGGTAACGTACAAATCACTGTCTTTGGCAGTAGCTACAGGTACAAAATTGGTAATATCATCTGGCGTAATAATTACCCCACAAGCGTGGATACCCGTATTACGTACCGAACCCTCCAATACGATGGCCTGCTGCAAAGTTTCGGCTGCTAAATCTTTTCCTCCCGCTAATCCCTTAAGTAGGTTCACATTTTCGTATTCATCGGGTCGCAAAGCGTCTTTTAAGGCTTTTTCTTCTAAATTGAAGATTTTTGCCAGCTTCATGTTCGGCACCAACTTGGCAACCTTATCAGCCTCAAAAAGTGGTAAATCTAATACCCTAGCCGTATCTCTAATAGAAGATTTCGCTGCCATGGTACCATAGGTGATGATTTGCGCCACCTGACTAGAACCGTATTTATTTATTACATAATCCATTACACGGCCACGGCCCTCATCATCAAAATCGATATCGATATCGGGCATGGAAACACGGTCTGGGTTAAGGAAACGTTCAAAAAGCAAGTCGTATTTAATGGGGTCGATATTGGTAATGCCCAAACAGTAAGCAACTGCAGAACCTGCAGCCGAACCACGCCCTGGACCTACGGAAACATCTCTATTCCTAGCTTCGGCAATAAAATCTTGTACAATCAAGAAGTAACCTGGATAACCAGTTTTTTCGATGGTTTGCAGCTCAAAATCTAAACGTTCGGTAATGTCTGGCGTTAATTCACCGTAGCGCTTTTCTGCCCCAACGTAAGTCAAATGGCGAAGGAATTTGTTTTCCCCACGTTTGCCGCCATCTTCCTCATCTTCTGCAACCACAAACTCCTCTGGAATATCGAACTTAGGTAACAGTACTTCCCTCGCTAGCTTATAAGTTTCAATCTTATCAATAATTTCTTGAATATTGATAATCGCATCTGGCACATCAGCAAAGAGTGTTTTCATCTCATCTGCCGATTTGAAATAATATTCGTGATTTGGCATGCCATATCTAAAACCTCTACCGCGACCAATGGGTGTAGCCAGTTTTTCAGCATCTTTTACACACAACAAAATATCGTGTGCGTGGGCATCCTTTTTATTTACGTAATAAGTATTATTGGTAGCCACCATCTTCACTTGGTGCTCCACCGCCATTTTTACCAATACTTCGTTTACACGGTCTTCATTTTCCTGACCATGTCGCATTAGCTCGATATAAAAATCATCACCAAACTGTGATTTCCACCATAGCAAAGCTTCTTCTGCCTGCTTTTCACCAATATTTAAAATCTTACTTGGCACTTCGCCATACAAGTTACCAGTAAGTACAATCAGGTTTTCTTTGTATTGTTCTACGACTGCCCTATCTATTCGAGGTACGTAATAAAAGCCTTTGGTATAAGCAATAGACGACATTTTTGCCAAGTTGTGATAACCTTGCTTGTTTTTCGCCAAGAACACCACCTGATAACCGTCGTCTTTTCTAGTCTTATCTGTATGATTATCGCACACAAAGAACTCAACACCCAAAATTGGCTTAATTACGGTAGCTGTAGGTGTTTCGCCTTTTTCAATCGCTTCAGCATTTTTAGCTTCTGCACTTTTGTTATGGTTAAGTACGTTGTTCACAAAGTGGAAGGCTCCCATCATATTGGCATGGTCGGTAAGGGCTACCGCTGGCATTCCTTTCTCTGCCGCCGCCTTTACCAATGCAGGTACACTGATGGTACTTTGCAACACTGAAAACTGCGTGTGGTTGTGCAAATGAACAAAAGTAGCATCAGCCAACGCAGCTTTGTTTTGTTCTAAGGTTTGCTTAGAAACACCACCTGTATCTGCACCTTTTCGCTTCCTTATTTCATCAGAAGCAGCTTTTAGATTGATATGTTTTATCCCTACAGACTCAATGGCAAAAGGGTTGGCTTCCTTAAAGCGCAAGAAATAATCGGTATCAACCTGAAGTTCTTCTTTGGTGAAAACCTGCTTTTTAATCAGCTCCAAGAAACAACGGGTGGTTGCCTCCACATCGGCAGTGGCGTTGTGTGCTTCGCCGAAAGGTGTACCAAATAAATATTGATGAAGCTCTGTTAAGGTAGGTAACTTAAATTTACCGCCCCTACCGCCTGGAATTTTCAACAGCTCTGCCGTAACCTCGGTACAAGTATCCAACACCGGCATATTGGCCAGGTTATTTTCTACACCAAAACGATGAAGCTCACAACCCATAATATTGATATCGAACTTGATGTTTTGCCCAACTACAAACTTGGCTTTACCTAGTGCTTCGTTAAACTTTACCAATACATCTGTTAAATCAATACCTTGCTCGGTTGCTAAATCCGTCGAAATACCGTGGATACGCTCCGCATCATAAGGAATATTGAAACCATCTGGTTTAACCAAATAATCCTGATGCTCAACTAAGTTCCCTAACTCATCGTGCAATTGCCAAGCAATTTGAATACAACGTGGCCAGTTATCCGTATCGGTAATTGGAGCGTTGAAATTACGTGGCAAACCTGTAGTTTCGGTATCGAAAATTAAGTACATAGCTGATTAAATAAGGATATCAAAATTAACGAAAAATTAAGCCCAATCGGTCACCAAATTATCAACATCCATTACCAACTGTTAATGAGCTTTTTGATTTTCATCAACCTCATTTTTCATTTTTTTAACACATCCGTTAAAATTTATTACTTTTACTCTTACAAGCTCTAAACCCTAAACATAAATGGAATTTACCTTTAACGGCTACGGACTAGTTTTGCTATTCTTTGGAGCGTTAACCGCCATTTTAGCCGTATACATTTATAAACGTGGAACAAATGTAGTACGTTGGTTTAGCTTAATGATGGGCTCAAACGCCATTTGGTCTATCGCATATGGCTTAGAACTTTCTAGTCGAACCCTAGAGCAGGCCATATTATTCATCAACATTGAATATCTCGGCATTGCCACGCTACCTTTAAATTGGTTTCTGTTTTGTCTTAATTTTTGTAATAAAGAGTGCTGGTATAAAAAGCCACTAAATTTAACGCTGCTGCTCATTGCCCCAATTACCACGCTAGTAATGGTTTGGACCAACCCGTTGCACCACTTGCATTACAAAGATATCAGGATGTTCTACGAAGGACCTTTCCCAATGGTAAAAATTTATCCCGGCACTTGGTACCACATCTTTACTGGCTACTTTTATTTACTACTGGCTTGCGGGTGTTATCTAATCCTCAACAAGTTTAGAAATTCAGATCCTATCTACAGAAAACAGAATTACAGCATTATCATAGCCGCTATTTTACCATGGATAGGCAATATCACCTATTTGGTAGGCATAAGACCATTGGGCTTTATTGATGTAACTCCTTACGCTTTTATCCTCACCACATTTCTTATCTTTTTAGGAGTTTATAGGTTTAGGTTGTTCGATATTGTACCTATTGCCCGCGAAAAAGTACTTGAATTGATGAGCGATGGTTTTTTGGTATTGGATGAAAAACATCGGATTATAGATTATAACAGTTCGTTGCTACGTTTCATTAACATTGATAAAGATCTGAAAGTAATTGGACAGGCACTTGAAGACATTTTTTCGGACCAACCACTACTTATTAACAATATTAAGGATAGAAAGAGCGGCAAAATAGAACTCCAAGCCAACGTGCACAACCAAACTATTTACTTTGAGGTAGAGATTCTATTTTTACACGAAAATAAAATCAACAACGAATTTACGATAGTTAAGTTGCAAGATCTAACTACTGCAAAAAAAGATGCGCTAATAGCCAGAGAACAAGCCATTGAATTAGAGAAAGTAAACCAACTGAAAGACCGCATATTTTCTATCATTGCCCACGATTTAAGAGGACCCTTGGTTAACCTTTCTGAGGTACTGAAAATGGTTTCTTACAACCAAATTAGTGATGAAGAATTTAAGGCACTTTCTCCTGTTTTAAGTAAGGATATTATTTACACCACAGATTTACTGGAGAACATTTTACACTGGTCGCGTAGCCAGCTGAAAGGATTTGGCATTAGCAAAGAGTTTTTCAACGTCAGAAATGTCATTATTAACGAAATAAATTACCATTTGCCTTCAGCAACGCTTAAAAACATCAAAATTTTACATGAAGTTTTCCCGTATGAAGTAGCCTATGCCGATGTGCTAATGTTTCAGATTGTGATACGGAATATTCTTAATAATGCGATTAAATTTTGTAATGAAGGTTGCGAAATATCTATCACTGCGGCTTATCAAAAAGATGGAATGTTAAAGGTAAGCATCAAAGACAGCGGCATTGGTATCTCGAAAGCGACCCTAGAAAAACTTTTTAAGCAAGAGAACATTTCATCAAGAGGTACCAAAAACGAAAAAGGAACTGGATTAGGATTGATGATCTGCAAAGATTTTATGCACAGAAATAATGGCGAAATTACTGTTGAAAGTGAAATTGGCGTAGGAACTACATTTAACTTAACCCTCCCTACCAAGGCATAAAAAAAGCCATTTCACTATCTGGAGCTAAGTAAAGAACTCTGCAATAACCTTAAGTTATCTCAAACCCCTACTCCTCTAAATAGCAAAATGGCTTTATGCTTTTAAGGATGATTATCTTCCTACAGCTTCGTTAATAGCTTGCTGTTCCTTTAAATCATCAACATTGTTCTTACTTCCAAATTTTTCGGTTTTGTTGGCGAAATAATCTAAAATGCTCACAATAGAGTCTAAATTATCAGCTACACGTTGGTGCATATCTGGTAAATCTTGCTCCAGTTTTTTATCTCCAAGTTCGATATTATCTACTTCGATTTTTCCTATTTTTTGTATGATAGCTTGTTGAGAATGCTGTAAATCTTCGAGCTCTCTCACTATCTTCTCCATTAGTTCGAATTTCTTTAAAGTTTCCATAAAATATGCTTTATTAATTGATAAACTTAGTTTAACAACCAATTCAACAAGCTTATTGTTTGATTTTATTAGATTTTGCAGGAAAAAATTTGTTTAAGTTAAAAACAACTAATAAATTAGTTGAATGAAAAAACACGCTATCCTTCTTGCATTACTTGTTATTTTTAAAATTAGCTACGCCCAAGAAATTTCTCTTGACAAAGAAAAACTTTTGGAGTTTTACCAAACTCAACGATATGCTGAAGCCGCCGCATACCTTGCCAGCCTTTATCCTGCAGAAACAACTGATGTAAAAGCTTTAACACAAATTGCCTATTGCAACATGATGGCTGGAAAACTGGTAGACGCAGAAAAGAACTATCAAAAGATCAACGAACTTCAGCCGCAGCAAATTCCGGTATTATTTAGTTTAGCAAACATTAATTCGAGGCGTGGAAACACCAAAAACGCAGCAGATTATTTACAGCAAGTGGTGAAGATAGATAGTAATAATTTCAATGCCTATAAACGTTTGGCAGATTATACCGATAGCGCCGCCCTAAAGTTACAACACCTGCAAAAAGCTAACAAATTGAACGCAACAGAAGCAGACGTGGCTTTTGACTTAGCTCGTGCTTACCGAAACGAAAAAAGTTATCAAAGAGCTTATGATGTACTTAAAACTGCTATTACCGCCGATACAAGTAATCTTATTTTACAACAAGCTTTACTGCCTATTGCCAATTTCTTGAGCAAATACAATGAGGTTGTAATTGCTGGCGAAAAACTGATAAAAAATGGTGCCGACGCCAATGTAGTTGTAGATGTAGCCAAAGCATATTTCTTTCTAAAGAACTACAAAAAAGCCATTTCGCTTTATCAGATGTTGGAAAAAAAGGCCATGCAGAACGAAGGCACGTTGTATTTTACATCCTTAAGCTATCGGGAACTGAAAAATTACGAAATGGCAGCAGCTTATGCCAAGCGCACCATAGAAGAGGGCATTTCGCCCAATACATCGGCCTATTATAATGTACTTGGTGGAATTTATGATGAAAAGCAGCAACTTACACAGGCAATTAATGCTTACAAAAAAGGATTGACTTACAGCGCAAATAAGAATATTCAATACAGATTAGGACTATTGTACGATTTGAAACTGAAACAAACCAAATCTGCACAAATCTATTATAATCAGTTTTTGAAGAATAAGCAGTTAAATGACGAAGACAAAGCGCAAATAGATTATATTAAGGCAAGGCTGGAGGAGTTTAAACCAGTTGCCCAAAAGACATCGCCATAAACAAGTTGCGCAGCTTAGGGTGAGCTATTGCAAAGTAACATTTTCGTCATTGCGAGAAGAGTAACGACGAAGCAATCTATCTTGTTAGATTATAAAATAATGTTGGTCGGGATTTGTAATCTCGACTTTTAGAGCTATGGATTTTAAATCCATTCTTTCAAAAGCTTATTAACTGAATTATTTCAAATCCTCGAAAACAGGTTTTACATCTGTCCAAAATTCATCTAAGGCAATGATGCGTGGTTTTAGAAATGCAATAATATCTGGCCATTGCTGCTGATTATAAACACTGACGTTTGGCAAAACACATTCTATACGAGCCACCTGCTTGTAGAAAGCGTTACTGGTAGATGGCAGCCATTCCCATTGTTCGTTCAACGTGCTTTCCAATAGCGATTTAAACTCTTGGAATTGCTCAAAAAACAGTTCTCTGATACCGTCATCTGGATGTGCAATTTCGATGGCAATGCTGGCGTGTTTCTTTTCGGCATCCATGCGGAAGAAGATATTTTTGACACCAGTTTTGTAATTTACCCAATTTACAGGCAAACCTTCGGCTCCAGGAATAGGCTTCATATACTGACCGAAATTGATCCAAAACTGTTGTCGTAGTCTAGTTGCTTCTTCTTTGCTGAACATTGGGTTATGTTGTAAGGTTTAAAGGTTGGAATGTTGTAAGGTTAATGCACATCATTAATAGCAAGCACTGATCAAGATTTGTTTCAAAAAAGCGAAGGGTTTTAGTTAATTAAACCCGATTGAAGTGAAAATACTTTTTAGAGCGTCATTTCGAACGCAGTGAGAAATCTGTTTGATAGCAGCAGTTAACTTTGAGATTTAGCTTCGCTTTCTTTCAGTTCTCTCTGCGTTCGAAATGACGATGACAGCACAAAAAAAGATCTAAACTGAAAGCGGGGCTACAACTGCCAAGAACCACTACCATTTTTTTCCAAAAATCAATTTCTACCCATTAAACGTGCAACGTATTTACCAATGATATCGAATTCTAAATTAACGGTATCGCCAACTTTTACATCTTGCAAATTGGTATGCTGGTGCGTGTACGGAATAATAAAAACCGAAAACTCATCGTCGGCAGAATTGACCACCGTTAGGCTAATGCCATTCACACAGGCCGAACCTTTTTCTACAGTTACGTTGCCCTTAGCAGCATCGTACTTAAAGCGGTACTCCCAACTTCCATCAAGCTCTTTTACTAAAATACAAGTAGCCGTTTGATCTACATGACCTTGTACAATGTGCCCGTCTAAACGGGCATTCATCTGCATACAACGCTCTAAATTTACCTTCGCCCCTACTGTTAAATAACCCAAATTAGTTTTCTGCAAAGTTTCGTCAATGGCGGTAACGGTATGCGTATCTCCGTCTAGCTTAACCACGGTTAGGCAAACCCCATTATGCGCCACGCTTTGGTCTATTTTTAGCTCGTTGCTGATGTTGGACGCGATGGTAAAATGGATGTTATCGCCCTCTCTTTGTATATCTTGGACAGTGCCTAAAGTTTCTATTATTCCTGTAAACATTTACGTGTATTTCTTTCTGTTTTGCACCCAATTGCTTTGTTGTTTGGCTTCGGAAGCTATTGGCTGCGATTTGCTTTTTTGGTCTTGCATTAATAGTACCGCCGCAATGGCCGCAATCATTGCTTCTTGCTCATTTTCGCTTTTTAAGCTTTCTGGCCTGAAATATTTGCCTACAAAATGCGTGTCGAACCTACCTGAAACAAAGGCTGGATGTTGCATTACAAATTTACCGAAGTTTAGTGTGGTTTGTATGCCCGTAATGTCATATTCTTCAATTGCCCTCACCATTCGTTCAATAGCCTCTGTACGGTCTTTACCATAGGTGATGAGTTTGGCAATCATCGGATCGTAATAAATAGGAATTTCCATGCCCTGCTCAAAACCATCGTCTACACGTACGCCATAACCTTTTGGGGTTTGATAGGTTTGCAAAGTACCAATATCTGGCAAGAAATTATTCAAGGGATCTTCGGCGTATACACGCAATTCCATGGCATGACCACTAATTTTCAGATCATCTTGTTTAAAGCTGAGGGCTTCGCCACGGGCAATTTTGATTTGCTCTTTCACTAAATCTAAACCGGTAATCATTTCCGTAACGGGATGCTCTACCTGCAAACGGGTGTTCATTTCGAGGAAGAAGAAATTGAGGTTTTCGTCTAGGATAAATTCTACTGTGCCAGCACCGACATAGCTAACCGAACGAGCTACATCTACTGCACATTTGCCCATTTTTTCTCTAATTTCTGGGGTTAAAACTGATGATGGTGCTTCTTCTACTACTTTTTGGTGACGGCGTTGTACAGAGCACTCCCGCTCGAAAAGATGCACGATATTTCCGTGGGTGTCGCCCAAAACCTGGATTTCGATGTGGCGGGGGGAAGTCACATAACGTTCGATAAAAACGGAACCATCGCCAAAGGCAGAGGTGGCTTCGCTTACTGCCAATTGCATTTGTTCTTCAAAATCTGCTGCCTTTTCTACAATGCGCATTCCTTTGCCACCGCCACCGGCAGCGGCTTTAATAAGGATGGGAAAGCCAACTTCTACCGCACGTGCCTTAGCTTCATCTACGTTGGTAATGGCTTCTTCGGTACCGGGAACCATGGGTATATTGTATCTCAGCGCTGCAGCTTTTGCCGAAAGTTTGTTGCCCATTACTTCCATTGCTTCTGGTGTTGGGCCAATTAAAACCAGTCCGGCCTCTTTTACCTCTTGCGCAAAAGCGGGATTTTCTGACAAGAAACCATAGCCTGGATGGATAGCCTGCGCACCGGTTTGTTTACAGGCGTCGATAATTTTGCTGCCTACCAAATAAGATTGATTTGATGGTGCCGGACCAATGCAAACGGCTTCATCAGCATAACGCACATGCAGGGCATTCCGATCTGCCTCAGAAAAAACAGCTACCGTTTTAATGCCCATTTCCTTTGCCGAACGCATGATACGCAAGGCAATTTCCCCACGATTTGCTATCAATATTTTATTCATATCTTGATACTTGGTTACCGTTCACAAGATGTAGATTTTTTTTCAAAATTTCATTTTGCATCGCACATTAGTTAGCTTTTATAGGAAGCGACACATAGAAGGTGCTTCCTTTACCTATTTCACTTTCAAACCAAATTTGGCCCCCATGCAACTCCACAATCTGCTTAGAGATGAATAAACCCAAACCGTATGATTTCTCACCTTTAGTTCCCAATCTTTTTGAGTTTGCTGAAATATCAAAAAGATGTGCTTTGATATCATCTGGAATTCCTATCCCCTTATCCTTAACCGTAATTTGTACTTGTTCCTCTTTTTGTTCAACACCGACTACAATCAAACTTCCTTCGTCGCTAAATTTAATAGCGTTCGTAATTAAATTGCTTAGCACTCGCCAAAGTTTTTCCCTATGCCCATAAATATTAATTTTAAGACTATCTAATTGGATAAGTTGCATTTTCTCAGATGCTTTATGCTCTAGAAGATCTACACAATATTTTAATAACTGATCTAAATCTATCTCCTCTTTACGGAGTTCTTCTTTTGCTGATTTTAAATGCAGTAAGTCGGCCACTAGTTCAAGTGAATTTTTTGAGGCCTCATGAATCATCGTTAACATTTGCCGATCCTCCTCATTTTTGTCGTGGGTCTGCATTAAATCTACAATTGCCTTAATTCCTTCTAGTGGGTTGCGCAAGTCGTGCGCCACAATTCTCATCAATTCTGTATTATCTGAATGACTTTGCTCCAAATCTGATAAAACCTTTTGCATCTGTTCGTTTTGTACTTCTATCCGATGATTAAGTTTGGTAAGGCTAGCAACATTTTCTGTCGTTCGTTTTAAGTTTGACCATATTACGTAGACGGTAAACGCAGCCATTGCCACCAATATAGATGCTGCAACAAGCCATAATTTTTTAATCTGATTATCCCGATCTAAAAGTGCAATATTATGCTGTTGCTCCTTAATTTTAAAGGCATTATCCATGTCAGCTGGTACCATACCCTGATTTATGGCATATAACGAATCTTTTAACTGGATATATCTTTTTGAATAGCTATATACGCCATTTTTATCATCTATTCTTTCGGCATATTGCCATCTAAGTTTATACCATTTGGAGCGAAGCTGATCTACATCGCGGTTTTGAGCAGCATGCCAATCAATCCGTTTCTTGGAACTCTCCAAATACTCGTTTGCCTCCTGATATTTTTCATCATTTATCAATATATCTATCAGCTTAAGTTGAGCTGTTATAGCATCCACTACCTCATAACCAGGTCTATCATTAATTAAAATGCTTTCTTTAAGATATTGTGCTGCCAAATCACTACGTTGCATTTTGCCCCATACACCTCCCAAATTTCCCATTACTACGCCCTTTGCCGCATTTACAAAATCACGATCTGCTTTGTTTGTTGGCTTGCTATTTTTAAGTAAGTTTAATGCCTGTGTATAATAATGTGCAGCACTGTCCAATTGCCCAAGTTTCTCATAACATAGCGCCAAGGTATTTAAATATGATTGGGGCGATGTCACGGTTTCGGAAAAACTGTCCTTGCACTTAGTACTTTTTGACAACGACTGTTTCACATAAGGAATTGCTTTCCGGTATTGTCCCTGCCTATATCTCACTATACCTAAATGATAGCTGAATTTCTTATAGGTGCAACTGTCCAAATATTTTCTGGCAAATTCCCTTCCATCGTAATAATTTTGAAAAGCTTCGTTATAGCGTTTTTGGGCAATAAGTACATCGGCATACATAAACACAGTTAAAACATGTAACTCTGGGTTTTGCCTCTCTATTCCTTTAAGAGACATTTGCATGCTGTCTACATACAAATTTGCTTGATGTAACTCGGGCTGGTAGTTGATAAAATGATTAGCGCAAAAATTATATTTGCTCCATAAATCCATTTCATTCAAAGATTTCAGCTGGTCAAATGACGAATTGATGTAATGAATGCTTTCATTTAAATGCCCATCATTCTGTAGGCGATTGGCCTTTAAGATAATACTATCTGCCTCGTTACTAAATTGTGGCAAGCTATTCTTAGATGGTTTACAGCCAAACAGAAAAATCTGAAAACAGATTAAAAAGTAAGAGAAAACCGTAAAAATGTTTCGGTATCTTTTTGGCATATATTTGACGAGTTAATTAGATGGCTTTCACCAATATATAGTTTATTTGCTAGCTAGTTAACACTTTTCAAAGATATTCTGTTTTCTTATACAACCATCTTTAACATTACTTAACATTTGTTTACTCCCAAATATAAACAATACCGATAAAAAAGTTATTTTTAAGCGATGGAACTAAGCCTAAACGTACCTGCCCTATTCTTCCCTGCCATTAGTTTAATTATGTTGGCTTACACTAACCGCTTTTTAGCCTTGGCCAGTTTGGTAAGAAGTTTAAAATCTAAATACGAACAAAGCGATCGTAACCAAGGTTTACACCAACAAATTAAAAATTTGCGCTACCGTTTAAGATTAATCAAGAATATGCAGGCTTTCGGCGTTTTGAGTTTTGCCTGTTGTTTGTTCTGTATGCTATTTATCTATTTAGAACATACAGTCAGTGCCGAAATTTTCTTCGCACTAAGCTTATTCTTTTTCTTGGTTTCATTACTGATATCCTTGTTAGAAATACAATTAAGCACCAAAGCTTTAGAATTAGAATTAAGCTCTATTGAAGGTATCGAGGATGATTCTATTGTGAAGAAAATTAAGAAGAAGTTTGAGCATTAGGCATACTATTAACACCACATAGGCACATAGAAGGCTCAGAGTAAATCTATGTGTCTATGTAGTTAAACTTCCAACTTTCCAATCACTTCAATTGCCTGATCTATCATTACAGGCGAAACATCTAAATGCGTTACCAAGCGGATAGTTTTAGCAGAAGTGGTGTTACATAAAATACCTTTCCTGCCAAAGGCTTTCACTATATCTTCCGCTTTGTGGCGATTAACCACATCAAAAAGAACAATATTAGTTTCTACGGGCATCACTTTTTCTACATAATTAGTTTGCGCTAATGCATTGGCCAAAGCCTTCGCATGCTGATGATCTTCTGCCAAACGATTTACATGATGATCTAACGCATAAATACCCGCAGCTGCCAAAAAACCGGCTTGACGCATACCGCCACCTAAGGCCTTTCTAATCCTCTTTGCTTGTTTAATCATTTCATTAGAACCTAACAAGACAGAGCCTACTGGCGCCCCTAAACCTTTCGACAAGCAGATCGAAATGCCATCGAAATAATGACCGTAAGTTGCCGCTTTATCTCCAGTAGCTACCAGAGCATTAAACAACCTTGCGCCATCTAAATGCAACTTTAAGCCCTTTATATTACAAAGATTGTGCACAGCTTCAATCTGTTCCAAGGTGTAGCATTTACCGCCGCCTTTGTTAACCGTATTCTCTAAAACCACTAAGCTTGTTTTAGGGTAGTGGATATTATCTTCATTAATCTCCGGCTCAATCAATTCCGGTGTTAAAATTCCCCGCTCTCCATACAACAACCTCGCCGAAGCCATAGAATTGTAAGCAATACCGCCGCCTTCGTAGCGATAAACGTGCGCCGTTTGGTCGCAAATTACTTCATCCAGTGGTTGGGTAAAACACTTAATGGCAATTTGGTTGGTCATAGTTCCCGACGGACAAAACAAACCAGCCTCCATGTGGAACATCGTTGCCAATTTAGTTTCTAATGCATGAACGGTTTCATCTTCGCCATATACATCGTCGCCAACTTTTGCGCTCATCATGGCATCCAACATACCTGCGGTTGGTTTGGTTACGGTATCACTTCTAAAGTCTAATTTTGGTTCCATGGTTTTGGGTTAGCATTTGGGAATTGAAAAGTTTTGGCATAGCATTAAACATTTAGTCATTTCATCATTCTCTCATTCAATCATTCCTTCATCCCCCTAAAGTACACGATAAAATCTGATTAATAAAAAAATTACATTGTAGTTTTTCACAATTTTTCGATCATCATTTATCACTAAAACCGAAAACACATTTGTTCCAAAAACAGCCGTAAATAGTGTAAAAAATACACTTTAGCAAAAAGCCACTCCATTCATGAACAATCAAACGTTTGAATGCCTTCAAGATTAACTTATAAAAAACTTAATATTAATTTTTTATTTCCAATAAAGGCTGATATATTGCCAAACTTTTATACAAATTATACAACTTAACAAACCAAAAAAATGATACTTATTGCAGACGGTGGATCTACTAAAACCAACTGGTGCTTAATCAACGAAGCCGGAAGGAAAATCCATTTTAACACCGAGGGTTACAACCCTTATTTTGCAAAGCAAGATTACATTGAAAACTCGTTGAGAACCACATTACCAGACACGCTAGACGCTTCCAAACTAGAAGAGGTTTACTATTACGGCGCTGGTTGTTCTACAGATGCAAACAAAAAAATTGTATCAGATGCAATGCAAAAGGTTTTTGTAAACGCTAAAATCAATGTAGATCATGATTTGTTAGCTTCTTGCCGTGCACTTTTGGGCGACGAGCCGGGCTTTGCAGCTATTTTAGGGACTGGAACCAACACTTGTCTTTACGATGGTAGCGACATTTCTCTGAACATCGATTCGCTAGGTTATTTCTTAGGCGACGAAGGTAGTGGCAGTTTCATTGGCAAGCGCTTATTAGCCGATTATATGAAAGGTTTTATGCCAAAAGGATTAGCCGAAAGCTTCTTCACTATTTACGGCTTAAGTAACGAAGATATTTTCGACAACATCTACAACAAACCACTTCCAAACCGTTTCTGCGCAAGCTTTAGCAAGTTCTTGTACGATTTTAAAACTGTGTACCCAGAATATGCAGAAGATGTGGTTGACACTGCTTTCACGGCATTCTTTGAGAAATTGGTAATTCATTACCCTAACTACAACAAGCACTTGTTAAATGTAGTAGGCTCGGTAGGTTACAGCTTTAGAGATAGACTAAGCGTAGTAGCCGATAAATACGAAATGGGCGTAGGTAAAATTATCCGTTCCCCAATAGACGACTTGGTAGAATACCATTTAAGCAAAAGATAAGACAAGAAGCTCCGTAAATCGGAGCTTTTTTGTTTTTAGTCATATTGAGTCATTTGTTCACTAGCTCATTGTTATTTAATTATTGGTTTATTATCATCTAAACACTCGTCATTGCCAGCTCAACTGGCAATCGTAATGCGCTAAAAGCTTAGGATGATTTCATCATTCAGAAGCGCAACTCCCTACCGCTTTTAAACGGCAGTCCTGCTTTACGCTGTATCTTTTTTGGGTTACTAAGCTGTCACATCAAAACCTGTGAAAGGGCAAACTAATTGCTCCTAATGTTACAAAATGTAACAAAAAAGGATGTCGCTGCAATCAGGGCTATTGAACAAAAATCCTTGCTAGAAAATAGCGGTTAAATCTTAAATGTTTTATATTGTTGTATGAAAACCTAAAAAATGTATTAAGAACTGCTATCTTAACTCCCCTTCAATTCTTAATGTTTTACATTCACACCGTGATGGGCTAACCCTTTAATAAAGTAATCTTTGTCATTTTCTACTAAAACAGTCGTATTTTCTTGCATTCCTAGCCCAAATCAGCTAATTTAGTGAAATTAACAAGATGTATAAATGAGCGATTTTAACGACTTTAATAACGAGCAGGTTGCCAAATTGCCTAGACATTTAAGGCAATTTATAGTAGAGCAAAATTATGAAAAATACACGCCAATTGACCAAGCGGTTTGGCGTTATGTAATGCGTCAAAACTATAGTTATCTAAAGCACGTAGCTTATTATCCATACATTAAAGGTTTAAACAGGGCAGGCTTAAGTATCGAGTATATTCCAGATTTGCAAACCATGAACGACAATTTGGGGAAAATTGGTTGGGGCGCAGTTACTGTTGATGGCTTTATCCCACCAGCGGCATTTATGGAATACCAAGCTTACCGAGTGTTAGTTATTGCTGCCGATATCCGCCAGATTAACCACATTGAATATACGCCCGCACCAGATATTATCCACGAAAGTGCGGGTCATGCTCCTATTATTGCTGATACAGATTACAATGCTTACTTGAGCTACTTTGGTTCTATCGGAGCAAAAGCAATGTTTTCTAGCAAAGATTTTGAGCTTTACGAAGCTATCCGCAGGCTTTCTATTTTAAAGGAAGCTGCAAATGTTGACGAAGCCGAAATTGCCAAGGCAGAAAAGGAACTAAAATTCATCGCAGATAACATGGGCGACCCTTCGGAAATGGCTTTACTAGGTCGTTTGCATTGGTGGACGGTAGAATATGGTTTGATTGGAACGCTGGAAAATCCGAAAATTTACGGCGCTGGCCTACTTTCTTCCATTGGCGAAAGTGCAACTTGCATGGACCCAAAAATTAAGAAGCTTTGGTACAACTTAGATACGATAAATTACTCGTACGATATTACTCAAGAGCAGCCGCAGCTGTTTGTAACCCCTACGTTCCAAAATCTAATCGATGTATTAGAAGCTTTTGCCAACACCATGGCATTTAGACGTGGCGGTTCAGAAAGTGTTTTAAAAGCTATCGAATGTAAAAACCCAAGTACGGCAGTTTACAGTTCTGGCCTGCAGGTTACAGGTGTTTTCACAGATGTGGGCATGAGTAAAGATGACGAGGTAACTTTCATTAAAACCACTGGTCAATCTGCCTTAGCTTTTGGTGGTAAAGAATTACCTGGACATGGTAAAAACTATCATAAAGATGGTTTTTCATCGCCAGTTGGTAAATTAAAAGCGACTGAAAAATTATTGGAAGACCATACGCTTGAAGATTTAACAAGTTTAGGCATTTCGGCTGGCGAACGTGGAGTTTTAACTTTCGAGAGCGGCATTGAAGTAAATGGTTTGGTTAAAGAAATCATCCGCAAAGGCGAAAAAACGATATTAATTGCTTTTGAAGATTGTACTGTAAAAGAGGCTAATGGCAACATCTTGTTCCAACCAGAATGGGGAACTTATGATATGGCGGTTGGCGATAAGATTGTGTCAGTTTTTAACGGTGCCGCAGATAAAGATGCTTACGAAGAAATCACACACATCAGCGAGCAGTTAACACATAAAATTGTTTACGATGATGCGACAAAGCGTTTGCACAGCTTGTACCAACAAGTAAGAGATATTCGTGAAGCTGGCGAAGGCACAGAGAAATTAGCAGACATTTTTAACGAACTGAAAACTAACTTCCGTTACGATTGGCTTGCTGCATTGCAGATTTTAGAGATTTTGCATCATACAGCAAGTAATCCAGCTTTGGAAAACGAAGTAAGGATTTACCTAGAAATGAAAGCCGCTAACGAAAAAGAATTAACCAAATTAATTAACGATGGTTTTCATGTGATTGCTAATCCAGTTACGCAGTTAATTGCTGTGGAGGATTAATAAAACTATCGTCATTTCGACTGGAGCGCAGCGAAATGGAGAAATCTTTGAACTATAAAAACATTTTAAAGATTTCTCGGCTACGCTCGAAATGACGAGTAGCCAAAATCTCATTGGTTTATGTAATCGACAGACCCGCTACGCAATTAATTGGTGTGTATGATTAGTCTTACAATCAAACTTACGAAGTTTTAAAAACTTCGTAAGTTTCTAAAAACGGTCGTCATTTCGAGGCACGAAGCAATCTTACTACTATTGCATTATGCTTTAAGATTGCTTCGTGCCTAGCAATGACGATAATATTGTTTAATTATTCTTCTTTACATACTTCGTCAATATCACAATCATTTGCTCGTTGATTTTCCCTTCAATCTGCTCGTGATTATCGTGAACTAACCTAATTTTCTTAACCACAGTTCCTTTTGGTGCACTAAAGCTAGTCCCTTTCACATCCAAAGCTTGGGTTAAAACTACCGTATCGCCGTTTTCCAACACGTTACCAAAAGCATCAGTGTGAACCGCTGCTACTTCCAAACCGCTCATTCCCCATTGTATCACATCTTCATCTAAATCTACCATACTCAAAACACCACTTGCCCAATCTTCATCCTTATAGTTTTGTAGAATGCGATAGCTTAATGCCTGTACACTTGGTTCTGGGTTCCAAATACTGCCTTCTACTACTCGCCAATAAAAACTTTGGTCGGTTGCTTCCAAATTTTGCAAGCAATCGTTGCATAAAGCAACCTGATTTTCAATCGCACCCTCTTTTTTCGGACTTACCGTATAATCAATAGTCGCTTCGTTTTTGCTACACAACTCACATAATCCTTCGCTGCGTTCCTTTAGTTTTTCTAACATCTTTCTTTAATTGGTGGGCAAAGGTATCGATAAAGAAATCGGATTTCAAATGTGTGACGAATATCAAAATACCAAAAAATACTGATGATAAGCGGCAGCTTACCTCGTTAACTTTACGCTATTAATTAAGAATTCTTATGAAACAATATACTTTAATTTTGGCGTTTGTTAGTTTATTCATTTTAAATGGATGCGACAAAAAAGCAACAGAACCCGAACCAACACCCAAAGAGGACAAACTTGAACCCACTTTAAATATGGCATTCGCAAAACCGACCCTAAATGGCATTGGTTTTATGGATATTGTTTTTACCGCAGACGGTAGAGCCGCCGCTTTAAGTACTAGAAAAGAAGTTTTCTTTAGTAATAACGATGGTGCTACTTGGCAATTGGTAAGGCAATATTCAGCTTTAAATAACGATACTACTATTCAAAGTTTGGCATTACACCCAACGCAAGACATTGTCTTTTTAGGTGCAAGTTTCTTTCATAATGGGAACTCTAATTTAAAGCATCTCATCATTAAAAAAGATGGGGCAGGAAAATGGCAGGACCACATTATTGTAGATACGAGGTACACCGACCAAGCAAGTAATCCGCAAAAAATACCAGCTGGTTTTACTTACAATCATAGTTTTTGGTTTAGAAATTACGTAATTAATAGTTTCACCAACCCAACAGGCACCGATGGTTTTGTGTCCATCCAATTTGACCCAGAAAAAACAGATAAATTTTCTAGTCAAATGGTGATGTTACCTGCTTCTAAAAATCCATTCGTTGCTACTTCAGTAATACCAATTGGCGATGATTATGACAAGATGTATAATTGCGCTGGCTCCGAAATTTTACCTAGTAAAGTAAAAGCAAATACTCGAATTTACCAATGGCACAACTTCACTTGGTTAACCTCAAATAGTTCTGACAATACCAACAGACCAGATTGTTGCTTGCCAGATTACATGGCCGCTAGTCCAGATTTAAAAGGCAAAAAGTTTAACAAACTGATGCTTTATACTGGACTAGGAAAGCTCTATCATACTCACATCGCCCCTGCAGCACACCACCAGCAAGAAATTATTTTACCAAAGGATGTAGTTGGTCATGGAGATAAACTATGTGTAGGTATTGATAGGCAAGGCTATGTTTGGCTCGGGACTGCGGCAAGTGGAATGTTTAAAAGCACTAGCCCACTACCTTAAAATAGCTATCTTTGCCGCCAACAAAGATATTATCCATGAACATCATTATTACCGGAGCCAGTAGCGGCATAGGTTTCGAGGCAGCGTTAGAACTAAGTTTAGATACTAAAAACAAAGTAGTTTGCATTGCCCGCTCTGCAGATAAGTTGCGTAAACTGCATGAAATTGCCAAAAGCATTACGCCAGAGTGTACCCTTTTACCTGTGGCTTTTGATTTAGTGAATGATGATTATAATGCGCTTATTCCTTTCATCGAGCAACGACTTGGAACTGTAGATATTTTGATTAACAATGCCGGTGCTTTAATTAACAAGCCTCTTTTAGAAACGACAGAAGTTGATTTGGCAGAAATGCTAGAACACAACGTGATGAGCCATTTCAAAATGACCCGTTACATGTTACCGTTTATGAGTGCTGGTGCACATATTGTAAATATTGGAAGTATGGGCGGCTTTCAAGGAAGCGTGAAATTCCCAGGTTTGGCGGCTTACTCGGCTAGTAAAGCAGCTTTGCACACTTTAACTGAATGTATGGCGCAAGAGTTAATTACAACTGGAATTAAAATCAATTGTTTGGCTTTAGGTTCTGCACAAACCGAGATGTTGGAAGCTGCATTTCCAGGTTATGAAAGTCCGGTAATGGCTTTTGAAATGGGCAAGTATGTTGCTGACTTTGCAAGAACAGGACATAAGTTTTTTAATGGTAAAGTTTTGCCTGTAGCGGTGACCACTCCTTAACCCTCAACCCCTAAATGGGAGCGAGAACCTTGCCGAAGCGAACTTCTCGCTCCTTAGGGGAGAGATGCTGAAGACAGAGAGGGGCTATAAGTTTTCCACATTCCTTGGCGCTTTAAATCTTGTTCGTTAAGTTTGAAACCATACATGAAGAAAATACTTTTAACCATCTTATTGCTCGGTAGTATTGCTTTTAGTTCTAAAGCACAGGATAATGTGTCTCTAACTATGCAGTATCAGAAAATGATGGAGAAAGTAATTAGCCGTATCCCAGAGGTCGCTAACTCTACTTCAACAAAAATCATGGACTTTGCTAAATCATTAATCGGAACTAGATACCGTTATGCTTCTAGTAATCCTGAAATTGGTTTCGATTGTTCTGGTTTTGTGAGCTATGTGTACAAACAATTTGGTTTTACTGGTGCTCGTTCTTCAGCAGATTTTGCTAAAAAAGGTAAGGCTATTAAATTGGCTGATGCTAAAGTTGGTGATGTGTTGGTATTCACTGGTTCTAATTCTAGAGTAAGAAGACCAGGTCACGTTGGTATTATTTACTCGATCGACGAAGAAGGCAAAATCAAGTTCATTCATTCTTCTTCTGGCAAAGCAAAAGGCGTAACCATTACCGATTTAGAAGGCTACTACAAAAACCGTTTCTTGAAGGCGGTAACTGTGATGGAGTAGTTCAAGTCGCAGTTTTCAGTTTTATCTTCCCGCTGATTTACAAAGATTTTCTTCGCAGATTTTAGATGATTTTTTTCTTGGTCTGCCAAAACTGGATTTTTCTAACACTTATTGACGATACTCTTCCGGACTTTACTGACTTTCGGACTAATTAAAGCAACAACACCTTCAAAGCATCTGCAACCTTACCATAAGCAATAAGCTCCTTGGCAAATTCGTGCAGTTCTCTTTCTCTGTTGGTTTCATCGCCAATGGTAGCATCTAAAATATCCTTAACATTAGCATTCCATTGCATTTCGGCAACTTCATCTTCGTTTGGCAACTGTTCTTCGTTACCTAACAAACCTAAATCATTTCCCGTAAGCACTTTCGATTGACGCACAGAAAGCGGCAATGCGCTTACGCCAATACCCAAAGTAGTTAAAGGTTTTGGAACTGTAAACAAACTTTCTGGTGTAACACGACTGTACCAATTACCTCCCAAACGAGCTACCAAATCAATTTTTTGTTGGTCAATTTTACCTTCTGTATCTAAAATTTCTTCTTTAATGTGGATGAGTTTAATTTCGGCCAATACCAAATTACCGGCGCCATGTTGGTCGCCCAAAGGGAGGATTTGAGTTACCACACACTCTAATTGCACTGGTGCTTCTGATACTCTTGGCGGCTTTACCAAATGTGAGGTTTCCATGGTAAAACCAGCTTTTTCAAATTCGTTTACACCTTTGCCATACTCCGTACTCGACAAGCTTGTTTGCTGTACCATCGCATAATTCACAATATTCACTACAACTTCGCCGACTTCCTGTACATTCTCTAAAGTATGTTTAGTGGTATTGTCTCTCACACGCCTAGCTGGAGAAAAAATACAAACTGGCGGGTTAGTGCTAAACAAATTAAAAAAACTAAACGGACTGAGGTTCACGTTTCCTTCAGCATCAATTGTAGACGCCAAACAGATAGGTCGTGGTGCAATGGCATACTGCAAATAATTTTGCAACTGCATTGGAGAAAGGTCTTCGCATTTTAGTGTCAGCATAGTTTTGGGTTGAAGATGTTTTTATTCTCTAAGCCGTCATTTCGAACGCAGAGAGAAATCTCAAAGTTAGTCACTTTTACCTTACAGATTTCTCTCTGCGTTCGAAATGACGTAATTGTTTGCTGTCAGTTTTACGATAGAAAGGTTTACCTATGTAACCTAAACCTGATAGCAGCGAGCATCCCGATTTTATCGGGATAAAGCGAATAGCAGGGCTTTCGTAACCGAAGTACACTGAACCCTGCTTTTCAAATTTTATTTTTTAAGTGCTAGTATCGAAAAATCAGTATCTGCTTTGGTAATGTTGTTACTCAGCGCACCCAGACCTGTAATCTCCATTTCTACATGGTCGCCGTCTTGTAGCCATTGCACTTTATAGTTAGGATCGTTTAGTAAACCTGTGCCGTTTAATTCCAAGAAACAGCCCGTACCTACCGTTCCGGAGCCAATGACATCACCTGGCAAAATATCTACACCGTAAGCACAACGCTCAATAATTTCGGCAAAAGTCCAATCCATATCGGCCATGTTACCACTCGAAACCTCGATGCCGTTTACCTTACAAGTCATTTTTAGATTGTAGTTGTTACCCACATGATTTTCTTTTGCGGCAACTTTGTATTGCTCTAACTCATCTGGTGTAACTAACCACGGACCAATTACAGTAGAAAAATCCTTTCCTTTTGCCGGACCAAGATTTAACAACATCTCTTCCATTTGCAAAGTACGGGCGCTCATATCGTTCATAATGGTATAACCAGCAATATATTCGTCGGCTTCCGAAGCTTTGATATTGCGTCCTTTTTTACCGATTACCACGGCTACCTCTAACTCAAAATCTAGCTTTTGAAAATGGTCTGGCATACACTCAATTTCGCCTGGACCTTGAATAGCGTTATGATTGGTAAAATAGAAAATCGGATATTGGTCGAACTCGGCAATCATATCCACCTTACGGTTTCTACGAGCGGCAGCAACGTGCTGTCTAAAAGCATAACCATCTCTACACGATGTTGGGTGCGGAACCGGCGCTAAAAGTTCATAAAAAATTTCTTCCTTGGGCTGTAATTTACCATCCAAAATATCCTGATTAACTTGTTTTGCTCTTTCCATTAAAGGCTCGCCACCTTCCAAAAAAGCGTTCATGTTATCGGGAATTAACTTATGGCAAGAGTTTAGGTTGTAAATGTGTCCGTTCACAAAAATGCCTAAATGCTCTTTATCTTCTGTTTTATAGGATACAAGCTTCATTGATATAAATATTTTTAGTTAGCGATGTTAATATCCACATCCCAATGGAACAACAATATTTATTGGAGATGGTTTATAGTTGGATGTCTTCAAAGCTATGAAAGCAGTTTGGGTTTTCCAAAATCTGTTGAATGATACGTCTATTATTTTACCACCTAAGACATTTAAGAACATTTTAGATTAATGTAATTTCTAAAGTGAACTAAGGTGTCTAAGGTGGTATTTTTTTAAAAGAGAAAAAATGAGGTTTGAAACATTGACTTTAAAAAGCTAATTTTACAAAAGCAAAATGAACGAGATTTTCCCATATCACAACCATTGTGTAGCAGAAGTATTTTCTGCTTACCGATATGCGATGCTATCTAAGTTGATTTTTGCGCAATATTCTTTATAAATCTACATCTATCTCAAGCGTTTTATAAAACGTTACCAAAACGCTTTCAAACGCTTTCCGTTATTATTCGTTATATTTAATTCTAACCAAATTAACCGTATTATATGCCAATTTACCACACTTTAGGGACTATACCTCCTAAAAGACATACCGTTTTCCGTAAACCAAATGGCGATTTATACGCCGAAGAATTGGTTTCTACGGAAGGATTTTCGAGCTTGTACTCGTTGGTGTACCACTGTCACCCGCCAACTATTGTTAAAGAATTGGGTGAACCTTACAACGTAGAACCTAAGATTGCTCGTGAAAAGCATTTACGTCATACCAGTTTATTGGGCTTTAAGATTAATCCAGAGGATGATTATTTAAAAAGTAGAAAACCTGTTTTGGTAAACAGCGATTTGCATATTTCTTTAGCCGCACCTAGAAAATCGATGACTGATTACTTTTACAAAAACAGTCAGGCTGATGAAGTGATTTTTATTCACGAAGGAACGGGAAAATTAAAAACTGGCTTCGGCGAAATTGCTTTTGAATACGGCGATTACCTGATTGTTCCCCGTGGTACCATTTACCAATTGGAATTTAACGATGAGAAAAACCGCTTATTCATTGTAGAAAGTTTCAGCCCTATTCGTACGCCAAAACGCTACAGAAATGCCTTTGGTCAGTTAGAGGAGCATTCTCCTTTTTGTGAGCGAGATATTAAAAGACCGCAGAACTTACAAACTTTTGATGAGCTTGGCGACTTTAAAGTGCTGATAAAAAAGCAAGGTATTATGTACCCTTACACTTATGGTACGCATCCTTTTGATTTTGTAGGTTGGGATGGTTTCCACTATCCTTGGGCTTTTTCTATCCACGATTTTGAACCAATTACCGGTCGTTTGCACCAACCGCCACCCGTACATCAAACTTTCGAAGGGCATAATTTCGTAATTTGTTCTTTCGTACCTCGTAAATACGATTATCATCCGTTATCTATCCCAGCACCTTATAACCACAGCAATGTAGATAGCGATGAGGTTTTATATTATGTAGATGGTGATTTTATGAGCCGCAAAAGCGTAGAAAAAGGTCAGATTACTTTACATCCAGGCGGCATTCCTCACGGACCACATCCAGGAACGGTAGAAAAATCTATTGGCAAAGAAAGTACAGAAGAACTTGCCGTGATGATTGACCCTTTTAGACCATTAATGCTAACTGAAGATGCCATTGCCATTGAAGATGAAAGTTATCATAAAAGCTGGCAGGTAAACGTAGAGTAAAGGTAAGCGTTGAGCGACGAGCGTTATAACACGCCATACGCCATACGCAAAACATAAAAAGTACAACTATTAACACACAAACAAAATGTCGACACAAACATTTGCAGAAAAAATAGCTAAGGCAAAAGACTTCCTTCCTATTAACGGAACGGATTATATAGAATTTTATGTAGGTAATGCTAAACAGGCGGCACATTACTACAAAACTGCTTTCGGTTTTCAATCGTTAGCTTATGCCGGACCAGAAACTGGTGTAAGAGACAGAGCATCTTACGTTTTACAACAAGGAAAAATCCGCTTGATTTTAACTACAGCATTGAAATCTGACAATCCAATCGCCGAGCACGTAAAAACGCATGGCGATGGCGTAAAAGTTTTAGCCCTTTGGGTAGATGATGCTTACAGCGCTTTTGAAGAAACCACTAAACGTGGCGCAAAACCTTATTTAGAGCCTCAAACGTTAACTGACGAAAACGGAGAGCTAAAAATGAGCGGCATTTACACTTACGGTGAGACCATCCACATGTTTATTGAGCGCAAGAACTACAATGGCGTGTTTATGCCGGGCTATCAAAAATGGGAAAGTGATTATAACCCGAGTGATGCTGGTTTGCTTTATATTGACCACTGTGTTGGTAACGTAGGTTGGAACCGCATGAACGAAACCGTAAAATGGTACGAAGAAGTGATGGGTTTTGTAAACATCCTTTCGTTCGATGACAAGCAAATCAATACCGAATATTCTGCTTTAATGAGCAAGGTAATGAGCAACGGAAATGGCTTCTCAAAATTCCCAATTAACGAACCAGCAGAAGGCAAAAAGAAATCTCAAATTGAAGAATATTTAGAGTTTTATGAAGGCGAAGGTGTGCAACATATCGCGGTAGCTACTAAAGACATTGTTAAAACAGTAAAACTATTAAAAGAAAGAGGTGTAGAGTTTTTAAGTGCTCCACCAGAAGCTTACTACGAAATGATGCCTAATCGCGTTGGCGAAATTGATGAAGAAATTGAACTGCTAAAAGGATTAGGTATTTTGGTAGATTGTGATGAAGAAGGTTATTTACTGCAGATTTTCACTAAACCTGTAGAAGACAGACCAACCTTGTTTTTCGAAATTATTCAACGTAAAGGTGCACAAAGTTTTGGTGCTGGTAACTTTAAAGCATTGTTTGAAAGTTTAGAGCGTGAGCAAGCCTTGAGAGGAAATTTGTAATTAAGTCTTGCCGTCATTTCGTGCGTAGTCGAGAAATCTTTGGATTTGTTTATTATAAAAAGTTCAAAGATTTCTCTATTCGCTTCGCTCAATCGAAATGACGAACATTAGGACTAACAATGTCCCAATAAATAATAAATCACCACAAAAACTACAATGGTTGATAAACAACCACCACCCAATTTCCAAGCGCCCCAACCTGCTAATACTGTTCTGAAAAAGTTATTCATAAGTTTAAGTTTTTAGTCTGCTAGAGATAACCACGTTATTGCAAAAAGGTTTTTAAACTTGCAAAAATTTCCTACGTCATTGTACAATTAGCTTAAAAAACGAGAATAAAAAACATCCTTTAGGCTTATTTTGTTACTTTTGAAATTCGCTAATGGGAAAAATTGCAGCCATCAAAAAATCGAAGCTCTTTCACTTTTGTTATCACCTACAAAAAGCGTTCGTCCTATATCAAAAAAACGACCCTCTACGCTTAGCTGGCGCTACTGCTTTTTTTGCAAATTTCGCCATACCTCCCATTCTTTTAATTTTAATTAGGTTGTTCGGCTTTTTTGTTGATAGAAGGATTTTAGCAACCCGCATATTCGACCGTATCTCCGAAATTTTAATACCCAGCAGTACCGAACAAATTAGGGATACCTTAAAGAACATCCGTGGAATTGACCATAATTGGTGGGCGACCATACTTACTTTTGTGTTTTTTATTTTCGTGGCCACTACCCTATTTAACGTTATCAAAAATTCTGTAGAGCAAATCTGGAATATTGGTCAGGATGAAAAAAACGGCTTTCTTTTTACGCTAAAAATACGAGCTAGGTCTATGATTATCATTCTGTTGGCGGGAATACTGTTCTTCGTTGGTTTGGTAACCGATAGTATCCAAGCATTAGTAGGCACCTATTTAAACGACACTGCACCTAATGTGGCAAAATGGTTAGTTTGGGTTCTAAATCAGACAGTTTTTACGCTCATTGTAATGGTTTGGTTCACTATCCTTTTTAGGTTTTTAACCAATGCCCGCCCAAGCTGGAAAATAGCATTACAAGGTGGTTTATTAACCGCAGTATTGTTTAACATAGGCAAGTACATCCTTCGCATTATGTTGCCTTTAAGTAACATCGAAAACATTTATGGCGCATCTGGTTCTATTATTTTAGTGATGCTTTTTGTATTTTACTCTTCACTGATTTTCTACTTTGGGGCATGTTTCATTAAGGTAATTAGTGAGAGAAAACACGTAGACATTCGCCCGTTAAAAGGTGCACACGCTTACGAGTTGAAGGAGATTATTTAAACTCCCAACCGTAAGAAGCTGTTTAAATTTCAATGAAAATAAATACTTAGGCGGGTGGGGACACCCACCTATAGTGAGCCGCTAGAGTTTGGTGTCCTCACCAAACTCAACCTGTCAAACATTTATTCATTTTTAAACAGTTTCTTATTTCAACCACAAAGACACAAACACCAAGATATTAAGTTTATTGCTAGTGTATTCACCAACTATTATAAACAAAAAAGGTTTGGTGTTAACACCAAACCTCATATAGTATCAAAGTTCATTATTTCTAAAATAGCCTTAAACCTATGCCGAAAGTGAACATATTTAGTTTAGTATCGGGATAGCCCGCGTCATTAAGTTTCGACAAGCCCATTTCGTATCTCAAATCAACGCTTAATTTTCCAACATCTAGTCCTGTGCCAAACTGCCAAGCAAAAGCCTGGTCTTTAAATTTGCCAGCAAATATATCAGATGCGGCATCTTCAAAAGTTTGCTCTTTACTTAAAATAAACGAAGCCACCGGACCAGTATTTAACCTAAAACCAATGCCCGCTGCGCCAATTTTAGTCCCAATTAAAACCGGAACATCTAAACTGGTGAATTTCACGTCATTCTCTAAACCAGCATTATTTTTTAATGTGGTATTCTTCCCAGAAAGGTATAATTCGGGCTGTAAATGAATTCCAGCTGCGCCAATACGCGTCCAAATACCACCATAATAACCCGCTTTGTTATCACTTGCAAAGGTGTTTTCAGTACTGAATTTAGAAAGGTTAAAACCTCCTTTTAATCCAAACTGAAAAGATGGTAATACCTGCCCAAACGCAAAAAATGTACTACTAACCAAAAATGCTACTAATGTAATTCGTTTCATAATATTTAATTCAATTTAAGCTTAGCGCTACATAGCGATGGACTTTATATTTATTTCGCCTCAAATCTACTCCTTTTAAGAATACCAAACGACAATAAAAAACTAGCCCTTAGTTAAAAGGGCCATATTCATTTTTAAAAAACTTTTAAGCTTTTGCATTAACCTTTTCAAACCCCTGCATCTCAAAGACTGCCAATTTATCTAGCAGGTTAAAATGTACGGTACCAAAAAAGTTAAAAATTCCGTCGTCGTTTTTAGCTTCTATACAAACAGTTTCTTTAAGAATAGGATTTTTCGGGTTTTTAGTTCCCGAAAAAAGCATGTCTTCGTCTTGAATAATTACATTTTTTGCTTCTATTGCAAAATCATTTAAAAGGGCCAAAAATGCCTTGCCATTTAGTAACAGTTCTTTAATATTCATAACCCAAGAATTTAAGTGAAGATTAGTTTAGAGTTAAACAATATACGCATAAAATAGTTCTAAAATTTTCGTTGAAATAGAAATTATTTTAAAAAATTAATTGAAAAGCAAATACGGAAGCACTTTTGAACTGTAGCCCCGTTTTACGCTCAAATCTTTTTTGCGCACCTTCCATCGTCATTTAGAACCTACGTGAAACCTCGAAGCTGAAGCGCATATCACAACCGATTTCTCTCCCGAGGGAGCCTGTACTATATGCAAGCATACCATGGAAAAATCGAAGACAGATGCTTAACTCGGTTTCGAAATGACGTACAAAAAAGTATTTCCGCTTCAACCGGGTTTAGTATGCAAATGTTGTGCAAAGGTTTAAGTTCATTAAACCCGACAGCAGCGAGCACGTATCCCGATTTTATCGGGAGAAGTAAAGCGAATGGCGGGACTGATATTGCCAAAAACCACTTCCGTAAGTTTTCAAATATTCTTTTTTGACAATTGAAATGCAAAAAATATTTGTTTAGCTAATACAAATCTATACCTTAGTTTCGTGAAATTGCTAAAGGATTTACACAATTAATTACTTAGAACCAAGTCAAAAAGCTTAGTTATTATTCAGTAAAAACCAATTATAGAACCATGAAAATTACAGTAGTAGGTGCTGGTGCCGTTGGCGCAACTTGTGCAGATAACATTGCCAGAAAAGAATTAGCAGAAGAACTAGTATTATTAGATATTAAGGAAGGTTTTGCCGAAGGTAAAGCTATTGACATGATGCAAACGGCAACTTTGTTAGGTTTCGACACCAAAATTAAAGGTGTTACCAACGATTATAGCCAAACGGCTGGTTCGGCGGTTGCTGTAATTACATCGGGCTTGCCTCGTAAACCGGGGATGACCCGCGAAGAGTTGATTGGCATTAACGCGGGTATTGTAAAAGGTGTGGCAGAAAACATTTTGAAATATTCTCCAGACGCTATTATCATCGTCATTAGTAACCCAATGGATACGATGACTTATTTAGCGTTGAAATCGTTAGGCTTACCTAAAAACCGTATTATTGGTATGGGCGGAACGTTAGATAGTGCTCGTTTCAAGTATTATTTAAGTGTGGCGCTAAACTGTAATTCTAACGATTTACAAGGGTTTGTAATTGGCGGTCATGGAGATACTACCATGATACCATTAACCAGATATGCTACTTACCAAAGTTTGCCAGTGAGCGAATTATTGGACGAAGCTACTTTAGAAAAAGTTGCTGCCGATACCATGGTTGGTGGAGCTACGCTAACCGGTTTATTGGGTACTTCGGCTTGGTATGCTCCTGGTGCCGCTGGTGCTGCATTAGTTGAAGCTATTGTTCGCGATGAGAAAAAACTGTTTACTTGCTGCGTTGCTTTAGAAGGCGAATATGGCCAAAACGATATTTGCTTAGGCGTACCTGTAATTGTAGGTAAAAACGGCTGGGAGAAAATAATAGATTATAAACTGAACGAAAAGGAACAAGCTGCTTTTAACAAAAGTGCCGATGCAGTGCGCAACATGAACAGCGTATTGGCAGAAATGAAGTTGGTTTAAATTTAGGTTAACTGATGAACCGGTTAATTGGTTAATCGTTTTGATGCTATTAACCTTTTAAACACTTAAAACGATTAACCTTAGAAATGAGAACAATTACTGTTCCCCTAATATTAGTGAACTTACAAGACAACGGTTTCCATCTTTTGGTGGAAATTGTTGTTTTTGGACAAAAGCTTTTTGCGGTGCTAGATACCGGTGCTTCGCGTTCTGTGTTTGATAAAGCTTTATTAGAGGCAAACGTACAAGACCTGCAAGAAAATGATGAACAACAAGCAGCAACCATTTTCAGTAGCGCAACAACTTTGGTGGGTACCATTCCGCTATTAAAAATTGGTAAGCTAAAATTACCCAACTATGAAACTGTAGCTATAGATTTACAAAGCGTTTCTGACACTTACCTACAAATGGGACAACCTGCTATTGCTGGCATTATTGGAGGCGACATCTTAGTAGAATACAACTGTAAGATTGATTATAAGAAAATGGTGTTGAGGTTTTATAAAGACTAAGAGATACTTCAACATGAATAGATTAAGACATTTTTAATTTATCTTAACTTCTTAATGGTTTCAATATAAATTTAATTCTATGAAAAAACTTATCCTATTTATACTTCTTTGTTGTAGCTCATTCTTAGCCGTCGCCCAAGAAATCAAAATCATAGATAAACCTATTATTTACGATTCTACCCGAATTAGACTTTCCTTAGAGTATCTAAAGCAAAGACATGGTATTGAGCAAGAAACCCCAACTATACAACCTAAAATAATTGTACTACACTGGACCGCAGCTAAAACTTTTTCTTCAACATTTAATGCTTTTAACCCATCTAAGTTACCTAACGGCGATAGGAAAGACATTGCAACGGTAAGTAGTTTAAATACTTCTTCGCAATATATGGTAGATAGAGACGGAACTATTTACCGCTTAATGCCCGATAATTATTTTGCCCGCCACGTCATCGGTTTAAACTACTGTGCCATTGGTGTAGAGAATGTGGGCAGCGCCGATTTTCCTTTGACTGACGCCCAACTTAAAGCAAATGAGGATTTAGTTAGATACCTGCAAAAGAAATACAAAATAGAATATTTGATTGGCCATTACGAATATACCAAGTTTAAAGGCACCCCACTTTGGAAAGAAACCAATCCGAATTATCAGACAGGGAAAACCGACCCTGGTGTAGATTTTATGCGAAGAATTAGAACTAACCTAAAAGACCTAGCCTTAAAAGGAATACCAGCCCAATAAATATTCTTGTTGGTTCGAAATAAATTTCTTTAACTTTATTTTAATCAAACAAAATAAAAATGAAATTTCTAAAAATTTTTCTGGTGGTAATCGTTGTATTTATCGCCATTTTTCTAATTGGAGGCTTATTTCTTCCAAAAGTTTTTTCGGTAACTAGAACAACCAACATTGCCGCAAACGATACAGTTGTTTACAAAAACATTGCAGACTTAAATAATTTCTTACAGTGGAATGCTTGGTCTAAAATGGATCCAAAAGCAAAGGTAGAAATTACCGGAATTCCTGAACAAGCTGGTCACACGTACCATTGGAAAGGTGAAAAAGCTGGTGAAGGAGAGATGAGGCTTGAAGCAGTGAAACCAGTGGAGGAAATCAAAATAGCAATGAGATTTATTGAGCCTTTCGAAAGTGCTGCTAAAACACAATTCAACTTGAGTAAAGAAAGTGACTCTACTAAAGTTACATGGACTATAAGTGGGGAAAATAACATCTTCAGTAAATGGATGTGCGCTTTTGGAATTATGGATAAAACACTTGGAAAAGACTTTGAAGATGGTTTAAAATCTCTGAAAGAAATGTCGGAGAAAAAATAAAAACTTAACTCATTAACTAAGATAGTCCTGTAATTAAAAACAGGGCTATTTTTATTTTAGGTGAGCAAACATTTTGCTTTTGTCTGTTGTTGGTTAAAAAACAGTAAAATTCACGTCTATTTTATCATATTATTTTTTAATCTGCTTTTTTTTAAACTACTTGCCCTCCAATGAATTTATTACTAGTTGAAGATGAGCCGAATGTTGTATCGGTTGTAGTTCGGGGTCTTTCTGCAGAGGGCTTTAGCGTAAGTGTAGCTCCAGACGGTACTACAGGAGAAAAAATGGCTTTAGGAAATCATTTCGACCTCATTATTTTAGATATTATGCTGCCTGGCATTAATGGTTTAGAACTGTGTAAAATCATCAAAAAGGAAAAACCGAACGTGCCTATTATTATGCTAACCGCGTTGGGCACTACAGAAAATGTAGTAAACGGATTAGATAATGGTGCCGACGATTATTTGATTAAACCTTTCAAATTCGCAGAATTGTTTGCACGCATTAGAATGTTATTGAGGAGATTTAATGGTGCAATTAGCCCAGATCAGATTATCAATATTGGCAATTTGCAAATTAACCTTACGGCAAAAAGTGTAAAAAGAGCAGATGACGAAATCACCCTCACTGCTACAGAATATCGCCTACTAGAATTCATGGCAAAAAATAAAGCTAAAATTTTATCAAGAATTGATATCTTAGAAAACGTTTGGGATATAGATTTTAATCTGGGTACCAACGTGGTGGATGTATATGTGAATTATCTCCGCAAGAAAATAGATAAAAACAGCGACCAAAAACTGATACATACTGCCGTTGGGCTAGGTTATGTACTGAAAGAAACCTAAATGCAAATAGCCAAAAAAATAACTTTACTGTTTGCCATCCTATCGGCCGTTATCATTTCTTTATTAAGCGGTTTTGTTTGGTATTTTTCTAATGAATTTGCTTTCGAAGATTTTTATAGACGGTTAGAGGCAAGGGTAAACATTGCGGCACAAATTAAATTGGTTAAGGATGAAAATAACGATGCCTACGCTAAAATGCGTGCTCAGTATTTAGAACATCTACCTTCAGAAAAAGAATACGTTATTAAAGCTGATACCAACACCCATCCAAATATCAGCACAGACGACCCTCTACCTAAGAGCTTTTACCAACGTATAAAAGAAGGCAAAATGGCTCGTTACCGTAAGGAAAATCATTTTTATGCCGGAAAATATTTTGATATTGGAGGTGCGGGCTACATCGTAATTATTGCTGCGAACGACCCCTACGGTTTCAGAGAGCTCAAGGACCTGCAAAAAATACTCATAGCCGGTTTTTTCCTTTCGGTTTTATTATCATTTCTTGTAGGCTGGAAATTTTCTAACTATACCCTCGATCCACTGCGAAACATTATCAAAAGCATGAAGAAGATCAAGGCCGAGAACCTACACCTACGATTAGATGTAAAGAGTTACGGTGGCGATGAAATGTCTGATTTGGCACAAACTTTCAACAATATGCTAAACAGATTGGAAACTGCTTTTGAAACGCAGAACAATTTCATCAGCAATGCTTCGCACGAGTTACGCACCCCACTAACCATCATTAGCGGAGAAGTAGAATTGGCAGCAAAGGCAGAAATGGGTTCGAAGGAACACTTAGCTGCACTAGAAAAAATTAAATTAGAGGCCGATAGATTAGAACATATTTTAACCAGTCTTTTAGGTTTGGCACAATCTGGCTTTAATGGAAAGGTGCAGCCGAGGGAAGAAGTTAGAATTGACGAACTGCTTTGGGAAATTAAAGAAGCGGTTTATCAGGTACATCCTGAAAGTAAAATTGAGCTAGATTTAAGTAAACTGCCCGAAGACGAAGCTGCAGTAACATTAAAGGCTAACAAAAACCTGCTGAAACTTGCCGTAACAAACGTTGTAAGCAACGCCTGTAAGTATTCGGATTTTAAACCTGTGGTGGTAAAATTAGAAAGTAATGGCAACATTTTATCCATTGCCGTAATAGATCAAGGTATTGGCATTCCGCAAGACGATATACAACATATATTTGAACCATTTTTTAGAGCCTCCAATACGAGTAACTTTAAGGGCTACGGCGTAGGACTTCCTTTATCACTGAATATCATCAGGTTGCATCGCGGCAGTATTGGCATCAAATCTCAGGAAGGATTGGGCTCGGAAATAAAGGTCATGCTTCCAATTAATTAAGACATTTGAAATTCTAATCTCATTCTAATCTATTTCTTAAGCGGCTATAATATCAACACCCTAGTTTTGTATTAAATAATTAGTTAAAAATTTAATATTAAGGGTTATGAAAAGAATATTAGTTCCAACCGATTTCAATGTAGAAAGCATTAAAACTATTGACGCCATCGCATTACACCCAGGTTTAGAAGAAGTAACCGTTGTCTTTTTGCACGCTTTTAAATTATCCGACTCTATTACTGATATGTTGATGCTAAGTAGAAGAAGCAAAGACTATGAAAAAATTAGTGACGAGTTTAATCAGAAAATAGATGCTTACACTTTTAAGTATCAAAAGAAAGTTAAAGGTATAGGAGTTGAGTTTTTCTACGGAAGCACTACAGCTGCTTTCAGAAACCTAATTGATGGCTTAGAGATTGATTTAGTTGTTTATCCTAAAAATTACAACTTCTCTCCTATCAATAAATACAGTATTGACCCTAAGTACTTAACCGCCCGTTGTGGATGCGAAGTATTAGAGTTAGACACCGAGGTGATTGCTAAAGAAAAAGAGCTTTTCGACACCAAAATACAGCCAGAAAGAGCCGCAGAAGCTGTATCAGCTTAATAATTGTTATTTAAATTAAAAACCCAATATCATGCTGTTACGTAAAAATATACCGATTACCTACATATTTGGGAAAATTAAACAGGAGCTGTTTTTTGTTGTGCTGTACGCAGTAGCGGTAGTTGTCCTGTACCAAAATTTTCATTTCACCAGAATATCCATCCCAATCGCCGTACCAGCTTTACTAGGTACCATTATATCGCTTTTGTTAGCCTTTAGGTCTAATCAAGCCTATGATAGATGGTGGGAGGCCAGGATTTTATGGGGAGCAATTGTAAACGACTCGAGGTCTTTAGCCAGACAGATCATGTCGTTTGTAGACAGTCCGTACGCACCCGAAGAGGTAGAAGCTTTTAAAAACAGGTTTATCAAAAGGCAAATTGCTTGGTGCTATGCGTTAAGCCAATCTTTAAGGGGACACAGTTCTTCTAAGGGTTTGGATAGGTATTTAGATCCAGAAGAGTATGCTTACTTAAAGAAGCAGAACAATGTCACTGTGGCATTGTTAGAACTACACGCTATGGATTTAAAGAAGGCACTTAAAGAAGGTTGGATCAACAAATATCAACAAATTGAGTTGGATAAAACCTTAAATGCACTTTGTAATCACATGGGTGGATGCGAGCGTATCAAGAAAACTATTTTCCCGGTTACGTATAGCAAGTACATCCATATGTCTATTGTGTTGTTCATTATGATGTTGCCATTCGGCTTAATTGAGTATTTCGGTTTTATGGAAATTCCAGTAGTGATTTCTATTTCGGTGTTTTTCCTCCTAGTAGAAAAAATGGCTGTGCATTTACAGGATCCGTTTGAAAACAAACCAACCGACACCCCTACAACTACCATCTGCAGAACAATCGAGAAAGATTTATGCCAGATGCTAGATGACAATAAACTCTTCGAAGACAAAGCTCATGTAGATATGGCCCCAGTAGGATCATACTATATCTTATAGAGGTTAAGATTTTCTTAGTGTTGTTTTTGATTTCAATAGTTAGCCCTTAGCTGTGTAATACAGCGAGGGTTATTTTTTTAATTATCGGCGTATCGCAAATATGGAGATTCATATTTGAATCTACCTGTCGTGTTAATGCACTAGAGATACTATAAATCTGCGTTTATATGCTGCCCTTTCAGGGCGATTGCGTCGCTAATTCATCATAGCCCAAGCCGTTGGCTTAGGCTAACATATGAAAAGGCCTTCAGCCTTTTTGCCATTACAACGAATGGAAAATATTTTAAGTCGATTAAAAATCTAGAGCAACAAATCTGGTTTCCCTGAAGGGGAAAGGTATATCCAAACCCAATGCATGGAGTTGGGTTGTACAGCAACTAAATCTAATACGAAATCTCGCTTCCCTAAAGGCGAAGTATACGCTAACCTAACGCATGGCGTTGGGTTGCTGCAAATCAAAATCAAATAGCCTGAAGGGCTTACATAGTATTAGCTAATCTAGCATAATCGAACTTAGACTTACGAAGTTAGCAACAAATCTAGTTTCCCTGAAGGGGAAGGTATATCCAAACCCAATGCAGGGCGTTGGGTTGTACAGCAACTAAAATATAGCACAAAATATGGCTTCCCTTAAAGTGAAGTATATACTAATCCAACGCATGGCCTTAGGTTGTTGCACCAACATGAAATAGCTTTAAGGGCTTACACATAAAGATGCCTTCAGCCTTTTTACTAATATAACGAATGGAAAATATGGCAACTAAAATATAGTACAAAATATGACTTCCCTCAAAGTGAAGTATATACTAACCCAACGCATGGCTTTAGGTTGTTGCACCAACATGAAATAGCTTTAAGGGCTTACACATAAAGATGCCTTCAGCCTTTTTACTAATATAACGAATGGAAAATATGGCAACTAAAATATAGCACGAAACTAGTTTCCCCGAAGGGGAAGTGTATACTAACCCAACGCATGGCGTTGGGTTGTTGCACACCAATATCAAATAGCCTGAAGGGCTTACATAGTGTTACCAGTCTAAAGGTAATCGACCTTAGACTTACGAAGTTTTTGAAACTTCGTAAGTCTGCGAAGCACAAAAACCTCTCCTCATTGGCTTCAAAAACAAAAAACCCCTTCTGCCAAAGCAAGAAGGAGTTTAATTTTATACTTGGTTTTAAAGAGAGAAAAAACTAAGCGTCTATCTTTGCGTATTTTGCGTTACGCTCAATAAACTCTCTACGTGGTGCTACCTCATCTCCCATTAACATAGAGAAGGTATGGTCACATTCTGCAGCGTTTTCAATAGTTGCCTGCATTAAAGTACGACGAGCCGGATCTAAAGTAGTTTCCCACAATTGCTCTGCGTTCATCTCACCCAAACCTTTGTAACGCTGTACGTGTACGCTATCTTCTTTACCAGCACCTTTTAAGCGCTGGATAGCAGCATCACGCTGTGTATCATTCCAGCAATATTCAAAATCTTTACCTTTTTTAACTTGATAAAGTGGTGGCGCCGCAATGTAAACATAACCAGCCTCGATCAAAGGTTTCATGTAACGGAAGAAGAAAGTTAAAATCAGCGTAGTAATGTGCGAACCGTCGATATCAGCATCCGTCATGATGACGATTTTGTGATAACGAAGCTTAGTTAAGTTCAAAGCTTTATCATCTTCTTCAGTACCAATACTTACACCAAGTGCAGTAAACATATTCTTGATCTCGTCGTTTTCGTAGATTTTATGTTCCATTGCTTTTTCTACGTTCAAGATTTTACCCTTTAACGGAAGAATAGCTTGGTAGTTACGGTCACGACCTTGTTTAGCGGTACCACCCGCCGAGTCTCCCTCTACCAGGAATAACTCACATCTTTCTGGATCACTATCAGAGCAATCGGCCAATTTACCCGGTAAACCAGACCCCCCCATTACGCTCTTACGTTGCACCATTTCACGAGCTTTACGAGCAGCAGCTCTAGCCGTAGCAGCTAAAATCACCTTGTTGATGATCATCTTAGCTTCTTTCGGGTTTTCCTCTAAGTAGTTACCTAAAGCTTCACCTACAGCAACATCTACTGCACCCATTACCTCGCTATTACCTAACTTGGTTTTGGTTTGTCCCTCAAATTGAGGTTCCTGAACTTTTACAGAAACTACTGCGGTTAAGCCTTCTCTAAAGTCATCACCTGTAATTTCCATTTTAAGGTTCTTCAACAAACCAGATTTATCAGCGTATGCTTTTAAAGTACGAGTTAAACCTCTACGGAAACCTGCAATGTGCGTACCACCTTCGTGGGTATTAATATTATTTACATACGAGTGTACGTTCTCAGAATAGCTATCATTGTATTGGAAAGCCAACTCAACCGGAATACCATTTTTAATTCCTTCGATATAAATTGGCTCTGGTAAAAACGATGCTCTTGTTCCATCTAAAAATGCAACAAACTCTTTTAAACCACCATCAGAATGGAAAACCTCCTGAAAGAAAGTACCGTCTTCTAGCACTTCACGCTCGTCGGTTAAAGTTAAGCTAATTCCTTTGTTCAAGAACGCCAACTCACGTAAACGAGCCGCTAAAGTATCATATTTGTACTCTGTAGTTTGTGTAAATATGGTTGGGTCTGGACTAAAAGTTACAATGGTACCTCTTTTATCGGTTGTACCAACTTCCTTTACATCGTACTGCGGCACACCAATTTCGTATTCCTGCATCCAGATTTTGCCCTCGCGGTGCACCTCTGCTTTTAAGTGGGTAGATAAGGCGTTAACACAACTTACACCCACACCGTGCAAACCTCCAGAAACCTTGTAGGTATCTTTATCGAATTTACCACCAGCGTGCAAAACGGTCATTACAATTTCTAATGCCGATTTATTTTCTTTTTTATTGATACCGGTTGGAATACCACGACCGTTATCTTCAACCCTGATAGAGTTGCCTTCTAAAATATTTACATAGATTGTATCAGCATGACCGGCCAAAGCCTCATCAATTGAGTTATCTACAACTTCATAAACTAAATGGTGCAAACCTTTAACGCCGGTATCACCAATATACATCGAAGGACGCTTACGAACAGCCTCTAAACCTTCTAAAACCTGTATATTATCCGCCGAATAATTAGAGTTTGGATTTTTTTCTTCGCTCATATTTAATGTGAAAAATTAAGAATCAAAAATACGCAATTTTTATGGATTTTAGGGTATTGTGGATAACTATTTGGGCACTTTTTAGTCAACAATTTACAGTTCTTAATTGACAGTTAAAACCTCACATCTTAACGAGTTAAGCGGCCAACCAACATTACCACCCCGAAATTATCGGGGTTTCGTTTCTCTCAACTTTCCAACCTTTCAACATTTAAACCGAAGAATTGAATTTGATTTCTATATTTGTTAAAATTTATAAGAACAGAACGATCCTTGTTTGATTAAATATCAAGGCAAGTGTTCCCGTATAATCGGGTTAAACTATCTGACAAATTAATAACAACAAAAAAATAAATGAAACTAAACACAGTAAAATTTAGCGGTTTGGCTACTGCAATCGCTATCGTTTCTATTATGAGCGCTTGCGGAAATAAAGAAACAAAAACAGAAAGTACAGCAGCAAAACCAGCGGTAACCGCAGATGCAGAAAAAGACAAAATCGTTTTCGTTGATTCGGATTCGCTTTTAAACCAATATGAGTACTTCAAAGTACTAAAAACAAAAATGGAATCTAAAGGAAAAGCTGCCGATGCAGATCTTAAAGCAAAAGGTCAGGCTTTTCAACGTGATATGCAACAATACCAAGCACAAGCTAACGGTATGACAGGTGAGCAAAGAGCTGCTACAGAAGAAAGATTAGCTCGTAAACAACAAGAACTACAAGCTTACCAACAAAACGCTGGCGCTGCTTTCCAAAACGAGCAAGCTAAAGAGCAAGAAGCGCTTTATAACAAAGTTGCTGATTACTTAAAAGTGTACGCTAAAGAAAAAGGCTACAAAATGGTTTTAAAATACCAAAAAGGCATGGGCGATATTCTTTTCGCTGACCAAAGCTTAGATGTAACTAGCGAAGTAATTAAAGGCTTAAACGAAGCTTACGCTAAAGAGAAGAAGTAAGAGCTTCAACAATATATTTTAAAGTCTCGCAAATGCGGGACTTTTTTGTTTATAAAATATCTCGCATTACATTTGCTTTAGCAGTTTTATCCGATCCTCATGAATATTGATCAAATTAGAAAAGAAACACAAGGTTGTAACGATAAGATATTTCTTAATAGCGCTGGTTCTTCGTTAATGCCTAAATCTGTATTAGACAAAACCATCAACTATTTAAGGGAAGAGGAACAATTTGGCGGCTATTTCGTTGCCAACAAATACGCTAAACTTATCAGCGAGTTTTACAGGGAAACTGCTAAATTAATTAATACCAAAGAGCAAAATATCGCTTTCGCCACAAACGCTACAGATGCCTATGCAAAGGCCTCATCTAGCATTCCATTTAAAAGCGGTGACAGTATTATCACTACTGATGATGATTACGTTTCAAATCAGATTGCTTTAATTTCGCTAAAAAAGAGGTTAAATATTAAGATCTATAGGGTTAGGAAATTACCTAACCAAGAAATTGATTTGGATGATTTAGAGCTGTTGATTAAAAAACATCAGCCTAAACTCATTGCGATAACCCACATCCCTACCAACTCTGGCTTAGTTCAAAACGTAGAGGCGGTAGGTGAGATATGCCAAACGCAAGATATTTTATACTTGGTAGATGCCTGCCAATCGGTAGGGCAATTAGTTGTTGATGTGCAGCAAATTAAATGCGACTTCCTCACTGCAACGGGCAGAAAATTTTTAAGGGGACCAAGAGGAACTGGCTTCCTTTTCGTATCAGATAAAGCTCTAGGCTTGAAATTAGCTCCATTGCTGTTAGACATGAAAGACGCCAGCTGGACTTCTTTTGATGATTTTGAATTAGGCAAAACTGCTAAAAGGTTTGAATTTTGGGAACAATCTTGTGCGTCAATTATTGGTTTAACTGAAGCGGTCCGTTACGCAAATGAGATTGGTCTATCAAATATTCAAAGCTACAATCAAGTGCTTAGTGGGAACCTTAGAACCCTATTATCCGAAAATTCAGATTTGCGAGTGCTTGATGAAGGAACAAAACTAAGTAGCATAGTTACTTTTCATCATCAAAAGATGAACTTAACCGAACTACAGCAATTACTTTCCAACAACAACATCTATTATTCAGTAAGCCACAAAAGTAGTGCGCTAATAGATTTTACACGCAAAAATGTAGATTGGGCTTTACGTTTTTCTCCGCATTATTTTAACACCAAGGATGAAATTGAAAAAGTAGCAGCAATACTAGCTTAAAAAAGGCAAAGTTAAAAGATAGAAAGAACCTTCAATTTTTGCAGAAAAACAAAGGTTCTTTCGAACATTCTTTAATTTTACCTTTTAACCACTTTCTTACTTTCTATAATATCTTTTCCCTTTAGTTGTATGAAGTAAATTCCCGATGGATAATTGATTAGTGAAATTTTCTTACTTGTTTCAAGTTTATCAAGCTTAATATGCTGTAAAATTTTACCGTTAACATCTATCATCTTAATAGACGTAAAGCCTCCGTTCCCAAGCAGCACATTAATTTCATCATCGGTTGGATTAGGGTGAAGTTTAACATCTAAAGACTTAAGACTGAAACTTACTGTACGAACCCCTAAATCTGCTATCTTACCATCTTTATCTACCTGTAACAATTGATAGTAGTTTATACCATTAAGAGGCTTATCATCGTAAAAAGTGTAGCTATTGGCCATTATTGAGTTTCCTGTACCCTTCTGTTCGCCCAGCCTCACAAACTTGTTATCATCGCCGCTGCGATAAACCTCAAAATGGCTATTGTTAAACTCGCTAGCAGTTTGCCATTGCAACTTGGCTTTGTTGCCATCGGCCTTTGCCGTATAATCTATTAAAGTTACCGGCAATACCACAAGCTCGGCCTGATATTCATAAGCTCCTAAATCTATTACACCACTACTGCTAAAATTGTAAACCCTTGGGTTGCCTGCCAAATCTTTGGTGTTGGCAGTTAAGCCCGTAAACGAACTATTATTTCCTTTGTTGATGACAGGGGAATTGGCTTTCAAGGTGTAATCGCCGTTAGCGGCATCTGTAAAAACATCGTTAATGGTAATGTTCGTAGCGTTGATATTACCGTTGGTGGTGCTAGTTCTTCCTTCAACCAATGAATTGCCATAATTGAAAACAGAATGTTGGACACTTCCAAATATAATGGTATTTCTGAAAAATGGCACGTCAGCAGTCCCTCCAAAAGCAGAAGGACTTGGCGACGTGTTGTTGGCTATTACCGAATTGACAAAGCTTGCTGCATTAGCACCGTCACTCATAAAACCTCCACTATTAGCGGTTGCAGTATTCCCTGTGATGATGATATTTTTGAACACCGATGAGGAATTAGAAATGCTCATTCCCCCTCCTTGATTAGACGTATTGCCTTTAATCACCAAATTACTAAATGTAGGAGAACTGTTATTAATATGTATCCCGCCGCCTGTACCGCTGCCCAACCCTCCGGTAACAGTAAAACCATCTAAAAGAGTGGAAGAATTTAGTCCGTCATTTACACTCCAAATCACGGGTCGTTCGCCTTCTCCATTCAAAACTGAACCTTGCGAATTGGCTGCATTCGGCATTATTCTGTTGTGCGTAAGGTTGGTAATATTATTTTCCGGGTCGAAACCACCGTAGATTTCCACATCATTTTTCATTATAAAACTGCTAGCACCTACATTATAGTTACCTGCTGCTACAAAAACTTTGTTAACTCCTGTGGTGTGGATGGCGTTGTGCAAATCGGCAGTGGCGTTGCTCCAATGGTTTCCGTTGCCAGTTCCTGTAGCGGTTGGTTTCACATAGATAATTCCATTATTATCAGGTAAAAGATTGTGATATTCATAAGCCCCTAAATCTACTACACCGCTACTGCTAAAATTATAAACCCTTGGGTTGCTTGCCAAATCTTTGGCCGTTCCCACGTTGGGGAACGAAGCGTTACTGCCTTTGTTGATGACCGGCGAGTTGACTTTAAGGGTATAATCGCCCCCGGTGGCATTGTTGAAAACATCGTTGATGCTGATGCCCGTAGCATCTATATTGCCATTGGTGGTATTGGTCCGCCCCTCTAACAATGAATTGCTGTAAATGGGATAAAATCCCAAGAAACCTCCAAATATAACCGAGTTTTTAAATGAAGATAACGCAAGGTCATCTGAGAATATGTTAATAGCAGAACCTTCGGATGCTGTATTGTTGGCTATTACACAATTGATAAAGCTTCCGTTAGCATTATCAGCAAAAACCCCTCCGCCATTATAAGTTGCCGTATTGCCTGTAATGATGACATTTTTGAATACAGCTGACGATACTGAAATATGAATTCCCCCTCCTTGATTAGATGTATTGCCTTTAATCACCAAATTGCTAAACGCAGGAGAACTGTTATTTATATGTATTCCGCCACCTATGCCATTGCCATATCCTCCGGTAATGGTAAAACCATCTAAAATGGCAGAAGAATTAAGGGCATCGCCTGCGCACCAAATAACCGGGCGTTCGTTTTTTCCGTTTAAAACACTACCCTGCGAGTTGGAGGCATTGGGCATAATTCTGTTGTGTGTAAGGTTGGTAACGCTATTTGCCGGGTCGAAACCGCCGTAAATTTCCACACCGTTTTTCATTGTAAAGCTGCTCCACTGCGAAACATCGTAATTGCCCACTGCCACAAATACTTTCTGCACCTCGGTAGCGTTTATCGCCGCCTGCAAATTGTCAGTGGCATTGTCCCAACTGTTGCCGCTTCCGTTACCTGCCACAGTTGTTTTTACGTACACAATACCATTGGCATCGGGGGTTTGGGCTATTGCATAAAAGTTAGAGAATAAAAAAGATAATAATAGGAGGAGGAGATTTTTTTTCATCAGCTTTTAAAATTGATGGGCTGAAAATAGCCACCAATACTCCCTTTAAGAGTAAAATAGCCGTAACAAAAGCGTAACAACTAACGTTTACCAGCTTGGTGGTAATGTGCAACACCAATTATTCACATTCAAAGTTTAAACCTCCATACTGTTTAACAAACTCTGAGGGGTATCGTCCAGTGAACCTCCCAATTTCTTGCGAACTCTGTTCCATGTTACACGGACAGCATCGGGAGAAATACCTAAAGCTTGCGCCATTTCTTTATGCGAAAGTTGCAATTTAGACAGCATAAGGTAACGCAGTTCGGCTTCGGTGATGGTTGGAAAATTGGATTTGATATGAGAACTGAACAGCGGGAATATTTTTGCGAAATGCTTTTGGAAATTGATCCAATCATCATCTGTCAATATTTTGGTTAAACGAAGCTCTTCTACAGTATTCTCAAATAACCTCCCATCTTCAGATTCTGAGCTTTTCAACTTCTTCAATTCGTTATTAAAGCGTTCGGCAATTTTGGTTTGTTCATTTATCTTATAGATAAATAAATCGATTTCACTTTGCGCATTTTTAAGCTCAGCCTCTATTTTAAGTTTTGCAATTTCAATGGTTTGTTGTTTCTTCTTTTGTACAAAATAGCCCAGTACAATTAATATCGCTAAACCTATTACAATTACAATTAAAAAATTTCTTTCGTTTATCTTTTTTTGCTTTTCTAAATCAAACTCGGCTCTGCTTAATGCGGCATCTTTTAAGCTTATTTTTTGTTGCGCCCTAAGCACTTTTAATGCATTAAACTTTTCTTGATAGGCTTTTATTGAATTAATCGTAGAATCTAAATATAAACGTGCCAAATTTTCATTGCCATTAGCACCATACCATTTGCTCATTATCGGATATAAATGCTGTAATCGATCTGGCTGGTCAGCATTTGCAATGTTGTTTCTGGCAGTTGATATATAAAACCAAGACTGTTTCATATCGCCTTTGCTCAAAAAAATATCTGCCAATAAAGTAGCTGCGCCGGCAACCGGACCGTAATCGTTTAAAGCAGATGACTTTTTAAAATCATGTTCTAATAATGGAATAGCTTTGCTATATTCTCCAAGATAGTAGTAATTAGCCCCTATATTTCCTTTCGCCAAGTGTATCCAATCTCTTTGAGGCCTAGCAAATCTCGTTTTCACAATCTTATTGAAATAGTAATTAGAAAGATCGTACTTTTTTACTTTTTGATAGCACAAACCTAGCGTGTTTCTAGCCGAGTTGATAAACATGGTATTAAATTCATCTTCGGGAACGTTAATGGCTTTTTTAAAATATTTAATGGCCTTAGCATAATCTTGAAAAAAATAATAAGCCTCACCTATTTTAGACATATCTCTTGGCAATTCGGGATAATCTTTGGCCGACACTCTGTCTAACTCTTTCTCCATCAGCAAGTATTGCTCAAAAGCCAATTCATAGTTCTTCAGCTCAAACCAATAATAATCTGCCAATACCCTAATAGCTCTTATTTTAACATGTAGAATACCCTCATTTTCTGAAACAGTCATAAGCAACTGTAAATCAGAAATATTTTTAGCATTGCGATGTTTTTTGAATTCAATATGGTAATAAACAGTAAATAAATCCATCTCCATTTCCAGCTCCCTATCATTATTCTTTTGTGCAAAAGCTTTAATATCTGCCGTTTTACGAGCTATGGCTTCCGAATCTTTTAAAGCAATGAGTTGAAGGTACAGTTTAGAATAGGCCCCTATCTTTTCCGCATAAGGCTTATGTAGTAGAGCCTCATATTGCGAAAATGCAACAAATGGGTAAAATATAAGAAAGAAGCAAAGAAGATATTTAGGTTTCAAAAAGCTGAAAATTTAGTAACACAACAACTGATTTTCTAAGATACGAAATTATGCTTTTATGCTTTTCCCAAACCTATTAAAACAAAAAAGGACAACGATGATGCTGTCCTTTCATTATTTTATATTTTTCTAACCTTAGCAATGCTGATCAAAAGCTCCAATTAAGTTCTCAGCAATCATTTGTGCTGGTCTGCCTTCTATCTGATGACGCTCGATCATGTGTACCAATTTACCATCTTTAAACAAAGCCATAGCAGGCGATGAAGGAGGGAAAGGCATCATGTATGATCTTGCTCTGTCTACAGCATCTTTTTCCATACCTGCAAAAACAGTTACCAATTTATCAGGGTGTTTCTCGTTAGCCGCAGCCAATTTAGCCGCCGGACGAGCATTTGCAGCAGCACAGCCACAAACTGAATTTACAACTACAAATACAGTTCCCTCACCATTAATGGCAGCATCAACCTCTTCAGCTGTTTTCAATTCATCAAAACCAACATTAGTTAACTCGGCACGCATAGGCGCTACTAAATATTCTGGATACATATCTATTTTTTAAATGTGGCTGCAAAAATAATCATTTTATATAGGTTTTCCAGTTTTTAGCGTTAATACACCTAGTTTTAACAATAAAATGATATTGTGAGCATCAGCTATATATCATTGAAAATCATATATTTGCTTACCAAGCTAAACAAACTAAGAATACCCATGTCTAAACGGAAGGATAAAACTACGATCATCTTTCTTAATAAAAACCAAACTTACAGCAAGCCTTTGCAAGTAAATTCTTACTATTTAAGGCACTGGAAAAAATTTGTTGGCGGTTTGATTGTCTTATTGTGTTCGCTTTTAATTACCATTATGCACTTGGTAAAAAGCAGAGCCGAAGCCAGGCTTTCGAGCGATAATTTGGCACTGCTATTAGAAAAACACAAAAATGAAACCGTACAATTGGATACATCGGCCATTAAGAAACATTATTTATCTATAGATGATAAGCTAAAAACCATTAACAAATACCTTAAAGCAAGGGGCTTAAAACCCATCCCCAAAAGTCAGGGAGGCGAAGAAAGCAGTGAACTGGGTTCTACCGAAGAAATTGGAAGTTTCTACGAAGAATACCTGAAAAGGATGATCCGCTTGGTGGGTTTTACACCGATGGGATACCCACACAAAGGCAGAATTAGCTCTAATTTCGGTCACCGCGAAAATCCATTTACTGGCGAAAGTATTGAGAGCCACAAAGGTTTGGATATTAAGGGAAATCATGGCGAAGCAGTAAAAACTACAGCTAATGGCGTGGTTAAATTTGCGAGCAGAAAGGGTGGTTACGGCAATGTAGTCATTGTTAACCACGGCAATGGCTTCGAAACCTACTACGGACACCTCTCTAAAATTACCGTTAAAGAAGGGCAACGGGTGGCAGCTGGTGATATCATTGGCAAAATTGGTTCTACAGGCAGATCTACTGGGCCGCACCTACATTACGAAGTACACAGAAACGGGAAAATAGTTAATCCAAAATCTTATTTAAGCCTCGAATAATATGTTCAAAAAAAACAAAGACGCAAAATCTTTAGACTTAAACCAGCAAGAAATAAGCACCTTAATTGGTCATGGCTACGAAATCAATGGCGAAATCTCAGGAAAATCTGTGATTAGAATAGATGGGAAAGTAACAGGAAATGTAACTACGGAAGGCGGTTTTATTTTAGGGGACAAGGGCATTGTTATTGGAAATATCAAAACCAAATCGGCCATTATTTATGGTACCGTAACTGGCAATGTACAAGCGGTACAGTTAGAGATAAAAAAAACGGGTGTGGTAAATGGCGATATTAAAACCGAAACCTTAGAGATAGAATTAGGCGCCCAATATAATGGTAAGTTGGAAATGAAACAAATAATTAAATCTGAGGAAAAGGTGTTGAAAGCTGTTTAGATAAGCTTTCTAATTGGCATTAGCTTTACTATTTAACGTAAGTTACGGATATTTTTATTTGACTATCAACACAATAAGTATCATAGAATTTAAAAATGCCGTCATTGCGAGGTACGAAGCAATCCTAAAATTTATGCTCCTGCCATAGTTGTAAGATTGCTTCGTACCTCGCAATGACGGATTAAGCCCCATAATTCACGTTACTTAAGCTATCTCAAATTTTGCCCGTCACGCCATCTCTATTGGAGCACAGCGAAATGGAGAGATCTTTTAACCAACTATTCACAAGGTTCGATACAGTCCTTTTCCCTTGGTTGGTGTTATCACCATTCATTTTTATAGCATTACAGGGTACAGTGCAACACCAGCATAGTCGAAAAAAAAAGCTTCCGAAGATTTTCAGAAGCTTTTTCATTAAAAGTAAATATTATCGATTTTGCATTTGCATCAACCATTCTTTCATCGCATCTTGATCTGTTAGTACCCCAAAACCAAACATGGCTATTAAAGCAATATAAAGCAACAAATAGATAATATTAAGTACCAAACCAATGATGGCACAAATTCTACCCGCGTTTAAATTTTTAAAAGAGCCTTCGGTGTACACAGACGGATTAGCATTGTAAAGTGTCTTATCTTTTTTAGCTAATACCAGCGCTATAATACCTAATATTAAACCAATAACACCATAACAGCAGCAAGTTACGATAGATAAGATACCTAAAACCAATACCGCTGTTGCATTGGGTAGGGCTTGCTGCATACCTCCAAAACCAAAACCTCCACCTTGTGGCTGAAACGGATTACCTTGATTAAAAGATGTGTTAGTTGGTTGCTCTGGCTGCGGATTTGGTTGAGCTTGACCTTCTTGTTCTTCTGACATAGTTTTTTAGAATAATTGTTGGTGATAAACTTTATAAATATAGTTAATAATTACAATTGTGGTAATCAAAATATACATTAGCTTGATAACGAATGCGCCATTTTTAAAATCAAATTTCAGATGCAGCAAAAGAAAAACAATTAGCCCTACAAAAGGGATAGTAGCTGGATAAAGTTTAAATGAATTTACAACATCTCCCCTTAATAAAGCTATTACAGAACGCTGAAAGCCACAGCCTGGACAATCTAAACCCGTTAATTGCTTAAATGGGCAAGAAAGCAGATGTGTCTCTAACCAATGGACCAAGCCCTTGCTTTCCGTTAGCACAATCAAAGTAAATAGTACCAATGCACTTTTCATTCGGCACTAAAATATAAATTACCTATTAATTTATGTCGAGCTATTTACTAAATTGCATGAATAAAGAAACAAGATTAAAGCTAAAAGTCTAAAGCAACACTTCCAAACATAAATAACGAACCTTATCCCGATTTAACTACCGTTAATCCATAAACAATGAAACGACTGATATTACTTGCCTTACCTCTACTTGCATTACAAGTACAAGCTCAAAAACCAGAAGACACCGAATTTTACAAGCCAGTGCCTCCAAAAGTGACACCTGGTCATACATTTTCTGACGCTCCTTCAGATGCGTTTATCCTTTTCGATGGAAAAAATTTAGACCAGTGGGTATCGGTAAAAGACAACACCAAGCCAGCACAATGGACAGTTGCCGATGGCGCTTTTACCGTTAAAAAAGGAACTGGGAATATTCAAACCAAGAAATCATTCTTAAACTATCAATTACACTTAGAATGGAAAATTCCAGCCAACATTACCGGCACAGGACAGGTACGAGGAAATAGTGGTCTATTCCTGGCTTCAACCGGAGGTGGCGATAGTGGTTATGAACTGCAGATTTTAGACAATTACAATAATGACACTTATGTAAACGGCCAAGCGGGTAGTATTTACAAACAATTTATCCCGCTTGCAACGGCCAATAAAAAACCCGGCGAGTGGCAAACTTATGATGTAATTTGGACTGCGCCTACTTTTAACACAGATGGCTCATTGAAGTCTCCGGCAAGGGTTACTGCTTTCTTTAATGGAGTACTGGTGCAAAACAACATTACCTTAGAAGGACCAACACAGTACATAGGCAAAGCATCTTATAAAAAAGCACATGGCGCCACTCCAATTAAACTGCAAGACCACGGCGACCCAAGCGAGCCAATTAGTTTTAGAAATATTTGGATTAGAGAGTTGTAGCATAAACTGAAGTAAATCCTAGAATTTAAATGAGCTTTTGATATAGAGAGCCGTAGGTTTAAAGCCTACGGCTGTAATTATCTTCTTTTCCTTAAGCAATAGCCTATTACAATGATGGCCAGCAGTGGCAATAGATAAACCCACCAGGCTAGTGTTAATTTATGTTTTTCTGTTTGCTTTATCTCTGTTTTGGTAGTTGTAAGCTCTCCGTAATCTTGCTTCTCTAATGAAAGGCTAGCTTGTTGCTGGCTCTGTTCATGTTTATTATTACTGGTTTTACTACTATACCATAGTAAGCTATCTAACTGTCCGCTAAAGTTGCCGTCGCTAAACTGCACTTCTCCTCTTGGATAAAGCCTTAACCATTGTTTATGGTTAACACTAGCGCTATCCCAACGCCAAACTGTGCTGCTATCGTAGCCCCGCTTCTCTTTTTGATCAGTTACTTGCATATGGTTGCTGGCAAAGGTTTGGTTCAAAGATTTTTGCTTAACACCGCAGCCAAAGCATAGTAATAGTGTAAGATACATATACCACTTCATTTTACACCCCCTTCCTCTGGCAGCCAACTGGCATAGCTGTGTATTGTTCGGATATGCCGCAGCTTGCGGTAGACACCGTCTCCTTCCCTACTCCCAGCTAAATTGGTATTGCCTTCTATGGCGTAAACCCAACTGCCTTTTTGTTTTTCTACGATACCAACATGGGCAATCCTTCTTTTCTCTGGAAAGTAGATACCGAATACTGCGGCTGGTTTTGCAGCAGTTAACATCTTTGATTTTGGAAAAAGGCTTGGGCTCCAAGCGGTACGGGGCTGCCTAAAGCCAGCTTGGCCAAAAATCCAGCTCACAAAAGCTGCGCACCAAGGCTCACCTTTTTTATTGCCTGTGTAATACAGATATTTTTCTACTTGTGGGCCGTCATTTGCTCCAGTAACTTCGCGGACGCCAATCTGTGATTTTGCTATACTCAAAATGTTTTTTTGGCTGTTTAACAGATTGCTATCAGTGCTCCTATAGCCGAGCAAAGCAATAAAGCATAGCAGGCCACATAAATTAAATATTGTTCCCATAGGTTTAATAAGTTAAAGTGATTAGTGAGTTGGTTAATTGCTGGCATACCCATTTGCGATAGCAGCAAACGAAAGATGTGATAGGCACTGAACAAAGCTAAGAGCCAACAGCTGAAGGCTAGTAGAACTACGTGAAGGATGCCGAAATCGACTAGTCCTATGGCTAGGTTCAGTGTACTTACAATAAAAGGCATTGCCAGCCAAATGATAATGCTTAGGGAAAGGATGTGCCAAAATCGTATTGGCAACGGTTTCCATTGGCTATTGAGATAGTAAATAAGTGTTTTCATGATTTTAAAGGTTTTAGTTTTTTTTTACTGTGTTTATTGTTTTCGTCTCCCGATGCAAATCGGGACGTAAACTGGTAATAGATATTTTTCCGCTCTTGCCGCGGTGGCATCTTCATTTTGTCTTGATACAAAACGAAGCAAAAAATCAAGGCTGAATTGCCTTCCTTGTACTAGACTAGCAAAACTTTTTCAGCGAAA
>NZ_JAVHXT010000008.1:124586-183021 GCF_031119335.1 Pedobacter sp.
AGTTCATGCAAAAGTTTTGCTGCCTATTACTTCAGAATCCAATAAGGCCGTCCGTCGTGCTTAGCAATGTCGGTTCTACTTTGCACCGCCCATATCCCCCTTCCCCTTGCACGTCATGTCGACGATCCGTAGGGAGGAGATATCTCCAAGTTCATCTGCACTGGCCCTCCTATTCCGTCATCTCAGGTTAAGTTTGGGATCGTAATGCTGTTTAAGTATTTCCCGCTCTACCGATGCTCGGCACAAGTTATGCTGGAGAGGCATCTTCTTTATCCTTGATGATAAAGAAGCAAACAATCAAGGCTGAATTGCCTTCCTTGTACTAGACTAGCAAAACTTTTTCAGCGAAATTAGAATGTCCTCCTACCGCTTTTACCCTAGCTCGACTGCCTAATTTCTTGTTATTGCTAAATGTTAGTTCATGCAAAAGTTTTGCTGCCTATTACTTCAGAATCCAATAAGGCCGTCCGTTGTGCTTAGCAATGTCGGTTCTACTTTGCACCGCCCATATCCCCCTTCTCCTTGCACGTCATGTCGACGATCCCTAGGTAGGAGATATCTCCAAGTTCTTTATCACTGTGCCTCCTATTCCGTCATCCCAGATTTAGTCTGGGATCGTAATGCTGTAGTTTTTACTGCCAGAAGTCAATAAAGCCTTTTACTGTTTTAAGAGGGTCTTCATTGCATCTAAGTTTAATATTCATAGCAATATAAAGACCCTCTGTGTCGCGATAACTGTTAACTTGAAATGATGTTATCAAATGTGACTGTATTGCCCGGTGTATCCTTTGCGGTGACTTCTAAATTTGAGCCAAGCACAGTAGGGTTAGCCACCGTGGCGATGTACTCCCAGTCTAGACCATTATCTAAGGGTGTTGCTGCACCTTGTTCGATAACGGCGTTTGTGGAATCCAATATCCTAATGTTTACTGATTGTAGCTTAAAGTTATCTACTACTCTAAATTGAATTCTGTCACCGATTGCGCCATTGTATTCATCTGCCATTACTTTTCTAAGTTCTGGTGCTTTCAAATAATCGGCGAAGGCAATGTTGTAAGCCGACTGCCCTGGCTTTGCCTTTGCTTGATATTCTTCTTTTAAAGCTGGATTACTGATTGCCGCTTTTGCGTAGTACGCTGCTTCGGTAAAACGATCTCTAACTTCTAACTGCGCCACGGTTAGTGGTTTGTTTGATGGTTTTGGACGACGGGCTACAATTGTTTTATCTGCTGCATTTGTACGAAACACTAACATTTTTCCGATGGTACCGCTTACGCCTTTCATTACGACGTTGTTTGTTGATCTTGCCATGATGTTGTTTGTTTTTTAAAAGTTTAAAATTCTGTTAAAAAGCTTTTTCCGGAATGCTTTGATAAACCAAAGTTGAAATATAAATTACTGACATACAATTTGTTGTTCGCTATCGCATGCATTTATACTTCTTTAGTCCTTTTAGTACTAAAGTTGCGCTAAATGGTATTTTGTTCGGAATTTGCGTATCTCGTCCATGTGTGGTTCATGTGTGATTCATGTATTGTTGATGTGTAGTTGTTGTGCCGACCATGTGTGGTGGTAGTGTGGAGGTAGTGTTGTTCTTAGTTTTCCGCTCTTTGCCGCGGTGGCATCTCCTTTTTTCTTGATAAAAAAGGAGGAAAAAATCAAGGCTGCATAAAATCTTCCTAAAAGCTGATTTATCAAGCTAAATAAAAAGAACTCGCTACGCTCAAACAGCTTTTTATTTTTAACGCTCTCCCTCTCAGCTTTCTTAACGTCGATTTTATGAGGCCGTTGTTCGTTTTTAGCAATGATGATGCTATTTTTCCTTTACTTCGCTCCATCCGCCCTCTCACGTCATTGCGAGGCCTTGGTTTGAGCGAGCCGTGGCAATCTCGAATTTTTTAGCACTGTCTTTCATTCTCCGTCATCCCGTACTTGATACGGGATCTTAATACGGTAATTTTCAATTTACTGAGTTATTGTTTCTGCAACACTTCTGCACCAAGCTAGTATCCTACAGATTTTATAGAACTACTTAAGTTTTATCGGCTTACACTGCGCTACGCCAAGAGGCCGTTCCTCGTACTTAGGAATAGATGTGCTGTGTGGATACTACTCCCTATTCGTCATTTCGACGTTAGGAGAAATCTAACAGTATCTGGGGTTGGGTTGAAGCTTTTGCATTGAAAAAGCCAGTCGCAAATTTGGGACTGGCCTAAGCTATTTTACCAACATGACTTGGTAACGAGTTCGAATTCGATGCCTGTATAGTCGGCGAATTCTTTGAGGCTTACGTATTGATGGTTTTGCTTGTTTAGTTTGGTTTTAATTTCTCTTAATAGTTTTTGGGATGATCGTATGCCTTTACCAGTGATAATGCTGATGTCTTTAGCATAGATACACAGTCTGTTTGTTTTCATAATGAAATATTAAGGTAAATGATAGATGTGTTACAGCCCTATACACATCGTTTAAGATAAACTACCGTTCTTTTATAGCTTGGTTAATTTCAATTCAAATTAAAGTGTTTCCATAATGCACTAAAAGGCTAATATGGGTCATTTAAGGTATAAATGCGAATTAATGTATGTGATTGTTAGTAAACCAAGCAGTGAATCGCTTTTTGTTTGCCTGACTTACGATAAAGTTTTCTGGATTGACTTGTTTATGGAAATCGGGTTTCAACGTGATGGCATATCGTTTAGATTGGATAGGTTTTATTGAGAGAATTACGTTTTTCGATATAATGCAGGTGGGATTTATAGCAAAATATTCCTCTAGAGATAATTCTTCCATTGTCCTTTTTATGGATTTAAACCATGCAAAGGTACTACCATCGGCGTAAGTCACCATGTATTGCCTATCCTTTTTAAGAACGAAAGCAATTTTTCGATCAGTCTTTCTTTCTGCAAGTTTTGTTCGATGTGGAGCTTTCTTGGGTGTCTCTTCTGTCAATGAATGAACTCGGTCAAATAAAAACCTATTCACTAATAAGCCTTGCCGAATCATATAGTATACATTCATGCCAATAATGTATGCCATAATCATTGGAAAGTCGTGATTGAAATATCTTGGTATGCGTTCCGTCACATTATTTGCATAGAAAAATATATAAGCTGATAAAAAAGCTATTATCGCTACGACGCCAATGCCAATTAAAACCTGCAGCACAAGCCTAATTTTCCAATTGCTTAGATATGGATAACGCTTATCTAACTGAGTTGTTAATGCATAGACTAACTGAAAGAGCAGAAATGCAATAAAAAAACTGATCGCTAAAGAGTAGAGATAGCCATTTACAAGTACTATTTCGAAGAAGCCGTACTTAGAAGTGTGGGTTAAAATATAGTGCGCAGCTAGCAATGACATTAACATTCTAATGTATAGGTCATTGTAAATAGGTCGTTGGTGGTTCAGAAGGTTGATTGTGTTTTTCATAAGCGCTTAAGTAGGTTGATGGAATATAAGAAAGAAAATTATGATTTTATAGTTAGGTGAATATCTCGGTGGTCCCAAACGTAAGTATTTTATTCATTTTGGATGAGTTAGCACAACATTTTGGATGAGTTAGCACATTTAGGAACATGAACATTTGCATTGTTTAAGCGGTGAGCGGCATTTTTGGGCATTATTAACCTTTTAAATACATTTTTTATGAAAAAAATTGATTTTACAACAGCAGGTGCTGCTGAACTCATGCAAGCACTGTATGGATTAGACGATGTTGCACTTAAGCAAGAGGCCGATCTTGTACTGGCAGATTTTAGTTCTTGGCTTATCTCAAAATTTAACTTTGATGATTCACAGGTTAACTATCTTAATGGTATGAGCAAAATACTGCTTCAGTTTACGGGCTCACAGGTTTCATTCGCTATGAGACACCGCTTACCTATCACTTTAGAAAAACCTCTACAACGAAGTGTTAGTGCTAGAGACACGAAGTTAATAGAAACGAAAACTAAAATTGACGCTAGCGGAGATGGTGATGGCAATGAAAACGCGGAAGGCGAAGTTGTCATAGAAATCAGTTACTAACCTTTCAAAAGCAGGGTCGGACAGCCCTTCGACCCTGCTTAGTATTTTTCTATGGAACAGCTCTTAACTTCTTTAAAACTTAAACTTCAAAAGCTTGGTGCCTTACAACCTGAAGCATGGGAAATGATTTGTTTCCATTTGGTCACGATACAGCTTAAACCCAATCAAAGTTTCGTCCGTAGCGAAGGTAGTTTAGCCTTTGTGGCGGAAGGTGTACTGAAAGAATATGACGTTGCAGATCGTAAACAGCCTAGCATCATCAATTTTATCACTATCGGACAGTGTATCCATACTCGAAGTTACAATCGAAAATATTATCTTAAAGCGTGCACCTCTAGTATCATTTATTTTTGGAATGAGACTGTATTGCTTGAAATTTCAAAGGAATTTAATGAATTGAGGCCTATTTACCATCGGCTTTGTGCAGAATATGATGAGGGTATTTTATTTAGAATGAGGCTCTTGGAAATGACTGTTCCGAGAAGGATCAGTGCTTTTAGAGTTGTTTTTAAGGACGTAGTGCCTTATTTGAAGAAAAAGGATATTGCAAATTATTTGAATTTACATTATACAAATTTTTTGAGGCACTGGAATTCTTAGAGTTATTTTTTCTTCCACCCCACTAGCAAATTCATATCTTTTAATTTTCTTTTGCGTCGGAATCCAATAAGGCCGTCTTTCATGCTTAGCAAGGCCAATGCTTTTTCTCACCACCCTTCCACGTCATCTCGACTTCGGAGAGATCTAGCATCATGCTATATGGACATTTATAAAAGTCGTTCTCCCCTGCTTGTCATCCTTAGCCTGTCCCGAACACTTCGGGAAAGCATTCCCAAGTTCCTTAGCACCATCCACTCCCTTCTCGTCATCACAGATTTAGTCTGGGATCGTAATGCTATAGTTTTTTCTCAATTTCTTTTCCATTGATGAAAAGAAACAAACCTGAAGCTTTAGCGAAAGCATACTTACAGATAAAATATAATAGACTAATTAGGTATAAATCTAGGCTGCATAAAATCTTCCTAAAGCTGTAGCCTACAGCTAAATAAAAAGAACTCGCTACGCTCAAACAACTTTTTATTTTTAACGCTGCCGTCTCCACCTTTTTTAACGTCGATTTGATTAGGCCGTCTTTCGTGCTTAGCAATATTGGTTCACGTTTGCAAAGTTTACCTAGGTCTTCCGTCAATCCATGCCGTCATTGCGAGGCCGGGTTTGAGCGAGCCGTGGCAATCTCAAAGTTCATTGGAGCCACCTACCTGATTTGCCTAGTACAAAATTCTGATTTTTTAGAAGGGAGAGTTAGCTACGGCTAGCTTATTTCATAGCTACAGCTAAGTTTATCGACTTCATTTCGTGCTGAACTTTACCGCATGCAACATTTATTCTCTTTCGTTTTTATTTGACCTTTACCTGTACCGATCCAGTGATGAATATTTTATAGCGGTTGTGTATATGTCAGTTAGCTGTTTGTTGTGTTGCTTCAATCTAATTTTAACTTAACTTTTTCGTCTGTTTTTTCAAGTGCAATAAAGCAGTCAAGGAATTATGAAAAATTTAAAAAGTTTGATGTTTGGCCTTGTAGCGCTGGTAATGGTGTTCGGCTTGGTGTTTACAGTTAGTGCCTTTAAAGCAAAGTCTGTTAAAAAAACTACTATTTTTTGGCGTTACAATCCAAATGATGCCTCAGACCTTCGAAACGAAGAAGCCTATAGCATTGTTGCGAATCCAGGAGCAGCTAGCTGTGACCCAGGTACAGATTTACCCTGTGTGCTTGAAGTAGATGCCAGTATTGATGATGAGACAAAATTACATGACTATTTAAATGATATGATTTTGTTCCCCAATGACGCGGACATTACTGCTTCTACAAGTTACAAAAAACTTTCGGACTAAATAAAAGCAACCTGTAGCTATTTAGCTACAGGTTGCAATGTTCACCTTGGATTTTGAGCAATACCACTCAACTCAATAATATCCGCAGGTATTTGAATAGCGTACCGCAAACTGTTAGGCAACAGGACATGATTTGTATTGTTCACCGTTCTTGATAAAACAATATTATCGCCTTCTTTATTCCATCTTTTAATGTCCATCCAGCGCAGTCCCCTAAAAGGCAGCTCCCTTCTTCTCTCCTCTTTTATCTTTATCAGTAAATTTGCAGCGCTCATCATTTGCAAATCAATATAATTTGCTTTTTTAAATCTATTTCTCCGCAAGTAGTTTAAATCGTCTAGCGCATTGTTGAGCTTAGCAATTCTTGCCGCAGATTCTGCTCTAATTAATAGTAATTCGTCTGTAGCTAAGCCATTGAAAAAATTCCCAGAACCAGAATAGTAACCTTTAAATATAAAATTAGTACCACTGCTTTTAAAAAACAGTGTTTTTCTTAAATCGTTAGGTTCATATAAGGCATAAAGTTCTGGATTAATCAAGGCTCTAGTTTGCGCTAAGTGACCAGAACCACCGTATCTGTTCTCATGAATTACCTCTTTATTAAAAGCTGCAAACGGGAAATTATCATTTACATTCAACGTGTTGTAATCTATCAATTCACTATTCAACTTTAAACATGAGTCTGCATAAAGATATGCTTGATCGTAATTTTGCATCATCAAAAAACTTCTAGCCAACATACCAAAAGCAGCGGCCTTATTTGGTCGCATAAGGTGAACCTGCTTTACTGGCAGGCTGCGGGTTGCCTTTAGTAAATCGTCGGTAATTTGGCGATATGTTTCTTTTAAGCTTGCCCGAGTTGTTTTTACATTAAAATCGGTACCAAGCCTAAGTGGAATACCCAATGTTTCATTTGCGGTAGGCTCACTATAAGCTGGTGCCCAAACACTTGCCACGTTTAAAAATGCTTTTGCCCGAAAAAATAGCGCTTGGGCTTTTACAGCAGTAGCATTTGGATTACTTGTTTCCATAGCTGTAGCTTGTTCTATGACTAGGTTTGCGATATAAACTTGCTTATAAACATCAGTCCATGCATTGTTTCTTTCATCAAAAACATTATCTACTCCCCATACGTAAATGTTTCTTTCGGTTTCTTTTCTAGCCTGAAAAACGGCATCTGTTAGAAAATAATTATCAGCGCAAATTTCTGCTACAGAAGGATCGCTGTAATTCATTACCCCAAAATTATCTAGCAATGCCTGTAAATCTTCTACGGTAGAAACAACTACCAGTTTTTTATCGGGCTTTACGTCTAAATATTCTTTGCAGGATAGACCAAATATGCTGAACAGCAAAATTGATATAGCTTTATATATTCTTTCCATTTTTTTGAATTAAAAATTAATGTTTGTACCAATAGAAAAAGTTTTTGATGGCAGTAACTTGTTAAGGCCATTATATTCTGGATCTACTTTAGCTTTATTGGCTTTCCATAACACTCCGAGATTAGCGATATTGGCATAGACATCTAATTGCTTAAAGTATTTATTTGTAGACTTTAAAAGTTGATAGTTAAAACTTACATATTGTAACCTTATGTGATCTGCAGATTGCACCAATACCTCTGTGCCCAAATAAAAAGTATCTCGATTACTTGCGTTTGGATAAACAAATGATGGTACATGGGTTTGATTTTCGTCGCCAGGTTTCTGCCATCTGTCTTGATAATCGATATGGCCTTTGCCACTAGCAATTAGCTCATTATAATTTATAGATGGCGTTCTAAAAAAGTGCCCAAACTTATATAGCAACTGGAAACTTAAGGTTGCCCTACCGTAAGAAAACTGATTGTTGATGTTTCCAAAAAAAGTAGGTATAGCCGAACCAATATAAACCAAGTCATTGATTTTTGTATCGGCACCCAGTAGGCGAGCATAGTCTTTGGTGGCAACACCATCAATGGCCCCGAGCGGATCGCCCGTTTTAGGATCAAGCCCCATCCACCTAAAAGCGTACAAGGCGTAAACTGGTTTGCCTAAAATACCGCTAAACGTAGGGTTTGTTGTTACCAAGCTACTACTGCGGTCTGCCTGTAAATAATAATCGGTTACTTTATCTCTATAAAAGCTGGTATTTAAATTTGTGCTCCAAGTAAACTTCCCTTGTATATTATCTAACTTCAAGTTTAGATCTAGCCCCTGCCCCTTCATTGCGCCTACATTTTTAACGATAAACGAGCCAACACCCGTGGTATAATCTATAGGATATGAAGCAAATAAATCTTTCGCTTTTTTCTTGAAATATTCAATGCTTCCACTTATACGGCGGTTAAAGAGGGCAAAATCTACTCCAATATTTGTCATCTGAACAGTTTCCCATTTTAACTCGGGATTGTAAAATTTATCTATAAGTGCATAAGGACTTTGTGTATATGGAGAAACTGAAGCATACCTAATGGTGGTCACCGCTGTTTTAGAGGGATCTATATTGCCACTTGTGCCATAGCTTAGCCGTATTTTTAGGTATGGCACTTGCTTTAGATTAAAAAAAGTTTCGTCGGAAACATTCCAAGCCACTGCCGCCGACCACAAGGGCTTCCATTTGTCGTTTGTATTAACGCCAAAAATATTTGAAGCATCTTTTCTTGCACTTAAGTAGGCTGTATAACGTTTAGAATAACTATAGGCGGCATTTGCATACAAAGAAACAAAGCGGTTAGCAGTAACGGCGATTCCGTTATTGCTTGGGATAAAGCTTGTAGCGCCAGTAATAAAGTTAGGATATAGACTAGTATAATTGACATTAGTTTGCGAGGCCAATTCCTCATTATAACCATAATATCGAAATTGCAGCCCTTTGGTGTCTACTGCCCTTAGTTCGGCACCGGCCATTACATCTACATCATGATTGGACTTTTGAACTTTGTAATCTAACTGGGTTCGTACATTATGCGACTTCATTACCACTAGAGATTCGTTTAAAATTGCCCCTTTCGGGATAGCATAGGTTACCGTACCATCGGAATTTATTTGGCTATAGCTATTGATCAGGTTACGGGCGGCATAACTCTCTAGCCCCAGTAATTCTTCTACACTGGTTTCTTGCTGTTGGTATTGATATTTCACATTTGCTACGAGGCCTTTATAGCGGTAGTTTAGCCCTGTGTTAAGCAATATATCTTTGCTCGGCGAAGTGGTGGTATGGTACTGATCATCTGTTAATGGGTAGTATTTCCAATCTAACAGTTTACCATTACCAGCGCTATTGATATAGTTAAAATTATAATCCTTAACTATTGGCAGGGGGCTACCGTTGGCATCGGCAAATTGTGTGTATGGATAGAGCATGCCTTTTGAAGAACTGATATCCTTGAATTCGGGCTTACCACTTTTATTTGAGCTATTGGTATAGGTAATAGCAGATTGTAGGCTTAACCGATCTAAGATCTTATACTCGTTGGTGTAGCGTATGCTTAACCTGGTATATTGGGCTGCCAAATTACTGGTGTTATTATCGTAGCCCACTGCCGACAACCATTTAAATTTCTCGGAGCCGCCCTTGATATTTATGGCGTATTGCTGATTTAATGCCGTTTGGTAAAAGTGTTGACTGTAACCCTGCCTCGCATCAATTGTTTTTAGTTCGTTGAGCATTTGTTGTTTCTCTGCTTGGGATATACTGTTATCATACAGCAAGGCCACCACCGGACTTAAAGCAGGTTTGTTTACGGCATTATAGTCTGCTTTGTAACGGTCTGCTTTGAAAAGATACTCTTCTAGTTCCACAAAATCTTTAGTGCTCATTTGTGGCAGGTATTCTAAATTTGGCGCCTGGCCAATGGTTTGGTTAATGTTTAGGCTAATTGAAAGTGCTTGCTGATACCTACCTGTTTTAGTGGTAATTACCACCACGCCATTACCAGCTCTAGCGCCCCATATTGACGTCGCGGCGGCATCTTTCAATATGGTAATTTGATCCACATCATTAGGGTTTATATTGCTCAAATCGCCTTCGTATGGAAAATTATCTAGAATTACCAGTATGCTTCTGGGCCCGCCAATACTACTTATACCTCTAATGTTCAATTGATTTTCTCCTATGGCCCTGTCTACCTTTAGGCTGTTACCAATGGCTTCTAACCTAGACAATACCTGCGTACCTACCTGACTGTTAAACTGGCTGTTTGAAATTTGTTGGTATGAACCTACACTTCGTTCTTTTTCTATTTGCTGATAGCCATTACTTACAATGGAAACTTCCTGTAATAAGGTTTGTATAGGCTGCAGCTGTATGACTATTGCCGCTACTTTATCAAAATTTATTATGGTATCTGTAGGCTTATAACCTAATGCAGTAATTTTTAAATGGTTTATACCAGCGTGCTTTGTTAATAACACTTCGCCATTAGCAATTTGATAGGTTTGTTTGATTTTACCTTGCTGCAAAGCTAAACTGGCATCTGATACCGGTTGTTTGGTTTGCGTATCTATCAAACTTATTTTTACTTTTTGCGCATTTACGCTTATAAGCCCTAATAGAAGGAAGCTTAGTGAAATTAAGATCTTGTTCATTGTTGCGCTTGTTTAGTAGATGAACTGTTTAATTTATTGCTTGCCTGTAGCACCTCGGTAATGTTTATTTCACTTAGCCATTCTTTTGCGGTAATTGCCCTTACGCTACTATCTATGATCCATACATAAAGTGGTACCATGGCATGGGGGAAGGATTTAAGTAAAACAGTATCGCTTTTTATACAGGCTAATGCTTCGGTACTATTAGAAAACTTGGCCAGTACTTTATTGATGCGCTCGTCTTTATCTGCTGTATTTACGGAGTTTACCAAGACAATGGCTAGTTTATTCTTAAACTGCTGTTGATATGTCTGTAGTTTTGGAAAAGCACTTATACATGGACTACACCATGTTGCCCAAAAGTCTAGTATCAATAGTTTGTCTTTGTAAGCTTCTAATGTTTGTTTGCTGGTTTTGCCATCGGCATAAATAGTGTGTTCTTGTTTCCAAAAAGCTTCGGGTAGTTTGTCGCCCACGCGTAAAGGAGCCGCATCTTTTGTTCCCGAAGTTATTTCGGGAGAATTTGTTACTGTATTAACTGAATTTGTTATCGTTTTATCAAAGTTGCGCTGCGCCTTGGTGCTAAAATTTAGGCAAAGCACAGCCAGCACGCCTAAAAGCGTTATTTTTTTGAGTTTCATTTTTATAGGTTTAGTTTGTTAGTTGATTGCTTAACAAACCTTACAGGTTTTAAAAACCTGTAAGGTTGATTGAAACAAACGGCAGCTAATTTTAATTATTAACCATACACCTAAACGCTGCCGTTTGCAATGCAAACTATACTGGATTTTTAGGTTTGATCGCGTATAAGCGATCGAAGTTGTAGTGGTTGTGGTTCATATGGTTTGTTAGTTAAGTTTTTAACTCATCGCCGTTATGGCTAGTAACTTTTTTCATTAGAATTGGATTTTTTTAATTGTATTCAAGAATGCTTCGCAGTTTTTCTTGATAAAAAAGTCACCAAAAAATCAAGGCTACCGATGAAAAATCGGCACAGGTGCACCGCCTCTCCTAAAAACCAGCCGCAACAGCTAAATAAAAAGAACTCGCTACGCTCAAACAGCTTTTTATTTTTAACGCTGTTTACGACTAGTTTTCTTAACGTCGATGCGCTGAGGCCGTTCGTCGTTCTTGGCTATGTCATCGCTCCTTTGCACTTTCTAATCCCCGTCCCCTTGCACGTCATATCGACGATCCGTAGGGAGGAGATATCTCCAAGTTCCTTAGCACTATCCCAACCCCCTTCATCATCCTCTCTGCTCTTCTCATACCTCCCACTTTCATCCCCTTACTCGTCATTGCGAGGAGCGCAGCGACGCGGCAATCTCCAAGTTCATCAGCACCATCCAACCCCTACCATCACTGCTCCTCCTGTTTGTCATCCTCTCTGCTCTTCGTCTCCCGATGCAAATCGGGACTTAATTGCAGTAATAGGTAAGCGCTTTACTCCGCTAATGAACTTTGCCACTCGTGACATTCCTCACATTTTCAACCTTGTTGAAAAAAAATTACACCATAACCAGCCCTTGTGGTGGCTTTTTGCCACCACTACGGGTTCCCGTATTGCTTATTAGAAAAAAGTTTTCTACCTTGGAATTACGACAAACCTATAGTAGCTGAACTTTTAGCCTGTAAGCTAAAAGGGCTGGTAACCAAACAAAATGTAAACCGATCTAAAAATTGTGGTTCGCTCTCACGACTCCCCTCTTTTTTATTGGCCCCTTTTATTTGGAATATTTTAGCTGCGCTATGTAGGAGAACAGAGCTTGTTCTTTGTAATAATGAGTTGGGAAAAACCATACCTAACCTCCTTGAGGTAACGGTATAGTACGGCGTTTGATTTGTTCGTTTTCATATTTGGTATATGTTAAACGATGTACACGAAAAGCAAAAGAAGAAAACCGAATTGGTGAGAAACCAATAAGGCGAAACTCAATGCTTTTGAAAGAGGTACCGCTAAGAACCGCACAAACCTAAGTTTGTGTTCCACAAAAGACTGACATGAGTAACGCCCTATTGAATAAGTATACGAAGATACAAATATTCAATAGAAAGCGAACTCACGACGCTCATGTGGAAAGTTTAGCGGTTTTCTTTCATGAGTGACATCGTAAAAAGCAAGAACATGTCCCACTCTATTTTGTCGCTATTAAACTAACTATTAAACAAATATAAATATTACTTGACTATTATGCAAGTTTTTTAAACTATAAAATGTCTAAAAAAATTAATGATATAGCAAAAGCGATTAAAAATTCAACACTGCAGGTTGCTGCGTTAGCATTATATCTAGATGTTGACGATACCACTATAAGTAAATGGAATTCAAATATTGCGCAACCAAGTTTAAAACGCTTAGATGAAGTTGGTGAAATCTTAGAAATTGATAATAAAGAGTTAGTTAGCTCGCAACCTAGAAAACAAACAGGACTGGCCGACGCATTGCAAAAAGAGTATAAAAGATTACTGGCAAATGGTTTAACCAAAAAAATAATAGTAAGAGACGAGAGTGGAACAACTAAAGAGGTTAATAACCCAGAAATGGTCAAAGCACTGAGAGAATTTGTGGAGAAGACTAAAAGTAGTTAAAGAAATAAAATAGTCACTTAATTCTAAAGGTAAAGATGGCTGAATACTGTTCTAAATGTGCGAGAAAATATGGCTTCAAAATAGAAACCGAGCCAGAGATGTGTGAAGGTTGTGGCAAACTTAGACAAAACACAAGCAATAAGATTTTGTGGGTCATTTTAGTACTAGGTGCCTTATTATTATTAAGATGGCTAGGCTGTTGAAGAGATGGAAATATAGATGTCGAAAATGAATGTATACTATAGTTATCGAACAGTATGCAAGCTTCAACATGAATGACCACCCAAAATTTAAACATTTAAAAAAGCAAACATTTTTAAGATTACAGATGATGGAATTCTAAACATAAATATGAGAAAGGAACTTTTAGAACTAGTTAATAACACAATCGTCTATAAGTATGACTTACCGCATACCAGTTTGATTATTGACAAAACTATCTTTTCTACTTGTAATGATAAGTGCTACGAAATTGCTAACCAAAATGATCTAGCGGAAATAATTTACAACTCAATCATCGAATATTCTTTTAACGAATTTGAAATAGATGGCAATGATTACAATGATTTACTTGAAGTAGCATTTCAGGAAAGAATAAGATTCAATGAAGATGATTCGGATGAAGTACAGTTAAAATATGGGTTCTTTGGAGAGGTAGTTTTATATGCAACTTTAAAAGTTATTTACGGGATAGATACCCTAATATCTAAAGGTTATTTCTATAGCCCAATTGAAAACTCAGAAGCTAAAGGTTATGATTCTTATCATTTAGTTGAGAATAACTCTAAAATTCAGTTATGGTTTGGCGAGACTAAGTTTCATAAAAGCTACACTCAAGCATTAAATGACGTACTAGGAAAAATATCAACTTCTTTGTCTGATTCTTATCTACAAAGAAATTTATTAGCCATAAGACAGAATAAAGACCGTCTAAATATTTCAGGTTCGACTATCGAAACCATATTACAATCATGGGCAAAAAATCCGAAGATTGTAATCATTGACGAATTAGTTAAACATAACATTGAACTAGTATACCCAATATTTATCCTTTTTGAAGAAAACAAAAAAGGATTTGACGAAAGTATCAAAGCGATCCCCGAATACATTCAAAATAAATATACAGTACCAACCTTTGGATTATCTGTTCCTTACACATTGTATTTTATTTTAATGCCAATTTCAAATGTTAAAGCTGTAAAAACAGAAGTATTATCATGGATAAAATTGAAGAAGCCGCTACTGTAATCGTTAGCCTAAATAATTACCGCGATGGCCATATAAAGGACTATGATTTAATTAAATCAGTATGCGCTTACTTTGATAAAATTAAGAACGAAGAAATCACGGAACATGACAAAAAGTTCCTAATATATATATGTAATGCTGTTGGCATACCACACTTTTATGACTTACTGGGAAAATTCAACCAAAACACAGAAATTGACAATTTTGATCTTAATACACTTTCATCTGTTATTTATGAAAGCACGTTATATCTAGATTTACAAAACAAGGCACATAAATATCAGAAGCAAATTCTCAATTTGTTTAGCAGAGATAAGCTAAACAGATATTTTCTTTCGGCAAGTACTTCTTTTGGTAAAACACATATTGTATTTGAGATCATCAAAAAGATGAATTATACGAATGTTGTTTTGATTTTCCCTACAATTGCATTACTATCTGAAAATCTAGAAAAACTTATTTCAGATGTATCATATTCCTATTTTCGAGAAAAATATAGCATCCATACTTTAAGTGAGGTAACGGAGTTTGCAGATAACAATTTGTTTATTTATACACCTGAACGTTTTTTATCCTTTAAGGAAAAAAATACTAATACAATAGCTTTTAATTTTGCTTTCATCGATGAAATATACAAAATTGACAATGAATATTTATTAGACGAAGAAATTAAAGAAAACGAAAGAGATGTAGCATACAGGTTATCGGTTTTCTATGCATTTGAAAAAAACGTAGATGTTCTTCTCGCTGGGCCTTACATTGAATTCTACAACAAGGATAAAAAAGGCTATAATAGCTCATTTGATGATTTCCTTTCAAAAAACAACATTACTCTTTTGAATTATAACAGGTTCGAAATTGTCAATAAAGCTTACAATAATATAAAAACGAAAAAACATGTTGAAGTTGATAGTCAACTTCAATTTGAATTTCAAACAAATGGTAAAACCGATAGACTAATAGAAATATTAAAGCAAATAAAAGCAATAGATGAAAACTCTATTGTTTATTGCGCAACAAGGGCATATGCAGAGAGTTATGCTAGCAACATTTTAGAATCAAAAGTTTTTGACAGCCACTTAGACAAAAATTATTCAGAATTTATTAACCATATTTCGAAAAACTTTAATGAAGATTGGATAGTTGTAAATTCTTTAAAAAAAGGAATTGGAATACATCATGGGTTAGTTCCAAAATATATTCAAAAAGAAATCATTTCACTCTTTAATAATGGCTATTTAAATACTCTCATATCTACAACAACTATTACGGAAGGGGTTAACACATCTGCCAAGAATCTAATTGTGTTACATAGCAAAAAAGGAGATAAAGAATTAAAAAAGTTTGATGCTAAAAATATTGCAGGTAGAGCAGGTAGATTTTTATATCACTATTCAGGTAGAGTTATTGTGCTTCAAAACGATTTCATGAAGGCTATTGAAGCTGAACCAGAAGGCATTAAGCACAAAAATTATGATTTACAAGCTCCTAAAGATGAGATTGACCTCTTTTATTCTAGCGATGAATACTTATCCGAATCTGACAAACTTAGAAAAACTGATATATCAAATGAGCAAATTAAACGAGGAATACCTCACGAAATTTTCAATCTATACAAAGTCGTAAGCAGACTTGATAAGATTACTATTTATGATGAGATAAAAAAGTTAACCAACTCTGAGATTGATTATATCAAAGGATTAATTAGAACAATTAACTTCAAAATGGATATTGACTACGATGGTTTTCAAGTAATTCTGAAGGTCATTCGCCCCATAGTCAAAAACCAAAAGCTCCAGTTCCTAATAGACTATAAAGGACAAGCTAATGAATACTCAACGTTAACCCATTTAACTCATTTTTATTTGACTGGTGGTTTTTTAGGTTCGGTTAAGTACAAGATGAGGAGTATGTCTGTAGATAAAGCAATTTCTGAAACAGCAGAATTTGTATATAATACGTTAAAGTATCAAGTTGTTAAATATTTGGGAGTTTTTAATATTATGTATCGTTTCATCCAATCTCAAGAAACCAATAAATCATTTGATGAAGTTACTGGCATTGATAGATTGTTAGTGAAACTTGAATACAATGCATTGACAGACTATGGTCGAATTGCAAGTGATTATGGTGTGCCTGCAAATGTACTTGATTATTACGAAAACTTAGACGATAAAGCTAAATCCGCTAAACTCAAATCGAATTTTGACCCCTATGAAAAAAGCATTTTTGATAAAGTCGAAAAAATTATAAAAGGTTCCGATTAAAAAAGAATATCGCTTAACAAGTTCTTGCGGAAATGAGCGTATGACCTTTTTCTTAAATTTCCTAGAATAGATAAATAATTAGTAATACCTATGTCTCAAAAACAACTCATATTAGAAAATCTCCATGAATTGTTAGCACATAATGTAATTGGGGATATTCAGTATAATTACCGGTATATTGGTTTTAATGGGGAGCTTTCCTTTTTGGAATGGTATCAATCAACACATCCAAACGACAGATTATTCGATGGCGGATATTTTTTGCCGACGCAAGAATACAAGGAGTGCTACGACAAGAGCAGTATTTATTTTACCGTATCGAAAGACAAGCCTGAGGAGTATGCATTTATCTATGAAAGCATTGCAAAGCTTTCTTTAAAAAAATATTACTTTATACAATACAATACTGAAAAACAATTCGAAGAATGGGAGCAAAAAGATTTGCTTAAATCTGAAAATCCAATTCACACTCCCGAATTAAGTGTATTCGAGTATTTACCAAAAGATGCTCAATTCAAGGTAGTGGAACTGCCAGAATTTTTAGCTAATTATCAAATTAACAATTACTATAGACCTAAAAACAATATACCAGAAGCGAAAAAAACAGAATGGATAGGTAAATTAGAAAAGTTTGATGAAGAACAACTCTTACAACTGTATGTACAAAGACTAATTTTCGATGGTTTCTTAGGGTTTAAAGTTAAAAGAGGTATTCCGTCAGATATTGATTGTATTGCATTGACATCAAGAGGCTTGCCATTGATCATGGAGGTGAAGGAAAAGGATTTAAGTAAAGGGCCATTGAATGGTTTTGGTATGGATTTAAGTAGAATAGAAGCACTACGCGTATTAGAGGAAACAACTGGAATTAATGTTTATTATATTGTTAGAAGAGTGGCCAACCAAACTACTAGAGATTTTATGGAATGGAGAGTGATAAGCATAAAGAATTTTATAGAGAAAATGGATCGAAAGCCGATTGCAGGTGGCACTGGCATGCGAGCGACAGACACTTATAACCCCACCTATCTGTGTGAGCTTAACAACTTTGTTAAAAGAGACTAGGCCATAAAAGCACTTTTGCCTTTTATCAAGTCAATAAAATCCGACAAATTAATAATTTGTTGCTGTTGCTCTGCAGAAAAGGTTTCTTTTAGCTTTTGAGGCAATACTAACTGTAGATTTACAGCGTGTATCTGGTCAGTTTGGTTTTTACTGATGGCGGGTTCTAAAGTTATCAAGTGTTTATTGGGAATACGATTCGCTTCAGCGAGTACTTGTCTCCAACGATCTTTCAAAGTGGTTTTCACACCAAGCATGGTTAATAACTGCGTGTTAAAATTGGGATCATGATATTTTTCTACCGAGGGAAAAAGAAAATCTGGTTTATTGTTATTTTCAGTTTTACCACCTTTGGTATATTGTAGCTTTTGCGCTGTAAATATAGTATCTAAATGGTTTTCAAATGAATGGCCTGCTCTTGATTTCCTTCTATTGATTACGCTTATAGAGAATTTCAAGAATTCATCCACATCAGTCCCATCTTCTCCAAACCCCTGAGCCAATCTTTGTTTTATGATTTCCTTTTCGAATAACCTTAAAAGCATTCCTTCCCTATCCCACCAAGCCACCAAAGCGCCATCTGGGTCTTCTACAGCAGATACATCTTTAACCGTTGCTCTCGAAAAAGCGGAAAAATCCCTTGTAGTTGGGAAAGTCATCCCAAATACTTTAACCATCTGAGCAAGATAGTCCTCTTCTAAATTATCTTCCGTAATCTGTATACCCAAGGTAGAGAGGATGTACCTACCAGCAAAACCTATATCATTTTTATCTTCCCTAAAATCCTTTACAATAAACGAATTGCCCACTTCCTCGAGCCCGAAAAGAAAAAGTAGTTGTTTTTCAGAAGTTGACCCTGACGGTGATACAATGATGATGAGCTTGCCTTGGGTATCTTTACCCAAAATAACTAAGTCTCCGACAGCTGCATTGGGTACAACTTCGTTGTCGGAAAAGTAGAGCCTGTATTCTGCCGAGCGGTTAGGGTTATTTGCCCTAACATCGTACCAAGTATAGCTGCTCTCGTTCTCAACCACATGTTCTTCTTCATCGGGCAAATAAACTGCTAGACCATTGAAATTAGCTTTTTCTTCACCAAGTATCGAACGGAATTTCGTAATTCCATTTAGCTCGTGTTGGTTTGAGAAGATTTCAACATGGCTTAAGCGTTTAGCCGCAATACCTACAAAATAATCGGAAAGCTTTGTACTCATCTAGCAATAAATATAGTATTTATTTATTGTATGGTATGCTTTTCAAAATCTCCAAGTAGCTGAAGAAGCTTTTTATCATCTTCTTCTTTACATAAAGCTAGCAAGATTTCGTTATTACTCGTGGTATAAACCTTACCATTAAGTATTTTGAAATGTTGATTGATAAAAGCCTCTGAATCTATCTCTGTTTTTAAGCGGTAAAATTCGAAGCCACATTTTGTTGAATCTGAGAAGTAGGTTACAAATTCTTTTTTGAATGTATCCCTTACCTCTGACCTAAATTTTGATACGGCATCGGTACTAAATGTAACGTAAGCCTTTAGTACAAAAAGAAAATTGATCTTATATTGATGCACGAATAGCGTGTCCCTATCAAACAGTCTGTTTTTAAAATGGAAAGAAGGAACAATGTCTCCGTTAGGTCTTAGTTCATTCAAAGAATAATCATTAGGCTTATCGATATAACCGTAAATAAAAAAATTAGGTGTTAGGTTATATCCCTCAGTTAGCTCATCTCGATAGCGTAAACCAGGTTTATAGGTTCTACTTCCGTCGTTTAACAGATCAATATTATATTGGATTACATTCTTGGCGTAAGTAAACTGCTTATACCTTGAAAGGTCATGTGCTTGGGTTCCTGATTTATAATATTTAGAGTCACCGATATAGAAGATACGAGAATCATCTAATAGAGAGGTGTGGTCAAAAAGGTGATCTATCACTTTTCCATCTAGGTTATGTTTTAACTGAGAAAGAGTGACTCCGCCAACCGACTTTTCTTCCAATTCGTCAGAAAACAAACGATCTACCATTTCCTCAAAAACGATATTGTAACTGCTAATTGTGATAAAATCTTCCTGTACTTTTGCGCTGGCTTGGTCGTATTGCGAGAAAAAGATCATACATAAGCTATGCATTGACTTTAGCATATCAGTAAAATATCTATACTTAATCTTTTTCAGCTTCTGCAGGCCATTTTTCTTTAATTCAATAAAACGTTTGCCTTTTATAATTGGATAGATTTTGTCCAAATGCAATCCTAAACTATGCTGCTCATTGAAATAGTTGATGATCGAAAGAAAGTAGATAATCAAATCCTCCTCATTATCTACTGCCTTACTTTTTGTTCTTACTCGATCGTAGATAAAACTTTTATCATCGATCAAAATAGGACTACCCTTTCTTATTGTCTTTTCCCACTTTGGTTTCTTCGGATTGGCGTGTACGGCATCAATATGTTTATAAAGAATATGACTACTATTTCTCTTATAAAAGGAAACAAAACTTAGTAGTATATCTAGGTAAGAATACTGCTGAGTAGTACGTAATCCCTTTAACTGGTAAGTTGGTGAATAGTTGATCAACTCTGATTCTGGAAATTTCTTTTTGTAGAGAACTAAACTCTTATAAAAGAATACAGAAAGATTCCTTAGCCATTCGAACTGTTCATCATGCTTAATTGAAGTACTACGCTCTCCAATTTGACACAGCTCCTCTTTAGAAATGCCCCATACAGTCTGCTCAGCATCCCTCATAAACACTTTGGGAAGCATGAATACCAGTTCATTGGTTTCTGTAGAGTGATAGTAGCCCACAGCCTTTACAATACCTTGGTAGCCTTGAGGATAATAGAACTGAGCCGACTTAAATATCCTTTCTAAATCCTCGATGGGATATTTCTCTCCTTCAATGAGTATCTTCATTGCGAGATTTTTAGGTTGTCTTTTCTTCGTCAGTGAAAGCTATAACTTCAGGCTCCGCAACTACTACACTTTCTACAATAAGATCATACTTACTCGACAATGCATGAAGCTGCGCCCTGCCATTAGTAGCAATTGGAAAATAATCATTGTAACTGTGATCCGAAAAGACCTCGTTTTCTTCATCTCTAAACACGTCATTCCATAGGTAGAACATTACCTTGTTGATTACTGCATCGATACTAATTTCACCAGTTTCGTCCGGTTTGACAAAGAAATTACCCAGACACTTATCCATACCCAAACTTGGGTTCTGCATAATATGGGCATTAATGTTTTTTACAAAATCGATCCAGTTGATATGATGATGTTCATCTAACTTGATTTTGTAGCCAAAAGATGGGCAACTGCTGTCAGTTTCATCAATCGGATATTTAACAGGCACATATTCCCAATCCCATCTTCGTTTAAAGGCGCTATCCATTGGATACAGCGATTGATCGGAGGTATTCATTGTCGCTAAAATAATAAGGTTGCTTGGCATGACTAACTTACCTTGATGTAGACTTTTGTTCGCAGAAACCTCATCTCTTTTATTAAGATATTTTGCGAGGTCTTCGGAAGGCGTGATGGTATAGTCAGGGTTTCTGTCTAGCAATTGGAAAACATCTCCGAAAATTTCAGCACAGTTACCACGGTTAATTTCTTCTATGACTAAATAGTAATTCTGGCGTGGGTTACGCCATGCCTTTTCGTATATGTTAACGAATACTTGAGGAACGAATTTATATTTTACAAACTCGTTACCTTGTCCATCAGTTTCAGTAACGGGCTTATAGCCTCCAATGAAGGAACTGTAGTCGTAATCGGGATGAAATGTAACCCTTTCGACATTGCTTTCTCGAACTTTATTTACTTTTAGCAACTGCGCAACGGCGTAGGACTTACCAGTACCGGGAGCACCAAAATATATCTTGTTGTAGCCGAGTATTACTTCCCCAGCCGTTTCTTTGGGCTTTTGATATTCTTGTAAGAATTTTAGGTAATTCCTAGAACCGAATATTGCTCTCGGTTGGTGTGTACTTGTTTTTTCACTAAACTCAAAGAATGCAGATTCCGTGTTCCAGATATTTTGCTCAATAGTTTCTATTTCCTTTTGAAGTTCAGCAAAATTTATTTCAAATAGTTTTGTTTTGAATTCCTCTTCGTATTTTTCTTGATAAACTCCTAATGCCTTTAAGGCTTTTGCTATATCGTCATCAAAATAATGGTTTCTTGGATTATCCACTAGCCACTGCGCAAATTCTGATTTTAGTTCAACCTCTTCAATGTTTTTGTCGTTACTTTCAGTATTCTCATCTACTTCGAACAAGCTAGAGAGCTTTTTCATGTAGGCAACAGTGTTAGTTAATTTACTTTTTTCTAGATCTATCCAACTATCATCATAAGAAGCTAAATTTTTGTTAGCAATAGCAACAAATTTAGTTAAGGTAGCGTATAAGGGTTTGGTTTGGACGGTAGCCATTGCGTTAGCGGCACCATCACTAAAATATTCCGAACCTAAGTCTCTCCATTCCTTTTCAACATAATCGTCACTCTTTGCGAATTCGGGTAGATTTTCTATTATATCTTCTAAAACAGAAATGATAGATCTGAGACCTAGTACGAACACTTTTCCAGAAGTATTGTAAAACTCTACAAAACCGCCTGAGGCGTAAAAACTTAGACGAAATTTAGATTTACCATTTAAGGTATCTATGTCTTTTAATAGTTGTTTAATCATTTGATTTGCGTTAATAATTGATTAGAAATTTCCTTTGCCAATACTTTAATCACTGGAACAGAAACAGAATTACCGAATTGCTTATAAGCTTGGGCATCGGAGACTGGTATCTGAAAACGTTCGTTTTTATCCTTTGCATCTATTGGATAGCCCTGTAGTCTTGCTGCTTCTATTGGATGTAGCTTTCTTGGTCTTTTATCAAGTATGCTTTGATCTATTAATATCTCAGAGCCGTCTTTGTTATATCTTGCAGAAATTGTACTCGTGTAAGGAGAATCATCTTTAAATAGGGAATAACCAAAGCCATTGCCTTTTTCGCCGTGCTCCTTCCGTCTCCTTAAGTGACCTTCCCAGAGTTTTTCTGAAATGGTATAGCTTTTATTTTGTTTCTGTTCAAATTTTAAAAGCTGTTTCTCATCTAATAGGATATCACCCAAAGTAGTAGGAATTGAAAGTTTATCTCTTTGAGATTTATCAAAAATTACATCTCCTTCGGCATCAATACCCCAAGGAAACTTGAAATCCTTTGCTTTAATAAGTTTTTTATACCAAGCTATAATAAAAATCCTCTCTCTATTTTGAGGCACCCCAAAGTTTTTACTGTTTAAAACTTCCGCCCTTACCTCATAACCTAGCTTCTCGAGGTTAGCTTTTATCACAGCAAAAGTGTGACCCTTATCGTGATTTTTCAATCCTTTCACATTCTCCAAGAAAAGAACTTTAGGGATTAAGCTATCATCTTTATTTTTCTTAGCTTGATTAATCTTCGTTTTTACGATTTGTTCAATATTAAAAAACAATGTACCTCTCGTGTCACTGAAGCCTTTCTTTAATCCTGCATGAGAAAACGGCTGACAAGGAAAACCTGCACAAAGCACGTCGAAAGCGGGTATGTTATTGTAATCTAAATTCGGATCGGTAATGTCTTGATTGAACAAATTGTTCGCGAAAACTTCGGGAGACCATTTCTTATAGTTGTGCTCGTAAGTTACTCGAGCAAACTTATCAATTTCAGAGGCAAAAACACATTTACCACCGACGCTGTGCATACCGATATGAAAGCCCCCAATTCCTGCAAAAAGATCAATAAACCTAATATTCTCCCTTAATTCTTCCGTATCTTTCTTTACGCTATTTCCTTTCTTACTCATGATCTCTTGGTACCTTTCGTCTTTCTTTTACTAAGGCACAAAAATTAGCATTTTTTGTACAAATAGTTCAAAAAAGGAGATTTATTTTTGAACTATTTATTCATTCTGCAGCAATGTTCTAAACCTCTTAACACTAAGAAAATTACAAAACACAGAATAAAAGTAAATGCATTTTTCAATAATTTCGATTAATACGAAGCTTTACTTGAAAAGAAATATTTATCATTTTAATTTAGTAAAATGGAGGCTAATTTCTAAACTCAGTATACCTAATTACAAATATGACTGACACATTCTTAATTTCCAAAGATAAATTTTATCTAGTTGCAGAGTCAAATTCTGAACAAACTTATTACTACAGTGGTTTTTTTGAAAAAGGCAAGCCTGTGTTTATGCTTGCTATTGCGGAAGCAGTGCATATTTACTCCTATCAAAATGCAAAACAGCTTTTTCAAGAATTAAATAAATTATTGCCATGCCAAATCTGGAAGGTGGAAAATAATGGAGTAGAAAGAGTATTGTAAGTTTATTCCTCATGATTGAACATGTTTGCAGAAAAAAACACCTCATTTTTTAGTGCTTTAAATTAGAGACTTTGGAACCTTCAAATGAGTCTAAAACTTCAGTATGAAAAAACATAATAATAAAAAATCTCAAGTCGTCGAAATGTTTGTTACATTGCATCAGATTATATCTCAAATACAAAGTTAGACGTTATCTCAAATTCTTAGTAAATGATTCTGGAGAAATCTATACAAAACGAAATTGTAAAGTATATAATAAAAACCCCTATTGCTTTGGCAGTTATATTTTTCTCTTTTATAAGTGGATATGTATGGCTCTATATAATTTTATCTTGGTTAAAAGGCAACACAAACAACAAAGCTGTTAAACATCTAAATTCATCAATTTCAAAAACTGCTCTTGGCATCATGTGGTTTGCCGTAATAATGTATCCATGTTATTTATTAAAATTCGGAATAAGTTCCGTAGAACTTCCTAAGGTGTTTGAAATAGTTTGGCAAACGATTTTAATCGGACTTTTCGTTCAGGGAATTATTACTTTTATCATAATTAGATTTGTTAAATAATGAATAGTACTGTAATCAATATAGTAAGTGGCAAAGGCGGTACTGGGAAAACCTTATTTTCTGCGATTTTAGCAGATCTATTGGGCAACAATGGCTCAAATGTGCTAGTAATAGATCTAGACGTATATGTAAGGGGATTAACATCACTGCTTTATTTCCATAAAGGTGAAGCAATCAACCTAATAGAGAAAGGCGAATTAAGCACTTGTGATATCCTTTACCAAAATAAACCCTCGCATTACAATGATTTAATTGGCACCAACCAACCATATCCATTAGGAATTAAAAGATATAGAAGTTTCGACATATTACCATCGGTTGATAGGATCGATGAATTAGTTGATTTAGATGATCCGTATCTCGATGAAAACAAATATTTTTCTATCGGTTTAGAAAAGATCTTTAATTTAATTCCAAAAAATCATTATGACTTCATTTTTCTAGATTGTAGGGCCGGCTATGACATATTAGTATCAAAAATACATTCCATTGCTGATTTTACAATATGTATTCAAGAAGATGATTTTATTTCTGATATAACGGCTAGAAATTTAATTAAACAGCTAGATAGAGAAAATTCAAAAAAGCCTATTTTTCGTGTTATTAACAAAGCTAGGAACATTCACGATTTTAAGCAACTTAATAGCCAACTTGAATATTCAACGTTCATTGGTCGGATACCTTTTGATATGGACGTATTAAATAGTTTCGGAGAGAAAACATTCTGGGACGATATTTCTAAGTCTTTATATAAGGCTGTCGTAAGCGAAATATGGAATAATATTGCTTCAAAAATGAAGCTACACTCTAAAATTGAGTTTTATCGATACAGTCCAGTTATAAACCAAAAACTTGAGAGTAAATTGGGAATTTTAGCCTTATATGAACGGTTGTTATTAATGATAGGAATATTATTGGCAACGATGGGATTTGGTTTCTCATTTTTCAAAGATGATATTTTACATAAATTTTATAAATCACCGGAACAGTTCTGGGGTATGGTCATTGGATTTTTCGGGCTTTTCATGATGTTAAATGTATATTTTAGAAAAAATAAAAAATCTTCATAATAAAAAATTTAGTCTCACGCAATGTGTTACTAAATCTTAAACACCTCACTCCTATGCCATTCCAAAGCTTCCTGCGCTGGGTAATGGTTCTGTTGTTGAGGCAATATAATTTGTTTTCCTTTTAATGCACTTAATGCATAAGGATGGGTTTTATCTTCTGTTAAATGTTCGGAAACTAAGATGCGGTAGTCATCATCAATGCTCAGCAGACCACGGTCAAAAGCTCGGTGCATATTAGGGCAAAGTGCAATGCCGTTGGTTACATGGTCATTTTGGCTATGGCTAAAAGGCACGATGTGGCAGGCATCTACAAAGCTATGCTTGTATAGGCTACTGAGGCTCATGCCCGTAAAGCTACATTGTTGTTGGTAGAGTTTGGGCACTAGGCGTTTAAATAGGCCGTTGCGCACAAAAACGTCTTCTTCGGTGAATTTACTAATGTGCTTTAACTTGGCTTGGGGTTCCTCTAGCAAATCGGAGGTTTGGTCGTTAAGGTAGCCCTGCCCTCGCTGCTTGGCATTTAGCAAGTTATTTTTTGTCGCTACGAAATAAGTATCTAGTAGCACTTGCCTTAGAAAGGTTCGACTTACGGCATCGTTTAATAAGAGCCATAAATCTGTACCTAAGTAGCCATATTCACAAACGCTGGCCAATACACTTACAGATTTAATATGCGCATTGATTTGGCAGCCCGGCATAGGCTGTAAAAACCAATAGCATTGGCCTTCCACCCTTTCGTTTTGTAGGTAATAGAAAGGTTGGGTAAAATCTTCTTGGTGGGCGGTGTTAACCAACAAGAGCCAGTTCTCTTTAAAAGTGCCTACCAGTTGGGCATCTATAAATATACGGTTATCGGTTACGATGCCTTTTTCGATGAGTTCGATGATGCTTAACAGCAAAATAGGCTTGTGCGGTGCCGCACCGTATTTGGTACCACCACGTTTGAGTTTGGTAAAGGCTTTGGCGTATGTGGAAAGCGTTGGGTTGAGCAAGTTAATTTTTGTTAGCAAAAACTAATATACAACCTGTGTACGACAAAAACAAAAGTATAAAACATGTCAAGCTGCGAAGATAACCTATAGTAATTAGCTAATAAAATACTGGTTTTCAAGTATTTCACCAACAATTCAAATACGATAAATTTGAGTAGTTAAGCATATGTAAATTAGTTATAACAGAATAATATGAAAAAGTTATTAGCGATAATTTTTTATTTCCCATTGATTTGCGCAGCTCAAAAACTAGAGCTGAATTTTAATGGAAAAACCTTCAAGTTAGAAAATGGCAAGGTAACAGAATTAAAAGTAAGTGAGCCGACTAGCGGTGACCAGACAATTTTTCTGAATTTTAAAGTGGAGGATAATAATGATCAAAAGAAAATTGTCTATAAATTTCAGGACAGGAACGATGGCACAGCAAGTATAAATAAAGATTATGTTTATACAGACAATTCCTTAACTACTAAAACCATTGATAAGAATATTTCTGCTGCCTTTACCATAAGCGTAAGATTATTGGCAGACATCATTCCAGAAGTTGACGAATATATTAACTTGAGCGTATTTCAGGAAATTGATGGGGAGATTACTACTTACCCCATAAAGCTTGTGATTAGTGACGCTACCGACCCATCTAAAGCTAAAGCAGATACAGCCAAATGGGAACTTAGGATTGTAACAGGTAGTAACTTTGATTTTTTTGAAGCACCTACGTTTAAAAATTTTGCTGGCCAGATTAATCTTTTCGTTCCTAACATTTGGAACGATCTTAAACTTTTTAAATCAAAAACAAAATTAGGCTTCCAATTTGGAATTTATAATTTTAGATATTTCGAGGCAGATAGTAGTAAAGGCTATACAAGAAGAGAGAGGTATCTTGAAAAACCTAATATAAGTAGTTTAGAAGTAGGGTCTAAATATATAGAGGAAACATACGCCTTGGACACGAAGACCGATCAGAATTTATGGGGATGGTATTTGAACCCGATGATTGCGATAGATGAGTCAAATTGGTTCTCAGTTTACCTCAACCTACATCTGGAAGGCATGGTAAGAACCACAACAGTTAAGCCTACCAAAGCAAACCGTAGGATTGATACGTTGACGGTAACCCAAGCAGATATTACACAAAACATTACACTTAACAGGATACCCATTCAACAGCGTCAATATAGTAAAAACGTAAGCTATGAAAGTTATTTAGGTTTGGGGCTTCCGCTTAGGTTAAATGTAAAGGAAAAAAAATTTGCCTTTAACGCGGACCCGACCTTGGGCGCCGCATTTTTTGACAACACATTCAGCAAAACAGTAGTTGAAAATGGGATAATCAGGCAGCTTTTCACTACGAAGAGGAAAACCACACCATTTTTTCTTTTTAAGGGTCAGCTACTCACCAAAGTTGCTCCCGTTGATCTTGCATTGGGTTGGGAGTTGAGAAAAGTGATAAATTATGATACGTACTTGGCGATGTATCTGGGCGCAACACTATCCTTAGATAAATTGAAGAAATGATAATTTTACCTGATACAGTAAGTTAGTTTAATTTATTCAGCTCCTTCAGTTTTTCCTCAATAGGGGCAAAATAAACATCGTGGTCTATGTGGGCACTGCTGGGTTGCGGGAAACGTTTAATTTTACCCTCGTCATTTAGCTCAAACCGCCCTATATCTTTACCATCTAGGTTGATATGAAATTGCGATCTGTTCTTTGTGACAATCACATGCGCTAATTTCTCGTTAATCAGCACATCGACGATGATCTTTTCACCTTCATTAGGTGGCGAGCTAATAGTAACTGGAGCCTGTTGACTAGGGTCGTTACTGCTTTGCTCCGTTTTTATCACGGAACCTTTGTAAGCATCGTCGCTTAATGAATCATAACCTTGAGTACCTGTATTGTCTAACCCATCTTGAGGAGAAGGTTGATCGGTAATTTTATGAGTTGTATTTTCCATATTCTATGTTTTAGCTACCTGCTTAACAAACGAGTAGGAAATATGTTTAGGTGGGGATTTGGGCGTTGTTTAATCGATGATTTGTTTCCCGAAGTGTCGGGAAGGCTTAACATTCAGCCCCGCGGTTTTAACCCGGGGCTTATATGAAGATGCAAGATTTTACATATGTAGCACAGATTTTTGTTCATTAAACCCGATTGGAGCGAACACGTAGGGGCAAACCTCTGTGTTTGCCCTGTAGTAAAGCGGAAAGCGGGACTGCTATTGCCACAAGACAATGACATTGATTTGCTAACATTAAGAGATAAGTTTAAGGAAAATAGCGCAGGTATAACAATTCGGTTTTAAACCTATGGTTAATTGAGAAGATTTGGTAGTTTCATCGTGGTGTAAAGCTGTAATTATTAAATTGATATTCACAAAGCTATGCCGTAACTTTGCAGCTCAATTTTAAAACAAGAAAAGAATATGTCATCAGTAGAGACAACTTACGTACCTTACAAAGTTAAGGACATTTCACTGGCGGAATGGGGCCGCAAAGAGATCGAATTAGCAGAGGCAGAAATGCCAGGCTTAATGTCATTAAGAAAAGAATTTGGTCCAACAAAACCCCTAAAAGGTGCTAGAATTGCAGGATGTTTGCACATGACTATCCAAACTGCGGTTTTAATTGAGACTTTAGTAGAACTAGGTGCAGAAGTTACCTGGTCTTCATGCAATATTTTCTCTACACAAGATCACGCTGCTGCTGCAATTGCTGCTGCTGGTATTCAGGTTTATGCTTGGAAAGGCTTAAACGAGGAAGAGTTTGATTGGTGTATTGAGCAAACTTTACACTTCGGTCCAGACCGTCAACCTTTGAACATGATCTTAGACGATGGTGGTGACTTAACGAACATGGTTTTCGATAAATACCCAGAGTTAATTGCTGCAATTAAAGGTTTATCAGAAGAAACTACTACTGGTGTACACCGTTTATACGAGCGTATGAAAAACGGAACATTGCACTTACCTGCAATCAACGTTAACGATTCGGTAACTAAATCTAAATTCGATAACAAATATGGCTGTCGCGAATCACTAGTAGATGCAATTCGTCGTGCTACTGATGTGATGATGGCTGGTAAAGTGGCTGTTGTTGCTGGTTATGGTGATGTTGGTAAAGGTTCTGCTGCTTCATTAAGTTCACAAGGTGTACGTGTTATCGTTACTGAAATTGACCCAATTTGTGCTTTACAAGCTGCAATGGAAGGTTACGAAGTAAAGAAATTTGCTACTGCTGTTAAAGAAGCTGATATCGTGGTAACTACCACTGGTAACCGCGACATTGTTCGTGGCGAGCACTTCAAAACCATGAAAGACAAAGCTATCGTTTGTAACATTGGTCACTTCGATAATGAAATTGACATGGCTTGGTTAAACCAAAACTATGGCAACACTAAAGTAGAGATCAAACCTCAAGTAGATAAATATACTATCGACGGTAAAGATGTAATTATCTTGGCCGAAGGTCGTTTGGTAAACTTAGGTTGCGCAACTGGTCACCCATCTTTTGTAATGAGTAACTCGTTTACTAACCAAACTTTAGCTCAGTTAGAACTTTGGACTAACAGAGATGCCTACGAAAACAAAGTTTACGTTTTACCTAAGCACTTAGACGAAAAAGTAGCTCGTTTACACTTAGAAAAAATTGGTGTAGAGTTAGATGTTCTTGATCCACACCAAGCAGAATATATTGGTGTAGCTGTAGAAGGTCCGTTTAAACCAGAAGCTTACAGATACTAAGCTGAAAAAGCATATAAAATGAAAAGCCCCGAGTAATTGGGGCTTTTTTTGTGGCTTATTGACTTGAGTTTGAATTTAAGTAACGCTAGCCTGACTAAATACCGACGTTTAAAACACCCCGCCCTTTGGGCACCCCTCTAAAAGAGGGGAATATGCAAAATGCCTAAGAGCTATACGTCCGCTCCCATTTATCCTACCGTGTGGACACATCTATCTTGTTATTTGCGTGCACAACGTTGCAAATTCCTCCCCCTTGAATCCCCCTCCGAAGGGGGACACGTAATGCCTAGGCATTTTGCATACTTGTCTAGAGTGCTCCGGAACGTCGTTATCTGTAATGTTATCAAAGCGGCTATAACCCAAAAAACTACCGCTCTACCAACTCCTTCACCGTATCTCCATAATAATCTACATGCTTCGCTTCCATTTTTAAAAGCTTGCTCCATCTTTTAAAGGTGTTGATGAATACAATGAGCATGAGCAACATCGCCAAGATGGCTAAAGATGCCAGTAAATATTGCTGTTTGGGGAGATAGATATTGAATACCTGCTCGTAGCCTGCCCAAAAGGTGATGATGGCCATAAACACTCCCGGAATTGCGGAGCATAAGGCATATTTCTTTCTGTTCATGCGGATTAGCATGGTAGTACAGACAATTAAACCGCAGGCTGCCAACAGCTGGTTGCTGATGCCGAAGAGTGGCCAAATGCTACTTACGTTACCAGTATAAACTAAGTATCCCCATGAGAAGGTAAAAATGGCACTGCTGATTAGAATACCCGGCATCCAGTTTTTATCATTGAATTTAGGGATTACTCCACCAATCATCTCCTGCAAGAAGAAACGCCCTACCCTTGTGCCGGCATCAATTGCCGTAAGAATAAATACTGCTTCGAACATGATAGCGAAATTGTACCAATAGGCCATCACATCATCCATAAAAGGAATTTTATTAAAGATATGCGCCATACCCACAGCCAGAGATACCGCTCCACCAGTTCTACCATGTAAATCAACGCCAATTTTCTCACTGAAGTGGTCTAAGTCTACCGTGTGCATTCCTGGGTTTTGTGCAAGAAAAGTATCATACATCTCCTTCGGTGTATTGATAGCAAAGTAGTCGCCAGGCACTAATGTACAAGCGGCAATTAATGCCATTAAGGCCACGAAACCTTCTACTAACATGGCGCCATAACCCACAAAAAGAATTTCCTTCTCACTGTTCAGCATCTTGGGCGTGGTTCCAGTGGCAATAACCGCATGGAAGCCTGAAATTGCTCCACAAGCAATAACAATAAAGATAAATGGCAATACTGGACCACCAATTACTGGACCTCCTCCATTAATAAAATCGGTAATAGCTGGCATTTGTAACGTTGGATGAACGAAAATTACACCCACGGCCAACATCAATATGGTTCCAATTTTTAAGTAGGTTGACAGGTAATCTCTAGGCACCAATAATAACCACACTGGTAAAACCGATGCTAAAAAACCATAAATGGTAATCGAGATAGAGATGGTTTTCACGTTCCAATGGAAAAGATCGCTGATTTCCTTGATCTGCATGAGGTTGTGCCCACCGATAATACTTGCGATGAGCAAAATACCGCCGATGATACTTGCCAAGGTAACGCTGTTCTTTCTGTAGCGCATAATTAAACCCATTAAAACCGCGATAGGCATAGTGGCAATAACGGTAAACAACGACCATGAGGCTTCGTGCATAGCACTGATACAGGCCAGCGAAAGTCCCGCTAGCGTTAATATCAGGATGAAAAGAATGGCAAAACCTGCAATGGTACCCGTACCCTTTCCAATTTCTTTACTGGCGATGGTAGCTAAGCTTTGGCCTTTGTGCCGCACAGATGCGAAAAGCACAATCATATCATGTACACCTCCACCTAGTACGCAACCGATCAGTATCCATAAGGTGCCCGGTAAATAACCGAATTGAGCGGCAAGTACTGGTCCTACAAGTGGTCCAGCAGCTGCAATTGCTGCAAAATGATGACCGAAAAGTACGTTCTTGTTAGTGGCTACATAATCCTTCCCATCGGCAAATTCGACAGCAGGAGTTACATTGTTTGCATTTAATCGTAGCACCTTATTAGCCATGAATATACCATAAAAACGGTAGGCAATGGCAAATACCAAAAGTGAGACAAATACAAGGGTAAGAGCGTTAACGCCGTTCAGAAATTCCATATAGTTTGTAAGTTCAATGGGATTATTAGGAGAGAAATCCCAATAACAAAACTAACTTATAACAGATAGATTTCCAAGAAAACCATGCTTGTTTTTAAATATTTTTAAAAACAATCGATAAGATATTATTTCTTTTGTAAAATAAATTCTCCTTTGTACTGTATCGTATTTGAGATATAACTAGCTAAATCAAGTTTATTCCTTATCAATTTTCTAATGTTATAATTTTAGCTTAAACAACCTTAAAAGCTCTTATCTACGATAACGCTCCTTTCTAATCCATTCAATACAATCATCAATCCACTGTACTTTCGCATACTTATTGTTCACTCCATGCCCATGTGGACCTTTTTCATAGAGAAACAATTCTACAGGAACATGGTGTTGCTTTAACGCAGCGGCAAAATAAAGACTGTTTTTTACATCAACTGCTTTATCATCCATACCAGAAGTAAGGTAAGTAGGCGGGGTTTGTTCCGTTACCCGCAATTCATTAGAGTATTTCAAGATGGCATCTTTTGTAACTTCAGGACCAATCAAATTCATTCTAGAGGTTTTATGGGTTAACGAATCCGCAAAGCTAATTACAGGATAAACCAGCACCATAAAGTCGGGACGCAGCGAAGTACCTTTAGGATTATCCAATTCTGATTTTTCGACAAAATGTGTACCTACAGTAGAAACTAGATGTCCGCCTGCAGAAAAACCCATGATACCTAATCGTGACGGGTCAATCTTAAATTTCTTCGCATTTTCTCTCACAAACTGTATAGCTCGTTGCGCATCTGTTAAGGGAACAATCTCCTTACGATCCATAAACTCGGCTTTAGGCAAACGATAGTTTAAGAGGAAAGCAGTAATACCTGCTTCGGCTAGTTTCTTACAAGCTGGAATACCTTCCCCATTGTTGGCTCTCCCCCCGTAAGAACCACCAGAACAAACAATAACAGCCGTGCCTTTGGCAAGATTGCGCTCTGGCCAAAATACTTTTATGGTTGGAACTTCTGCACCAGGTTTGGCGAAGGGAACTTGCCCTTCTGGATACAACTGCATCAGATCTTTGTCTTGGGCTTTAGCACCTATAATAGCAAAGCAGATTAAAAATGTCAGATATCGTAACTTGTTCATCGAATACTTATTTTACAGTTTATAAATTCTTTTTTCTTAATGTCACTTAAATGTGAGCTGCTGTTTCCCAGACATTAAGACCATTTTTTGACCATTAGCAATAAACTCGCCCTTCAAATTTGCAGGCAGTTCAATGGTAGCCTTATAAGTTCCATCTTTTGCTTTTTGATAGCTCACTTTTATAGTTCCCATAGGATGTGGTATTTCGCCAGAAGCCTCTTTTAAGTTGCCCAAGTTTGGCTGTATACGCACCGAAGTAAAACCTGGTGTTGCAGGTTCTATTCCACATACCGTGGCCAAAAAATCATAGCAAGGACTGGCGCTCCAGGCATGGCAATCAGAACGTACGGTAGGCGATAAGGTTTCAGGAAACGTGCTTAAACCCAACGACAACATCTCTTTCCAAGGTCCCAAAGTAGAAAGGTATAGATTTCCCATACCTGCTTTTTTTAATGCTGCTGTATAGTAAAACCTAAAATACAGGGTGCTTGATATTAAACTGCTATCATTCATCACCTTTTTCATCACCTCTTGCTGCTGTGCTTGTGGGATACAATCGCTTAAAATTCCCCAAATATTGGCATGCTGACTAAAAACTTTCTTCTCTGGCGAATCGGCCAAAAGCCCTTTATCGGCATCGTAACAACTATTAAAAACAGCTTTTTTAATATTTCGGGATAACTCTTTGTAATAGCCTGCTTTTTGTGATTGCCCCATTTGCTCGAAAAGCGTGGCTGCCTGATCTAAGGTATAGGCATAATGCAACGAAAGAATGGAAGAGTTTCCATCTATACCACCAGAAGGGATACCACTCGGAGAAAATGTCCAGTCCACAAAATTCCAATAATCGGTTTTACCCAATAATCCCGATTTGGAATCTAAACGATACTCAAACCATTTCAAAATCGACTCCATTGGAACAAGATACCTATCCACAAAAGCTTTATCGTCCCTATACCAAGCATAATCATAAACCATCGAAATCCAAAACAGTGAAAAAGGTGGAATAAACTTACCCCCTCCTGCCGGATGGGCATCTCTGGTCAAACCATCAGGTATTCTAGATTGATGAAACTGCTCAATGGCATTTCGCACCAAACGATCATCGCCAGAAACATACAAAGAAATCAACGCCTGTATCCTCGTATCGCCAACATATTGCAATTGTTCGTAATAAGGACAGTCCATATAGGTTTCGTTGGCGCATAAACGAGCAGTGCGCCAGCCCACATTCCATATCTCGTCCAAACTGGTATCGTTAGAGCTGAAACGTCCATTCTCCTTTAACGGATAAGCCGTAAACATAGACTGTAATTTATTTAAGGTAAGTGCCGTTTCTTTGGTTTCAATATCAAATTGGATATAGCGGAAAGTACGCATCCATAATGGCCTGAACAAACGATTTTCACCTCCATCGGCAAGGAATACATCATAATAACCTTTAATATGTTTTCCTTCTACCTGATTACGGTTGCCCTTTAAGTTATTTTTATCAAATAGTGATTCGGCATAGGTAATCTGAACTTTTGCATTTTCTCCACGGCTAAACGTAATTTCTGGATAAGCTGTGGTTAGGTTTTTGATATCGAACAAAATTGTGGCTTTGGTATTAGCCGGAATTGTAATGGAGCCACTCTTTTCAAAAGTTTTTATTGTTTTTTGAGCATCTAAATTTAATACCCTAACTATTCCATGTATTGGTTCCAGTTTTTCCTCCATTAAAGGAATTGTTCTAGGGATAAGGTTTCGTTTTACATTGAAATATTTGGGCTGAGGCTCTAATACCGGGATTAACCAAGCACTGTCATCATAAGCTGGTTCTTCCCATCCAAAGGGATATTTTTTGAATACCACACTGTCGCAGCTTCCCACAATATAAGAAGCCAGCCTTGATGCTGGGAATGGCTCTGGGAAATAGGCGCTATTTCTAATCACCTTCCAGCTTTTATCGGTATTCACCAATTTTTCCTTATCACTATTACCTTGTAGGATAAAACCCGTTTGAGAGGAAACCTGTGCAGCAGGTGCACCATTTCCCATATTCCATAGCAACACCGCAAGCACATTTTTTCCAGCTTTTAAATTTGATGCAATATCGATGGTTTCATAGTACCAGTTCCTTAAATCGCCCCTAGCCGAACCAAGCACTACCGGCACACCATTTACATACAAACGATAACGTTGGTCTCCCGTGAGATGAACTACAAATTTCTCGGGTTTTTCGCTTAATTCAAATGTTTTACGGAGATGATAAACCCCGTAATCTTTGAGGTTTACGTTAGGGCAGGCAATCCATTCTGCGCTTAGTGAAACGGTAGGATAAACAATTGGCACACTTTGTTGTGCGTTAGATAAATTGCCCAACAACAACATTACAAGTAGTAGCGTGGTCTTTATTGCTTTAGCCCTACCGGGATAGTTTGTTAAAAGTGTTGGAATGCACATATCTTTAAAATTAAATACTAAAAAAATGATAAAATAAGTTATTGAATTTACTTTAATAATTGCCGGTAACGCTCTAGTGTAGTGGCTATACCAACTTCCTGTTCGTCTTCATAATAAGTGGTTACATATACCGATGCACTTTCGGGATTTTCGGTTACAAACTGCTGCCACTGTATGAGGGTTTCATCAAAATATTTAAGGTTCGCCCTAAGCTTTTTAAGATCAATATTGCCTTTCTTTTCTTCTGCATAGGCATTGAGCATTACTTTCCATGCTGCATCTAACAACTGGAATTTCCATTTACCATAAATAGATGATGTACGGACAAATTGCTGTGTTTCTTTATTATTAAAACGCAACTCTTTTGATAGTTTCTCTATTCTTTTCCATATTGCCAAGGCTTCCGCTTTCTCATCCAAATATTCTTTCACTTTATTTTCGGCAATTATTTTATCAAAATATGGAGAAAGAAAATATAGCCCAGAAATGGTATTATCCCTAGTCCAATTGACATGTACACCGCCCATTCTACTGTATTGCCCCATCATTACGCCATCGGCAGATAACAGGCACAGTTCCCTAAATTTGGGAATATCTTCTTCGTTCAGTCCTTTTTCTCTGGCAAATGCCACAAAGATTTCTTCTTCTGTTTTTTCTGGATACTTTGCCCATTGAACAGCCACTCTTGCGTTCAGTTCTGCCCAAAATTCGTTTTTGATATAGGGACCGTACCAACCTCCTCCCCTCGACCAAGTCCATATCCCTTTAAATAATGGGTTATTTTTGATTTGGTTAAGCGAATAAGGTTGTTGGCTATTAGCTATTTTAAATTCCTCAAAACCATCTATTATCCCCTTACCAATGTAATTGGGATGGGCCGCCTTTCCTTCGTATTCCCGTTGTGCCTGCACCTCTACAATCTGTTGATGTTTACCAATACCAATACAAGGATTAAAGGGAATACCGTATTTACTGGCTTCATCTATCCAATAAACATCAAATTTGTTATAATCCAGGTTAGGTTGAGTGATAGCAGAGCGCCAAAAATCTACAATGGTATGTTTCACCGAAAAATAGAGGTTTGGGTGAGGTGCTACCTGATTGGTAACTTCCAAATAGTATTTTGGCAATGAATGAAACCTACCAAAATCCCAAGTGCGGTAAAAGAGCTGTTTGTTTCTCTTTTCGCAAACTTCTTCACGTAAGATGTTCACCAAGGTTACGTGGTCACTATAACCATTCACCAAAGGACTTCCACCTTTATGGTAGGGTGCATCGTGTAAATAAGTTTCTCCTGTGCGGATAATCAGTCCATCCATTTGAGCATACCTATCAAATATTTGGTTAATTAATGAACGAATGCACTTTTGAGTGAAGGGCTTGCTGATGTCTATTCTGCCATTGTTATTGCATAACTCTGTTTTGTATTTATTAATCAGCTCTGCTGGAAAAACTAACATATCTAACATACAGTACACCTTTAATCCGGCATTTTTTGCCGCTGTATATTTTTGCTGCAATATTACATTTTTATCATCTACCCATCTTCTTTCTGCTGTATTTTCGGGAAAGACATCTTGGTCAAAAGCCTGCCAATCTAGCCCAAACTGTGCTGCTTCGAAAAGAAAGAATACTTTGGCATCATAGCCCGAAGTCTTTAAAAACGAAGGTTCAAGAAATTGAGATTCTGTTTGTGGCTCACCAGGATTATGGTGTACCATATCCATAGTCATCAGTTGCTGCCCAAAGGAACACTGAAAAACAAAATTGAACAACAGTGCCAGAAAAGAGATACGGCTAAATACTTGCATTAGAATTTCAATATATTTTATTATTAGCTAACCACTTGCTATTTACTTGTAAAGCCTATATAGTTCTGAGCCGGCAAGCAGAAAAGCTCCCACACCATAAACATCGGTGCTATCAAAACCAGCTTTTACAGGTTTATCACCTATGGGCTGTACATAACCCAATTTTCCATTTGGATGTATAGAAGAAAGCAGAGCTGTCCAAGCTTTCTCCACTACTGGCAAGTACTTCTTTTTCGATAACAAACCATTGTTAATACCCCAAGCAATACCATAGCAAAAAAATGCTGTCCCACTGGATTCTTTAAGATTAAAAGTTACAGGATCATACAAAGAAGCGTGCCAACTACCATCGGGTTGCTGTATAGCAGCAATTTTTTTAGCCATTTCCCTGAACTGTTTTTCGTATTTACGCTTACTTTCAAAATCTCTCGGCATGTTATCCATCATCCGAACCAAACCCGCTAATACCCAACCATTGCCCCTCGACCAGAAAACCTTTTTGCCATTAGCTTCCCTACGTTCGAAAAAACGGCTATCACGATAGTATAGGCTTTCTTTTTTATCATATAAATAAGCCGATGTTTTCCACCATAAGGTGTCTGCCTTTTTGAGATATTTCAAATCGTTGGTTGCTTTAGAGAGCATAGCCATAGATGGCGGTCCCATAAAAAGCGCATCACACCAGGCCCATTCGCGGTGGTTAATTTTTGGCACCACCTTTAACGATTCATTAAACTGTTTATTTACAATGGTATCTGCCAGTGCCTGCCATTTGGCAATCATTTTAGGTTCTTTGTGTTCCATATACATTGCAGTATACATTTGTGCAATTGCATAATCATCAGCAAATAACCTAACCGGCCCAGTATTCCATTTCAATTCCTCTCCAATATGATATAGAAATTGATCGTAGGCTGGATGCTTATCAATCTGTTTTAAGGCCACAAAACCCGTATACATGGCTCCATTTTCCCATTCTGTTTTAGGAAGTTTGATGATGCGTCCTTCTTCCCATTCTTTCATCTGCCATTGGGCCACCTTGTTCATCACTTTTAAAACCGAATCGCTGTGTGCTTGTATGTTGTGCTGTGCTGTGCTGGTAAAGCATAAAAAACAGCCTAACCATAAGCCTAACACTATCTTAATCATATTTTTCATTCTATCACTTTATGGGCAATAACCCTGCTTTATATTTTTACCTATCAGGATTTTTTCTTTGGCTACATTAATTGATATTACTTCTTATTTTCATAAAAGTTTCTAACCGAGTTACCTACATTATCTCCCTGAGGAAATTTAATATTTATACTGGTGGCTTTGTTTCCATGAATATTTGTAGAAGTTTTCAAGATTTTATTGATAGAGATATTCACCTCACTTTGCTGATGGGTAGGGTCTGAAACTGAAAGTTGATACCCATTGTTCTTTTCTTCTATCATCATTACCACTTTTGCATCAGAGGTGATCTTTAGATTTTCTATTTCGATTACACTTGGCTTGTACATAATGATGAAATACCACTGCTGATATTTGACTACCTGTAAATCTTTATCATTTTTGATTACCTTAAATTGATTTGCAGCAATTTTCTGCTTAAAGCTTTCCAAAGATTTTCCTGGACTGACCATATAGCAATAACTATCGTTTTTTGGGGCTGTACCGTGGTTAAGCCATAAGCTAAAAATAGGCTTGTTAATTATCTCTTCGCTTCCAGTAGTGTTTATTGATCTCCATGAGCCAGTTTGTACCGCATTCTTAACCGTGATATTGCCACCATTAGGAAATAGGTAACCTACACCACCATGATAAACCCATTGTAGGTTATTACCTTTTATAGCTTTAAGGCTGTCACTGATTTTAATACCTCCCACATTTTCAGCTCCTCCAGCTACAATATCGCCCAGCAAATAACATTGATTAACAGAAGTAACCACCTGCTGCGTTCTGATGGCATTAATCCCTGCCCCTAGACACAGCATTATATCATCTACAAAAAAATAAGCCTTTTTGGCTTGTACACCATTATAGCTATGCTCGTAGGCTATTGCCCCAGCCTTGCCATCACTTATCCCTCCGGCAAATTCATTATTGCCGAAATGGTACCAAGGTAGTACCGCAGCCGATGGATTCATTACTGCTGTAGTACCTGGAACACGAGTCCAATCCCATACGGGAAAAATATTTTTGTACTCCTCTCCTGTTGCCATGATATTAGTGGCACCCAAGGGAAGATTATATCCTTTTAGGTTTTCTCCATTGAGCATTTCGGTGCCATTGGTACGCGTAGAAATGACTTTAGCAGACAGATAATAATCTGGTCCGTGATGTGTCATGATATCCGATTTCCAGAAATAGCTATTGCCCCAAAACGGCTTAGGGAAATCTGCTCCCTGCAAATGCGCTTTCCAATTCTTAAAACCCGAAGCCCGAGTGGTATCAATGATGGTCATCTCATCCAAAGTAACTGGGTTGATAGCGTTAATGGCATTGGGGCGGGCAATATTCCTTCCGATAGTTCCAAAATCTACGGCGCTGCGATAGCTGAAAAGTTGATGTCCGTAGAGCAGCATATTTGAAAAAATGCGTATTTTATCTTTAGAAAAAGCCTTTACAAATGAAGTATTCGCAGCCAGTGCCATTAAATTTGCCGTACCTTCTGCAAAGCCCATTCCATAACCGCCAGAATATAACTGTGGGCGATGCTGATGAAAGCTATTATCGATTTTGATACCCTCTACGCCTTGCTCTTGCGCAATGACCAAAGTAGAGGCTACACTCATAAAACCTTTGGCTATCATTTCCCCATCGTTTTCTAAACATCCTTTGGCTATGGTAATTGCCGATACCCAAATACGGTTCATGCCACGATGCCCTTGATTATCGGTCAAATCTTTTAGGTAAGACGAATAATGGCGAAGCTCCTTTTCGGGAAGCTCCGCCTTAATTAACAACAAACCAACTAAATAATCTTGCGGAGCACCTATTTCATTGTACCACCAGTTTTTTGATTTTGGATTTTTGCTCAGATAAAAATCATAACCCTGCAAAATTTTTTGTTTTAACTTTTCACTCCAGTAAAAATTAGTACCCGGCTTGGCATAAACCATGGCCATTAGCCTTAGGTTTTTTAGATGTTGTCCTGCCGGGAAACCATTCGTAACCGTAGTATAGTCTATACCAGGCCAACTGCCATCTGGTTGTATGTTTTCGATTAGCTTTTTTACTTTCTGTCCATCAACCTCTTCCTGCAAATAAGTTTTAACCAAACGTTCAGCAACTAGGTTAATATCTTCGGACACAGAATTGTTTTTCTTCATTTGACCGAAAACCGTTGTTGAGTTTAGTGCTATCCACTGTACAAAAAAGAGCAAGATGAACCTTTTAAGCATTTTATCGTTTTTATGTACTGATTTCAGCCAATTTAGTGAACAAAAATTAAAACTTACTCCGATTAGTTATATCCAGGATTTTGCGGATAAGCCGAAGCTCCTCCAATTACCCTATCAATTTGGATTTGTGGAATAGGCCTCAATACGTGATAATCCTTAATGTTAGGTGCAGCACGTGTGTTGTAAAGTTTTACTCTCTCTAATAACTTGCCCGTTCTTACCAAATCAAACCATCTCATGTATTCGCCATTAAGCTCCCTTGCTCTTTCATCTAAAATAAAATCGATATTCAATTGCCCAGCAGTAACCTCCATAGCCAATCTATTGGCAGCCGTTACCGAAGGATCAGTTGAAGTAATGGCAGCCCTTTTTCTCAACTCGTTCACATAGAAAACTGCCTCTCCCGGTTTTCCGTCCATCATCAATGCTTCTGCTGCAATTAGGTAAGTTTCACCTAGTCTATGAATAATTAAATCTTTATTACCATTCACGTTATTAAAATCAAGTCTATTGGCATCAATATGTTTCGAAGATTGCGGAAAACGGGTAGTTGTTTGTTGGCTAGGCGAAACAATAGTATATGGTGCGGCATTTCTCTCTGCCTGAGTAGGTTCGTAATCTGTAAATATGAACGCAATATCTCCCAATTTCATATTCACCGTTTTTCCGCTAATCGTATAGTTACCTGGTCTGTTACAATACCAAACGGTTTTAAAAGATTTACTGAAACGGGAATCTATCGTTTTATTATACAATCCCTGCATGAAAGGCGTTGGCCGAAAGTGGTTATAAGGTCTTCCATTTGCAATATCGCGTAGCATACCTGGCATCACATCGTATCCGGTGCCAAAAAACAAATGCGAATAGTTTCCCAAATTACCAGTAGAGCCGCCCGCAAGTGGCTCGGCATCAAATTGAGAAGAAAATATCACCTCTTCATTTTTGCCATGCAAAAAAATTGAGGCAAAATCTGGCAATAATTTGTATACATTAGAAGCAATCACCTCTTTTGCCAAGGTTGCCGCTTTAGCATAATCTGTTGCTTCCTTAGCCGTAGAGCCTGCTTTTGCCAAATATACCTTTGCCAAGGAGTGTCGTGCAGCCCAGGTGGTTGCCCTGCCATATTCAGTTGTTGTTTGTGGGAGATTAGCTACCGCAAAATCCAAATCTGCAATTATTGTTTTATATACATCTGCAATGGGCTCTCGTTTTGCCACACTAGATGCACTTTCCGTTGGGGTTAAGGGTAAAGAAATTGGACCATAAGTTTGTACCAACAAAAAGAAATAGTTTGCCCTTAAAAACCTCAATTCTCCTATTCTCGTATTTTTTAACTGCGCTGGCATATCTACCCCTTCGGCAGCTTTCAGCACCGAATTACAGGTATTAATGGCCGTGTACATGTTACTCCAGGGCGCTATAGAAGCAGTAGCAAAAGAGTTGAAGGCTACACTATAATCATTAACTACACCGCTGGCATTTCCGTCAGTGTACTCGTCGCCAAAATTGGTGATCCATGCCGTTTCTTGCAAGTTGCCATACCATCTTCTCATGTAACTATAACTTGCCTTAACTCCATATTCCACTCCGCTAGGTGTAGTGTAATATAAATCTGAAATCTGGCTCCTTACATCTTCTTCCAATATTTTTTTACAAGAAGCAAAAAGTACCAAGCTGCCTATGATAGCTGTATATATCTTTTTCATAACTTTTGAATTAAAATTTAACATTAAGCCCCAACTGGTAATTGATGGTTGCCGGATTATCCAATATCTCTGGATCAATTCCTTTATGATCTCTCACGTAAGGAGAAAACACAAACGGATTAGTCACATTGAAATAAACTCTCAACGATTTGGCACCAATCTTAGCAACCGCCATATTTGGCAAAGTATATCCCAGATTGATATTTCTGATGCGCACAAAAGACCCATCAAAATACCTCATGGTGGTTCTATACAAAATGTTATTCACGTTTTGGCCTGTAAATGGCTGTGGATAGGCATTCGTCGGATTGGTAGGTGTCCAATAGTCTACAGCAAGGTGGTTATATCTACCTCCCAAACCTAAGGTGTTTTGACCGTCGTACAACGGGCTGATGATGGTCTTATTTTGTACACCCACAACAAATACTGCTAAATCAAAGCCTTTAAAAGAAAAATTATTGTTGACACCAAAGGTAAAGTCCGGATTTTGATAACCGAGGATAGTTCGATCATCTCCTGTCACCTTGCCATCTCCATTTTGGTCTTTTACCCTGATCTGTCCAACTTTGGAAGCAAACAAAGCAGCTTGTGCCTCTTCGCCAGTTTGCCAAATCCCTATCTTCTCATAATCGTAAATTGCGCCTAGGGGTTTTCCTATAAAACGAGAATTACCAACATCATCTACTTTACCCAAAGAGAGCTCTACAATCTCATTTTTATTATATGCCCCAGTTATATCGGTGCTCCACTGAAAGCCATTTTTAGACACAATATTTTGTGTAGATAAGGAGAACTCTACACCTCTGTTGCGTGTAGCACCCACATTCGAGATTACGCCTCCAAAACCTGTGCTAGGAGGTAGGGCAAAGGGCAGTAGCAAATCTGTGGTGTTGGTTTGGTAAACATCTACCGAACCACTGATACGCTGGTTTAAGAACCCAAAATCTACAGCAATATTGGCTGTTGTTGATGTCTCCCATTTCAAATCTTTATTTGGAACATTAGAAGGTGCAAAACCAAAAGCTGGAGCTCCATTAAAATCATAAGCTGTACGTGCTAATTGAGCTAAAGTTTCGTAAGGAGCCACAGCTTCGTTACCCACTGATCCGTAGCCTATTCTTAGTTTTAAATTGCTCAGATAAGAGACATTCTTCAAAAATTTCTCCTCCGAGAGATTATAGGCAAGAGCGGCAGAAGGAAAAAATGCCCATTTATTACCCGGAGCAAACCTAGAGGCTCCATCTGCCCTACCAGTTAAGGTAACTGAAAAGCGTCCATCAAAACCGTAGTTGATTCTTCCCATATAGGATGAGATGTTCCATCTCGAATAACCACTGCCCACGCCTACAATTGTACCCGAAGCGAGGTTATGATAGGTTACCGTTTCTACAGGTAAATCTCTTACTGATATATTAGAACCTTCATTCCTACGCTCTTGTATGGCATATAGTGCCGTCACATTAAACTTATGTTTCTTGAAAGTCTTATCATAGGTCAATTGGTTATCGAGGGCATAAGAAAACCAGTAACTTTCGGATGAACTGGCCGTGGAAGCAACGCCCGCACTAACGGCTGTAGAATTAAAGTTACCTCCTCTGGCACCACGAAGATCTGGCCCAAAATTTATCCTATATTTAAGCCCTTCTATAATCTCAGCTTCGGCAAACAAGCTACCTAATATCCTTGTCCTTTTCTCTATATTAATAAATTTATCTTTCTGGGTTGCCAGTAAAGGATTTGACATTGTTGCGTCATTGATGGGATAGATCAGAAACTTTCCTTCACTATCATAGGGAACTCCCAATGGCGAATTGGTTAGGGAACTGCCATAAGGGCCATAATTAACACCATCAACTTCCGAATACGAACCCAAAATCGACATTCCCAACTTTATTCTCTTTCCTATACTTTGATCTACGTTAACTCGTGCGGTGTAACGTTTATAGTCCTGTCCAATAAAGTAACCCTCATCATCAAAGTAACCCAATGAAAGATTAACTCTTGTTTTTTCCGTTCCACCAGAAATTCCTAGCTCGTGGTTTTGAGTATGGCCTTTCTTAATTACCAAGTCTTGCCAATCAGTGTATCTACCAAGTGCTATAGATTCGCGTTCAATAGGATCTCTGAAAATGTCAATATCATTAGTGAGCGGTATGGGCGTAACTGCTGCTCCGGCGTCACGCATATATTTTACAAATTCTTCTCCTGTAAAAATATCAGCTCGTCGCACCACCTCGGTAACACCATAAAATGCATTATACCTTACGCTGGTTTCCCCGGCCTTACCTCTAGCAGTAGTTACCAAGATCACCCCATTGGCACCCCTAGAACCATAAATGGCCGTTGCCGAAGCATCCTTCAATATTTCGATGGATACGACATCACTTGGGTTAAAATCGGTAATGGCATCGTTAACAGGTATTCCGTCAACTACGTATAAAGGACCATTATTTGCTGTTATGGATCTGTTTCCTCTAATGGTAATGTTAGGCGTAGTGCCCGGTTTATTTGCCCCAGTAGTTACGTAAGCCCCAGGAACCCTTCCCTCTATCATTTGCGAAATATTGGTAACGGGAACATCTCTTAGTGCCTTTTCTTTGATGGATGAAATAGACCCGGTAATATCTCTCCTAGACTGTGTGCCGTAGCCTACCACCACTATCGCATCCAAACTGCTTGCATCTTCATCAAGGGTGATATCAATATTGCTACGTCCATTAACAGCGGCTTCCTTGGGTACCATTCCCAAAAAGGTAAAAACCAGCACTGTATTGCTATTTGGAACGGTAATGGAATAATTTCCAGATGGATTGCTCAAGGTGCCAGCTTGTGAGCCTTTTACCTTTACGCTTACCCCAACCAAAGGATTTCCATTAGCATCTATAACCTTTCCGGTGACTGTGAGATTTTGAGCATGGCCCAAAGTGTAGCAGAGCATGAGAAATAGGAGTAAACTTTGCTTACACCCATCTACAACAAACTGTGTAATTCTTTTTTTCATAATGTTTATACTTGGTTATTTAAGGTTGATAATTTAGAAACATCTACGCATTGTTATTTTGCAGATATTGTCTTTAATGTATCATCAGGTTAATCAAACTTAGGTAAGCTTTTATCCAATTTATAATACATTTTTAACGTTTTTAAATACAAAAACATCAGGTATCGATATAAAATATATTAACAAGATTATCAGATTTGAGGCAGATACAATCTTACCAATATGGCAGCTTGGTGTTACAGCCCATTTTAGGCTATTTTAGTAGCCGTAGAAAGCAATTAAGCACACTAAAGGAAAACTCTATTATAAGTTTCTACTATGATAGTTTTTATTCAATCGCTTTATCATTTCCAAATAGGCTCTTCCGTTATGATATGGACACTTCCAAATACCAACTTTGTACTGTTGTGGCATTAATACTAATTTTTCATCCACACCCCAAAACCATTCTCCATTAACGACGTCTAAAATGTGAGCCTTTGTAAATTCCCAACAACGAACGAAATGCTGATTATATATTTGTTCTGAAGTGAGCTGAAAAGCATTAAAAAATCCAACCATCGCTTCGGCCTGTACCCACCAATGCTTTTCTTTGTTCCAGTGATTGTGTTCTAGCTCATAGTTCAGTCCACCGTTAACATCTAAACCGCGGATAGCTGCATTGGCCATCTTTATGGCTATATCTTCAAATTGTCGGATCAAATCTTTATCACCGAGTAGCTCTGCCGCCTCTAATAAAAGCCATGAAGCTTCTATATCGTGTCCAAAAGAAATTGCGTCAGATTTGGAGTGCCAATTTTCATCAAAGAAGAGTTTTAGATGATGGGTATGCTTATCGATAATTCTATGTACAAATACACTAAGCAGGTTATGGATCTGTTTGCCTAATGTTTCGTTTGGCCAAACGCTATATAGATTACTATAGGCTTCCAACACATGAAGGTGAGTGTTCATGGTTTTCTTTTCATTAGCATCTTTATCGCTTAACCGCAAATCGGCCAATTCATTCCACTCACGAGAAAACGCCTCAAAGTATCCCTTGTTTATTGGATCAAAACTATGTTTTTCTATATCGGTGTAAAGGGTTTTGGCTAAAGCTAACGCCTCTTCATTTTTACTTGCCTTGTAATATTCTGACAAACCATAAATAGCGAAAGAAAGTGCATAAACCTGCTTTTTTGTATCCAATGGTTTCCCCTTAAAATCCAATGACCAATACACCCCGCCAAATTCACTATCAATAAAGTGCTCACGCAGATATTCGTAGCTACGTCTGGCCAAGTCCAAATCTTCGGGCAGGAGGCTATAGTTATAAACTGCCGAAAAAAACCACAAGATACGAGCATTTAACACCGCACCTTTATCAGCGTGCGCTACAACCGTATTATCGTTTTCTATTTGTCCATAGAAACCACCATTTTCATTGTCCAAAGCATATTTGGCCCAATAGGCTATCGTTTCGGAAAGCTCATTTTCAAATTCTTGTACAAGCAAATGGTTCATATCTAAAGCTTTTATAAATTTTCGGCTATACTGGTATATTGCTGTTTAAGTACCAGGCTATTTTTATCAATTAAGCTAATAATATTTTTTACAGATTTAGCAGAACTTAATCCATCTTGAGGTGTGTTTACTACATAATCTATCAGTTGTTGTATAGAAGATGTGGCCACATGCATACGAGTATCGGAAGATGCATAATAAATAAAGACCTGTCCGTCCTCGTCAACTATCCAGCCGTTACAGAAAGCAACATTAGATACATCTCCCACTCGTTCTTCTCCTTCTGGAGCAATGAAATAACCTCCGGGTTTATAAATTACTTTTGTTAACTCCTTCAAATCGGTCATGAACATATACAGCACATAGCGCAAACCTGCCGCTGTATTTCTAACCCCATGCGCCAAATGTAACCAACCTTTTTCTGTTTTTATAGGAGCCGGACCTTGCCCGTTTTTCGCCTCGTAAACTGTATGGTATTCTTTTTTGTAAAGGATGTCTTCCTGATTTATTACAGCGTTTTGTATATCATCGGCCAGTCCAAAACCTATTCCGCCACCGCTACCAGCTTCTATAAAACTATCTTGTGGACGGGTATAAAACGCATATTTACCATCTACAAATTCTGGATGCAATACTACATTTCGCTGCTGCGAGGATGTTGTTTTTAAATCTGGCAAGCGCTGCCAGTTTTTGAGATCCTTGGTTCTAATGATTCCGCATTGCGCCAATGCCGAAGTTTGGTCTCCAACCGAAGCCGAAGGATCTCGCTTTTCGGTACAGAACAAACCATAAATCCAACCGTCTTCATGTTGTACCAAACGTATATCGTAAACATTCGTATCGGCCCCTTCATAAGCATCAAAAACAACTGGTGTATCCCAAAATCTAAAGCCTTCAATTCCGTTATCACTTTCGGCCACCGCAAAGAACGACTTCCTGTCTGCTCCTTCTACACGAGCTACCATCACGTATTTACCATTAAACTTTATTGCTCCAGCATTAAAAACCGCATTAACCCCTATGCGTTCCATAAAATATGGGTTGCTCTCTGAGTCAAAGTCGTATTTCCATGTTAAGGGAACGTGAGCAGCTGTTAACACGGGATACTTGTATCTATTAAATATACCGTTGCCATTGGTTTCTATATGGTTTCTTGTATTGATAAGTGCTTCTTGAGCCTTTTGAAGCTGTTCTACACGGTTTTTAAAAATGGATGTCATATTCTCTTTTATCTGTAAATACGTTTATAACTTATGATGTTATGTGTACTATTTATGTTTATAATTTTAATTCTCTCTTCTTCTATCTTCCAACTCGTTTGTAATGGAGATCATTAAAGCATCATCCAGTTTATAAAAAAAGATAAAAACGGCTGATAATATGGCCCCAATAGCAGGAATAAAGCTCAGCATCATTCTAATTCCAGTTTGAGTTTCTATAGATTGTGCCACATTAGCTTCAAAACCATATATGGCGAGTAGCCATCCTGTTAAGGCTCCACCTAAGGTCCAACCTAATTTTTGCGACATAGACGATGAAGAAAATATCAGTCCAGTTGCTCTACGTCCCGTTTTCCACTCTGAATAATCTGCTATGTCAGCATACATAGACCATAATAAAGGGAAGATACTACCAGCACAAACACTAATTAAAAACTGGAAAGAAAAGATTAATACAAGATCATTTTCACTAAAAGCATAGAATACGCAGCTTAGAGCTGTAGCAAACAGCATGGCCCATAAAAACGTATGCTTTTTACCTATCTTATCAGATATTGGCTTTGCCAAAACTACCCCCACAATGTTGGCGGCTTGCCCCAATACTAGATAAAGCGTACTGTAGTTGATCGACACATTAAACAGAGGAACTTTAAAAGCCTCTTGTGCTGAGAAATAGTATTTGAAATAATAAATAGCCGAACCATCTCTCAAAGAATTGAATATCAGCGTACAAACCCCTGCACCTAAAAGGATAAACCAAGGCTTATTGGCTGCCAAATGTTTTAAGTCGGTTTTTATTGAGGTTTTTTGTGCTTTTGGCGGGCTAATTCGCTCTCGTGTCCAAGCAAAAGTGAGGTAGAACAAAACTACTGCAATAATGGCATAAACAACCATAGTCATAGTCCACCCATGCTTTATATCGGCTACTATTTCCGCATTCGCAAACCATGCCACCAAAGGTTCGGCAGTTGCCAGCACTAAAATACTTCCTGCAAAGGCAAAAATAAACCTAAAAGTGGATAGCGAGGTGCGGTCTTTAATATCCGAAGTCATTACCCCCATCAAAGAGGCATAAGGCACGTTAATTGCCGAGTAAATCATCATCATTAAGGTATAAGTAACATAGGCATAGATTATTTTTCCTGTGATATCCAGATCTGGTGTTACAAAAGTTAATACCCCTATAATTCCAAATGGAAGAGCCACCCACAGCAAATAAGGTCTAAATTTTCCCCATTTTGTGTTTGTCATATCCGAAATAATACCAATGATAGGATCAAGAGCGGTATCCCATATTCTTGTAATTAAAAACATAGTACCTACTACTGCAGCAGAAATACCGAATATATCTGTATAATAGTAAAGCAGATAAACAGAAAATATTTTCCAGAACATGGATGAAGCGAAATCGCCGAATCCGTATCCAATTTTTTCTTTTAATGTTATTTTTTCGTTCATACGTTTGGTCTGGTTTTGTTGTTCTTACGTAAAGATAGCATGGTTAGTTCCTATTATCACTTTACATAAGTAATAGGGGCTCAATCTTATCCTTGCGATGCTTTTTCAAATCTGAAACAACATTTCAAATGTAGCCCAACCACGAGCAAATCAATCAATACTTTTTTAACATTTTATAGTACAAAAACACAAATATTCTATTGATTAGTTGTCGCTATTGAAATTATATCCTAATTTAAAGCAACCAAAGAAGCAATACCTTTTTATATGAACATTCTTAGAGAAATTACCCCCTTGACTCAAAGCGATTGCTTCACTTTATTTTCAAGGAGAAAAAAACAGTTTGATTTTCCTCTGCACTTTCACGAAGAATACGAGCTTAACCTTATTCTAAATGCTAAAAATGCTAAACGGATTGTGGGCAACCATATCCATATTATTGATGATTTAGAATTGGTTTTTGTGGGTCCAAATTTAAGTCATGCTTGGTTTACACATGAGTGCAAATCGCAAGAGATTATTGAGGTGACGATACAATTCCATAAAGATTTTCTTGACGAAACCATGTTAAGAAGAAACCAACTTAGCTTTATACGCAATCTGTTTGAAAGATCTAATAAGGGGATTGCTTTTTCCAAAGATACTATCAAAAGGATTAAACCTAGAATACTTGAACTTTCTCAAAAAAACGGTTTTGATTCTGTTTTGGAGCTGCTTTCAATCTTGCATGACTTATCTATTTCGAGAAATATGCTTACCTTATCTGATGCGGCATTTAGTAACCAACAGGCCAACTATAACAGCCGCAGGATAGAGAAGGTTTTTGAATATCTAAACCTTAATTATAGCAAACCGCTTACCTTAGCTGAGGTTGCTAAAATTACCAATATGCCAGAGGTTTCATTTAGCCGTTTCATTAAAAAAAGAACTGGAAAAACATTTATTGATAGCCTTAACGAGATTAGACTTGGACACGCCAGCAGAATGCTGATTGACACTACTAACACTATTTCGGAAATTGCCTATAGTTGTGGTTTCAATAACATCTCCAATTTCAATAGGGTTTTTAAGAAGAAAAAGCACACTACACCAAAGGAATTTAGGGACAACTATTCGGGAACGCGAGTGTTTATATAGTTACGAAACCCGTAGTGCATTATCATAAAATGAAATCAACATCAAAATAACCACCCCGCCTTTTAGGCACCCCTCCAAAGGAGGGGAATTTCGTTCTCCATTCCCCTCTTTCAGAGGGGTGGTCGAAGACCGGGGTGTTCAATAAAAATGGTCAAATTGCTTAAATACTTATAAATGAGAATATTATGTTTTTTTTTAAAAAAATTAAAAAAAGTATAATGCACTACGAGTTTACGAAGTAATTTAAGCTGCTACCAGCTGAATATGCTCTTTAGCCCGAAGAACTAATTCTAAACTAGCTCATGCAAAAAAATCTTGCTATTGGAAACCCAACAGCAAGATTGAAAAACCTCAAGAAATTATTCTTTAACAAAAAGACGACTGGTAATTTTTCCTCCCTCATCAATCCTGATCACATAAGCTCCTTGCTTTAAATGTCCAACATCAATCTGTTTCTTTTTAGTAGAGATTAGTTTTGTACCACTTAAATCGTAAATTTCTATTGTTGCCTCATTAATTACACCATCAATATTCAGCATTCCTTTGGTAGGATTCGGATAGATAACGACATATTTATCACTTTGATAATCCTCTTGAATATTCTTATTCAACACCGGTTGTGTTTGATTTTCGTTAGCCATTAAACCACCTCCCGATCCGAGTTTGTTATAAAAATCTGTAAAAGTACTTCCCACTGCATCTCCCGTATTAAAATTAATGTTTAGGGTAGTGTATCCATTTGCATAGGTACCTTTATCTACGTGCTTATTAATTTTAATGGTTACTGATGACTGGTTATACAACGGATCGCTTACTGATATCCTATAATTCCCAGAATATTCTCTGATGAGTACGATTGCTTTTTTGTCAGAAAAAATCGTCAGTCCGTTCCCCATGTTTACCGAATCGGGTTCGTGAAACACGATGGCCCATCTTTTATAGCCATTATCATTTCTAATCGCCTGAACGTTAGTGGTGTTTTTAACAACCACAAAACCATGTCCAGAAGCTGTTGTTGGCATATCACCCAATGATTTATCAGGCACCACTATATAACAATAGCTCCTGTTGGAAGGAGTTGGACTATGATTAAACCATGCACTAAATATATCATGGGTTACGAGAGCATTACTTGCGTTTCCTTTGATCGATCGCCAAGTACCCGATTGGCTCGCCTTCTGCAGGGTCATGTATCCCCCCAATGGGAAAATATAGCCAACATTATTATGGTGAATCCATTTGAAGTCGTCGGCAGTGAGCGGTGCTCCCGAAAAAACCGAGGTTGTTCCCCTATTGTAGTTAATATCGCCCACAGCAAAAGTCTGATTAATAGATGTTACGACTAAATTCGACTTTGACGCCGTAATGCCTTTACCTAAACAAAGCATCATGTTATCCATAAAAAAGTAGGATTTTTTAGCGGTAACGCCTTTGTAGTTATGGTTATAGGTCAAGATTCCTTCGTCTTTATGAGCAAGTCCACCACCAAAGGCATTTGTGCCAATGACGTAATTCTGAGGGGTATCAATAACCGTTTCCGCATCATTTAGCTCTGCAGTTGTGCCAGGTATCCTGCTCCAATCCCATACCGGGAAAATGTTTCGGTACTCGTTACCCGTGGTCAAGATGTTGGTAGCACCCATTGGAAGGTAATACCCTTTTATATTCTCATTATTTAAGCGTTCGGTGCCATAAGTTCTGTCGGAGATGACTTTTGCAGAAAGGTAGTAATTTGCTCCCCTCATGGAGAAGAAATCCGATTTCCAAAAATGCGTTGTTCCTCTATATTTAAGTGGAAAGGCAGCTCCATTATCGAGATGGTCGATCCAGTTTTGGTAAGCGGTTGAGCTATCAGGTTCGTTAATCTTCATTTTTTTCAGTGTTGCTGAAGTAATGTTTTGAGTATTATTATTCCAGGCAAGAGAGCGACCATTATTACCAAAGTCTACCTGGTTTTTATAACTTTGCAACTGTAAACCCTTCAGCAATATATTGGAGAGCCGCTGTCTGTAGGTTGTCGTAAAATAGTTCTTTAGTGTTGCAGTACTGTCGGCAATTCGCATAAAATCAGCATAATCAATCATCAACGACTTACCATAGCTACCAGTTTGCAGCTGCTGATGATGTTGGTGAAAACTGTTGTCGGCCTTGATACCTTCATTGCCTTCTACAGGCGCAAGCGCTAACGCAGTCACAAAAGAGCTAAATCCTCTATTCACCAGATAAAATCTGCCCTCTATAGCACCTTTGTTAATGGGTGCCATGGCAACCCAAGCTCGGTTCTTGCCTTTATGGCTTGTTTCATCTACATAATCCAAAATCGCTGATGAAAACGTCCGAAGGGTGCTGTCGGCAATAGCTCCCTGCATTAAAAGGATAGCACTCATGTAATTATTTGGCCCGCCAAGTTTAACCTCGTACCAATTATCGTGCGTATAAGGCCCGGTTACAAAATAATAGTTGAGGCCAAGTGCAATCTTGTCGCGTAAACTGGTCGAATTAAGATGCGTGCCTCCAGATTTTCTATAAGCTACAGCCATTTGCAACATCCTTTTGGCATGTTCGGGCCAGGTACCATCATGTGTGTAGGTAATATTGTTCCATTTACCATTGGTTAACATATCGTCCATGTAGGTCTGAACCTGAGTATCATTTGCATAATCTGGCCCAGTCAATGTTCTTTCAATGTGATATCTTTTTAGCCTTGCCGTTACCGTATCGACCTCTTTTTTTTCTGCAACTGAAGTGGTCTGATAGCCATACACCTCAAATTCAGCAATGCGATAGCCGTTGCCATTGGCCCTTCCCCTTCCGTTAAAACGCACATATCGGGCATTGCCCTTAAGCCCCTTAATGTGATTTGCGGTTGAATTTGTGTTGCCATTCATCACCCTTAGGTTATAGAAAGCATCTCCGGAGTTGACCTTTCCCTGAACATCCAAATGGGTGGCATAGCGACCGTCGGCCCAACGAATCACTACCATACTGATATCATAAACATCCCCTAAATCAACTTCGAGCCATTGGCTGGGGCCATTAGATTGCGACGACCATCTTGTAGCAGTATTGCCATCTGTGGCATTAGAAGCCTGATAACCCCCTCCCGCCTCCGTATTAGAAACAGTAACAGGCCTACCCTGGGAGCGCTTGGCCTCTTGTGCATTGGCCTGACTGCCAAAAACCGTTAAAACAGTGCCCATGATCCACAGGCAGCAAAAAAAGTAGTGATTTTTTTTCATAACATCTTATATTTTGGTTAACGTTTAAGCTTGGTGAGCTAATGTTCAGCTATGGAACAATGATGGAATGGAGATGTCGGTATTTCGCAATCAGGTATACGGTCAAATCAGTTTGGAAAAGCCTAGTAAGCATAAGGACAGGTTCCTCCGCTTTTTTTGACCACAATAAAAATGTTTCCGCTAACCGATGCAGAATAACATTACGCCACAAATTCATGTAGTTTTTTACTGTGTCCATATTTGGTTATACGCTTATAAACTAGCATGATTTAAGGTAAGCCCTAAGCTCTACCTTCTTATCCTTAGCTATTAGTTAATATAAAATTAGGCAAGGCCGGAACCAGTTTATAATACATTTTTAACCTTTTAAAATACTAAAACACCATATTGCCACATATCGATATCGTACTCATTTATAACATATTACAACCAATAAAAAACAATAAAGACATCGTGTTAACTGCTAGAGAAGCATGCGGCATTTACCAGTAAAAGACGGACGGCTGGCTAAAAGGCAAAACACCAGGAAATGGGAATTTTAAATGCTACAAGTAACATTAGAATGGGACATCGAGCACATGAGATGCCGATGTCCATAATAAATCGATTGATTTACCTTCGTAGCTATACAAAGGGTTCAATTAGCTGCTATTTTTATAACAACTTTAACCATCCCTCATACTTTTCAAATCCAGATAACTTAATTTCAGCTGCTTTACTTTGCTCAACCTGAACCAATGGATGTATTTTGCTATTAAACTTAGGATCTTTTATTGATATGTTACGGCTCTGGACAATGCTAATTGCTGCATTAGACCCTTTGGGTGCTAAGAGTTCTATTGAATTTAGTTTAATATCTACAGCATTATCCATAAAAATAGCTGGTCGGTAATCTGGGTTTCTTAGCCCCAATTTAAGATTATTAACTTCAAGACCTTTAACATGCCTTAAATAAAGACCACTAGAAGGATAAACCAATCCGAACATCCTATTCTCTGGGTAGGCACGATGGGCTTCAGGTAGTACAACTCTAGAATCTTTCATTCTACCGGTACCCATATCACTAAAAGTAATGTCCTTTAAAATAATATTTTCTGCGTAAACATTGGGAAGACCAATAATAGCGCTAGACATTTTACTATGCGAAACTGCAGTAATATTACTAATAGAAATATTAGAAATTCTGCTGGTAGGTATTGTACTGGTCGAATTGCTGCGCTTTCTATCGCCCATCACTATAAAAATTGGCGTTTGTACATCAGTCATCTGGATATTTGAAATCTTTACATTTTCCATGATACCGCCATCTACCATTTCCAATGCCAAGCCAGCAATTACCGTGATGGGCTGTCCGATAAATTTGAGGTTCTTCTGCCATTTACGAATATGGTCTTCTGAAGCCTTCTTGATGGTGCAATTGGAAATATCTATGTTTTTGAAACCAGATGCAGAGTAAGTGCCAAACTTTATGGCATTGCAATTTGTAGCAATGATACAGTTTCTAATAACGATATTTTCACACATTCTGTTCCTATCGTGGCTTTTTAAACAAATGCCATCATCATCAGAGTCGATAATACAATCTTCAATTAAAACGTTACGGCTATCGATATCAATTGCATCATTATTATAGTTTGCATGGTTATAAATTTTAAGACCTTTTAAATGTACACCATCGCAACTTTGATAGTTTTGTAACCAATAGGCCGAATTGGTAAGATAAAGATCGAGCACTTTAATGTTTCTAGAATTAACTAACAAAATCATACATGGTCTTAATCTGCTCTGAGGAGAGGTACTATCATCATTTAAATTAAATTCAGGACTTTTTCCATTACCATCAATTGTTCCTTTACCTGCAATAGTAATATTTTCTACATCCTCCCCAAAAAGCAAGGCTTTACAAGCGTTAGAAACCCCATTGCTATGGGTAAAAGCGGTTGCGTGCTTTACATTATTTGAAGGGTAATCTTTGAAAGAAGCACTACCCAGCAGTACAGCACCTTCCTCCAGATAAATATTTACGTTGTTTTTGAGATACAATGTTCCAGAAAGAAATGTGCCCTTTGGAATCACCACTTTACCACCAGCTTGGCTACTTTTATCTATAGCCGCCTGAATAATACTTGTGTTTAAGGTTTTACCATCTGGAACTGCACCCATTTCTAAAACATTATATATTTGCGCTTGTGAAATGAATGGCAAAAAACCAATACAAAGCCATAACATGAGCTTTAAGCCAAAACGAGTAACAATTTGCTTTTCTTTATTTACTGATGCTTCCTGTACACTCGGACACAGTTCAACGCTATTTCTAAAAATGGATGTCATTGTTTCTAATTATAAGGTATGTATAGTTAACGAATAGTTGGCATGTGCCAGCTCACGTAATTTAATGAAAAACGAATTTAATGTGTTTTCAAACGATTTAGACGATCTAAAAAAATGATACGTTCGTCTTGGTAAAATTTCAAAAAGTCTGACACACTTGGATGCCCAGGAAATGGTGCATAATGATGATTTGGCCGAGCATTTCGCCATACCAAAACGTAAGAAAGTTTGTGTTTTGCCAATAGCGGCAACAAGGTTCCGGTCCACCAATGAGCATCCGGAATGGTTACGTAACCAGTTTCGGTTAATGCTGCTAATTTACCATGACTTTCGGCAACATGTTGAAGGACGGCTAATTGATTAGTCAAAGTAGATTGATAATCGTATTCTTTCGGCTTAACATAAGTATCAAAACCAACCATATCAACGTATTGATCTCCAGGATATCGCTCTAAATAGTGATCTTCAGATTTAAAACGAGAGGTTGAGTAAACAAATATCAAGTGGTGTAGTTTCTTTTCATTTCTTAAATAATCAACGGTAAAGCGCCATAACTGTTTATAGTCACTAACCGAACAATTATCTTCGCCCCACCAGAACCAGCTACCTGTATGCTCATGATACGGACGGAAAAGAACTGGAATTAGTTTACCCTTTTCGTCTTTTAAATCACCTAAAAAACTGGCAATTCGATCTAGCCAAACTTTAAATATTTGATGGTGGCTACCACCGGGAATAATCTTTGAAACGGTATTGCTATTGTCCCATGAACTCTTTCCATTTACCGGATTGTCTAGATGCCAACTGATGGTATTAACACCTCCTAAGTGATGAACCTTCTTAATGAAATTTTGCATTTTATCGAAAGGCACACTATCTAAGTTCTGTTTTTTACCGAGTTCTAGATGCCCCAAATCCCAGCCATGCACCGCAGGGTAGGCTCCGGTGATACTTTTTACATCCGACCTATTCTCTTCATATTTCCATCCCAAACCATAGGCCATATCATCTTGGTGACCGAACATTATTCCTTTATCAATAAGCTTTGTGAGCTGCTGATAAAGCTTTTTGGCCTCGGGTGTTGCTTGCTTATCGCTGAGGCCGGCCCTTCCTTGTTGGCTGTAACCGTTGTATATTACAACAAAGAAAAATATAGCTGATAGTACTGTCTTCAAAAAAACGTTCATAACATAATTGGTTAAATATCTGCTATTTCATTAACGAGGTAGCAGATATTCAAATATAAACCGATTAAATGCCTACCATCTAATACTTTTTTAGCAATTTATGTCGATTATAAGCTACCTATTCCTTTAAGAATTACAAAAGGTTACATTAAGAAACTGTTTAAAAATGGAATAAATATTTGACAAGTTGAGTTTTCCTATACATCGGAACAAGTTCAAGGACACCAAACTCTAGCGGGTCGCTATAGGCGGGTGTCCCC
>NZ_JAVHXT010000024.1 GCF_031119335.1 Pedobacter sp.
CTTAGGATTTATATATCTTAGGCAAATTTTTTTTGTTTAATCGTTGTTTCCTGAGTAGTGAAAGCGAAGGGGCAACATAATAAAGTTTATAATGAACTTAAGTAATTTAAAGCCTGCAAAAGGTGCTGTAAAAACAAGTAAGAGAATTGGTCGTGGTCAAGGTTCTGGTCGTGGTGGTACATCAACACGTGGACACAAAGGTGCTGGCTCACGTTCTGGTCACTCTACAAAAGTTGGTTTCGAAGGTGGTCAAATGCCTTTACAACGTCGTGTACCTAAAGTTGGTTTCAAACCAATTAACCGTACAGAGTACGTAGGCGTAAACTTAGACGTATTGCAAGGATTGGCTGAAAAATTTAGCTTAACTACTGTAAATTTTGCTACATTGCAAGAGCATGGTTTAGCTTCTAAAAACGACTTAGTGAAAATCTTAGGCCGTGGTGAAGTTAAAGCTAAATTAGAAGTTACAGCTCATGCTTTTTCTGCAAGTGCACAAAAAGCAATCGAAGCTGCTGGAGGCTCAATCGTAAAATTATAAAATGAAGAAGCTATTTACTACTTTAAGTAATATTTGGAAAATCCAAGAATTAAAAGAGCGTATATTATTTACGCTTATGATTCTTGTTATCTATAGACTTGTTTGTCAAGTGGTGTTGCCAGGTGTTGATCCTGCGCAATTATCAAATGCACAAAAATCAGGTCTTTTAGGTCTATTAGACATGTTTGCCGGTGGTGCCTTTTCTAAGGCTTCAATCGTTGCGTTAGGTGTAATGCCATACATTTCTGCCTCTATTGTGGTGCAGTTATTGGGTATTGCGGTGCCTACTTTCCAAAAGATGCAGAAAGAAGGTGAAAGCGGACGTAAAAAGTTAACGCAGTATACTCGTTACCTAACAGTTGCCATCACTATTGTACAAGCAATAGGGTATGTTAAAACGCAGGTTCCTCAAGAAGCAATTGTAATTAACCATACTTTGTTCTATTTCTTATCTGCAGTTATTTTAACGGCAGGTACGTTATTTGTAATGTGGTTAGGCGAAAAAATTACTGATAAAGGTATTGGTAACGGTACATCTTTAATCATTATGGTGGGTATTATTGCTCGCTTGCCAATTGCAGTAAGCCAAGAGATTAGCTCTGTTTTTGCGGGTAATGATGGTGGTTTAATTAGATTGGTGTTAGAGATTGTTGCGCTTTATGCAATTATCATGTTTACCATTTTAATTGTACAAGGTGTGCGTAAAGTGCCTGTGCAGTATGCTAAAAGAATTGTAGGTAACAAGCAAGTTGGTGGTGTTAGACAATACATTCCATTAAAAGTAAATGCGGCAGGTGTTATGCCTATCATCTTTGCTCAGGCATTAATGTTTGTGCCGAGTGCTTTAATTGGTTTGTTCCCTAACCTTCAAGAAAGCTGGTTGCACCAATATTCGGATATTACATCGTTAACTTATAGTTTAACATTTGCGTTCCTAATTATTGCATTTACATTTTTCTATACTGCAATTACCGTTAACCCAACTCAAATGTCTGATGACATGAAGAAAAACGGAGGTTTCATTCCAGGTATTAAACCAGGTTTGGCCACTTCTAGTTTTATCGATGATGTTGTTTCGAAGATTACTTTTCCGGGATCTTTGTTCCTAGCTGCTATCGCTATTCTTCCTTCATTAGCTGTTAAGGTTGGTATTCAACAAGAATTTGCCCAATTTTTTGGAGGTACATCTTTGTTGATCTTGGTAGGTGTAGTGTTAGATACTTTGCAACAAATTGAAAGTTATTTATTAATGCGCCATTACGATGGTTTGATGAAAACAGGTAGGGTAACCGGACGTTCTGGTATTCCAGCTGCTACATCAACTAGCGGAGCTGCATTATAAAGATGATTGAATTAATGAATGATAGTGTAGTTAAATTGTCGTTGGCAATTGATACTATGCTATCATTTTTTCATTTATTCAAACTCGAAATTAGATAGAATGTCTAAAATTCACTATAAGTCTCTTGAGGAGATAGAATTGATTAGAGAAAGCTCGTTACTGGTATCTAAAACTTTAGCAGAAGTAGCTAAAGTGATAGGGCCAGGCGTAACTACCAAAGCATTAGATAAGCTGGCTTACGAATTCATCAAGGATAACGGCGCAATACCTGCTTTTCTTAACTACGGAGGTTTTCCTTACTCACTTTGCATTTCTCCTAACGAACAAGTGGTACACGGGTTTCCAAGTGATCATATCATTAAGGAAGGAGATTTGATTTCGGTAGATTGTGGCGTAATCAAGAATAACTATTTTGGTGATTCGGCTTATACGTTTTCTATTGGAGAAACTTCAGATGAACAGAAGAAGTTGGTTAAGGTAACGCAAGAGTGTTTGAATTTTGCTATCGAAAAAGCTGTAGTTGGAATGCGTATTGGCGATATCGCTCATGCAGTTCAGTTTCATGCAGAATCTAACGGTTTTGGGGTAGTAAGAGAATTGGTGGGGCATGGTGTGGGTGTTAAACTGCACGAGAAGCCAGAAGTGCCAAACTATGGTAAACGTGGAAGTGGTATCAAATTGGAAGAGGGAATGGTTTTGGCCATCGAACCCATGATCAATGCTGGTACTGCCGCGGTTAAATTTTGGTCTGATGGATGGACAGTTACAACAAAAGACAATAAACCATCAGCACATTTTGAACATACTGTAGCTATAAAAAAGGGCAAAGCAGACGTTTTGAGTACTTTTTCATTAATCGAAGAAGTTTTATCGGAAAAATTTAAATAATTGGAAAATAATATTTAATTTTGCAACCCTATTTAATACGCAGCTAAATAAGTAAAAATCAATAGAATATGGCTAAACAAGCCTCAATTGAACAAGACGGAGTAATAAGAGAAGCATTATCTAATGCCATGTTTAGGGTAGAACTTGAAAATGGACATGAGATTATTGCACACATTTCTGGTAAAATGAGGATGCACTACATCAAAATTTTGCCTGGAGATAAAGTAAAATTAGAGATGTCTCCTTACGATTTAACGAAAGGTAGAATCACTTACAGATACAAATAAAATGAAAGCGTCACGAGCAACCGTCTTCAGATTGAAATAGCTTGTGGAACTTCATTACCATAGAGAGAAATAAATAAAGCAATGAAAGTTAGATCATCAATCAAAAAACGTAGCGCTGATTGTAAGGTTATTCGTCGTAAAGGTAAGCTTTACGTAATCAACAAGAAGAACCCTAAATTTAAGCAACGTCAGGGATAATTAAAAACATTAGAACGAAACCCGCACAACGGTGGCCCGCCGTTCGGACGTTCACTTAAAAGCAAATTACAAATATGGCAAGGATTTCAGGTATTGATTTACCAAGAAACAAAAGAGGAGAGATAGGACTTACCTATATCTATGGAATAGGAAAGACTACTGCGCAACGTATCTTGAATACAGCAGGTATCGACCTTAACAAAAAAGTACAAGATTGGTCTGATGATGAATTATCAGCAATCCGTACCATGATTAACGATGAGATTAAAGTAGAAGGTGCTTTACGTTCTGAGGTTCAATTAAACATTAAACGTTTAATGGATATCGGTTGCTACAGAGGTCTTCGTCACAGAAAAGGTTTACCCGTTCGTGGCCAACGTACTAAAAACAACTCTCGTACTCGTAAAGGAAAGAGAAAAACAGTTGCTAACAAGAAAAAAGCATCTAAATAGTAGATAGATTTGAGGTAGAAGATTTGAGATGTGAGAAGCGTTTCGAAAATCTATCTAAATCTGGAATAGAAGATGAAAAATAAGGTAGGAGTGCCGGGGTATTAAAATCTCATATCTCAATTCTCATATCTAAATATCTAAAAGAAAATGGCTAAAAGTAAAAAAGTTACCAAAAAACGTCTTGTTGTGATTGAGCCTGTAGGCCAAGCTCACATCAATGCTACGTTCAACAATATCATTGTTACCTTAACAAACACTAACGGACAAACTATTTCATGGTCGTCTGCAGGTAAAATGGGTTTCAAAGGTTCTAAGAAAAACACTCCATACGCTGCAGGTCAAGCTGCTTCAGATTGTGGTAAAGTTGCTTTCGATTTAGGTTTACGTAAAGTAGACGTATTCGTTAAAGGTCCTGGTTCAGGTCGTGAGTCGGCTATCAGAACTTTACAAGTAGCAGGTATCGAAGTTTTGTCTATCAAAGACATCACTCCGCTTCCACACAACGGATGTCGTCCTCCTAAGAAAAGAAGAGTTTAATCAATTAATTTTTAAAGCTAAGAGTCTCCCGATGCGTCGGGATGATACTTTAAAATCACAAACAAAATGGCAAGATACACCGGACCTAAGTCCAAAATCGCCCGTAAGTTCAGAGAGCCAATTTTCGGCCCTGATAAAGTACTAGACAGAAAAAACTATCCTCCTGGCCAACATGGCGCTTCTAAAAGAAGAGGAAAGCAATCTGAGTACGCAGTACAGTTAATGGAAAAACAAAAAGTAAAATACACTTATGGTGTGTTAGAAAAACAATTCCGTAACTTATTTACAAAAGCTTCTTCACGTCAAGGTATCACTGGTGATAACTTATTACAATTGTTAGAAGCACGTTTAGATAATACAGTATACAGATTAGGTATTGCTCCAACACGTTCAGGTGCTCGTCAATTAGTTAGCCACAAGCACATTACTGTAAACGGTGAGTTGGTAAATATTCCTTCATATCAATTAAGAGCTGGTGATGTAGTAGCAGTTAGAGAGAAATCAAAATCTCTTGAGGCTATCTCTAATTCAGTAGCTGGTAGATCAATCAACAAGTTTTCTTGGTTAGATTGGAATGCTAAAGAATTATCAGGTAAGTTTTTGTCATACCCTAATCGTGATGAGATTCCTGAAAACATTAAGGAAAACCTTATTGTCGAGTTATACTCTAAGTAATATAATGGTTAAAGCCCTTGTGGCTTTAACTTTTTTACGTTACACAACATTATTAAACGATCTAAAAACATTAATAAATGGCAATTTTAGCATTTCAGAAACCAGATAAGGTAATCATGCAGAAATCTACGGATTTCGATGGTCAATTTGAATTTCGTCCTTTAGAGCCCGGTTTCGGTGTAACAATTGGCAACGCCCTAAGAAGAATTTTACTTTCTTCTTTAGAAGGTTTTGCTATTACCAGCATTCGTTTTTCAGGCGTTTCTCACGAGTTTTCTACCATGAAAGGTGTGGTAGAAGATTTAACGGAAATCATCCTTAACTTAAAACAAGTAAGATTTAAGAAAGTAGGAGAGTCTGGTGATTCTGAGAAAATCTTTATCATCGTAAATGGTCAAGATCAATTCCAAGCAGGAGATATTACAAAATTCTCTAACAACTTCGAGGTTTTAAACCCTGAGTTGGTCATCTGCAACATGGAGAAATCAGTTACTTTGGAAGTTGAATTAACAGTGAACAAAGGACGTGGTTATGTACCTGCAGAAGAGAACAAAGTTTCTGATAGCGTAGTTGGAGTAATTGCAATCGATTCGATTTTTACCCCAATGAAAAACGTGAAATACACGATTGAAAACTATCGTGTTGAGCAAAAAACAGATTATGAGAAATTAATCTTAGATATTTCTACTGATGGTTCTATCCACCCAGAAGAAGCTTTGAAAGAAGCAGCTAAGATTTTGATCCAACACTTTATGTTATTCTCTGATGAGAACTTGGTATTGGAATCTCAAGCTAAAGAAGAAACTAAAGAAGTTGATGAGGAAATCTTACACATGCGTAAAATCCTTAAAACTGAATTGGTTGATTTAGATTTATCTGTACGTGCATTAAACTGCTTAAAAGCAGCTGATATCCGTACTTTAGCTGATCTAGTTTCTTATGATGTTGCTGATATGTTAAAATTCAGAAACTTCGGTAAGAAATCATTAACTGAAATCCAAGAATTGGTAAAATCTAAACAATTATCGTTTGGAATGAACCTTTCTAAATTCAAGTTAGACGAAGAATAAGCGCCTAGCGCTAAACGCTTAGCGATAAGCGTGGAATAGATTAAATATTCACTGTGTGTAATTCCCTCAGATTAAGTTCAAAGAGACGGTACACACTTTATAAACAAAAAAATGAGACACGGTAAAAAACACAACCACTTAGGAAGAACTACTTCGCACAGAAAAGCGATGTTGGCTAATATGGCTTCTTCTTTGATCACTCACAAGAGAATCACTACTACATTAGCGAAAGCAAAAGCTTTACGTGTTTATGTAGAGCCAATTATCACTAAATCTAAAAACGATACTACTCACTCGCGTCGTACAGTATTTGCTTACTTACAGAACAAAGAGGTAGTAACAGAGTTATTCCGTGATGTAGCTGCGAAAGTTGCAAACCGTCCAGGTGGTTACACTCGTATCATCAAATTAAACAATCGTTTAGGTGATAATGCTGAAATGGCATTAATCGAATTGGTAGATTATAACGAGGTATACGGAAAAGATGCAGCAGCTGCTGAAAAGAAAACTACTCGTAGAGGAAGAACAAAAGCTAAAAAAGCTGATGCTCCTGCTGCAGAAGTTAAAGAAGAAGCAGCTCCAGTTGCTGAAGCTAAAGAAGAAGTTGCAGAGGCACCTGTTGCTGAAGAAACTGCTCCAGAGGCACCAGCTGCTGATGCAGAAGAAAAAGCGTAATCTAACTAACTTATTATTATGCTTAGAACCCTTTAGGATTTTCCTAGAGGGTTTTTTTTAATTTCATATCGTCATTGCGAGGCACGAAGCAATCTTAAAACTTAAATATGGATTAATAGTTGCTATGTGATAGTACTAATATCAAAATCATTATTACAAATCACTTCCAGGCTCTATCTCGTAAGGTGCTTTGCCATTTTCAAATATCCGTGTTAATTGTGTACCTTCTACAGTTATTTGATCTCCAATTCTTCTTATCCAATTACCTTCTCTTAAACCAACTACTTTAATATCATTTTGCGTTAGAAATTCCTGTATTCTAGTTTCTCTAGTTTCCCCATTGTGCTTTATCTCTGGTATTGGGTCTAAATAATGCGGATTGATGTTGAACGGGACCAAAGCCATGCAATCGAAACTTGGTGGATAAACAATTGGCATATCGTTGGTGGTTTTCACGTTGATACCGCCAATGTTGCTACCTGCACTACAGCCTAAATAAGGTTTGCCTTTTTCTATGTTTTCTTTAAGGATGTCCATCAAGCCAAACTCATGAAGTGTTTTTACCAATAGAAAAGTATTTCCTCCGCCAGTAAAAAAGCCTTTTGCATTTGCTATGGCTAGCGATTTATCTTCAAATTCGTGAAGTCCTTTTACATTGATGTTGATGGTTGCGAAGAACTCAGCTGCTTTCTTAGTGTAATCGTAGTGAGATATTCCTCCCGGCCTTGCGAAAGGGATGAAGATAATTTCATCTACTCCTTTAAACAACTCTATGATTTCGGATTTAAGATAGGCAAGGTATTGTTCGCCAAATAGGGTAGATGTGGATGCTAGTATGATATTCATAATTGGTTATTGATATTCAAAGATAGTAGTGTTGAAGAAGAAATGATTGATATGCAAGCTATATTAGTCGATTGTTAAGTTGAATAAAAACCTTCAAACTGATGCTGACCTGTAGCGAAGCGGAAAGCTACGTAGTAAAATAAATTCAGCATGACGAAGTGCTGCCTTACCGTCACCTCCGATACTCGGAGCAGGCTCTGAATTTATTTCAGGGTCGGAGATATAGATAATATAGTCATATAAATAAGCAATATGGTAACCGAAGTAAGGTTATTAAGGTTTAGTATGTTACTTTTGTAAGCTGTAATTCGATATAAAATGAGTAATCAGAACGATATAATTTTTACGACACAAGTGATAGAGAGCTTGAACAACGAAACTTTTGTGAAGTTAGCCTTAGGCAATTATAAAGGTAATGAAGAAGGTTTGAAGCAACTTTACGTAAAACCAGTGGTGATTAAGAATACACAACTGTTGGCATTTAATTATCGTTACAAAACCAGAGATATCTTTAAAAACTATATTAAAGAGGAGGGTATTTTGCTCATTGAAGATTATATTTCCAAAAACTTCAACATCGCTACTTTGTTTACAACCAACGAAGAGCATATTTTAGAAAGAAATAACAAAGGTGTTTTCCGTTTAAGAACAAATGCCTTAGCCCAGAAAAAGGAAGTAAACTTAAACCACAATAAAGAAAAGAAACGTTTGATTTTGGCGAAGGACAACATTTACCTACAAGAACTAGGCTTGACAGGTGCAGATGGTGTGGTTTTCAAAAATGGTCAGGACAAGTACAAACAGATTAATCAATACATCGAAATTCTGAGCTCACTGATTAAAGAATTTCCGGTAGGAGCAATTAACAACGTGGTGGATATGGGTTCGGGCAAAGGTTACTTGACTTTTGCTTTGTACGATTATCTGCAAAGCCACTACCAAAAAGCAAATGTAGTTGGGATAGAGTTTAGAAAAGATATGGTTGATTTGTGCAATGCTATAGCTTCAAAAGCAAATTTTGACCAATTATCTTTTGTGGAAGGAACAATCGACAGCTATAATAGCGGTGATATTAATTTACTGATTGCTTTACATGCTTGCGATACTGCTACGGATGACGCGATTTATAAAGGCATAAAAGCCAATGCAGAACTCATTGTTGTTGCACCGTGCTGCCATAAGCAAATTCGCAGGGAAATTGAGAAAAATAAAGCGCAAAATGATTTGAACTTTTTGACTAAACACGGCATCTTCTTAGAGCGCCAAGCGGAGATGGTTACTGATGGTTTACGTGCTTTAATTTTAGAGTACTTTGGTTATAAAACCAAGGTTTTTGAATTTGTGTCTGATGTGCATACACCCAAAAACGTGTTGGTAGTGGGGATAAAACCCCTAAATCCCCTAAAGGGGACTTCTGAAGAAAATCGTAAAATGGAAATTCTTCAAAAAATAAAAGATACTAAAGCCTATTTTGGCATTGGTTATCACCATTTGGAGCGGTTGTTGGAGCTTTAGTTGTAGATCCAAAGTAATACAGCTTTTTTCTTTTTGATTAGTAATTTATCTATTTGCCTCATTTGATCATCGGCTATGACCGGGCAACCTGCACTTTGACCGAAAAGATTACCTGGATAAATTTCATAATTGGGAATAGGCGTGTAAGAATGTAGCACCACAATACGCTTAAAAGCATTGTTATTGCTTTCTTCTAATCCATACATTTTGTAATGGATGTTGATGCCCCAATTGCTGTAGGCCCTGTTTTTAACTTTGTATTTTCCTAAAGAGGTGCAATTGCTGCCTACTTTGTTACTGAACACTGGTTTTTGTGCGGTGCTTCCTCCGCCTACGCCATGGGCACACATGCCAGCAATGATAGTTTTCTTTTGTGTGAAATCGTACACAAATAATCTGTTTTTCCCTGATGGCAAGCTCATGTCTACCATAATGCAGATGGTAGTGTCTAGCTTGTTTTTCTTTGCAAAAGCTAAGGCTTCGGAGAGTTTATCGGTTTTTATGCTCGGTTCGGTTGACCAAAGAGGTAAGAGGAGCAGCAGTAATTTTAGGTTTAGCATAGTTAAAGATAAGGTTTTGGTAGATGATTTAACTTTGTCGATTTTAATGACTATTACGCAAGAAGATTGACAGAGGTTTTTTCTGCACCTAGCGCAGGTTCAATATCATTAAGTTAAGCGTTGGAGGAGACTCCAACGCTTAACTTAATGATATTGAGTGCAGGTTGTATTAGGCACTGACTTTTGTTAATTAAACCTGATGGCAGCGGATATATCCCGATAAAATCCTATCGTGTGGACACAAATATTGGAAAATGTTGTTTTCCTCCCCCTGCCCCCTCGGAGAGGGGGATATGCAAAATGCTTAGGCACAGTGTGTCCCCCTTTGGAGGGGGATTCAAGGGGGAGGAACGAGATGTGTCCACACGATAGGATTTTATCGGGAATATAAGCGTACAGCAGGACTGTATTAGCCAAGAACTACTGACATCCATTTTCAAATTATCTTAGCTATCTTTAGTCTTTTACCTTCAGCCTTCCTACCTTTTCCCTTAATTCTGCCAAGCTGTCAGCAGGTATTTAGGTTTTATTTTACATTTTAACAGTTTTTTTTGACAAAATTCTGCCAAAACCCTATTGGCATAAGGCTTGTTATTAACATGGAAACACAAAAAATAACAAAAGAAATATATAATAAAATGGGAAAAATAATTGGTATAGACTTAGGAACTACGAACTCTTGTGTGGCGGTAATGGAGGGTAACGAGCCTGTGGTTATTGCTAACAGCGAGGGTAAACGTACTACGCCATCTATTGTTGCTTTTACTGAAAACGGCGAGCGCAAAGTGGGCGAGCCTGCAAAACGTCAGGCAATCACAAACCCAACAAAAACAATCTACTCTATCAAACGCTTTATGGGAAGCAGCTTCGGCGAAGTTGATAAGGAAGTTGGACGTGTGCCTTATAAAGTGGTAAAAGGTGATAACAACACACCTCGTGTTGAAATTGATGACAGAAAATATACGCCACAGGAAATTTCGGCAATGGTTTTACAGAAAATGAAAAAAACCGCTGAAGATTTCTTAGGTCAAGAAGTAACTGAGGCTGTAATTACAGTGCCTGCTTACTTTAACGATGCACAACGTCAGGCTACTAAAGAAGCTGGTGAAATTGCCGGTTTACAAGTAAAACGTATCATTAACGAGCCTACTGCTGCTGCGTTAGCTTACGGTTTAGACAAAGCACACAAAGACATGAAAATTGTGGTGTTTGACTGTGGTGGTGGTACGCATGACGTTTCGGTTTTAGAGCTTGGTGATGGTGTATTTGAAGTAAAGTCTACTGACGGTGATACGCACTTAGGTGGTGATGATTTTGACCACGTATTAATTGAGTGGTTGGCAGATGAATTTAAAGCAGAGAACGGTATGGACTTGCACAAAGATCCAATGGCGTTACAACGTTTAAAAGAAGCTGCAGAAAAAGCTAAAATTGAACTTTCTAGCACTACTTCTACAGAAATTAACTTGCCATACATCACTGCAGATGCTAGCGGTCCTAAACACTTGGTACGCACTTTAAGCCGTGCTAAATTTGAGCAATTAGCTGCTGATTTGATTAAACGTACAATTGACCCTTGTAAATCTGCTTTGAAAAATGCCGGTTTATCAGTTGGTGATATTGATGAGATTATCTTAGTAGGTGGTTCAACTCGTATCCCTGCTATTCAGGATGCAGTGAAAGCTTTCTTTGGTAAAGAGCCTTCTAAAGGTGTAAACCCTGATGAGGTTGTAGCAATTGGTGCTGCTATTCAAGGTGGTGTTTTAACTGGTGAGGTTAAAGATGTATTATTGTTAGATGTTACGCCACTTTCTTTAGGTATAGAAACTATGGGCGGTGTAATGACTAAATTAATTGAGGCCAACACCACTATTCCTTCTAAGAAAACAGAAACTTTCTCTACTGCGGCTGATAACCAACCATCGGTAGAAATACACATCTTACAAGGTGAGCGTCCAATGGCTGCGCAAAACCGTACAATTGGCCGTTTCATGTTAGATGGAATTCCGCCAGCGCCACGTGGTGTACCTCAAATTGAAGTTGCTTTTGATATTGATGCCAACGGTATTTTACACGTAAGCGCTAAAGATAAAGCTACTGGTAAGGAGCAAAAAATCCGTATCGAGGCTTCATCTGGTTTAACTGATGCTGAAATCCAAAAAATGAAGCAAGAAGCTGAAGCTAATGCAGAAGCTGATGCTAAAGCAAAAGAAGAAGCTGATAAAATTAACAGTGCTGATGCATTGATTTTCTCAACCGAGAAACAATTGAAAGAGTTTGGCGATAAATTATCTGCCGATAAAAAAGCTCCAATTGAAGATGGTTTGAAAAAACTAAAAGATGCGCATGCTGCTCGTAACTTCGCTGATATCGAGGCTGCACAAACTGAGTTGCAAAATGCTTGGAATGCTGCTTCTGAAGAGATGTACAAAGCAGGTCAGGATGGCCAACCACAAGGTGATGCTGGACAAGCAGAACCACAACAAGGTGGTGATACCGTAACTGATGTTGATTACGAAGAAGTTAAAGACGACGAGAAGAAATAATCAATTCTCAGTTTTCAGTTTTCAGTTGACAGTTTTCAGTTGAATGAATATAAAAAAGCGTTGCTGATTAATTTCAGTGACGCTTTTTTAATTATAGCGATATTGCAAAACGTTAATATTTTGACCATATAAGAAATGTAAGAGCATGTAAGCTAACATGCTCTTACATTTCTTATATGGTTTTTGAAAACGAACGCCGCCATTTTATGGCAAATCCAGCCCCGCCATTCGCTACAATCTTTTTGTGACCTTTCCGCCGTCATTTCGAACGCATGTGAGAAATCTAAAACCTATGCTTTTCTAACTTACAGATTTCTCAGTCGTACCTCCTTCGAAATGACGCAACAAAAAGTATATCCGCTGCTGTCGGGTTTAATTAACTAAAACCTGTACAACTATCAACCAATACGGCTAAAGCCAAACCAAATTGCATAAAAAACGTCGGCTAAAGCCGACGGTAATGAAATAGCGATACCTAGAAGCAAATACTAAAGGAAACTTATCAGAATAGCTGTTTTTTAGAGTTGCTTCCTCACCAAATTAGCATCAACCAATTGCTGTAATTGTTGTTCATTCTTAATCAGTTCGTCCAGTAGTTTAAACTGGTTTCGTGCTCTGTCTAAATTTTGTGTAGTATAATTAATAGGATAATAAACACTTCCGTTTAAGAAATCGGTTAAGAAACGTAGTGCCTGCATATAAACAATGTACTGCCCACTAAATAAAATCATTTCTTTTTCAGTGTAAGTAAGAATATCACCCATTTCTGCGAGATAGCCTTCTATCATGGCCGAAAAATATTCAATACGAATTTCGATTTTCGACAAGTCAGTTTCATTCTCAGAAAATTCGCAAAGATAAGTGCGCATCATATCTCCCAAGTCGGAGATGAACTTGCCCGGCATCAACGTATCTAAATCTATTACGCATACGCCTTCAAAAGTATCTTTGTCTAGTAATACATTACTAATCTTGGTGTCGTGGTGCATTACCCTATCTGGAAAATCAGCTTTGCTATTAAATTCTCGATATTGGGTTAAAATATTTTTGTATTGTAGTGCCTTGTCAATTTCTGTTATAGCCTGTGCTTTTATTTTGGAGTTTGATAAGGCAGATTGAAATTGGTCGAAACGCAGTTCCAAATCATGAAAACCAACAATGGCAGGTTTTAGTCTAGTGCTATCAAAACCATCGAGCAAGCGACTAAGTTTACCGAACTGTTTTGCTGCTTCGTATGCCTGTTTTGGAGAAGTTAATGCATCTAGTGCAACAGTGTTTTCCATAAAAGGGGTGAGACGCCAATATTGATCGTTGTAAATAGCCATTTCTTCACCAGAAATAGTTTTTAGCGGTGCCGGAAAAAGATAATCTGGAAAATTAAGATTAAGATAACTAGCCACACGTTTAATGTTGTTGGCAATAGTTGTAGGCTCTGGGAAAATATTTGTATTGATGCTTTGCAGCACAAATTTTTCGCCATTTTGGAGGTTGGTTAACAAATAGGTTCTGTTAATATGGCCAGAACCTATTTGTTGTAGTTTGATGTTTTTGCTTGTTAAGCTGTATGCATTTAATACGTTCTCATCAATTGTTAATTCCATAATTTTTCTGGGTAATTACCTTTTTTTATAAGCTCATCAATACTTGCTTGAACCAATGGCTTATCTTCTTTGTAGGTAACACCAAACCACTGGTTGTCGGTTGGTACTACTTTAAAAGAAGCTTTTTTGGTATTAACCAGATGCTCTCCCACTAGTGGGATAAAAAACTCTGCTTTGGGTTTGTCTTTGTTTTCTGCCGCGAAGGTTCTAAACAAATCTTCGGTGATTTTAAACGCCGCTGGCGTAAATCCCCAAAAATTCATAGATACCGGAGTGTCGAAATCAAGAGCAGTTTCATTTCCATCTTTCTCGAACACAATGGTATCGTCTTTTTTATAAACCTTTGTTCTTTCAACAATTTCTGTCAAATTTCCCGCCTCGTCAGTTTTACAAACGCCTCTAGAAACGGCGCCAAAGTCTGATAAGGTTTTTCCAATTTTGTAACCGATAATTGAATAGTTATCATCGCGTACATCGTTAGTTAGGAAATCAGCCATTTTCTTGAAAGCATCGTAACCGTAAAAATCATCAGCGTTAATTACGCAGAAAGGCTCTTTTACTACCTTTCTTCCCGATAGGATGGCATGTGCCGTACCCCAAGGTTTTTCTCTGTAAATTTCTTCCTCAATGCCAAATTGTTTAAGGTCGAAATTTTGAAAAACGTAATCTACTTCAATTTGACCTTTTAACTTCTCATCAAAAATTGACTTAAAGTTATCGGCAAATTCTTCTTTGATGATAAATACAACTTTTCCAAATCCAGCTTTAATTGCATCGTATATAGAATAATCGATAATGGTTTCTCCATTAGGCCCAAAACCATCAATTTGTTTCATGCTACCATAGCGGCTTGCCATCCCGGCAGCCAAAATTAGTAAGGTTGGTTTCATTAACTATTTAGTTTTTAAATGAATATTTAGTTCGTTCCAAAGTTAAGTTTTAGAATCCAAAAAGACCGCCACCTTTTGATTTAGTTGTTCGACTTTTTTTTCCAGTAAGCATACCAAATATGCCACGTACAATTTCTTTACCTATTTGACGTGTAATTGTAGCTCCCATGATCTCTTCTACTAAACTCTTTTCGCCTGGTTTTGGTTTGCTTTCTTGTTCAATTCTTTTTTGTTCCTCTTCTTCGGCCTTCACTTTATTCTCTTCGGCCAGTTTCTCGTTTATTCTATCGGTTAATATCTCATAGGCACTTATTGGGTCTTTAGTTTCTTTATATTTTGTAAATAGTGGGCTAACCTGCATTAGTTTTTCGCAATCTATAGCTGCCATTGGGCCCATTATGGCTCTTGGTGGCGTTAATAGTGTCGCAGCAACTTCGGTAGGTATGCCTTTTTCATTTAATACGGTAATTAGTGCTTGTCCAGTTCCAAGTGAAGTAAGCACTTTATCTATTTCATAAAAATCAGATTTAGGGTAGGTATTCACCGTTTTTCTCAGCGCATCTACATCATTCGGTGTAAAAGCTCTAAGGGCGTGCTGTACTCTATTTCCTAATTGTGATAATACACTCTCTGGAACATCCATCGGAGATTGGGTACAGAAAAACACCCCAATACCTTTAGAGCGTATTAACCTTATAATGGTATTAATTTGCTCTAGGAATGCTTTTGGTGCATCTTTAAACAACAGGTGCGCTTCGTCGAAGAAGAAAACCAATTTCGGTTTGTCTAAATCTCCAGCTTCGGGCATGGTTTGGTAAATTTCTGCCAATAAACTCAACAAAAATGTAGAATAAAGCACTGGCTGACTTTGAACATCAGCAATATTCAATAGGCTGATTACGCCCTTTCCATCTACTCTGTTAAAGAGGTCTTGTATATCGTAAGAGGTTTCTCCAAAAATGCTACCCAAACCTTGTTGCTCTATGGCTACAATTTTTCTTAAAATAGCGCTCGATGTTGCTGTAGATATGGAACCATAGCTGCTTTTGATTTCAGCTGCTCCAGCTCCTTCAGATAAATAACCTAACAATTTTTTCAAATCATTGAGGTCAACCACTGGCATTTTATTATCGTCGGCGTATTTGAAAATTACCGCCAACACGCCAGCTTGAGTTTCGTTAAGCTCTAATATTTTCGATAAAAGCACCGGGCCGAACTCGGTAACCGTAGCCCTCATTGGAGCGCCTAGCTTACCCGTAAGCGAGTATAGCTCAATTGGAAAACCACTGGCGGTAAAAGGTTTGTTAAGCTGTATGGCTCGTTCTTCAATTTTTGAATTGCTTGCTCCTGGTTGGTTTAGTCCAGAGAGGTCGCCTTTTACATCTAACATAAATACAGGTACACCTGCATCCGATAGTTGTTCTGCTAATAATTGTAAGGTTCTGGTTTTTCCGGTTCCAGTTGCACCGGCAATTAGCCCGTGTCGGTTCATCATTCTCAGTGGAAGATTTACCTCGGCTTCACTTATTGTTTCTCCGTCTAAAATTCCCGCACCCAAATATATCGAGGCACCCGACGGAGAATAAGAAGCTCTTATTTTTTCAATGAAAGAAGTCTTATTACTCATAAAAGTACATTTTGAGTGGTTAAAATAATAAACAAATACTACATGTGAAACCTTAATTACGAGTTAGTTTCATACACTTTGTTAACTCACCGGTTTCGCAGAATAAATGCGTTTTAATCTTTATCTAAAATCTGCTTAAAATCTAGAATAAAGAAGCATTAGACAAACGTTTGCGTGTTGTTTTGCGGACTGTACAGTTTAAGATTGCTAAAGAATGCGTTTGTGCAACATTTAATTTTGTTAAAAACTGTTTGCTTAATTGCCAACTAACAAAAAAGTACATAGATTTTTATTTTGGTTATTAAAGTTAGGCGTTAGGGTACGGTATTGAATTATAAGGCTGCCTCAAATAGCGTTTTGTATCTAAACTGATAACAAACGTTTGCGTAAAGATTGATATTAATGGCTTGTTTTTAAATATATAACTTGCAAGTAACAAACTAATCACAAACAAAAAACTATTAGCAAAACTACTGTCGATATAATCTAGCATAATATAGGTACAGATGGATTTATGCTAATATATAAGCAACCAAAGAACAACTATGAAGAGCCTTAGCCACTAACCAAAATTCTAGGGTGTATATATGGTATACCCAACCCATACTTTTACAAAAAAATATCAAATTCACAAAAACAAATAAAATGGTTAAAAACAACAAAGTCATTTTTTATGCCTTGTTATGTTCCACGTTTGGTTTTTCTAATGTATACGCAGACATTAACTATAGCGGTTTAAACTCTCCGTTAAAAGTTAATCCTAGTGAAGGACTAAAAGAAAGATCTCATCGTGCCATATTAATTAAGAAGTTTGATCAGGATACACTTTCTAAAGATTCGTTAAAGAAAGCCCCTCAATCTAACTTTGTGCTAAAAGGAAAGCGAGATTCGCTTAATGTACTACAAGCTAAAAATGTTCCTAATCTTTCGTTGCAACAAATGCTCAAGGGTAATGTTGCGGGTTTATATGTTCAAGAAAGTACAGGAGAACCAGGTACAGAACAAAGTATGCTTATTCAAGGAGCATCGGCACCGATATTTACCAAGAGAGATGTTTACAGTTTACAGCCCGCCATATATGTAAATGGGGTTTTGTTGGTGCAGGATAATCCGTTTGCTTACGATGTACAGAAGTATGATTATAATAGGATAGGTCCAGCAACTAATCTGTTAGCTAATCTTGATATAGATAATATTCAATCTATAGAGGTAATAAAAGATCCTATTGCATTGGCTAAATTAGGACCTAATGCTGCTAATGGTGCTATTTGGATCGTAACTAAAGCCGCTAAGAGTGGGTTAAGGCAAATAAGTGTAAATACATATGCAGGTATTGTAGGGGCAGGTAATGCCCAAACTGTAAATGGTGTTTTCGAAAATAAGTTTCGTGCCCCATTTTATCAGAAGTATGCAACCGAGGCAAATTATGCAAATTATGCTAGCTTTCTGAGAGATTCTACTAATGCAGATTATTTTGGGAAATCGAATTGGAACGATTTATACTATAAAAATACAGCACTTTATGCAGCCAATTTAGGCTTAACTGGTGGTACCGATCGTGCTAATTTCCGTTTTTACGGAACAGGTATGAGAAATGCGAGCAGTGCAGATCAAACGGCATTGGATAAGTATAATGCTTTTTTTGCTATCAATATGTTGCCATTTAAATGGATGACAGTATCGAGCTACTTAAATGCCTCGAGAATGGATAGATATAGGAACAAAAGTTTAAGAGACAGATTTGCCGAAGTACGCTACCTGCCAGATTTTGCCAACCCTCTTTCCCCTAATAAAGCCAATTATCAGCTGTTTTTAGATGAATATGATAAGGTAGTTGATGATAACAGGAATAATCTACTAAACGGATCTTTATCATTAAACTTGAAATTTACTCCAAAATTTAATTTTAATACAGCAGTAGTATTCGATTATAATGAAGGTATTAGAGATGCATTTTACCCAAGCACTCTGATGGATGGTGTTAACTATGTTTCTGGTTTTTTTGGTTATAACCAGCGTTTCGGCTTAAATAACGTTTTGTCATACAGTTACGATTTGGATAAAAACCACTCTTTTGATTTTGATTTGGGGCAATCTATACAAGGTGATGCCTACAAGTATAATTATGCAAGGGGATATGATGGTAATAGTGATTTTATCAAGATTAACGTAGTAGAAGGAGACTCTAAAAAGTCAAACTATTTAAATGCCATCAATAATTTTTATTTGTTCCGTTATACAGATAAAATGAAGAGTAATTTAATGTCTTTTTATGCTTCTGTGAAATATAAGTACAAAGATTTATTAAACCTAAGTGCTGTAATTAGAAGAGATGGAACTTCTAATGGCCAACCAGATAATCGTTGGATGACAACACCTGCGTTAGCTGCAGAATGGGATTTGAAAAATCAATTATTTAGAGAAAGTAAGTTTTTTAATGAGTTTAGTCTAGGTGCATCTTGGTCTAGGTCAGCTAAAATTTTCTTAGACGACCGTTTTGCTGCTGGGCCTCAATATCGTACCGAATATGGTTGGTATGAGGAACCTACAATTCCAACTTTTGGTGGTTTTCAGGGTATTTCTAGACCATACAATTCTGGTTGGGTTGGGTACGACATTACATTGCCTTACGTAGATCGTTTAAATATTACCGCTTCATCATCCATGCTGAACAATAGATTAAGTGCGGCCATTACCTTTTATAGTAAAGATGATAAAAATCAGCTGCTCAATATCCCTTTGAGCGCAGAAAGTGGTTACACAAGTATCTATAAAAATGGTATGAACATTAATAATAAAGGAATAGATGTTAGTTTAGCTGCAAATGTATTGACCAACGAAAAAACACTCACTTGGACTACATCTGTAAATTTTTCTTACAATAAAAATGAAATTAAAGCACTGCCAGATGGTTTAAACAGTTTGGTAATAGGAGATAATAAATTACAGGTTGGACAATCTGTAGGTGCTTATTGGCTATATACAAATAATGGTATTTATAATAATGATACTGAAGTCCCAACGCACCCAACTACTGGTCAAAAGTTAGCCTTTAATGGCCTCACGTTAAAAGCGGGAGATCCGAAATGGGTAGATTACAATGGAGATTATAACATTACTGAAGCTGATAAACAGTTTGTAGGAGATAGGATACCTAGGTTAATCGGAGGTTGGAACAATAGTTTTAAATACAAAAACTTCGACCTAAATTTCCATATTTTCTTTGCCTTGGGCCAATCAGCAATTAATCAATTTGATGCTAGTAGATATGATTTTGTCAATAGGGAATCTGCTAAAGATATTAATTCAGTAAAAGAAATTACTTCATGGCAAACCACTGAAAATTTAAAAAGCTATCCTATCTATAACGTATGGAGCGATGTCGTGCCTTACCGTGTAGATCAAGATCTTTTCTTAGAAAAGGCATCTTATGTTAAGCTAAGGTCAGTTACGTTAGGTTATGATTTAGCGCAATCTAGATTTGCCAATAAAAACAAGTTGCCTTTTAGAAGAGCTTACATATATGCTACTGGAAGCAATTTGTTTACCATCAGTAATTTCTCGGGTACAGATCCAGAGCTAATCAATTATAATGGTATTTATGATGGTATGGGCTTACCTATCGCTAGGACATTTGTACTGGGATTAAAATTAGAATTATAGAGAGGTAATTAATTATGATATCACTAAAATATAAGAGCAGTAATTTGGGTAGATTTATAATCACATTATTAGTCATCTTTACTCTTTCTATTAGCTCATGTAAGGATACGCTCGATGTGCAATCAACTAGGTTAGTTGGCGAAGAAAACCTTTGGAAAAGCCAAGAGGATGCAAAAGGAGCAATTATTGGAATATATACTTTAATGCGGACTGCTATGGTTGCCGATAATACCCATTGGCTAATGGGCGATTTAAGACAAGGCGATTTTACTTCAACTAATAGATCCGATTTAAGGGCTATTATTAATGGGCAACTTAACGCATCTTACCCTATATTAAATAGAATTACCAACTGGAGAAGATTTTATTCTGTAGTTAATGCAGCTAGTCTGTTTATTGAGCGTTCCCGAGAAATTGTAGCTAACGATCCACGTTATACTTCTATCAATAACGAGGTAGACGTGGCTCAGGCTAGGGCATTAAGAGCTTTTGCTTATTTTTATATGGTACGAATTTGGGGTGATGTTCCTTTGTTGATAACCTCTCATGATGGTGATTTTAGCACACATCCTCGTACATCGAAAGAAAAAGTTTTGGCTTTTGCCACTAGTGAACTGTTGTTAGCGACGAAGGTTTTGCCTTTTAGGTACGGTGGTACAGACCCTATCTTGCCTGGCTTGTATTATGGCAGTGCTTGGACAACTTGGAACGGTGTATTATTCACCAAGTTATCTGCATATGCCATTTTAGCACATATAGCTGCTTGGGAAGGTAATTACTTAGATTGCGAGGCATATACCAAATATTTTGTAGACAATACTACAAACTTAAACGGTGATGGAAGTTTTGGGGTAAAATACATTACAACTGATGAGCTTACTGAAAATGTAAATGCTTATAGTCCCTTTGCTTTTAAACGTGCTGTACAAATTGTAGGCTTTGGTTTCGAGTATGGTAATGGAGAAGCGACTGCTAATGGCCATATTGAACAGTTAACTTTGGCAAAACCCTTGGTTCCTAAAGAATATCCTGAAATTTATGTGCCAAAAGATACCATCAGAAAAGCCTTTACTTCACCTACAGACAACAGATTCAGCATTGATCCATTAACAAACCTTTACAGAACCAATTACTTTACAAATTATAGTAGCGAACGCCCAATGTTCAGTAAAATAAAGGTAGTTGGACAGGCACAAACAAGCGGAAACTTTGCATTTTTTACTTCTGCTGTATTATTTACACGAATAGAAGAAGTTACCTTGTTAAGAGCTGAAGCGCTTGCCGCTTTAGGATTGAATGCTGACGCTGCTAACTCTTTAAATCAAGCTGCTGCTTTAAGAGGTAACCCAGCTTATACGTTAAGCTCAGGAGTGGATATTGTAGATGCAATTTTTGCGGAGAGAAGAAGAGAATTGATGGGAGAGGGCTGGAGATGGTACGACTTGGTTCGTTACAACAAGCTTAAAAAGAATAATCCAGCATTTAATGCTCTACTTACCAATGGTGGTATTTATTGGCCAGTATCTAATGATGTCTTAAATGCCAACGCTAAGATTAAACAAAATCCATATTGGAACTAACAACCGAAAAATCATTAAAAAATGATGGAAAAAAAGATAAAGACTTTAACAATTGGCGTAGTTGTTTTTTCATTACTAGCAGTTTTTACCTCTTGTAAGAAAAACTCGGAATATTATAACTACGAAACAACGGCCAACGAGTTCAAAGGAACAGCATTACAATATCTACAGGCGCAGACCAACACATTCGACTCTTTGCTTCTAGTATTGGATAGATTGCCAGACTTAAAAGATAGTTTGAATAATCAAAATGTAACTGTTTTCGCACCCACAAATACAAGCTTTCAGGCCGCGATTAAAAATTTAAATATAGAGCGTAAAGCACAGGGGAAATCGCCATTGTATTTAAGTGATTGTAATGTAGAACAGCTTGATACCTTAACCACTAGGTACATTCTAAGAGGCATTAAGAATACAAGTGATTATTCTTCTTATACGGAGGGTTTATTGCTTTCTTCATTGAAAAGCGGATATGTTATGCATGTACAGTATAATAAAATTAATGCATCAGGCTTTGTTGAGGGTGGTCCACAGTCTATTATTTACAGCGATCCTAAGAATAACATTTTTACCAAATATTGGCAAAGGTCAAATACCAATGCGGTAAATATCAAGGCAAAGAATGCAGTCATTAATATTCTAGCACCATTGCATGATTTTGGTTTTGATGAATTTATAAAGAGAGTTAATCTATAAGGTTTTAAGATAATGAATAGAAGAAATTATATTGCAATAGTTACTATAATTACACTAGGCTTATCAATTACGATAAGTGCCTGCAAAAAGAATATTCCAGACGAGCGACTTTCGTTAGGAGCCGATTCGCAATTTACAACCACGATTTACCAACCTGTTTTGGGGCGTAATACATTGTTTTCTGATAATTTTTTTATCGGAAGTTCTTCAGTGCCTTTGGAGTTTAAGATTGTGAACATGCGTAGATTTAATGGAGAACCAGCGCCAGAGCTTACCCAATATTTTCCGGTAACCGTATGGAAAAAAGCATATGATGGTACTGAGAAATCCTTACAAGAAATAGAAGCAAAACGCGCTACAGAAAATCATCAGCTTTTTGAAGTGAGAAAGAACTCAGGGCAATTTTTGATGTGGTCTAGGGCAAATTCCAATTTTGTTAAAGCACAAGCAGATTCTGGCTATGTTTTCGATATAGAAGTTTCTAATTCTGGCGGTCGTCGTTACTATAAAAATCTTAAACTACAACCTTTTAGAGAGCGTCCTTTCGAACCATCTAACCTTAATGCCATTACTGGGCAGGCAATAAACACAGGTGTCTTTCCATCATTTATGATGAATATTAAAGGTGAAAAAACAAATAGATACTTGAACCCTCTTGATATAGAAGTACAATTTAAGAAGAATAGTTCTTTGGGTAATTCCCTTTCGTTCAAATTCTTAGATACTTTGCAACAATTAATTCATCCTGATAAGTTTTCTAACACCAAATGGGAAACTTTGATACATGGTTTTAATATGGTTAAGAACTCTGATTCGGTAAAGTACGATGTAGCCTATCCAATTCCATTGGCCGCCTATCCTACAAGATATACAACACCCGGAGGCGAACAGGCTTTTGTTGCATTTGGATATAACCGAATGGGGTTTGGTAATAAGTTAGAAGAGGCATTGCTTGGACTAAACTTTAATATTTACGAACCTGGTAACTGGACCATTATCTTTTGGTTTAAAACCGAGCGACCAAAATTCGTGAATGATTAATTGATAACCTTGAACAAACTAATAGATATAAAATGAGATACATCTATATAATCATTTCGTGTTTTTTCTTGGTGGTTAGCCAAGACTTAAAAGCGCAGACTAAAAAAACAGTAACGGGAACTGTTTCTGATACACGGGGAGGAATACCGGCGGTAAATATTGTATATAACAATAGGGCCATTGGTGTTACTGATTCGGATGGAAAGTTTGTTGTTTCTGTGCCTGATAATGCCGTTTTGGAGTTTTCTTACATTGGCTATAAAACCGTTAAAAAAAGTGTTGCTGGGCTGAATAGATTGGAAATTCGCTTATTGGAGGACAATAATAACCTAAAGGAAGTAACTGTTACCGGCTATGTAAACCGAACAAAGGAAACAACTGTAGGTTCCAGTGTTAAAATATCAGGAAAAGACCTACAAGCCGTACCTGTAGCGAGTATAACAGATATGCTACAAGGAAAGGTAGCAGGTTTAAACATTCAACAAAATACAGGTTCGCCAGGTATGCGTGGTTCTATGGCTATCCGCGGTTTGTCTAGCACTAGTTTATCTGGTTCTGGTAACGATTTGTTTTTACAGCCCGCATCGCCTTTATTTGTGGTTGATGGTGTTCCAGTTGACGATAATCAGAATTTTACTTATGGTTTCCAGTCTCCGGGTCCAGGGGTAAGTCCAATTTCATTAATACCCCAGCAAGATGTAGAGAATATTGAAGTGTTGAAAGATGCTTCTGCAACTGCTCTTTATGGATCTAGGGGAGCTTATGGTGTAATTTTGATTACCACAAAAAGGGGTAACTCTAAAGTGCCGGTAATTACTTATAACGGCCAGTTTTTTGTAAGTGCAGTGCCGAAATTAAGATCTGTTATTGGCGGGTTAGATGAACGTAACCTGCGTATTGCCCAAATTAATGCAATGGGTATCAACTATGATATCCCATATAGTGCCTTGGGACTTGTTAACGGCACCGCCTTTTTAGCAGACAGTTTAAACGCATACTATAACAATTCTACCAACTGGCAGTCGTATTTTTATAGAACTACTTATAACCAAACACATAACCTTAATATTTCTGGAGGTGACCAAGCATTTAACTATAAAGTAAACTTTGGTTATTATGATCAAAAAGGTATTCAAGAAAATACTGGCTTTAATAGATCTAACCTTCGTATGAATATGCAGTATATGCCTAACCAAAAGTTTAAACTTTACGCCACCATTAACGGAGCATTGGGCAAACAACAAAAAGGCAGTGGAAATGGACTTACCAATACTGGGATAGCTACAGGCGGTGCCGCATCATCACTGTTGCCATCCCCATCGTTGTATTCTGCTGTAAACTCAGTTTTAGGCGCAGTTACAACAGATAACGATAATAAAACAGTTGATTTGAATAGTACCATAGAGCTTAAGTACGAATTTGTAAAAAACCTAAGCTTAACTTCTAACTTCAATTACGTATTTAATACAGGAACGGAAGATAATTTTTTGCCAGCATCAATTAACGGTGATAGAGCCTCATTGTTTGCTTACAATAGTGTTAGCAATACAATTTATAATCGTAATTTATTACAATACATCTATTCAATAAAAGATAAAAATAATGAAGATGCCCATAATTTCTTGGCTTATGTATTTAACGAAACTAGGTCTACAAATTTCAAGGCCGATGTAATTCAGAATAATAAAATAGTAAACGATTATTTAAGAGGACCAATTGTTGGTGTTGACGATTATCTGACTTCCTTGGGAGGTACGCTTGGCAATTTTAATCAAGATCGTTCAGCAGCATTTGCGGGAAGTTTTCAGTATAACTATAAGAGAAGGTATGTATTAGATGCAACTTACAGATTTGATGGTAGTTCTTCTAATGGGCCAAATGCCGGCTATTCGAAAAGTCCTTCTGTTGGTGTACGTTGGAATATTAATAATGAACCTTTTATGGCTAAAGCTACTGAAAAGTGGTTGGATTACGCTTCTATCCGTTTAAGTTATGGTACGGTATTACAACCAACAGGAAATGTTTATGATGTAAATGGCAAGTATGTGTCTGTAAATAATTACAACGGATCTCAGGCAATTACTATTCAGAATACACGTATGCCAAATCCTAATTTACGTCCTGTTGAAAATACCACCTATAACTTCGCTTTTGATTTTGGTATTTTGAAAAATAGATTGTTTGGTACTTTTGAAGCGTACTATAAGCAAACAGACTACCTTTTTGGCGAAAAAACGCTGGCTAATATTAATGGCTTTGCCAACATTGCTACGAATGAAGAAGCTGTAGTAAACATGGGTTATGAAGCAAGTTTAACCGTAAATCTATTACCGAACCAAAGTAAGGCAAAGTGGTCGTTAAATGTAAACGGTGCAATAAATAACGATTATTTGGCTGCTTTGCCAAATGGTGTGCGTCAGTTTATTTATCAAGATCAAGAAACAGGACAATATATCTTGAAACGTATCGGAACCAATGCATTGTCTAATTTTATTTACAACACCAAAGGTGTTTATGCCAACAATGGAGATGTTCCTGTAGATCCCCTAACTGGCTTAAGATATAGAGCTCGTAATGCCGATGGTACCTTAGGAGGTGTGCTCAATTATTTTAAAGCTGGAGATCCAAGATATGCCGATATCAATGGTGATTATATTTTAGATGCGATGGATTTGGTAGATGCCGGAAATTCGCAAATACGTTTTAGTGGTGGTATCTTTTCTGACTTTAGGTATAAAAACTTTACCTTCCAAATGCAAGGTACTCTTATAATGGGTAGGGACATACTCAACAATGCATTAGCTAGTCAGTTTCAAGCATTTAATAACCCTTTTGCATTGCAAGGTTTGGTCCCTTTAAGCGAGTATGATCTATGGACAAGTCCTGGCCAAGTGGCAACCTATCCAAACCCTTATGATTTCTTGCGTAGCAACATCATTAATCCTTATCGTTTCTCTCAAACTCTGTTTCAGGAAGACGGCTCTTACTTTAAGATGAATTTTATATCACTAGGTTATACCCTTAACCAAAAATTTACTAATCGTTTTGGTATGAACAGAGTTGTATTGGGTGCCACCTTTAATAATGTATTTATGATAAGTAATTATTCTGGACCAAATCCAGAAACTGTATCAAGCATAGGTAGGGATTCTTCTGGTGGATATCCAAATCCGCGAACTTATGTTTTTAACCTAAATATTGAGTTCTAACTTTTCAATTATCCGATAATGAGAAAATACATATATATAATTTTTATAGCGCTTACTTTTTCGAGTACAGGCTGTAAGAAATTCTTGAATATCGTACCAACCGATAATTTGTCTGGTAATAATTTTTGGCAAACCAAAAAAGATGTTGAAGGTTTCACCAATGGTTTGTATGCAAGTTTAAAGAACAAATTGAGTGGAGGATTTATCACACTAGCTGATATGCGATCCTCTCCGATAGCTACTACAGAGGGAACTTATGGAAATTTGTTGGCCACTAACTCTTTGAGAACCTTGCAAACTATTGCAGCTACCCCAACACAATGGAATGGCAGTGCGTATGTTTCGCAGTGGACTGTTGGGTGGAATTGGAGCAACATGACTAGATGGAAGCCTTTTTATGATATTATTTCTTCTGCCAATTTACTTTACGAACGCCTAGATGATGTGCCAACCGGTGTGCTAAGCAATGAGGAATTAAAGAGGTATAAGGCTGAAGCGGTGTTTGTGAGAAACTTGTGCTATTTGTTTTTGGTGCGTTTATATGGAGATGTGCCTTACTACACCAATGCTTTAAATACCTCACCTTTAGGTCGTACGCCAATGTTAGAGGTGTTAAATAAGTGCATTGCCGATGTTAATGCGGTTAAGGCAGATTTGCCATGGGTTTACATAGATCCATCTTTAATAGGAGTTAGAGCAATGCGTGGTGGTGCTATAGCTCTGTTAATGCATTTGAATATGTGGGCCGCTGGCTTTGACAGTGAGAACAATAAAGTAAGATATTATAATCAGGTTAAAGATTTAGGCATAGAGATAGACAACGCCAAAGACTATTCGTTGTTGCCCTATACCGTAGAGGACAATAAGAGAATTTTTAAAGGGAAAACAAGGGAAAGTTTGTTTGAGCTTTATCAGAGTTTTAACAATGGGGAGAAGTTCTCTGTTTATTCAAATGTGGGCTATGTTTTAAGTCATTATCCTTATCTGGGAGCACTAACTTTTACAACCAGTAGAGGCTACTATCAAAAAACATGGATGGATAAGCTTTATAACGATGCCCTGCCTGATGCAAGGAAAGACTTGTGGTTTGAAAACCGTACCGCAAATAATAATACCTTCCAGTTTAAAAAGTTTGCAAATGTTTATGTAAGCGGTACAACCGTACAAAATGATGATGATCTAATTATATTTCGATTATCTGATGCTTATTTGCTTGCAGCCGAAGCAAATGCAGAAATTGGCGACGACGTAGAGGCCAAGAGATTTTTGAATAAAGTAAGACAAAGAGCCGTTGCTACAGATATTGTTTCAACAGGAGTAGAGCTTAAGAAAGATATTTATCTAGAACGTGTTAGAGAATTGATGGGAGAAGGACATTATTACTACGACTTAGTGCGTACAAAAAAATTGTGCGATCCAGATTTTTGTCCTTATCCAGTTTCAGTTGCTGCTTTTAACGCTGGAGCTTGGACATGGCCAATTGATCAATCTGCTTTGACAGAAAACCCAAACATGACTTTAAATAATTATTGGAGATAGCGATGATGAAGAAACTTAATATTAGAGCACTACTTGTAATGTTATTGGCCATAGGGCTATTTATATCGTGCCAAAAAGATAAATATTATTTTGACAGTGGTACCCAAAAGGGAACTTTTGACGGTAGTGTTTTGGCTTTCCTTAAGTCAAAGCCACAGTATTTCGATACCCTAACAAGGGTAATAGAAATTGCTGGAATGAATGATTATTTTGACAAAGAGCAAGATATTACCTTTTTTGCTCCAACTAGTTCAACTATCTACAAATCAATTAGGGGTCTAAATGCCTACTTGATGAGCAATGGTAGAGATACTGTAACAAAATTGGATCAAATAAAGCCTGAAGCCTGGAAAGAGTTATTATCCCTTTATGTTTTTAAAGGTAAAAACAAGCTTAAAGATTACCCACAAATAGATACACTAAACTTGTTAGCTTTTGCAGGTCAGGGTTATACTTCGATAAATGGAAGAACGATGAGTATTGGTGTATTATTTAATGATGCTGTTTCGAGAAATGCAAGTGGCGTAGAAATATCGAGGGTTAAATATGCTGGATATCGTCAATTGTATCTGTCTTATATTCCAAACTATGCTACTCCCAAGGTAGGTTTAAAACATGCACCCGTAGCTAGTTCAGACATTGCGCCTAGAAATGGTATCGTGCATGTTTTGGCTCAGGAAACCAATGACTTTAATGCAAGTAACCAAGCTGTATGGGTAAGCAAACATAACTTTGGTTTCCATACAGATATATTTATTAATACGGTACAGTCTTATGGTATATTACCTCCAACACCTTAAAATCTAATAGAACTATAATGATGAAAGAGATATTTAACATAAATACAATAGCTATTAGTTTAACCCGAGTAATGGCAGTGTTGTTAATCTTGGCTGTTTTTTCTTGTAAAAAGGGAGAAATTATTGGGGAAGATCCTTACGCAGGTGGTAAACAAGCTTTAGGAATTAAATTTGATAATGTTATGCCTGATCCAGAATTAGCCATACAAGGTTCGGAAGTAAAGATATTTGTAAGGGGATTAAAAAAGTTTGAGAACAAGTTTAAGTTATATGTAAACGAAATCGAAGCTACCGTGGTTTCATTTACCGATAGTACCGCAGTAATTAAAGTGCCTGATAATGCAAGCACCGGCGGATTGTCGGTATATGCTGAAAACCAAACTTTTTTTGGCCCGGTTCTTAAAATAGATGGCAGGGTAAGTATTGATGCTACCTTTAGTTCAAATGGAGCTACCTTTCGAGGAAGCAGTGGTGGCATATCTAGTGCCACAATATATGATATTGCCACCTTGCCTAATGGCAATAGCTTTTTGGTTGGAAGTTTCAACAACTTTGACAATAGGTGGACGGAGAAAATACCAAATGGAGGAATTGCACAGATAAGCTCAACCGGAGCTTATGTAGTGCCGGCGGCCGATGCGATTGACTTTGGAAAAGGAGCAAATGGGCCTTTACGAAGCATTATACGTTTGACTAGTGGTCCGCATAATGGTAAATACATTGTTTCTGGGCTTTTTTCTAGCTATAACTCTACACGATCTAACCGTTTAAATATCAATGGTATTACTCGTTTAAACGCAAACGGTACTTTAGACAGTACCATGATTGATGTAATTAACCCAACGCCAAATGAAGTTAGAAAAAACCGCGACACTATTCCATCTTTTAATGGAGGAGTAGATGGGACAATTGTAAAGTCTTTCGTTTTTGGGGATAGGCTTTATGCAGTTGGTAATTTCCAAAACTACGTAAGGCGTTTTTACGAAAGATCTACTTATGATACCAAGGTATTAGATCTGATCAAAATGAGGCAGATGGTTTGTTTAAAAATAAACCAAACTAATTCGGCAGATGAAGGTGACTTAGATCTGAACTTTCATTACGATCCTCTAACTAAACAAAGTCCAATTGGAGCTAATGGCGCTATAAATGATGCAATACAGTTGCCTAATGGTAAATTGGTTTTGGTTGGAGCTTTTACCACATTTAATGGTGTGCCAGCAAATCGTATCGTTTGTATCAATTTAGATGGGTCGGTTGATCAAACTTTTTCGGTAGGTAATGGTGCTGACCAAGAAATCGTAGGTGTCACCTACAATGCGGTAACGAATAAAATACTTGTTTCCGGTTTGTTTAGAAAAATGGCAGGGGCAGATAGGCAAGGAGTAGCCATGTTGGATGCAAATGGAAGTTTAACTACTGCATTTAATTTTGGTACTCTAACCGAAGGTGTTGCAACTTATGCAGGGCAGCTTAATGGAGGTAAAGTAATAGTTTCAGGTACTTTTAAAACTTATAATGGGGTTATTCGTCAGGGTTTTATGATTTTAAATTCCGATGGCAGTCTAGCTGCGGGATATAACAATACAGGTCAGTTTACTGGAGCTATTGAGAAAATTGTGGAAACAACTTCTGGTGCTACCACAAGAGTAACTTTGATAGGCACCATTATAAGATTTGATAGCACTTCTTTTAAAGGTATACTCAGAATTTTAATTAGAAACTAGGATAAATATTAATTATGAATTATTTATATAATATACGGAATAATTTTATGGTTGTAGCCGTTGTGCTGTTAGCCACCGCTTTTTTATCTTTGTTTACTTCTTGTAATAAAGATTTTCCAAATACGCTTCGTACCGAATATCCCAATGATACCGCTAATGTAAAAAGTGGAAGTCGTAAAGTATTGTATTTGATATTAGATGGTGTTAGGGGAGAGTTGTTGGAAACATTGCAACCACCAACCTTAACCTTGTTACGAAGAAACGCTATATCATCTTATTATGGTTTAACGGACTATCAGACTAATACTCTAACCAATGCTGCAGCCTGGGGAAATATGATGACTGGTGTAGATTATTTGAAGCATAATATAATTGATGAAAGTTTCACAGGAAATAACATTGTTAATTACCCTTCTATTTTCACTAAAATAAAAGAAGTTAATTCAAAGCTAAAGACAGTATCAATAGCTACTAGTGTAGCATTTAATACCAATCTAGCTGCTCAAGCAGGTAAAAAGCTAGATGTAGCCACTGATGCTGAAGTAAAAGATGCAGTAATTAATGAGCTAAAGGTAAACGAGGTTGATTTAATAGTTGGGCAGTTTCATAGCGCAGATGCCGCCGCCGCTGCGGGGGGATATGAAGCAACAAACGCTGCTTATACACAGGCTATTACAAATCTGGATGGATACTTGGGTAACATTATGACGCAACTTAGGTCAAGACCAAATTATGCAAAAGAAGACTGGATGGTAGTCATTGCATCAAATAAGGGTGGAGCAACAACAGTACCGGGATCTTCAGATCTAGGTGCTTTTGGTGATAATCAACGAAACAGTTTTGTATTGTTTTATAATCCTAGATTTTTGTCCCAACAATTTACAAAGCCAGATGCATCTTCTTTCCCTTTTGTAGGTTATGCGCCAAATTTAATAGGCGTTGGTGCGGGTACAACAGGTAAAAACCTTATTGTGGCAAATAACAATAATGTGGCCAATTTTGGTACCTCTGGCAATTTTACACTAATGTTTAAAGTTAGGTTTAATAATGAACCAGGTTCATACCCTCCAATTATGGGTACACAAACAGTTTTTAACAATACTACTAATGGTTGGGTTATTTTTGCAAACAGTGGGGAGGGCTGGAACTTTAAAGTGAGAAATACTAACCAATTAGCCGCAAATGCTGCAAGAAAAATATTTGATGGTTTATGGCATACTATTGCTATTCAAATATCTACTGAGGGTAGTGATAGAAAAATGCAGGCTTTTCAAGATGGCGTGGTTGTTGGTACTAAGGCTACCTTTACAGCTAATGCTACGAGTACTATACCTTTTACATTAGGGAATGTTGATGGCTCTGGTCAGGCAATAAATGTATTGCTTAGAGATGTAGCCGTATACAATGTTGCTATTCCCGATGCCCAAATACCAAGTATCATGCGCAAATCTGGAGTTACTGCCACTGATCCATATTATGCTAATTTACAGGCTTATTATCCATTAAATGAAACCCAGGGAACAGCACTAGCTGATGCTACGGGTAAAACTACTGGAATGACCTATCAAGGACAAGCTTTATACACAGAGTTTTCTGAACTTTCTAAAAATGTAAGTCCTCCAATATCTACTGCAACCTACAAGGCTAGTATGAATAATGTAGATATACCGGTTCAAATTTATCAGTGGTTAAACATACAGCCATCAAGCTCATGGAATTTGGATGGAAAACCATGGAAACTGTTATATACCGATGTACGTAATAATTAATGAAATTATCCCAATAGTGATAAAAATATGAAAGCTCGTAAAATAATTAACTTACCATTGATCTTTACACTAGTGGTATGTTTAGCAGCCTGTAAAAAATATGGCGTAGAAATAGCCGATGGTTATGAAGATGCTTCTGGCAACAAAGAAAATGTAAGCATAGATACTAATATGCAAAACATAGACCGTTCTGCTTATGCTAAAGCTCGTATATTTCCGGGTTTAGTGGATGTTTCTGAGCCTAGGGTACAGAACCAAGAGTTTATACTAGATCTGAATTTTACTAACCAAACTGCTGAAAATTTAAGAATACAGGTAGCACCAGAGCCACAGTTTAGTACTGGCTATTATGCTGCACCGGGAGAATTGATTAAAATCATTGTTCCGGCGGGCGTGAATGGATTGAGTATGCAGATTGGTGGACACACAGATAATTTATCAGGTAAATCTCCTCTCTTAAGAGATCCTATAATTTATGCCGTTAAGGCTTTGTATCCCGGTGTAAACTATATGCGCAACCTTTACGGTGGTACTATCTATATCAATGCAAGTTTCGCTATTGCTCAACCTGTAAAATTTGTGATTTCTGGTGCAGTTGTTTCTCCAGATTTTGTGCTGGGAACGGATACTGACGCAGGATGGATTGCAAAAGTTAGAGCATCGAAAGTACCATGGTTAGAACTTAGAACAAAACGAGTGATTTTTTTAGTGCCACTTGATAAAGTGTTGGCTAAAATTGCTGCTGGCCAACTATCTAGTCCTACAGCTTTAATGACAGAGTGGAACAATAAATTTGAACTAGATTATAACGGGTGGATGGGGCTTTCAGATAATGCAGTAGATGAAAGAGATAGAAGTCCTCAGGGTCCGTGGAGAGGTGTTTTAGATATTCAATTGAGCCTTGGTTATGGTCACTCAGGTTTTCCTTTTGTTGGGCTTAACGATCAATATTGGTTTAATAGTTTTACCAGTTTGGCAGATTTGTTAAATAGTGAGGGAATGTGGGGCACTTATCATGAATTTGGACATAATTGCCAACAACCAAATGTATGGAGCTGGAGTACCTTGGGAGAAACTACAAACAACTTGTTTAACTTTAAAGCAGCTAAGAGGATGAATGCAAATTATAGCAATTTACATCCCTCGGTTACAAGTGGTTTTCCTCAAGCTATTACTTATGCCTCAACTGCTGGTGCCAAAAATTTTGATGGTGATGCCGATATGAATGATCCATTTAAAAGGATGACGCCTTTTGTACAGATATTTGAGTGGTATGGCTATGGTGCGATGACCAAGCTGTATACCGAAGCCCGCCATGCCCAACGTTTATCAATTAATGATATCGATAAGCATGACTTTACCTACGAAAAACTATCCGAATATTGTGGGGTTGATTTAAGTCCATTCTTCGAGGCCTGGGGTATTTTGCTTAGTGCGCAATCGCAATCCAAAATAGCTGCAAGGTTTCCATTGTTAAATAAGCAAATATGGAAGTATAATCCACTTACAAAAACTGGAGGCACAGAAAACTATGTGCCTACCACTTCGGTAGTATCGGTGAGTTCTCCTGCTCAAGAGGGATCTTTTGCAGCTCTTATTGATAATAACTTAACAACCTATTATCACTCAAAATACTCTTCTCCTACCGCTGCCGAGAGTTACCCTTTTACTTTCATTTTTAATGCAGGTGCTGTAATTCCTATTAAGGGAATGTACTTCAATGCCAGAAATAGCACTAATAGAGCCGGGGACGGTAAAGATATTGAAGTTTTTACCAGTCCTGATAACCTAAACTATACCAGTCAGGGTACTGCAACCTTGCCAAATAGTACAGCTCGTTTCGAGTATTTGTTTCCAATGGGTAACGTAACTGCAAAATATGTGAAGGTGATAGTTAAAAATGGATATTCTGCCAATCCTTATGTGGTTTTTGCGGAAATGAATCTAATTAAGCCATAATTAAATTAAATTAATGATGAAGATCTTTCAAAATATTTTATTCCCTGTAGCAATAATCGCAGTAGTAGCGGGTGGCTGTAAAAAATATGATAATCCACCACCTATTTTTGAAGAACTAGAAACTATCGAAACAATTCAGAGGAAAGTATTGGTGATAAGTATAGATGGTGTAACCGGTAGTGAGTTAAAAACGATAGCCCCCCCAGCTATAGAAGAACTGCGTAAAACTGGTAAATATAGTTACAATTTGTTAAGAGGTGCTGTTGCTAATGATGTAGCTTCATGGGCTTCCATGGTTACAGGTGTAAGTTACAGCAAGCACTCTATCAAAAATGACGATTTTCTCCCTAGCCCAAAAGAGAATTCTCATGAAGCACCAGCTGTTTATAGAAATGTTTTAGATTACGTTTTACAATATAAGTCTGTTAAAACCGCAATTGTTTCCCCTTGGGCCAATTTACGTAACTATTTAAGAGTGGCAGATTTTAACCCAATAGTAAATACAGACTTAGCAGTTAAAGATTCTGCCCTGAATATCTTGAACACACAAAGCCAATTAGGAACAATTTTTGTGAATTTTAAGGATGTACAAACTGCCGGAGAAAATGGAGGCTTTTTGGCTGCTAATGTCAATTATAAAAATGCTATTCTAAAGGCAGACGAATATGTAGGTAACATTGTGGCTGCCGTTAAAGCCAGAAAAACATTTGCTAATGAAGATTGGTTGATAGTGGTGACTACCAATCACGGGGGAAGTAGTGCAAATCCTCAGCCTGGTTTTTTGATAGCTTCGCAAAAGAACATTAAATCAGAAGAATTGAAAAAGTCGGGATTTAATACTATTGGGTTTAATAATGTTTCTATTAACGCTACAGTTGTAGATGATCCTTCAGGCCTTTATGATGCTGCTACTAAAGATTTTACTGTGCAAATGCAAGTTAAATTTAATGTAAATACTTACTATGTTGGTTTTTTAGGTAAAAGTACACCGGCGGTTAATGGACAAACGGGTTGGTTTTGGTTTCAGGACTATGGAGGCTATTGGAATACTTCTTTTGGAGGAACAGCAAATGGAAATGGAACAGGTAGAACTCAAATAGCAGGAGGTTTAGTTTTTGACGGTAACTGGCATACTTTAACCATGACAGTCAAAAGGGTGGATGCTAGTACCAGAACGGTAAGCACTTATACTGATGGAAATTTAAACTCTACGGGTAACATCAGCACAAGAAATATTGCAACAAATGAAAAGTTTTTTGTAGGTTATAAACAGTTTTCTGGTGGTACAGGTTTAGATTTTAAATCAGCTGATTTACAGTATTTTAATGTAGCTTTGGATGCGGTAACTATAAAAAATAATATTGCATTGAAGAATATCACTCAACACCCTAATTATAGTAATTTAGTAGGGTTTTGGCGCATGGATGAGGGGGCAGATGCTGTTTTTGGTAACAGTGCACCAGTGGGGGCCCCGATGATGCTTAATGGACCATTTTCTTGGACCAGCTTTGGAACGGATGTGCCACAATCAATGACACCAGATCCAAATGCTGCAGGAAAATCTATTATTGTGGCTCCAAGTTCGGTAACTGCTTTAACACTTTATTGGATGAATATCTCTATACTTCCAGAGTTTGGAATTGATGGTAATCCATTTTTAAACCAGTTTGAAATTGAGTTCTTAAAATAGTTTAGTCATAATCATATTGCAATAACCGCAAATTTCGGGAATATGCCGATTTTTGCGGTTTTTGTTTTTATAAAACGCAAGTAATTTTATTAATTTTACTGTGTGTTACATCAAGCAAATCTTTTAACTCCTTTTGAAGAACTGAGTTCTACTTTTAAAGGAGAACTATTTTTCGATAATTCTGCTGCTCACGAAGCGCAAAAATTAGTCTATTCTACAGATGCTTCTGTTTATCAGGAGAAGCCATTGGCAGTTGCTGTACCCAAAACAGTAGAAGATATTAAAAGCCTTATTGCTTTTGCAAATCAGCATCGCTTAACACTTATTCCACGAGCCGCGGGTACTTCATTGGCTGGTCAGGTGGTAGGTAATGGTTTAATCGTAGATATTTCTAAATATTTCAATCAGATATTAGAAATTAATGAACAAGAACAATATGTAAGAGTACAACCTGGAGTAATTAGAGATGATTTAAATGTTGCGCTACGTCCGTTTGGATTAATGTTTGGTCCCGAAACCTCTACTGCAAACAGAGCCATGATTGGCGGAATGATTGGCAACAACTCATGCGGTCTACATTCTATTGTTTGGGGAGATACCAGGCAAAACCTACTCGAAGTAAAAGGGTTTTTAAGCAATGGACAAGAAGTAACTTTCAGCAGTCTGTCACTTGCTGAGGTGGCGGAGAAAACACATTTGAATAGTTTGGAAGGCGTGATTTACAAAGGCGTTTCGACCATTGTGAACAACCCTAAAAATATTGATGATATTGAGAAAGGTTATCCAAAGAAATCGTTAACAAGAAGAAACACAGGTTACGCATTAGATTTTCTCATTCCAGAAGAAGGGAAAGAAAGCTTTAACATGTGCGAGTTGATAGCTGGTTCTGAAGGTACTTTGGTTTTTGTGACGGAAGCAAAGCTGAAATTATTGCCATTGCCGCCTAAAAAGGATGCCTTGGTTTGTGTACATTTTAGCTCGCTGGCCGAATCGCTTTTGGCGAATATTGTCATCCTAAAACATCAACCGATGGCTTCGGAATTGGTAGATAAATACATCATGGACTTTACCAAAGGCCATCCAGTTTATCAGCATAACCGCTTTTTTATAGAAGGCGAACCTGAAGCTCTGTTAATGGTAGAGTTTTTTGCAGAAACCCAACAAGAGCTAGATTTCAAAACATCAGCTTTGATAGCAGATTTAAAATTGGCAGGTTTGGGTTATGCCTATCCGGTAGTTTATGGTCCACAAACTAAATTAGCTTGGGATGTACGTAAGGCAGGTTTAGGCTTAATTAGAAATTTGCCTGGAGATAATCAGCCCGTAAATTTAATTGAAGATTGTGCGGTAGCTCCAGAAGATTTGCCAGCCTATATTGAGGAACTGCAACAATTGTTGAATAGACATAATTTAAAAGCTTCGTACTATGCGCATGCCGGTGCTGGCGAACTGCACGTAGAACCAATGATTAACTTAAAAACTTCGGAAGGTAAAGAACTTTTCAGAACGGTTTTGAAAGAAACTGCTGTTTTGGTTAAAAAACATCAAGGTTCTTTAAGCGGCGAACATGGAGATGGGCGTTTACGTGGAGAGTTTATCAAAGATGTACTTGGAGCCGAAGTTTACGAGCTTCTGAGGGAGGTAAAACAATTGTTCGATCCGCTTGGAGTTTTTAATGCCAATAAAATTGTAGAAACTCCGCCAATGAACGAGTTTTTACGTTACGAAGCGGATAAAGAAATCAAACCAATTAAAACCATTTTCGATTTTTCGAAGAATGAAAGTATTTTAAGGTTGGCAGAAAAATGTTCTGGCTCAGGCGATTGTCGCAAAACCCATGTTAGCGGCGGCACCATGTGTCCATCTTATATGGCAACCCGCCAAGAGAAAGATACCACGAGGGCAAGGGCGAATATTTTACGTCAGTTTTTAACGAATTCGCAAGGCGATAATCCATTCAATCACAAAGAAATTAAAGAAGTGATGGATTTGTGTTTGAGTTGTAAAGCCTGTAAATCAGAATGCCCTTCTAGTGTAGATGTGGCGAAGATGAAAGCAGAATTTTTGCAACACTACTACGATGCCAATGGAATCCCTTTCCGTACCAGGGTAATTGCAAACTTTACAAAGTCGCAAGCGTTAGGAGCAATTGTACCATCGATTTACAACGCGTTAATTGCGAACAATTTTACTAGCAAAATCATCAAAAAAATTATAGGTTTTGCACCAGATAGGTCATTGCCAAAAGTAGGGAAAATCACTTTGCGTAGCTGGAAAAAACAGCATGATAAAAAGCAATTGCCGAAAAATAGAGATAGAAAAGTTTATCTGTTTTGCGATGAATTTACCAATTATAACGATGTTGAAATTGGAGCTACGGCAATCCAACTTCTAGAAAAGCTAGGTTATGAAGTGGTTATTCCTCGCCATGTAGAAAGCGGCCGAACTTATTTATCTAAAGGATTGGTGCGTGATGCTAAAGTCTTGGCAAATAAAAACGTGACTTTGCTGGCAGATTTAATAAGCATCGATACGCCGTTATTAGGGATTGAACCATCAGCATTGCTTACTTTTAGAGATGAATACCCAGAACTGGTAGATGCGCATTTGTTGCAAAAGGCAAAACACTTAGCACAAAACTCGTTCTTAATTGAAGAATTTTTATTGCAGGAATTTGAAGCCAAGAAAATCAGTGCTGACCAATTTACAGCAGACTATCAGTTGGTGAAATTGCATGGGCATTGCTATCAAAAATCGTTAAATGCACTAACGCCAACTGAGAAAATCTTAGGAATGCCTGCAAACTATACGGTAGAAATGATACCGTCGGGTTGTTGCGGAATGGCGGGTTCTTTTGGTTATGAGGAAGAACACTATGAAGTTTCGATGCAGGTAGGGGAGTTGGTATTATTGCCTGCGGTGAGAAATGCGGCAGAAGACACCATCATTGCCGCTGCGGGTACAAGTTGCAGACATCAAATTAAAGATGGCACGCAGAAAATAGCAAAGCACCCGGTAGAGATTTTGTGGGAAGCATTGAAGTAGCTTATGCAAGAAGATAGCCTCCAACAGTTAGCGCAATTCGTTAAAAAGTACTTTGCTTTATCTGATAAAAGCACTGAAGAATTTATTGTGCTTTGGTCCCCCTTTAATGCTTTAAGAAAGGAAGTGCTAACCGAGGCAGGAGCGCCGGAGAAATATCTCTACTTTATCCTTGATGGTGTACAGCGTGTTTATGCGCTTAACCAAGATGGCAAGGAAGCAACATTGGTTTTTACCTATGCGCCATCTTTTGGTGGTGTGCTAGATGCAATGATGACTTCAAGGAAATCTAAATATTACTATGAAACCTTAACGCCATCCTCATTTTTAAGAGCACCAATTTCCGAAGTGAAGAAGTTGATGTTGGAAAATGCAGAAGTGGCGCAGATGATTAATGTTGGGGTTAGCCAAGCTTTGGGCGGCTTGTTGGAAAGATTGGTCGAATTACAATTAATGTCGTCAGAAGAGAAGTTTAGGAGTTTATTAAAAAGAAGCCCACATATTTTAACATTGGTGCCACACAAGTATTTAGCGAGCTATCTCGGTATAGATGCCACAAACTTTAGTAAATTGATGAATAGCGTAAAAATTTAATCTTGGTAAATACCAACATTTATGGTAGCGCATAGCTCTAAGTTTGCATCATCAAATCAATATCATTATGGGCACTATAGACAAAAAAGCATTCATTGCCAACCTTTACCAAAGAACCGAAGTTATACTAGAAAAAGCAGTGCAGCAGTACCAAAACTTAGACGAGCTTTCACTTAATTTTTCTACTAATAGCGATACTTGGAGCATCGCTCAAGTACTTTCGCATCTTAATTCTTACGGTAATTATTATTTACCAAAAATGGAAGCGGTGTTACAACAGCCACATGAATTATCGTTAACGGCATATACCCCAAGTTGGTTGGGTACTTACTTTGTAAATATGATGGATGCGAACAGAAGCAGCAAGCGTTATAAAGCGGCAAAACAACATCAGCCATTGGTAAGCGATGCTTATGCTGAAGTAGCACAGTTTATTAACCAGCAAGAGCGCATGTTAAAATGCCTAAAAGCATTTGAAACGGTTGATGTTAGTAGAACGAGAATTCGGATATCAATTGCCAAGTTCATCAAGTTAAACCTCGGCGATTTACTCTCTTTCTTGGTAATGCACAACGAACGCCACATGGTACAGATTAAAAGAATACAGCGAGAACAAACAGAAGCTTTATCCCAACGGACAGTTCTTGCAACGCTTGCCTCTTAGGTATTTCTCGCAACAGTCTTTCTTTTTTTTGTCCTTCTTATCCTGTTTCGAACCTTTTTTCTTTTTATCTTTCTTAGACATATCGATGTTTTAGCCACAGATGCACAAATCTTATCAAGAAAATATCTGTGGCTTAATTATAACCTCAAAATAAACAAAAAAGGCACATACTTGTTGTACGCACCTTTCAATTATTGTTTTGTTTTGTTGTTTTTTATGCTTCGCTGTCGTAAGAAATCTGACCAACGTGCTTGTCAATTTGCCATCTGCCAGTACCTTCCTCGCCAATTACGTCGAACAATTCTACTGCTCTACGAGCTTTGTATTCCTCTTCACGTTGTTCTCTAAAGAACCAGTTTAAGAATTCTAAAGTAACATAATCTTGCTCTTTGTGGCAACGAGCAGCAATGTTTTTGATAGATTGTGTTACACTAATTTCTTGCTCTAAAGCCTCTTCAAAAACCTCACGGAACGAGTTGTACTCTTGTTTAATGTTGGTTACATCTGGAGAAACTGCATTTCCGCCCATATCTAACACATATTTGAAGAATTTTAATTGGTGTTGTCTTTCTTCTTCCGCTTGCTTAAAAAAGTAGTCTGCAGAAAAGTCATAACCATTTCTGTTACACCAAGAAGCCATCGATAAATAGATTGACGATGAATGCGCCTCTTTTTTTATTTGTTGGTTAATCAATGTTTCTACCTCTTCAGATAACAAACATTTAACTCTCATTATATCTTTCATGATTTATTTCCTCTTATTTGAACACTACAAAGTTACAGCGATAATGTTCTGTAAAAGAAAATATTAGTAATTCGGAACGAGTCTAAGTCTTAGTTTAAGAGATGACACGAAACAAACGATCGTAGATAATGTGGTTCAAATCCAACATCACGAATGTGCCTTGTAAAAGTTCTTTTAATTTAATCAATTCTAGCAGCGAAAGCACATAAGAATGGTCACAAGCACAAATGAAAATAATTTCTACATCGGCAGTCTTATCGCTGCTCAATAGCTTTTCTTCAATATTTACGTTGTAAATCGCTTTTTTAAGCTTTAAAAGATTTCTGTAATCGAAACGAGCTAATTTACCAGCAAAGTCAATATACCAACATTTCTCCGAATCAGATTGAAAAATAGCACCGCTATTAGTAGCAAATACTTCTTCAAACGAGGCAACAGGAAATGATAATTCTTTTGTCTTTTGCACAGTTAATTAATTGTTTCTGCAAAATTAATATTATTTAGATTTAATACAAATAAAAACCACCAAAAAGAAAATGATTTTTTGAAAAGCATTTTTTGGATTTCATAGGTTATGGTAGTCCCGCTTTCCGCTGCTGCCGATAAAATCTGCATACACTTTAATCGGGTTTATTTTACTCAATCAAGTGCTAAAAACCTCATAAAGTTTCCTGCATAACGTAAAAAATTATCTCGGCCTATTAATTGCACTTACAGCTTAATCATTAAATTTGAATATCAAACCCTCAGAAAATGAAAGCGAGCAACAACGAAAGAGTTTATAAAATGTCATTTGCTAGTGTTTACCCTCATTATATTACCAAAGCTGAAAAGAAAGGGCGCACAAAAGCAGAAGTTGATGAGATTATACATTGGTTAACAGATTACGATGCTGCGGCGCTACAAAAACATATAGACAACAAAACCAACTTCGAAGACTTTTTCACTCAAGCTAAATTACATCCCAATGTTTCAAAAATCACTGGGGTAATTTGCGGTTACCGTGTAGAAGAAATAGAAGACAAAGTAATTCAACAAGTACGTTACCTAGATAAATTGATAGACGAATTGGCTAAGGGTAAGGCAATGGAGAAAATTCTTCGTCAGTAACTGCGTTAAATTGAAGCTATGTACGCTATTACTTAAAATTTTCTTGTCAAATTTGCGAAAGATGCGAGCGTTGGCGTCCCCGCCAACGTGTTCACTTATTTATAGTTTTATAAATAGCTCCTAAGTTTTTCTCAATAATTTAAAACCATTTCGTTTTGCAACACTTATTTATTTATAAGTTTTAATGAAATGAATCAAGAAGAAAATAAGCATGAAGACGGTCTAGGTATCGATCTTCAAAATAGCACAAGGGCACAAAAGGTACATGTAGATCCAGAAGAAACGCAAATCAATACCAATCATCAGCATGAAGATATTGATGTTGATACGGAAGATACCATGCGTGAGATGATCTCAACCCACGAAGATAATGTTCAGGAAGAAGGTGTAGATGAGCAATTTGGCGGTGACAAAGCTGATAACAGAGATGACGATAATGGGTTGTAGTAGGTATGTTCAGGCTGGTTCAAGGTGACGATGTTTGGGCGCTCCGTCATGCTGAATTTATTTACCTTCGGTGAGTTCGCTAAAGCTCGTTTTACTTCGTAGCTTTTCGCTTCGCTACAGGTCAGCATCAGTTTTAAAGGATTGTCGTCCCGAAACACCCAAAATTGTTAAAAACCAAAAAAGCTCACATTTCTGTGAGCTTTTGCCTTAGTAGCGGGGAGCAGGATCGAACTGCCGTCC
>NZ_JAVHXT010000009.1:0-63373 GCF_031119335.1 Pedobacter sp.
CTTCTACGTTGGCGGAAGGAAAAAAATCAACGGTGCTAAGTCAACAGATATTTCTTCGGCAAAATGGATAGTGAGTAAAAACTACTCAGATGAAGCGGGAGATGGTTTCGGTAATGCAACAACTGGTTTATTCCCTAATTCTGGGAGAGCAGTAGGTATTGCAGTTTTTGCAACCAAAGATGTGGTAGTTACTACGGTTCCGCTTGATGTTGTTTTTTTTCAAGGCACTGGCGGCGGTAACTTGTGGGAAGGAAACCAAGGTTATCTAATCGCAGACAATGATTTATATAACTCTAAATTAAACCCTTATTTCAGAGGTAATGGAAAGAATAAAGCTGCTTTTGATAATGCGGATGAAAGCGACACCGCTCCATACTTTACCAAACTAGGCGGACTTTACGATGCAGCTGCCAAAAAATGGCTTACGGCTAGAAAGAATACTTGGGTTACGTTAAAGGAAGATAGTAAGTTGTCAGACATTGAAGAGGGGGGCACGCAAATAAAATAGGGTAATTATCTTATAACTAGCAGATGCATTATGATTTACTAACCAATTAATTGACGCAACAAAAACTAGTTAAACCTTTAATTAAAAAAAATATGAAAAAAATTTTACTTACTCTTGCTGTGGTGACAATGTTGTTGTCTGCGAAGGCGCAATATCATAACACAAAAATAATTATTACAGGTGTGATGGCGGATCCAACAGGCACCGATGCTCATCTTACTTCTTCCACGAATAAAGGTTATGAATATGCTCAGTTTAGAGCTACTGAATATATCGATTTCAGTCTTACGCCTTATTCGATTGTTTTTTTATATGAAACCACCACTACTGCTTTGCCAGACAACAGTTGGGCTTCAGGAAGTCAAGGTCTAACCTATAAGTTCAATTTAACATCGGGAATTGTAAATAAGGGTGACTTTTTTTATGTTGGTGGTGAAGGAAAATTGATTAATGGAGGAGGCACATTAGATATCAGTGAAACGGCGGTTATTGTAGCTAACCGTGCAAAATGGATAAGGAGTTTTGATTATGCCAAAGAAAATGAAGACGGAAATAATGTAACTGATAATAATACAGGAACTGCTGTAGGAAAAACTACGTTACTAGGAAATTCAAATAGAGCAAATGCCGTAGCTGTTTTTGAAGGCACTGCTGTAGGATCGTTAACCGAGCCAAAAGATGTGGTTTTTTATGGAGAAACAGGTGCTAACCACTATTCTGCTACTCCAACTGAGAAGGGATTTCTAATAACCAACAACGATTTGTATAACAAAACCAATGGTGATTTTTTTAATAAAGCAGGCACAAATAACGCCACAGTTGTTGTTACTGCGGCGGCTTATGCAACTGCTTTTCTTAAATTTGGAGGAGTGTACGATCTTGATTCTAAGACATGGATTACTCCACGTTCAGCGACTGTTGTAGCTGCAGCAAATCTTACTTCTCTAGCAGCTATTGAAACAGGTGGAGGCACTACAGTTCTCCCAGTTTCTCTAATCACTTTCACTGCCAAAGCCAATAAACAAGGTGCCGTAAACTTAGCTTGGTCAACCGCTTCAGAAAAAGATAACTCTCATTTCGAGGTTGCTCGCTCTGCAAATGGTATCGATTTCGAAAGGTTAGATGATGTGAAAGGAAACGGAAATTCTAATGTAGTTAGAAATTACAGTTTTACAGACACAAAACCTGTAGTTGGTGTAAACTACTACCGTTTAAAGCAAGTAGATTTCGATGGTGATTTCGCATTTTCTAACGTAGCTACTGCAAAAGTTGGTTTAGCCGGAGATAAGTTAACGGTATCGGTTTCGGCTAACAGATCATCAGTTTCTGTGAGCTATACTGCAGCAACTAATGGAAAGGCGTTGTTTAACATCTATAATGTTTCCGGAGCAAAAATCGCTACAGTAGAACAAACAGTTAATGTTGGTGCAAATCAGATTAATATTCCTGTTAATTTAGGTAATGTAATACACGTATTAAACGTTACACAAGCTGGAGCAAGTGCTTCTACAAAGTTTTAACAGCTAAAACATATATGGAGTAGAAGGTAAGGATGTGCCTTCTGCTCCTTTTTAATTAAAAACATCCACAACAATAAAACTAAACACACAATGAACCGTAGAATTTTCCTTGAGAGATTTGGATTGCTTGCCACTGGAATGGTAGTAAGCTTAAAATCTAACGCTTTTAGCCAATTAACTAATAGTGGCGTTATCACCGGAAAAGTTACCGATGGTAAGAATGCCATTGCCGATGCCGTACTTTCAGATGGTTTTGCGGTGGTGAAAACCGATGCTGACGGCAAATATTCGATTACACTTAACGCCAAATCAGAATTTCTTTTTCTAAGTACACCTTCTGGATATGATTTCAAGACCGATGTAGGCAGCATTAACCGTCAGTACGAAAACTTAGGCGCACGTAATGAAATCAACTTCACCTTAAAAAAACTAAAGCAAAACGACGATAAGCACCATTTTATCATCTGGGCAGACCCGCAGGTGAAAAATAAAAAAGATGTGGCGCAAATGATGGAAACTTCGGTGCCAGATGTGAAACGTTTGGTTAGGGATTTAGGTTCGAAGGCATTGGTACACGGTATTGGTGTGGGCGATTTAGTTTGGGATGCCCTGCCACTTTTCGACGATTACAATAAAGCAGTAGAACTGATGGGCATTCCTTTCTTTCAGTGTTTAGGAAATCATGATATGGATTACCGCCAAGGTGGTGATGAAACTTCGGACAGAACTTTTAAAAAATACTACGGCCCAACTTATTACTCTTTTAACAGAGGCCAAGCGCATTATATTGTTTTAGATGACGTACGTTATTTGGGTGAAGATAGAAAGTATGATGGTTACATCTCCGAAGAGCAACTAGCTTGGATGGAAAAAGACCTACAGCATGTTCCGAAAGATCAGTTGGTGATTATCAATGTGCATATTCCTATCCACAACAGTGTGAAAAATAACGAAGCTTTCTATAATATCTTGAGAAGTTTTACCAATGTACACGTCATGTCTGGTCACACACATTACAACCGTAACGTGATTAGAGATGGTGTTTTTGAGCATAACCATGGTGCAGTTTGTGGTGCTTGGTGGACTGGCCCAATCTGTTCAGACGGCTCGCCTCGTGGTTATGGTGTTTACGAAGTTTCTGGTAAGCAACTGAAATGGTACTACAAAGGAACTGGCTTAGATAGGAAACACCAAATCAGCATTGATATTGAAAAATTAACAGGCAATAACCGTGTAATCGCTAACGTTTGGAACTACGACCCAGAGTGGAAAATAGAATGTTTTTTAGATGGCAGTTCAGTTAAAATGGAAGAAATGAAAGGTTTCGATCCAGAAGCTGTACGTCTTTACAAAGGCGATAAGTTACCTGCAGGAAGAGCATTTGCAGAACCAAGCAGAACAGAACATTTGTTCATGACACATTGTAGTTCAGCTGTAAAAGTAGTGAAAATTGTAGCTACAGATCGTTTCGGAGAGAAATTTACGGCAGAGAAAAAAATATAATTCAGATATAACTTAGCCACAGATGCACAGATTAAATTTTCAGATATGTATAATGTAAATCTGTGTATCTGTGGCCAATTTTCTAATTTAGCTTTATGAAACCATCATGGTTTTTCAAACCACACAGTGGGATGAACAAATCTGGTAGCTTCATCACAATTGAAAAACAAATTATATACAGATGAAAAAACTCATTTTCCCATTGGGGATTTTCCTTTTAGGATTAAACGCATGTTCGGTGAAAAAAGAAGTATCAACTAGTCAGGTGGCTTTTCCAAGCTTTAGTGCCGAAGCGCACCGTGGAGGCAGGGGTTTGGTTCCAGAAAACACAGTTCTGGCTATGAGAGATGCTATGACTTACCCTGCTGTAACTACGCTCGAAATGGATACGCATATCACCAAAGATGGAAAAGTAGTGGTTACTCATGACGATTACCTAAGCCCTGGTTTTATGCTTACCCCAGATGGCAAGGAAATTCCATCCGCTGATGCTAAAAAATACAATGTTTTTCAGATGAATTATAATGAATTGAAAACATTTGATATAGGTACAAAATTCCATAAAGACTTTCCTCAGCAAAAGAAAATCAAGACTTATATTCCTTTACTGGCCGATTTGATTGACAGTGTTCAAACAGAAATCAAGACGAAGAACAAGAAACAGTATTTCTATAACATCGAAACTAAATGTAGCGCCAAGGGCGATGGGGTAAGCAATCCAACTCCAGCTGTTTTTGTAAAGTTGCTAATGGATGTCATCAAATCTAAGAAGATTGAGCCTTATGTGGTAGTTCAATCTTTTGATAAGCGAACTATCCAAATCATCAACAAAGAATATCCGAATGTTAAAACTTCCTTTTTAGTAAGTAACAAGAAAAGCTACGAAGAAAACATCGCCGATTTAGGCTATAAGCCGTTTATCATCAGCCCTGCTTATAAAATGGTAGATGCTACTTTTATCAAAAAGGCCCATGCCGACGGTGTAAAAGTAATTCCTTGGACCGTAAACACCGCCGAAGAAATTGCTAAATTGAAAGCATTGGGCATAGATGGCATCATTACCGATTACACAAACCTTTTATAAGTTTAGTGACTGCTTTTATGCATTTAACCGATTCGACAATTACACAGTTAACCAAAAAATAAATACTAACCAACAGCCAGCCAGTACTTGCTTTGAAAAGAGTTTTCTCTCCCTTTTGGGGAGAGATACCCGAAGGGAGAGAGGGGGCTTTAACCAACCAAAATGGGATTTAACATATTTCCGCCACCAGCACCTCATAAACCGTTACTGCCAGAAAGTACCGTAAAATCAATTTACAGCAGAGAGAGAATAAAAGTGTTCATCGGTATTTTTGTGGGCTATGCGGCTTATTATTTTGTCCGCAAAAATTTCTCATTTGCCATTCCCGACCTTCAATTGGAAGAAAACGGAGGCTTCAGCAAGAAGGAACTTGGTTTTGCCTTTTCAGCGCTTTCTATTGCCTACGGTTTTAGTAAATTCCTAATGGGAAATATATCCGATAGAAGTAACGCCCGCTATTTTTTGACTATTGGATTGGTTCTCTCTGCCTTTACGATGATTTTCATGGGGTTAATACCTTTTGCCACATCGTCCATAGCATTAATGTTCGTGCTGCTTTTCATTAATGGTTGGGTGCAGGGGATGGGATGGCCTCCTTGTGGTAGGGTTGTGGCGCATTGGTATTCGGTGCGTGAAAGAGGTACAGCAATGTCTGTTTGGAACTTGGCACACAATGTCGGTGGCTTCTTGGTAGGACCATTAACTGTTTTAGGTCTCGAGTTCTTTGCAGATTGGCATGCAAAACTTTACTTCCCTGGTTTAGCAGCTATTTTATTCGCAATTGTAGCTTTTTGGTTGGTTAGAGATACGCCGCAATCTGTAGGGTTGCCGCCAATAGAGCAGTACAATAATGATTATCCTAAAAGCTACGATGCAAAAACTCAAGAAAAAGAGTTTAGCGCAAAGGAGATTTTTTTTAAATACGTTTTTAATAACCGGTTACTTTGGTTTATCGCTATTGCCAATGCTTTTGTGTATTTGGTAAGAAATGGAATTATAAATTGGGCACCAACTTTCTTGCAGGAAGCTAAAAATTATTCGCAATCGGAGGCGGCATGGGCCTCTGGAGGATATGAGTTAGCTGCTATTCCTGGTACTTTGCTTTGTGGCATTATGAGCGATAAATTATTTAAAGGCAGAAGAGCACCGGTAACCATTATTTATATGCTGTTCACTTTGGTGGCAGTTTTACTATACTGGAAAACCAACGATAACCATTTGTTGCAGAATTTTTCACTTTGGGCTATTGGTTTCTTTATTTACGGACCTGTAATGTTAATTGGCGTCCAGGCAATAGATTTAGTGCCTAAAAAAGCAGCTGGTACCGCCGCCGGATTAACTGGCTTATTTGGTTACTTCATTGGCGATTTACTGGCTAATGCAGCATTAGGTGGCTTAGTAGATGATTATGGTTGGGATGCTTGTTTCCTTACAATCGCTATTTCTTGCGTTTTGGCTGTCATCTTAACAGCTTTTACTTGGAACAGAGAAAAGAAAAACTTAAGCAACCTTACACCTTTATCTCATTAATTATGATTACTAAAAATAGATTTTTCGTTGCCGCTTTAGCTTCGTTGCTGTGGTTTGGCAATGCTAATGCGCAAACCAAGCCTTACGATAGCACTTACCGTCCAGGGAAATACAAGGAGCTTGTGCAGAAGTTTAACGCTGACCCGGTTACCAAGAAAGAGTTTATCTTTTTAGGGAATAGTATTACCGCAGGTACCGATTGGAGTAAATTATTGAATTTGCCTCAGGCTAAAAATAGAGGTATTTCGGGTGATATTACTTTTGGTGTTTTAGAACGTTTGCAAGAAGTGATAGATAGAAAACCAGCGAAAGTATTTGTGTTAATTGGTATCAATGATATTTCTAGAAATATTCCTGACAGTTTAATTTTAAGGAATTACAAAGCTATTGTAGAGCGTATTAGAAAAGGTTCGAAAAAGACCAAAATCTATTTCTACACTTTGTTACCAGTAAATGCTTCTTTCGAGAAATTTAAAAATCATTACGGAAAAGATGACCATATCCTTTATTTAAATGATGAGATTAGAAAGTTTACCGCGAAGAATGTAGAAGTCATCGACTTGTATCCTCACTTTTTAGATGGTGAGAGAAAATTAAGAGCTGAGCTGACAAAAGATGGTCTGCATTTAATCCCTGCCGGATATCAGGTTTGGAAAGAAGTGTTAGAAAAAGGTGGCTACTTGAAGTAATCTGTAATTAGACTTACGAAGTTTTCAAAACTTCGTAAGTCTTTCTTTTATTTGAAATAACCCTTGTATCCTGTCATTCTGAGCGCAGCGAAGAATCTATTTCTCCAAAAGTCGAAATTAAAAAAGTGCTTTTAATTAACTTTTAGTTGGAGTTTGCTCAGCTTTCGGAGATTTATGAAATCTGCCCTTGCGATCTTTCACTCTCTCTTTCATCTTAACTTTCATTTCTTCTCTCTCGGCAGCAAGTTTTGTTTTTTGGTCTGCTGTTAAAACTGCATCAATTTTATCTTGATGTGCTTTCATTGCCGCTTTTCTTTCTTCAAACTTAGCTTTCATGGTAGCTTCGTCTTTTTTGCGTAAGCCATCATGTTCTTTAAATCTGTCCAGCTCAATCTGCTTAATTTTTGCTTTTTGGTCTGCACTCAAGTTTAGCTTTGTCTGTAGTGCTGTTGCAGCTTTTTCAGCTCTCTCTTCAGCAGAAAGTTTTACTCTTTCTACTCTCTCTGTTCTTTTCCCTTTCTCTATTCTTTCTGTCTGTTGTGCATAGCTAGCTGTAAAACCTAGTACAGCAAAAGCTACAGTTAAAAATAATTTTCTCATCTCGTTAAATTTGTTTTTAAAGGTGATGAATTAGTCAATGGTTTGCTTTTACGCTTTTAAACCATGGATTTGCTCATCTCAATTAATGTTCAAGTTTCATTGTATTTATTGGTGAGATGGAAAGTTTAACGAGTGGTTTAAAATCAACTTTGTTAAAAAATGTTAATTGGGTTGAGGTTGAGGTTAGGATTAAGGTTGAGATTAAGATTAAGGTAAGGCTTCGCGTCATTGCGAGTTACGAGGCAAATTTAGCGCATCTAGAAATTGCTTCGTGCTTGCTGTTGGCAATAATGGCGGTACTTATTGATGTGCGAACGGCAGACTTACGAAGTTTTTAAAACTTCGTAAGTCTGGTTGCTACTAAAAAAGCTTAGAAATGTTTAATCTATCCGTGGCTAAATATTAAAAAAATCAATTCTTATTCAACTGAGAAATTGATTTCTGCATTTGCGCCATCATAGTAGAAAGTGTTTCGATGGTTGGTTCTGGTGTTGGTTCTGGTAAGGCTGTAGATAGATAAGCCTTTGCTTTCCAGATTTCCAAGATATCTTCTGCTGGCACCGAATACGGATCGTAAACTTTATTGTCCGATATCAATTTCAATTCTCTATCTTCTTTAAACTTGTTGCCTGCACGCTTGTAAACCACACCTTCATTTTTACTGATAATTACGTAAGTGTCACCAACTTTTACGTCGTTCCAGTTATCTAGATATTCACCTATAATAATACTGCCCGATTGAATAGGTAACATCGAATCTCCTTTGATTTCGAAAGCTCTGTAAGTGCCTTGTTTTAAAGAGGGTATAGGAAGCTGAAACTTAGGTAAGTCTTGAATATATTGTGGGTCTGAGAAACCATTCAAGTAACCAGCGCTAGCTTTAACGGGAACCAGTTCAATATTCTCGTTATCATCTTTATCTACAGAAATACTTAATACACGCAAATTTGAACCTTGGCTTTTCGGCTTTGGTTTCCAATTGTCATTTATTTGTTCATTGATAAATTCATCGATGGTCAACTCGAAATATTCTGCTATTTTTTTTAGTAAATCGTATTTTGGCTCTGCTCTGTCTTCTTCGTAAGCACCTATTAAAGATCGCTTAATTTCCATGTTATCAGCAAATTGTTGCTGTGTTAAACCTTTTTTCTTTCTAAGGTATTTTAGATTGGCTGAGATGTTGGACATACAAAATAATTTAAAATAAATTTGTTTTTACTAAAATTGTTAGTATTATTGTGCCAATAAAATTAGTAATTATAATTTGAACTGCCAAATAATATCTAATTAAATTAGTTTTTAACTTAAAGCTGTAGCATTATGAAAAAGATAGTTTATATCGTTACCGACAGAAACCGTACTACATTACACGTTGGTATGAGTGCTGATTTGATGAAGACTTTGGATTTTTACAAGAAAATGCCAAACCTATTTTTTGATAGTGCGCAGCAATTAACTCGTTTGGTTTACTTTGAAGAGTTTAGAACTGAAGCGCAAGCTTTAAGTCGCTTTAAAACGGTGAGTAGATTTACCAGGGCCCAAAAGGAAAGATTGGTTCGTGCGTGTAATCCAGATTGGATTGACTTGACTATAGGTTTGGATTTCGAAAGTATGCATATCCACCAGAAGATCAACAACCAATCTATATTACCTTTTGCGGTATAAGAGTATTCTCTATATTGTCGCTTAGTTTAAAAGTTGCTATTGTTTGATCGAATTCTTTTAAGATGATAGATTGAATATAACTTTTTATATAAAGAATTTGTTTAAATTTCCTTTGTAAAAAATGCTGGTGTCATGTTGAGCTTGTCGAAACATTCTTCATCAAGTAGTCTTCGACAAGCTCAGACTGACAAGTAAAAAGTTTTACTGAAATTTAAACAGCTTCAAAATAAAACGAGCACTAATTTTGGTTAGTGCTCGTTTTTTCATTTTAGTTTTATTTTGCCGATTACCAGCCCGGCGCAAAAGTTAATCCAAATACGCCTCCACTAACATCTTTACGTGTGAAAGGGAAGGCATAGTAAGGTTCTAAAATCATTGCGCCGAATAAGTTTACCCGTACAGATACACCAGCACTAAAAACTGGAACACGTTCAATCAAGTATTGTTGTCCATTTGGATAGGTACCAATTCTAGTAGCCGATGGCTGACCTTTAAATACTACTTCTGTATCTTCTGTCCAAGCTACAGCAGCATCAAAAAATAAGTTTAAATCTGTAAACAAGAAGTTAGAAGGTATTTGTGCCAACTTTTTAGGGCCGGTAAAAGGTAACCTTACTTCAAAATTGAATACTGCCAGTTTACTACCAGATAATTGGTTAATGTCTATTGTACTTGTGTTTAAACTTTGATTGTTATAAAATGAATTAGGTTCGTATCCTCTTATTAAATAATTGTAACCTGCAAAAAGAGGGAAGAGGTTTTCACCATCTCTGCCCAAACGCATATAATTATATGAACGCAGAGCGATGGTAACTGGCTTAATTCTAAAGTATTTCCTTAAGTCAGCTGCTACCGCAACGAAATTAAAATCACCGTAATACTTTTCAGCACCAACTCTATATCTAAAGCCATCTAATGGTGCAGTTACGCCAAAAATTGAGTTGTCGCCAACGAAATAGGCATTGGTTTGAAATATAGAAAAACTTCTTAGCGGTTGCCCTAGAGAGCTTGTAATCTCGTCTTTATTAAGTTTTTCACGTTCAGAACCAACGTAACCTAAAATCGTATTTCCGTTAAGTAAATAATAATTGCTGAATCGATCAACTCTATAGCTGTACCTAGATACTGCACCGCCTACTTCAAATCTATGAGCTTTATTAAATGGGTAGGCTGCGAACAATTGAACCTGATCTTCAAAAGTTCTCATGATATTAGTTTGTTCTACGTAATAATCCTGGCCGTCTCGGGTTTCTCGGTCTTGTGTTAAAAAACCGGTAATGTAAGGGATGTGAGAAATGGCACCACCCCAATTAATTCTACTAGCTTGGTTAATATAAGCTGCCATGCCACCAAAATCTTGGATTTCGCCGTTAATAGCCAAGTTGGCAACAATCTGGTTTTGTCCAACAATATCGCTAAACATACCCATTACACCGCCTTGCATACCTGTACCAAATCGACTGGTGCTAACGCCCACGCCACCGCTGTTGGCCAAATAATCTAACTTAAATTTAGGACGATAAGGGATCTCACGCATTGAACTTTCTGGTGTGCGCTCAAATCTTTCGAAGTTGCCAAGATTTGAGTTGACAATGTTTACACCTACGGTTTCTTTCGGCGGCAAAATCGCAGCGTCAAAGTTTACCTCATTAGCATTTACGTCTTTTGCCCGAAAATTACTGTAGGCAGAATTGTAAAGTGTATAACGTTGGTAACGATAGTAGCTGTAAATGATATCATCGTTTCTCGAAACTGTAATAGCTGGTGAAAACTCCGTGATGCCACTAATTCCCGTAAAGTAATCTGTTAATTGCTTTACATTACTTGTTTCTAAATTATATTCATAAAGATTTCTAAAACCATCACGGTTTGATAGGAAGAAGATACGCTTACTATCCCCAGAAAACTGTGCGTTAAGATTGTTAGCGCCAGGAAATACTGGAACGTTGCTTAAGACTTTAGTAGCGATATCGTAAATAGTTAGATTGATAGGGTTTACGGCGGCGAAATTCCCACTTTCAATTGCTGCTCTATCTGAAGAAAAGACAATTTTTTTGCCATCTGGCGAATAACTAGGAGCATAATCAGAATGCTCGTCATCGGTAATTTGGGTAACTTGTTTAGTATCTAGGTTATAAGAAAATATATCGCTTTGACCTTCTACCATTCCTGAAAAAGCAATGTCTTTTCCATTAGGCGACCAAGTTAAGTTTCCAAACTGTTCCACCTTGCCCATATCGGTTTTTAATACCGTACTTCCGTTGTTGATATTAATAACCAATAGTTGGTTTTTTCCTCTACTAAAAATACTGAAAGCAAATTGCTTACTATCTGGCGACCAAGCACCAGCAGATTCTAAGAAGTTAAAATCATCAATGTGTGTATTGGATATTTGACTACTCAACTTCCTAATGATCTTTCCAGTTTTGGCATCGGCTAAGAATAGATCAATACCAAATAGATCTTTTTCCGACAAAAAAGCTAAATATTTTCCATCTGGACTAATTGCAGGAGCAACGTTCATATTTCCAGCGTTCTTATTATCTATAATTTTAGCACCTGATATTTTAATTTGCGAGCTATCCGCCCTTAACATTGGTCGATAATGCTGCTCTATGGCATTTTTCCATAAACCAGATAAAGTTTTATCATCGTAGCCAAACGTATACCTGATACCATTTTCATAACCAAATTTAGCCGTTGCTTTAAATAGGGGGACAATGGTGGTATCTCCATATAGCGAGCCCACGAAGGTCCAAAAAGCCTGTCCGTAACGGTATGGGAAGTATTTGTTCGAGTTAGTCAAATCCTTTAAAGAAGGAATATCCCTGTTCAGCAAGGCATCACGCATCCACATTGAGGTGAAAGCGTCTTTTTTACCTACAGATAAATATTCGGCCATACCTTCAATCATCCACAAAGGTGTTTGACCAATATTTTCCAGAGGGATAGAATCTCTTTCTAATAGGATATGATATTGAAAGGCGTGCACCAACTCGTGCCCCAAAACGTGTCGAGTTTGGCTACCCAACTCCATTACCGGCATAATTACCCTGTTTTTAAAAGCCTCAGTAACACCACCAGTTCCTACGCCAATTTCACCTTGCAAAGCAGTAGTTTGCTGAAAATCGGGATGGGTGCTATAAAGAATAATTGGATTCTTTTTAAAGAAAGTATCTCTAAAAACTTCCTGGTGCATTTTATACCAAGTTTCGGCATCTCGGGCAAATCTCTTCAATACTTTATCGTTTTTAAGATAGTAGTAAATGTCGAAATGTGGAGTTTCTAGTACTTTAAATTTTTCATTTTTATATCGAACCTTGTTTTGTCCGAAATATTGCGCTTGCGAAGCATAGTAGCACAAAACTAGTGCTAAAACTAAAGTGACTTTTTTTACAAAATTGTTCATAAACGAATAATTAAGGCAATATCATGTTAGGAGCGTATGATTAGATTAACCGTTGTTTTGCTTATTCTCTTTCTCTTTTTCCTTCTGCTCTTTTTTCTGCTTTCTTTTCAATTCCCTTTCTTCCTTTCTAGTTAGCGGCACTGTTGGTGTATTAGCCTCTGGTTTAGGCTGATTTTCAGTAGCGGGCTTTTTCTCTTCTACCTTGGTGTTGTTTGCAGGTTCAATTTTAATTGGTTCGTGAGGTTCGGCAATAGACATATCGATATCCAACGAATCTACTAATACAGAATCTGTGCTTACCGTATCTACCGGAGGTCGCGGCGTAGGACAGTTGTAGGTGCGTGTAATTTCAACCTTTGCTTTAGGGAAAGGCCCATAGGTATAACCACTTAAAGGATCTTTGTAAACCTTTTCCATAAACTTGGCAAAAAGAGGTAGGGCAGTTCTAGAACCTTCACCTTGTTCGCCGTTTTTAAAGTGAGCTGTACGTTCATCACAACCTATCCAAACCCCTGTAACTAAATCTTTTGTGATACCCATATACCAAGCATCTACGTAATCTGAAGAGGTTCCGGTTTTACCACCAATTTGGTTACCTTTTTTAAATAAATCCCATTCCCATAACGCTTGCGAAGTACCTCTAGGCTCTTCCATACTGCCTCTAAACATATATAGCATTAACCAAGCAATCTCTTCGCTTAAAGCACGTTTAAATTTTGGTGCAAATTCTTCGATGATGTTATCGTTTCTGTCGGCAATTTTTTCAACCAATATTGGGTCTACTTTATTTCCTTCGTTTAAGAAAGTACCATAGGCTTTAACCATTTCGTAAACGGTAACATCGTTAGAACCCAAACTTACAGAAGGAACAGATTCCAATTTACTATCGATACCACATTCGTGTGCCCACTTCACCACATTGTCCCATCCAACTTTTTCTGTGACCTGCGCCGTAACGGTATTTACAGATCTTCCCATTGCCCAACGTAACGACATATCTTGGTAGCTGTAGCTCCAATCTGCATTTTTCGGTTCCCAATATTTGGTTTCACCCTTATCCTGATAAGCAATTCGTACAGGTTTATCGGTGAATTTATCACATGGACTCATACCGCTTTCTAAAGCAGCTAAATAAGCAAATGGTTTAAAAGTAGAACCAGCTTGGCGTTTCGCCTGGTTTACGTGATCGTATTTAAAGAATTTATGGTCGATGCCACCAACCCAAACTTTAATTTTTCCAGTTTTAGGTTCTAAAGTCATCATACCGGTGTTTAAAATCTTACCGTAATAACGGATAGAATCCATAGTAGAAAAAAGTGTATCACGATCTCCTCTGTAAGAGAAGATTTTCATTTTCTTTTTCTTTTCGAAATAAGCATCGACTGAATCGGGCTGATTAGGGAATTTCTTTTGCAGTAACGCATAAATAGGCAATGATTTCTTGGCTCTATCTGGATAATCTACCTTTTTACGTTCGCTGTCTTCCCAAGGATCTTCGTTACCCCAAACGCTATAAAACCTGCGTTGTAAAATACGCATTTGGTCTTTTACGGCATCTTCTGCATAACCTTGCAGCTTAGAATCTATGGTAGTGTAGATTTTTAAACCGTCTTCGTAAAGATCATAGTTGTTCTCTTCGCACCATTTTTCTAAATACTTATCAACTGCAGCTCTTAGGTACGAGTCGCCATCCGTATTCTCGTCTTCATTACCTGCTTCTAAGCCAATTGGTGCTTTTTTATGTTTGGTGGCATCTTCGTTAGAAAGATAATCGTACTTGCTCATTTGAGATATCACCACATTTCTTCTTTCTACAGATCGCTCCGGATTTTTGATTGGATTGTAAGAGGTGGTGGCTTTTAGCATTCCCACTAATAAGGCAGCCTGTGGTACGCTTAACTGGTTTGCTTGTTTATTGAAATAGATGCGTGAAGCAGTTTTAATCCCATAAGTGTTGTTACCAAACGATACAGTATTAAGGTACATGGTTAAGATATCATCTTTACTGTAGTTAGATTCTAGTTTGATGGCTGTCATCCACTCCTTTAGTTTGGGAATGATAGTTCTTACCAAAGGGATTTTACTAGTTAAGCCAGATGATTTGGCATAGCGTGTTCTGTATAGGTTTTTAGCTAGTTGTTGCGTAATGGTACTTGCGCCACCTTCTTTTCCCATACCAACAACTGCTCTGCCTAAAGCTTGGATATCGATACCCGAATGGTTGTAGAAACGAACGTCTTCGGTAGCTATTAGCGCATCTACCACATTTTTAGAAATATCTTTAAATTCTACTGGTGTACGGTTTTCTTTAAAGTACCGACCAATTAATTTGCCGTCTGCAGTGTATAATTCAGAACCAACACGTTGCGAAGGACTTTTAATATCGGTATAAGAAGGAGAGTAGCCAAACAACCATAAGAAGTTGATTTGCAGTGCACAAAAGAATAAAATAATGAAATATATAAAGATGACAGGGTACCTAAGATATCTATTTTTAATTTCTTTAAACATGCTATAAAGATGTAAAAACCGTGAAAAATTATCTGTTAAATAGTGTTAAAACAAACAATACAAATTAACGTATTTAATTTACTTAATTTTAGTTCTATCTTTAAAAATATGCTAATCCGTATTTATAATGGATATTAAAAGTAAAAATCTAATTATGAAATCGAGATATAAAATATGACCATTGAGGTGAAATTATTTTATATCGAGCTATCATCATCAACTGAAAACAAATAAATAACCGATGAAAACGAACACTGATAAGTACCTAGTTAAACCTGATAGAAAGGTAAAGCTTAAAGATTTTGATACTGATTATAATGGACATTTAGATAAAGAAGCAGGAAAAGATGAGCTAGAACGTGTGAAAAAAGACTTGTCTAAGTACCAAGAAGTATTGTATGCAGGGAACAAGCATGCAGTTTTAATTATTTTTCAGGCAATGGATGCCGCTGGCAAGGATGGAGCAATAGAGCATGTCATGTCTGGTCTTAATCCACAAGGTTGCCAGGTTTATAGTTTTAAAACACCAAATGCAGAAGAATATGACCACGATTTTTTATGGCGACATTACAAAGCGCTGCCCGAACGTGGAAGGATTGGGATCCATAATCGTTCTCACTACGAAAATGTGTTGGTTTGTAAAGTGCATCCAGAATATGTGTTGAGTGAAAATTTACCCAATTACACTACTGTAGATAAAATAGATAAAGATTTTTGGAAGCAGCGTTACGAGAGTATCCGCAGTTTTGAGAGGCACTTAACGGAAAATGGAACTACGATATTGAAATTCTTTCTACATGTTTCTAAAGATGAACAGAAGCAGCGATTTTTGGATAGGATAGAAGACCCTGTAAAGAATTGGAAATTTTCTTCGAGTGATATCAGCGAGCGGGCTTTGTGGGATGATTATATGGATGCTTACGAAGATGCGTTGAGCGAAACTTCTACCGATGATGCGCCTTGGTACGTAATTCCTGCAGATAAAAAATGGTATACTAGGTTGGCGGTAAGCCAGATTATTGCAGAGAAATTGGAAAGCTTAAAATTGGAGTTCCCTGTGTTGGCGAAGGCCGAAGCGGATAAGTTAGAGGGGTACAAAGAGTTGTTGCTTTCTGAAAAGTGATGTTTAGTGCGATTTACTACTTTAGTTTGTGACAAAAAAATTAAGATGGCACAATAATGTTAAGTTGGCTTAAAGCATGAAAAAAAATGAATATATAGAAACGGAAAGAACAATAATGCGTAAACTGACAACAGAGGATGCTGGAAGTTTCTATACTTTAAATCTTGATAAAGAAGTATTAAAATTTACTGGAGATAAACCCTTTGAAAATTTAAAATCAGCAATAGACTTTTTAGCAGGGTATGACCAATATGAAAAGTACGGAGTTGGCCGACTTGCCGTTATTGACAAAGCTACCCTAAAATTTATTGGTTGGTGCGGACTTAAATACGACAAAGAAAAAAATGTGTACGATATAGGGTTCAGATTTTACAGAAGTTATTGGAATAAAGGGTTTGCTACAGAAACTGCAAAAGCATGTCTAGATTTTGGGTTTGGTAAGCTTAAAATTGAAACTATAGTTGGCCGAGCAATGAAGCAAAATATCGGTTCAATCAAGGTGCTTGAAAAAATTGGTATGACATTTAAAAATAGTTTCGATTTTGAAGGACAAGAAGGAGTGATTTACGAAATAACAAAATTGAATTCCTTCTGTGTTGGCGAAGGCCGAAACGGATAAGTTAGCGGGGTACAAAGAGTTGTTGCACTCTGAAAGGTGATACATTTTTCACCACCTTAGACACCTAAGAGCATTTTAGTTTTTTCCCCCTCTGGTTTAAGTGTTCGCTATTTCAGCGACCACTTAAATCTAAAATGGGAAACAAAGACTTTGTCTGGAAATATAGCACTGACCAAACAAATTAAACACGAAAAATTCATTAAACACAATCGTAATGGCAACAAGATATAGATTTGGAGATAATAGTTTACCGCATTTTATAACTTTTGCGGTTGTGAATTGGATTGATGTTTTTAATAGAGAATGTTACAAGGAGATAGTGGTAGAAAGTTTAAGGTTTTGTATTAAAGAGAAAGGTTTAAACCTACATGCATGGATAATTATGAGTAACCATGTCCATTTAATTGCTACAGCAAAAGAGGGGTTTGAACTGGTTAACATTATGAGGGATTTAAAGAAATACACAAGCAAGATGATAATAGCAAACATGGAAGCTAATGTACAAGAGAGTAGGAAAAATTGGATGATATGGATGTTTAAAAGGACAGGTGCAAAAAACAGTAACAATAAAGTTTACCAGTTTTGGCAACAGGATAACCACCCCATAGAATTAAGCACAAATGAAATGATACAACAGCGGTTAAATTATTTGCATGAAAATCCGGTACAGGCTGGTTTTGTAACCGATGCACAGTACTATAAGTACAGCAGTGCCATAGATTATTATGAAGAAAGGAATGGGCTTGTGCCAATAAAATTTTTGTAGTGCTACATTACGGTCTGGAGACCTTGGTTTTAAAGAGAGATTTAAGTGGCCCTTCGGAACACTTAAACCAGCGGGAAGACGTTTGGAAATAAAACACAAGTAAAGCCATGAAAAATTGAATATCACAAAAGTGGTTATTCTTTAAAAAATAATATAGAAAGTTAGTTTCGGTCTGGAGACCTTGGTTTAAAGAGGGATTTAAGTGACCCTTCGGAACACTTAAACCAGATATGGGTTTGGTAAGCTTAAAATTGAAACTATAGTTGGCCGAGCAATGAAGCAAAATATCGGTTCAATCAAGGTGCTTGAAAAAATTGGTATGACATTTAAAAATAGTTTCGATTTTGAAGGACAAGAAGGAGTGATTTACGAAATAACAAAATTGAATTCCTTCTGTGTTGGCGAAGGCCGAAACGGATAAGTTAGCGGGGTACAAAGAGTTGTTGCACTCTGAAAGGTGATACATTTTTCACCACCTTAGACACCTAAGAGCATTTTAGTTTTTTACTAGATGCTTATAATTGGTTTGCTAAGGTTTGTCAGTTTTCTTCGGTGGTTTTTATTTGTGCATAGGTTTTGTAAAATAGACCTTATAGCAGCCGATACCGCTTGAGCGAGAGTGGGGATTGAGCTTGGAGAAAGCGAGGGAGTAAAGGCGGATAGCAGGACTGCAGTGACCGAAAAGCTCCTAATTCTGCTCTTCAAAAAATAGCTAATGTCAATTAAGCGGCCTATATTCCTAAATGTATTCGTACTTTTGTGGCTTAATCGATTATCCTTTTGAAGTATCCTAATTTTAAAGACCTTATACTTTTTGAAAACGATGACTATATCGTTGTAAATAAACCTCCGTTTGTGGCCTCGTTAGATGAGCGTGGTGCGGCTGGTGCTGGCGAAATTAATATTTTGCGTTTGGCTAGGCAATATACATACGATGCGCAGATTTGCCACAGGTTGGATAAAGAAACATCGGGTGCTATCGTGATTGCTAAAAATCCGGAAGCTTACCGTAATTTATCTATACAGTTTGAGAAACGTAAAGTAAGCAAGATTTATCATGCCGTGGTTGATGGTCAGTTTCAATTTGATAACCTTTTTGTGGATTTGCCTATTTTAAACGACGGTAATAAAAACGTAACTATTGATAGGCAAGAGGGCAAGCGAGCGGAAACTTACTTTACTTCGTTAAAATACTATAAGCATTATACTTTGGTAGAATGTAAGCCGGTGACGGGCAGGATGCACCAAATTCGTATTCACTTGGCTACCCAACGTGCTGCAATTTGTGGCGATGTGATGTATCGTGGCAAACCGGTTTTTCTGTCGAAAATTAAGCGTGGTTATCGTTTAACTGATGAGGAAGAACAGCCAATTATGAAACGTTTTGCGCTTCATGCTAAGCAAATAACGTTTAAAGGTGTAGATGGAGAAGATATTTTTGTGGAAGCACCCTATCCGAAAGACTTTGCAACGCTGCTCAAATTGTTAGATAAGTTTGATGCCTAATTAAAGAATAGGAAGATGTATATCAGGTTTGTAAGTTTTGTAGATCAGCTAAATAAATATAGGCAAAGCAAAATTTCTAACCGCAACTTTCTGGTGTTTGCCGCAGTTTTTGTTGGTATTTTTGCTGGACTGGCGGCTTCGTTATTGAAGGGGATTACACATTACATTCAACATTTTTTACAGTCGGAATTGCATTGGCAATACAAATATTACCTGTACCTTTTGTTTCCTGCTATTGGTATTTTGCTTTCGGTAATTTACGTGAAGCGGTTTATTAGAAAAGGTAAATTCGAGATGGGTTTAACGCCACTATTGTACACTATTTCGAAGAAATCGAGCAGGGTAGAAGCGCACAATACTTACTCGCAGATTATTACTGCTGCTATTACGGTTGGCTTTGGTGGTTCTACGGGTTTAGAGGCTCCAATTGCCACTTCTGGCGCCGCCATTGGCTCTAACGTTGGCAGGTTTTTAGGTTTAAGCTATCGAGAAATTACTTTGCTGTTGGCTTGTGGTGCTGCTGCAGGTATTGCAGGTGCTTTTAATAGTCCAATTGCAGGTATTGTATTTGCTATTGAGATTTTACTGCCAGAATTTTCAATTCCAGCATTTATTCCCTTGTTGCTTTCGGCGGCAACAGCTTCGGTTGTAGCTCGTTTGTTTTACAAAGAACAGCTTTTTTTCTTAGTAACTGAGGGATGGGAAATGAAAGCGTTATTGTTTTACGTAGTACTTGCCGTAATTGTTGGCCTGTACTCATTTTACTTTACCAAGGTCAACAAGTTAATTAAAGGTTCATTTTATAAAATCAAAAATCCGTACTATAAAATTGCCGTTGGCGGCTTAATGTTAGGCTTATTGGTGTTTTTGTTTCCGAGCTTGTACGGCGAAGGTTATATCACCATTAATAGTTTGCTTAAAGGCGACCATACCGCGGTTATTAACAACAGTATTTTCTCGCAATTTAGCGACTTACCTTGGGTGGTTGTTGTGTTTACGGTAGTTACGGTAATGCTTAAATCTGTAGCGACCTTGGTAACCTTAGCTGCTGGCGGAAACGGTGGTACTTTTGCACCAAGCTTAATAATTGGTGGTTTGTTGGGTTTTATTATTGCTTACACTGTTAATATTTTAGGAATTGCCGAGCTAAACGTGGCTAATTTTATCGTGGCTGGCATGGCAGCAGCCTTAGGTGCTGTAATGCATGCGCCCTTAACAGGAATTTTTTTAATAGCAGAAATTACTGGCGGATATGTGTTGATGGTTCCTTTAATGATTACCACTGCTATTGCTTATTTCATCAGTAGGAGTGGAAGCAAGTATTCGATCTACACTCAACCGCTGGTAGATGCTGGCCATCTTTCGCATCATGAGGATAAAGATACGACAGTTTTAAACATGATGAGCCTGAGATCTTTGATTGAAAAAGACCAGCTCATTTTAATGGATACTGACGTTTTAAGTGATAGAATTACCGATATTTTGAAATCGAAGAGAAACGTAATTCCTGTGGTGAATAATGAACAAATTTTTCAAGGTGTGGTTTATATTGAAACCATCTTATCGCATCTTGCGGAAAAATCTACCGACAGTATTTTTATAAGTGATATAACCCACATGCCAGCTGAGGTTGCTTCGTTAACCAACGATGTAAAGGAAGTTTTAAAGAAAATGGAGCAAGAAAACCTTTGGGTAATGCCAATAGTAGATTACGCCGGAACTTACATAGGCTTGGTATCTAAAACAAATATCTTTAATAAATATAGATCGATGTTAAGTCGCCAAACCGATTAAACTATTTTATTGGCAACTCCACATAGAAGATCGTTCCGCCATCGGTATTATCTTCTAGCCATATTTTGCCATTGTGGTTTTCTATAATTTGCTTACTGATAGACAAGCCAATACCAAATGGCTGTTCGCCGGCAGTTCCAGGTCTTTTTGCACTGGTAAACATTTCGAAAATCTTAGATTTATCAGTATCAGGTATGCCTATACCTTGATCTACTATTTTTACTCTAACAGATTTTTCTAGCCGTTCTAAAACCACCACAATTTCTGTTTTAGGTAAGCTGAATTTAATGGCATTAACAATGAGGTTGTTAAATACACGCCAAATTTTCTCTCTCGCAATAGAAACTACGGTTGGCCCACTGCTTATAAAAACGATCTTTTGTTTCTTTTCATCCGCTTTATATTGTAACAGTTCGGTACACTGCCTTAATAATTGCTGTAAATCGATACTTTCTTTCTTAAGCACCTCATTTTCTATGGCTAACCCAGAATTTAGCAATTGGTTAATCATTTCGATCGAATTAGCACCAGAGCTTTCAATTAGTTGCAGCATTTCCTTGTCTTCTTCGGTAAAACGTTCGTTTTCTTCTAGCAATAAGCTGGCAATGCCTACCATACCGCCAATGGGGTTTTTTAGATCATGCGCCATTACCTTCATCATTTTAGCATAATCTTTATTTCTGTTTTCGAGGCTTAATAAAGCTTTCTCCAGCTCCTTATTATTAACTATAGTTTCTCGTTCGGCTTTTTTAGCTTGTTTCGCATTTTTAAGTACTAACCACACAATTACCAAAAGCATCATCCCAAACAAAACTGCGCCAATTAAATAAACAGTCTTACTTTGGTTTATTTTTTCCAAATACTCAAGAGCTTGCTGATCTTCCAAGTTTTTAAATGCTTGGTCTATGTTAACCTTGCTAAGGTCGCTGTTTACCTTATTTAAGTTATCTAAGGTCTCATTATATAATTTCAGGTTCTCGACAGCATTTTTGTAATTGCCTAAACTATATGCAAGTTCGCTTTTAGCTTTATATAGCTTTAAATTGTTTTCTAGTGAAAGCTCAGGTTCAGATTTTACAAGCTTCTCGGTAACATTTAAAATCGAATCGGCTTTTTCGGTATTTGCTGTATTGCTATAAACCTTGGCAAGCTTAATGTAAGCGGTTATTTTACTCAGTTCTGCCGAATGATTATTAATGGCAATACATTCTTCTAAGTAATTTTTAGCTAGGGGAAGATTGCCTTTTTTGGCGTAGAGACCACCAATGTTGTCTAATGCGACAATTTTAGCAGACATAACCTGCCCTAAACTTACATCAGTCTTTTTCTCCTGATTTAAAATATATGCCAAATTCTTTTCATATAAATACAAGGCACTGTCTAATTTTTCGGCTCTTTCATAAGAAAAACCGGCATTGTTAAGTGCGGCCTGTGTATAGTAGAATAAGTTAGCTGGGTTTACATCTTTAGCGGCTTGGATAGCATTATATGAATCTAATTGATATTTGGCAGCAGTCGAAAATTTTCCTTGTAGATAGTAGATCTGCGCAATCTTTGATATAAAATCTGCGTAATTAGTAGGGTCTTTTTCTCTATCTATAAGATTACTAACCTTAAAGTAGTATGTTACTACTTTATCATATTGTTTAAAGTAGAGCAGTACATCACTTTTTAGTATTAGCGCCCTGATGTATTCTGTTTTGTTTCTAGTTTTTGCTTTCTCATCCGCAAATAAACTTAGTAAGCTATCTGCGTAAATATTCATTAATCTTTTGCTAGGAAAAACTGCTTGCGACCTAAAAATATAATAATGAGTTAAACTTTCTATATCTGACGAAGCAATTAGTGGCTTTAATGAATCTAACGATTTTACAACCTTTGCTATTTCTCGATCTTTGTATAGGTTGTCTACTTTCCTGAAATCATTAAGAAATTTACTTTGTTTATCAACTGAATGGTCATCGATATTACAACTACCTAATAAGCCTATGACTAATATGATAGTTAGGGTATATAGAAGTTTTATATCTACAATTTGATTACTATATGAGCTATAATTATTAGGTCTGAACTTTTTCAATAATTAAGAGGTTATTTTACAAGGGGTGTTCAAATTTATTAAAACTTTTAGGAATATTCTGTTTTGGGTTTGTAAAAAACTGATTTATTGTTTGTTATTAATTTATGTTAATTCTCTTGTTTGGTGTTGATAATAAAATTTGTTATTCCCCTCGAAATATTAAACCTTAGCACTTTCTAATAAAATTATGGAAGATTTAAGTGCTTTAAGCCAAGTTGCAGAGTTTCACCAAACTTTTAAACATCCAATTGTATCCCAAGCAGCTATACCTTCAAAAGTAAGAAGTAAGTTAAGGATAGATTTAATTGCCGAAGAATTAAAAGAACTGCAAGAGGCAGTTGATAATGACGATTTGATAGAAGTGGCAGATGCACTTTGCGATTTGCAATATGTTTTGGCAGGTGCAGTACTAGAGTTCGGATTAGGTGCAAAGTTTAAAACCTTGTTTGACGAAGTACACCGTTCTAACATGAGCAAAGCTTGTAAAACAATAGCCGAAGCTGAAGAAACTATAGCGCATTACAAACAAAAAGACAATGTTGATGCTTACTTTAAAGAGGTGGAGGGAATGTTTTTGGTTTACCGCAAAGGTGATGACAAAACCTTAAAGTCTGTAAACTATTCTCCTGCTAACCTTAAAGAAATATTATAACACAATAACACAGCATATTTATGATTAAGATTAATAACCACGATGAGTTTGCTGCCTATTTAGGTAAGGAATTAGGTATTTCGTCTTGGTATCAAATTAGCCAAGAACAAATTAATAAGTTTGCCGATGCCACTTTGGATCATCAGTGGATACACACAGACCCCGAAAAAGCTGCAACAGATAGTCCTTTTAAAAAAACGATAGCACACGGTTATTTAACCCTATCACTACTGCCTTTTTTATGGCAACAAATTATTAAGATAGAAAATCTTAAAATGGAGATTAACTACGGAATTGAAAATTTGAAATTTGGACAAGCGGTAACGGTAGACAGCGAAGTGCGTCTGGTAGCGAAATTAAAATCTATCATTAATCTTAGAGGGATAACAAAAGTAGTCTTAGATGCTACTTTAGAAATTAAGGACCAATCTAAGCCAGCATTTACTGGCGATGTAGTTTTTCTATATCACTTTATAAATTAAAATTTCAAAAAAAATATTTGAATAGCCGATAAAACATCGGCTATTTTTGTTTTTTGTGCATATATTTAGCATTACCAAATAGCATTTCTTTTTCGAGCAACCCTTGTGATGTTAAAAATATTGCGTAAAACCTTATTCTTATTATTTGCGCTGTGTAACGCTGTTAATGTAGCGGCACAAAAAACCGTAGTTTTTACTGCTAAAAGTTACGAGCATATTTTTAAGTCGAAAGAGGTAGTAACATTTGAGGACCCTACCGATAAGCTGACATTTGATGTGATATCAAGCCCTGCGTATCACGACAAGTTCGTTAACAATATTGACTATTATCCGAAAAATTATAATCGCAGTTCTGCATACTGGTATAGGATAAAAGTAAAATTTGAAGAAGATCTAGAAAAAGCTAGTGTAATTGAGTTTTTCGATCAAATTACAGACCACATTGAAGCTTATTTTCCAAAAAGCGATGGGACTTATTCGCAATCTAAATCTGGAGCAGATTTAGAGTTTAAGCAGCGGATGTACCAGCATAAAAACTTTGAGTTTCTGATTCAGAACCTTGAAAAAGGTGAGTACTACTATTATTTCAAAGTTAAAAGTAAAGATAGGGTAAATGTAATTATCGTATTTAGAACTATAGAGAGGTTTATTCAGTACGGTTTAACAGAATACCTTACTTACGGTCTGTTTTATGGAATGATTTTCATTTTTAGCTTCCATAATTTGCTAATGTACCTTGCAGTACGCCGAAGACAGTATCTCTATTATATTCTGTACATCATTAGTGTTGGGCTTTATGAGGTTTCTGTAGATGGCATAGCATATCAATATTTGTGGCCAAAACAGCCGGTATGGAATGAATATGCTTACGGCATTGCTTTATTTTGTATCAGCTCGTTTGCACTAATTTTTACCAAAGAGCTTTTGCATGTTAAACAGAAAGCACCAGTATTTTTCAAGATCATTAATGCGGTACTTATTTTACGGCTTGTATTTTTCTTGGTTTGCTTGTTTTATAACCCAGATTGGTTTAAATATAAGTTTGTTGAGTTTATACCACTCTCTATTGGGTTTATTACTGGTATTTACATTTTTTGGAAAAAACGTTATCGTCCTGCCAGATTTTTTGTGGTAGGTTATACATTCTTGTTTTTAGGCTTCATTATTAAAATTATTCACATTTTGGGCTATGCTAGGCATATTCCTGGCGCTTTGGGATATTATAGCTTAAGCTTTGGTTTCTTATTAGAAATGATTTTCCTTTCATTCGCTATTGGCGATCAGGTACGCATCTTGAAACGTAAAAAGGAAAACGCTCAGAAGCAAATTATCAAACAGATGCAGCTTAACGCCGAAATGAAAGATAATTTGAACCGACAGTTAGAAGCTAAGGTAGAAGAAAGAACGCAAGAGGTTAAAAAACAAGCTGTAGCATTACAAAAACAGAACGACACCATAGAAAAGCAAAACGACGAACTCCTTTCGAAAAACAATTTGTTACAAGAGCAAGCAGAAGAAATTTCGAGAATGAACGTGCTGTTGGAAAAAGATAACATCAACCTTAAAACCAATATAGAAAAGGTAACCGAAGCTAGGGTTAATGCTACAGAATTAGATTTTGATGAGTTTAGCTTAAAATATCCTGATAAAGAGTCTTGTTATAAGTTCTTAGCAGAATTAAAATGGGAGAGTGGCTACGCTTGCGTTAAATGCGACCACCCCAATTATTGCAATGGTAAAGCGCCTTATAATAGACGCTGTACTAAATGTGCCTACGAAGAATCTGTCCTGCACCAAACTATTTTTGAAAACAACCGAATTCCTATCAATAAGGCGTTTTATTTAGTGTACTTAATGTACAATTCTAAAGGTGCAATCTCCTCACACAAGCTTTCTGAAAAGCTTGGAATTAGGCAAAGTACTTGTTGGACCTACGCCTCAAAGGTGAAAAAAGTAATGGAAGAACGTAAAAAGGACTTAAAAGGAACTGGCAAATCTGGCTGGAGCAAGTTAGTTCTTGATAAAAAAGCTTAAAAAAGCTTCAAATTTTTATTCTACGCAAACGTTTTCGTGTTTTTTAGTCAATTTTTTTTGATGTGTTTTAAACGTATCAGCTCTGAAAATACATCATCAACCATCTTGCATTCTATCAGCTACTTATGCAATTTTAAACTTGCGATTAAAGCGTATTAAAATTATTGTAATTACTTAATTTACAGTATTTTATGTGTTTTTTATTTCGTTATTTATCTATTGACTATCCTATATTTACAATGTCGAATTTGTTCGGCACTAACCAATAAAAGCCAAATTAAACTGTATGAGTAAAATTCTATTAAAAAGGATTTTGCAGAAAATGATGTTTACACTGTTCTGGTGTGTCATTCTGCAATTACATGCTTCCGCTAGAAACGAAATCGTAAAATTACCATCAATGTTGCGCATTGCCGATGAAGTAACGGGTAGGGTAACTGAAGCTTCTGGCAAGCCATTATTAGATGTAACCGTCCAAATTAAAGGAAGCGCGATCAGTATGGTATTAACTGACGTTGACGGTAAATTTTTGTTGAAGGCAGATAAAGGTGATATGCTAGTCTTCAAGATCAGGGGGTTTAAAACACAAGAAATTGCGTTTACTGGACAAAAACAAATTAATGTAACCTTGTTAGAAGACACTAGCCCTCCAGATTCGTTTAATGTTTTATATGCTTCACAAAAGAAGTCAACTAATTTAGAAGCTGTATCGGAAATTAGAACAGAAGATTTAACAAAAACCATCTCTTCGCCCATTTACGGAACTTTAACCGGCAGATTGGCTGGACTTGCTACTTATCAAGGTAGTGGAGAACCAGGTAACGATGGTGTAACCTTAAATCTTAGAGGTATGTCACCATTGGTACTACTTGATGGTATTCCTCAAACCTTCACATCAATCAATCCAGAACAAATAGAATCGGTAACTATATTGAAAGATGCACTTGCTACTGCTATGATGGGTATAAGGGCATCGAATGGATTGGTTTTAATTACTACCAAAAAAGGAATGGAAGGGCCACAGCGTATCGGCTTTAAGGCAATGTATGGTTTTTCTAGACCTACACAGTTGCCAAGAACTTTAGATGCCTACAACTACGCACAGCTTTATAATGAGGCTCTGGTTAATGATGGCAGGCCAGCAGTTTATTCACAGGCAGATTTAGAGGCGTACAGAGATGGCAGTAATCCATTTTATCGCCCAAATGTAAACTGGCAAAATGAAATTTTAAGAAATGAAACGCCTTACAGCCGCTATAATGTTGACATATCTGGTGGTAAGCAAACTGCAAAGTATTACGTAAGCTTAGATTATTTAGATCAGCAAGGCTTATTTAAGGAAAATGATCTTAGTATAAATAGCACCAACTCTAATTACAAACGATATGTTTTCCGTTCTAATGTGTCGCTAGATCTTAGCAAATACATTACTACCAGCTTAAATTTATTTGGAAGGTTGCAGAACGGAAATGAACCCGGAGTAACTACTGGTACGCTGTATAATAGCATCATTAATACTCCGGCTAACGCTTATCCTATTTTTAATGCCAACGGAAGTTTGGGTGCCAGTCAAGATTTTCAGCAGAATAACGTTTACGGACAAAATTTTATGTCTGGATATCTGGTAGATTATACTAGAGATTTTAGGGTAGACCTAGCTGTAAAAGCCGATTTGCAAAAACTAACTCCAGGTCTTTGGTTCCGAGCTTTAAGTGCTATCAATACTTATCTGGTACAAACAACCAATAGAAGTAAGCCTTTAGTAGCTTTCCTTCAAGGCGTAGATGGATCTGGTAATACAGTTTATACGCAATATGGTACACCTGCAGATCAAAGTAACTCTCTAACAACCAGTAACCAAAATAGGGTTTTCTATGTTCAAGGTGAGTTTGGCTACGATAGAAAATTTGGGTCTCATCAGCTAAACGCTTTAGTACTTGCCAATAACGATTACCGTATGGCCAATGCAGATTTGCCTTATAGTATTAAAGGAATTAGCGGGCGACTAGCTTACGACTACCAAGAGAAATATATGGCGCAGGTTTCTTTTGCTTACAATGGTACATCAGAAAGGTACGCTAAAGGATATGGTTACGGACTATTTCCAGCTGTAGGATTAGGATGGAACATAAAAAAAGAAGCTTTTCTGCAGGACAAAGCTAAATGGATCAATGATTTAAAGTTGAGAACAACGTTTGGCAGAACAGGGAATTTTAATCCTAACAATTACTACACATACAATCAGTATTATAACACTTCTGGTGTACCGGGTTATAATTTTGGTGTTAACACAGGAGGTAATGTAACGGGTATAGAGCAAGGAGCACTTGCAAATCCTATGTTAACTTTCGAAAAGGCTAATAAGTTTAACGTAGGTTTCGACGCTTCGATGTTTAACAATAAAATTTCGCTTACTGCCGAATATTTTAACAACAACTATTTCGATTTATTACAGCAAATAGGCTATAATACACAAATTACAGGTGCCGTTTACACTAATCGTAATTTAGGCGAACGTAGTTATTCTGGTTTCGAATTTCAATTAAACTACAATAATAATATAGGAGACTTTAACTATTTCATTGCTCCAAATTTTTCTACCGTGAGAACCAGAGTGGTTTTTGCCGACGAGCCTACCCGTCAGTTTGCCTATCAAACACGCACAGGTTTGCCAGTAGGGCAGTCTTTCGGTTATCAAGCTGCGGGCTTATTTCAAACACAAGCAGAAATCAATGCCAGTCCAAAACCGGTTGGTTTAGTGGTAGTGCCTGGTGATATCAAATATGTTGACCAAAATGGTGATAACATTATCGACGAAAATGATCAAATAGCTATTGGTAGAACTGCTCCGGCTTTAAACTTTGGCCTAAATTTGGGATGGAGCTATAAAGGTTTCGATTTCTCTGCCTTGTTACAAGGTGTAGCCAATAATGATATTTTCTTAACAGGAAATTCTTACTGGGATTTTCAGGGCGTTAGAGGGCAAGCTTATGAGCATCATTTAAACAGATGGACACCTGCAACGGCGACTACCGCCAGCTACCCGAGACTGAGCGTTGGTACAAATGTAAATAACCAATACGCATCTAATTATTGGTTAAGAAATGGTGATTTTTTACGCTTGAAGAGTGTAGAGCTAGGTTACTCTTTGCCTATAAACTGGGTAAAAAAGGTAAAAGCCTCTGGTGCAAGATTTTTTGTTAACGGTACTAATCTTTTCACTATCACAGGATTGGAAAACCAAGACCCAGAAAATTATTTCAACGCCTATCCAATTCAAAAAATGCTTATTGCGGGTATCAGTGTTAAATTTTAAGAATGAAAGACATGAAAAAATTATTTATAGCAGCGTGTACTGCACTCTCTTTCATAGGCTGTGCAAAAATCGAAGACGGTCCGCTTGAAAGACTAACTGAAAATTATGTATTTGACCCAACTGATAGAAATGGATTTTATGCTGAACAATTTTTAAATAATATCTATTCTATTTTACCTAATGGATATAATAGGGTAGGTGGCGATTTGTTAGACGCCGCTACAGACGATGCTATGCCTTCTAGGGATGGCGTAAGTATAGAACGCTTTACCACTTCTTCATTAAGTGCATTAAGTAATCCAGACGATGCTTGGGGCAAAAACTATGAAGGTATCCGCAAGGTAAATATCTTTTTGAAGAACATAGATATTGTTCCTGTGCCTGCAAAAATTCCTTTTTGGAAAGCAGAAGCAAGGTTTCTAAGAGCTATGTTTTATTTTGAGCTAGTAAAAAGATACGGAGGCGTCCCCTTGGTTGCCGATGAAGTTTTAGATGCTGAAAAGCCTAAAAATTTCACAAGGAATTCTTTTGAAGAATGTATCAATTACATCGTAACCGAATGCGATGCCATTAAAGGAGCTGTTAGGCCAGACCCATTAGCGACAACCGATTATGGAAGGATTTCCAATGGTGTTGTGCTCGCACTGAAAGCACGTACGTTATTGTACGCGGCCAGTCCGCTTTATAACGGAGGTAACATAGGCGGCAGTGCGCAACAAAAACTTTATCAGGGTTATGCCAGCTTTGATGCAGAAAGATGGAATGCGGCAGCGCAGGCAGCAAATGACCTAATTGCTACTGGTAGGTTTAAGATTGATGGTGTAGCATATAACAACGTATTTATTGTCAGAAAAAATGATGAAGTTATTTTAGGCTACTTGCGCAACAATAGTACCGATTTAGAAACCAATAATGGTCCGGTAGGTTATGCCTTGGCAAGTGCGCAGGGAAGAACCAGCCCAACTCAAGATCTGGTAGATGCTTTCCCAGCTGTAAATGGTAGAGAAATTACGGATCCTGTTTCTGGTTACGTATCTACAAATCCTTATGCTAACCGTGATCCACGTTTGGCAAGTACAGTACTTTACAACGGTTTAAATTGGTTGAGCAGACCATTGCAAACTTATGAAGGCGGCCTAGATAAACCGAATAATAATACCACGCAAACTAAAACTGGCTATTATATGCGCAAGCATCTAGGTAATTTTTCTACTGCCACGCTGTATAATGCACAGCCACATAACTTCCCAATTTTTCGTTATGCCGAGGTGCTGTTGAACTACGCAGAAGCCAGAAACGAATATCTTACCACGCCAGATGCAAGTGTTTACAAAGTACTACAAGATATTAGAAAAAGAGCTGGTATTGCTGTTGGAACAACCGCTGGCTATTCTTATGGTTTAAAATCATCTGGTATGACCAAAGATGAAATGCGCATAGCCATTCGTAATGAACGCAGAATTGAAATGGCATTTGAAGAGCAACGTTTTTGGGATTTGAGAAGATGGAAGACCGCCGAAACGGAACTAAATAAGAATTTAAATGGGATGATTATCACTAGGAACCCTGCCAACGGCGCTTTAACCTATCAAAAGTCTGTGGTGGGTAAAATCAGCTTTGCAAATCCTAGAATGTATTTCTATCCAATACCATTCAACGAAATCAACAAAAACACAAACCTTGTACAAAATACTGGTTGGTAATTAATCCATTTTAAAATGAAAAGATATTTATTAACGATATATTTATTGTTGCTGTGTGCTATCTCTTGGGCACAGCAGCAAACCGTTACAGGTACAGTTAGTGATAATAACGAAACACTAATTGGTGTATCTGTAATAGAAAAAGACCAGCCGGGTAATGGTACACAAACAGACCAAAACGGCAGATTTAGGATAAGTCTTAAAGGGACTAGCAAAGTTCTTATTTTTAAGTATGTAGGCTATTTATCTAAGGAAGTTGCTGTTGGTAACCAAACAAATCTTAATGTTTTGTTAGAGGTTGATGCAAAAGGTTTGGAAGAGGTAATTGTGGTGGCCTACGGTACGCAGAAGAAGATTACCAACACGGGTGCTACAAGTGCTATTTCTGGTGATATGATTAGACAGACACCTGCCGCCAGTTTACAAAATACCCTAATTGGCCGTGTGCCCGGTATTACTACACAACAGCGTTCTGGTCAGCCAGGCGCAGATGGTGCTGTTTTATTGGTACGTGGTTTAAGTACAACAAATGGTAATGGTGCGCCACTTATCATTGTTGATGACTTAGAGTATTTCGGAAATATTGCCGAGATAGATCCTGATCAAATCGAATCATTTACGGTCTTGAAAGATGCCGCCACCACCGCTGTTTACGGTATTAAAGGAGCAAATGGAGTTGTGGTAATTACTACAAAGCGTGGTAAAAGCGGGAAAGCCCAAATTACTTTTCGTACAGAAAATAGTATCCAAACACCTACTTATATGCCCGAGTACCTAGACTCTTACAGAGCTGCTTTACTGGTAAACCAAGCGCTGGTTAATGACGGGCAGGCACCTCGTTTTTCAGAAACTTCTTTAGATCATTTTAAAAACGGTACAGATCCCTATGGGCATCCAAATGTAAACTGGACCGAAGAATTACTAAGAAAATATAGTGTTCAGTCACGTAATAACATCAACATTCAGGGTGGTGTAGATAAAGCTAAATACTATCTTTCTGCCGGATATTTATTTCAAAATGGTTTGATTAAAGATTTCTCAGAACTATCTGGGATGAATAGCAACTATTACTACAAGCGATATAATTTTAGATCTAATTTAGATTTACAGCCAACCAAAACACTAAATTTAAGCTTAGATCTTTCGGGAACATTTTCAGAAAGAAATAGCCCCACAAATGGTGGTAGAAACAATAGAAATAACATCTTTTTTGAGTTGAGTGACGCTAACCAATTGCCTCCATACGCCTATTCTATCTACAATCCTGATGGTTCATTTGGTGTTAACAGTAATATCTTAAATAATAATGCAGTTGGTCGTTTAACTTACTATGGTTACAATCGCCAATTTTCGAACGACATTACCGCTAATTTTAGAGCTAATCAAAATTTAGATTTTCTTACCAAAGGATTATCAGCAAAGGGAGTAGTTGGTTTTAATGGACAGTATGGTTTCAATAGAAATATGACTAGGGGTGCAAATAATGATTTCCCATCGTACTATTATAACCCTACTAACGACACGTATACCATCTCTAATGTTAACTTTTATCGTATTGCCTTACCAAATTTGAGCTATTCGTCAACCGATAGTTTTAGACGTTTAAATTGGCAAGGATCTGTTAACTATGACCGTACTTTTTCTAATCACCATGTGTATGGTTTAGCTTTGTACAACTTGCAAAACAACGAAACTAATGCAAACGAGCCTAGCGGATTTAGAGGATTCACCTTTAGAACGGGATATGATTATAAACAAAAGTATCTGATAGAATTAAATATAGGCTACAATGGCTCAAGTGCTTTCAAATCTGGAGAAAGATATTCTTGGTTCCCAGCATTATCTCTTGGATGGAACATAGCCGAAGAGAAATTCTTCAAAGACAATGTGAAATTTGTTGATTTATTTAAGGTTAGGGGTTCTTACGGTAAAGTTGGTAGTGAGGATATTGGAAACTTTGCGTACACTTACCTTTCAACTTATGTAAATGGTGGCACTTACTCTATAGGAGAGCAACATACTGCAATAACTGGTATAAGGGAAGGTTTACTAGGTCAAAATACAACTTGGGAAACTGAAGAACAGGCAAATATCGGTGTTGATATCAATATGTTTAAAGGTAGCTTAAAGATTGTTGCCGATGTTTTTAGCCGCAAACGTGGCGATATCTTAACCACCAGAGCGTTGTCAAATATTGCTGGTATAACACCAAGTCAGTTACCTCCATCGAACATCAATAGGGTAAGCAATAGAGGTTTCGAAACTCAGGTAACTTATTTAGGTAATATTAATAAGTTGAAATTTGATATCAGTGGCAATATCTCGGTATCAAAAAACAAAATCGAGTTTATGGACGAAGCCACGCCGCCTTATGATTATCAACGCTTAACGGGTAGACCATTGGGAAGTATTCTTGGTTATAACTTCCTAGGTTTTTATACACAAGAAGAAATCGATAATCCGGCCGTACCTAAACCAACTACGGGTACTACCAGAGCTGGAGATTTAAAATATCAAGATTTAAATGGTGATGGCGTAGTAAATGTAGACGACAGAATGGTACTCGCTTTACCGAATTTGCCCAACACAATTATGGGTTTAACTGTAGGTTTAAACTATAAAAGCTTTGCGTTTACTATTACTGCACAAAGTGCGCTAAACTTTGCAAGAAGATCGGCAGCAGAAGCAATTAGACCTGGCTTAAATAATTTTAGAGAAATACACGAACAAGCGTGGACACCAGAAAATAGCGTTAACCCAGCATTTCCTCGTTTAAGTTTGGCTGGTTCCAATTTAAATGACCCAGCGGCGCATCCATCTAATTATTGGTTTAGGAATAGTGATTATCTGAGAATTAAAACCGCAGAGTTCTCTTATTCTTTGCCAAAAACCTTTGTAAATAAGATAGGCTTGCAAGTGGCTAGGATTTACGTAAATGGCTACAATCTGTTAACGTGGGATTTGAAAGCCAAGAACATTTATAACACTGATCCAGAAAATACATCTGGTAATGATGGTGCTGGTTTTTACCCGCAAACCAAAGTTTACAATTTAGGATTACAAATTTCATTTTAAGGACATGAACAAGAAGATATACAGCAGCTTATTTATAATCTTGGCCGTAGCCCTGATTTATTCATGCAAAAAAACAGATATTTTGGATGGCAAGCTTAATACAGAGCTTAACGAAGAAACCACCTTCGCCGACAGTGCAAGGACAAGTAACTTTTTGTTTGGTGTTTACTCCGATATATTTTTCGAATTTAGCTCTAGGTACTACAACTCTGGAAACGGGAGTGGTATTACTGCGGGTACTGCCGAAGCTTCTGATGAGGGTAACCATCGGCTTTTTGGGGCAACCCAACCTTTCGTGGTAATTTATACAGGTAGTTTGGCTCCAGTAGTATCAAGCGGTACTAACCAAAACCCTTATGTGGTAGCTTATGATAAGTCTTTCGCTAACATCCGTAGAGCGAACATCTTTCTGGCAAATGTAGATCGTTCTCCAATATCAGCTGCGCTAAAGAAACAGACTAAAGCAGAAGCCAGATTTTTAAGAGCATGGTATTACTCTATCTTAATTAAACATTTTGGGGGTGTTCCACTTTTGGGAGATAAAAATTATGGTCCGAACGATATCATAGATGTTAGCCGTAGTTCTTACGAGGAATGTGTTAATTATATTGTTAGTGAGTTAGATGCAATTACACCAGATTTGCCTGCAAACTACAATGCGCAAAACTATGGTCGTATTACAAGTGTAGCCTGTAAGGCATTAAAATCTAGAATTTTATTGTTTGCAGCCAGCCCATTGTTTAATGGAGGTAACATTGGTAAAACAGATGCCCAAAAGAAAGTGGTTGGGTACGATGGTTTTGATGCAACACGTTGGACAAAAGCGGCTACTGCTGCTAAAGAAGCTTTAGACTTTGCCACTGCAAACGGTTATGCGCTTTACGAAGACAATTCTATACCGGGTTTAGGCTTTGGCAAAGTATTTACCATGCGTGTAAACACAGAGTTTCTTCTAAACGGCATGGCTGCGGGATCGAAAACTTTAGAGGGAGCGTTGTTGCCGGTATCTAGGGGCGTAACCACACCGCAAGCTATGCCTTCACAAAATTTGGTAGATGCTTTTGGCACTATTAACGGTAAGCCAACAGAAACAGATTTAAAATCGCCAACAAACCCAACAGGATATGACCCAGCAACGCCTTATGTAAACCGCGACCCACGTTTAAACTATACCGTAATTTACAATCAAATGTTGTGGTTTAACAACGCAACCGGAAACAGACAGCCGGTAAATACCTATATTGGCGTTCAAGATGGTTGGTCGGTACAGGGTTCGGCTGGATTAACTTACGCAACCGGGTATTTTTGGAGAAAAATGATGGATGATGGAACTGCTAATAATGGTGGGCCAACCTTACAACGCACTTGGGGATTAATTCGTTTGGCAGAAATTATGTTAAATTACGCCGAAGCCGCTAATGAAGACAACAACATCTCGGCCGCTTATGACCAGTTGAAACTGATTAGAAAACGAGCAGGTATTTTGGCTGGAACAGATGGGAATTATGGCTTAAAAGCAGCCATGAACAAAGACGAAATGCGTTTGGTAATACAAAACGAGCGGATGGTAGAACTGGCTTATGAAGGTCATCGTTTTTTTGATGTTCGTCGTTGGAAATTAGCAATGGAAAAGTTCAATTTTACCATGATGGGAATGCAGATTACCCGCACAGGAAATACCTATACTTATAACAAGGTGCCAATTACAAATAATGCTAACCGGGTGTTCAAAGAGGCAAATTATTTTTTCCCCATTGCACAGGCAGAAATTAGTAGGGTACCAACACTTATACAAAATCCTGGTTATTAATAGTTGATTGAGCGCTCTGACCTAAACGGTTGGAGCGATTCTTAAATTTTATGTTCAGATACAACACTTTATGTCGTTAAAAACTTGCTTAGCACTGTCCTTCGTTTTTATTTATAGTATTGTTTTCAGCCAGCAGTCTAAGTCAACAAGTGCCAGATTGGTTGTTAATATCAATCAAAACTGGCAGTTCTCAAAAGATGAAAAAGCCAAAGGTTATGACCAACTCAAATACACAAATGTAAATATACCACATACGTGGAATGCTTTTGATGTTTTAGACGACGAACCTGGATATTACAGAGGTGTAGGCTACTATAAAAAGAAGCTAAATCTAAAGCCAGAATGGAAAGGAAAAAAGATTTATCTTGATTTTGGTGCAGCCAACCAAGAAACATCCGTTTATCTAAATGGTAAAAAAGTTGGCAGCCACATAGGTGGATATACTGGCTTTACAGTTGCTTTAGACCAATTAAAGTTTGATGGTAAGGATGAGGTTGTAGTAAAAGTTGATAACAGTCATAATGAGAGTATTCCGCCTTTAACAGGAGATTTTACATTCTTTGGCGGTATGTATCGAAATGTTTCGTTGGTAGTGGTAAATCAGGCGCATTTTGCTGATGAAACTTACGGTACAACTGGTATTTATGTACACGCCGATGAAGTTAGCAGTGAGAGGGCAACGTTAAACGTGAATACTAATTGGGTTAACCCTTATTCTTTCATAAATGAGATCTTGGTAACTACCACACTAATTGATGCAAAATCGAATAAAGTGGGCGAGAGCAAATGGTTGTCTTCAAAAAATCCATCTATAAATACCAATTTCTCGCTGCCAAAAATCGAAGTTAAAAATCCGATACTATGGTCGCCAGAAAACCCGTATCTATACAGGGTAATTACTAGATTAACAGATCAGAAAACTGGGAAAATATTAGACGAGGTAAAAACCAATATAGGTTTCCGTCACTTCAGTTTCGATGCAGAAAAAGGTTTCTTTTTAAATGGAAAATCAGTAAAACTGATAGGGGCTAGCCGCCACCAAGATTTTGCCAAAATGGGTAATGCGGTACCATCGGCTTTGCAAGTAAAGGATGTAGAACTGTTGAAAGAAATGGGAGGCAATTTTTTACGTGTAGCCCATTATCCGCAAGACCAAGCAGTGCTAGATGCTTGTGATAGGTTAGGGATTTTAACTTCGGTAGAAATTCCGATAGTAAATGAAATTACAGAAACAGAAGCCTTTTACAACAATTGCAAAGCGATGCAGTTAGAAATGATCAAGCAAAATTATAATCATACTAGCGTGATTATTTGGGCTTATATGAACGAGGTTTTGTTAAAAATGCGTTATGGCAAAGAGCCTGAAAGAAAGAAAATCTACCTGAAAAGTATCGAAAACCTAGCGCAAAACTTAGAGGATTTAACCCGTAAAACCGACCCAACACGTTATACAATGATGAGCAATCATGGCGATGTAACTGGTTATACCAACGCTGGTTTGGTTAAAATACCCATGATTGTTGGCTGGAACCTTTATCAAGGTTGGTATGGTGGTAAATCTGAAGATTTTGGACCGGCTTTAGATCGCATTCATGCGGCAATGCCCGACAAACCTTTGATAGTAACTGAATATGGGGCAGATGTTGATCCTCGAATACATGCAGACAATCCAATTCGTTTTGATAAGAGTTTGGCTTATGGAATGAAATACCATCAAATCTATATTAAGGATATTTTAACACGCCCATTTATTGCCGGTGCAGCAGCTTGGAACTTATCAGATTTTAGCTCAGAAACTAGAAGCGAAACCATGCCGAGTATCAACAACAAAGGATTATTAACGCTAGAAAGACAGCCGAAAAACACCTATTTCCTTTACAAAGCACAATTTAGTAAAAATCCATACATCAAAATTGGCGATGGCTCTTGGAAAGTAAGAGGAGGGATTACACCAAAACAAGAACTAACGGTTATCAGTAATTTAGACAGCGTTTCAGTAACAGTAAATGGTAAAGCACAAGGTAAAAGAGCTGTGGTAGACGGCGTTGCAAGCTGGTCTGTAGATTTTAAATCTGGGAAAAATGAAGTTGAAGCCATCGCGTATAAAAATGGCAAAACGTTTAAAGATCAGTCGACCATAGATTTCGTATTGCAGCCGCAAGCATTATTAAATTCATCAGCTTCGTTGAATATTTTGTTAGGCTCACAAAGGCAATTTATAGATGATAAAAATCAAATCTGGCTGCCAAGTAAAGCTCATGAGCAAAACAGTTGGGGACATATAGGCGGCGAACCTTTCAAAATCAAGAACAGCAGCAGACAATTGTATGGTTCAGATAAAAATATCATCGGTACGCAAAACGACCCAATTTACCAAACGCAGTTGGTTGGTATAGATGTTTATGAACTGGCGGTACCAAAAGGTAAATATGAAGTTACTTTACATTTTGCAGAGCTGATGGGCAATGGTATCCAATCGGTTTTACCTTATAATTTAGATAGTCTAGTTGCAGAAGGCAAAGAAGTGCCACCACAGCGTGTTTTCGATGTTTATCTCAACAATAAATTAGTAGTTAAAGCACTAAATATTGCTGCAAAATATGGCATTGCTAGAAGTGTAGAAAGAAAATTTGAATGCATCGTAAGCGATGATAAAGGAATTAAATTAGCATTTAAGAGCATCGCTGGAAAGCCAGTGTTAAACGCATTACAGGTTAAAAAATTGAATTAAACACAATGGCTTTACCATCAAGAATACAATCCATAGATGTGTTAAGGGCAATCACCATGTTCTTAATGATTTTCGTAAACGATGTTGCGGGTGTTGCTCGTATTCCAGAATGGATTGGGCATACTGCTGCAGATGTTGATGGAATGGGTTTTTCGGACGTTATTTTTCCTGCGTTTTTGTTCATTGTAGGCTTATCGTTGCCATTTGCAATTCAAGCGAGAATTAACAAAGGAAATTCGTTTTTAGCTATTGTATGGTATATTTTGCTACGCTCGTTGGCATTAATTGTAATGGGCTTTTTTCATGTAAATCTAGAAAGTTATAACAGCGAATTAACAGGATTGGCAAAGCCAGTTTATACCTTGCTTTTAACCACTGGTTTCTTTTTGGTCTGGCTAGATTATCCAAAGCAATTATCGAACACTAAAAAATACAGTTTAACTGCACTTGGAATAATATTGATTTTAGCAATGGCTTATCTGTACAAAGGAGGTAATGCCGAAAATCCGAAAGGTTTAGCGCCGCATTGGTGGGGTATTTTAGGTTTAATTGGATGGGCTTACTTGTTCACTGCATTCACTTATCTCATCACCCGAGGTAAAATGTTGTGGTTGCTCATTGCATTTCTGATTTATGCAATCATTAACGTCACCACGCACATGGGCCTATTGCATGTAAATCTATGGCGAATAGGAGATGCTTCATCTATTACTTTAATGATGGGAGGAGCCGTAATTGCTACCAGTTACCAAATTTTGGCTGCGAAACGAAAAGATACACAATTATGGCTGTTGTTAAGCTTAGCAGGTCTGTCTTGTATTGTTTTTGGTTTTTTGATTAGATCCTTTGCTGGTGGAATTTCAAAGATTTACGCAACACCAGCTTGGGTATTCATTTGTATGGGAATTACCATTTTAGCATTTCAGCTAACGATTTATTTAGTTGATGTGAAAGGCAGAAAGGACTGGTTTAAATGGATAAAACCAGCCGGAACAAGCACATTGACCTGTTATCTCATGCCTTATGTGGTCTATGCTATATTAAGATTGGTTCATTTCAACTATCCGTCATTCTTAAATTATGGTGCAGGTGGAATTTTACGTTCTCTACTATTTGCCTTTATTGTGATAAGAATAGTTGCATTAATGGAGAAATACAGTATTCGTTTAAAGGTTTAAATTATGAACAAGATAAATCAGTTATTGGCATTATTCACTATAGCTACGGTTTTTATAGCTGCAAAAAGAACAGATAAGCCCGTTAAAAAGCCAGTAGTTATTGGTTATGTAACTGGCTACAGTGGCTTAATCAATCCAGAGCAAATTAATGCAGAAAAGTTGACGCATATTAACTACGCATTTGTGAACGTAAAGAATAACCAAGCGTATTTAGACAATGCAAAGCGAGATTCAACCAACTTTGTAAGGTTAAACTCATTGAAACTCAAAAATCCATCGTTACAAATTTTAATTTCTATTGGCGGATGGTCTTGGAGTGAGAATTTCTCTGATGCCGTATTAACCGATTCGCTACGTAAAGGATTTGCTAAAAGTTCGGTAGATATCATTCGTAAACATCAACTAGATGGGGTAGATATCGATTGGGAATATCCAGGAATGCCGGGTGAAGCAGGAAATGTTTATCGCCCAGAAGACAAGCAAAACTATACTTTAATGTTTAAAGAAATTAGGAAAGAGTTGGATATCTTTGAGAAAGAAACCGGAAAGAAAAAACTGTTAACAACCGCCACAGGTGGATTTGTTTCTTTTTTGAATAACACCGAAATGGGCGAGGCAGCAAAATATCTCGATTACGTAAACCTCATGACCTACGATTACTATTCTTCAAAAACTGCAAAACATCACACCAATTTATTTGATTCTAAAGCTTATCCATCAGATAATTCTGCCGACAAAGCTATCAAAGCCTATATCGCTTCGGGTGTGCCAGCATCTAAAATAGTAATGGGCATTGCTTTCTATGGACGTAATCTTAAATTAAATACTAATGCCAACAAGGGTATTGGAGACACTATACTTTCATCTGCAAACAGTTATGGCAAAGGCTATACTTTCCTAAAAGATAGTCTGGCGAATAAAAAGGGCTTTACTGCTTACAAAGACGAAGATGCTAAAGCTCCGTACTTATTTAATCAGCAAACCAAAGAATTTATTTCTTACGATGATGAATGGTCGGTAGATCACAAATGCCAATATGTACTTCAGAATAAATTGGGAGGTGTAATGTTTTGGGAATATAGTTCGGATAAAAAGGAATATCTGTTAAATCAAATCACTAAGAGTTTTAGATAATGTACGTAGCGCAAACGTTTTCGTATTTTATTGAAAATATTTTGTTGTAGTGTTTGGCGAGTAGAATTTCTAAAGTATCAGATGTAAGCATCAATTAATATATTGATTTGGTGATCTGTTTTTATTTAATATTAATTTGATTTTAAGCTTTTTACGTTTCTTTTTAAGGACGACAACTGTGAATATTGATGGAGATAAGTAATAGTGATAATCTGCTTGGCAGATACAAACATAGTGTAAATGCTACAACAAGTGTGGGTTTGCAAAACAGAATAGGTTTTGTAGCTTCATATTTTAAATTGGTTAACCAAATTGTAAATCGTATGTCCAAACAACTGAAATTAGTTTTTCTGTGCCTTTTTATATTAAGCCATTCCGTGAAAGCGCAACAATCTCAACGCTTAAATACAGGTTGGGAATTTGTGAAACAAGATTTAGGCGGTATTTGGGAAGCCGTTCGTCCGGTAGGTAAAGGTAATCCAGAGGAGCTTCCGTTTTGGCAGAAAGTGAATCTTCCGCACTGCTTTAACGATATTGATGCTGTAGATCCTGATGTGCATTACTATCAAGGTGCGGGTTGGTACAGAACAAATCTGGATATCGAAAATCCTTATGCGAATGGTAGAACTCTACTGCATTTTGAAGGCGCTGGGCAAAAAACTTCGGTTTATATCCACACCACTAAAGTAGCTGAACATGTAGGCGGTTACGATGAGTGGACAGCTGATATAACAGATGCTGTGGCTGCATTCAAAAAATCGCCATTGTTTAAAACACAGTTCAAAGGTAAAATTCCGGTGATTATCCGCTGCGATAACACCCGAGATTTAGAAATGATGCCGTCTAGCTTATCAGATTTTAATGTTTACGGGGGCATTTATCGTTACCTCAACCTTGTTTACAATCCGCAACTAGCTATTGACAAGGTCTTTGCTCATGCCACTGTTGATGCAAAAGGTGTACAAGGAAACTTAACGGTGAAAACCCGCTTCTTAAACCAAGACAATTTAAAAGATGCTGCGGTAAAAATTAGCTTGGTAGATCCGAATGGAAAAACGGTTTTCACTAGCAATAAAAATATTACCAGTTTTAGTGGCGATGAATTGTTGACGGAGACAAATATCAAATCTCCAAAGCTTTGGTCAATAGAGACACCACAGCAATACGAAGTAAAAATTAGCTTAACCGCTAACGGACAAACTTACAACACCACTCAGAAGATAGGTTTCAGACATTTCGAGTTCGTTAAAAAAGGTCCGTTTACGCTGAATGGAAAACGAGTGTTGTTACGTGGTACGCACCGTCACGAAGATCACGCTGGTGTAGCTGCGGCTATGACCGAAGAAATGATGGTTACCGAAATGAAGATGATGAAAGAAATGGGTGTGAATTTCATCCGTTTGGGGCATTATCAGCAATCACGTATCATTTTAGATTTATGCGATAGTTTAGGGATTTTGGTTTGGGAAGAAATTCCTTGGTGCCGTGGCGGTTTAGGTGGTCCAGTTTATCAAGAACAGGGAAAGCGAATGTTGACGAATATGATTGAGCAACATTATAACCATCCCTCTATTATTATTTGGGGTTTAGGCAATGAGAACGATTGGCCGGGCGATTTCAGTGAGTTTGATAAGGAAAAAATTAGAACTTACATGAAAGAATTGAACGATCTTTCACACAAGTTAGATCCTTCGAGAAGTACTGCGATTAGGCGTTGTGATTTCTGTAGAGATATTGTAGATGTGTATTCGCCATCAATTTGGGCAGGCTGGTATCGAGGCATCTACACAGAATATAAAGGTGTTTCAAAAGCAGAATTTGACAAGTCTGAACGATTTCTACACGTAGAATGGGGCGGAGATAGCCATGCCCGTAGGCATTCGGAAAATCCAGACAATGCCTTAATGAAAGTTAAACAAGGTGGCGGTGCCGATGAAAGAGCTGGCGATGCCTCTTTGTATGGAGGTGGTGCAAGGGTAAGTAAAGATGGCGATTGGAGCGAAAGTTACATCGCTAACTTAATTGATTGGCATTTGAAAGAACAAGAAACTATGCCTTGGCTAACAGGTACGGCATATTGGCCATTTAAAGATTTTAGTACACCAATTCGTCCAGAAAATCCAGTGCCCTATGTAAACCAAAAAGGGGTTGTAGAACGTGATTTTACTAAAAAGGAATCGTTCTATATTTTCCAATCTTATTGGACAGAGAAGCCAATGGCACACATCTACGGTCACTCTTGGCCAGTGCGTTGGGGCGCTGAAGGCGAAGAAAAAATGGTGAAAGTATATTCTAATTGCGATGAGGCAGAGCTGTTTGTGAATGGAAAGAGTTTCGGCGTGAAGAAGCGTAATAGCCAAGATTTTCCTGCTGCGGGCTTACGTTGGTCGGTGCCAATGCAAAAAGGAACTTACCATTTGAAGGTAGTTGCAAAAAAGGGTAAAGCAACAGTAACTGACGAAATTACCCAAGAATACCAAACTGAAAAGTGGGGCAAACCAGCCAAATTGGTACTTCAAAAAATTAAGGAAGCTAACGGTGTAGCTACTGTAGAAGTAAAAGCGCTCGACACCAATAACGTACTTTGCCTAGATGCAGCAACCGAGGTTAAGTTTAATTTACTTGGCGATGGTGAACTGATTAAAAATCAAGGAACTTCAAGTGCTTCATCTAAAGTTCAACTTTATAATGGTAGGGCAGTAATTAGCTTGAAAACAAACGATAAAAAGAATGTGGTTTCGGTAAGTGCTGCTGGTTTGCCAACAGAATTTTTAACCATTGAGAAGTAAATTATAAATGTTGGCGGGGACGCCAATGTGTATTTCAAAATCAACAATAATGAAAAAACAGCTATGGACAATAATACTATTTGTGGCAATTACAAATATCGCCGTTGCACAAAACACGTTTAAAGCACAAGCAACAACAATATTAAAAGCACAAGTTTTAAAAGAAGCTGAGTGGGCTATGCAGCAAAAGCCTATTACGGTAACTGCAAGTAATTCGCCACGTAGCACTGGTGGTAAGCACGATTTCTTTTCCGAAGGCGATTATTGGTGGCCTAATCCGGCAAACCCAGACGGTCCTTACATGACCAGAGATGGCGAAACCAATCCAGATAACTTTGTGGAACATCGCTATGCCATGATTAGGTTTAGCGAAATTATTGGTGCTTTGGCATCGGCTTACAAAATTACTGGCGATGAAAAATACGTTAAACAAGCCATAGTACATTTAAAAGCTTGGTTTGTAGATGTAGAAACTTTGATGAACCCAAATTTAGCCTATGCCCAAGCGGTTAAAGGGTTATACGCAGGGAGAAGTTGGGGTATCATCGATTCAATCCACTTAATGGAAGTGGCGCAAGGCATCATCGTGATGGAAAAATCGAAATCTTTTGATAAAGCTAATTTGAAGGCTATTAAAAAATGGTTTGCTGATTATATCCTTTGGTTAAATACCAGCAAAAACGGTATTGCCGAAAAAAATGCGAAGAACAATCATGGTACCACTTGGGCAATGCAGGTAGCTTCTTTTGCCAAGTTGGTAGATGATCAGCCGATGTTAGATTCGTTGCGTATGCGCTATAAAAGTGTGTTTTTGCCTAACCAAATGGCTTTGGATGGCAGTTTTCCGCTTGAGCTAGCTCGCACTAAACCTTATGGCTATGCTATCTTTAATTTGGATGCGATGGCAATGCTCTGCCAAATTCTATCTACGCCAAAAGACAACCTCTGGGCATACCAAACATCAGATGGAAAATCGATTAGAAAAGGTTTGGATTATTTGTATCCCTATATTGCCGATAAATCTAAATGGCCGTTAAAACCAGATGTGATGTTTTGGGATAACTGGCCAGTAGCGCAACCGTTTTTATTTTTTGGCGCTAATTACTTTGCCGAAAAGGAATGGTTTAACACTTGGAAAAGCTTAGATTTAAAACCAACAAACGAAGAAGTAATTAGAAATTTACCTATAAGACATCCAATAATTTGGTTATAAAAATGAAAACAAAGTGCTTTTTACTTATCTGCATACTGTTTTATCTGGTAGGCGTTGGTGCACAAGCTCAGCAGTGGCAGTCCCATTTAGTACAGCTTGGCAAGGGGGGTAATTTAATCTATCCGCCAGATGCCAAAGGCGATATCATTCCTGATTTTAGCCGCGTGGGTTATCACCAAGGCGATAAGGAAATCCCAAATGTGAAAGTGGTTAAAGAACTATCACCAAAAGGAGTTAACGACCAGCAACAAATACAAGAAGCCATTAACGAGCTGGCCAAAATACCATTAAACAAAAATGGTGTAAGAGGTGCAGTTCTACTAAAAAAAGGTATCTACGAAATTCCTGGAACTATTAACATCAGCGTAAGCGGGATTGTATTGAGGGGCGAGGGGTTGGAAACCAAATTGATAGCTACAGGGGCAGAGCAGCGTAAGCTAATTAATGTAAATGGTAATGGAAAGCAGAAAGAGGTAGCACAAACTAGAACGAAGATATTGGATACTTACGTGGCAGTAGGTGCAAAATCATTTAAGGTAGCTAATCCGGCTAATTTTAAAGTAGGCGATAATATTATGATTTTCCGCCCGGGCACCACAAAGTGGATACAAGACCTTAAAATGGATCAGATAGAGGCTAGAGAGAACACTACACAATGGAAAGCTGAGGATTTTGATTTGTATTTTGAAAGGAAAATTATTGCAATAAAAGGTAATCAAGTTTTTATTGATAATCCTGTAGTGATGGCAATGGAAACACAATATGGTGGCGGCGAAATCTATAAATACACTTTTGAAGGGAGAATTAGTGAGGTTGGTATTGAGAATATGCTATTAGAATCCGCTTACCAAGGTGATACTGATGAAAATCATGGTTGGGATGCCATATGGATGAATAGGGTAGAAAATGCGTGGGTAAGTAATGTGACCAGCAAATATTTTGGATATTCTTGTGTAAATCTGGGTACTTATAGCAAGCAAATAACAGTTAAAAATTGCACCTCGTTAGCACCAAAATCTAAAATTGAAGGAGGTAGAAGATACTCTTTCAATAACGATGGACAACTCAATTTGGTAAGAGATTGTTTGGCCGATGAAGGTAGGCACGATTACGTAACTGGCGCTAAAGTTACTGGACCAAATGTATTCTATAACTGCAAATCTACTAATGCAAAGGCTGATATTGGCCCGCACCACCGCTGGGCTACCGGCACTCTTTATGATAATATAATTACCGATGGAGATATTAATATACAAGATAGAGGCAACTGGGGTACAGGTCACGGATGGGCTGGTGTAACCCAGGTATTGTGGAACTGCACTGCAGAGAGAATAACCGTTCAAAATCCGTATGTGTCTGGAAATAACTATGCAATAAGTGTTTTTGGCACCAAACACAAAGGACGATTTAAAGATCGTCCAGATGGAATTTGGGAAGGCTTTAACAAAAAAGGAATAATGATACCGTCGTTATACATTAAACAATTGGAAGATAGAAGAAAATAGAAGTATCACTTTGGGGATTGCTTCGTCGTACCTCCTCGCAATGACGTAAATAGGAGCCGTCATTGCGAGCTTTTCGAAGCAATCTCTCATGCGATTAGACAAATTAAATTGATAGAACTAAAAATATTAACATAACAAACGTATGAAACTAAAAACCACAGCAGCACTTTTGTTCTTAGCAGTAGGTGCTCAAGCACAGAAAATAGAAGTTTCCAAAGCATTCAACCATGCTGCGCAACAAACAGATATCTTAATAAAGAATGTAGATTCTGCCAGAAAGATAAAACCAAATTTGGTATCGCCGCGTACAGTAGAAAACGGTCAGTTTAAAATGGTGGTTTCAAGAGATTGGACTAGTGGATTTTTCCCGGCAGAGCTTTGGTATTTCTACGAGCAAACTAAGGATAAGAAATGGCTCGATCTGGCGAAGAAATATACCGAGGATGTTAAAAAAGAGCAGTTTAACAAAGGAACACACGATTTAGGTTTTATGGTTTATTGTCCGTTTGGTAACGGTTACCGGGTAACAAAAGATACTGCCTACAAATCAGTAATTATCCAAGCTGCAAAATCACTTTCTACCCGTTTTAATCCTACTGCTGGTGTAATTCGTTCTTGGGATCATAGTGGTACTAAATGGGATTATCCAGTAATTATAGATAACATGATGAACTTAGAATTGCTTTTCGAAGCTACTAAGTTTACCGGCGATTCGTCTTTCTACAAAATTGCAATTACACACGCAGATAATACCATAAAAAATCATTATAGACCAGATTTTAGCTCTTATCACGTAGTGGATTATGATGTAAATAAAGGTGGTGTGATCAAGAAAACCACGGCACAAGGTTATGCAGATGGGTCATCGTGGGCTAGGGGTCAAGCTTGGGGATTGTATGGTTATACTTTGATGTTCCGTTACACCAAAAATCCAAAATATTTAGCTCAGGCAGATGCAATTGCCAATTATATCCTTAACAACAAAAGTACACCATCTGATGGTATCCCTTATTGGGATTACAACGATCCGAAAATACCAAACGCACCTAGAGATGCCTCGGCAGCAGCAATTACTTCATCTGCATTGTACGAGTTAGCAAAGTATAGCAAGAATGCCAAGAATTATAAAACCGCGGCTGATAAAATCTTACGTTCTTTATCTGCTGCTTACACAAGTAAAATAGGCAACAATTACGGTTTTATTTTAGAGCATAGTACGGGGCATCTTCCGAATAATTCTGAGATAGATGTACCAATTAACTATGCAGATTATTACTACGTAGAGGCGTTGCGTAGATATCAAGGGAAGTTTAATTTTTAAATATTTCAATACTATCAAAAGGGTGATTTAAGAAATAAAAATCACCCTTATTTTTCATTTCGTAGGTGTTTTTATTGCAATCACAGTACTTGCTTTTATTAATCAAGTGCTAATTGTAGGCCGCCTAAACGGGTCAAATAACAGTAGGGAACACCATATGCTAAACTTTGCTTAGTTAAAAGTTTTTATATATCAATACATCTTCAGTTGGGTGATAACTTATTTGCCCATCGATACTCTGAATTGCCATTCCCTCAATTTTAAGAATCCCTGTTGATAGGCTTAGATAATAGTTCATGTAGTAACCATCGTGTGAGCTGGCAGTATGATTAATTTTATATACATCATTATATGTTTTTCCCAGAATACTCAGACTAGCGTTCTTTTCTAATATTTTATATTTAATTATACCAAAGATGTCGCTTTCTGAAGGGTCTAAAGGCGCTGGTACAAAATAATCCCATTCATCTCCAACATCTGCATCTTTTTTGAGCATTACAAATTTGAATTTGCTTTCTGGCCATTCTGTTTCCTTGGCGAAACTGTCATGGTCAGCATACCAAAAAGCATCAACTTCTGGGAGCTGTGTACCTACAAAACTTAGCTTTATATTAAAAAAATTATCATTGTTTTTAGCTGTAATCCTTTGGCTTATCTCTGTCTCACCACCAGGTGTGGTTACTTTATAGTTCCACTGATTGCCCACCTTAACAAAAGGAAAAGTAGTTTGGATTTGTACTGGATTATCTTTCTTTTTACAAGCAGTAAGAATTAGACAGCTTATTAATAGGTACAAGAATTTTTTCATGTTTTTGGTGTCTTAAAATATTGTAGTCACTTTATATGTAAAATTAAAATCTAATAAAGTAGTCAAGTATCGTAATAATCCGTATTGTGATTATTACGTAGAAATACCTTAATTCTTAGTGTTTTGTCTTGTGAAAGATATTCCTAATCCATGTGGTATGCTACTTATTGGTGATTATCTTCACTATCCAATGGACTATTAAACTTATCTTTGTTGCAATAGATGCTGAAACAAATAGAAAATTATCTATCAAGAGCTTATCAATTATTGAAAAGCGAACACACAGTGGATGCCTTGCGCAATACGCTATCGGTTATTTTACCTATTATCTTTTTTTACAAGATAGATTGGCCAACAACTGGTATTGGCGTAGGTATTGGCGCATTAATGATTTGCATGACAGATTTGCCTGGTAACCGTGCAGATAAATTCAAAGCCGCTTGGATTAGCATACTCATTTTTAGCATTGTTGCTATTCTTACAGCTTGGAGCACATCTATATCTCTGATGATGATTGTGGTTGTGGTTACCATTACATTTCTGCTAACCATGTCGGCAGTTTTAGGACAACGTATGGCCGCAATTGGTTTAATGGGAATTATCTTAGCCACATTCACCATCGGCTTAAAGCCAAAAGACCCGCTACTTTATGCCAACTATATCTTTTGGGGCGGAGTTTGGTATTACCTCATCAGTTTATTGCAAATCTCCGTTTTTCCGTATCGTTCATTAAATAGGGCTATTGCGCAAGCAGAGAGAGAAACATCAGCTTTGCTAAGATTAAGAGCCCAAGGTTACAATTCAAAAGTTTCGTTGTCTGGCTTTAACCAAAGTAATATGCGTTTGCATCTAAAGTTGGCAAGTAGCCACGAATTGATAAGGCAACTGCTATTAAGTGATCGTAAAGCCGTAAAAAAATTAAATCCTAAAGTTGCTGCTTATCTAGAAAAGTCTATCCATTTGATTGATCTATATGAGCAAGTAAGCGCTGTGCATTACGATTATCCATATCTGCGTAGACAATTTGAAAATACAGGAGCATTGCCGCTCATCCAACAAAGTATCCAGTTGTTGGCAAAGTTATTAACCAAACCTAACCATCAGTTATCTATAAATCAATTTGAAGATTTACATATTGCTCTGATACAAAAGGCAGAAACACTAGAAGAGGGTAAAAAAATCTTGTTGAGACAGATTTTAGCTAACATAGATGAAATTTATGCGCTAATTAAAGCAATTCATCAACCCCAAATTAACAACCAATTAAATGAAAATACGGAACGATATCGTGATTTTCTGACGTTAACGCCTGTTCAAGCTAAAACAGTAAAAAGCCATTTTTCGTTAAGCTCACCTATATTTCGGTTTGCTCTGCGTTTATCAGCTTTGTGTTTGGTTGCCATGATATTAATTGCTTGGTTAACCGAAGAACATTACAGTTATTGGTTGTTGCTAACAATGGTGATTGTAAGTAGACCGAGTTACGGGCAAACCATGAAACGTAATGCCGAGCGTATTGGCGGTACGGCTATTGGTTTGCTAATAGGATGGAGCCTAAGCCAATATGCAGATGTTTCTTTGCAATTGTATGTGAGCGTTATTGGTTTGTTTGGTTTCTTCGCTTTCAACAGAGTAGCCTACAGCATAAGTGCGGTTTGCATTACCGTTGCTGTAATTTTGTGCTTAAATGTTTACGATGGCAATTTGTGGCGATTGGTATCAGACAGAGCCTTATTTACCATTGTTGGCGTAACATTATGCTTGGGAGCAACCTTTGTGTTCCCAATTTGGAATGCGCCACGCTTGAGTACGTTAATAGCAGACGTGGTGAAAGCTAATTTGCTTTATTTTAAGGCAGTAGTAGGTTTGAAACCTGATGATTTAGATACGGTTCACCAAACCAGACTGGCGAGAAAGTTAAGTCATCAGCAACTTTCTGCGTTGAGCGAAGCCATACAAGCGGCACAAAAAGAACCGCTGAAAAAGCAACTTAATTGGTCACTTATCAAGCGTTTGCAACTTTTCAACTATCAATTTAATGTACTTACCGCAACATTTTCAGGTTTACAGAAGCAAGGTGGTGATTTTCTGTCAAAGGAAGATATTAAAAGTGTTGAAGAAAATTTGGAGCAATTTTTAAGTAATATCAACGAATTGGATTTAAAACAAGCGATAGATTTACCTGCTTGGGGAGATCAACCCTTACATCTTTTGGAGGTATCAAATTATTTGGCGAGTATTCAAAAAAATAGCTAGCGCAGAACAACTGCTTTTAATATTTGTTATAGCATGTAATTAAATTCCATGTAATGAAAACAAAATCCTTATTCCTATTAGCATTTGCAGCATTAATTTGGTCGGCCTGTGGTTCAGAAAATTCAGATAGCAAAGCCAATACAGTGGTTTTAGACAGCCCAGCAGTTTCAGACAGCTTAGATATTAGCACAGCTGATGCCGATAGTACAATGAAAGACAGCCTAAATATAGACAGCACAATCAGATAGTTGTGCGCCAGCATTTCACGATTGTACATAAAAACAAAATCTGATATAAAATGTTTGTAAATTAAAAATTTCGTCTAAAATATTTGTTTCCTTAATAGGAAACTTTTATCTTTGCTTGAAAATATTATTGAATGGATGAGTACAGATTTCGAGTTGAATTCTTAGAAGAAGCGAAAGGCTTTTTGGACGAACTTGACGAAAAAGCAACCGGCAAAATTGTTTACAATATTTGGAAAGCTCGAAGTACTAATGATAAAGAACTTTTTAAAAAACTTCAAGACGAAATTTGGGAGTTTAGAACAAAATATAACAAAGCGTATTATCGACTTTTTGCTTTTTGGGACAAGACAGACAAAAATGATACTATTGTTATTTCAACTCACGGTTTGATTAAGAAAACTGACAAAATTCCCAAAAGTGAAATTGAACGAGCGGAAAAATTGAGAGAAAAGTATTTTAACGAGAAAAATAAAAAGTAATGAAAACATATAGTTTAGAAGATTTGACCGACAAATATATCGGTAAAAAAGGAACAAAAAAGCGTGACGAATTTGAAAACGAACTGCGTCTTGACTTATTGGGACAAGCTATCAAACAAGCTCGACAAGAACGAAACTTGACACAAGAAGAATTGGGCGAACTTGTAGGCGTGAAAAAAGCTCAAATTTCTAAAATTGAAAACAGTACAACTGACGCAAGATTTACAACAATTTTGAAAGTTTTTGAAGCTTTGGGAGCAAAAGTGAACTTTAACGTAGAACTAAACAACCGTAAATTGGCATACTAAAAAACTATGCCGAACGCACAACAAGGGCAATAGTGGGGCGAAACTGCAAAGTTCAACGGTTGTTCTTCGATTGAACTTTTTTTGCAAAATTGAAGATTTTCGCTTCGATTGCCCCACCATCGCAAAGTCCTAAAACGATTGGGTTATGAGATCTGTTATCAGTTTTACGTAATTAACAAATAGATTACGTGTTTACCAAAGGATTGGATATATTTACATCTACTAACCAATTCCCCCTTTGGCATTTAAATTTAACATACCCGTTTTAACAGGACTGCTGCTTTTTGTATTTGCCAAATCGGTAGATGCGCAACAAGCGCCCTTAAAGTTTAACCATTTATCGTTTAAAGAAGGTTTGGCACAAAGCCCTATTTCTACTATTGTTAAAGATAGTAAAGGCTTTATTTGGTTGGGGAGTTGGAAGGGATTAACCCGTTACGATGGCTATACTTTCCGTACATTTAAGCATCAGAACCAACAACCTAAAAGTATCAGTAACAACCGGGTAAATGCCATTGTAGAAGATAAGAAGGGTAAACTGTGGATTGGCACGTCTAACGGGTTAAATATTTATAATCCCGCTACAGAGGTATTTAAAAGGGTTGATATTAGAGATATCAAAGGTGGAAGAAATTACATTTCGTCGGTATTATTAGATAGTTACCAAAACGTTTGGACCGCTACATTTGCCGGCGTTAAATTGGTAGATACCCAAAAATGGGTGCTTAAAGAGCAAATTGGTTTAAAGGACACTTCTTTAAATAGCTTATACAGTGCCGTTGCCTTTACCATGTTTGAGGATAACGCCAAAAGAGTGTGGGTCGGTTCTAAAAATGGCGTTAAGCTATTCAATCCAAAATCTAGGAAAGTTCTTCAGTTACCCAATGCAATTGCCAATTCTGAGGAGTTAAACGCGGCAAAGATTATCGTTATTAGACAAGATAAAGCCGGTAATTTATGGTTTGGCTCCGAAACTGCTGGATTATTTAGATATGAGCCTAAGAATGACAGACTAAAGGTTTTTAAAAATCAAGATAACAATTCAAAAAGTATTTTATCAAATTGGATCAGAGATGTTTATATCTACGATGCACAGCAAATTTGGGTAGGTACACGTAATGGTCTAAGTATATTCGACACGCAAACCGAACAGTTTACCAATCATACGCATAGCGCTGTAAATCCAAATAGTTTAAGTGATAATACCATTTGGAGCTTTATGCAAGATGATGCTTCGGGTATTTGGATTGGTACTTTTGCTGGTGGATTAAATGTTTATTATCCATCTAACGCAAACTTTGGTAACATTGGTGAACGCATTGGTGATAGAATGGGCCTTTCGCATTTGGTAGCGAATGCCATTTCTGAGGACAAAGCCGGTGGACTTTGGGTTGGAACTTATGGTGGCGGTATCAATTATTTGAATAGAAATACCGGTGATTATCGTTATTTTGATATCCGAAACGACCAAAAACAAACACGTAATGGTGTAAAATCTTTAGCAGAAGACGCAGACGGCAATTTGTGGGTGGGTACCTTAGATGGGCTTTGTCATTTCAATAAAGAAACTAAGAAAATACGTTTCTTCAAATTTGCGGTAACCCAAGGTAAATTCAGCGAAAATTTAATTAATTCTATAGTTCCGGAAGCCGACGGTGTTTGGGTGGGCACAAACGGAGGTGGAATGAGGTACTTAAAGCCAGATGGTACATACAGAACATTTGTGCATTCGCCACAAGATAAAACCAGTATCAGCGATAATTTTGTGGTTACTTTAATTAAAGATGCACAAAGTAACTTATGGATAGGTACGCAAAATGGTCTTAACTATTACGATAGAAGGAAAGACACATTTAAACGTTTCATTAAACGTAATAAGCCAAACACGCTTAGTAATAACAGTATCATCACCATGTTTAAAGATTCTAAAGATAGACTTTGGATTGGTACAGATGGTGGTGGCTTAAATTATTATAATCCGATAACAGATAAATTTTACGCACTTAATGAGGAGGAAAGCCTAACGGACGATGTGATACATGCGATAGTTGAAGATGATAGAGGCGATATTTGGATAAGTACCGATGATGGCTTGTATAAACTACACTTCAAAAACTTTAACCTGCCATTTTCTGCTAAAAATGTAGCCATTACACATTACAACGCAAACGACGGTTTAGCAAGTAACCAATTTCAAACTAACGCTGGCTTAAAACTTAAAAGCGGCGAATTATTATTTGGAGGTATCAACGGATTAACCTCGTTTTTTCCCGATAGGCTCATTAAAAATGAACTGAAGCCTAAAGTAGCTTTTACCGATTTTCTAATCAGAAACAGACCTGCTTTGGTAGATTCTGCTAATTCGCCACTAAAAAAATCAGTTACTTTTTCTGATCATATTGAGCTGAAGTATGACGAAGGATACATTACTATCAAGTTTGCGGCGCTAAATTTCATCAACCCTGAAAAAAACCAATATGCCTACAAAATGGAAGGTATTAGGGGCGATGACTGGCATTATTCTGGTACCCAACGCGAAGCAAATTATACCAATTTAAGTCCGGGTAATTACACGTTTATGGTAATGGCTGCAAACAATGACGGTTTGTGGAATACCGAACCAATTACCTTATCAATTACGGTTTTACCACCTTGGTGGCAAACTTGGTGGGCTTTTGTTATTTACGCTGCCATTATTTACTATATCGCCTTAACCATATACAAGTTCCAAAAGAACAGATTAAAGCTAAAACGCGAATTGTATTTAGAGCATTTGGAAAAAGAAAGGCAGGAAGAACTGCATCAAATGAAGATTGATTTCTTCACCAACATTTCGCATGAAATTAGAACACCATTAACCTTAATTCTTGGTCCAATAGAAAAAATGTTGATGGGTTCTGGATTAAATGCTGCCGCAAGTAAACAACTTACACAGGTACAACATAATGCCAATAGGTTAATGCGTTTGGTGACAGAGTTAATGGATTTTAGAAAGGCAGAAAGCGGTCACATGAAGCTGGCTTTTTCAGCTTGTAATTTGGTTCAATTTGCGGAAGAAATTTATCTCTCGTTTCAAACATTGGCGCAAGACAAGCAAATTGTTTACCAGTTTGAAAGTAACGTGAAGGAGTTAGAAGTTTATTTTGATAAAGACCATTTAGAAAAAGTGCTGTTCAACTTGTTATCTAATGCTTTTAAATTTACGCCAGAAAAAGGCAAGATTACGTTTAAAATAGAAGCAGGAGAAAACAGCGTTTCGGTTAAAGTAATAGACACCGGCAGAGGAATTTCACAGAAAAATATTGAGCAGTTGTTTACCAAATTTTTTCAGGTTTATAACGAAGAAGTTTCTAATAGTGGCTATGGGATAGGTTTGGCATTATCTAAAAACATTGTAGAACTACACAAAGGTACTATAGATGTAGTAAGTGATATTGAGGATGAACAGAATAAAGAAACTACATTTACCGTAACCTTGCCTTTGGGTGCTGCTCATTTAGATAGCAACTCAATTATCCCTGAATACATGAACAGCGATAATCCTGTGCATTATTACCTGCAGTCTGCCGCAAACGATATCATTACCGAAAATGAGCAAGAAACGGTCGATCATAAATACACCATTTTAGTAATTGAAGATAACCTAGAACTACGAAACTTCATTAAAGATTCGTTCAAAAATCAATATCGGGTAGTAGAGGCGGCCAACGGTGTGCAAGGCTTAGAAATGGCTTTATCAGAACTGCCAGATTTAATAATTAGCGATGTGATGATGCCAGAAATGGATGGTTTAGAATTGTGTAGAAGAATTAAAACCGATGAACGGATTAACCACATTCCTGTGGTGTTGCTAACAGCTAGAGCGGCTTACATTCACCAAATAAACGGCTACGAAAAAGGTGCCGATGCCTATATTACCAAGCCATTTAGTACGCAAATTTTGGCGTTAAACGTTAAAAATATATTAGCTACAAAAGAAGCTGGCAGACAGAAGTTTGTTAGAGATATTTTGCTCAATCCAGAGCCGGTAAAAATAGAATCACCAGATGATAAGTTTTTAGCAAAGCTGATGCAAATTATTGAGCAAAATTTAGACAATACTGATTTTGATGTTACTGCACTTACCCAAGAAATTGGAATGAGCAAAACGGTACTGTATAAAAAAGTGCAAGCTATTACCAATCTTTCTGTTGCAGATTTAATAAAATCGATAAGGTTAAAGCAAGCAGCATACTTATTAGAAAGCAACCAAATGACTGTTGCCGAAGTAGCCTTTGCCGTTGGTTTTAACGACAGAAAGTATTTCAGTAAGGAGTTTAAAAAACAGTACGATGTTAGTCCGTCTGAATACCTGGCGAGTAAACAATAAATTTATTTTAATCATCGCCCATTGAAAAAAATTGCCTTTAATTACCAGAAAAAACAATTTTACCCCTAATTACGGAAGAATTTACCCCTTTGTTTTGCGCTCGTCTATACATCTTTGCTACAACCAAATATTGTATGATGAAACCGCTAACCAACCAAACAGCGTGTGCAGCGCTAAATTCCAAATTCAAACAAGTCTATTGCTTAGCTGCTAAAAAGTCAAACCCGATTGCCTCGCCGCATATCGATGGAAATACTATATCTATATATTTTAACTAACCACAATATTAAGCCCAATTTGAATGATACTACTTTACAAAAGATTTAGTTTTTATTCGCAACGTATACTTACTGGGATAGGTAGTCAGTCTAAAAAAGCAACATTGCTCTTTCTGGCACTTACTTATAGCTTTATGCTATTTGCTCAAAACAGAGTAATCTCGGGTATCGTTAGAGACAATCAGGGGTTGCCCATTCCGGGGGCATCCATTAAGCTCAAAACAGCAAGTACTACCGCTATAAGCGATGGCGATGGCAAGTACACTATTTCTGTACCAGCGGGTGCTGCAGTTTTAGTGTACAGCTATATTGGCTTTGTACAACAGGAAATTACGGTACCCGCAGGAACCAATGTGCAAAATGCTTCTTTAAAAGAAGATAATACCAATCTTAACGAAGTGGTGGTTGTAGGTTATGGTACGCAAAAGAAATCTACATTAACTGGAGCTATTTCAACAATTAGCAGCAAAGAAATTTTACAATCTCCAACATCAAACGTAACCAATAGTTTAATTGGTCGTACTCCGGGTTTGGGGGCTGTGCAACGAAGCGGGCAACCTGGTTCAAACAGTGCGGTAATCAATATCAGAGGTTTGGCAACTTATAATGGTTCTGGTGCTATTGTAATTGTAGATGGTATCGAACGTCCAGATTTTGGAGATATAGATCCTAACGAAATTGAGAACATCAACATATTAAAAGATGCTTCCTCTACTGCTATTTTTGGTATTAGAGGTGCAAACGGAGTAATCATTGTAACTACCAAATCTGGTAAAGAAGGCAAGCCTAAAGTAAGCTATAGTGGCAATGTAAGTTTGCAAACTTATACAGGTATTCCAAAAACGTTAGATGCTTATTCTAATGCCTATTTAATTAACGAAGCTAACAGAAACGATGGTTTGGCACCAACTTGGAGCGACAATGCTTTGCAGAAATTTAAAGATGGTTCCGATCCCTTGGGCTATCCAAATATCAATTGGTTCGATTACGTAACCCGCGATTTTTACCCTCAAACACAACATAACGTTAGTGTAAGTGGTGGTACCAAAATGGTGAAATATTTTGCCTCTGTAGGTTATTTGTTCGAGGATGGTATCTTTAAGAACTTCGATTCGCCATACCAGATCAAATCAACTCCAGATTATAACCGTTACAATTTTCGCTCAAACTTAGATATTAAACTGAGCGAAGATTTAGAAGTAGGCGTTAAGTTGGGAGGCCGTTTACAGAAACGCTATCAGCCTAGCGGTTTACGTTCGGGTACTGGTTCGTTTTCTTACGATAATGTAGAGGCCATGATTTCGCGTATCCTGCAAGTTCCTGCCTTTGCCTATCCGGTAATGCTACCTGATGGCCGTTTGGCACAAAATCCTAACGTTGGCACTAACATTTGGAACCCATTGGGTGTACTTACTCGTTGGGGAACCAGATACGATGATTTTAATAACGTACAAAGCACATTTAATGTAAATTACAACTTGGGTAAGTTGGTAAAAGGCTTATCATTCAAAACTAATTTTGGTTACGATTCGTATTTTGAGAATACTACCAGAAGAAATGCCGTTTGGGCAGCTTATGTAATTGATAGGGACAGCAAGGAAGTTACACTCGCTGGGGATAGACCTAGAGATGAGCCCTTAAGTGGACTAATTGCTAACTATGGCGGTACTATCCATACCAATATACAATCAGGTTTTAATTACGATAGAAAATTCGGAAAGCATAGCATCACAGGTATTGCTTTAGCAACACGCCAGTTAATTAACGTACAAGGTTCAACGGCAACTACTGCTCCACCAAGGGCATCGCAAGGTGTGGTAACACGTTTAACTTACAACTATGCTGATAAGTACTATGCCGAGTTTAATGCAGCTTATAATGGTTCCGAGAATTTCCCAGTAGGATTAAAGTACGGTTTCTTCCCAGCGGTTTCTGCTGGTTGGACCATCAGTAGCGAAGACTTTATGAAAGATTCTAAATGGATTAGCTATTTAAAACTTCGCGGTAGCTACGGTTTGGTAGGTAGCGATGAACTAGGACAACGTTTCCTTTATATCACCAGTTACTTACGTAATGCGGCGGGTTTCACATCATCAACGCCAGCTTTCACCCGTCCGGGTATGCCAGTTCATTTTGGAGATCCAACCAGTGTAGTTACCTATCCGGTGGTTTACTTGCCAAATAGCTCTATCGGTAATCCCGAAATTACTTGGGAAACAGGTTTAAAACGCAACATAGGTATCGAAAGTAAATTCTTAAAAAACAGTTTAAGCTTAAATGTTGATTTGTTCGACGAAACTCGTAAAGATATTTTAACAACCAGAAACTCAAACATGACCATGCTGGGGCAAGGCTACCCGCCTTTAAATATTGGCGAGGTTTATAATAAAGGTTACGAGGTTGAAGTAGATTACAACAAACAAAGAGGAGAGGTTACTTATGGTATCAATGCCCAAGTTTCGTTTGCACGTAACAAGATATTAAATAGAGATGAACCTATTGGTCAGCCTGCTTACCAAAAACAAGAAGGTGGTAGGGTTGGTCAATTCTTTGGTTATGTTACCAACGGATTTTATACTTCGCAACAAGATATTGATAACTATATACCTAATGAGTTGGGCATACCAATACCTGGCGACTTGAAATACGTTGACATCAATGGAGATGGCCGTATCAATAGCGATGACAGGACTGCCATTGGTTATTCGAGGGTGCCAGAATACATTTTCAGTATTTCTCCACGCATTTCTTACAAAGGATTTTCTGTATCGCTAATGTTCCAAGGCGTAACTAATGTAAGCTCAGATGTAATTTTAACCGAGCAAAACAACGGACAACAGATGTACGAGTTTATGTTAAACCGATGGACACCACAAACGGCAGCGACGGCGACATGGCCAGCTTTACACTCTAGAGGAAATACATTTATTAGCTACCAATTAAACGATTTCATTCTACAAGACGCCTCTTACATTAAACTGCGTAATGCCGAAATATCATATACCTTGCCTAAAAGATGGTTAGAACCTTTAAAAATATCATCATTAAGGGTGTTTTTAACTGGACAAAACTTGGCCACTTGGACCCGCTTTAAAATGTATTTAGATCCAGAAAACATCAATGTAACCAATGGTGATTTTTCAAGACAATCTATCTATCCAACATCAAGAATTTACAACCTAGGCGTAAATATTCAATTATAGACATGAACATGAGAAACAGATATTATTCCATTATTTTCCTTTTTGTTGCGCTTGTGGTAACCTCATGTAAAAAGGATTTTCTAGATCGTACACCATCTGCCGATTTAGATGAAGAGAGGGTATTTAAAGATCCGGCATTGGTTGCGGCTTATGCAGACAATGCCTATAACCACTTAATTGATGATTATGCTAGGTTTAATGCACATCGTGGTACAACTGCGCAACTGTCGGATGAGGCTGTGTCTGGTAATACAGACGTGGCAGTAAGAACCATGAACCAAGGCTTGTTCCACGATCATTATGAGCGTGGCGGAGCGCAGCTAAACGATATTGGCGATGTTTGGGACAGAGCTTACGCAGGTATCAGAGTGGCAAATGTGGTTTTAACCAGAATGAAAGCGGCAGAGCCAAATACTATTGTTCCAAATCAGGTAAGGGTTAGTGGCGAAATGCACTTTGTTAGGGGCTTTTTATATTTCGAATTGATTAAACGTTTTGGAGGGGTTCCAATTTTTGATAAGCCTGCTACCATTTTTGAAAATATCGATATTCCTCGTAATACTTACCAAGAATGCTTGGATTTCATTTTGGCAGATTTACAACAAGCAGAAACCGCGCTTCCGCCAGATTACAATGCTTCAAACTACGGTCGTGCTACCAAAGGTGCCGTGGCAGCATTAAGGGCTAGGGTTTTGCTATATGCCGCAAGTCCGTTAAACAATCCAAGTAACGATTTAAGTAGATGGGCTGCAGCAGCAACGGCGGCAGAAGCCGTAATGGGAATGGGCTACAGTTTACAAGGTACTTATGACGACATCATGAACGTGTCTCAATCTTCAGAGTATATCATGATTAAGGTTCGTCCGCCACGTGTTATTGATGGTTTCTTGTTAGACTTTGTAATGTCGCCTGGTTCTGGTGGTGCACAAGGTTCTATGAACCCTACGCAAAACCACGTAGATATGTACGAAGCCGTAAAGTGGAGTAACCCACCATCACCACAATTGCCTGAAATTATTTCAAGTGCACCCATCAGCGATTCTAACTCTGGATACGATGCGCAAAAGCCTTACGAAAATCGTGATCCTCGTTTTTATGCCAACATATTGTATAACGATGCCTCGTGGCAAGGCCGTAGAATGGGGATGTGGTCGCAGCTTAATGCTACCACGGGCAATTATACTTACGGAAACGATTTTAGACCAAATAATATCATTTACTCGGCAACACGGTACTATTGCCGTAAAATGTGGCCAGAAGTGTACGTAAGAAATGCCACTCAACGTGCTTTGTTCAACTTTGTCTTTTTCAGATATGCAGAAGTGTTATTAAACTATGCAGAGGCCATTAATGAAAGCGGTGACTCACCTGCCAACAGAATAAAAGCTTTGGATCAAGTCAATTTAATTAGAGGGAGAGTGGGGATGCCTAAACTACCCGATAACTTAACCCAAGCACAATTAAGAGATGCCATTGTAAGAGAAAGAGCAGTTGAACTAGCTTTCGAAGATTTTAGATGGTACGATTTAATTCGTTGGAAAAAAGCGAAGGAAGTGCTTACACAGCCAATTAAAGCAATGGATGTAGTGAGAAATGCAAATGGAAGTTTCACTTACAATGTGGTTACCTTACCAGTAATTTATCAACGTCGTTTTGACGATCACATGTACTTGTATCCAATTCCTCGAAGAGAGGTTTTTAAAAGCAACGGTATTTTAAAACAAAATCCAAATTGGTAATTAACTAAAGCATAAAATTAGATGAGATTTCTAACCAAATACATATTACTTACGTTATTGAGCTTAGGCTTTTTGCAGCCCGCTGTAGCACAAACCGAGCAGCTAAATGTAAAAGGTAAAATTGTAGACCAAGCTGGTGCACCAATAGCGGGAGTTACCATTATTGTTCAAGAAAAAACGAGCGGTGTAGTAAGCAATGCCTCAGGAGAATTTGAGATAGAAGCCAACAACAACGATCGAATTGTTTTTAAGATGGTAGGTTATAATACCATTTACAAACCTGCGTATGAAATTAAAGAGAACGAACCGTTAAAACTGGTAAAATCTTTAATTGAAGCAGGCGATAATGACAATGTTTATATCCCCTTTGGGATAAGAAAAAAGCGTGAAGTTACTGCAACCATTAGCACGGTAAATACACAAGAATTGCCTCAAATTCCGCTTTCTACACTAAATAACGTATTAACAGGTCGTTTATCGGGTTTGCATATCCAGCAAACTGGCAATCGCCCGGGTACAGATGATGCTACTTTTCTAATTAGGGGCCGGTCTTCTTACAACAGCGGGCAATCTCCGTTGGTATTGGTAGACGGTGTATCGCGTGATTTTGTAGACATGGATTTAAATGAAGTAGAAAGTATCAGTGTATTGAAAGATGCAGCTTCGCTATCGTGGTACGGCTTGTACGCAGCAAATGGCGTTATTCACGTAACTACCAAACGTGGAAGCGCAAGTGCTACAAAAGTAACTTTCGATGCTCAGGGTGGGGTACAAACGCCAATCACCTTAATCAACCCATTAAACTCGTATGGTTATGCCTACTTATATAACGAAGCACGCCAAAACGATGGACAAGCACCTCAATACTCACAAAACCAGTTAATTGGTTATTATACCAAATCAGATCCATATTTATATCCTGACGTAGATTATCCATCAGAATTTTTGAAAAAGGCATCGCCTGTGCAACGTTATGTAGCTACGGTAAGTGGCGGTAATGCTTTTGCCAGATATTTCACCTCGGTGAGTATGTACGATCAGGACGGTTTATATAAGGGTGGAGAAACTGCTGCTTTTAACTCAAATACTAATTTTAGGAGATATAATTTCCGTACCAACCTAGATTTGCACATCAATAAAAATCTAGATGTTACTTTAGATGTTGGTGGTCGTGTATCTAATTTGCGCTATCCTAGAGATGGTAACGGAGGTTTTTTGACAGCCATTTTTAATACGCCTGCCAATGCCTTTCCGTTAATTAATCCTAATGGTTCTTATGGTGGCAGCACATTGTTCAGAACCAACCCGTTGGCCATGTTGCAGGCACGTGGTAATGTAACCGATGTATATCGCACATTATTAGCTACAGTAACTGCCCGTCAAAAATTAGATGCTTGGTTAAAAGGCTTATCGTTAAACTTAGCCTATACCTATGATATGACAGGTTTGTACACGCATGGTTTTAACCAAAGTTACATTGCTTACGAGTGGCAGGGTGGAAATTCTTACCAAGGTTATGGTACAGAAACACCTCTTAATTATGCAGCTAGTACATTTAATGACAATTTAAGAAATAACGAGTTTTGGGGCGGTTTCGATTATGATAATAGTTTTAAAGAACATAGCTTTAAATTCTCTACCCGTTTCCAACGTGCTGTTTCGGCTTCTGCAACCCGTTTAGATGACAAGAGAGAAGGTATTTCTAATCGTTTATCTTATGGTTACAAACAGCGTTATTTTGCAGATGCCATTGCCACCTACTCTGGTTCACAAAACTTTGCGCCGGGTAAACGCTTTGGCTGGTTTCCTGCTATTGCAGCTGGGTGGATTGTAAC
>NZ_JAVHXT010000009.1:63383-181598 GCF_031119335.1 Pedobacter sp.
CTTCTTAAAAGGCAATAAAGTAATAGATTATTTTAAACTACGCGGTTCTTATGGTATAGTTGGTAACGATGCCATCGGCGCTTCTCGTCGTTTTGCCTTTAACAATTATTTTACCCGTGGCGGTTCACAATACTTTTTTGGAACTGGATACAGTGCAGTGCCTAATACTGATGAGCTAGTTTTGGCCAACCCTAACTTAACTTGGGAAAAATCTATTAAATCTAGTATAGGTTTTGATGCACAGTTTTTAAAACAATCACTAACCTTAACTGCCGATGTTTTCCGTGAGCGTAGAAAAAACTTGCTTACTACAGATTTAGCTCCGTCTATTATTGGGCAGGCATTGGTTAATATCAATGCAGGTGAGGCGCAGTATCAAGGTGTAGAAACTAATCTTAGCTATAACAAAACCATCAATAAATTCACTTTTGGAGTACACGGAAACTATACCTATGCAAAAAGTAAAATACTGCAGTTAAATGAAGAGGCAGGTTTACCATCTTATCAGCGTCAGGTTGGCTTTCCAATTGGTGGCGTAGTGCACGGAAGCGGATCAGTAAGGAGATTTTTAATTTCCGAAGGTTTGTTCCAAAGCGAAGAAGAGATTGCTGCTGCTCCGGTACAACGTTTTTCGGGAGCGGTTAAGCCGGGCGATATCAGATATAAGGATGTTAATGGTGATGGGGTAATTGATAACCTGGATTTCGTGAGCACCGACTATTCTGATATTCCAACCTCTTATTTCGGCTTTGGTGGTTCGGCAAAATACAAAGGTTTTGATGTAAACTTCCTTTTTCATGGTGTGGCGGGCAGAACTATCCAAATCAATAATTTGGTAAATGCAGGTACCTCAAATACTGGCTACATTAATCAATTTAGTGTGCACCGTTGGACACAAGCTGGCGCAGATGAGGCTCTTTATCCTCGTTTAACCTTGACTGATAGAACCAACAATACCCAAAACTCAGATTTTTGGTTGCGCAACGGCGATTTCTTACGACTTAAACATGTTGAATTGGGTTATTCTTTATCAGCCAATTCATTAAAGAAATTAAAAATTTCGCAATGTAGGTTTTACGTAACTGGCTTCAATTTACTCACTTTCGATAAGTTAAATGGCTTACCGATAGATCCTGAAATGCCAGAAGCAGGGTATAACTCACAGTACCCAGCGTTGGCCACATTTGCATTAGGTTTAAATCTTAAATTTTAAGAAATGGCAATTAACTACATACATATCATATCATTAAAAAAGCAAATGGGCTTATTTTCAAAAATAGGGTTTGTTGCATTACTTGCTATCTCATTGGCCTCATGTAAGAAAGATTTCTTGCAAGATGGTAGCATTACCGATGGCGCAATTACCGGAGAACAGGTTTGGAAGAACGATGCCTATGCCCGTGGCGTACTCAATAGCGCATATTTCCATGTGCCAGAAGGATTTAGTATTGATGGCGGCGGCGGTATGCTGGCCTCTGGTACAGACGAGGCGGTTAACTCGGGCATTAATGCCACCATGAGTATTTTTACCAATGGTACTTGGGGACCAGTGCGTACCGTAGATGATGAATATAGCAATCTTTACGATGGCCTACGAAAAGTTAACCTCTTTTTAGAGAATTTGCCTAATGCCGAAATTATTCCAACTGATGGTTTAACCGCTGCTGAGGACAAAAGTAGGCTCGAAGGACAGGCTTATTTTTTAAGAGCGTCGCTTCATTTTGAATTGGTTAAACGCTATGGTGCAATTACCTTAGCTCCCCGTGTTTTCAGCAGAGAAGAAAACTTAAATCTTCCTAAAAATACCTATAAGGAATGTGTAGATTTTATAGTTGCAGACTGTGATAGGGCGGTAGCAACTAACATTCCAGTTTTTACCAGAGAAACTACTGCTAATAAATTTGCTTGGCGTACTGGTGATTATGGTCGTGCTACCAAAACTGCCGCAATGGGTGTCAAATCAAGATTGTTGCTGTATGCAGCTAGTCCGCAGTTTGCAGCGCAAAGCGGTGTAACTTGGCAGCAAGCGGCAGATGCTGCCAAAGCAATCATCGACTTAAACGTACATAGCTTACGTACAAACTATGCCAATGTCTTCAATTTTGGAGCCGATTCTTACAACGTAGAAGTTTTGTTTGCTACCAGGGCGCAAAACCGTAACGATATTGAGCAACAACAAGCGCCAATTAGTTTTGATGGTGCCAATGGACGAACAAATCCAACGCAGGAAATGGTAGATGCCTTTGAAACTGCCAACGGAAGATTAATTACAGATCCTGCCAATACACAATATAGCGAAAGTAACCCTTACCTCAACAGAGATCCGCGTTTAGGGCTTACCATTAACCACAACGGCAGGATATTTAAAGGCCGAGCAGTACAAACATTTGTTGGCGGTGCCGATGGTTTAAACAGAAATATAAACGCTACCAAAACCGGATATTACATGCGTAAGTTCTTAAGTGAAGCTGCAACATGGAACCAACAATCTAATACATTGGCTCGTAGGCCTTGGGTAGTACAGCGTTATGCAGAAATATTATTGAATTATGCGGAAGCCTTAAACGAGGCGCAGGGCATTGCGGCTGTTACCGAGGTACTGCGTGTAGTAAACTTGATTAGAGCTCGTTCAGGTGTTGGCATGCCAGCTTTACAAACCACTAATCCCGCAGGCAATGGTTATGTGGCGTTAACGCAGGTGGCAATAAGAGAGCGTATCCACAACGAAAGAAGAGTAGAGTTGTGCTTCGAAGGTCATCGTTTTTACGATGTTAGAAGATGGCAGCAGGGTGAACTCTTCTTAAACAAGCCCGTAACCGGTATGCGTATTACCATTGATGGTTCTGGTGCAATTTTCTATGATCGGTTCACGGTAGAGAACCGCGTTTTTCAACCTAAAAATAACTTATATCCATTTTCACAAAATACCGTTAACCGCCAGCCAGCTTTAATACAAAATACAGGCTATTAAATATTTAATATGATTAAGCTAAATAAATACTTATTACTTGCAATACTTTCCGTTGCTTTCTTATCTGCCGATGCACAATTGGTACAAAACATTTTTGGTCGCAAACACCTCAGCTTAAATGGCCGATGGAATTACATCATCGATCCTTATGAAATGGGCTACTACGATTATCGCCACGAACCATTTGATCAATCTAAATCTGGCAAGGGAGGTTTTTACGATGACAGACAACAGATCAACAAATCGGAACTGATTGAATATAACTTCGAATTATCACCAACGGTTAAAATTCCTGGAGATTGGAACTCTCAAGTGGAGAAATTAGAATTTTATGAAGGGACAGTTTGGTTCAGACAGAAGTTTTTAGCTAATCCGGTGGCCGACAAGAAATACATCCTTTATTTCGGGGCGGTAAATTACGAAGCACACGTTTACTTAAATGGAAAAAAATTGGGTGTTCACAAAGGTGGATTTACACCATTCCAATTTGATGTAACTGGTAAATTAAAAGACGGACAAAACTTTGTAGTAGTTAAAGCCGACAACACCCGCAAGCAAGATGAAATTCCTACGGTAAATACCGACTGGTGGAACTATGGTGGTATAACCCGTGATGTGCTTTTGGCCGAATTGCCAAACAACTACATCAACGATTATAAAATTCAGCTAGCTAAATCTAATGCAAAACAGATAGAAGGTTATGTGAAATTGAGCAGTGCTTCTGCAAATCAAAAAGTTGAAGTGAATATCCCAGAAGCTGGTTTAAAAACAACAGCAACTACAGATGCAAATGGTTTAGCTAAAATTAGCATTCCTGTAAAGAATTTATCGCTATGGAGCCCAGAAAATCCAAAACTTTACCAAGTGGTAATTACGTCTGCTAGCGATAAAGTAGAAGAGAAAATTGGCTTTAGAACCATCGAAACCCGAGGACAGGATATTCTTCTAAACGGAAAATCAATCTTTTTAAGAGGTATTTCTTTACACGATGAAAATCCACTTATCCCTGGAAGGTTACGTGGACAAGGTGATATGCGCATGATGTTGCAATGGGCAAAAGAGTTGAATTGTAACTATGTAAGGTTGGCGCACTATCCTCACAACGAAGAAATGAACCGTTTGGCTGATGAAATGGGCTTGCTAGTTTGGGGCGAAGTACCTGTGTACTGGACCATATCATGGGAAAACCAAGAAACTTACAACAATGCAGAACAACAATTAACAGATTTAATAGAGCGAGATAAAAACAGAGCTGCAGTAATTATTTGGTCTATAGGCAACGAAACACCATTAAGTGAGCCACGTTTTAAGTTTATGAGCAAATTGGCCGATAAGGTAAGAGAACTCGATAATACCCGTTTGGTTGGTGCTGCTTTAGAGGTTCATAGAAAAGGGTACACTGTAATAGTAGACGATCCTCTTGGCGAAAAACTGGATTTGGTTAGCTTTAATCAATATGGTGGCTGGTATTGGGAAACACCAAAAGAGTTGCCAAAATATAAATTCGAGATTAAGTACAATAAGCCGGTAATTATTACCGAAGTAGGTGGCGATGCCCTAGGTGGTTTCCACGCTGATGAAGATACTCGCTGGTCAGAAGAATATCAAGAATCGTTGTACAAATATCAAATTCCTTTTATGAACACAATGAGTGGCTTACGCGGTATGACCCCATGGATTTTAACTGATTTCCGTTCTCCACGCCGTCAGCATCCTTTCTTTCAGGATTTCTGGAATAGAAAAGGATTGATCTCGGAAACGGGCAAGAAAAAGAAAGCATTTTATGTGTTGAAGGATTTTTACGATCAAACACAAGCTAAATATAAGTAGAAGTAAAGTTTAAGGTCAAGAAGGTTGAGATAAGTTTATTAATCAAATCTCAATCTTAACCTCAATCTCAAATAAAGAAGAAAATGAAAAAGTATAGCTTATTTTTAATTGCAACAGGATTGATTTTTGGAGGATGCCTCAAAGGTCAAAATGATCCTGTTTTTCCATCTCCAGAATTAACCATTCCGGTTGACGAAAGCATAACCTTGCAAAATGCCTTGCCTTTTAAATTTGGAGCGGCAGTAAATAACAACATATTAAGAACTAGGGCAGCATATAGAGATGTAGTTATCAAAGAGTTTAACAGCCTTACTTCTGAAAATGCGATGAAATTTGCACAGTTGCATCCAGGGGAAAACACATACACCTGGAGCGAGGCTGATTATTTAGTTGATTTTGCTCAAACACATGGCAAAAGGGTACACGGTCACACTTTAATATGGCATAAAAATCCACCTGCTTGGGTTCAAAATTTTCAAGGCGATGCCGCCGCTTGGGACAATTTAATGAAAACGCATATACAAACTGTGATGTCACGTTATAAAGGCAAAGTGGCCTCTTGGGATGTAGTGAATGAGGCTATTGCGAACGAAGGCGGGGGCTATCGTACAGAAAGTATATGGTATCAAAAACTGGGACCAGAGTTTATAGAAAAAGCTTTTATTTATGCACACCAAGCAGATCCAGATGCACTTTTGTTCTACAATGATTATGGGCACGAATATGGACCTACCAAACGTACAGCTATCCTCAATTTAGTTAGTAATTTACGTGCTAAGGGTGTGCCAATACATGGTATAGGCATGCAATTTCACACTCGTTATACTCAATCTAATACCAACTTAGCGGCGGCTATAAATACTGCAGCAGCTACAGGGCTACAAGTACACATAGCTGAGCTCGATATTGCTTTAAACCCAGACGGCATTCAAGATTTAACCTACAGTTCTGGTTTGGCAGAGCAACATAAAGCTAAGTACGAGTTTATTGTACGGACCTACAATGCTATACCTAAAAACCAACAGTTTGGTATTACCACTTGGAATGTAGGCGATTCTGATAGTTGGATACCTTCAGAATATAAGCGCCCAGATTGGCCACTGCCATTTGACAATAACTATCAAAGAAAAGCTGCTTATCAAGGTATTCTTGATGGTGTTAAGTAACAGATAAAAATAAAACTATGAACTGAGCATAAACTTTATTTATGCTCAGTTCATAGCCTAAAACAAACGAATGCTAATGAGAAAACTTCTATTTTTAATGACATGTGCTTTGGCAATATTTACTACTGCTTCAGCACAGTTTACAGCTGGTAATTTGGCAGTTTATCGTTACGGAGATGGTACTCCAATGGTAAATGCGGGCAGAGTTCCTGTTTTTATAGATGAATATAATCCTGTTACCGGGCAAAGAGTACGAACTATTACCGTTTCTAGAACAGCCAATGGTGCTAATTTTGGGCTAGAAGGAATGGGCCTTACAAGCGGTGGTACTTTTGAAGGCGAAGGCTTTCCGGTACTTTCTAGAAATGGCGAAACATTATCTGTTATAGGCTACAATCCTGCTCAAACTGGACAATTTGTAATTGCAACTATAAATGCCAATGGCGATGTAAATACGACTACATTAGTAGCTTCAGAAGATGCCATAGGTGCACCACGCTCTGCAGTGGTAGAAGGCAATGCGGTATATTTTAATGGTCATAGTAATGGTGCAAGATATAAACTGTTAGGTACAACAACCGCATCTACGAGGGTATCATCTAGTCCAATAAATTCGCCAAGGGTACTAACTATTGCCGATACTTATTTTTCTGCCTCAAACAACGGTACAAAAATATTTGCGCCCTATGCAAGTACTAATGTTCCTAATGCGGCGCTACCTACAACATCCGTTACTTTTCCTACATCGCCAAACATACCCGGTAGCGCTCCCTTGGTTAGTGCACATCAGGTATTGGCTTTTAGATCTGCTACCAACCGTACTTTAATATACGTTTTAGATGATAATGGAGGCGCTCCCTTAATTAAGAAATATCGCTCAAATGCAAGTGGAAGTGATTGGGTACAGTTTGGTAATGTTGCAGTACCAGTTAACACCAAAAGTATTAGCGGTGTTTATTCTAATACGGGTGTAACCTTGTATTTTACTACTTATGCCAACCCTAGTGCTGGCAATGCCTCACAATTGTATGCCTTCACTAATAGTTTCACCCCCGCAAATGAAGGCGAAACTGCTGCAAACATGACAGGTAGCCCAGTACTATTAGCAACCGCTTCGGCAAATACAACATTTAGAGGCGTAACTATGGCTCCTGTGTACGGCAAAGTACCATCTGATTTGACGGCAAACGTAATATCGCTTAATGAAGTTAGGTTAAACTGGAGGGATAATTCTACTACTGAAACTGGTTTTGAAATAAGTAGATCTACAGACAATGTTAATTTTAGCAGCTTGGCAACAGTAGCTCAAAATGTAACTACATACACAGACAATACGGTTGTTGCTGGTACAACTTATTATTATAAGGTAAGGGGTATAGAACCAGGTGGTCCAGTTGTTTATTCAAATACAGTAAATGTAACCGCAGGGTCTGGCATTATAACAGGTATTAATTTTAGTGCCCAAACCATTTATGAAAATCAGGCTGTAGGTACAACTGCGGGAGAGTTTTCCGTACTTCCCACCAGTATCTCTAATGTAACTTATACTCTTATACCGGGAACCGGAGATACAGATAATGCAAAGTTTCAGATAGTTGGAAATCAATTACGAACAAATGCCCTGCTTGATTTTGAGACGCAGGCAGTTTATAACGTAAGGGTTAGGGCTACATCGCCATCAAATTTTAGCTTCGAGCAAACTTTTCAGGTTACTATAAACGATGTAAACGAAAAACCAACCATAACAGTTATCGGTAATCAAAGTACTTGCGCCGGAACCGAGGAGAAAGTAATTACGCTTAGCGGAATAACCGCAGGACCAGAAACTGGCCAGACTTTAACGGCTACCATAAGTTCAAATCAGCCTACGGCTTTCCAAAGTCTGCAAGTAAACTTGCTGGCAGGTGGTGCTGGCGAAATTCGTTATCGTTTAAGTGCTAATGCAACTGGAGAGCCCGAAATTTCGCTAACACTTACCGATAACGGAGGCACAGCCAATGGCGGGGTAGATACCCACATAGAAACTTTTAAGCTACGAGTTTTTCCATTTCCAACGGTAACCATCGTTTCAGATATGGGAAGCAGTGTTGATAAGGGAATTGCAGTAAGACTAACAGCAACTGGAGGTACTACCTATCAGTGGGAAAGTAACGGCAGCATTGTTGGCGCAACCAATATTGCTACCATAACGGTAAGGCCACAAGTAAATACAACTTACAGGGTAGTAGTGTCTAATGAAGGGGGCTGCGCTTCTACTACCGAGTTTACCTTAAATGTAACCGACAACTATAATTTGGTTACAGCGGCAAATTTGGTATCTCCAAACGGAGATGGCGTTAATGATTTTTGGGTCATCAAAAACATCGATTTATATCCAGAAAGTGTGGTAAGGGTATTTGATAAAGCCGGAAGGGTAATCTTTAATAAAAAAGGCTATCAAAACGATTGGGATGGCAGGGTAGCAGGTTCATCCTTAAAAGAAGACACCTACTATTATATCATTGATTTTGGGGCAGGCTTACCAAAGAAAAAAGGCTCACTAACCATGCTTAACAACTAAACCTATTGTAATGAACAAAACTATACAAATAAAATGTCTGCTGTTCCTATTTGCGTTAATGGGTCTAAGTTTGCATAGCGTTGCACAGCTTAGTCCAATGGGAAACATGTATTTCTATAACCAGTATTTGGGCAATCCGGCAATGGCTGGGGCTACAGATAAGTTAAATCTAAACCTCCTATATCGTAAGCAGTTTAATGAAGTACCAAATGCACCTACTTATCAGGTTTTTACTGGCGAATATGCCTATACAGATAGAGCTTCCTTCGGTTTAAATGTAGATTTATCAAAAAGCGGGTTAATTAATTATAACAGGATAATGGGTACCTATGCATACCATTTGCCAGTATCGGCAACAGGTAAATTGCATTTTGGCTTATCTGCTGGTGTTGCGAAGGAATTTGTAGACAGGGAAGCTATTACTGCCGAAAATTATGATCCGGTAGTTAATCGCTTTAACGATAGAGGCTATAGGTTAGATGGTGATTTTGGCATGGCTTACACAGATAGCAAACTAAACCTACAGGGTACTTGGCTTAACCTTCATAATCAATTAAATACTGATCCAAATTTTATTACAGGTATCAATTATGCCACCTTCTTTACATCCGCTTCGTATAAAATAGCAGCAGGTAAAGATTTTGCAGTAGAACCAAAGGTAGTTTATAGAGGTATTAAAGGTATGGATAACATAGTTGAAGGTGGAATAGGTTTAACTTATCAAGAGCATTTCAACTTATTCGGATTATACCATAGCACTAACAATGCTACTGTTGGTATGGGCTTTAAATATGAACAATTTAAGCTGACTGGCATTTACAGCATCGGTCCGTCGGCTATACGTTCATTTACCGGTGGCGATTTTGAAATAGGCTTAGGCTGGACCTTGGGCGGAAAGAAATAGTAGAAAAGTATTGAACCATCAATAACCAATTATCCAATAAACAAAAAAATAACTATCGGATATCAATCAATTTAAATAACCAAAAATAAATAGTGTATGAAAAAAAGACTACTTACAATCGTATTAACAGCATTTGGCGCTTTTAGTGCTTTTGCTCAATTTACCGCTGGTAATTTAGCTGTATATCGTTATGGCGATGGTACAGCAATGACCAACGGAACCCGTGTTCCTGTATTTGTTGACGAATACACCCCAACCGGAACTTTTGTAAAAACCATTACCATTCCTCGTACTGCCGCCAATGGCAATTATGGTTTCGAAGGTTTAGGTTTAACAACAGGTGGAGGTTTCGAAGCGGAAGGTTTTCCAGTATTGTCAAAAGATGGAAATGTATTGTCTATCATAGGATACAATCCTGAGCAGTCTGGTCAATTTGTAATAGGCACTTTAACTGCCACAGGCAACTGGTTGGCTAATACATTGGTGGTTGATGCCATTGGTGCGCCTCGTTCTGCCGTTGTAGAAGGAACTAACGTTTATTTTAACGGTTACGATGGCGGTGTTAGATATAAAGCTCTAGGCACAACTGATGCATCAATTAGAGTTTCAACAGGTCAGGATGCGCCACGTGTTTTAACCATTGCTGAAACCATATATGGTACAAATGAAAGTGTTAGGATTTTTGCGCCAATTGGAGGGGCTAACCAAGCAACGCTTGCCAATGTAGAATTACCTACTTCACCAGTTGGCTTTGGAACTACTCCAAATATGCCAGGTACAACTAATAGGCCTTACAATATACATCAAGCAATGGCTTTCAAAGCTTATGGGAGAACATATCTATACATTATAGATGATAACAACGGTAGCCCGGTAATTAGGAAATACCGTTCAAATGGAGGAGGAAATGATTGGGTAAACGAATTTGGATTTGTGGGTGTTCCTGTTAACACTAAAAGCTTTACAGCAAAATTTGATGCAGCTACTGGGGTAAAACTTTATTTCACCACTCTTGGAACTGCTGGAAGCCAAAATTCTCAATTATATGTATTGAATGATGATTTTACTTCGGCAAATGCAGCGTCAAAAGTTTTGTCTGGCACACCAACCCTTATTGCAACTGCACCAGCTAACACTACTTTCCGTGGAGTAACTATGGCGCCTACAGGCACTAGTGTTTTACCGGTAAAACTAACCGCATTTAATGCGAACGAGAAAAATGGAACTATCCGTTTAAACTGGAGTACCGCTAGCGAAACAGATGCCTCACATTACAATATATTACGTTCTTCTACTGCCAGTGATTTTGTTAAAATAGATCAGGTAAGTGCCAAAGGAACTACAAATACTACCTCAAATTACAGTTTTGTTGATGAAACTCCTTTGCCAGGAACTAATTACTACAAACTACAGCAGGTAGATTTTAATGGCGATAATGAAACTTTTGGTCCAGTAAGTGCTACTATTCCGGTTGCGAAAACAGATTTCAGCATTGCTAAAGATGGTGCTAACGTAACTGTAAATATTTACTCGGCTAAAACAACTAAAGGAAAAATAGAAATTGCAGATCTGAACGGGAAGATCAACTATACGCAGTCTATATCGCTCGAAAAAGGATATAACAGAGTAAATATTTCTTCGTCTAAACTACCAAAGGGATTAAATGTAGTGGTGCTTAATACAACAGAAGGAAAAGTAGCTAAGAAGACAATTTTGTAATCAAGAATTAACGCTCTCTCAACGCTTTCTCGATGCTCTCAAGTTTCTTTTATTGAATACACTTATCTATCTAAGAAGACTATTATCTAAAACGTTCAAAAAGACTATCCAATAAACATTTGGATAATTATTGGATGGTCTTTTTTTATAGTCAACCTTAACCAAATATAAGTCATGAACAAAAAAGTAACTATCGCCGTACTGGTATTGGGCAGTTTGCTTGGTACTTGCAAAAAACAAGAGAATGAAGCAGTTTTAGAAACCACTGATCTAGCTCCAGAAAAAGTAATGTCGGTTGGTGCCATGAGTGTGAGTACTATATTGCAGGAAGTAAACCCTAACGTAATTATAGGCGCTGCTGTAAATTCCAACAAATTTAATATAGTAGCTTACAAAGATTTGGCAAAGTTGCATTACAATAGCATAACAGCCGAAAATGATATGAAAATGAACAGCCTTAATCCAGCTAAGTACACCTGGGATTTTGGTATTTTAGGCAATGGAATAGAAGAAAAAAACGAAAAGATCCCCAACTTGGCAAAAGACTACGGCAACAAGCGTATTCACGGGCATGCGCTCGTTTGGCATAGGGCATTACCCAACTGGCTAGCTACCAATGTAAACGCTACGCCTGTTGCCGCAAGGGCCGATACTTTAAATGCGATAATGAAAAGGCATATTGATAAGTCAGTAGGTTTTTACAGCCTGTATTATAAAGGTGGAAGCCCATTGGTGCCACTATTAAAATCATGGGATGTGGTTAACGAGGCCTATTATGATAATGGAACTTTAAGAGGCGACATTAACTTAGATGCCAATGGTAATGATATAGGTAGTATTTGGAAAAGATACATGGGCGAAATTTATATCGAAAAAGCATTTCGTTATGCCAGATTAGCTGCTAGAGCCAACCAAAACTGGACGCTAAAATTGTTTTATAACGATTACGGACACGAGTACTCTACAGCAAAACTTAATGCCATTTATAACAAAGTGATGCAATTAAAGCCAATGAGAGAAGGAGGCGACCCAATTATAAACGGAGTGGGCTTACAAATGCACGTAAGATACAACACACCTTTGAGCAATATAAGGGCAGCTATACAAAAAATGAAAGAAACAGGTTTGCTGGTACATATTGCCGAGCTGGATATTTCCTTATTGGGTCCTAATGAAACATCTGTTCCTTCTGGAGATTTAACCAACCGCCGTAACCTGCAAAAATCACTATACTATAATATAGCAAAAGCCTATCAAGAAATAGTACCTATCAACCAACGCTGGGGAATTACCCTATGGAATATTGGCGATGCCGATTCTGCCTGGGGCTTAAATGCCGAAGCTACCTTGTTTGATACCTCATATCAGGTAAAACAGAACTTTTGGAATTTTAGAGACGGATTAAACCTTCAACTTACACCATAAATTTTAACATCAATTTCATTACAAAATCAAAATCATGAACAAATTTTTTAGCCTTTCCCTTTTGCTGAGCGCCTCAATAGTCACTCATGTACATGCACAACGTAAAACTATAGAACAGCGAGTAGATTCTGTAATGAAATTGATGACTTTAACCGAAAAGATAGGACAATTGAACCAATATTCGGGTAGGGAAGTTACAGGACCAGCTAGCGATAGGAAAAATTATTTACTGAACGATATCAAAAACGGGATGGTAGGTTCTATGCTGAACGTAAAAGGCGTAAAAGACACCCGCGAAATACAAGCCATTGCATTGCAATCTCGCCTAAAAATTCCTTTGCTGTTCAGTTTAGATGTGATACATGGCTACAAAACCGTATTTCCAATTCCATTGGCAGAGTCGGCTTCTTGGGATTTAAGCATCATTAGACGTACGGCAGAGGTGGCAGCAGAAGAGTCTGCGGCTTCTGGTATTCACTGGACTTTTGCACCAATGGTGGATATTGCCCGCGATCCGCGTTGGGGACGTGTAATGGAAGGTGCAGGAGAAGACACTTATCTCGGCTCGCAAATTGCCAAAGCTAGGGTTTTAGGATTTCAGGGAGATAAATTGGGAGGGGTAGATCGGATTATGGCTTGTGCCAAACACTTCGCAGCTTATGGCTCCTCAATGGCCGGTAGAGATTACAATCCAGTGGATATCAGCAAACAACAATTGCACGAAATTTATTTGCCGCCTTTTAAGGCTGCTGCAGATGCAGGTGTAGCCACGTTCATGAATTCTTTCAATACGTTAAATGGTATTCCCGCAACTGGAAATGCTTATCTACAGCGTGATATCCTTAAAAAACAATGGAACTACCAGGGTTTTGTAGTGAGCGATTGGGCTTCTATCAAAGAAATGACACCTTGGGGATTTGCCAAAAACTTAAACGAAGCTGCAGAAAAAGCCATTATTGCGGGTAGCGATATGGATATGGAAAGCGAGGCCTACAAAAAAGAATTGGAAAAATTGGTGGCAAGCGGAAAGGTAGATGTAAAATACATTGATGAAGCCGTTAAAAGGATTTTGTACAAGAAATTTGAGCTTGGGCTGTTCGATAATCCTTACAAATTCTCTGACGAAAAACGGGAAAAAAAGGTGATGAACGATCCTAAATATAAAGATGTTGCCAGGGCTGCAGCGCAAGGTTCCATCGTTCTATTGAAAAACAACAATGCTATATTACCTCTAAACAAATCTCTAAAAAACATTGCACTCATTGGTCCGTTGGTAAATGCAAAAAGAGACCAAGCGGGAAGTTGGGTAGTTTATGCTGATACGACGAACATTGTAAGTGTTTACGAAGGCGTAAAACAGAAAGTTAAAAATGCAAAACTTAATTATACCGAAGGAACCTCAATAACTGATACTGTAACCAGCGGTTTTGCAAATGCCGTGAATGCAGCTAAAAATGCAGATGCGGTAGTGATGGTTTTGGGAGAAAATTGGGACATGAGTGGCGAGGCAAAATCTCGTACAGATATTTCATTGCCAGGCAAACAAGAAGAACTTTTCAAAGCTGTTAAAGCAACAGGGAAACCTGTAATTGTGGTTTTAATGGCAGGCAGACCTTTGGTTTTCGATAGTATTTCAGCACAAGCTGATGCCATTGTTTATGCTTGGTTTCTGGGAGATCAGGGTGGCAATGCCATTGCAGATGTGCTGTTTGGAGATTACAATCCGTCGGGAAAACTGCCAATTAGCTTTCCAAGAAATGTGGGGCAAATTCCTATTTTCTATAATTTCTATAACACGGGAAGACCGGTTACCAAACCAACGGACATTCGTTACAAATCTGCCTACATAGATGCGCCAAACGATCCGCAATATGCCTTTGGACATGGTTTAAGCTACACAACTTTTACTTATAGCGATCTAAAATTATCCAATACCAATCCACAAAAAAATGAAACGGTGAAAGTAAGCTTTACGCTAACTAATACTGGTAAAGTAGCAGGAGAAGAGGTGGCTCAACTTTATATACAAGACACTTTTGCATCGGTGGTTAGGCCAGTAAAGGAATTGAAAGGTTTCGAAAAAGTAAAACTTAAACCCGGAGAAAGTAAACAAATTACTTTCGAGCTTAGCCCAGAAAAATTATCATTTTATCACGAAGAGAAGGGTTGGATTACTGAAGCAGGAGAGTTTAAGGTAATGGTCGGCACAGCTTCTAACGATATCAAACTTAAATCCTCGTTTGAATTGAAATAAAAGCTAAATCTTTTTGCTAGTCGGGATTTAAAATCCGCAGATAGGTAATTCCGGATTACAAACCGAGCAAAGCGAGCTCATGAAATAATCCGGATTAGCAAAAGCTAAATCCCTAGTAAAATTTACTAGGGATTTTTGTTTCTATAAGCAGAAAATGCAACTACTAAATGAACTAATGAACCAATGAGCTAATGAACAATTAAAGATCGAAAATCCCTATCTTTATCTCTCCATTAATAACAATGCAGGAAAAAGAAACGGATCAAACAACTGACTTTAATTACGATAAGCTGCTGCCAATCGTTAAAAAAAGCAAAGTTAGTTTAGTCGCTTCAACTCAAAAACCTGCAAATATGGTGTTGGTGTTTAGTCGCCACCGCCATTACAGGCATTTGGTAGTAGAGCTAATGAGTGCCGAGCAAACCAAGCAAGGCAAGCTTAAAAATCCGTTGCAAGTTGTAGATCCATTAGATTTAGTTTGGAAAACCGAAGCAAAAGACGAACTAAAATTCTTTGCTGCGGTAAGTAAGTTCAAAAATCATTATCAAGAAAGCCAAGCAAATTCAGATTTAGATGCACTGAAAGCCATCGTGAAAAATCCGCTTAACTTATCGGTTTATTTGCATGATGAAAAGGCTTCGTCAACAGTCAATGCCAATTCACTCCAAAACGTAGAATTAACCAATCTACAGCCAGATTTTGAACTCAACGTAGATCAAAGAGCAGGACATTTCTCTTTAAATGGAATCATTTATCTCGATAACAAATCCCTTCCACTTGAAACGGTAGATCTGAAGTTTCAATATTTTCTACAGAAAAAACAGCAGCTATTTTTAATAAAAGACCCTTATTTTCTATCGTTAATAGATTTTTTTAAACAAAACCGTAACCAGTTGATCTTAGAGCGTTCTGCTTACGAAGAGTTTCAAGAAAATATCCTTAACTTGTTAGAAGAGAAAATAAAAATCAATTATGCTTATCTCAAACCTGCCACACAAAAGCAAATTGCCGAGCAAGGGTTTGATTTAGATAAGGAAAAATTGATTTACCTTACCGAATCGGAAGATTACGTATTGCTCACGCCGGTAATGCTGTACGGAGCTTTGGAAATTCCAGTGATTTCGCAAAAACAGATTAAGGCGAAAGATAAACGTGGGCAGCTTTTTACCGTGCATCGTGATGAGCAACGAGAACTGCAATTCATTACTGATATTGCAAAAATGCACCCTTATTTTGAAGAGCAGGCAGCAGCGTTTTGGGAGCAACGTCATGCCGACTGTTTTTACATCCATCGTAAGCATTTCCTATCGCCAGAATGGTTCTTAGCTGCATTTGAAACTTGGCGGAGTAAGGGGATTGCTATTTTAGGCTTCAATAATTTAAAAGACAACAAGCTAAGTTCGTACAAAGCAAATATATCTATAGAGGTTATTAGCGGTATCGATTGGTTCGAAACCGCAGTGAAGGTGCAGTTCAATAAACAAACGGTATCGCTTAAACATCTACATAAATCCATCAGAAATAAAAATAAGTTTGTTCAGTTAGATGATGGCACGCAAGGTATTTTGCCCGATGAATGGCTACAAAAGTTTGAAAAGTATTTTGCTGCGGGTGAAATTGTGGAAGAAACATTGCGTACGCCAAACATCAGCTATGCTGCAGTGGAAGAATTGTACGAAGAAGCCTTGCTCAGTATCGACGCTAAAGAGCGCTTGCAATTGTACCGTTCTAAATTGGCAACGTTCGATCAGATCAACGAAACTAAAGTGCCTGCAGCGTTAAAAGCCACATTACGGCCTTACCAAAAAGAAGGACTGAACTGGCTAAACTTCCTCGACGAATTTAACTTCGGCGGCTGTTTGGCAGATGATATGGGCCTGGGGAAAACCATCCAAATCATTGCGTTTATTCTATCGCAAGTAGAAAAAATAGGACAAAACACCAATTTAATCGTAGTACCTGCATCTTTGGTTTTCAATTGGCAGCAGGAAATTAAGAAGTTTGCGCCAAGCTTAAAGGTAACAACAATTTACGGAGCAAATAGGGATAGGCAAATCAAAGATTTCGATAAATATCACATCGTCCTTACGTCTTACGGCACTTTGTTGGCCGATGTAGTTTGGTTAAAATCTTATCGTTTCAACTACATTATTTTAGATGAATCGCAGCTGATCAAAAATCCAGATGCGCAACGTTACAAAGCTGTGCGTTTGCTGCAGTCTAGAAACAGGCTGGTGCTAACGGGTACGCCAGTAGAGAATAATACTTTCGATTTGTATGGACAATTATCTTTTGCTTGCCCCGGTTTATTAGGTAACAGAGAACATTTCAGGCAGCAGTATTCGGTGCCAATAGATCAATTTAACGACAGCCGAAAAGCAGAAGAACTGCAACAACGCATTAAGCCATTTATTTTACGTCGTACTAAAACCCAAGTAGCTACAGAACTGCCAGATAAAATCGAAATGGTGATTTATTGCGAAATGGGAGCGAAGCAGCGTGAAATCTACGAAAGTAGTAGAAACGAAATCAGAGATTATTTGATGGGGCGTTCGGAAGATGAACTGACCAAAACCAGCATGTTCGTATTGCAGGGCATCACCAAATTAAGACAAATCTGCAACGCTCCATCGCTCATCAGCAAAGAAGAATTTTACGGCGATGCTTCTTCCAAAATGGATGTGTTGTTAGAACAAATTGAAAGTAAATCGCCATACCATAAAATTTTGGTGTTTTCACAGTTTGTAGGCATGTTAGATTTGGTGAAGACAACTTTAGAAGAAAGGAAGATCAAATTTGCATACCTCACCGGACAAACCAAAAACCGAGAAGCTGTAGTTAATTCTTTTCAGCAGGATGAGGAGATAAGGGTGTTTTTGGTGAGTTTAAAAGCTGGTGGTGTGGGACTAAACCTTACCCAAGCCGAGTATGTTTATCTGATTGATCCTTGGTGGAACCCAGCGGTAGAGAACCAAGCCATCGACCGAACTTATCGTATCGGTCAGCATAAAAATGTAATGGCTGTTCGTTTGATCTGCCCAGATACCATCGAAGAAAAGATCATGTTGATGCAGGATAAAAAGCGAGATTTAGCTGCTGATCTAATTAAAACCGATAATTCGATTTTCAAGTCGCTATCAAAAACAGATTTGTTGAATTTGATTTAGAGTATCAATGATTGTCCATCCTTACAACTCCAACTTCCATTGCTGCTGCGTCTGTTCTTTTTCTTTCTCCTCACTAGCGTACAAACCATGCGCACCTTTTAACCTACGTTTAATTCGCTGTGCCAATATTTTTGGCCCTAAAACCTTTACGCATTCACCAAAACCTAATATTTCCCGTTCCAACTCGTAGTTTAATATCACATCTATTCTAAATATGGATGTTCTTTCTTTTTCCGCGACAAGCTGTTGTGTATGATGCAGAGGTTTCGTGATTACGTAAGGCACGTTTCCAGCATCAAACTCAAGTAGTACTTTATGTGGTCTGTCATTACTGCTTTTGGTTACACCAATTAGATCGTTATAGTATCGTTCAAAATCAATTCCATCATGTGCTTTGAAATGTTCATTTGGTAATTCCTGAAATTCGATAATCCTATCTAAAGCAAGGTTTAAAAGCATACCACCTTTTTTAGCTTTAACAATCAAAAACCACCTATTTCTGTATTCCTTTAGCAAATAAGGGTAATAAATCATGTTTTGCGATTGTTGTGCCTTAAACGATTTGTACTCTATCAGTAAAGCTGATTTTTTTAAAATAGCCTGATATAATCTCGGAATGTAATCCATTCCCTTTAGCTGATTGTTGCTTTCTAATTGGATATAATTGCCGCCTTCATGGGTTGATTTGTAGAGATTGTTTTCTAAGCGAGTAATCATATCGCTCATTTCGTCGAAGTAGTTGAATGCATTGAATTGCTTTAAAACACCTACAATTTCTTTCATTTTATCAACGTCGGCATTGTTTATTGGAGCTTTGGTAATACTGAAACTATCATCTTCATAAGTGTAAAATCTTTTGTCTTTTACGATAATAGGGGCATTATAACCTAATTTATCGCTTCGCATCAATTGGATGTCTGCCTGTATGGTACGCTTGCTCACGCCAGAAGTAATTCCTTCAAGTTCGTAAAGTGTTTCAGAAACCTTTTCAATCAAGTTTTCTAAGGTCCATTTTTTATAACGGTTCCTTAAACAATCGTCGATGGTTTTGTATCTAATTAATGCGAGCTTATTTGCGGCCATTTCGCTATGGTTTTATTGTTATTCAGAAATCTAAGCATAAAGCTATAATAATTTTGTTAAAACTTCACCTTAACTACGCATTGTATCTACGTATTTAAGCTATTGCTTAGCTGTTTTGAATTTTATTTTTAAATTATTTATCTGTAAATCAGATTGTTGATTAAAAATTCTCGTAAATATTTAATTACGCAAATATGCTGCGTATAGGTACTTGCATCTTTGTAATGTCGCTGGTCGATAATAGTTCTTTGATTAAATATAAAATAGATATAAAGAAATTCCGATGTAAAAATCGGGATGGCAAATTAAAGTTTAAACCTATCCTTAGTTGAGGGTTTCAAATGGCGCCAAAGTATGAGTTGCACTGCATGATCATATACTGATAGGAGAACGATTTTTTGTCTAAACACGTTGTGTGTCGTGGGTTCGAATCCCGCTTCCGTTAAGCGGAATAACTCAGGGGTAGAGTAACAACCAAATATGCAGGTTCGAATCCTGCTTCCAACCACAAATTGGAATAGCAAAATTGGTAATGCAATGGATTAGGGTTCCATCTAGAAAGAAGAGATACTTCAAATTTCTCAAACCGAAAGCGTTGCAAAAGCACTCGGCTTGTAAAGGTTGCAAAATCTTGAAGAGCAAATTTGCCTTTTGCTTTGTAAGTAAAACGAAAAAGGTGCTGATTTAAAAATCAAATTATCTGGCTACTAAAGCAAAATTCGCATGAATATCGCAATAGCTAAAAGCTGATTTCATTTTTAAAAACAACCAGACACAATTTACTTCCGCAGAAAACAAATGAATGTTTTGGCAACGCTTTTTAAAATGTAAATAATTAAACAGTAATAATTTAAACATCAAAAAACATGAAAAGAATTACAGTTAACACCAATTATGTTGGATTGGTGTTTAAAAACGGAGAATTTAAAAGAGTATTAACAACAGGTACTTACTGGTTGGGTTTCGGTGAAAATGTGACTTTGTACGATAAAAGCAAAGACTACGATTTCTCAACTGCCGAGTTAGATGTGTTATTGTTGAATGAAGACTTTGTAAACTTAATTTACTTGGTAAGCGTGGCCGATAATGAATTGACTTTAGTTTATCAAAACAGAAACTTTAAAAACGTTTTAAAAGCTGGCAGATATGTGATTTGGAAAGGTTTATCGGCTTACGAGTTTGTAACTGTTGACATCAGCAAGATAGAAATTGAAAACACCATCGATAAATACTTATTTGAGAAAGGTGCGTTGTTCAACTTTATCAGAATGTATAAAATTGAAGCTTATGAAAAAGGCATCATGTTAATTGATGGAAAATTTGATAGAATTTTAGAAGCTGGAACTTATTTGTACTGGAAAAACAATATCACAATTGACGTTTTGAAAGCCGATTTGAGGCAATTGAACATGGAGATTGTTGGTCAAGAGATTTTGACGAAAGATAAAGCGCAATTGAGGGTGAATTTTACCATCCAATACAAAGTGGAAGATGTGGTTAAAGCCTTGTTGATGAACAAAGATTTCGAAAAGCAATTATATGTTACAATGCAATTGGCTTTAAGGTCAGCTGTAGGTTTAATGACTTTCGACGAGTTAATGGAAAGCAAGGAAAAAATTGGCACCGCAGTTTTGGAAGCTACTTTGGCTAAAGCGGAAGAGTTGGGTGTGAAATTAGCCGATGCGGGTGTGAAAGACATCATTTTATCTGGCGAAATTAAAGACATCATGAACCAAGTGTTGGTTGCCGAAAAAAGAGCACAAGCTAACATGATTACGAGGAGAGAGGAAACGGCATCTACAAGAAGTTTGTTGAATACCGCAAAATTGATGGAAGATAACGCCATGTTGTACAAATTGAAAGAGATGGAATACGTGGAGAAAATTGCAGAGAAAATTAATACCATCAGTTTATCTGGCAGCGGGCAAATTGTAGATCAATTGAAACAAATTTTTGTGAAGTAATAGGCTCTATCGTCATTGCGAGCTTTGCGAAGCAATCTTACAACTATAGCTAGTTTGTTTAAGTATTCGCTTTAAGATTGCTTTCCCGAATGGTCGAGATGAACTGTGCCTCGCAATGACGAAATGCTCTCAAAATAAATTAAATTTAGACGCCCTCGGTAAGTGAACGATGCTTGCCGAGGTTAGATTAAGAACAATGAAAACAAATATAACAGGAACTCACCTTTTGGCAATTGGTTACTCCGAAGGAAAAATAGTGGGCTTAGCTTTAGATATTTTGAAGGAAAACTTCAAAGAAATTGAAGAAGTAGAGTTATTAGCCTTATTTAAAAAAGTAAAAGATTATCCAGAAAGTTTTTTGGATGATCCAATATTGGCCGAATTAGCAAAAACAATGATTGAAGATGCTTTGCCAAAAACAAAAGACACCATCGATTTAGTGTCGCAAGCTGATGCAAAATCTTACATCACTTTTGGTGAAAGCTATATTGAGGAAGGTGCAAGAAACCAAATGGATATTGCCATGAAGTTACCAGTTACAGCAGCTGGCGCTTTAATGCCAGATGCGCACCAAGGTTATGGTTTGCCAATTGGTGGTGTTTTGGCTACAAAAAATGCAATTATTCCTTATGGTGTTGGCGTGGATATTGGTTGTAGAATGGCATTAAGCATCTTCGATATTCCAGAAAAGCATTATTTTGGGAAAGACGCGATGTACAAAAGAGAACTGCTTGCTTTTACCAGATTTGGTGCAGGAAGGGAGTTTAGGGGATTGGAAAGAGCGGACCATGACGTGATGGATAGTGAAGCTTTCAACGCTACACCATTTTTGAAAAACTTACATGGTAAAGCTTGGGCGCAATTAGGTACTTCGGGTGGTGGAAATCACTTTGTGGAATGGGGGATTATTGAATTTGCCGAAAGAGATGAGGCTTTGAACATTGATAAAGGTCGATATGTAGCTTTGTTGACACACTCTGGTTCTAGAGGCTTGGGTGCGACTATCGCAGGTCATTATACCAAAATAGCAAAGGAAATTTGCAAGCTGCCAAAGGAAGCGGTGAACTTATCTTATTTAGATTTGAACTCTGCCGAAGGTCAAGAATACTGGATTGCCATGAATTTAGCGGGAGATTATGCTTCTGCTTGTCACGAGGTTATCCATAAAAGATTAACCAAAGCTATTGGTGCGAAAGTTTTAGCGAAGGTAGAAAACCATCATAATTTTGCTTGGAAAGAAACCTTGAACGGCGAAGAAGTGATTGTGCACAGAAAAGGTGCAACACCGGCAGGAAAGGGTGTGATGGGCATTATTCCAGGAAGTATGACTGCGCCGGGTTTCTTGGTGAGAGGTAAAGGCGAAGTGTCTTCGATTAATTCGGCATCGCATGGTGCTGGTAGGTTGATGAGTAGAACCAAAGCTATCCAAAGCATTACAAAGTCGGATATGAAGGCTATTTTGAAAGACCACGGTGTAACTTTAATTGGTGCTGGCTTAGATGAAGCACCAATGGCTTATAAAGATATTCATCAAGTAATGGCTGCACAAACCGAATTGGTTGATGTGGTTGCTAAATTTGAACCTAAAATGGTAAGAATGGCGGATGATGGGAGTAGGGAGGACTAGCCCCAAACCCCTAAAGGGGCTTTTACGGCAAGAATAAAAACACAAAAAAGACACAATGGCTTTAAACAATCGAAAATCGTTTCTTGAACTAAAATCAATTTGGAAAGACGAACATATGTTTGAACTAAAAGTGACAGTGTCAAACAATATATTTTCGGGTGTAACAGAAGTTTACGACCAGTATGAGCGTATAGCTGAATTTGCAAAGGAATTGACTGATTACCCTAGAGAGAACAAAATTCTTTTTTATAAAGCTGGAGAAAAAGATAGTTACTCTTATTTTTCGATGAAGTATTATCCAATTGATAATGTAGGGCACATTGGAGTAGAAATACATATCGAAAGTAATGTACCAACAATTTACAGACAGGAAGAAAAAGGCAAGCTAAAACTAGAAATAGTTGTTGAACCAAGTGCTATTGATAACTTTCGAAAAGCACTCTTTAATTTGGCAAGAAATAAAGAAGGAACTGCAATACTTTTTGGAAGTGATAATAGGCTTGACGATTAATAAGCTCTGGACGAGATAAAGGGTACCACGTCATTAAAGAACTTGATAGTAAAAACAACCTCGTAGGTTTCAAAAACCTACGAGGTTTTGCTTTTTAGCAGTTTTAAAAGGTTCAAAATAGCACTGTTTTAAGTTAAATAAACCTGTATTGAAGTGGAAACAAATCCCGATTTATGCATCTGTTTTTATTGTTTTACGGTTTGTTTGCTTGTTGCCCAGGTTTTATCGGGATGTTGAAACGGAAAGCAGGGACTACCAAATAACAATGCTACATACATTGCTTTTCAAATAAATTGAGGCATTTTAGTTTAGAAACAAACCAAATTACAAGCCTAAATTTGCGATTTGACCGTTTTTAGTAATTTTGCGTTATGCAACAAGAAATCATCGACATCAAGCGTAAGGCACTTAAGATTAATTTGAACCCCAAAATTTACGGTACTTTTGCAGAAATAGGCGCCGGACAGGAAGTTTCGAGAGCTTTTTTTAACGTTGGTGCAGCTTCGGGTACGGTTGCAAAGACCATTTCGGCTTACGATATGACTTTTAGCGACGAGATTTACGGTGCCGAAGATTCGGGGAGATATGTAAGCCAAACTCGTTTGTTGAAAATGCTCGACCACGAATATACGTTGTTGATTGAGCGTTTAAAAGGTGAGAAGCACAGCGATAAAACTTTCTTCGCGTTTGCTAATACGGTAACCACCTTAAATTTTGCCCGTACCAATGATCCGCATGGTTGGGTTGGTTTGCGTTTTCAGAGCGAACCAGGAGGTTTGCCAAATGAGATTTATTTTCACGTACGTTTGCTAGATACCGATGTGCAGATGCAACAACGTGTGTTGGGAATGATTGGTGTGAACTTGGTTTATGCGGCATTTTACTACGCCAACGATCCTAAGAAGATGATCGAATCGTTGGTTGATAACCTGAATGTTGGCTCTGTTGAAATTGATTTAATCTCTGTACAAGGTCCTGCTTTTGGAGAAGTCAACAACTTGCTGCTTAACCTTTATCTAATTGTTAAAGACTTTTCTACGGCTGCAATTTTCGATTCTGATTCGCATCCGCGACAAGCAAAGGATTTGCTTTACAAAAAGGATGTGATGATTTTGCGGACCAAATACGGACAGAAATCTAACCCTAACTTTAGTTTATTTAACAAGGCGGCAGATCAGTTTAAACTGGTGAACAAGGTTGACGACAATAACTTAATTGTGATGATTGAGGTTTTGATTACCAATGTTTTAACTGCTGCGCAAGAAACGCCAGATGATATTGATTTAGAAGTGGTTGCTAAAAGGGCAGAGGAGATGTGCAAAACGGGTAACTTCGTTATTGTATCTAACTTTACCCGTAAAAATAGGTTAGCGAAATATTTAGATAGATGCAGACCGAAAAGCGTTGGCATGTCTACCAATATCAACAACTTAAAGTTTGTATTTAACTCGGCTAATTTTGGCGAAAACTATACTGGTCATTTGTTGAGCTACGTAAATGACATGTTTAGCAGAAATGTGAGGTTATTCGCTTATCCGTTCTTAGATAAGAAAAGCAATACGGTAATTACTACCCAAAATATGCCAGTATCGCCAGAAGCAAAACCTTTATTCGATTTCTTAATTATGAATGGTTACATTACCGATATTAAGGATTATGCGGAAGGAGAAGTAAAAACAGTTTAGTGAATAGCAAAACAAAATATTTTTGTTTATCTTACAGCTATGAAACTAAAACGATTTATTTACTTGTTAATCGCACTTCCGATGGTGTCTCAAGCGCAATCATCGGGCAATCCAATTTTTAAAGGTTGGTACGCAGATCCGGAGGCAATAATATTTGATAAAACGTATTGGGTTTACCCAACTTACTCTGCTAAATATAAAGAGCAAGTTTTTATGGATGCTTTTTCATCAAAAGATTTAGTTACTTGGAAGAAGCATGATCGAATTATTGATACTTCAGCTGTAAAATGGGCAAAGAAAGCAATGTGGGCTCCGTCTATCACCAAAAAGGGCGGGAAATATTATTTGTTTTTCGGAGCGAATGATATCCAAAGCGATAATGAAGTTGGCGGTATTGGAGTAGCAGTAGCAAATAAGCCACAAGGTCCTTTCAAAGATTTGTTGGGTAAGCCGTTAATAGATAAGTTTTATAATAAGGCACAACCTATTGATCAGTTTGTGTTTAAAGATAAGGATGGACAGTATTATTTAATTTACGGAGGTTGGAGGCACTGTAACATTGCTAAATTAAATAATGATTTTACAGGTTTCGTAGCTTTTGAAGACGGAACAACTTTTAAAGAAATTACTCCAGAAGGTTATGTAGAAGGTTCTTTTATGTTTATAAAAGATGGTAAGTACTATTTTATGTGGAGCGAAGGCGGTTGGACTGGTCCCGATTATTCAGTTGCCTATGCCATTGCCGATTCGCCTTTAGGTCCCTTCAAAAGAATTGGAAAGATTTTAAAGCAAGATCCTGCCGTAGCTACAGGTGCCGGACATCATTCCGTAATTCACAACGCCAAAAAAGATTCTTGGTATATTGTTTATCATCGCAGGCCATTGGGAGAAAAAGATGGTAATCATCGAGTGACTTGTATAGATATGATGACTTTTGATGAGAATGGTTTGATTAATCCTGTGAAAATTACGAACGAAGGTGTAAGTAAGAGTAAGTTGTAGTTGGAGAGTTAAGGTTAAGGTTGAGGTTGGCTGTACAAATCTTTAAAAACAATGCCCATGTGCCTTTCGGGGTTTTCGATAGGCTTAAAACCGAACTGTTCGTACAGACCGTGCGCATCTAAGGTGGCTAAATGATAACGGCGTAAGCCTTGCAAATCGGGATGAAATAACATTAAGGCCATCAGTTTTTTGGACAAACCTAAACCACGAAATTCTTCTTCTACGTAAACATCGCATAGGTAAGCAAAAGTAGCTTTGTCGGTTATCCAGCGGGCAAAACCAACTTGTTGCTGTTCTTTGTAGATGCCGAAACAAAGCGAGTTTTCTATGGAACGCTGCACCAAGGCTAACGGAATATCTTTAGCCCAATACGATTGCGTGCTTAAATAGTGATGCACTGCTTTAACATCAACTAAGTTGCCATCGTCTGAGAAAATAAATCCGTTTTCTTTGATTTCCAAGCTTGATAATTTTGAATGATTAAATGAGTGAATGATAAAATAGGATTTTATTAGCTTTCAATAATTTTGAATGATTAAATGAAAGAATAGACGGATTGGATTCAAATATTTACTCATTTACTCATTTACTCATTCAAAATTCAATCATTTCTCTAGTTCCTCATATTAATATACTGCAGCGGCTGACCAAAATCTTCTGATCTGCATAATTGAATTACTTTCTGTAAATCGTCTATATTTTTGCTCTGTACACGTACTTGATCATCCATCATAGAAGGTTGAACCTTAAGTTTGCTGTCTTTAATTTTAGCAACAATTTTCTTCGCAGTTTCTCTGTCAATTCCTTCTTTTACGGTAATTTCTTTTCTAATCATATTGCCAGAAGCGATGGTTTCCTTGCCAAAATCCAAACTATTTGCATCTAAATTTTGTTTCATCATTCGAGAAATGATAGAGTCGATAATTGCTTTTAAGCGCATATCATCTTCAGTTACAATGGTAATGAGATTTGTTTTTTTATCTAGTTCGATAGTGCTTTTAGATGTATTAAAATCGTATCTATTTAAAATCTCTTTTTTAGCATTATTTATCGCATTGTCTAGTGTTTGTGCGTCTATTTTACTTACTATATCGAAACTTGGCATATTGTAGTGCTTAAATTATAAAAAGAATTGATAATTTTATTTATACACAAAAAAACACAAAATATAGCAAACCATCATCATCTGTAATCATTTAATGATGATTTCTTTCACCTTCTAAAACCCTAAACGCATGAAAACCAATAAATCAAAAGCATCGAAAAAAAATTCTAAAAAGGCAGTGAAAAAAGCTGCTAAAAAACAATTAGAACAAAGCCTAACTGAAAAATTCTTAGAGGCAATAAAAGGCTTAGGACACAATGCAGAGGCTTTAGGTGCAGATGTAGCTAAAGCAAGCAAAGCTGTAGCTAAGAAAATAGCTAAAACTTTTACTGAAGTTAAAGAAGTGGTAGGGCATAAAATCGACGATATCACTTCATCGAAAAAAGACGTAGCTGTTAAGAAAACAAAAGCTATAAAGAAAGAATTGCCAAAACTAATTAGTAAGACAGATAAAGCTGCTACTAAAATTGTTAAAAAGGCAGTTAAAAAAACTAAACCTGTAGTAAGCAGTGTGAAAGTTGCAGCATTAGAAACTGAAGAAAAAGTTGCTAAAGCGGTAAAAGCTCCAGTTAAAAAAGCAGTAGCTGTAGCCAAAGCAGTAGTTAAAAAAAACGAAGATATGCCTACCAAGCCAGTTGTTAGAAGGGCATCTACAAAAACTATGGTTAATAAAATTGCTGATAAAGCTTCGGAAGCTAAAGCAGTGGTGAAGAAAGTTCCTGTTACGAAAGCTGTACTGCAAGAAGAACCTACTAAAGCTGGCGCCACCACAACAAAAACACCAAGAGCTACAACAATTAAAAAGACGAATGTTAAATAATTGATTTTTGTTAATCTTTAATTAATCATAACTTAACACTAAATTTTTCAATTTGGAAATCCTTTGAGGTTGGCTAAACTAAACCACATAGACACATAGGTATAAATTAAAATAGATTTATTTAGAAATAACAATTTCAAACTTGTTGAAATCTATGTGTCTATGTGGTTATAAAATTAAGACTGCTTATTGGGATTTTTTTAATTTACCTAATGGCCAAAAAGAAGCTTCCGTTTTTAAATAGAGAAATAAGTTGGTTATATTTTAACGAGCGGGTGTTGCAAGAAGCAGCCGATGAAAATGTACCCCTAATTGAGCGTATTAAGTTCCTTTCTATTTTCTCTTCTAACCTTGATGAGTTTTATCGTGTTAGGGTAGCTTCGTTAAACCGATTGGTTAACTTAAATGAGAAAGCAAAGGCTTTATTGGGGTTTAACCCAAAGAAAGTTCTAGATGAAATCAAGAATATTGTAGTAAAGTTAGAACGCCGCTTTGAAACGCTTTTTCAGGATATCTTAATTACCGAACTAGCCCAAAAACGTATTTTTATTCTTAATCATACCCAGCTTAACGTAGCAAGAGGGGAGTTTGTGCGCCAGCATTTTAGAGATAAAATCCTATCTAACTTGGTGCCGATTATGATTGATGTTAACAAGCCTTTTCCCGAATTAAAGGATAGAGCTTTGTATTTCTTCGTGCAGCTATCCAACAATTCTGGTAAAAATAGAAAATACGCCATCTTAGAGCTTCCAGACAGTATATCGAGATTTTTGGTGCTACCAGAAACTAACGATTTAAAATTTATCATCCTTTTAGAAGATATTATTAAATATTGTTTGGATGATATTTTCTACGTTTTTAATTATAAGGAAATACAAGCTTATTCTATTCAGTTAACAAGAGATGCCGAATTGGATATTGACAAAAATGTAAGCGATAAATTTATCGAAGAACTTCGCAAAAGCATAGATAAACGTAAAAAAGGCAAGCCAATGCGTTTGCTTTATGATAGTGATATGCCTTTTGATATGCTTAGTTTTTTAGTGAGTAAATTAAAGGTTGGTGCAGATGGTCTAATTCCTGGTAATAAATACCATCGTTTTGGTGATTTTATTGCCTTTCCGAATGTGGGCGCAAAAGAGTTAGAATACCCCTCAATGCCTCCGTTAAAGGTAAAAGATATCCACAGAACAGAAAGTCTGTTCAAAAAAATTGCAGAAAAAGATTTTGTGGTGCATTTGCCATATCAGTCGTACGATTATATCATATTGTTCTTACGAGAAGCCGCTATTGATCCGAAGGTTACGGAAATAAATATCACTTTGTATCGTTTAGCAGAAAATTCTAAAGTAGTTAATGCTTTAATTAATGCAGCTAAGAATGGTAAAATTGTGAACTGTTTGGTAGAGTTAAAGGCTCGTTTTGATGAAAGTGCCAATATCTTCTGGACCAATCGTTTAATGGAAGAAGGCGTAAATGTAAACTATGGTTTAACCGATTTTAAAGTTCACTCAAAAATATGTTTGGTTAAACGCATCGACAAGCGAAAAACCACTTACTACGCCAACTTAGCAACTGGAAATTTTAACGAAAAAACAGCTCGTATTTATTGCGATCACAGTATTTTCACAGCGAAGACAGAAATAACTTCAGAGCTTGTCAAATTATTCGCTGCTTTAAACAAGCGCACCGTAGCCAAAGGTTTTAAACATTTAATTGTATCGCCAATTGATTCTAGAAATAGAATGTATAGTTTAATTGATAGGGAGATTAAAAACGCCAAAGCTGGCAAAACCGCTTACATGATTTTAAAGGTAAATAGTTTGGCCGATGAAGGTATTGTTGCAAAACTTTATGATGCAAGCAATGCTGGTGTTCAAATTAAGCTAATTGTGAGAGGCATTTGCTGCCTAGTTCCAGGAGTGAAAGATTTTAGTGAAAACATCACAGTAATAAGTATTATAGATAGATTTTTAGAGCACGCTCGGATTTTTATTTTTGCTAATGCAGGCAAAGAGGAAATGTATCTTTCATCGGCAGATTTAATGTCGCGTAATTTTGAACATAGGGTAGAAGTTGGATTTCCAATTTTGGATGATGAAGTTAGGCAAGAGATTAGAGATATCATCGATCTTCAACTGCAAGATAACGTTAAAGCTCGAAATATTAACAAAACAAACGATAACAGATACCATAAAAACAGATTAGCTACCAAAGTAAGGTCACAATTTCAATCTTACAGTTATCTAAAAAATAAACATCAATAATATGCTCAGATACGCCGCTATAGATATAGGTTCTAACGCAGTACGATTACTAATTGCAGATATCACCCAAAATGGAGACCGCTTAAGTAGTTTTAAAAAGAATACTTTAGTGCGTGTGCCCTTACGTTTGGGTGATGATGCTTTTTTAGATCAAGAATTGTCTGATAAAAAAATTGATGATTTAGTAAAAACGATGATTGCGTTTAGAAACCTGATGGATGTTTACCACGTGAGCGAATATTTGGCTTGTGCTACATCGGCTATGCGTGAGGCTAAAAATGGGAAGCAAGTTATTGAGAAAGTAAAGGAATTGGCCAATATCGATATCGAAATTGTGGAAGGGCAGCGTGAGGCAAGCATCATATATTCTAACCATATTGAAGAAAATCTGGATATTAAAAGAAGTTACCTTTATATTGATGTGGGTGGCGGAAGCACAGAACTTTCAGTATTTGTAAACAGACAACCTATTGCTTCAAAATCGTTTAATTTAGGAACCATTCGCATTTTGGATAACCAGGATAAAGAAGAAACTTGGAACGAAATGAAGGAGTGGATTAAGCAAAACACCAAAGATTTAAAGCAAATTGCAGGTATCGGCACCGGCGGAAATATCAATAAGTTGTTCCGCATGAGTGGTGAAAAAGATGAAATGCCGCTAACTTTCCTGAAATTGAAAAATATGTATAACGAACTGAATGCTTACTCTTTGAAAGAGCGTATTTCGGTACTAAAACTTAATCCAGATAGGGCAGATGTAATTATTCCAGCTTGCGAAATTTACCTAACCGTAATGAAATGGGCAGGAATTAAGCAAATTTTTGTACCCAAAGTTGGTATGGTTGATGGGATTATTAATCTGTTGATGGAGGAGAATTTGTAAGCACCTTTGTCATTACGAGGAACGAGGAATCTATTTAATTTCGCTAGTCGAGATTTGCAATCTCGACTTTTATAGCCGTGGATTTTAAATCCACAGATAGGAGGTCGGGATTACAAATCCCGACCAACTAATATTAATCGTCATTTCGAACGAAGAATGAGGAGAAATCTAACGAATTATAATTCATTCAATAGTTAGATTTCTCTCTGCGTTCGAAATGACGGGATATTAATGTTCCTGCTTAACCGAGCTCGTTGCTGCGTCATCAACAAACTATTGATTTATAAGACAAGACTTACGAAGAGTTTTTAAAACTTCGTAAGTCTGCATCGCAAAACAGCGAAATATCAAAGTTACTACTTCACCAAACTTGCAGCAGCTTCGTCCACAAACCATTGCAAATCACCATTTACAGGATTTATCAATTGTGATGGATAGTTGGCGTAATCTTTCTCTTCGCCAAAAACCTTGGCCAAAGCTTGTGCTTTATTTTCACCAAAGGTAATGAAAGCAATATTTTTAGCCTGATTAATTAAAGGTGCTGTTAAACTCACACGATTGGTGTTCAATTTTTCTACCCAAACATTGGCAACAGTAGCTTCGTTATTGTCAACCAAATCAGTTTGCGGAAAAATTGATGCTGTGTGCGCATCATCCCCCATACCTAGTAAAATCAGATCAAAAACTATTGAAGCACCTGCAAAATGCTCATCCAATTTCTGCTTATAATCGGCAGCCGCTTCTTGTGGAGACAAATTGGTATCTACATAAAAAACGTGACCATCTTGTAATTCCAAATTATCGAAGAAACTTTCTTTAGCCATCAAACCGTTGTAATCCTTCTCAAAAGGAAGAACAGTTCTTTCATCACCAAAAAAGAAATAGGTTTTATCCCAATCTATTTGATCTCTATACGTAGTAGATAATAAGCTGTACAATCCCTTTGGCGAACTTCCGCCAGTTAATACAAAATCAAAACGACCTTTTTCGGCAATAGCATCATTCGCAATTTTAATAACGTATTGTGCTAGTTGCTCGTTTAACTCAGATTGACTTTTAAATATGTTTAGTTTCATACCCCAAACCCCTAAAGGGGCTTTTTTTATAATGTCTAATTAATAAATTGTTATAACCTCCGTACTAAAAGTCCCCTTTAGGGGATTTAGGGGTTAATCCTTAATCGGCAGTGTAAACCAGTGGAAACCATCTTTAGCAATTAATGCTTCGGCATCTTCTGGCCCCCAACTATCTGCTGCATAATTAGGAAAGCCCAATGATGTTTTATTTTCCCAAAGATGGATGATCGGCATTACCAATTCCCAAGCCGCCTCTACCTGATCACCACGCATAAATAAGGTTTGATCGCCTGTCATTGCGTCTAGCAACAAAGTTTCATAAGCTTCTGGCGAATCATTCTCGTAAGTACCCTTGTAATTAAACACCATATCCACAGGATTTAACACCATATCTAAGCCAGGTCGTTTAGATTGTACCTGCAATCTAATACTTGCTTCAGGCTGAATGCTTATAATCAATCTGTTTTGCTGCCAAGTTTCGGCGACGTTATTAGAGAAAATGTGATGGGGAACATCCTTAAACTGTATGGTAATGATAGACGAAGTTTGGTTCATCCTTTTACCAGTACGTAGGTAGAAAGGAATGCCTTGCCAACGCCAGTTATCGATAAAGAATTTTACGGCTGCAAACGTTTCTGTGTTTGAATGCGCATCTACACCTTTTTCAGTGCGATAACCGGGTACTTCCTGGCCTTCAACCCAACCTTTGCTATACTGACCACGAACTGCATGTGCACTAATTTCTTCAGGTTTAAACGGACGAACAGCTCTCAACACTTCCACTTTTCTATCTCTAATTTCATCAGCATTGAATGAAATAGGAGCTTCCATTGCTACAATAGACAATAATTGCAACAGGTGATTTTGGATCATATCACGTAATGCACCTGCGCCTTCGTAATAGCCGCCTCTATCGCCAACTCCTAACTGTTCCGTAACCGATATTTGGATGTGTTCGATGTAATTTCTGTTCCACAAAGGCTCAAATAATGAGTTCGCAAAGCGGAAAGCCATCATGTTTTGTACGGTTTCCTTACCCAAATAGTGATCAATTCTATAAATCTGTTTCTCGGTAAAGATGCCACTTAAAAGTAGGTTCAGTTCTTTTGCGCTTTCTAAATCATGACCAAACGGTTTTTCGATTACAATTCTGCAATTTTCTTCGTTGCCAGTAAGCTTGTACTCGTGTAAGCACTGCGCAATTAAAGGGAATAGGTTAGGTGCTACCGCTAAATAAAATATTACTTGAGTTTTTTCTCCAAAGTCGGCCTGATATTTTTCAATTTCCGTTTTTAGTTTCTCAAACGTTTCTTGAGATTTAACATCAATAGAACTGTAGTGGATGTTCTTGCTGAAAACATCCCATTTTTCTTTTTTAACCTTGCCGTTTCTAGAGAACTCATTAACGCTATGCAGTAATTCCTTTTGATATTTCTCGTCGGTAAATGCTGTTCTACCAGTACCAATAATAGCGAACTTCGATGGCATATAGCCTTCGGTATAAAGGTTGTATAAAGCTGGTGCTAGTTTGCGTTTGTTTAAATCGCCAGTACCGCCAAAAATGACAAATATGGTTGGATTAAGTTTACTTGATTTTTTCATTTTTATTTTTTCTTACCACTAAGGCACTAAGAACACAAAGCTAAAAGCTATTATTACCAAAAAGGACTTGGTGTTCTTGGTGGTTATATCATTACTTTTAACTTAATTTATTCCATTCAGCGTGAAACACACCTTCGCTATCGATACGCTCAAAAGTATGTGCACCAAAATAATCGCGTTGTGCTTGGATTAAGTTCGATGGCATTCTACCTGTTTTTAAAGTATCGAAATAAGTAATGGCAGCCGCATAACAAGGTACTGCAATACCAGCGCTAATAGCCGAAGCAATTACATTTCTGGTATCTTTTAAACCAGCTTGAAGCTTTTGTTGGATAGCAGCATCTTGATACAAGTGTTGTAAATCGGCATTCTTTTGGTAAGCCTCGTAAATGTCTTGCAAAAACTCTGCACGAATGATACAGCCACCTCTCCAAATCTTAGCAATTTCTGCCATGTTCAGTTCGTAACCATATTCTTCAGAAGCTTTCCATAACAAGTGCATTCCTTGTGCGTAAGCCGAAACCATTGCGAAATAAAATGCCTCTTCTAGCTGATCTTCGAAACCTGTTTTATTTTCAATCTGTGCAGCTTTACCGAATGAACCCTCTAATTCTACACGTAAATCTTTCAATTTAGAGAGGTTTCTCCCTGCCACCGAAGCATCAATGGTATTTAAAGGAACTTCAACATCCATTGCAATTTGCGAGGTCCATTTTCCGGTACCTTTAGATTTAGCTTGATCTTTAATTTCATCAACTAGCAAGTTGCCGGTTTTTTCATCCTTAAATAAGAAAACATCTTTGGTAATTTCCATTAAGAAAGATTTCAAACGACCATTATTCCATTTTTCGAATACTTGTTGAATTTGAGCGTTGTCATAACCTAAGCCGTTTTTAAGGATATCATAGGTTTCTGCCAATAACTGCATAATAGCATATTCGATACCATTATGTGTCATTTTTACAAAGTGACCAGCCGCACCTGGACCAATATAAGCTACGCAAGGTTCGCCGTTTACTTTAGCTGAAACAGCTTCTAGTAAATCTTTAACTACAGGATAAGCTGCTTTTTCTCCGCCTGGCATTAAGCTAGGACCGAAACGGGCACCTTCTTCACCGCCAGAAATTCCCATCCCAAAGAAATGAAAACCTTTCTCTTTCAATTCTTGAGATCTTCTAGTTGTGTCTGTATAATAAGAGTTTCCACTATCAATAATGATATCGTCTTCGCTTAACAGCGGCGTGATTTCAGCAATTACATCATCTACAATTTTACCGGCTGGCACCAATAAAATAATCGTTTTTGGCGATGTTAAACTTTCGATAAATTCATCAACCTTAGCAAATCCCTTTAAGTTATGCGCTTTACCTTCTTCTTCTAACAAGGCAAGCATTTTCTCGCTCTTATCATGCCCAGTTACAGAAAAACCATGATCGGCCATATTCAATAGAAGGTTTCTGCCCATGGTTCCCAAACCAATCATGCCGAAACTGTAGGTGTTATTTGTATTGCTCATTTATATGGTATTTAATCTTGTCTGTCTAAATAATTACTATTAATCGTGAAGGTTGGTGCAAACCAAGAATTTCTCTTTAGCTTTCCAAAGTTTTGCGCCACCTTTAATACCGTCCTGATTAGAAACGATTTTAATATTGTGATCTAGTTTAAAATTAATGTTCGCAGAGTTGCCACCGCCAATATATAGTGTGTCGTAGTTAAAAACGGTTTTATAAATTTCGATGATATATTTCAGTCGCTCGTTCCATTCTTCTTTTCCCACTTTTTCGAAACCTCTTTTCCCGATATATTCGTCGTAGCTTTCTCCTTTTGTGATGGGTAAATGTGCTAATTCAAAATGCGGTAACAAGTCACCATCAAAAAGTAGGGCAGTGCCGAAACCAGTTCCTAGAGTGAACACAATTTCCAATCCCTTGCCTTTCACAATTCCCAAACCTTGTAAATCCGCGTCGTTAACCAATCTCACGGGTTTATCAAAAAGGTCACTAATTCTATCTGCTAAATCTATGTTTGCCCATTTGTTCTCGCCCAAATTAGGTGCAGTTTGTACCACGCCATCTCTTACGTAACCAGGGAAACCAACAGAGACTTTTTCAAAATCTTTTAAGCCGCTAGTCAGTTTTTTGACGGTAGAAATCACATCATCTGGACCGGCATTTTTTGGAGTAGATTCCGAAATATAATCGGTAATGATTTTGCCGTTCTCATCTAATATACAAGCTTTAATATTCGTTCCACCAATATCTATGGTGAGTACATTTCCTTTTTTAGAGATTTTCTTTACGGGCATAAATGTTCAGATCAAATGGATGAATAAAGATAGCTAGTTTAGAAAGCGATAAAGTCGGCTGAAAATCAAATTTATGACAGATGTGCTGTAATAGAATTGATTTTCGAGTTGTATGAAACATGTGGCTAATTTACTAAGAATTAATGTTTATTCCTTTTGAAAATGATTTTTCGTAGCTGTAAAATGCCATTAGTGAGGTGATGTTTCTTTGGAGTGAAAAAAGGTAAGCTTAAAACTGATAGGAGTGAGATACCAGCCGAAGCACCTAAAGCACCGCCATAACCATTAAAGAAACTACTGGTATTGAGATAGATAATAGCAAACACTAAACCAGAAACCGCCAATTTGATATAACTATCAACAATTTTTTTTGACACCATCCCAATAAAAGAACCTCCAATAAAAGCTACTGGAATATTTTTCGCTAATTCTATATCCGCCATGTGCGGAAAGAAATAAAAAGGTAAAGCGACTAAAAGAGAAAGCAAAGCTGATGAACGTATTGGGCCTTGTTTTAATTGGTGGTTTACATAAAAAGTAACCATTGCCGCTATAACTGCCGTGATAATGATAATAATCGATGTCATTTCTTAAATAATAAAAAGAAGATGAACGAAGTGATGGTAACTGCCGTGAAAGCTACGGTGCCGAGTTTACCACCAAGCCCGTTGAAGAGACTTTTAGAAACTAGTAGGAGCACACCTGCAAAAAACGAAGCTGCTAACACAAAATAGAAGGAATAGGCGATAGATAAACTGGTCATGCCAATGAAAGCGCCACAGTAAAACATGCCTGGTAGCTGCTTCAGATATTTAGATTGCTTGTTAATTGATGGTATAAACGATGCCACTGTTCCAACTATGCCGGCAGATATTACTGGACCTAAATGACAAATATGATTAAGCAAATAACAGATTAGTGCGCCAGCTGGAATCCAAATTACAATGAGCCTGTGCTCGTACAAATTAGTTCTGTGATGTATTGGCGCTTTTACGTAAGATACCAAAACAAGCAAACTTAAAACGATAATGATAATAGGAGTGTAGATGCTTTGAAATTTCTCTATAAAGATGGCGAACAAGAAAAGTAATTGTATAAGTAAAGTGAGAAGGATGATGAAGGTTCTAACCTTTTTCTTTGCCATTGATAAAGTTGAAAGTTAAGAGTTGAAAGTTAAAAGTCAGCGCTAGATCTCTATACTCACATCTCAATACTCATATCTTAATATTAAAAACGAAACTAAAATCCACAAAAAAAGCCCATTAAATATTAAGGGCTTGTTTTGCTTGTTTTCAGGCGGAGAGCGAGGGATTCGAACCCCCGGACCTGTTACAGTCAACAGTTTTCAAGACTGCCGCATTCGACCACTCTGCCAGCTCTCCGCCGCAAAAGTACAAACTCTAATCAATTCTGCAAACTTTGATTAAAAAAATGTTAAATAAAATTTAAGGAAGGAGAAATTAGCGCTGCTATTACTAGTTTAAGTTTAATTAAATACTAAAGCCTAAGTTCTATAATCATGTTATTTTAAAATCAAAGTACTTTGAAATAAAAAGTAAATCAATAACTTTGTATAGCAGTTGTTGAGTAGGAGTAACTCATAGTTTATAAGGTTGTGAAATTATGAACTCAGAAAAGAAATGATAAAGTTAGCATATTAATTTACCATACATGAATAAGCAAACAAATTCCTTTTATGATAAATTTTCGCTTTTCTATCCATTGGTAGATGTTTTGCTTAAACCACAAAAGAAGGTCTTGTTTAACGAAGTTAATCGCTTAACGGATGGTAATTTACTTGAGATTGGCGTAGGTAATGGTACCCACTTTAAATATTATAATAAACATAAAATAACAGCTATAGACACATCTGAAGCCATGGTTAAAACTGCCAGAAAAAACAGCGCCGAAAACATTGAAGTGTTGAAGATGGATGGTGAACTACTTTTGTTCGATGATGAGAAATTCGATTATGTGGTGCTTTCACACGTTATTGCTGTAGTTACTCGTCCAGAGCAATTGATTTCTGAGGCTTATCGGGTATTAAAGCCTGGAGGAAAAATGTTTATACTTAATCACTTTACGCCCAACAATTGGTTAAAGTACATCGATCAGTCATTTGCTATAGTATCAAAAGCTTTTCATTTTCGATCTGTTTTTTATATTGAAGATTTGGAAAGCATAAAAAAGTTCAGACTTTCTAAAGAAATTCATTTTGGATTAGGTTCTTATTTCAAACTTTTAATCTACAAAAAGTAGTGAAGCAGAAGTATATTTTTATTGGTGTAGCATTGCTCATCAGCCTATTTATCTACTTGTTTTACAGAACAGAAAAAACTGTTGCCACCAATATTTTTATTCAAATAATTTCATATGATAGCTTTTTGGCATTAAAAGCAAGTATTGTTAATGCATTGCCTTTGAATAACATTGTTGTTTATTCTTTACCAGAAGGTTTATGGGTATTTTGTATTACGCTTACGTCTAAATCATATTTTATAAATATTAGAAATTGGCATTTTGACTGCGTATTTATCCCGCTCATATTTTGTTTTACATTAGAAATATTTCAATTCTTTCATATTACTAATGGACGATTTGATTTTATGGATATATGGTTTTGTATTGTATTTTGGATATTAGGTATATTAATTTTGAGAGATAAGGTTGAAAAGGAAAATATTCTTGCTTGGTCTAATTCAAAACCCTTTGTTTGTTTGGCGAGCTATGGTATTGTGTATTTGGCTCACGTTTTAAAATAGTAGAAGACATGAATAGGATAAATAAACATTTAAGGAGTTATAGGTATGCTTTACGAGGAATATACTTAGCATTTAGGTATGAAAATAATATGTTATTTCATTTACTTGCAGCTATTGCTGTTGTAACCTTAAACATCATACTGAAAATAGATAAAACGGATTGGCTAATTACCTTGATACTTATTGGACTAGTTATTACAGCAGAGATATTTAATACCGCCATTGAAACATTAGCCGATAGAGTTACCAAAGAGCAAGACCCACTAATAGCTAAGACAAAAGATTTGGCATCGGGTGCAGTACTTGTGATTTGTTGTTTCGCTGCTATATGTGCCGTGATTATCTATTTTCCTTATTTTCTAGCGTTAGGGTTTTAGCTTTGATAGTTGGTAAGATGATGAACTTGTATAAAACCAAAAAATCCTACAATCTTTCGATGTAGGATTTTCTGTGTTTTTTAATGCGGAGAGCGAGGGATTCGAACCCCCGGACCTGTTACAGTCAACAGTTTTCAAGACTGCCGCATTCGACCACTCTGCCAGCTCTCCGCTGCAAAAGTACAAACTCTAGGCAATTCTGCAAACTGGAAAATAGGTATTTTGTAAACTTTGTTTTAATGGACTAGTTATCAGGTCGAAAAAATTGAATAGTACTTCAAAAACCGTCGATTTTGTCTCGATTGTGAACGACTTACGAAGTTTTGGAAACTTCGTAAGTCTGGACTGATATGATTTGTGTAGTTTAACTCAAGCCTTCTTATATATTTAAGAGAAATTTGAGGGTTTTGCCGTTTTAAAACTTCGCAAGTCTATATTGGTGGTTAGTTTTTTGAGTTGCTTGAACAGGCTTTTGTTAATTAAACCCGGTAGTAGCGGATACCGGCCTAGTGGCTAAGGCCGAGCGGAGGGCTTGGCGTTGGGCGAGGAGTATGAGCGGATAACGGGACCAACGTAAAGATGGAAATGCGATGCTGATTTTCTAATTACTTTTTATCGTCAGAACTTTTGCTCTTAAACAAATTGAAGTTTGGTCTAATGATTTTTACGCTCCGTTTTGATAAATCTACGCTGGCATTCAGCTCGAAACCGATCAATAAAATGAGGGAGTTGAGATAAAGCCAGATCATCATGACCATTAAAGTACCGATAGAACCGTAAATTTTATTGTAGGCGCCGAAATTATTGATGTAAAACGAGAAGCCCCAAATGGTTAGGAAAGCCAAAATAGTAGCTAGCCATGAGCCGGCACTAAAGAATTTCCATTTTTTGGCATGTGCCGGACCATAACGGTAAAGTATAGATACGTTGATAAAGTACAGCGCCCCTAAAAGTGCAAATTGGGTGAATTTGATAAGGTAAATAGTCAAATTGCCATCGTATTCGATTTCTTTTTTAAGGTAGTTGATGGTAATTTCTCCCAAAGTCATGGCAGCGATGCACAAAATCATGGAAACAACTAAGACGATGGTAAGGACTAGCGCTACCAACCTTCGTTTAAGTAAGGTTCTTGTTTCTACAATTAATGACGATTTATTGAAGGCCATCATTAAATTATGGATGCCATTAGTGGCGAAAAACAAGGACAGAAAGAAACCTATAGATAGCAAACTGCCATTTTGAATGTTGACGATATCATTGATAGTTGCTTCGAAAGCTAAAAAGGCATTGTCTGGCAATACGAGTGCTAACAAAGACATTAAACCTTCCTGAAATCCAATTCTTTTTGGTATGTAAGGGATTAGGGTAAACAAAAAAATGATGCCAGGAAATATGGCCAACATAAAGTTGTAGGCTAGTGAAGAGGCCTTGTTAACTAGTGTGTCTTTTCCAATTTCTCTAAAAAAGAACGTTGCTACGGTATAAATTGGTAGAGGACTGAAACCTGGAAGCACACAAACTTTAGTCCACTCGATTAGCATAGAGTAGGGCCTAAATTTTAAAAGTTGTTTGTGTAGCCAATTCATTAACCCCTAACCCCTAAAGGGGAATTTTGTTTTATCTGCATATCGTCCCATTGCCCCCTTTAGGGGGAACGGGGGTTTAAAAGTACTGTCTTACGTTTTTCATAAAGTTCTCTGGCGGATGACACGGCCTACGAGTTTCTTTGTCTACAAATACCAAGGTAGTTTTACCGATGTTGATCAATTCTTTCGCTTCGTTATAAATCTCGTATTCTACATGTAAACGCACTGTAGGTAACTCTTTTACAATAGATTTGATAGTAAGCACTTGATTGTAAAGTGCAGGTTTTAAATATTTAGATTGCAGTTCTAAAATTGGTAGCATTACCCCATCAGCTTCCATAGAAGCGTATGTCATACCAGAACAGGCCTCGAAACATTCGGTACGTGCTATTTCATAATACTGAGCGTAGTTGCCGTGGTAAACAACACCCATTTGATCGGTTTCGGCGTATCTAACTTTAACTTGGGTTTCGTAGGTAAACATTATCTAAATATATTTCTCTTATTTAAGGCTTCTCTGTATTTCTTTGCGTTGATATTGTGTTCTTGAACGGTTGCCGCAAAATTATGGTAACCAGAAAAATCTTCTTTTGCACACATGTACAGGTAATTATTGTCTTCTTTGTTTAACACCGCGTCTATGGCACTAATACTTGGCATATTAATTGGCCCCGGAGGCAAACCAGCATATTTGTAGGTGTTGTATCTAGAGTCTACTCTCAACAACGGCCCAGTTACACGTTTAACGGTAAAATCGTTATTGGCAAATATCACTGTTGGATCTGCTTGCAATAAAATACCTCTTTCTAAACGGTTAAGGTAAAGACCTGCGATAGTTGGCATTTCTCTATCATACAAAGCTTCTGCATCTACAATAGAGGCTAAAATGGTAGCTTTAATTGGATCTAAACCTATTGCAGCAGCTTTCTTTCTGCGTTCATCGTTCCAAAACTTCAAGTATTCTGCATTCATCTTCTTGAAAAATTCTTCTCTAGAAGTGCTCCAATACATTTCGTAGGTATTTGGGATGAACATAGTGTACACCGTTTCTGTAGTGAAACCGTATTTTTCTACAAAAGCCGCAGAATCTAACAAGCGCATAAATGCTACAGAATCTGGTTCTAAATTCTTTGCTAATAAACTTGCTAAACCTTCAATTTTTCTAATGTTCTGGAATTTCAGTTTAACAGGTTCTTGATTACCGGCTTTAAGCATGTTGATTAACGCTCGGTTAGTCATTCCTTCTTTTAAACGATATTTACCTGGCTTTAAAGTACCTTGTAAGTTCATTTTTTCGGCAGCTTGCCAAAATGTACCAATATCATTTAAAATTTCCTTGTAACGAAGATCTGTTACTAAATCTTCAAAAACGTATCCTGTTTTTACATACAAATACTTCTCTTTATCGGTTACGTTAGGAGCGAAGTAAGTGTTATAAAACTTAATGCCAAAATATCCGCCAATGGCTAAAACAATAGCCAAAACGATAATGATTATCTTTAAGTTTTTCTTTTTAGATTGATTTGTGCTCATATTTATGGTTTATTAGCAAGCGTTAAATTGATTGGTGTGCCAATACGTACTTTTGTAATGCTATCGGCCGGTAAAGGGAATTGCGAAATGATGACCGCATTAGCAGTATCGGTAATTGTTCCTTCGTAAGTAATGGTTCCTACAGCTAACATAGCGCCTTTTAGCGAAAATCTAGCTTCATCTATGGTAAATCCAGTTAAATTCGGCAATTCTACTTCTTCGCTGCCACGTCCATCGCCCAAAACAAAGCTAATTCTAGAACCTTTTGGTAAACTTTCGCCAGGTTTAATTGACTGACCACCAAATAAAGCTTCTAAAACAACATCCCTCGCCACGTCGGGTTTGTAAGTTGTGTCTCCCAATTTTAAACCATAGCTTTCGATAATTGATTTAGCCTCACGAAGTGACTTCATTTCTATATCCGGAAACCTAACGTTTGGTGCTTGGTTGGTATTGATGGTTAAATAGATCGTTCTATTATCCTTTACAAAAGTTTCTGGATCAGGATCTTGATCGGTAACAATACCCGGAGGTTGGTCTTGAATATATACTGAATCTATCTCGTAACGCAAGCCAAGTCCTTCTAACTTACTAATGGCGTCTTCAACCTTAAGTCCTCTAAGATTGGGTACATTTAAGCCCTCGCCATGTTTAGTGTAGTAACGTAGACTAAAGAAAGCGATGAGTAACAGACCAAAAAAGGTGCAGATAGCGGCTATAATATTTCTTCTGAATGATTTGGTTTTAAGGTACTCGGTAAAGTTGCCCATTCGCTTTTAGTTTTAAATAAGTTTCAAATTTAGCTTAAAAAAATATTTATCTTAAATTAAAAACAAATCTGTCTATTTTTGGGAAGATAAATATAATTGAAACCAAAAATAGTGCAATTGAGCCAATCAAAATAATTATGAAGAAAACCATCGCATTGCTAACCGGCGGAACTACAGGAGAATGGGTAGTATCTGTAAAAAGTGCTGCAACTATTGCCCAAAATATCGATACCAATAAATACGACGTCTACAAAATTATGCTTACCGAAAATGGTTGGTTTTACGAGCCTGCAGATTCTGTTAAGATAGAAGTAGACAAGAATGATTTTTCGCTAAACATTAAAGGTAAGAAGATAGTTTTTGATGGCGTTTTCATAGTGATACACGGCTCACCTGGAGAAGATGGCAAACTACAAGGCTATTTTGATATGATCGGTATTCCTTACACAACTTGTAATGCGCTTACCAGTTCTATTACCATGAACAAAGGCTACACAAAAGCTATTGTTAACGGAATTAAAAACCTAAATGTGGCTAAGTCTTTACAGCTTTTTAGAGAAGATTATAATATCGAAGATGTAAAATCACAATTGAAATTGCCACTTTTTGTAAAACCAAACAATGGTGGAAGCAGTATTGGCATGAGTAAAGTTAAACACTTTGATGATTTGCAAGCCGCACTTGACAAGGCATTTAATGAAGATACACAGGTTTTAGTTGAGGAATTTGTAGAAGGAAGAGAATTTTCTATCGGTGTTTTTAAAACAAAGGGAAAGATTGTAGTATTACCAACAACCGAAGTAAAAACCAAGAACGAGTTCTTTGATTTTGATGCAAAATATACGCCAGGAGTTACCGAAGAAATTACGCCTGGTGATATGACAGAAGAAGAAAAGACTCGGGTAGAGCAGATCGTTGCTGATGTCTATCAAAAACTAAACTGTCGTGGTATTGTGCGTATCGATTATTTCTTAGAGCACAACACAGGAAACTTTTACTTTATAGAAATTAACACCATTCCGGGACAAACTGCAACGAGCTTTATTCCTCAACAAGTGGCCGCCATGGGCATAAAATTACAAGATTTTTATACGCAGGTTTTAGAGGAGACTATATAGAACTATTTAGTCATTTCGACCATAGGGAGAAATCTAACAGTTAGTTAAAATAGTTGCTAGATTTCTCCTCATTCTTCGTCGAAATGACGAGGAAACGCTTAAAAGATTAAACCGCTGTTGTCTTCCACTTACCTTTCTTAAAAATCAAATAAGCGGCAATTGTAATTCCTACTTCGGCAACTGGAATAGCAATAAACACACCTGTTGGACCCATTGCCAAATACTTCGCTAAAAAATATGCAAAAGGAATTTGGAACAACCAAAATGCAATGACATTAATTTTTGTCGGTGTCCAAGTATCGCCAGCTCCGTTAAAGGCACTTACCAATACCATTCCAATACCATAAAGAATAAAGCCCAAACTCAATATTCTTAATGCCTCGCTGGCAACTGCAATCACTTGAGTATCTTCGGTGAAGAAAGCTGCAAATAGATGTCCGCAGGTTAAGAACAGCACCATTACAACACCCATAAAAATCATGGAGTATTTGATGGTAACGAATACCGATTTCTCAGCTCTGTCCATTCTGCCAGCGCCCATGTTTTGCCCAACTAAAGTAGCTGCTGCATTACTCAATCCCCAGGCTGGTAGCATAAAGAACATCATTAACCTCAATGCCGTTTGGTAACCAGCCGAGCCGTGGTCGCCACCAGTTGTTGCCACTAATTCTGCCAAGAAAATCCAGCTGCACGAAGCAATAACGAACTGAAGCACTGCAGGTGCTGCAATTTTTACGATAGCTTTAATCTGTTCTATTTGAGGTATCAAGTACGCGAGCTTAACCTTTAAATTACCACTGCCTTTTGCCAAATGATAAATCTGATACAGTACCCCTGTACCTCTGCCGATTGCCGTAGCTAAAGCGGCACCTGTTAATCCCATAGCTGGAATGGGGCCAAAACCACGAATTAATATTGGGCATAAAATGATGTTGAGCGTATTTGCTAAGGCTAAACTCTGCATCGCGATAGCAGCATTTCCTGCACCTCTAAAAATTCCGTTAATCAAGAACAGTAGCATGATGAAAATGCTTGTTCCCATCATTATTCTCACAAAAGTTACCCCTTGCGATGCTGTACTTTCTGTTGCTCCCATTAGCAGGAGAATGTCTTTTGCAAATATCAATCCAGCTATACTGATTAAAACAGAAATGCTTACCGCAATGGCAATAGTTTGCATGCCAGCTCTCGACGCAGCTTCTGTGTTTTTTTCTCCAATTCTACGGGCTACCACCGCCGTTGCCGCCATTCCCAATCCCATAGCTAGCGAGTAGATAATGGTTAATACCGATTCGGTTAAACCTACAATTTGGATAGCTTCTGCACTATTTGGCAGGTGACCAACAAAATAAAGGTCTACCAATACAAATACAGATTCCATCATCATTTCCAACATCATTGGAACTGCTAAAAGCACGATAGCCTTTCTGATACTGATTGAAGTATAATCGATTTCTTCGCCTTTAAAAGACTGAACAATTACATTAAAAAAATTAGACAAACGTGATTTTGCCTCAACTGGTTTTGTCATATAAAAAAGTAAAAAAGAATTACCATGGGATGCTAGAAGTTAGCACCGTTAATTTGTTTTCTGATGTAAGAGCCCTTGCTTTGCTAAGCTATTCTGATACGGACTGCAGTAAACTTCATGGTTCGTGATATTTGATAATCAAAAGTAGCAAAAAACCTGAAAATCAAAAATAAGTACTGAATAAAAAAAATCTTGCTTTAAATACTATAAGCCTCAATCATCTCTGGTGTGACTTTACAAGAACGCTGGGTTTTCAAATCAATCATTACATATTCGAAAATACCATCTGAAGCCACTTTTCCTGTTTTTTTGTTAACGATTTCAAACTGCACATTACTTCCTTTTTCGTTCATTTCTAAGATACCAGTTCTAATAATCATTTGGTCGCCCATTTTTAGCGGACGCTTAAAGGCAATAGTTACCTTAGAAACTACCCAACCAAAGCCTAGCTCCTCAAATTTCTCCCAGCTCATACCGTAAAATTTATACATTTGCTCGTAACGGGCAGCTAATACGTAATCCAAGTACTTACTATTGTGTACATGGTTAAACATATCAATATCATCTGGACGGACATTTAACTCGCTTTCGAAAATGCTATACTGGTTTTGTATCATGCTACAAAAGTATGTTTAAACCACCAAGACACAAAGCACACTAAGAAGTTATGTTGAAAATATATCTTCAAACCACATCAACTATTGACCATAAGATAATCAATCTTATAGTATTTCAACAATTAACCGATTAAACAGTTAACCAACTTTACAACAATTCGACAATTAAACAATTCAGCAATTAAACATTTAAACGTACTTTTGCATAAATCTTAAGGAGAACAATAGTGCAATCGTTAGATATACTGATACAAAACCCAAACTTAGCTCAACCATTAAAAGATATCGCTACCAAAGTAAAAGATGGTACGCGTATCAGTTTTGACGAAGGTGTTTACCTCTATCAAAATGCAGAACTAAGTTATTTAGGCGTTTTGGCAAATTACATTCGTGAAAAGAAACATGGAGATTTGACTTATTTCAATAGGAATTTCCACATTGAACCTACCAATATCTGTGTTTACGATTGTAAGTTTTGCTCTTACAGCCGCATGATTAAGCAACGTGAAGAGGGGTGGGAAATGGATGTGGATGGCATGATTGATATCCTTAAGAAATACGATGACGAACCTGTAACCGAAGTACATATTACCGGCGGTGTAGTGCCAAAGCAAAATCTAGATTTCTACGCTAGTTTTTTCAGAAAAGCAAAAGCACATCGTCCTGATTTACATATCAAAGCATTAACTCCGGTAGAGTATTACTACATCTTCAAGAAGGCGAAATTGAGCCACTATGATGGGATGAAATTTTTGCAAGAAGCAGGCTTAGACTCAATGCCCGGCGGTGGTGCAGAGATTTTCCATCCGGAGGTAAGAGAAAAAATTGCCCACGATAAATGTACTGCAGAGCAGTGGTTAGATATTCATGAACAAGCCCATAAATTAGGGATGCGTACCAATGCAACTATGCTTTACGGACATATCGAAGAGTTTTGGCACAGGGTAGACCACATGGAGCGTTTGCGCCAATTACAAGATAAAACTGGTGGTTTCCAAGCATTCATTCCTTTGAAGTTCAGAAACCAAAACAATCAGATGAGTGATGTAGCAGAAGTTTCTGTGGTAGAAGATTTACGTAACTATGCTATTGCTCGTATTTATTTAGACAATTTTGAGCATATCAAAGCTTATTGGGCAATGATTAGTAGAGAAACTGCGCAGCTAAGTTTGAATTTTGGAGTAGACGATATAGACGGCACTTTAGATGATACTACTAAAATCTATTCGATGGCAGGTGCCGAAGAGCAGACGCCAGCAATGAGCACCAAAGAGTTGGTAGACTTAATTAAATACGTAAAACGTAAGCCAATTGAAAGAGATACCCTTTACAACGTAGTTACCGATTACACCGAACACGTTTTTGAAGATGATGTAAAACCGTCTTATTATAAATTGCCAGTAGTAAACCCCTAAATCCCCTAAAGGGGACTTTAGCATAAAGCACATTTAAAAATTAATCAATAAAATAAAAAAGCCCCTTTAGGGGTTTGGGGTATGAAGGAACTATACATCATCCGCCACGGCGAAACAGAACTTAATAGATTAGGCATAGTACAAGGAAGAGGTGTAGACGCCGATTTAAATGATACTGGAATTGCACAAGCAGCAGCTTTCTTTAGCAAGTATAGTTCTGTTAAGTTTGATAAAATATATACTTCATCCTTAGTCAGAACACATCAAACAGTTAAAGGGTTTATAGATTTAGGTTTGCCTTGGGAACAATTAGATGGTTTGGACGAATTAGCTTGGGGCGAATGGGAAGGAAAGCCCAATACCGAAGAAGCTAGAGAGGCATTTAGAGCTGTAGTAAGAGAATGGCAAATAGGCAATTATGATGCTAAGTTTGGCGGCGGCGAAAGTCCGAATGAAGTTGGTGCTCGTATGGCAAAAGCTATGGAGCACATCAAAAAGCAAACTGAAGAAAAATGTATTCTGATTTGTATGCACGGCAGAGCAATGCGTTTAATTCTTTGTATGTTGCTAGAAAAACCTTTTAGCGATATGGAGGAGTTTCCTCATTCTAACACCACGCTTTATCGTTTGCAATACGATGATAATAAATTTACGCTAATCGATTCTAACAACATTTCTCACTTAGCGCAATTATAAAATACCTTGAATAAGATTAAAATTTCTGCAGTTTCTTATACCAATACCAAGCCGTTTATTTACGGAATAAAACATTCTTCTATATTAGAAAAAATTGACCTCAGTTTAGATATTCCCGCCGATTGCGCTAAAAAACTGATAGAAAACCAAGTAGATATCGGTTTAATTCCTGTAGCTGCAATTCCTTTTGTGCCTAATGCGCAAATTATCAGTTCGTATTGCATAGGTTCGGTTGGGGCGGTTAATTCTGTTTTTATCTTTTCTGATGTTCCTGTTGAGGAGATTAAAACCGTAAAGTTAGACCCACAATCTCGTACTTCTAACAATCTTGCCAAAGTATTATTGAAAAATCATTTTAAGGTTGAGGTTAATTTTGTAAATGACCAATCTGCTACGACTGATGCAATTGTTTTAATTGGTGATAGAACTTTTGGTCGTAAAGCCGATTTTAAATATGCCTACGATATGGGAGAGGAGTGGATGAACTTTACAGGATTGCCTTTCATGTATGCCGCTTGGGTGGCTAACAAACCTATTCCAGAAGATTTTTTAAAAGATTTTGATATAGCGCTAGGCGAAGGCATTCAAAATATTCCAACTGTGATTAATGAATTATCGGTTATTGAGGGGATCGATATCGAGGATTATCTTTTACACAAATTAAATTTCGAGCTTACCGAAGAAAAATTGAAGGCTAAAGACTTGTTTTTAGACTTGGTAGGCCAACTTTAACGAGTTACATTTTATTAGTCCAATTGTTGTTTTGTGCAATTTTAATGGCTTCTACTTTGCTGTTTACTTCTAACTTGCGGTATATACTTTTGATGTGCGTTCTAACGGTTTCTTTGCTAATAAACAAATCTAAAGCAATTTTAGAGTAACTTTTGCCCTCGGCAATACTTTGTAACACTTCTGTTTCACGGTCTGATAGCGGCGAATTGCCTTGCCGGCTAAATGAATTTACCACCATTTTTGCTATAGAAAGGCTCATTGGTGCGCCGCCGTTTAGTGCTTCATCAATAGTTTGTACAATACTAGCTGTGTTAGAGTTTTTTATGATATAGCCACCAGCGCCAGCACATAAAGATTTAAAAACCTTCTCGCTGTCTTCATGCACCGTAATAATTAAGACTATGCATTTTGGCACCTGTTTCTTAATTAGTATTGTACCCTCAATACCACTCATTCCAGGTAGCTCAATATCCATAAGTACCACATCTGGCTTGTCTTCTTGTAAATGGGTAATCGCGTCTTCACAATTGCTATATTGTCCTACAACATCATATTTGCCTATAGCCTGTAACGTAATAAAAAAACCGCTTCGTATAGCCGGGTTATCTTCTACAATAATTATTCTGCTGTTCATTGTTGTATTTAAATTGGGTATATAAGAGGGCAAGTGAGTATTATTTTAGTTCCGTTGGCATTGCCCGCAACCTCCAATTCGAAACCATTATCGCTGCTTCTCTTTTTCATATTGGCCAAACCATTATGAGGTTCATTAACTGATGGCTTTTTCCACTTTCCATCATCTATAAGTGTAAATGTTACCTCATTGTCTTTTTTTTCCATGGCAAGTATAACTTCGTTGGCATTGGCATGCTTAATCACATTGTTCATTGCTTCTTTAAAAATCAAAATAATGTGCCTAGAAGCAAAAGGAGCTAGTAATCCGATATTCTCAACAAGATTTTGTTTCTGTTGTACAGAAAATGCAGTGTCAAATTGGTTGTAAAAAAATTGCCCAAAAGAAGTTAGGTAGCCAAATAAAACTTCAGGCTCATCATTTTGATGGTTAATGCCCCATAAAAAATCTCTACTAGACTCATATAAATGTTCACTGTTAATGATAATGTTTTCGATAATTGGCATTGTTTCATGTTGATCATCAACTTTGTTTTTTAGCTGTATGGCTTGGCGTGTTATTGCAGATAGAATATTTCCTGTTTCGTCGTGAAAATCAGAAGCCAGCATTTGCCGCATATTATTTATTTGCTGATTTCTTTCCCTAATAGCCGTATTTAGTTCATTAATTCTTAAATGTTGTTCTTTTCTTACCTGTTGTCTGGCATATTCATTTTGCGCTTTTAACATGTTGAAGAAAATGAGCATAAAAATGGTAAGGCAACAATGAAAAAAGAAAATACTATATATATGGTCTTCGGCAGAACTTTGGTATTGTAAAAAAGCAAGTATTGCAAAACTTGTTATGCAACCAGCGAGGGTAAAGTAACCAAACTGTTTGCCTGCCCACGAACCTGTTAAAAGTATACCGTAAAATGCCGACATATATGGAGAAAGTATATTGCCAGAGCTATCACATATATGGATATAAACGGCAAAACAAATGGTAAAAGTTATGTAGGTTGGTATTCTATAATCTATGTTGACTTTAATTGCATAGCAAGTGATAAAGGCCGATATCCCAATAATGATAAAATATGCTGGCAATACAGAAAAATAGAGCAAGGGAAGGGGTAGTACAATTAGTAAAACTGCAGCCACCAACATGCCACTAAGTATTACGCAAACCTCATCGTACTTTGGGTGTAGCTTGTTCTGTAGTTTTAAAGGTAAAAAGTAAGCTATTATTTTTTCAGGTAACATCTGCAAACATTTGTTAGCTCTAAGTTACATAGTACAACAACTATTTACTTTGTTTTATTTAAATATCCCCCAATTTGGGGGATACTCCTATAAGTTTTATACTCTAGTTTTGACTTGTCATTCAATCCACCTTTATATCAGCAACATATCTTATCCATTTAAATTATGAAGAAAAGCTACTTTTTATTCCTTTTTCTGTTCTTTACTGCGAACCTATTTGCGTTAGCAAACACCGTCAAAAGCCCTAAAATATTTCAGGTAGATGATAACAAATTTGAGTATGGTTTTGGTGGGGCACTAGATAATAATCTTTTTGAAGTGAACGGATTAAATAATGTAAGTACACTAATAGAAACTAGATTACAGGCCTCAAACTCGAGTTGGCAGTCGCGTCTATGGACCAAAGAAAGCTTCACAAGAACGGAAGGGTTGACCTTTGAAGGAAGCGTGTTTATTCCGTTTAGTGGTTATAAGGCTATAATGGTAGGTTTTCGTAATGAAACAAACGGTACCGACGGTATTGTGCATGGTCTGTATTTTTTTGACAATGGTACTGGAAGTAATGTAACCATATCTGCTAGAAACCAAGATAATTCTCAAAATATGCCTACTAATTCGTATGTTAATAATACTTCGCCTGGCAGTTGGTTCGACTATAAAATTGTATTGCATTCGCAAGGTGCTACCTATTACGTAAAGAGAAGCACAGAAAGCAATTTTAATAATGTAATGTATTTTGATGGTGGTACTAATTTAGCTGAATTGAAGGTTGGCTTACAAGCTACCACCGGCAGCTCTACAAACTATACCGCTCATAAAGATTGGAAGGTATACCAAACCAATATATTGTATGTAAATAAGGGCGTTATAGGTGGCGATGGTTCTGGCAACAGGTGGGCAAATGCTTTTTCTGAACTTGCAGATGCTTTGAAGGTAGCAAAGGAAAATGACAACAAGTGGACATTAGATAATCCGTTGGAAATATGGGTGGCCAAAGGTGTTTATAAACCACTTTACAGTCCGATAAATAATTTGGCTGATGGGCAAAATAATGCATTTAGAGTGGTGAAAAATACGCATATATACGGAGGCTTTGCAGGAACAGAGTATGATTTGGATAGTAGGAATTTGAGTGTGGCCTCTAATATTAGTATATTGAGTGGAGACATTAATGGTGATGACATTATAAGCGGTACTGGTAGCAGCTTGTCTATTGGTAACATTGCTGATAATGTACATCATGTTGTTGTTTCTGTTGGAGATGTAGGAGGTGCGTTACTTAATGGTTTTACCATTAGTGGCGGAATTGCACAATCATCAGGTTCTATAACTTTAAGTGGGTATGCCATATATAAAAATTGCGGAGGGGGAGTTTATTGTAGAAGGTCTTCTCCGTTTTTGAAAAATGTTATAGTTAAAAATAATTTGGCAAGTTCCATAGGTGGCGGGGTTTATAATGATGATATCTCAAATGCCAATTATATTAATGTTCTAATAACTCAAAATATTGGCGCATTAGGAGGTGGTATATCAAATGATACTTCTACACCAGTTTTTTTAAATGTTACCGTAGTTTCAAATAAGGCAACTGACAACGGCGGGGCTATTTATAATAATAGAGCTACTCCAAAAATTTATAATAGCATCCTGTTCGACAATATTTCTACTGGTAATGTAAACATCCATAATTTGGGAGGGAATGATTTTAAGCCAAGTTTTGTCAATTCATTAGTTCACGGAAGTTCAAGTGGTAACTGGAATAACTTATTTGGTATAGATGGAGGATTTAATATTGATATTAACCCGGCTTTTACTAATGCTGCAAATGGCGATTACACACTTAGCAATGCTAGTGGGGCAATTAACATGGGAGATAATGCACTTTTTCAGAACTTAACTCGCACTACTACAGATTTATTAGGCAATCCTCGTGTGTATAATTTTAATACAGGTGGCGTAATAGACTTGGGAGCGTACGAATACCAAGGTATGCCAAGTGTGCTTCCAGTTAACTTAAATTGGTTTTGGGCTCAAAAAAAAGCTAACGGTGCGCAACTTGCTTGGCAAACAGTCTTAGAACATAACAACAAGGGTTTTATAATATACCGAAGCGACGATAATGTAAACTTTATAAAAATTGGACAAGTAGTAGTGGGAGGAGCGACAGCATCGTTAACTTTTAAAAATTATTCGTTTTTCGATAGTAATCCATTAGATGGCAATAATTATTACAAACTCTTACAAGAGGATAAAGATGGTACAACAACAGTGTTAGGGATTAAGGCATTGAATTTCCAGATTTCAACTGATATTAGATTTTACCCTAATCCAACGTCAGATTTGTTGACTGTAACTTTTGCCGAGGGAAGATATAAAACATTAACCATTACAGATACCAGTGGTAAAAACCTAATTAAAAATACAATCGCAGCGCAGGAACGTAGCACTATGGTGTCGTTGGCAAATTATTCTTCAGGTATCTATTTTGTTCGTTTAAAAGGCGATAACGATGTTGAAACTAGAAAATTGATAAAAAAGTAATAGCGGCGTAGTCAAGATGCTTTTTTATCAGAAAAATACCTTCCCTTACACTACTTGGTTTAGTTAATTTCTTTAAAAATGACTAAAACCTCTCAGAAACAACAAAGCCATCTGCTCTTGAGTTGCTTAGACATTGAGCAGACGGCCTGTTTCCTTAATTAACTATTATTTTGTTTTTAAACGTTGCTTAGTGATATTGTGCTAATAGATACTTAATTAAATCTGTGGTAGAAATAATTCCTACAATTTTACCCTCATCTAGTACCGGCAATGCATGAAACTCGACTTTACTCATGATATCCGCCACTTCTTTAACTGTATCGTGTACATCTACCGTGGTTGGATTGTGTACCATCACTTGCTCTGTTCTTAGCATTTCAAAAACGGTTTCATCAATATTCTCTTGACCTTCGTAGATATCAGCAAAGCTTAATCTTAAAATATCTGTTTTACTGATAATGCCAACCAGCGTTCTTCCAGATACAATAGGTAGATGCCTAATGTTGTTATCTTTTAATAACGTACTGATGTGTTTTAAGCTGTCAGTTACATTAGCAGTAACCAAATTTTTGGTCATAATTTCGGAAATAGGCACACGTTGTTTCATATTCGATGTTGTTTAAATTGTTAATCAAATATGATTGTTTTAGCTTGTGTTGTTAGTAACGGTAGTCACTAAAAAAGATGATTGTTCTCAGCATATAACGCCACAGATACATGGATTTAATCATTGCATCTGTGGCTAACGTTTACTAAGCGATATGACTATAATAGTCAACGCGTTGCATAAAATCGTTCAAGTCAAACGGTTTGTTAATGTAACTATCCGCATCGCATTTAGATTTTACCTTGCTCAAATGGTTATTCCCCGACATCATCATTACTGGAATGTGATGGGTTCTTAAATCACGTTTCAACTTTGTGCAGATGTCTAGTCCATTTGCATCTGGCAAAATCACATCTAGCACAATCATATCTGGCGTATGCTGCTGCATTTCTTTCCAGAAGGTGTTCGCATTTTTACAAACTTTTACATCGTAGAGTTCTTCCACTAACAAAAACTCAATAATGTCGGCTATGTTAGCGTTGTCTTCCAACACATAGACACATTTTTTATCTGTTGCTTCCATAACTATAAACTTTAGTTCGATATATAAACGAAACTTGTAAATCAGTAGTTTATGTTATTTATTCACAAGAGAAGAGTTATCCACCTTTGAGGAAGTTTGAGCAGCGGGATTAGTGCAAAAGAAACGGGGACCAAATCATTAAAGATCTGATCCCCGCCATCTAAATTAACGCTCTCTGAATATAAAACAGTAGAAATTCAGTTTTATTGCGTAACTGTAAAATTATTTATCTGCAGATTTCGATTTTTTAGCTACTGTAGGTTTTTCGGCAGCTACTTTCTTTTTAGCGGTTGCCTTTTTCTTTATTTCCTCAGTAGGAGCTATGTTTTCTTCTTTTTGCTTTTTAGGAGCGGCCTTAGTCTTTGTAGCTGGTGTTTCTTCTTTTTTCTTTGCTACAGACTTGGCTTTTGCCGATGATTTTTCTTCAGTTTTAACATCGGATGTTACATTAGCCACATTTTTAGATGGTGCCGTAGCAAGGTAGGTATCTAAAAGTTGCTGTAAGTACAATTCTGGTTTAGGCATATTAACTACCGTTCCGGGCTCTCTATCTTGATTTTGCTTAATGTACGCCGATTTGATCTTACCCCAGTCTTTAGAGTAAAGTTTGATAAACATTTGCACAAATTCCTCGTGCGTATATTTCTTAGGCAATCTACCTAAAACTACTTGTATCTTTTCTTCTTTGCGATGTAAAATTGCCATATTGTATTTTGTGAGTGTACAAATATAACAATAACTAATCGGCTCATGAAATGGTATAAAAGTGAGCCGATTAACGATTTTATTCGGCTCATGTTTTTAAATTTTAATTAAATATGATCTCAGAGAAATTCAAATATTCTATTGTAATTGCACCTTCAGAAGATGGGGTTAGATACGTAGACCAATTAAAAAATGAGTTAAATACAAAAATAGGTTGGTACAATAGTAGGAACTCTAAGGCTCATCTTACAATTATTGAATTTACCGCTGATGAAGATGAACTTGAAGAGGTAATATCTGCTTTTAAAAAAATTACTAGCTATGAAAATCCTTTATATTTAAGATTTGATGGCGTTGACAGCTACCCAAATGGGGCTGTTTTCCTTAAACCAGACGAAGCTATAAAAGTTCCACTTACTGAATTAATGGCTAGAATTCAGAAAAAACTGAATATCAAAAACTCGTACAAAAGTAAAGACCCTCACATTTCTATTGGTAGGAAACTGAGTGAAGAAAATGTTGAAATAGCTTTGGAAATGTTTGCAGATGCCAAACTTGAATTTACTTGTGAAAATCTAGTTTTGAGAAAGTTTAACCCAGAACGGAAGCAATATGATAAGTTTTCTGATGATTTTAAGTTTTTAGGGTTACCACCAGAACAAGCTGCACAGCAAAGTCTTTTTTAAATTTGGTTTTTGGCAAAGGATTAAGTTTTCTAAACCTGATGGAAATGGCAGCCCCGAAGTATGAGGGCTATAATGTACAGCAGGACTGACTTTAATAAAAGCGATGGAAATGCTTTTCAAAAAACACTGCATTTTTCCTCTCCACAATACGATAATTTCTCCACAAAAACTGCTAGGCTACGGTGCAAGATGCTATCTTTACACTTTAGTAAATTTTTAAGATTTTGGCCAAAGCAAAAGAAACTGTTACCCCGTTAATGCAGCAATACAATACCATTAAGGCGAAATATCCTGGTGCGTTATTGTTATTTAGAGTAGGAGATTTTTACGAAACTTTTGGCGAGGATGCCATTAAAACTTCACAAATTTTAGGGATTGTACTCACCAAACGTGGCACTGGACCTAACGGTGCGTTAGAATTGGCAGGTTTTCCGCATCATTCGTTAGAAAACTACCTTTCTAAATTGGTTAGGGCCGGACAAAGGGTTGCTATTTGCGATCAGTTGGAAGACCCTAAAATGACCAAAACCATTGTGAAACGTGGTGTTACAGAGTTAATTACTCCAGGAGTTGCGTACAGTGATAATATTTTAAGTCAAAAATCTAACAACTACCTTGCTGCTGTATACTTCGAAAAGACAAGTATGGGGGTGGCATTTTGCGATATTTCTACGGGCGAATTTTTGGTTGCACAGGGCAATGCAGAATATATCGACAAGCTTTTACAAAGTTTTAAGCCTACAGAGGTTGTTTATCAAAAAAGCAAACGTTCTGAATTTCCACAGCTATTTGGCGATAAATTTTACACTTTCCATATTGATGATTGGGCCTTTACCCAAGATTATGCTACCGAAGTTTTAACCAAGCATTTTGAGGTTAACTCCTTAAAAGGATTTGGGGTGGATAAACTGACCGCTGGAATTGTTGCGGCAGGCGTGGTGTTATACTATTTAGGCGAAACCGAACACAGAAACTTGCAACATATTACTTCGATTTCTCGTGTAGAGGAAGAAAAGTATATGTGGTTAGATCATTTTACCATCCGTAATTTGGAGTTGGTGAGTTCGCCTCACGATAATGCTGTAACTTTATTTGATGTGCTAGATCATACTTGTACACCAATGGGAGCTAGGTTGTTGCACAAATGGATTATCATGCCATTGAAGGAATTGAAGCCAATTCAGGAGCGCCTGGGTATGGTAGATTTCTTGGTGAAAAATGAAGTGCTGGCAGATGAGTTTTTACAGCACATTAAACCTATCGGCGATTTAGAACGCCTGATTTCTAAGGTTGGTCTGCAAAAGGCTGGCCCGAGGGAATTGTTGCAACTAAAACGAGCCTTGGGTCATATAGAAGAAGTACAAAAGTTAGCGGCGAATAGCAAAAACCAATATTTGGAGGTTTTGGCATCGCAGTTAAACCCTTGCACTAATATTAAAGAGAAACTGGAGAGAGAGTTACAGGCAGATCCACCCGCTTTGTTGGTAAAGGGCAACGTAATTGCTGATGGCGTTGATGAAGAATTGGATAGGTTACGTAAAATTGCCTTCGGCGGTAAAGAGTTTCTGGTAGAAATTCAACGTCGTGAGATTGAAAACACGGGCATTCCATCTTTAAAAATTTCTTTCAACAACGTTTTTGGGTACTATTTAGAGGTTACCCATACACATAAAGATAAAGTGCCAGAAAGTTGGATCCGTAAGCAGACTTTGGTTAGTGCAGAGCGATATATTACGCCAGAATTAAAGGAATACGAAGAACAAATTTTAGGTGCTGAAGAGAAGATACAAGCGATAGAAGTAAGATTGTATAATGAATTGATGTACCAAGTGGCTCATTTCATTAAACCAATACAGTTAAACGCTTATTTAATTGCACAATTAGATGTTTTGTTGTGCTTTTCGCAACTGGCGGTTAAGAATTACTATACTAAACCAGAGCTAAATAATTCGAAAGAATTAGATATAAAAGGTGGCCGCCACCCGGTTATTGAAAAGCGCTTGCCAGTTGGCGAAGAATACATTACCAACGATGTGTATTTAGACAATGATACACAGCAAATCATGATGATTACTGGTCCGAATATGTCGGGTAAGTCGGCTATTTTACGCCAAAGTGCATTGATAGTTTTGATGGCACAGATGGGGTGTTTTGTACCTGCAAAATCGGCAACTATCGGTATTGTAGATAAGATCTTTACCAGAGTTGGTGCTTCTGATAACCTTTCGAGTGGAGAAAGTACATTCATGGTAGAAATGAACGAAACTGCCAGCATCTTAAACAATATCTCTGACAGAAGCTTGATTTTGTTAGATGAAATTGGACGTGGTACGAGTACTTACGATGGTATTTCGATTGCTTGGGCAATTGCAGAGTATTTGCATGAGCATCCAACGGCTAGACCAAAAACGTTATTTGCTACGCATTACCATGAACTTAACGACTTGGAAAATACCATGAGCCGCATTAAGAACTTTAACGTGACCAGTAAAGAATTACAGAACAAAATTATCTTCTTACGTAAGTTGGTTCCTGGTGGTAGCGAGCATAGTTTTGGTATCCACGTGGCTAAAATGGCGGGCATGCCAGCAAAGCTGATAGGAAGGGCAAATGAAATATTAAAGCGCTTGGAGATAGACCGTACCGAAGGGCAAAGCGTTAAGGATAGCATTAAGAAAGTTCAAAATCAAGCTTACCAACTACAAATGTTCGCAATTGATGACCCTGTGTTGGTTAAAATTCGTGATTCGCTGAATAACTTAGATGTGAATACGCTAACTCCGGTAGAGGCGTTATTAAAACTGGACGAGATCCAAAGGTTGATAAAGAATTAATAAGCATTCTTTAGAAATGAAGTGAACTTTTGCCGTCATCTCGACGATAGGAGAGATCTATTACTTTCTATGCAGTGCTTTATAACTTTAAATAGTAAATATGGTAGCAGTTAGACGAAGTTATTTATTATGGATTTGTGTGATTTTCTTGTCAATATTGGCATCCTGCGGTAGCAGAAAAAATACCAGCAATACTAAAGCCGCCCGTGCTGCAGATGCAATGGCCAATTTGAAAAGCAAACCGCTTTATCGTTTCATTAACAATTGGACTGGTGTTAAATACAAGCTTGGTGGCTTAGATAAAAGTGGGATAGATTGCTCTGGTTTTGCGTTATTGTTACAAAAAGATATCTACGGCAAATCGTTGCCACGTAGATCGAGGGATCAAGCAGATGCGGTAAAAAAACGTAGCTACAATAATTTAAAAGAAGGAGATCTGATATTCTTTTCTTTTGGAGGTAGAGAGGTAGATCACGTTGGTGTTTATTTAAATGGTGATTTTTTTGTGCATGCCTCAACTACTAGAGGCGTAATTGTGGATGATTTGACTTTACCTGTGTACCAAAGAGCCATTGTTAAAACAGGAACGCTGAATTAATTGTTTGTTTTTAACTTAATAGGTTATCCGAATTACAGAATCTAAACCTTTAATAGATGAAAAGATACATCGTAACAATTCTATTAATCTTAGTAGGATATGGAGCAAATGCACAAGTTAAATTATTAACTTTAAATGAATTAGAACAAAGAGTAGCCAAGGGAAAGGATACTACCTATGTTGTGAATTTTTGGGCAACTTGGTGCGGGCCATGTGTAGAGGAACTGCCTTATTTTGAAAGACTGACTAGCGAAAATGCGAAGAAGCCATTTAAAGTGATATTAATGAGCTTAGATTTTAAATCAAAATTAAAGACAGATGTAGAACCTTTTGTTGCTAAGCACAAGTTAAAATCTGAAGTTTTTGTAGTGAATGAAATGGACCAACAGAAATTTATTGACCGTGTAGACAAGAGTTGGTCTGGTGCTTTACCAGCTACTTTAATACTGAACACAGATAAGAAGGTGAGGTCTTTTTACGAAAAAGCATTCACCTATGATGAACTATTGAAAGTTCTAAATAAAAAATGAACCACCTTAGACACCTAAGAAAATAAAGACTAAAATGTGCTAAAGTTTCTTAGGCGGTATAAAAATCAATTAATTAAATAATGTATGAAAAAGTTATTATTAGCGTGCTTAACCTTGTTTGTGGTTACTGCCGTAAATGCTCAAAATCAAACCGGCTATCAAGTCGGCGATTTAGCGTCAGATTTTAATTTGAAGAATGTTGACGGTAAAAATGTTTCTTTGGCTAACTACAAAAATGCCAAGGGGTACATTGTAATATTTACTTGCAACACTTGTCCAGTTTCTAAAGCTTATGAGAGCCGTAAAGAAGAATTGAACAAAATGTACGCTGCAAAAGGATATCCGGTAGTAGCTATCAATACAAATGATCCCGTAGCTTCACCAGGCGATACTTACGAAAAAATGCAGGAACGAGCCAAAGAGAAAAACTTCAGCTTTGCATATTTACTAGATCCAGATCATGTTTTTACGAAAAAATATGGTGCTATGCGTACACCGCATGTATTCGTATTACAAAAAACAGCTAAAGGTAACGAAGTAGTGTATATAGGAGCTATTGACAACGATCAACAATTGGCTAATCCACAAAGAGATAATTACGTGCAAAACGCAGTAAATCAATTATTAAAAGGAGAGAAGCCAAGTGTAGCTTCTACAAAAGCAATTGGCTGCACCATAAAATGGAAAAAAGAAGTTAGCAAGTAGTTAAGATATTCTTAGCAGGAGCCTCAGCATTAATTTGTTGGGGCTTTTTGTTTATTGCTTCAGCAACAATGTTGCTCTAATTCTATCATTATTAGCCACCTCGTTTACAAAGTTCTCAAAAGCTTCATACTCTTCTGGTTTAAACTGCCCGTCTTTCATTTCCAACTTTCGGTAGTACATCAGTTTGCCTTCTTTCATTTTTATTGCTAACTCATACTGTCCAAACTTATTATCTATTTTTACTTCTTTGGGAACGATAACAGGAATTATTCCATCATCAAGCTTAAAACTGATGCTATCAACATCTACATAACCACGCTTTAAATCTAAAGCTAAAACTCTATTTCGCACAGCGGGAACAGATCGTTTTACGTTAAATAAATTGGGCGTAAACACAATTTTTCCATTGTTAATGGCCGCATAATTACCAACTTCAACAGCTAGTTGCTCTGTAAATTGAGCTTGCTCTGTATCAACATCAAAAGCCATAGAGGCAAACTCGATATTGTTGATATCGTACAAATACTTTAATTGCTTTTCTCTTTCAGTAGGCGATTTTTTAAGCAAAAAGTAATGGTTGTCGAATTGAGATCCGGTAAACTTTGTTTCAATTTTACCAGAAATAGCTCCATTTTTTGATAGAGAAAGTTCTCCAGTGCGTAGCTGAACACTTTTTGCAGCTTCAAATTTCGGGGTTTTCATCAATTTTCCGCCTTCTTTTGTACAAGCCAACACCCATCTGTCATCTGTAAACGAGCCTAAGTAGCCGAACGGTGCATCTTGACTAGTACATTCTAACCAAGTTGGCTCACCGTTTAATGGCAAGCACAAAATAACGTGGTTTCCTTGCTCCATGCTAGCAAACGAAGGCATCAAATCTGTTTTTTCATCTCCAGCTGCAACCACACAGTAATAAGATTCAATACCTACAACTTCTAAAAGTGCCTGCATATAATTCACCAATGCTTTACAATCTCCATAACCTAATTTATCTACTTCAGTTGCTTTAATTGGCTGAAAACCACCGATACCAATTTGCACGCTGATGTAGCGTGTTTTCTTTTGGAAGTGCTCGTAAATCTTTTTTGCTTTGGCTCTATCGGTAGTTTCGCCTTTTACCAACTCCTCAATTAACCACACAGTTTCAAGTGGCAAAGCTCGTCTGTCTTTCAGTAAATAATCGTAGCTCAACTTGCCCAAGCCTTGCCAGTCGGTATATGTACCCTTAAAATTGTAGTAGCTAAAATTTACGGGAGCAACTTTAATAGATGGGAAATAGATATCAGGGTTTGGAGCGTAAGGCTCATGTTTTAGTGCATTAATGTTCTCTATTTTCCATAAAATGGCTTTTTGTTTATCAACGTTAAGTTCTTCCTTTGTTCCCTTATAGTTTTTGGTGTTGATCCTAATTTCGTCTGTCGGATTGCTGATAAACTGATAGCTGCTTTTCTCCACCGAAACATCAAACCCTGGAACTGGTCGCCATTCGGGAATAATTAAATTTTGTTTGTTCCTAATTTCGTAGTGATAAACAATAGTATAAGGATAAGTATTAATTTGCGGGATGTAATATTTCACCCGGCTATCTTCAAATAAAGAAAAATCATTAATGGCACTTTCGTCCTTGAAATTACTTAACGAAAATTTACTGACCTGTTTCCCAAACTCATCGTAAATCTCGCCTTTAACAGATCTAATAGCTGTGTTTTTATCGTAAAACAATACCAGCTGCCCATGTTTATCTCCATTTTTGTTAAATACTGTAACTGCTTTGTCAACACTAAGCAGTACATTTTCTGGCGAGCGCATATCAATTATTGTCTTATCGTCTCTAATAACTGCATGTGCTCGGTTTTTTAAGGAAGCAGGAATGTTTTCTATCGTATAGTTTTGAGCTTTAGCAGCATTTATTATTAACAGTAAAGCCCAAATAAAGTGAAATCTCTTCATTAGTTGTTTTTTGAAATCAACACATCAGCTTTTTGTGCTTGTATCACCCTGTTATAAAATTCTTTGAGATAATGATATTCTTCTGAAGTGTAAATGGCCTTACTGAGCAATAACTGTTGGTTAACCATTAGATTTTTATCTACCAAAGTGGTTTGTAAAATATATCTGCCACCCTGATTGGGAAGTGCAATAGATAAATCTTTTGGCTGTTCTTTCAGTACGTAATTTTCTGGTAGTACCAAGTTGATCGAGATTCTCTCTTCATTGGCGGCGCCTAAATCAACCGGATAGTTCCTTTCACTCAACTTAAATGGGTTTTTTCTAACGGGGTTGATGAAAAACGGATTAAAATGAGTAGCATTATTTTCGTTACTAGCAATGGTAAGCTCCACTTCGTATTCCTCTATCAATGCGTTTTCTACACTATCAACGTTCTTTATCTTAAAGTTTTTGATTTTAATATTCGTTAAACGTTCATCTAGTTTCTCCACATACTCATCTACAGAAGTGTATTTTTTAATGTCCTTTCTGATATTGAGTGCATTAAGGCCAAGAGCTATCGAAGTAACAGTACCTATAATTTTACCATCTTCAGTCATTTTACCAATTAAACTATGCGTGGTAGCACTTTTTTTGGCTGCTTTTAAATCAATCCAATAAGAAGGTTTCTTAAGATTGATTACCCTGCCCTGATCATTAATACACCTTAATGGAAGTAAGCCAAAAGGTAATAATGGCTCCGAAGCATCTAACAGATAACTATTTTCTCCGATATTCACTTTTGCAACTACATAGTTAAAATCGCTCATGATAGGGTAGAGCTTATTCGGAGTTCCGTTCTCCCTTGTAGAAAGAATTACCGCTTCTACATCTAAATCTGCTGCAGAAAGGGCAGAAATTAATGCAAAGTTAATATCCGCTACATTGCCACTTCTTCTATCGATAACCTCTTTAACACTGGTTTCGCTATACTTGCCATAGTAATTGTTCCACCTAATTTGTTTTTTTATGTATTCAAATATTGCTTTCGCTTTATCCAAATCAGTTGTTGCATTAGTAGTAAGACTAGGTACTATACTTTTAAAAACATCCTTTCTTTTCATCTGACCACCAAAATCTCTGTTGCTGGTTAGTTCGTAGTCTACATCTCGCCAGGTTTTAGTATATTTCTGGCTAGAACCGTTCAAATAGAAAACTTCTTCAAGCTCAAAGTAAACGGCCGATTTATAATTGGTAGGAGCTGTCATATAGTCTTCCTCTATAAATGCAGGCATATTTTTCATATTATAGGTAAGCTTAGAACAATCCATTTCTTTGCCTGCAATACGTAAACATTCTCTGCTTAGTTCTGCCTTTGTATCCGTAAGTTTATAAAAACCTCTTAACGAAACATTATATCTGTAATTAGCCGGAATATATGCCACGTAGGTGCTGTTTACTTTCGGTATATCAGATTGAAAATTCCAAGTCTTAAAGTTGAATAAGAATGGTGTTTCGATCATGTAGCTATATTCTATGATAGAATTGTCTTTTAAGTTAGGTAAGGTAAATTTTGCCAACGTTAGGTATTTGGATTTTTCTTCGCGGAAAACAGCTTTTTCAGACATGGCTGTTTCTTCCAACCTGCCATTTTGGTAGTTGAAAGTAGTCGCCTTAATATCTGAAATAGTTTCTTGCTCATTGTTTCCTGTTCCACTTTTGTAAAGAGGCACCACTATATTTGCCGCATCAAACCCCTCTTTATTAAAAAGTTTAATACGGGCATGGTATTGGTGTATTAATCTCATGTGGCCGGTTTCCGAATCATAACTGAAGCGTGTGGAACCAGCTTCGTTCAAATAAACGGCATTGGCATTGCTGTCAAGCTGCTTTCGGTCAAAAATTCGATCGTTATTGCTGAGCTGTCCAAAGGTAAAGTCTTGGGCAATAGTAACAATTGGGGAGAGTAATAAAGCGAAAATGAAGATTCTTAACATAGCCGATAGTTTGATAATGCAATATAACCCATCCATTAGAATTAACTAAATATTCGTAGCTTTTTTAACTAAAAAATAGAAAGTACGCTTTGTTTTTAGCAAATTTGGCTTGATTAATTCTTGTATGAAACGATACCAATAATTGTAGGTAGAGCGCCCATCATCCAATGAAAAAAATATATAAACTGATGAAATTAAACTTAAAGCGTCCATTAGCATTTTTTGACCTAGAAGCAACCGGTGTAAATGTTGGAATAGATAGAATTGTTGAAATTGCTATATTAAAAGCAATGCCAGATGGTTCAGAGCAAATTTTAACAAAACGTATCAATCCAGAAATACCAATCCCGTTGGTTACTTCATTAATTCATGGTATTTATGATGAAGATATAAAGGATGCACCAAAGTTTGGAGATGTTGCGCAGGAGATAGCAGATTTTATTGGTGATGCAGATTTGGCAGGCTATAATTCTAACAAATTTGACATACCGATGCTATTGGAAGAGTTTTTAAGGGTTGGTGTTGATTTAGATATGACCGATAGAAAGTTTGTAGATGTACAGAACATCTTTCATCAAATGGAACAACGCACTTTAAAAGCGGCTTACAAATTTTACTGTGCAAAGGATTTAGTTAATGCGCATTCGGCAGAAGCTGATATTAGAGCTACGTATGAAGTGCTATTGGCGCAGTTAGATAAGTATAAAAATACTGAGTTTGAAGATAAACAGGGCAATATTTCTGTTCCTGTAAAAAACGATGTAGATGCTTTACATAGTTTTACCAACATGAACAAATCGGTAGATTATGCTGGTAGATTAGTTTATAATGAAAACGGCGAAGAGTGTATTAATTTCGGCAAGCACAAAGGAAAAACTGTAGAAAGTATTTTTGATACAGAACCAAGTTATTATTCTTGGATGATGCAAGGCGATTTTCCTTTGTTTACAAAGAAAAAAATGGAGGAGATTTGGAAACGTTGGAGTAAGAAAAAGGAAGACCAAAAGCAAAGCCGTACGCAACAAGCTCCAGCGCAAAGGCAAAATCCTCAACCAAGAAAATCAGAGCCTGCTAAACCGGTTACCAATGATATGCTTGACCAGTTAAAAATGAAGTTTGGAAAATAGTTTAAGCCTATTGATATTATACATTAAGTGACAAACATTTAATTATTTTAACCACCTAAGACACCTTAGTACATTTAAGCCTTAGGTTTTCTTAGGTGACTAAGGTGGTATTTAAATTTTAACCACCCAGTACATTTTAGTTTTAATGTGTCCTAAGGTGATAAAACAAGCATTCAACTAACACGCTTTTATTATAAAAATGACTTTCGAAAATAATTTAGCATTCGCCCAGTCTCTTGATCAGCAAGATACTTTGGGTGAAATGCGTAATGAGTATCTATTTCCTCAACAAAATGAGAAACCGTTTATATACTTGTGTGGTAATTCATTAGGATTGCAACCTAAAGTAGCCAAACAGGTTTTAGGGAAACAATTAGATAATTGGCAAAACTTAGCAGTAGAGGGCTGGTTTGAGGGCAATGAACCTTGGATGTTTTATCACAAAGAACTTAAACGATTAATGGCACCAATAGTAGGGGCCAGTGAAGCGGAGGTTTGCCCGATGAATACCTTAACGGTTAACTTACATTTATTGATGGTAAGTTTTTACAGACCTACCAAAGAACGTTTTAAGATCATTATGGAAGCTGGTGCTTTCCCATCAGACCAATATGCCATAGAAAGTCAGGTTCGTTTTCACGGCTTCGATCCAAAGGAAGCAATTATTGAAGTAGCGCCAAAAGAAGGTGAATACACTTTAAAAACGGAGGATATTATTGCCGAAATTGAAGCTAATGCAAATGAAATTGCGCTGGTGCTATTTGGTGGTATCAACTACTTTACGGGGCAATTGTTTAATATGGAAGCTATTACCAAAGCAGGTCATCAAGCAGGTGCAAAAGTAGGTTTCGACTTGGCGCACGCTGCAGGAAATGTGCCTTTGCAGTTACACGCTTGGAATGTTGACTTTGCTTGTTGGTGTTCCTATAAATACCAAAATGCTGGCCCGGGTGGCATAAGTGGAATTTTTGTGCACGAAAAGCATTTTAACGACCAATCCTTACATCGCTTTGCTGGTTGGTGGGGCTACCAAGAAAACAATCGCTTCCTAATGGAAAAAGGATTTGTGCCCGAAGCTGGTGCAGATGGTTGGCAGGTAAGCTGCACGCAAGTGATGCCAATGGCATTGTATCACGCTTCGTTACAATTATTCGAAAAAGTTGGTTTTATGGAACCACTGCGAGAAAAAAGCAAAAAATTGACTGCCTATTTAATTTATATCATTGAGAAAGTAAACACTGCGCTTGGATTTGAACAGTTTAAAATCATCACTCCAAAAAATCCAGATGAAAGAGGTGCGCAGGTTTCTATCATTGCTAAAAACGATGGAAAGAAAATCTTCGACCACTTAGTGAAAAACAATGTTTTAGGCGACTGGCGTGAACCTAACGTCATCAGATTAAGTGCCGTCCCAATGTATAATAGTTTTGAAGATATTTTCAGAACTGGCGAATTGCTTTTAACCGTAAGTAAATCCCTACAAAATGATTAATTACAACCCAAAAGAGTGGATTGGTTTTATTTTTCGCTTTCATAAAGCCGACAGTTTTTATAAGCTCTGGAAGTTGATGCTTAGTGTGTCAATTTTTTCTGGGATTATAGCTTATCTGGAGCTTAACCATATTAAATTGGCAGAAACAACCTACATTAAAAATGTGGGAATGATGCATAGCTTGCTAGGTTTTGTAATCTCTATGTTGTTGGTTTTCAGAACCAATACGTCTTACGATAGATGGTGGGAAGGCAGGAGATTGTTGGGACAATTGGTAAACGTAAGTAGAAATTTTGCCATTAGGATTAATGCATTAAATTTAAGCAACGAAGACAAGGAGTTTTTTAAGTACGCTATTGCTAAATATGCTTTTGCATTAAAGGAGCATTTGCGTGAGAAACAATACTTTGGGAAAAACAGCATTTTAATTGAAATTGATGGCGGTAAACACATTCCAAATCAGGTGGCGGTAAGTATTACGAATAAGCTTTTCGATTTACAACGGGAAGGTAAAATTACTGGCGAGCAGCTAATTACCTTAAATACTGATACTACACAATTTACTGATGTTTGTGGTGCTTGCGAAAGGATAAAAAACACGCCAATTCCTTACTCTTACAGTGCTTTTATCAAGAAATTTATCTTCGTTTACGTCATCACGCTTCCGTTTGGATGGGTGTTTAGCTTGGGATATTTCGTTGTGGCTATTGTTCCTTTTATACTCTATGTATTAGCGAGTTTAGAGCTTATTGCCGAGGAAATTGAAAATCCCTTTGGTACAGATGCAAACGATTTACCTGTAGATCAAATTGCTGATAATATTGAGAAGCACGTAGGGGAAATTCTTGGTTAATTGTTGAAACCGTTTAATTGTTTAACAGAACCAACACTCGCTTAGACTACGTCAGCAATTCCAATGATTAAAATCGCTTATCATCCCATTTATGCGCATCCTTTACCAGAAGGACACCGTTTCCCCATGGTGAAGTACGAGCTAATACCTGCTCAATTATTACATGAAGGAACAATTGAGGCAAGCAACTTATTTGCACCAAAACCAACCCAAGAAGAAAACATCATAAGTGTACACGAGAAAGCTTACTGGGAGCAACTAAGAAAGTTAACTTTGCCCTATCAAGAGCAACGCAGAATAGGTTTTCCTTTAGATACACAGCTAGTTGAAAGAGAAATTAGAATAGCGCAGGGAACGATAGACGGCGCAATTTATGCACAAAAAAATGGCATTGCCTTTAACGTGGCAGGCGGCACACATCACGCTGGCAGTAATTGGGGCGAAGGCTTCTGTCTGTTAAACGATCAGGCTATTGCGGCGAGTTACTTGCTGAGGAATGGATTAGCCAAACGAGTTTTAATTGTCGATTTGGATGTGCATCAGGGAAATGGAACTGCAGAAATTTTCCAAAATGAAGATCGTGTATTTACATTTTCTATGCATGGCGATAAAAACTTTCCATTCCGCAAAGAAAAATCTGATTTGGATATTCCTTTGTCAGACGGAACACAAGATCAAGAATTTCTATCAGTTTTAAGTGAAAACTTACCAGCGATAATAAGAAAACACAATCCCGATTTTGTATTTTATCTTTCGGGGGTTGATATTTTAGAAAGCGATAAGCTGGGTAAATTAGCGTTAAGTAAATCTGCTTGTAAACAACGTGATCAAATCGTTTTTGAAACTTGTTTTAGGCTTGGTTTGCCCGTTCAAGTAAGTATGGGCGGAGGCTATTCTGAAGATATCAAAATCATAGTTGACGCACATTGCAATACCTTCAGAACAGCTTTTGATTTGTTTGGTTGATGATTTTTCAAATTATAGCAGACCCTGAAATAAATTCAGGGTGACGTTAAGGTGTGTTCCGTCATGCTGAATTTATTTCAGCATCAGTTATTTAAGAAGCTGTTTAAATTTCCTTTGCAAAAAATGCTGGTGTCATGTTGAGCTCGTCGAAACATTCTTCATCAAGTAGTCTTCGACAAGCTCAGACTGACAAGTAAAAAGTTTTACTGAAATTTAAACAGCTTCTAAATTTTTTAAAGGTAACCTTAATGCAGCACGCAATTCCTTTTGATTTGAATTAATTTTTATCTTCGCCTTGTGTTAGAAATTGTATACCAAGACGAATATCTTATCGCCATTAATAAACCGCACGGTTTGTTGGTGCATCGTTCTAAAATAGCTGATGATGCTACAGAATTTGCATTACAAATGTTGAGGGATCAAGTTGGTTGTCATGTAAATCCAACGCATAGATTAGATAGAAAAACTGGAGGGGTACTGCTTTTTGCTTTTGATAAAGAAACTGAAATTGCCATGCAAAAGCAGTTTCAAGAAAGTTTAGTAGATAAAAATTATTTAGCCATTGTGAGGGGATATGCGCCTTTAGAAATGGAAATTGACTATCCCTTGGCTAAGGAAAACGGAACACTGCAAGAAGCCCAAACTAGTTTCGTTACACTACAGCAATCAGAAATTCCATTAGAGATTGGTAAACATCCAACATCGAGGTATAGTTTCGTGAAAGCCAATCCTAAAACGGGGAGAATGCACCAACTACGCAAACACTTTGCGCACATTTTTCACCCCATTATTGGCGATAGGCCACATGGCTGTAATAAGCAAAATCGATATTTTAAGGAACATCTACAAATGAACACCATGATGCTTCATGCTTTAGATTTGACTTTCATTCATCCAGTTACGGAAGAAGAAATCACCATTAAAGCCAATGTACAAGATGAATTTAAGAGAATGATGACTTTGATGAATTTCAGCATTTAAAACAATTTTCTAACGTTATTTGTGTTATTACTACAATATGCCATTAAAATATAAGCTACTTACAATCTTTGCTGTAACTTTATTGTGCAGCGGTTGTTCATCTATTTATATGCCAGGCGTTCCAAATACGCCAATGTTAACTACTAAAGGTGAGATTGCTGCCGGCGGCCATATTTCTCTTCGTGGAAACATAAACATCAATACTGCATATGCTGTTAGCGATAACTTGGCGGCAATGGTAAACTTCGGTTCTATGAACAACGAACGCAGAAAACGAGATGTTAAGCACAACTATTTCGAGTTTGGTGGTGGTTATTTTAAAACCTTCGGACCAGAAGACAACCGCATTCTGGAATTTTACGCAGGTATGGGAACTGCAAGCAGCAAACGTGTGGTAAGAGATTACGATGATGGCATCTTAATGAGTACCGATATATACGATGCTAATTATACCAAAATGTTTGTGCAAGCCAACTATAGTTCTAAAAAGGTAAGCAAATTGAGGTTATTGGGTGTAGATTTCGGGTTGAATTACGGTACTGCTTGGCGTTTAAGTTTTGCATCTACCAAAGATTTTACACTGAATGGTGTACCACAAGTTAATGAAGATAACATTTTTATAGAGCCTGTTTTCTTTACCAGGATGATACTTAGCGAGCAATTCCAGCTGCAATACACCAGCGGCAGTAACATTGGTTTAAGAAACAGGAAGTTTCTAAATGCGGGACATTCAGTTTTTAGCATTGGTGCAGTAATCAACATTGGTCGAAAGCCAAAAAATTAAAATACTAAATTTGAAGTATGACCAGATACTTCTTAGTTCTTCTGTTGCTACCATTTTCAGTTTTTGCCCAAACTTTCGAGCAAAAGATGAAGGCAATGCCTGTTGCTAATTTAGAAAATGGTGTAAAGCTTACATTCGATGAACCAAAAGATTTAAATTCAAAACCTGCAAAAGTTATTATTTATGCATTACCAAATGGCAATACTACTGCTCAAACATTTGGTAAAAAGCTAGCCGAAGGCGATGATTGGCATTTCGACATACAGCATATTGGTGCACAAACAAGTTTCATCAGAATACAAGACAAAAAGCTCAATTACATTGTCGTTTACCTAGAAAATTCCTTAAAAAGTTGGCCTACGTGGCGCCGTCAAACCAAAAATGCAGATAGTATCATCCTTAAAATTGTTGAAAATATCTATTTTAAATACAGAGGCTTAAAACCTACGATTATTTTGAATGGGCACAGCGGTGGTGGAAGTTTCATTTTTGGTTTCATTAATTCGCAACCAGAGCTACCAAATTATATTGAACGTATCAGTTTTTTAGATGCAACCTATGGTTACGAAACAGAAAAACATCAACGAAAGTTAAATAATTGGTTGTCGAAAAAAGCAAAATCTTTACAAGTAATATCGTATAATGATAGTGTAGTGGTTTACAACGGTAAACCTCTAGTATCGCCAACGGGAGGAACTTGGTACAGAAGCAAATTAATGGCTAGAGATTTAGAAGCATCCAGATTACAAGAAACTGAAGATCAGTTCATTTTGCAACATAAATCGGCCTCTTTCATCTTAATTAAAAATCCGGAAGCTAAAATTTACCACACCGTCTTGGTAGAGAAGAACGGTTTTATTCATTCTATCTTTAACGGAACAAAGTTCGCCAACAAAAATTATTTGTTTTGGGATAAAAGAGCCTACGAAAATTTTATATTGGAGTAATGGAAAAGGAAGCAGTAAAACATAGGAAAATCATTCATATCGATATGGATGCCTTTTATGCTTCTGTAGAGCAAAGAGATTTTCCGGAATTGCGGGGCAAACCTTTGGTAGTGGGTGGTTCGCCAGAAGGAAGAGGCGGAGTAGTAGCAACTTGTAGTTATGAAGCGAGGGCTTACGGTATCCGATCGGCAATGTCTTCTAAAAAAGCACAGCAACTTTGTCCCTACGCTATTTTTGTATATCCCAGATTTAATGCCTACAAAGAAGTTTCAAAACAAATTAGAGCGATTTTTAGTCGTTACACCGATTTAATAGAACCACTTTCTTTAGATGAAGCTTACTTAGATGTAACCGAAGACAAACTTAATATCGGCTCTGCCATCACCATTGCAGAAGAAATTAAGAAAGCCATTAAAGATGAATTGAATTTAACCGCATCGGCAGGAGTTTCTATCAATAAGTTTGTGGCAAAAATTGCTTCAGATATGAATAAACCAGATGGCTTGACTTTCATTGGTCCTTCAAAAATTGAGAAGTTTATGGAAAAACTGCCTGTAGAAAAATTTCATGGCGTAGGTAAAGTTACCGCAGAGCGGATGAAAATGCAGGGAATTAGAAAAGGCAGTGATTTAAAGAAACTTACTGAAGAACGATTGACTTTGCTGTTTGGTAAATCGGGAAAGTTTTTTTACAACATTGTTCGTGGAATTGACAATCGAGCTGTAAAACCAGACCGAGAAATTAAATCCATCAGTTCTGAAGATACTTTTGGCTACGATTTGGACAAAGGAAATGAACTGTACGAACGTTTGTTACACATTACACAATCGGCTTTTAAGCGTGTAAACCAATACCAGTTATTCGGAAGAACCATCACCGTTAAAGTGAAATTTGCAGATTTTAAGCAGATTACTAGAAGCAATTCTTTCGAGCATGCAATTGTTAGCGAAGATGAAGCAATTCTAGCAGCACGAACTTTGGTAGAAACCGCCGATTTTGATGGCAAGACAGTACGTTTATTGGGTGTAAGTTTCTCTAATTTTCGTGAACCTAAGGTTAGGAATAGGATAGAAGAACAGGTAAAGTTGTTTTGAATTTAATACATTAAGGAATTAAGATTAATTTAAAAATAATATACATCTTAATTAACCATTATAATTCTTTAAATAGTTTTGGCTATCTGCGAAAAATGCCTAAGCGGGTTGGGGATTTTTTGATAGAAAGGGGAGCGTCGGAAAGGCACATAGTGGGATTGACAAACATTTTCGTAAATTTTTGACACTACAAAAATTGAATTTTATAGCTTTGATATTGCCTGACTAGGTATTATTGGGATTTTAATTAGATTTATTAGTGGTCATTTTAATCAGTTTCTTAATGTTTCATATTCTGCGTAGATTTACAGTGTGAACATCGAAATTAGAGGCGAAGAATTAATTTTAGATAAAGAGCGAGCTGTATTCCTTCCAAAAGAACAGCTTTTAGCGATTAGCGATTTACATTTAGGCAAGGCAGCTCATTTTCGCAAAGCGGGTTTGGCTATTCCCACTACAGTTTCGCAAAATGATGTCAATAGGCTAGAAGTATTGCTTCAAAAATATAAGCCTAAAATATTATTAATCAATGGAGATATGTTTCATAGTGATCATAATTCTGAGATTGAAGAATTTGCCAATTGGCGGGAAGGATTTAAGGAAATCAACTTTGTTTTAGTGAAAGGAAACCACGATAAGCAAAAGGAGGAGATTTATGCTAACATGAATGTGGACGTTCATGACCCAACATACAGTACCGATAGCTTTTGCTTTATCCACGACAGTTTAAAATGCCAATCTGAGCTTTATTCTATTGGAGGCCATATCCATCCAGGCGTAAGCGTTTATAACAAAGCCAAGCAGCACTTACGATTTCCATGCTTTTATTTTGGCGAAACCTACGCTTTGCTGCCAGCGTTTAGTGCCTTTACCGGATTGCAAATAGTTAAACCAAAGGAAAACGAACTAATTTTTGCCATCACGCCTACAAAAGTGGTGAAGGTTTAGTGCTTAAAAATATTTGTCTATGGTAATACCGTAGGTAATATTTAAATTTTCCCTACTTGTGATATTCATTCTATTGTAAGTTAGTGCAGTGTTTAGGTTAATCCATTTTTTTAGTTGTACACCTAACTTATTGAAACTTCTGATGATGTAATCTCTACCGTTAGAAAACGAGTTCTGTAGAAAATTACTGCCCTCAAATATGATGATATCTTTAATCATCAATCGATATTGCAGCCGTAAAGAATTTCTATAGGTATCGTAACGCGTATCAGCCAGCAGATTGCTTGTGTCGTATAAAACACCATCGCTAATGTTTACATAAAAATTTTCCTTATCAACAATGTTGTAAGCTACTCCTAAACCAGCCTGCACTTGGTGATTAATTTTCAAAGAAAAACTACTGGTGTAGTTCAATAATCCCCAATAATAGAAATGTGGGATAGTCTTATAGAGGTTGAAATTAAGTGTTGAAGAGAAGTCGTTATTGCTTACTTCATCATTTTGCTTACCGTACAACCAACTCGTAGTTGAATTGAGTACAATACTTTTTTTCTTGATCCCAAAATTAACCCCGTTGTTCAAAAGATAAGCGTCGGAAGTATTGGTTTTGTTTACCGAACCAGCAGCATTTAGTCCCAAATGATAAAAAGTGCTGTCATTATATTGAGCCCTTAACAGCAAACAGGACATCATCATCGCTATGCATAATACAAATTTCTTCATTGCGTGTAATAGAAAACCTGTTATCCGCTTTGTGTATTCTGATCTACAGGTGTGTTTCCAGTTTCTATTTCTACCTGTTTCGTACTTACAGCATAATGCGAAGGTCGAATTTCTGAACCGTAGGTAATGGCGTATGCTTTTGTAAATTCTGCACCAAAATAAAGAATAATGGCAGAATAATAAGTCCACAACAGCAGAATAACTAACGAGCCTGCCGCCCCATAAGTACTGCCAACATCGCTCTGCCCAATATAAATGGAGATAGCAAACTTACCAATCATGAACAAAATGGCTGTAACTAACGATCCTAGAGCAACATCACGCCATTTAATTTCTGCATCGGGTAGCACTTTGAAGATTACACCAAAAATTAGTGCAATCACAAGTAAAGTGACAATTTGGTTGATGATGTAAAATACGATAACCGAAACTTCAGAAAAACGTATTTCTAACTGTCTGCTAAAACCATCTAATAATGAGGTTACAGCTAAGGAAACCAATAGTAGGAAACCCAAACTAATGATCACCGAAAACGATAGAAACCTATTTTGCAGCATTTTTAACCAACCTCTTTTAGGTTTAGGTTTAATGCCCCAAATGGTGTTAATAGAATCTTGAATATCCGCAAATACAGTTGTGGCACCAACCAATAGCGTAACAATACCAATAATGAAGGCAATATTGCCCTTGTTTCCAATAGCAGCTTTTTTAACGATATCTTGAAGTTGTAGAGCAGTTTCCTTACCCATAAAACCACTTAATTGCTGATAGATTTGCCCTTCTGCGGCTTCTTGCCCGAGAAAAATGCCGCATAGCGAAATGATTACCACTAATAACGGAGCCATTGAAAAGACCGTATAATAAGCGAGTGAACCACTCAATTTGGTAACGTTGTGGTCGCTAAATCCGCTGAAAGCGTTCTTAAATACCTGAAAAGCACCTTTAAAGGTTAGTTTGTTCTTTTTCATACTTTTCTTCTATCATTCAATAGTTCCAACAATGCATTACGGTCTATTACTTTTTCATCCGCCTCTTCGTCCTCAGTTTCTTGTCGCTTTTCGAAATAGCGTGCAATGGTAAGCCCAGCAAAATATCTGTTAACAGCTTCTCTTTTCCACAAAACAATAAGGGCTGTTAGAGAGAGTATCAATGTAGAAGCTAAAAATCCTAAAACATGACTGCTAAAAAATACCGATAACGAAAATGATAAGGTAATGCTAGTCAAGAAAATGACCAGAAGGATACCCACAACAATTACAGCGTTGGTAATTAGGTCGGCAATTAGTTTACACACGCTCAATACAAGACGGTACTTATGTATTCTTAATTTTGTTTTAGCACGTTCTTTTGCCGTTTCCCAATAATTTGTAAAGAGTTTAAATAGCTTTTTCTGCATAGTATCAAATTGTATTAATTTAACTCAAACACTAAAAAAAAGTTTGCTTTAAATTTATAATTGAGGGAAGAAACGGTAGCAACATCAGTTGATATCTAAATTTTATAGGACTACTTGTTTCAAAACATAGATTATAATTATCATTTATAAATGAAGTTATTAAGTTTTTGTAAATCACGTAGATACATGATATTTAATTCGTAAAGATGTTTTGCTGAATTTGAAAATAAACGGTAGAATGATTAAAATTTTCTTACATTGGGGTTAAATACGTGTTTTTATGAAGAAAAATACTTGTTTTATAAAAGTGTTTTAAACACACTGTGAAATTTAAAAATGTTGCTTTGGTGTTATAAACCATTGCTTGTGGTACTTACGAAAGCCAATTGTCTATTTAACATGAATGTTAAATACCCTGCAAATTGGATTAGCTTTATGGAGTAATTCGGCATGGTTTCAGTTTGTTGGTTGGTTCGGATATTATAATTAATTTCGGACATGGAAGCAACTTTTGGGCAGAGAAAAAAAATCGTCGCTGTTTTTGATGACGATCGTGATTTGTTGGATATCTACTCATATTTGTTAGAAGAAGATGGCTACGAGGTTGTTTTATACAGCAACTGTAATGATGTTGTTGCCAAGATGAAGGAATTACTTCCAAACATCATATTGATGGATAATTGGATTCCTGTAATGGGCGGTGTAGCTGCTATTGAAGAAATTAGGAAAGAAGAGGAGCTTCGTCATATTCCTATTATCTTGGTTTCAGCAAATAATGATGTGGAGAAGCTTGCTGAGAAAGCAGGAGCGGATGGAGCGATTGCCAAGCCTTTTGAATTCAGCGACTTGTTGTGTCTGATAGCCAAATTATCAGCCTAAGCTTATTTCATTTTAACCTAATTAACGGATGCCTACGTATTCTGAAAAAGATCCTTTAGCATTTCTCAGAGGAAGCGAACATATCGCACAACTTATTCTATCCCAAAATTGGGAAGGAACTGAAGTAGGGCATCCATCAAGTTGGCCACTACGTCTAAAGTATGCAATTAGCGCACAGCTGGTAAACCCTTGCCCGTCTTTTGTTTGCTGGGGAAAGCAACGAATTTTTATTTATAATGCAGCTTTTGCAACTCTGTTTCCAGATCTGGATATAAAACAAGGTAGCGAAGATGCTGGTTTTCTTGCATTTGGACTACACTGGGGTAAGGTTTCTGCCGCTATTGAAAATGCTTATCAAAATAAAGGAACAATAGTTAAAGGCGTTCGTATTGGCACGCATGGTAGGCTGGGCCAGCGTTACTTAGACATCTCAATGGGGACGCTATTTGAGTTAGATGGCGAGATTTTTGGCGCTTGGGGTATCTGTCAGGAAAAAACTTACGAGTTAGTTGCAGGCGATATTCTACGAGCAAGCCAACAACACATGCGCAGTATGATTGGCAATGCGCCAATTGGAATTTGTGTTATCGGAGGGCATCCATTACAAGTAGAAGAAATTAACGATGAATGTTTTCGTTTGTTAGGTTTTAGCAATCGTAATGGAAATATTTTGCCGACATTAAATGACCTTTTAGGTGATTTGTCTACCTTTATGGATGAAGGTATTCCACAATATCTTCGTGAAATTTCTCAAGAACAACTAGTAGACGGCAGAAAACAGTTGCGCTACATTGACCTTATGGTTTCGCCATTTCAGAATCGAACAGGACATACTAGTGGCTTAACTGTCTTGGTAATAGATGTAACAGATCGTGTTGAAGCTAATCAATCTCTTTATCAGGTTAATGAAGAAATTGCAGCAGCGAACGAAGAGCTGGCTGCATCTAACGAAGAATTAACTGCTACCAACGAAGACCTAGATTTAGCTAGGCGTAATTTAGCAACATCCTTAGAAAGACTGGGCGAAAAGGAACAGCAAATTCGTCAAATGGTTTCTAATGCTCCCTTTCCAATTGCACTTTATGTAGGCAGAGAAATGAGAGTTGTAGAAGCTAACCAGGCCTTGATAGATGTTTGGGGAAAAGGACCAGATGTAATTGGAAAAACCTACAGCGAAGTTTTGCCCGAGCTAGAAAGCCAATCGGTTTATGATCAGCTAACGGGTGTGTTTGACACCGGAATTCCTTTTCATGCTCGTAACCAACGTATCGATTTGGTTATGTACGGGGAACTTAAGACATTCTATTTCAATTATAGTTTTACGCCGTTGCACGATTTAGATGGTAATGTTTATGGAGTAATGAATACCGCTGCCGATGTTACTGATTTGTTTGTAGCAAAGCAAAAGGTAGAACAAGGCGAAAAGAATATTAAAAATATGATTTCGCAGGCGCCAGTAGCCATGTGCTTATTAGAGGGGCCAGAATATCATATTAAATTAGCCAACGAGGCTATGTTAGACATTTGGGGAAGATCAGCAGCAGAAACAATCGGTTTACCTGTTTTTGAAGCCCTGCCAGACGCTAAGGCGCAAGGCTTGGAAGAAGCAATGGATCAAGTTTATTTGAGTGGCAAATCTTTTAATGCTTCAGAGCAGCCTGTTTTATTAATGAGGCATGGAAAGCCCGAGGTTGTTTATCAGAACTTCGTTTATCAACCATATCGTGATGGAGAAGGAAAAGTGATAGGTATCCTAGCAATTTCAGTTAATGTTACCGAAATGGTGATTTCTAGGAGACAGGTAGAAGAAACCTACAGCCGATTGAACCTTGCAGCATCTGCCGCTAATTTAGGACTGTTCGATATGGATGTAAAGTCTGGAAAGTTAGAATGGGATGAACGTTGCAAGTTTTTCTTCGGTATTGATGCTGACCAAGACATTGAATACGAACGAGATTTTGTTAAAGGTTTGCATCCAGAAGATGTGGAGCATACTATACTCGCTGTAGAGAAGGCAATGGAACCTTCTAGCGACGGTACTTTTGTACAAGAGTATCGTACGGTGGCGCACAATAACGGGCAAGTAAGATGGATCAGAGCAGTAGGGAAAGTTTATTTCGATGAACAAAGACAACCTAGCAGATTTGTTGGTGTAGTATCAGATATCAGCGATGCTAAATCTGCTGAGCAGCAAGCCAGAGAATCTGCAGAGCGAAAAAGCCAATTGGCGGCTATTGTAGAATCTTCCGATGACGTGATTATCAGTAAAGATCTTAACGGTGTCATTGCTAGTTGGAATCCTTCGGCACAACGTATGTTTGGTTATACCTCCGAAGAAGCAATTGGCAAACATATTTCTATAATTATACCAGAAGATAGGCTTAATGAAGAAACGCTGATTATTTCGAGAATTAGAGCAGGCCAGAAAGTGGATCATTTTGATACCGTAAGGCAGGCAAAAGACGGATCTCCTAGACACCTGTCTATTACAGTATCTCCAATTACTGATGGTAGTGGAAACGTTGTTGGTGCTTCTAAAATAGCTAGAGATATTTCCTTACAATTGGCTGCCAAAGTTGCTACCGCTAAATATACCGAACGTGTTGAGGCTATTAATTTAGTAATTAACGCTATTTCTAGAGAAGTAGTGGCCGACAATATGTTGGTAAGTGTAATTCAACTAACTATTCATCTAATTGGTGCAGAGTTTGGCGGCTTTTTGGCATCAGAAAAACAGAAAGGAATACTGAGCAATTATGCTGCACCACTAAACAGTTTGTCTGAAGATGTAATCAAGTTACTTCCTAATACCATCTCCAGTTTAGAAAAAGAGCAAGAAATGGATCCGGTTTTTTATTGGGGAAAACTACATACACTCGGTTTGCAATATAAAATTGATGAGCAGAAGCGTTCGCTAAACAGTCTGATTACGGTTAATGTTTCTTCTGCGGAGAAAGAAAACATCGGAACGCTTTATTTTGGACATCATGAAACAGATTTTTTTAACAGCGAGCACGGAAATCTGTTACTTTCAATTGCTGCTCACCTTTCTTTGGGAGTAGAAAAGGCTTTGCTTTACGAAAAAGTATTAGACCTTAACCAGAAAAAAGACGAATTTATCAGCTTGGCTAGCCACGAGCTTAAAACGCCGCTAACTGGTATCAATGGATACATACAAATTTTGATGCGTTTAGTGCGGGAGGAGCAGCCGGGTAAATACTTAGGCAAAACATACCAGCAGGTACAGAAACTTACAGCACTAGTTAACGATTTACTTGATGTTTCTAAGATTGAGGCAGGTAAACTTAAATTTAGTACTGACCAGATAGACCTTGTTAAAGTTATTTCAGATACTATAGAAATGGTAGTGGAAACTAACAACAGTTATCAAATTAACTTTAATACAGCTTTTAAAGAGTGTATAATTATAGCTGATGGGCAACGGATGGAACAAGTGCTGAACAACCTGCTTTCTAACGCTATTAAATATTCTCCTGGAACAAATAGGATAGAGGTCTTGCTAGAAATTGTTGGGAATTATGCTTTAGTAGGTGTAAAAGATTTTGGTATGGGTATTCCACAAGAGAAAATTTCTAACCTATTTTCTAGGTTCTATCGCATAGATGAACATACACCGAATATATCAGGGCTTGGCATAGGACTTTACTTATCCAAAGAAATTATTTCTAGGCATAATGGACAAATATGGGTAGAATCGGAAATTGGAAAGGGAAGTATCTTTTGGTTTAAATTGCCTTTAGGAACTAATAATTGATGTTCAGTGAAATAAGAAACTTTAAAGATGACATCAATATTTTATGGATTGAAACTTTTTTGCAGTGATCAATAGACGGATTGTAGTTGGATTATTTTATCCAAAATCTATCTGTTAATGGAAGAGAGGTTTCAATTTGCGTATTTCAGCTTAACAACTTGTCAACTTTTTCTAAAAGCGTATTAATATCAAATGGCTTGGGAATAAAATCATCAGCGCTGCTCACTTGTTTAAATTTAGCCAAACCGATGTGCGCCGACATAATGATAATTGGAATATCTTTCAGCAAGTCATCTTTCTTTACAACTTGTTCACAAAGATCTAAACCATTTCCGTCTGGAAGCATCACATCCATAAGAAATAGGTCTGGGTTATTATTTTCAGTTAAAGCAGCTTTAAATAGAGTTGCATTCTCAAATAGCCTAACTTCATGGCCTTCTTCTTGAAGCAGAAAGGAAATAACATCTCTGATATCAGGATCATCTTCGATAATCCATATTTTTTTATTCATTGCGCTAAACTGAAAAGTATATCCAAATTAACAACAAGGATAGATGATTGTTTTAATGAATTTAGTTTATTAAAACCTAAAATCTTTATTTATGATGATAAATGCAAATTATAGTTCTGTTTTAATAAGACCAAAAACTAATCACATCAAACGCATTTTTGTTGCAGGTGCTAAATGTAGACCATTTGTGCAAAAAATTATTTTGCCAAGGACTTTCTGTGATACGATGTCTTTTTAACTCAGGTTCTGGTTCTTGAAAAATTAAACAACAAAAGCTGCATCAGAAATAGAAATACCATCATTAGTACTATCGAAAAAAAGAGAGATCTATTTCAGAAATGCTTTTGGAACAGATCTCCCTTTTGATTTTGAGATGATAGTGATTTTTTGATGCAGAATATTTTACGCTGCTACGTTAGCTTCAGACATTGCGATATCCGTAAGTTTTACATCAGTCTCTTTTTCTTGCGCCAAGGTCATTTGCAATAGCTCTTGCGCTTCCGTGTGTTCCATTAATGCAGCGTAAGTGACTAGGCAGCCATAACTGGCAATTTCATAATGCTCCACTTTCTGTGCGGCAGAAATCAAAGCAGCATCTAACGCTGGGTCACCTTCAAATTCTTCAATAATTTCTTCTGCTTCTGCTAACAAGCCTTCCATAGCTTTACATTTCTTGCCTCTTGCAGCCATACCTAAGCTCTCAAAAACTTGCTTCAATCTTTCAATCTGCTCTTCGGTTTCAGCCCTATGAGCAGTAAAAGCTTCCTTCAAAGTAGCACTGTTCGCACTATCAGCCATTTTTTTCAGACCTTTTAACAGTTGCTTTTCTGCACCTAAAATGTCTTTCAATTCGTCTACAAATAATTCATGTAAATGCCCGTTAGGCATTTGTTCATTTTTTTGCTTTTTCATATCATTAAGTTTTACTTTGCTAAGTAGAAAGTATATCAAACCTATAATTGTTTAGCTGTTAGATAAATCACGTATTTTGTACAAAATGTATGTTCTTTCTACTTGTACACTGTTATATTTTTACTTGCCAAAAGGTCGATAAAGCCCTAACCTTAAAATCGCATGGATCATCTTTTATTGTAAATTAATTTTAGCAAAAGCATTGTTAGCGCCATGGTAAAGGAGAAAGCATTGGTAATAATAATTGGCCAATCTTTCAACAGTGAGCCATACCAGCACCAAGTTGCGTTGCCAATGGCTAATATCATGAACATTACAGGCGAAATGTGCTTGACCTCCTTGGTTTGTAACACTTTAATAATTTGTGGTATTGCAGATATAGCAGTTAAACATCCTGCAATAATCCCAATGATAAGCTGCTTTTCCATTGTTGCTATATTTGAATGCTAAACACCTGCTTTCCTTAGCTTGTTTATCTGATGTTGTGATAGAGGTATATGTACCTATTAATTGTGGTTAACTACCTCTTTTTACTAAAAATGCTCAACTATATTACATAAATGTTTTGCACCATAAACAATTCGCTATCAAAAAATGTTGATGCATATAAAGTCTAGAAAATGAAAAAAGTTTGGGTAGTTGAAGATGATCCAGGGATTAGGGAAATAATAGCCATATTATTGGAGGATGAAGGTTATGAGGTGTCACTCTTTGAAAATGCGTCGCAATTTAATATGGCGTTACGTAGCCAACCTAGTCATATAGATGCAATGGTAATGGATGTAATGTTACCAGACGGTAATGGCATACATCTTTGCCATAAGGTAAAATCAAGTGAAAGTTTTAATAAAGTTCCGGTACTAATGATGTCGGCAAATGCCACATTTTGCGATGTTGAACGGTTTTGCAGAGCTGACGATTTCATCCCAAAACCTTTTAATATTGATGAGATGGCTAAAAAAGTTGGACGTTTAATGGCTTAAAAATCAGCTGTTTCGTTTGTTGCACTACTTTATGTTGTAAGGTCATTGAAACATAAATAGCTAGTTGGTGTTTATACGTATGATTTTAATTAAAAACCATGAGAGAAACATCAAAGCAAGCGCACTCCGATTTACAAACTTTTATAGAACAATTTGAACCCAGAAAATTTAAAGTTTTAGCTAACGGAATTGAAGTTAGAGGCATTGTAGACCTTCACAGAGCTGTTACCGAAGCAAAAAATCTAATTTCACGTTTCAATCTTAACCTATCTGTTAGTCATACTGCAGAAATGTTAAGTTACCGTGGCTTCGAAGTAAATTATATTGCTGAGAATTAATCAATTCGTCAAAATTATTTGTAGATATGTAGATTTTAAAGGTCTCAATAGCATTTTTTGTTGTCTATTGATTGGCTATGTGTAGCATTTCACATGAAGCAAATTATTAAAACCTTTAGCTATATTTACAAAAATTACCATCACAATATAAACAGGCAAATATGTCAGCAACCTCACAAAAAGTACTTCAAAAAAAGAAGAAAAACATCTTAGAATATTGGATGAGCCATCAATTATCTGATGATGGGCTTAGAGAAGACCTTATCAGTAATGAAGATTTAAGAATACAATCTGAAGAATTAATCGATGTCTTGGTAGACAATCTATCAGAGACTAATTCTATAGATCTACATGCCGAAAGTTGGGATCCTGTAATTGAGATTTTGGGTGGCATATCTATCACTCGTGCCCGCCAAGGTTTTTCTCCGCGTGAGACTGGTAATTTTGTATTCGCTTTACGAGAAGCGATACTTCAGGTGTTAAGCGAAGAAATCAAATCGCAACCTGAAGTACTTTTTGAGGAAAGCCGTAAAATTGGTCGTATAATGGATCACTTGAGCGTAATTACTTTCGAAACCTTTATTAAAGGCAGGGAAGAGGTGATTTTGCGCCAAACAGACGAAATTGCCGAAATATCTACACCCGTTATCCGTGTGTGGGATGGTATTTTAGCCCTTCCTATTATTGGTACTTTAGATAGCTCGCGTACGCAGGTAGTAATGGAAAGCTTACTGCAAGAAATTGTAGAAACAGGTTCGGGTATTGCAATACTAGATATTTCGGGTGTACCAGCTGTAGATTCATTAGTAGCACAGCACCTAATTAAAACAGTTAGCGCAACCAGATTGATGGGAGCGGAATGTATCATTAGCGGTATTAGACCAGAAATTGCACAAACCGTAGTTCATTTGGGTATCGATCTATCTAATATCATAACCAAAGCTTCTTTAGCATCGGCACTGGCTTATGCTTTTAAAAGTTTAAAACTAGAGGTAAAAAAAGCTAACGTTCTAACAAAAATCTAAATACCAAATGGATAGAATACCTATTCTAAGGATGGGCAGTTTTTTGTTAGTGACCATCCAAGTTGACTTATATGATAGATTAGCGTTAACCTTGGAAGCTGATCTGGTACAAATGGTAAATAAAACACAGGCTAAGGGTGTACTCATTGATATATCTGCAGTGTCTATTGTCGATTCGTTTATGGGACGCATTGTAGGCAACATAGCAAGTATGTCGAAAATATTAGATGCAGAAACCGTTGTTGTAGGGATGCAACCTGCCGTGGCAATTACACTAATAGAATTGGGCTTACCGCTAAAGGGTGTTCATACGGCGCTAGATGTAGAAAAAGGCATGGCATTGCTAAAAACCATGATTGGCGACGAAGAAGCCGACGAAAGCGAGGAAGATGATTCTGTCGCTGAGTAAGGACTCTGTATCGATACAGCGGGAGCAGGATGTAGTGCTGTTTCGTAACAGATTAAAGGAAGTTGCCGTTAAAATTAAAATGGGGCTGCTTAACCAAACTCGTTTAATTACTGCTTCTAGTGAAATAGTGCGTAATATGTTGCGCTATGCCGATGGCGGTATAGGACTAATAGAAGTGGTTTCTCGTGGACGAGACAACGGCATTAGAATTACTTTTACAGATCAAGGACCTGGTATTGCCGACATATCTTTGGCAATGCGTGATGGTTATAGCACAGGTAAAAGTTTAGGATTAGGTTTGCCAGGATCTAAGCGCTTGGTTGATGAATTTGATATAAAAAGCAAAATGGGCGAAGGTACCATCGTGATGCTATTAAAATGGACAAGATAATTGATCGTACGCATATAAGTTTTGCTGCTAATGATAGGAGTTACTTCGCTCTGCTCAAAAAGGAAATCCAAAAAATGGCTGAAGAAGCTGGCATACCAAGAAACCGACTTAATGAATTAGAAATTATTGTGTCGGAAATTACCTCCAATCTTTCTAAATATGCTAAAGACGGCGAGATTTTAGTAGGCGTATTTGGAAAAGGTAAGGATACTTATATCGAATTAATTAGCTTAGATAATGGGCCCGGCATGGCAAACACCAGTAAAATGATGCAAGATGGTGTTACCACTGGCACAACTTTAGGGCACGGTTTGGGCAGCATTAAACGTCTTTCAGATACTTTTGATATTTATAGCCAAGTAGGATGGGGTACTATTTTACTTAGCCGAATTTATATTAACAAACCATCTGGTATAAGGAAAGATCCATTTATTGTTAGACCTCTGGTATTGGCTAAACCCGGAGAAACAACAAGTGGCGATGGTTATATGTGCCGTGTTACACCAAAAGGGTTCCAAGTTTTGCTTGCCGATGGTTTAGGGCATGGTCCTGCAGCTAATGAAGCGGTAAATGCTGCCGTTAAGACTCTAATTTCCGAACCAATTCAGCGACCTTCAGATACCTTGAGAATATTGCATCCGGCTATTAAGAAAACCCGTGGAGCAGTGGCACACATACTTAACTACGAACATAAGGAAAAGAAATGGATCTGTTGTGGAATTGGTAATATCATGCTACGTCTTCACGGCCCTCATCTACATAAAAACCACATGTCTTATAATGGCATTGTTGGACATAATATTCCAAATACACTTAACGATCAGTATTATACGAGTTTAGATTACAATACAGCTATTATTTGTTCAGACGGGATAAAAACCAGATGGGATTTGACAAAATATCCGCAGGTACTTAACCACGATCCTAGTATATTAGCAGCGGCATTGTATAAAGATCAGGGCAGAAGAACAGATGATATGTCAGTTATTGTTATCAAAATAAAATGATAAAAATCCTAGAAATTGCGCTCGAAAATGAGATGGACCTGGTGTTGGCCTATAAGCGCAGCCTCAATTTAGCACAGGAAATTGGACTGACTATTTCTACACAAACTACTTTTGCAACTGCAGTATCAGAAATTTCTCGTTCCATTATTGAACATACCGATTCTGGCGTTATGTTCATTGGTCTGCACAAAAAGGAAGATCGATATTTCATTAAAGCCGAACTTAATTTTCCAGTAGGCATTATGCTTACCGCCGACGATGAGGGCTATCATTATGCGCAACGCTTGGTACCAGAATTTAAATTAGAGGAGCAAGATAGCACCAAAAAAATTAGCATGGTAATGGGTATACCACGTTCTATTCGTTTAGATAAAATTAAAATTGACGAGCTAATTGCCAACGCCGAACATGCCACCTCTATAAATGCTTATGAAACATTAAAAAGGAAGAATTTAAAATTAAATAGAATTAGCGAAGAAAAGGAAGAAGAAATTAAACGCTCAAAGTTGATAGACGAGAAAAAAAATGAGTTTATCGCTATGGCAAGCCACGAATTAAAGACACCGCTTACTGTTATTAAGGCATACACTCAATTGGTTGGAATGTCTAAAAACGATTGTAGCGACCGTATTAAAGATTTGATAGAGAAGATAGATTTTCAAACTGCAAAGTTGTCTAATTTGGTACAGCAAATGCTAGATATTTCCCATATGGAAAACGGCAGAATGGCCTACGAAATGAAACAGGTTCAGTTAAATGGTTTTATTAACGATGTGGCTTTAATGATGAAACACATTCTGCCAGAGCACCAATTACAAGTATTACTAGCTGATGATGTGATGGTGCAAATAGACCCACTAAGGTTAGAACAAGTAATTTCAAACTTATTGGGAAATGCTGCCAAATACTCTAATAAACAAACGTTGGTATTGCTAGAAAGTACACTCGAAAATGAAAACGTGATTATTAAGGTTACCGACCAAGGTATGGGATTGAGCGAAGAAACTAAACGCTCCGTTTTCGATAAATTTTACCGTGCCGAAGATGTGGTTCACTCTCATTCTGGATTAGGCATGGGCCTTTATATTGCATCAAAAATTGTGACAGACCACGGCGGTAAAATGTGGGTAGATAGCGAACTGGGGAAAGGATCTACTTTCAGTTTTACCATTCCGGTTACTGCCAACTAAATTTAAATAGTTAATGCAAAACCACTAATCTTTTGAAATGGCATAAGTTTGATCAATCAAAAAGTGTAACGCTTCTTCAATTTTTGCTCTTCCACTTTTCTCATTCAAGTCTAGGCCACAAAATATACTCCCGTTTACATCGGTAGTTAAATTTAAATAATAAACTCCAGAAACCAGTATCGCCATAACGGCTCTATACAAGTCTGCGTTATCTCCAAAATGCGGATCAGTAATATGCTGCAAAATTACTTCTCCAACTTCTTCTTGGGTAGTAGTTAATCTTTGTAACGATTTGCGTTGTTCGCTCAGCCTCCACAATATAATTTTCTGGTATTCTTTGCTTCGAAACATGTAATCGAATTGTGCAGAAACCAATTCCTTTGAAAATTCTTGTCCACCGTCCTTAATATCTTTCGGTATTCGATCTCCTTTAACGTTACTCCAGAAATCTTTAGTAGATAGGTAAGTGTCTAACAATTGGTCGGTTCCGCCAAAGTATTTGTAAATCAGCTTTTTGTCTAGTCCTGCTACAGCAGCAATATCATTTACTTTCAATGCAGAAAAACCCTTTGTTTTAAGGATTTTACCTACAGCAGCCAGTAATTTCTTTTTGCTTTTCTCTTTACTCTGTTCCTTAGAACTGGGCGATTTTTGTTCCATCAATTGGCTTAAAGATTGCAATGTTACAAAAATAAATTACTTAATATGGTCACCATTTGGTGACTTTCCCATATATTTGTAACAAAAGCATTTAATTACAATTGTTGATTCTACACCTACAAAGAAAAATTATACTTTATAAGTACAAAAAATTAGTTAAATAACCTCTCTAACTAAGCCCGGCCCCTCAGCTGGGTTTTTGTATAAATAAGCTGTTCAGAAAATTGGTTTCTAAACAGCTTAATCTTTACTACTAGCGTTCCATTCTGGTGGTATCTATAGCCACTGTATCGGTACCTACCGAGTCTGTTGTTGTAGAATCTGTACTTCTGCTTGTGCCGCATGAAGCTACAAACAAGCCCATTGCGAACAATAATAATGCTAACTTTTTCATCTTATAAAATTTTGATTTAACAATAATGAGCTGCTATTTGAAACCATAACAGCTTTATAACACTTCTATTTAACTTAATTGATTTTATAACAGCCAATTACTGAAATAGATTTAAGTTAAATACCCAATATCTCAAGTAGAAATACGCAAAACAAGAAAGCCCCACCAAAAGGCGAGGCTAAAATCTTTAAAAATGCAAACCTATAAGCCGGGTTCTGTTCCCAACACAAGGTTAGGTTTCTATCATTAATCTACTGCAAGCGTTGCCGCTTACCTCTAACGACCTACCCACTAACATCGGACGAGCAGCCCTACGTACGTTAGCCTATTTGGTCTTTCAACTCCCGGGGTTTACCAACCTTGCTATCACTAACAAAGTTCGTGAGCTCTTACCTCACGTTTTCACCCTTTCCCAACTTGCGCTGGGTGGTATATTTTCTGTGGCACTTTCCGTGGTTCAGGTCTTCAATCCCAAACCCCTTCCCGTTAGGAAGCGAGATGCTCTGCGTTGCCCGGACTTTCCTCCCCGATGCGAGATCGGGGCGATAGAACAGTTTGCATTAGCACAAAGGTAACGCTTTTATTTCTATTTGATTTTAGAAAAGCACATTCTTCGCCCTTTTTAGAGGTAGTCCCGTTATCCGCTTAATCTTTTGTGTATGTTGCTACAAAAACAAACTTCGTAAGTTTGTAAAACTTACGAAGTTTCGCGTTAATGCGGTACACCAAAAGTATATCGCTACTACCGGGTTTATATTACATAGGCTTTTGCTAAATACAACGTTGTTTAGTGCAGTGCTTTAAGTTCTCTAAACGGGATAGCAGCGGAAAGCCCGCAGTGTAGCGCAGCGAAAAGAGGACTTTGAGCGGATAGCCCGACTTGCCGTAAATTGAAATTATCAATTGCTTTTCGAATATTAGATCGATACAAAATATCAAACTTACGAAGTTTTTAAACGGCCAAGCCCTCAACTTTATTAAAGATAAAATATCAAATTAAGTTAAACTTCGTAAGTTTTGCTCCTCAATGACAACAAATAGGGAGGCTTGATGAAAACCGATTACTGTAAACTGCCTACTGACCACAGTTTTTCAAATCATTTGCCACCTGCTTGTAAGTGTACATACCTTGCTGGTTTCCAAACGAATTGGTAATATATACAATCACCTGAGCAATGTCTATATCGTGCATATTGCTTAGCGCAGGCATTTTCTCATGATAGGTTTTACCATGAATTTCCATTGGCTCGTTAACACCATTTTTAATATAACAAGCTAACTTTTGCTTGTTGGTCTTAAGGAAAACCGTATCAGTTAATGGGGGAGCTAACTCACCTAAACCTTCACCATTTTGTCCGTGGCAATTTTGGCATCTAGCTTGGTAAATATCTTTACCATTCGACATGTATTTTGACATCTCTATCTCGCTGGCGCTCTGGCAGGCGTTGATAGCCATTGCAATAGCTCCGAAAAATAGGCTGTAAACAAAGAATTTTTGTTTTGTCATAACTTTAAATCGATTTTTATCACTCATCCTCTTGGAAGCGAACGTAATTACACGTTGGCGAGGACGCCAACGTGAGCAATGTTTGGTGTTAGTGTAGTAGCCGACACTTAAACCATATCTGTTAGTCTTTTTCAGCTAACAAAATATCCATATCCGCTTTTAGCTTTTCTACCTCTTCCGGTTTTGTGCCGTCATAAGCGCCTCTAATGCGCTTATGCTTGTCTATTAAAACCAACCAACCTTGGTGCACATAACCATCTGTAGCTTCGTTATCTTCTTGTACAGCAACCAAATAATCTTTTTCTGCTAATTTGTAAACCTCTTCTTTGCTGCCATATAAAAACTGCCACTGCGGCACGTCTACGTCTAATTTTTGAGCATATTTTTTCAATACAGAAGGTTTATCGTATTTAAAATCTATGGTATGCGATAAGAACATTACGTCTTTATTGTCTTTATACTTATCAAAAATCGTTTTCATGTGACGGTGCATGGTGGGGCAAATAGTGCTGCAAGACGTGAAAAAGAAATCGGCAACATAAATTTTCCCGTTAAAGGCATCTTGCGTAACCTCTACACTATCTTGGTTTAAAAACTTAAAATCTGGAATGGTCTTGTAAATAGTATCGATTTTTTCGTTTCCATTAGCGTCTTTAGTGATTTTTGCTTCTCTATCTCCGTAAAAAGGGAGTTTCTTTTCTTGTGTACAAGCTGCACCGAGTGTAATTAAGCAAGCAACGGCTGCATATCCTAAAATCTTCTTCATTTCTATTTTTTTAAATACTGTTCTGGATTTTTATCAAATTTCAATTTACATCCTTTACCGCAAAACAAATATTCTTGCTTTTGGTAAGTGCTTTTAAGGTTACTAGATGTTTTTACTTTCATTTTGCAAACAGGGTCTATCTTAACGCTGTCGGTAAGCATAACCAAGCTGTTTGCCTCTGTATCCTTACTTGTGTATAATGCTCCAAAACTTAGGGCAAAAATACAGATTATTAAAGTTGTTTTCATGTTGTTGACTGGGTTTTATGCCATAGATGCAATCTCTTTAACTTTAAACGTTGTAAGATTGCTGCCCCGACCTTTCGGGGAAGCAATCTTTAAGCTATTTCAAAACTATCTGTGCATTTTTGGCTAATTATTTATAAAAAGGTTTTGCTTGCTCAATGGCTTTCTCTAACTGACTTTGTACTTGCTTTACACTGTCCAGTTGGTTCTGAAAGTATTTCAGTGCTTCCGTTTTAGAACCTTTAAAATCAAGTTGAAAATCGTGCATCCAATCCATCATTTTTTCATCTGCTAAGTTGAGTTGATGGATAGATTGCGTTAATTCAATTGTATCATGGTCTTTATGTTCACGCTTGTATTTCAACAAACTATCTAATTTGAACGTAGTTTTGATGGCTTTTTCGTTGATGACCATCGCTTCGTTATGCAAATCATCAATAGTTTTCTTGATGGCTTGCTCGTTATTTTCTTGTTGGCAAGCGGCGAAAATGATTGCAATAAACAGCGTAAAAAAGGGAAGAACTGACTTGTAAAGATAGATTGCTTCCCCGAAAGGTCGGGGCAGGCTGTCATTCTTCCTCGCAATGACGCGAAAAGGAGCAATGCTGCGACCTTGCGATGTAGTTTCTTTGTTTAAAATATTCTTTTTCATTGTCTTGATAATTAAAATGGAACAGAAATATGAAGCATCAAGCGATTTCCTGCTTTTGCTCGTTTATTTGCCAGTTCCTGTGATACAATTGTTTGATAGTTGGCACCTAAAGAAAACTTGCTCATTGCCAATTCGAAGCCAGTAACTAAAGAAGCCGAATGACCGCCAGAAACATCAACTTCGTACTTGCTATTTTCGATGTCTTTATTGGCGGTTTCGTACAAAATACCTGCATTTGGCGCAAACGTTAATTGGTGGAACAACCTGAATTTATAATACATCAGCGCATTGGTAGTCAGTTTGTTTCCGTAACGGTACTCGTATTTGTTAGCAGTATTGATTTTGTAATTAATATTCAGGTTCACACCCAAATCATTCAATCTGACATCGTAAGCAGCGTTAAGGGTAAAATCTGTACTAGCTGTGCCTAACTGAAAGTTATTTGGTGTTTCTGTTACCGCTAATCGCTCACTTGGTTCATATTTTCCTGTAGGTGCTTTTATACCTGCACCCAGCCAAAGTGAGTGCGCCAACAGCTTGCTATTAAAGCTTGTGCTTTTGGTAAAGAGGTTGTAGTAACCCATTAAAGCAATATCGCCTAAACCATCTTTGGCACCAGAACTTGCCTGCGAACTTCGCTGGTTAAAATTGTAAGGTACAAAAGCTAATACCCTAAACTTCTTACTTAAATTCCAACCGCCCCAAAGTTCTGTGCTTTGGTAGGTTTCGTCGGTGGTTAGGGGGGTAACATTGCCTTGCGCACCTAAATGTGTTTGCAGTTGTTTGTGCTGGTATCGCAAACCAATGAAACGTTTATTGTACTCTGGCAAAATACCAATGTAGTAACTGCCCACGCCGCAACCGCAAATATCACAAGCTAGCAAACTTAAAGGACTGAGTAAAATTGCAAGTATGATTGTATTTCTATAATTCATTATTGTTCTGCTAAAAGTTTGTTATTAATGAAATCTTCGTCGTTAAGTGTGTTTAGAAAAGCCATCAACTTTGTTTTCTCCTCATTATTAATTGCAATTCCTCTTACACCGTTCTTGTTCAATAAAGGGTCGAGGTTTTCTGTTGCCTGTACTTCGTGAATGTAATGGGTAAAAACAGCATCCAGCGTTAAAAACCTACCATCATGCATAAAAGGCGCAGTGTATTTGAGGTTACGCAACGATGGGACTTTAAACTTGTATTTATCTGCAGTTAACAATGTAGCAGTGTACAGACCTAAATCGTTGATTGGACTGGGAGCAAGGCCGTTGTTTCTAAAGCCGTTATCAGTAAAAAGAGGCTCGGTATGGCAGCTGGCACATTTTTGTTTAAAGAGTTCGTAACCTTCCAATTCGGTTGTTGTAAAGCTGGCATTATCCTCTTTACGCATCACTTTATCATACTTAGAATTACTACTTACACACATTAGCATAAATTGCGATAGTGCTTTTAAGAAGTTTGCAGTGCTAATTTCTTCTGTACTAAAAGCAGCTTTGAACTTGTTTTTGTATTTGTCCATTGCTTTCAATTTATTCAGCACATTTTCTAGGCTTTCATCCATTTCTTCGTGTGCCGTAATAGGAGAGATAGGAAATAAATCCAAATCGTAAATGCCACCACCCCACATAAAAGCTTTGTTCCAGGCTAAATTCATAATAGGAGGAGAGTTGCGTGTACCTAGTCGGTCGTCAATTCCGTGACTTACATCGTGCCCATGTTGGGTAAACGCCGAAGATTGGATGTGACAAGACCCGCAACTAATGGTGTTATCTCTCGACAATCTAGGTTCATAAAACAACATCCTTCCTAGCTCGAAACCTTCTTTCGTAACTGGATTATTTGCAAAGTTGTAAACTGTTTCAGGGAAATTCTTGGGCTTTTGAAAGCCCAAGAATGTTTCTACTTTTTCGTGTATATCCTCACTTTTTTTACAAGCGTATACAAAAATCACAATCACCAAAAGATATTTGATATATCGTGTTTGCATGATTAATTTTCTGTATGGTCGTGAGTAAATAAATCTTTGAAATTCTTAGCGATGTTAGTTGAATATTCACTAAACATTACCGTAGGCCTATCTTTGATACTGAAGCTATTAGTGCCGTCAAAAAACTTCATCAAATCAACAAATAAATGGATATTACTTTGCCTATCTTTTCTAACTTTTGCAATGCCTGCGTTGTTTAAATCGACAGTAATAGTTTTGATGTTGTTGATGGTTGGAGCACTGTAGCCGCCAAACCCACCGATGTGATACCTAAACTGCTTTTTACCCGTTGGGTCGCCTTGTTGGTCATCGCTAATTACTTCCGAATTTCCTTCGAATTTGAAGAAAATGTAACCAGAATTCCAGCCCCAGTACATACCGCCTCCACCATGACCGCCACCCATTGCTGGGTCTAGTACGCCAGTTCTTTTGTCTACAGGCATGGTACTGCGCAGGCTATCCACTCCTAAAACAAAGGTTAGCTTACTATAATCGCCTTCTGGCACTTTTACTTTAGCAAACCGAGTAGCTTTATCAGCTCCTTTAATGAGGAAGTAGGAACTGTCTTGCGGAACGGTGTATTGTTTGCCTGCTGTGGTAGTTACTTGAATATTGCTGATAAAATACTGCACCATACTGATGGTGAATTTCTCACCCTTGGCATTAGTGTAAGGTACGGCTGTGTTATTTAAAGCAAATGTTCTTCCGCCAACAATATTATCGAACTCTACAGATAGTGAAGCTAAGTTTTGTTCGTCGAACTCTGGCGTAGGGTTATCTTTTTTACAAGCATAAAATAGGATAGATGTTATAGTGATGATAGTTAAAATCTTTTTCATTTTTTTAAATAGTTGGGAACAATGTATAGCACACAGGTTGTCAGGCTGAGCCCGTCGAAGCCTCTTCTAAGATTACATTTCGACTACTTGTCCCGAAACTTCGGGAAGCTCAATATGACACCGATAGTGCATACTATGGATAATTGAATAAATAGGGTGACTGGATCCGTCATTGCGAGGAACGAAGCAATCCTAAAACGATACACTAAACTCACACATAGTAAGATTGCTTCGTTCCTCGCAATGACGAAATATGAAAATTTAGGGTATAACACAGTCATCCCAATAATTTGAGACAATGTTATTAAGCCACCAAGAAATTAACTAGGCTTGTTTGGGAGGGTGAAAAATCACGCTGGTTTTACCTACAGGTTTTTGCTGTAAGTAGTTTGGGATTGTAGTTTCTACCTCAGTTTCGAAGGTTTTGAAAACCAATGAGGCTCTTAACGGAGCTACCGTTTCAATTACACGTTTCATGTGCTCTTGCTCGTGTTTGTTCTTTTGCTCAAGCTCTTTCAATTTGATGTCTAAGAAACATTTACCTTCGCAATGACGCTCTGGCTTGTCTTTGTTGGTACACAAAACTGATGAAATGTAAGATTTGTTGAAATGGTAGGAGGTAGAAATAATCCAATAGTTAAAGCAGTTGGCTAAAATACCAACCAACAATAACCCTGCGACTAATTTTCTACAGATTTTCATTGCCGCAAAGGTAGGCAACAACGTTGGTTATTCAAAGGAATTTTAAGTAAAACGAGCGTTAATAACGATAAACTTTACCCGCAGATTTTGCAGATTGAACCGCAGATTTTAGTTAGGGTTGACTTAAGTTATCTGTGGTAATCAGCGTAAAAATCCCCAAAATCTGCGAGACGATTAACCAATTAACCAATTTAAACAGTCAACCAAATAACCAACCGCCTAACAGCATTTATAATAAACCTTCACCTTTTGCTCTTTTGGCGACCAAGCAATGTAAACGTTATGATCTTTACCTAAGCGATAATCGAAACCGTTTAAGCTGCTCTGTTTTAATTCTTCATAAAACGCCTTATCTGGCACATTCTTGTCTGGTTGCTCGTCCGAAGTAACTGCAGGTTCTAGAAAATGATGTTCTTCAAAAAAATAAGCGATTTCTTCTTTTAGGAATTTAATTTTTTCACTTTCCTTTTTCATTTCGGCAGTTGCCAGATAATTTTTAAGCAGTTCACTAGCCTTAATTTCCTGTTTGTAAATTTCCTTGCCTTCAAAAGATTTAATGGTAAACAACAACTGCATGTCTTTAGTATCTTTTCCTACCAAAGCCACCTTGAAAGTATCAAGTTTAATGGTATCAGAAAACGCAAATGTTGTCGTTTTCTCTAATCCTTCAGTACTGTTAGAGTTGGTTTTTGTAGAAGAATTGCAAGCATATAGTAAACAGATGATGAATAAAGCAGGTAGAATAATTTTCTTCATAGCAACGTATTTATGGCTTTAATATAAATAAATTATTTCGTTAGTTTTTGAAGATGTTTTGACTTGTAGCAATAATACAAATGAAGCAATTATGAATAGACTGTTTGTAAAACAATCAATAACAAAATGATGATTAAAAAGATATAGCCCGCGGGATGCGCAAAATTAAATGTCCAACCCATTATTGGATTTCGTTTGGGCACAAGTATCCTATGATCTTTTTTATTGAAGTAAAGAAATCCCCATTTCCAATTCTCTGGATCTTCATGAAAGAAATCTTTACTCATGCTTTTTATTTAAAACAAACCGTTAATTTCCGCTTCAATAGATTGGATTACCGCTCCTAAATCTTCCGGATTATTAGTAAAATCTAATTTATCTTTATCTAAGATTAATAGTTTGCCCAATTTGTAATTTTTAATCCAAGTTTCGTATTTCTCGTTTAATTTAGATAAATAATCGATACGGATACTCGCTTCGTACTCTCTACCTCGGCGTTGAATATTGTTGACCAAAGTTGGTACCGAAGCTCTCAAGTAGATCAGTAAATCTGGTGGTTTAATGAATGAAGTGATATTATCGAAAATAGCTCGGTAGTTATCGTGATCGCGACTGGTCATTAAGCCCATTTCATGCAAGTTATCAGCAAAAATGTGCGCATCTTCGTAAATTGTGCGGTCTTGGATAACGTTGCGTTGTTTGTTCTCAATATCAACAATTTGCTGGAAACGGCTGTTTAAAAAGTAAATCTGTAGGTTAAAGCTCCAACGCTTCATGTCGCTATAAAAATCTTCTAAATAGGGGTTGTTATCTACAGCTTCGTAGAGTGCTTCCCATCCGTAATTTTTGGCCAATAAGCCAGTTAATGTTGTTTTTCCAGCACCTATGTTGCCTACTACTGCTATATGCATATTTGTATTGAGTATGGAGTATTGCGTATTGCGATTGGCGTTTTATCTAATTACACAAATCGCAGTACACAATACTACAAAATTAAAAACTTTTAAAACCTATTAATTCACGCACTTCTTTAATTGTCTTCTGAGCGCTTTCTCTAGCTTTCTCGGCGCCTAAGCGGGCAACTTTTTGTAAGTAAGCGCTATCGTTTGCAATATCGTTGATCCTTTCTCTTACTGGATCTGTTGCAATAATCATATCTTCTGCCAATTGCTTCTTGAAATCGCCATAACGTATTGCCATTTTATTGTACAAATCGTCGAAATGATTTACGGTATCTGCCGGAGAAACAATTTTCATTAAATCGAACAAATTTTGAATGGCTTCTGGCTTTGCTTGGTTTTCTTCGGTAGGTCCGCTATCTGTTACCGCTCTAGATACTTTTTTACGGATAGCTTCAGGTGTATCAGAAAGGTAAACACAATTGGCATCTCCTTCCGATTTGCCCATTTTTCCTTTACCATCTAAACCTGGTACTTTCACTAACTTTTCGGTATAGCTAAAAGCGTAAGGTTCTGGAAAATACTCTTGATTGTACAAACGGTTAAAACGGTTACCGAAAGTACGAGCCATCTCTAAATGCTGCTCTTGGTCTTTACCAACAGGCACTTTAGTAGCTTTGTGTATCAAGATATCAGCACTCATTAGCACTGGATAGGTTAACAAACCAGCATTTACGTTATCAGGACTAGCACGAACTTTATCTTTAAATGAAGTAGCTCTTTCCAACTCACCTAAATAAGCATTCATATTCAAATACAAATACAATTCGGCAATTTCTGGAACATCAGATTGTACGTAAATGGTGCTTTCTTCTGGATTTAAACCACAAGCTAAATAATCTACCAATACGTTTTTGATATTGCCGTGTAGGTTTTCTGGTGTTGGATGCGTTGTTAGCGAGTGCCAATCTGCAATGAAGAAATAGCAGTTATACTCTTCTTGCATTTTGATGAAGTTTTTTACCGCACCATAATAATTACCTAAATGTAATTTTCCTGTGGATCTAATTCCGCTAACAACTGTTTCTTTCATCTGTGTATTTTTATTTTTTATCATCTGTCAGATGGAGCCTTTGGCTCTCAAAATACAATTTTGAGAACGTCGGGTTCATAATGGCCGAAATTAAGTAAAAAACTGAAAACTGTGAAGAATGTTGAAAGTTGGAATTTTAAATTATTCCTGCTTGACAAATGTAAGGTGAGAACTGGATGTGCTTTGCACTGTTTAGCGTGAAATAAACCTGATAGGAGCGAGCATCCCGATTTTTTCGGGATAAAGCGGATAGCAGGACTGTATGCTGCTAAGGAGTACAACAATTTCGTTTTCAAAAAATATTTGTGCTTTCCGCTAAAATTGTATTTTTGATTTCGATGATTAAATTGCTCCGCAAATTGCATTGGGCTTGGTGCCTCTTCTGTTTATTGTTGTTTTTTGTGCTTTTTTTACCATTTTATTATTGGTTTACAAAGCATCCTCGCTATTATGGCATCTTAAATAAATTCAGAACCGCACATTCATTCTTAGCATCGGCGCTTTCGGGTATTTTTTTCAATTTTAAATTCGAAAAAAGACTGGATAAGAACCAAACTTATATTTTTTGTGCTAATCACACTTCCAATTTTGATATCATTATTTTCTGCATTTTAGCTAAGGGTAGGTATCATTTTATGGGTAAGGAAGAATTGACCAAGAACCCAATTTTGGGTATTTTCTTTAAAACTATTGATATTGCCGTATCTCGTGAAAGCAAAATTTCGTCGTTTAGGGCATTTAAAAAAGCAGCTGAAAATCTGGAAAATGGAATGAGTTTAATTATTTTTCCAGAGGGAAAGATAGATGATGCATACCCACCAGTGCTGCAAGATTTTAAAGCTGGTCCGTTTAGGTTGGCTATCGAAAAAAATATCCCTATTGTGCCAGTTAGTATTGTAAATTTATGGAAGGTGATGTGGGACGATGGTGCAAAGTACGGCACTAGGCCTGGTATTATAGATGTTTATGTGCATGAACCAATTTTAACCAGTATCTTAGCCGTTGAAAATGATGAAGTATTAAAGAACGAGGTTTACAAACGGATTAACAGTAAGTTGTAGCGATGGTTAGCTTTATGAATTGTTTAATTGGTTAACTGAAAGTTTATATCTAAAATCGTAAATCCTAAAATTTAGAGATGGTAATTGACAAAAACACAGTTTATAAAGTAGCTGATTTAGCTAGAATTGAAATAAAGAATAACGAAGTTGATCATTTGACACAGGAAATGAACAAGATTTTAACCTTTATGGAGAAACTTAATGAGCTAGATACAGAAGGAGTAAAGCCCTTAGTTTATATGAATGAAGAGGCCAATGTGTGGCGTGAAGATTTAGCTAAAAACGAAATTAGCGTTGCTGATGGATTAAAAAACTCGGCTTTGCACAATGAAAGTTTCTTCTTGGTACCTAAGATTATTGAGAAGTAGTTATCAGTTTACAATTAGCCAGCCTGTAGTTTTCTCAAACTGTAAAAGCAATTAAGCAGTTAACCAGACAACAATAGGTACAATCTTAAATTAGTTTGTAACATTAGGCCAAAAACTAACGTCTAAAAAAGAAAAATAGCGATGCAAAAAGAACTCATCACCATTAAAGATATTGGCCGTAGATACGTGATAGGCACAGAGGTTATCCATGCGTTAAAATCAGTAAGTTTAACCATTAACGAAGGCGAATTTGTGGCTTTAATGGGGCCATCGGGTTCTGGGAAATCTACCTTAATGAATATTTTAGGCTGCTTAGATACACCTACCAAAGGAGATTATATCCTCAATGGCATTAACGTAAGCCACATGACGGATAATGAGTTGGCCGAAGTTCGTAATAAGGAAATTGGCTTCGTATTCCAAACATTTAATCTTTTACCAAGATCTACTTCTTTAGATAATGTGGCCTTACCTTTAATTTATGCAGGTGCTGGTAAAAAAGAACGCGATACAAGAGCACAACAAGCCTTAGAAAATGTAGGTTTGGGCAATAGGGTACATCATAAACCAAACGAATTATCTGGTGGTCAGCGTCAACGTGTGGCTGTAGCTAGGGCATTAATCAATAATCCATCTATTATATTGGCCGATGAACCTACCGGGAACTTAGACACTAAGACTTCCATAGAAATTATGGGGCTATTGGAGGAAATACACAGTAAAGGAAACACCATTATTTTAGTAACCCACGAGGAAGATATTGCGCAACATGCACACCGTATTGTGCGTATGCGTGACGGTTTGATAGAAAAGGACTACGATAACGAAGATGTCAAATCTGTTTCGCCTCGTCTGCAGGCTATCCGCGAAAGTGGCAACGATTTTGAGAATATAAATTAACCCCTAAATCCCCTAAAGGGGACTTGGGCATCCATCATAAAAAAATCCCCTTTAGGGGCTAGGGGTATGAAGATTTACACCAAAACTGGAGATAAAGGACTTACTTCCTTAATTGGAGGTACACGGGTTGCCAAGCATCATATCCGTATCGAAACTTACGGCACTGTAGATGAGTTGAACTCTTACATCGGCTTAATTGGCTGCCAAGAAATTGACCCGCATCACAAAGCAATCCTAAAAGAAATTCAAGATAGGTTGTTTACGATTGGCTCGTCTTTAGCTGCTGATCCTGAAAAGTCTAAAATGAAAATCCCAGATTTGTTGGAAGAAGATATTACCTTATTGGAAACAGAAATAGATAAAATGAATGAAGTTTTACCAGAACTGAGACATTTTATCTTACCTGGAGGAAATACCATTGTTTCTTATTGCCATTTAGCCAGATGTGTATGTAGACGAGCAGAGCGACTAACTGTGGCTTTAGCTGAAAGCAGTTTTGTTGACACTAAAATTACTGTTTACTTGAATAGATTAAGTGATTATTTGTTCATTTTAGGGCGAAAATTAGGAAATGACACCAACACTGAGGAGAATATTTGGATACCTCGTGTGAATAGTTGAAAAAAATATTTGCATAGCTCGTTTTTTTTTATCTGCTTTGCGAAAATAGAATAATTGACGAATTAATAATTGTTTAAAGATATGTATTGGACCTTAGAATTAGCATCGCATTTGGAAGACGCCCCATGGCCTGCAACTAAAGATGAATTAATAGACTACGCTATCCGTTCTGGAGCGCCTGTAGAAGTAATTGAAAATCTTCAAGCATTGGAAGATGATGGTGAGCCTTATGAAACTATCGAAGAAATTTGGCCAGATTATCCTACAAAGGATGATTTCTTCTTTAACGAAGACGAATACTAACGAATTAAGGTCCTGATTTTATCGGGACCTTTTTATTTATACGGCTATAATTGAAAATTTCTTAAATTTCAATCAAGCTTTTTACTTGTCAGTCTGAGTTTGTCGAAGACTATTTCGTCCCGAATTTTGCGAAGCTCAACTTTGCAACCGCATTTTTTGCAAAAGAAATTTAAACAGTTTTAGTTAATTGGATATTTCGAATTCAAAATCACCCCTTCGTCGCTAACTAGTTGATGCAATAATGGATGTTTTAATAGATTCGCTAATTTAACTTTTTTGCCATTTAAAATTGCAGTTTCGCTTACTAAGCGTACGCCATGGCTATAATCTGCCCAAGTGTTGGTGTGTTTATTGTAAACTGGCTGTATCGCTTTGCCATCTAATTTGTGCCAACCGTAAATGACTACTCTAGCTGTTGGCTGTCCGTAAATTTTATTAGAAATAATGATGTCTTTCTTGTTACCGGCAGTTAAATAAGATTGAAGATGCTGTACCTTAAAATCTTTCAGTTGTTGTAAAACGATATTGTTATGCACAATAAAAACCGGCACAGTTGTCATGGCTTTGGTTGGGGGAATGGGTTGGGGCTCGAATTTGATTTTTGCTTGTTTATAAATCTCATCAACCATCAGTTTAGTTGGCAGCATAGTTCTAGTAGCGTTTGCTATTCGTTGCGCCAGCATAGGAGTAGTCGGCACGTAAAAGTAATCTTCATCATCACCAATAGCTAAATAATCTGGTAGTACAAATAAGGTTAACTTATAATCAGTTCCATCAATTACCTTCTCTATTCTTATCGAGCTTAACCTTTGTAAAAAAATTGGAATATTGCCTTTCCTAACCTCTTTAAATATCAATTCTTCTCTATCTACAAGAGATAAAGTGGTATCGCTGATGAATTTAGCGAACTCGCTTCCAGTTAAAGCATTGTTGCTACGTTTTTTAAGTTTCAGTTCTTGTCCGTAAGAAACAAGATTAAGCAATAGTAATAAGAAGAATATAGAAAACTGTTTCATGGCTGCTGCAAAAAATCGATGTTACGTTTCAAACCATTAAATTTTGTACGCTTTACTGGCGAGTTCTTAAACACTTTTTTAAAAACTTCATCTGTCATATCTACTAGCTCACTTTTGGTTAAACCAAGTAAATTTTCCTTTGGAGAGAAGTTTTCTTCTTGGTGTTGGGTGGCAAACCTATTCCATGGACAAACATCCTGACAAACATCGCAGCCAAACATCCAATCGTCCATTTTGCCTTTAAATTCTGTTGGTATTTCGTTTTTTAGCTCTATCGTAAGATACGAAATACATCTGCTGCCATCAACGGTGTAAGGCGCTACAATGGCATCGGTAGGGCAGGCGTCAATACAACGCGTACATGAGCCACAATGATCTGTAGGAAATGGGTTATCGTACTCCAAATCTAAATCGATAATCAGCTCTGCTAAAAAAAAGAAAGAGCCCGCTTGCTTACTGATCAAATTTGAGTTTTTTCCTCGCCAGCCCAAGCCAGCTTTTTGCGCCCAAGCTTTATCCATTACTGGAGCTGAGTCTACAAAACATCTACCATCAACTTCGCCAATATTTTCTCTAATGAAAGCCATCAGACTTTGCATTTTTTCCTTAATTACCGAATGATAATCTGTTCCGTAAGCATACTTAGATATTTTCGGCGCATCTAAATCAACTTGTTTTTCTTCGGTGTAATAATTCAGAGTTAGCGAAACTATTGATTTTGAACCTTCAACCAACAACCTTGGATCTAGGCGTTTATCGAAATAGTTCTCCATATAGCCCATTTCGCCGTGATGATTGTTTTTTAGCCAACTTTCTAAACGAGGAGCTTCGTCTTCCAAAAAATCTGCTTTAGCAATGCCACAGCTCATGAAACCCAACCGCAGGGCTTCTTGCTTAATCATTTGACTGTATTTTGCGGCTTGGCTAAACATTGATGTTGCAAAGATAGCTATTTGGCTAAAAACCTTTTATCTTCTTTAGTTGTTTAAATGATGACAGCAAAGGTTGCTGAGAACTACTACTAAATTTAAATCTCGGAATTATGGAAAATCAATCAGGAAATATAGAAGAGCAAAACAAACATACTACAGCTGATGTAGAAACGGATTACGAAGCGCATCAAGATAATCCAAAACCAGCACCAACAGTAAACGAACCTGATAACAAAGGTGCTGGACAAGCCATGAAATGGATTATTCCGATCGTGGTGGTAATCTTGTTAGTCGTTTGGTTTATCTTCTTCAGAAATAACGTCACACAATAGAAAGTAGGGTCTTGTAGAACCAACAATCTATTATTTTGAGTGTAAAGCTGCTTATTTAAGCAGCTTTACTTCGTATAAATCTTTCCTTCTATCTTTCAATATCTTCACGGTTCCAAAATGGTGAAGTTCATCTAAAAGGTGCAAATCAACGTCAACCACCAGCATCATTTCTGTATTTGGCGTAGTTTCTGCCTTAATGGCGTTGGTTGGAAAAGCAAAATCTGATGGTGTAAATACCGCCGACTGTGCAAATTGAATATCCATGTTATTTACCTTAGGTAAGTTTCCCACGCAACCCGCAATAGCCACATAACATTCGTTTTCTATCGCTCTTGCCTGTGCGCAATGTCTTACCCTCGTATAGCCGTTCTGCGTATCAGTCAGAAATGGTACAAATAATATCTGCATTCCCTGGTCGGCATAAATTCTGCTCAACTCTGGAAATTCCACATCATAACAGATCAAAATTCCAATTTTCCCACAATCGGTATCAAATACACCAATTTTATCACCACCGCTCATTCCGTAGTATCGCTGTTCGTTCGGCGTAATGTGTATTTTGCGATAGTCTTCCGTTAATCCGTTTCTATGACATAAGTAAGTAGCATTGTATAACTTGCCGTTCTCTTTTACAGGCATACTACCAGCAATAATGTTTACATTGTAAGATACCGCATACTCCTGAAGTCGCTGCACAATTTCCTCGGTTTTATCTGCCAACTTTTTCATAGCCTCTTGCTCTGGCAAATGGTTGTAAGGCTGTAGGAGGGGAGTATTAAAAAACTCTGGGAACATGATAAAATCAGATTTGTAGCCACTTACGGCATCCACGAAAAATTCTACCTGTTCAAAAAAAGCGTCCATATCTGGAAACAAACGCATTTGCCATTGCACCAAACCTAATCTAATAGTTTGTGCAGAGCGTGGAGATACATTATCGTGGTAATAAATGTTGTTCCACTCAATCAAGGTTGCAAATTCCTTCGATTCTACATCGCCAGGCAAATAATTCTTCAATACCTTACGTACGTGAAAATCATTAGCGATTTGGAAACTCAACGTTGGATCGTAAATTTCCTTTGATTTAACTTTATCGATATACTGCCTCGGACTTAGCTTATCGGCATATTCGTGATAACCCGGAATACGGCCACCAGCAATGATACTTTCCAAATTCAAAAGCTCGCAAAGTTCTTTTCTCGCCTCGTACAAACGTCTCGCTAACCTCAGTCCTCTATATTCCGGATGCACAAAAATTTCAATTCCGTATAATACATTTCCTTGCGGCGTGTGGGTAGAAAAGCTGTATTTACCAGTAATCTTTTCATAAGTGTGCGTGTCACCAAATAAGTCGTAGTCTACAATAATAGAAAGCGAGCAGGCAACCACTTTGCCATCTACAGCAATACATAATTGTCCTTCAGGAAAAATCCTTAATAAATCGCCAATTTTTGCTCTACTCCAAATGCCGTTGCCACTGTCTAAGTAGGCTTGCTGCATTGATTCTCTAAGGTCGTTGTAATCTTCGATGGTGAGTTTACGTAATTCTATATTCATATTTAAAGAACAAAGAACCAAACTGATTGTTTAGCGAAGCTTAAACCAGCGTTAAGAAATCTAACTTCAAATAAGAGTAATGATTTAGAAAAAGAATGTCAGTAATACTTTGGAAAATGAAGTCCCGTAATCCGCTTAATCTTTTGTGACTTCTTTTGCCGTCATACGAACGTATGTGAGAACTGAAAGAAAGCGAAGCTAAATCTCGAATGATTAGCTTCTATTTAACAGATTTAGCGTTGCTTTCTTTCAGTTCTCAGTCGTACCTCCTTCGAAATGACGCAACACAAAAGTATATCGCTGCTACCGGGTTTATTTAACATAGGCCATTGCTAAATACAACGTTATTTGCTGCAGTGAATTATGTTCCGTTATTCGTGATTTGTAAACCGTACCAGATAAACATTTAAATAGATCGGATTAAAAATCCTGCGATAAGGCTTCCAGATTGCAAATCTGGAAGAGCACAGTTTTCTAATACCATATTGATGCAAAATATTAAACTTACGAAGTTTTAAAAACTTCGTAAGTTTTTAGAGATGAACGTAATTAATTCTGCTATTCGTGATTTGTAATCGCGAATTGATATCTACGGATTTGCAATCCGTACTTCATAAGTATTAATAAATCGGATTAAAAATCCTAAGATAATGCTTCCAGATTGCAAATCTGGAAGAGCATAGAGAACACAGCAAAATGAAGAGAAGTATAACTAAAACAATTTCCCAGTTTGTCCGAATTTTACTCTGTTTAAATGCTTGTATGCAGCCTCTGTAACCTCACGGCCACGAGCGGTACGCATCAAATACCCTTCTTGAATTAAGAATGGTTCATAAACCTCCTCAATCGTTCCATCATCTTCCCCAACAGCCGTAGCAATAGTTTTTAAACCTACCGGTCCACCTTTAAATTTGTCGATGATGGCCAGTAAGATTTTATTGTCCATTTCATCCAAACCGTGTTCATCTACATTTAAAGCAGACAAAGCATAACGGGCTATTTCGGTGTCGATATTTCCATTGCCTTTAATTTGTGCAAAATCTCGGGTACGGCGCAACAAAGCATTTGCAATACGAGGTGTACCACGACTGCGACGAGCAATTTCATAAGCGCCTTCGTCGGAGATTGGTGTATTCAGTATCGCTGATGAACGTAAAACTATGGTAGTCAGTAATTTTGCATCGTAATACTGCAAACGAGAATTGATGCCGAAACGAGCCCTCAGTGGTGCGGTTAGCAAACCAGATCTGGTAGTGGCTCCAACTAAAGTAAACGGATTTAAACCAATTTGCACAGAACGGGCATTTGGGCCACTTTCTAACATGATATCGATTTTGAAATCTTCCATGGCCGAATACAAATACTCTTCTACCAAAGGCGATAAACGATGAATTTCATCGATAAAAAGAATGTCACCACTTTCTAAATTAGTTAAGAGTCCTGCTAAATCACCAGGCTTATCTAACACCGGACCAGAAGTAACCTTGATATTTACGCCCATTTCATTTGCAATGATATGAGAAAGCGTGGTTTTCCCTAATCCTGGAGGGCCGTGTAAAAGCACATGGTCTAAAGCTTCGCCACGTAATTTGGCCGCTTTCACGAAAATCCTCAAATTTTCAAGAATTTTATCCTGACCAGCAAAATCTTCAAACTCCTGCGGGCGTAATACTTTTTCAATATCACGCTCAGTTGGACTAAGGTTTTCTGAAGAAGGATCAAGGTTTTCGTTCATAAGGCAAAGATAATAAAAAGTAGGTTTTGTGCGTCATTGCGAGGCACGAAGCAATCTATTTAGCTTTAAGATTGCTTCGTGCCTCGCAATGACGATTTTGGCTAATTCTGTGCAAGCTTGGTAAACTTCCCAGCAACCTTAGCTTCTTTCACGCCATTGCTGTAATCATAAAAGCCTTCGCCAGATTTAACGCCTTTTTTTCCGGCTGTTACCATATTTACCAAGAGAGGGCAGGGGGCATACTTCGGGTTTCCAAATCCTTGATGCAGTACATTCAAAATGGCTAAACACACATCTAAACCAATAAAATCTGCCAATTGTAGCGGTCCCATTGGATGTGCCATGCCTAATTTCATTACCGTATCAATCTCATAAACACCTGCAACACCTTCATAAAGTGAATAAATTGCCTCGTTAATCATAGGCATTAATATACGATTAGCTACAAAACCAGGATAGTCATTCACTTCAACAGGAACTTTATCTAATTTCGTAGATAATTCCATAACTATATTTGTAGTTATATCACTAGTAGCGTAGCCTCGGATAACTTCAACCAATTTCATTATTGGCACTGGGTTCATAAAGTGCATACCAATTACTTTATCACCACGATTGGTAACTGATGCTATTTTTGTAATAGAAATAGAAGATGTGTTGCTTGCTAAAATTGCATCTGGTTTGGCATAGGCATCCAATTCCTTAAAAATTTGAAGCTTTAACTCGATATTTTCTGTAGCTGCTTCAACCACCAAATCTACATCAGCAACTGCAGCTTTTAAATCTGTGTGTGTGCTTAAATTTTTTAGCGTATTTTCTTTATCCGTTTCTGAAATTGTTCCTTTAGCAACCTGGCGATCTAAATTCTTCGTAATTGTATCCAAAGCTTTCTGTAGCGCATCGGCGTTGATATCTATCAAATTTACAGCATAACCAAATTGTGCAAAGGTATGAGCAATACCGTTGCCCATAGTTCCAGAACCTATAACAGCTATATTCTTCATTTTTATATTTTGAGTTAGAATTAGGCTAAATTAACAATTTCAATGATATTTCTAATTGTCATATAATTTACATTATGTTAAGTTGTTTTTTTAAATACCTATACTTTTACTGTATAATTTGAGAAATTTAAAATTCGTTTAACTTACGTTTAAGCTCTTGTACCTTATCTAGCCTATTCTTTCTAGTATAAATATCTATGAGCAGCTTAACGGTATTTCTGTGATTAATATTGATATCGTGGGCTCTCAATAAAGAATACTCGGCACGATTGATATTAGCAACAAACTTTTTATTATCCTTTTGCTTTAAAGCTTCATTAGCATTTTCGACGTATGCGACGGCTAGCTGGTACAAGGCATCGAAATAATTGTAATCTACCTCTAAAGCTTTTTGATAAGACAATTCTGCTGTACTTATATTTTTAGCTTGGTTTTGCTGTAAATAACCGTATAAGAAAAATAGTAATTTACTTCTTTTATCTGTTTTAAGCGAAGTTTCTATGGCTTTGTTAGCCTTATCGTATTGTTCAGTATCTAATAATATATTGATATAATCATTAGTGAGTAATGGATGATAAGCATTTTGTGCTAGTCCTTCTTCTAATGTTTTAATAGCCAATTCATTCTCAAACTTTGATGCGTAAATATTGGCGATGTTCTGATACAAGCTTGGATTTTTAGCTCCGTTGCTTTTTGCTCTTAAAAAATACTCAAGTGCATCATTGTATTGCTGTAGATTTTGCGCACAGATAGCAGTATTTGTAGCCAAAAGTGTATCTGTAGGTAAGAAATCGCTTACATCTTTCAATAATTCATAAGCGGTTGCAAAGTCATTCTGCTGAAAAGCCTCTGCTCCTTTGCGCTGTCTTTTAACGTGAATGTTGTGATCTGATGCTTTGATAAGTTCCGTATTTGACTGGAATTTATCTAACTTAATAGCTTGCGTAAGTGCGTCTTGAGCAAATTGGAAATATTTATCAGCATTTGCTTCATTTTCATCAATTAAAGCAATGTACGAGCACATATATGCTTTAATAGCCCAAGTTTCTGGCCAATTCTTTGTTTTTTTATCCTTTTCAGCAAGTTCTATTGCCTTAATCCCCTCTCCTATGATGGTTAATTGTTTTTTAGCGTCGGCCTTTTCTGCAATGCTATTTTGCAATTTTGCTAAACTATTATTGGCAATTTTTACTTGCGATCCTTGAGCGTATAATAAGTTGCTGGTTGCAAGCAGTACGAAAATGTTAAAGAATATCTTACGCATCATCAAAAAAACTTTATACAAAGTAACTAAAAAAGGGAGACAAAGTTTAATTATCTCCCTTTTTTATATGGTTACAGATTGTTAAACAATACTAATTCTTTTGAAGAGCATCTAAAAGTTTTTTAGTTTCTTCATAACCTTTAGTGTCATTTTTGAAACCGTAAATCTGTTTTAAAGCTTCTAAAGTATGTACCGCTTTTGGATCTAACTCTTGTGCCTTTTTATAGAAAGGTAATGATTTGTCAATTAAGGCAGTCATCTTAGCCGTTACAGCATTGTATTCCTTTACTTTTTTCGAATCAATTTTTTGTCTTTCCGCTTGTACCGCAAGTGCTTGCTTATAGTACGTTTCGCCTAATAAAAAGTGATAAATTGCTTTATTTGGATCTTTTGCTATTAACTTTCCTAAAGATTCTTGAGATTTTTCAATTTCTCCTCTAATGATATAGATATCTGTTTGCGTACCTACAAAATCAGGATCATCCGGAAATTTCTTTAAAGCTTGATCGATAGATGCCATTGCAGCAGCTGTATCCTTCAAATTTGCTAATTCTATGTTTACAGCTTCTAGCATCAAGCTTTTAGCGTCTGGAGTATTAAACTCTACTACCTTTTTAAAGTTTTTAACCGCACCTGCATAATTACCTGCTTGTTTAGCTGCAACACCGGCATTTAAAAACATTGAGGTGTCAGTTGGGTTCTTTTCTGTAATTTCTGTGAAAATTTTAAAGGCTGTAGCAAAGTCCTTTTTATTATAGGCTTTAATACCTCTAGTTTGTACGGCATTAGCAATATTGATTTTTGCATTGGCAATATTGTCTTTTTGATCACCTTTTTTATCTAACTCTTCAGCTTTAGCAATTGCCTCTTCTGCAATTTTTTGCTTTGCTACAGAATTAGCATCACTTAATGTATCTAATAAAGCAATTGCTGAGGACATAGAAGCTCTTAAAGCCCAAGGTTCTACGGTATTTTTCGTTTTCTCGTGAGCAATAGCTAAATCGGTATGACCTAAACCTTTATTCAAGTTTTCAAGGTTTTTCTTAAGAGATTGTGCGCTGTTCATTGCTTGAAACAAATCCCAAGATTTTTTCGCTTCTGCTACTTCTGATTTTTGGGCATAAGCAGCTACTGATAAACTTAAGATACCTACGCTTAAAATTAACTTTTTCATTTACTTATAAATTTATTGTTCTTAAACGGTAAAATCCATCATGATATTATTATTTAGTTACCACGATGGATTTAATTTTAAATTTAGTTAATATTTATTTTATTCTTCTGAAGCATTTTCTTGTGTATCAGCTTCGTTAGTATTTTCTTCACCACTAGTTGTTTGATCTAGGTTTTCTTCTTCCTCATCTTCGTGGTCAATTCTGGCAACCGAAGCAATTTCGTCATTGCCTTTCAAGCTAATTAACCTCACTCCTTGTGTTGCCCTACCCATCACTCTCAACTCGCTTACTGCAATTCTAATTACAATACCCGATTTGTTGATAATCATTAAATCATCTGCATCAGTTACGTTTTTAATTGCAACTAAATCTCCGGTTTTTTCGGTGATGTTAATGGTTTTAACACCTTTACCACCACGATTGGTCACACGGTAATCTTCTATATCGGTACGTTTTCCATAACCTTTTTCAGAAACTACCAAGATAGTTGCATCGCTACTGTCTACAGCAATCATGCCAACAACCTCATCTTTATCGTGCCCTAAAGTTACACCACGAACACCAGTTGCAGTTCTACCCATCGGTCTAACTGTGCTTTCGTTGAAACGAATTGCCCTACCAGAACGCAATGCCATTACAATTTCACTGCTTCCAGTAGTTAAGCTAGCTTCTAATAACTGATCGCCTTCATTAATGTTAATTGCATTGATACCGTTAACACGTGGACGAGAATAAGCCTCTAGAGAAGTTTTCTTAATGGTACCTTTTTTAGTACACATAATGATAAAATTATTCTCTAAATATTCCTGATCTTTTAGGTTCTTAACTTTAATATATGCTTTAACTTTTTCTTCTTTAGGGATATTGATGATGTTTTGTAAAGCACGTCCCTTACTTTGACGCGTACCTTCCGGAATTTCGTAAACCCTTAACCAGAAACATCTTCCAGCTTCTGTAAAGAATAACATGTAATTGTGGTTAGTAGCAACTAATAGGTGCTCTATAAAATCTTCATTTCTAGAGTTGCTGCCTTTTGAACCTTTACCACCTCTACCCTGCGTACGATATTCTGTAGCTGGTGTACGTTTAATATAACCTTCGTGAGAAATGGTAATTACAACTTCTTCGTCTTCGATGAAGTCTTCCATGCTCATATCATCTGCCGAGTGAATGATGGTCGTTCTACGCTCATCACCGTATTTATCCATAATCTCTGTCAACTCATCTTTAATGATTTTCATACGAAGACCTTCATCTGCTAATACAGATTTCAACCATTCGATAGTTTTCATTAATTCTGCGTATTCTTCTTTGATCTTATCACGCTCTAGTCCTGTTAACCTACGTAAGGTCATATCAAGGATAGCACGAGCTTGGATATCAGATAAACCGAATTTCTCCATCAATCCTGTTCTAGCCTCATCTGGAGTGCTAGATGCACGGATCAATTTAATTACTTCTTCAATATGATCTAAAGCAATTAATAAACCTTCTAAGATGTGCGCACGTTTTTCGGCCTCTGCTAACTCAAAACGAGTACGGCGGATAACTACATCGTGTCTGTGCTCAACAAAGTGATGAATAAGATCTTTAAGGTTTAACAACTGTGGACGACCGTTCACCAATGCAATGTTATTTACACTGAATGAGGTTTGTAACGCAGTTTGCTTAAATAAATTATTTAGAACGATGTTTGCATTTGCATCACGCTTAATTTCATAAACAATACGGATACCGTCTTTATTAGACTCATCTTTAATGTTAGAAATTCCTTCAATTTTTTTCTCACCAACCAATTCAGCAGTACGCTCAATCATCATGGCTTTGTTAACTTGATAAGGAATTTCTGTAACGATAATTACCTCACGATCGTTAATATTTTCGATTTCGGCTTTGGCACGCATCACAATACGACCTCTACCTGTTTCAAACGCTTCTTGTACGCCAGAATAGCCATAAATAATGGCTCCTGTTGGGAAATCTGGCGCTTTAATAAACTTCATCAATTCAGCAATAGTAATTTCTCTATTGTCGATATAATTGATTGTTGCATTAATTACCTCCGTTAAGTTGTGTGGCGCCATATTAGTGGCCATACCTACCGCAATACCCGATGATCCGTTAACCAAAAGGTTAGGAACTTTTGCTGGTAATACTGTTGGCTCTTGCAAAGAGTCGTCAAAGTTGTTTTGAAAGTCTACCGTATCTTTATTGATATCGGCCAACATTTCTTCTGCCATTTTTTGGAAACGAGCCTCGGTATAACGCATTGCCGCTGGCGAGTCGCCATCAATAGAACCGTAGTTACCTTGTCCGTCTACCATCATGTAACGTAAGCTCCAAGGTTGGGCCATACGCACCATGGTCATATATACAGATGAATCTCCGTGAGGGTGATACTTACCTAAAACCTCACCCACAATACGTGCTGATTTTTTGTATGGTTTACCAGCGCCTACACCTAGGTCTTGCATACCATAAAGTACCCTACGGTGCACTGGTTTTAAACCATCACGCACATCGGGTAATGCCCTACTCACAATTACCGACATCGAATAATCGATATAAGCAGTTCGCATCTGCTCATCAATATTAATGGGGATAATTTTATCGTCTTCTTGATTTTCTAAATCTTCTGCCATAAGTTTTTTGTGTTTTGCGTTTGGAGTAATGCGTTAAGCGTTTTATTCGCTATTTGCTAATCACCACCGCAAGATTATTATGTTTTATTATAACCTTGCGAATTTAGTAAAATAAGATACACTTTAAAGACCATTGTGGAAAAGTTTTAGGAATGCTATAAATGTTACAAAATATAGCTCTGAGATTGAAAAAAGCCGTACATGTGCAGATTTAATACTGTCAAAAATTTTCATGAATTGCCGTGTAAATAAAATCTTTGCATGTGTAGCTAGAAGTTACACTCATTTAAGTTTTACACAATACTTTTTTACATCAATACAAAAGCTGATATTTAAAATAATGATAGTTTCTGAGCGTACCCTAAAATGGGCTTTAAGTTTATATCCTCCTTTGTTATTTCAACGCATTTGGGTCAAAAAATTCCATGAGGGATTTAGAGGGGTCGATGTTAAAATTAGTAACAGTGTACTTAATAGAAATTACAATGGTTCAATTTTCGGCGGAACGATTTACGCAGCCACCGACCCATTTTATGCCATTTTGTTTGATCAGTTAATGCAGCGTAAAGGTTATAAATGTAGGGTTTGGTTAAAAAGTGCTTCTATTCAATACCTAAAACCTGGACTTACCGCTCTATATTTTACCATAAGAATAACTGATGAAATGATTGCAGAGGCGGAACAAGCGCTAAACGAACATGGCAAATTTGTGAAGGCTTACCCTATGGAACTTTACAATAAACAAGGCGAACTTTGCGCAACGGTGAATAATGAAGTTTATTTACGACTTAAATTTCCGGGAGAGAAACAGCGAGTAGCCATATAGTTGAGATTGAGGCTAAGGCTGAGAGTAAGTTTAAGTGCTTTATTAATATTATGAATTGCCTAAAATGAACATTAAAAGACTGATACTTGCTGGCGAAAACGTAAACATTGATTTTAAGAAGACGATTAGCAATTGTGAGAAAATTGCAAAAACCTTAGTTGCCTTTGCCAATAATAAAGGTGGCAAGCTTTTAATTGGCGTAGCCGATGATGGAACTATTAAAGGTGTAAAGGCTGAAGAGGAAGAAAAATACATGATCAACAAAGCGGCTCATCAGTTTTGTAAACCAGCTATCGAGCCAATTTTTGAGGAATATATGGTAGATGATAAGCTGGTTTTGGTTGCGGAAATACCTAGAAGCGATACCAAGCCACATTATGCTTTAGATGAACAAGGCAAATGGTGGGTTTATTTTAGGGTACAAGATAAAAGTGTGTTGGCTAGCAAAATATTAATTGAAGTACTCAAAAAAGACGGCGACAACGAAGGGACGCTTATTGCTTATACTGAGCAGGAAAAGTTGCTGCTCGAATATCTAGGCGAAAATGGCCGTATTACTTTAAAAGAGTTTAGTAAGTTAACTAGAAGTGCATATAAAAAAGCACAGAAAATTATTGTTAACCTTATTTTATCGGGCATTATTTTACCTCACATTACAGAAAAAGAAGAGTATTATGTTTTGGCAGATTAAAAGCCTCCCCCAACCCCTCCAAAGGAGGGGAGATAGCACAAAAGATTTAAGCAGAGTGAACAATCTATCGTGCATTTAAACGGAAAATTTCCAATTGAAAACTGCTTTGCAATATGTCAAATCGTAATTCGTAAATCTAAAATCGTAATTTTGCAGGCGTATGTTCACTTATTCGTTTGCCAAGTACAAATCGTACTATAAAGATAATCTTATTTTAGCTTTGCCTATTGTTTTGTCGCAGTTGGGGCATACTTTGGTACACATGGCCGATGGTATGATTGTAGGCCACTTTGCCGGCACAGTTCAGTTAGCAGCAGTTTCTTTAGTGAACAGTTTGTTTATGCTCATTTTGGTGCTTGGCTTGGGTATCTCATACGGATTAACACCTCTTATAGCACAAGCTAATGGCAGTAAAAACAAAGAAGAATGCGGACAGTTACTTTCTAATAGCATATTAATTAACATAGCTGCTAGTATCATCTTATATGGATTGGTGCTGTTGGTTTATTACAAAGTGATAGATCATTTAGGGCAGTCTCCTGATGTTGTTTTACATGCAAAACCATATTTGCAGTTTATGGGGATTTCTATTTTTCCATTAATGATTTTCCAGGCATTTAAGCAGTTTACAGAAGGTTTAGGCTTTACCAAACAAGCCATGATGATTTCCATTTGGGGAAATGTTGTAAACGTTATTTTAGGAATTATTTTCGTTAGGGGGATGTTTGGGATTAGCCCGATGGGTGTAAGTGGCGTAGGTTTAAGTACGTTAGTAGATCGTATTTTAATGGCGATTGCAATGGGTGCCTACGTTTTCAACTCTAAAAATTTCAAAGACTATCTTTCAAAATTTAAATTGCTCTCTTTCGACTTTTCGCGGATTAAAAAGATTGCCAAACTTGGTGCTCCAGTTGCTATGCAATATTCATTCGAAATCAGTGCGTTTAGTGGAGCCGGCATTTTAATTGGCACCATAGGCAAGGTAGAACAAGCAGCGCATTTTACAGCATTATCATTGGCAGCATTTACCTATATGCTGGCTACGGGCATTGCTAATGCTGCAACCATTAAAACAGGGAATAACTTCGGCAGTAAAAACTTTGGTCCTTTGCGTTTATCAGCGATAGCTAGTTATCATATTGTGATTGTTTTTATGTCTATCACGGCAATCATCTTTATGTTGGCTAATAACCTTTTACCATATATTTACACTAGCGACACTACCGTAATTTCGATTGCTGCACAGCTACTTATCATCGCAAGTTTTTTCCAGTTATTTGATGGCACACAAGTAGTTGGCTTAGGCGTTTTAAGAGGTTTGGGCGATGTAAACATGCCAACTTTCATCACGTTTTTATCTTATTGGGTTATTGGTATTCCCGTTGGATATTTATTATGTTTCCATTTTGGATTTGGAGTTAAAGGCATTTGGTACGGACTTACTTTTGGTTTGTTGACAGCATCTATCCTGCTCTTCATCAGATTTCAGAACAGAACAAAGAAACTGGCTGCTGCGAAAACTGAACTTCATCAAGTTTAAGATTAAGTATTTTTCAATTGCTTACTTTTGTGCGATGAATAAGGCACTGCTAATTCTTGCTTTTTTCCTTTTCGGATTATTGTTGATTTCCTTCAAATCGAATGATTGGGAAATGAATAGTGATCTAACTATAGACTCTTTAAGAAAAATTTATTCGCAACCCAGCAAATATTGGCCGAAACCTAATGTAGATAAGGGAGTAAATTTCGAAGAGTTGGCTGCATTACAGTCCTCTCCCATCGATTTATCTAATGATTCTATCAAAAATATAGTTGAGTTAGGAAAACTGCTTTTCTTCGACAACAGACTTTCTGGCTCCAATCAAATTTCATGTGCAACCTGTCATGATCCAGCCTTAAATTGGACCGATGGTAAAGCTGTTTCTATTGGACATGAACAATTGCCCAACATTCGTAATGCGCCTTCTTTAGAAAACGTTTGGGTGTACAATAGTTTCTTTTGGGACGGAAGAGCTAAGTCTTTAGTTGAGCAAGCCGAAGGACCAATTTCTGCACACAACGAGATGAACCAAGATTTAAAGTCTTTGGCAAAAAAGCTTTCGAAAATTAAAGGTTACAAACCTTATTTTGTTACCGCATTCGGATCTCCAAAAATCACTAATCAACGTATTTTTGAAAGTTTGGCTACGTTTCAGCAAACCATAGTAAGTGGCGAAAGTAACTTTGATAAATTCCTAAACGGTGATGTTAAAGCATTAACCGACCAACAATTACAGGGATTGCATTTGTTTAGAACCAAGGCCAGATGTATGAACTGTCATCATGGTGCATACTTTACTGATAAGGATTTTCACAACATCGGATTAACAGAGTACGGTAACAAAAACGAAGATTTAGGTTTGTACAACGTCACCAAAAAACCTGAAGATGTAGGCAAATTTAAAACACCAGGATTAAGGAATGTCATGCAGACTGCTCCGTGGTTCCATCAGGGTTCGGTAAAAAGTATGGATAGTTTAATGGTGCTTTATAATATGGGAATGCCCGAACATGTTGTTTTACCGCATCAGAAAGATGATCCATTCGTACCGAAAAACGATAAATTGGTTCGCGGAATTATGTTAAACATTAGGGAAAGGAAAGCCATCATTGCTTTTTTGGAAGCGTTGTCTTCTGCGCCAGTTATTGTTAAAGTAGAGCGGTTGCCTCAATAGATTTAAACGCTCTTAAATACGATCGCCGCTGTGCTTATCTGGCTTCAGCTCTTTTTGGTTTAGTTCTTTTTCTAGATCCTTTTGGTCTTTGCGATTTCTTTTAACCACGAAGTAGATAAAACCTAAAATTGCTACAACGGCTACAGCGATTAAAATGAAGTTAATTTTCATTACTTGTATTTTGATAACAAATTTAATATTAGTGTTTTAAGTAGTTGTTAAGAACGTGTTAAGGTTAGTGTTTTAAAACATCGTAACTCAATAATTTTTAAATCTACCACCTCATTATCACTTAAAAACTTCCTTCTTCATTCTTTCGATACGTTGCTCTAACTCCTCAGAACTCATATTTGCCCGCAAACTATCTACCTTAATTGGAAAAGACAGCGGTGTAAAGCGCTTTGGATATGTGATGATGATATTACTTTGCTGTATCCTGCGAAGTGCTGCAGCCAAACGTGGCTCTTCCAATTGTTGATAAAACACCTCTTCATAAGCTTGTCTTAAAAGCAAGTTATGTTTATCAAAATCATTAAAAACATTAAAGAATAAACCAGCACTAGATTGCAGGTGTTTGTTTTTTACATATTTTCCGGGATAGCCTTGAAATACCAAGCCAGAAATACAAGCAATATCTCTGAATTTCCGTCTTGCCATTTCCGTTGAATTGATGCTAAGCGTAATGTCTTCGGCCAAATTTTTAGGCGAAAAAACTTCATAAGCAATGCTGTCATCCATCGGTATTTCCGTATCGCTCAACAACTCGAAACCATAATCGTTCATTGCAATAGAGAAGGTTATTGGCACTAACTTGCTTAATCGGTACGCCACCAGCGCTCCTAAAATTTCATGTACCAATCTTCCTTCAAATGGATAGGCGAACAAATGAAATCCTTCTCGGTTGTTAATCATCTCGATCAATAGCTCTTCACTTTTAGGCACATGTGAACGCTCCTGCTGTGTTAAAAATAGAGGGTAAACGACATCTAGCTCCTCGTCTTGATGGGTTTTGTCCAATACTTCATTATACTTTTTACGCAATACAGCGCCCAAATTAGACGATAGCGGCAACCTTCCCCCCAACCAACTCGGCGACATGGCTTTCTTTTGCTTACTGCGACGAACAATCACAGTCATATCTTTAATTTGTACAAATTCCAATACGCGTCCGGCTAGGATGAAGCTGTCACCGGCTTTAATTTTAGACACAAAATATTCCTCTATCATGCCGATGTAACCAACGATCAAGAATA
>NZ_JAVHXT010000010.1 GCF_031119335.1 Pedobacter sp.
CCCCCTTACCCCCTCCAAAGGGGAACACTAATTGCTTAGGCATTTTGCATATCCCTCGTCGAGGGGGCAGGGAGAGGAATTTAAATTTTTATTGAATTTCTTTCTTCCTATTAAAAAATCTTTGGATGAAGTAAATAGCTACAAAACCTAAGAAAATATAAATTCCGTTTAAAGCAGCTTCAGAATCATCATTGTAAATACTAATGGCTACAAACAAATATGCAGCGATAAAAATGATTGGCATTAACGGATATAGCTTCATAGTGTATATGGTGTTTTTATCCAAATGTGCAGTTTTCTTACGTAGGTAAAAAATGGTTGCAGCAGAGAAAATCATACCTGCACCATCCATAAAAATGGTGTAGTTTAAAATTTTATCGAAGGTTTGCGCATAAAACAAAGTGATAATAGAAAGGATGGTAAATAAAGTTAAGCTCACTACCATTACATCATTTTTCTTCGTTTTCTTGGTGAAGACTTTTGGCAGGGCGCCTTCTTCGCCCATGGCGTACATGGCCCTAGGATTACTCAGCAAGTTAACGTTTACATAGCCCAACACCGAAAGAAAAATTAACACTGAAAGTATGGTAAAACCCGTTGGTCCAAATATCTGCCCCGCTAAAATTGCCGCAATACTCTGTGCCGATTTCAATTGCTCAAAGCCAATTACTTTTACATAGGCGTAGTTAATAGCCATGTACAACGTGATGATAATTCCCAAACCAACAAGTATTGAACGTGGAATAACTGTCTTGGCTTCTTTTGCCTCACCGCCAAAATTGATGGTTTGCTGGTAGCCGCCAAAACTGAAAGAGACAGCAATTAAACAGATGCCGAGCGCTTTTCCGTAATCGCTCCAAGTGGCAGGCAGTCCATCTGCTGTGCTGAAAACTGAAGGAAGCTGTTGGGTTTGTCCACCAAAAAATATGGCGCAGATTAAGGTAATTACCATTACCAGTTTAATGATGGTAAGTACATTTTGCGTTCTGGAACTGGTTCTCAATCCCAATAGGTTAATGGTATAAAAAATGATGATACTGACCAGGCCGATCAAAATTCGATGATCATTGGTTTGCATTTCTACTGGAAATAGTGCTTTATTCAAATATTCGGCACCAATTAAAGAAACTCCTGCTACCGAGGCCGCATTGCTTACTACAATAATGCAGTTAATGGCAAAAGCAATAGAAGGGTGGTAGCAAACCGAAAAGATCTTGTAATAACCGCCAGTTACCGGAAAACGAGAACCAATTTCGGCGTAGGTTAGCGCACCACAAAGGGCAACGAAACCGCCAACTATCCATGCTAAAAAGAAAAGTTCGGGAATTTGAGCTTTTGCGGCTACGTTAACTGGGGTGCGGAAAATACCCATGCCTATTACAAGGCTTACCACAATCATGGATAGGTCGAAAAGGGATAGTTGCTTTTTCTCTGGGTTCATTTGAGTTTTTAGTTTGTTGGTTTAGGTTTATGCTTCACGTCATTGCGAGGCACGAAGCAATCTTAAAGCGATTAATTCACTAAAGTAGTAAGATTGCTTCGTGCCTCGCAATGACGAACTGGCTATTACAAGCCCAATTTAACAATAAAAAGCTGCTCAACAATTTCATCCTTAAAAAAATACAAAATAAGCAAGTTGGAATTGTTTAAATGTGGAAATCTAGCCGAGAAAAGCGCCTAAAATTGATTAAATTTGTAATGCTGATTTATCCCAAATCGGTACCCAAATTAAAAGGAGTATTATGGCAGAACCTATTTACAACGAAGACAGTATTAAATCCTTAGATTGGCAAGAACACATTCGCCGCCGTCCGGGTATGTATATTGGTAAGTTGGGCGATGGTTCTGCACAAGATGATGGAATCTACGTGCTTTTGAAAGAAATCATGGATAACTCGATTGATGAGTTCATGATGGGAGCAGGTAAAACGATCGACATCAGCTTGCACGAACATAAAGTAATTATTAGAGATTATGGTCGTGGCATCCCCTTGGGTAAAGTGATAGATTGTGTGTCTAAAATGAATACCGGTGGTAAGTACGATAGCAATGCTTTCCAAAAATCGGTAGGGATGAACGGGGTAGGTACCAAAGCTGTTAACGCCCTTTCTACTATTTTTGTGGTGCAAAGTTACCGCGATGGCAAAACCAAAAAGGTAGAATTTAGCAAAGGTTTGGTAACGCTGGAGCATCCAGAAATTGAAACTACACAACGCAACGGAACTTCTATAACATTCCACCCAGATGAAACTATTTTTAGGAACTACCACTACATTGCCGACTTTGTAGAGAGCATGATTTGGAACTATGTGTTCTTGAATACGGGCTTGACCATCAATTTCAACAACCAAAAGTTTTTCTCAGAGCGAGGTTTGTACGATTTGCTTTCGAGACAAAATAAACCAGAGGAAATTCGGTACCCAATTATTCATCTGAAGGGACACGATATAGAAGTAGCCATGACCCACGGGCAGCAGTATGGTGAAGATTACCATTCTTTCGTAAATGGACAGTACACCACACAAGGCGGAACACACCAAGCGGCATTTCGTGAGGCTGTAGTGAAAACCATCAGAGAGTATTACAATAAAGATTACGACGCTTCGGATGTTAGAGCATCTATTATTGCAGCTATTGCGATTAGGGTACAAGAGCCTGTTTTCGAATCTCAAACTAAAACCAAATTGGGTTCTGAAAGGGTAGCCCCAGATGGCCAAACGGTACGTACTTTTGTGAATGATTTCTTGAAGAAAGAACTTGACGATTATCTGCACAAGCACAAAGACGTAGCTGATGCCATTGAAGCTAGAATCAAGCAGTCGGAACGTGAGCGCAAAGACATTGCAGGTATCAAAAAGCTAGCGAATGATAGGGCTAAAAAAGCATCCCTACACAATAAAAAACTTAGAGATTGCAAGGTTCATTTCAATAGCAGCCACGAACGTAGATACGAAACTACCTTGTTTATCACCGAGGGAGATTCGGCTTCTGGGTCTATCACCAAATCTAGGGATGTAGAAACACAGGCAGTATTTTCGCTAAAAGGTAAGCCCTTAAACTGCTACGAATTAACCAAAAAGGTAGTTTACGAAAACGAAGAATTTAACCTTTTACAGCATGCGCTGAATATTGAAGATGGCTTGGAAGGTTTGCACTACAATAACATCGTAATAGCTACTGATGCAGACGTGGATGGTATGCACATTCGTTTATTGATGATGACTTTCTTCCTGCAGTTCTTTCCAGATTTGGTAAAGGCCGGTCACGTTTATATTTTGCAGACACCATTGTTTAGGGTAAGGAATAAAAAGGAAACTATTTATTGTTATAGCGATGAAGAACGCCGTAATGCAATTTCTAAATTAGGTGGTAAACCGGAAATTACCAGATTTAAAGGGTTAGGAGAGATTTCTCCAGACGAGTTTGGATTGTTTATTGGAAAAGATATTCGCTTGGATCCGGTAATTTTAAAAGAACAAACGATTAAGAGCTTATTGGAATATTATATGGGTAAAAATACCCCCGATAGGCAACAACATATCATCAGAAATCTACGCATAGAGAAAGACGAGGTAGATAAGGAGTTGGCAGAAGCCGAAGAAATGGAAGTTGCTTTAGAGGTGTAAGTTGTAGGTTTTCAGTGTTTTGTGTTTTGTATTTCTTAAGATTGGGTTATATTTGTTCGAAAAACAAATTCTACCTATTCTGAGGGTATAATTTTTGCAAGTTGTCTAAACTTTGTGTGAATTATATTAACGCATGACCATTAATACCAAAAAGAATTCGGCTCGTTACGGGCTCATCGTTGTTCTTATTTTAGCGCTGTTTATTTCAGCAATCTTTTTCTATACCCGAAATAATCGGATAAGCATTCTATCAGCAAACGTAAATCAGCTTACTTACCTAGAAAGCGATTACAGTTCATTAGATACATGTATACTTTTGCTATATAGGGCAGATAATAACTGCAGACTTTTCGAAGCAACAGGCAATACCTCTTACATAAAGCAATTCAACAAGGGTATTACCAGGGTTTCTGGTATATTAGATACGCTAAAAATTAATGAAAGTAGTGCCCCGTATTCTCAAAATATTAAAGGGCTTGTAGAACAAAAGCGTATAAAGATACAAACCTATTTGATGCTTAAAAAGCTTACAGATAGTTTGTATCATATTAATGCGGTAATAGATACTGTAAAGGAACGCACCTTATTAAATGGTACGGGTTTTACCAGGCAGAAACGTAAAAATACAGTAGTAATTGATACAATTAAACCTCCTACCGAACAGGTTAAAGAAAAAAACCTGCTGGGGCGTATAGCTGATGCTTTTTCAAAGAAAAAGAAGAAAGAGCAAACATCAACGCTAGTTAAAAAGGAAATTACGCAAGATAGTTCATTGACAAAAACTGAATATACTGGCGACCAGATTAAAAAAATCAGCGATTATTACCGTAACCTATATGCCGCAAACAAAAAATTAAAAGACAACGAAATTGAAATTCTTAGGATCAATTCTCGAATTATTAATGAAATTGTTTTTTTACTTCAGAACTATAAGAAGAAGGACGCAGCTTTTCTGGCTGAAACGAAAAAGAATATCCATTTTGATTTAGAAGATACCTTTAAGAGTATTAACAACATTTACATTGTCATCTTTATTTTATTGATGATTTTGGTTGCAGTTATTTTGTTTAATCTTTGGAAAATCTACAGTAATGAAGGTAAATTGATAGACTACGGACATAAGGTATCTCAATATGCCCAATCCAAAAGTAGGTTTTTGGCCAATATGAGCCACGAAATTCGTACACCTTTAAATTCGGTAATTGGTTTTTCAGAGCAGCTTAGTCAAGATAATCTTTCAACGCAACAGAAAGAGCAGGTTGATGCCATCAAAACATCATCAGAGCTGTTGCTTGATTTGGTTAATGACATTTTGGACTTCTCTAAATACGAAGTTGGGAAAATTACTTTCGATAAGGTTTCGTTTGCACCAGCCGATGCCATTAATGAGGTCGTAAACAGTGTAACTGTTTTGGCATCTAAAAAAGGTCTAATCTTAAATAAGCAAATATCATTTAACTCGAATTTATTTTTATTGGGCGATTCATTAAGGTTGAAACAAGTTATCATGAATTTGTTAAGTAATGCTATTAAATTCACCAACACCGGGTCGGTAACGCTCAAGGCTGATATTGTTTCTACGTCTAAAAAAAGAGTTAGTTTGAAAATGCAGGTGATAGATACAGGAATTGGTATTGAAGAGAAAGATGCAGACGTAATTTTCGATGAATTTTCGCAGGTAAATTATGCTACGGCAAAAAATATCCAGAAGGGTACAGGTTTAGGGCTGGCTATTTGTAAAAAAATTGTTGAGCTACAAGGAGGGAAAATTGGATTGGCTAGTAAAATTGATCAAGGTTCTACGTTCAGTTTCGAAATACCGTATGAGCTTTCTGAAGGTAGTACGGATAAACAGAAAATGCTGGCAACTTCAAATGTGTCGCATCTTGAAAATAGGAAAATTTTATTGGTGGATGATAACAAGATGAACGTTTTATTGGCGCAAACAGTAGTTAAGAAATACGGCATTATTACAGATACCGCTTATGATGGTGCAGCAGCTTATCAGCTATTTGAAAATAATTCTTATGATTTGGTACTGACTGATGTTCAAATGCCGGTTATGGGAGGTGTAGAACTAACCAAATTGATTAGGGCAGACAAAAGTAAAAAGAAAGCTGCAATTCCTATTTTGGGTGTAACAGCTAATGTAATTGAAGAGGATAGAGATAGATATTTAGCGGCCGGCATGGATGGTTTGGTGTTAAAACCATATTCTGAAAAAGAATTGATAGATAAAATTGCGGCTTACTTAGATAAGTAAAATACCAATTTCACGGTATATACTTGTTGTATTGGATGGCTAATTTTGGTCAATAATTATGTTGAACCATGAACAAACGCTTAACACTCACTGTCATTCTAATAGGTTTTTCTAGCTTAGTATTAGCACAAAATTATAGAGCATTTGAAGATCTAAAAAGTGGTAAATGGGGCTTTGAAGATCCATTGAATGGAAAGGTAGTCATCCAGCCGAAATATCAGTTCGCCTACAGCTTTACTGAAGGATTAGCATCGGTACAGCTCAATAACCTTTGGGGTTACGTTAATGCCAAAGGCGAAGAAATTATTCCCTTTAAGTTAACTTTTGCAGGCTCGTTTACTAACGGGAGTGCAAGTGTTACCGATGAGAACTATCAATCTTACCATATCGATAAAACGGGTAAGCCTCTTTATCTGGAGAAATATGAAGTTGTCTTTGAGTTTTTCGAAGGACTTGCAGCCGCTAAAAAGAACGAAGCATGGGGTTACATCGATAAGACAGGTAAAACTATAATCCCATTTAACTTTGATGATGCAGGAAATTTTAAATACGGCAAAGCAATAGTAGGATTGGGCGGTGCCGAGAAGAAATTTGGTGTGATCAACAAACAAGGAAAAATTTTAGTGCCAATCACATCAAATTCTAAACCCTATTTTTCTGAAGGTTTGGCATTTATCGATGATGCGAAGAAAGTAATAGTTGATACATTGGGAAAAGTGGCGTTTCCTGTAAATCAATATACATTTGTTTATCCATTCAGGGAAGGTATGGCTGTAACGGATAAAAGTGAGCAAGAAGGAATTAAACTACTTGGGTATATCAATAAGCAGGGAAAAGTACTAGTGCCATCTATATATGATGAGGCAGCTGATTTTTACGAAGGCATGGGGTCAGTGGCAAAAAATGGCAAATTTGGTTTCGTAAATAAATTAGGAAAGTTAGCAATCTCATTGCAATATGAAGCTTCGCACAGTTTTGATGGAGGGTTAGCAGCGGTGCAAAAGGTGGGTAAATGGGGTTATATCGATAAAAATGGTAAAGTAATCATACCATTTCAGTTTCAAACACCTGGCTTTTTCTACGAAGGTTTAGCTGCCGTAGAAAAAGATGGGAAATACGGTTTTATCAACAAATTAGGTAAAATGCTTATTCCTTTTCAGTATGATGACGTGGAGTACAGTTTTAGAAATGGGGTTGCAAGGGTTGTTAAAGACGGCGAAGCATTCTATATCAATAACAAAGGTCAGCGATTATAATGCTGACCCTGCTTTTTATTCCTTAACTGGCGGAGCAATAGTATCTTCTGGGTGCTGTGGTGGTAGCTCCTTTACCTCTTTTTCTACCACAATGGTTTTCAAGTGCACCGCATATTTCGAAGGACTAATTCCGGTATCGAACTTTTCGGCATAAGCTTGGGTAAATTCGGCTCCGAAATATAAGATCACGGCAGTGTAGTAAATCCAAACTAATATGACTATCACAGAGCTTGCTGCGCCAAAAGCAGAACCAGGGTTGCCTTTTTCAATGTAAATACCAATCAGGTACTTACCTAAACTGAAAAGCAATGCGGTAAACAAAGCACCAACTAAGGCTGGTTTCCATTTCAAGTTTACATCTGGCAATACCTTAAAAATAATGGCAAAAATGGTAGTTACCACAGCGATGGTTAACGCGTTGGTGACGATGAGCATGAGCCATTCGGATACCTCTTCGATGCCAATTCTAGAAGCATAGGTATCTAATTTCCCCCCTATACCTACAACAACACTATTAACCACCAGCGATACCAACAGTAGGAAACCTAATGAAGCAATTAGCGAAAACGACAATAAACGATTAGTAATTAACTTTTTCCAGCCCTTTTTAGGAACCGCCTTTACTTTCCAAATTAAATTGATACTGTCTTGTATTTCAATGAAAATTGCGGTAGAAGCTATCGCCAACGTAGAAATACCAATAATTAGCCCCATGGTACTACGTCCGGTAAGGTTGGCGTTGTTTACGAATGTGCGTAACTGATTAGCAGCATCGGCACCTATCATTTCACTTATTTCCCCAAATAATTTAGTGTTTGGATCCATATTATCGCCCAAAATTAGCGTTGCAGAAGAGATGATAATAATGATAAGTGGCGTTAGCGCAAAAATAGTGTAATAGGCCAATGCAGCACTTAACTTCATTACACGGTCTTCAACAAAGCCTTTTCCAGCCGCAATAAACAGGTGGTAAGTATGGATGAAGAATGCTTTTATTTTGCTAGGTATTTTTTTCATGCGTAGAATTATTAACTTGAATGTTTCGAAGATATTTCGTTTTATTCAATCATTCAAAATTTATTCATTTCTAATTAGAACGGATATCCAATGCCAATATTCAGTACTAAGTTATCTCTTCTCCAGCTTTTGCTTCCAAAGTCTATGTCGTTAAGTACCCATCGCTGTCCGCTTGGCAAGAAAGGTTTACGAATAGGGAAGGCGCCATCTAGGCGGATGACGAAAATGGTCGCATCTACCCTTAAGCCAACTCCCGTTCCAACTGCCAACTCATCAAAAGAGTTTTTCAACTTAAACTCCGAGCCTGGTCTTTCGGGATCCTCTTTGCGTAGCCAAATATTTCCAGCATCAACAAAAGCAGCTCCGTGTAAGATACTCACCAATTTAAATCGCAATTCTGAGTTAATCATCATTTTGATATCACCACCTTGGTCGGCAAGAAACGCATTTGCAGCTACTTGATGTGTACCCGGACCAAGCGATCTGGCTCTAAAAGCCCTGATGTCATTGGTTCCTCCTGCAAAAAACTGACGAACAAATGGGAGCGAGCTGCTTCCGCCGTAGGCATAACCGTAGCCTAAGTTTAAGCGATTAGCCCAAATTACGGTTGGTGTTACTTTGTAGTAGTTACGTAAATCGGTTTCTACCCTAACAAATTGCGTTAAAGCGGTGCCGAATATTTCACGTTTTCCTTCTCCGTTTTTAGGTACAAACAAGCCCCAAACATTTCCGCTGGTTTCTAAACCTCCAAAGAAATACAAGTTGTTACGACGTTTCTCTTGCATTTGGTTGGTGTAGGTAAAATTGTAATTGCTACCTATAATGAATTGATCTTGTAAGGTGTACTCTAAACCTGGGTTTTGTCTGTAAAGTTCTTCTAATGCACTTTGGTCTTTATTTTTTACCGCAGTTACCAAGTTAATAGAGGCTGGGTTAAAATTATGTTCCTTAAACTGATTTTCTTTCCAGTTGTAGCCATATTGAGCTCTAAATGAGTTGAGTTTGTAAATGGTATCTCTGCTCAATAACTGATAACCTAAAGAAATAATAGTTTTAGGTGTAAAGGCATTTGTGCTTTTAGGCTTGTAAAATGGAACAATAAATCGTGGCAGAGTTAACTTCGCTTCGCCGGAAAGAGAATAAGAATTGATGCCTTTCGATTGCCCGCTATATTGTGTTTCGAAACCACCACTTGCACTTACATCCAACTGTTCAGCACCTTTGAAAAGATTGCGAGTAGTTTGGGTGATTTTCAGTTCAGAACCCACAAAGTTGTTTGATTTGTTGGTTCCTGTAATCGAAAACGTTAATGAGTTCTTCTTCAATGGGGTAAGGTAGATGTTCAAATCTAGCTGATTGTTCTTGAAACTGTCTATCGGTAAAAATTCTGCCCTTACATCTTGAAAAGCACCTAAATTTACCATTCTGTTTAACGATTGGTTATGGTCTTTTCTGTTGTATCTTTCTCCTTTTTTGAAGAACACCAATCTGTCGAAAATTCTAGATCTAAATGTGTTCCTATTATCGTAGATATTGAAATCGTTGTATTTTTCGGGTTCTAAACTTCTCAGTAAACTGTCTCTTCTTAAACTGTAGCTAGGATATATATTGATGTTCCTGATGGTGTAAGGTTTCATTGAAGCTTCTGGCGCAATATTCTTTATGCGCACATTCACATTTACCAAGTTTTTCCCAATGGTACTGTCCACCTGCAAAATCAAATGTTCTGGACTGAAATAGAAGTAACCGCTTTCTTTCAAATCGTTATCAATTCTGATACGTTCGTTTTTGTAGGTTTCTAAATCGTAAAAATCACCAGATTTTAAAAGAGTTTTATCTTTATTTTGATTGATGATATGAGTTAAATCGCCAGTATCTGGTGGAAAAGTTACCTTGTTGATTTTATAACGAATGCCAGTATTGGCGGTATAAATCGCCTTTCCACGTCTTCTTTTGATTACAGTATCTCCAGTAACTTCAGCTTGCAAATATCCCTGGCTAATCAAATAGCTTTTTAAAACATCGTTGTTAAATTTGATTTTCACCTCGCTCATTAGTACGGGTGCTTCACCAACTTTATTTCGCAACCAATTCCTAATTCCTTTTGGCTTTTTAGGTTCGCCGGCTAAATTATAGATTAAAAGCTTAGGCCTTAAGCCTAAAATAGATTTATTAGGACGAGGTCTGGTTTTGCTTTCCAGTTCTTTTCTTACCTGTTTAGCTCTATCAATTTTAGATGAAGAATCTGGATTGATCTTAACTTCTGAACCGATATATAAGTTCTGTCCGGGTTTAAGATAACGGGTGTTGCTACAATTGGCAAATATTGAACATGCCAATGCGAAAGCTCCTATTTTAATTAGTTTCCTCATTTTTCGGTCTTTGTTCAACATTGTTTCTATTTCTACGTTTTTGGAATATTTCTTTAAATCTATTATAATCTACTACTAAGGTGAAACCTAAGCCAGTTTCAACAATTTGGCCTTCTACAACACTTTCGGTTTGGTTACGTCTGTAGGCACGTAAGCGATAACGACCATCTCTCGACAGTGCATATTCTACGTTCACATTATCAGCTATGCTGGTTGCATTTTGGTTAGCTTGCTGCGGACCTTCCAATGCAAATGAGCTACCAACGGTTACAGTTAACCTGTCGTTAAGTAATTTCTTCGATAAGCCCACTTCCAAATCGGTTTTTTGCTCTAAGCTGCCGGTAGAATAATCCTCAGATGAGTTCACACCAAAGTTTAAATCAACCCCTTGAATTAAATCTGAAGCTAAATTATTTAACTGCTCAGTTAGTAATTTACTTACACTAGAACGGGCTAGGGTAGATACACCGCCACCGCCGCCAGCCAAGCTTTGGAACGGATTATTGGCGATAAACCTATTCAATGCCAATAAAGCGAAAACTTGCTTGTTTAATTCGTTTTCATCTCTATTTACCGTTTGTAATTTGGTGTAGGCCAAGCTTCCAATTTCGGTACCTCTTTCGTTTTCAGGCAAATCTATTTTAAATGAAATGATAGGTTTTAACAGCTCGCCTTTCATATACAAATAAACTTGAAATGGCAGTTTCGTTTTCGCCTGCACCAAATCTGGTTGGTTTAGCAAATCTATTGGAGCCGCGTTAACTTCGTACAAAGCTGTTAAATTAACATTGGCTTCTGTAGGTTCGCCTGTCCAAACTAAGGTACTTCCTTTAACCAATCTGAAAGGCTTTTTACCTAGCGGACCAACCGATAAGCTGTAAGAACCATCTACCACTTCGTAACGACCCGTCATGCTAATTTTACCACTTGGATCCATGGTTGCATTCAAATCAGCTTCACCTTTAATGGTCAGCATATCGCCGTTTGATGGGTCTACCACTACATTTAGTTCAGCTTCTGGATCAACATTGATATCGGCCACCAAATTAATTCCTTTAATGGCAGATCGGTTCAAGCTATCTACTTTCAAATCTCGTTCGCCGTTGAACGGTGGTGCATCTTCATCGATAAACTGAACAATTCCTTCCTGATCAATAACCGATGGGTCGTTAATTGGCATTGCATAGAAGAATTTGGTACCTTTTTCTACGGTAACGTTCATGTTTACGTCTGGCTTGTTCATATCGCCTCTAACACGGATATTGCTACTCAGGTAAACTGTTCCGTAAATCATTTCGTTGTCTTCGGCAGTAGAGTTCATTGCTCTGAAATTATCAGTTTTGATATCTAGCGCAAAACCTACGTTGCTAAAGTTGCTGGTATTAATTGAACCGTTGATGGTAGCTTTTTTACCTAATGAATCCACCAATGTGAAATTATTAAAACGAACGCCTTGGTTATTAAAAGCAATTTCTTGGGTTGGAATATTGAAATAAGAATTGATGTAGGCAATTCGCATACCTGCATCGTTAAATTTCAACGCACCTAAAATTTGAGGTTTGCTAGGCTCGCCCTTAACAGTAAACGCTCCAGAAATCGTGCCTTTACCTTCCTTAATTTGTCCTGCACTTACACTTTCTATTTGTTGTAAATCAATTTTATTGATGTTTATGTTAAGATCTAAACCACTTTGCGGTGCGGTATAATAAAAACCGGTTGCCGACAGCTCATGTACGCCTCGCAAACTCACATCAACCTCAAAAGCATTTTCTGTATTGTTGTTCACTACTGCCTTTAAATCGCCCAACTCGTCTTTTTGGTAACGCAATTTATTGATAGTTAAGTCGGCTTCAAATTTAGGAGTTGAAACTAGATCCTTCACATCTACCGTTCCGTTAATGGCGCCACCAACTAGTGCGGTATCCGTTTCTGCAAACTTCATTAAGGTTTCAATTTGGAAATCCTTAAATTCTACTTTAAGCGGTGCATTTGGTTCTTCAGATGTGCTGTTGATGCTCAGCAATTGCGAACCTTGGCTAATATTAAACTGATGAGCCAATATTCCCGATTCGCCAAATTGGATGTAATTTTCTGGAGCTACCGTCCATTTTTCATAGTCTAACAACAATTTTTCGGGATCTAAATTGAAACGGAAATCCTTGTTGATCGATTGGAAAATGCCGGCAATTACATATTTGTCCTTGCGTTGTCTATCGCGTAAGAAAACATTTAGATCTAATTTGTTATCTACAGCTGCGCCAGAAATTTCAGTGTTAAACAAAGCAATAGATGTATTTTGAATACTGTTAACGAATAACCTGTAGTTCAGTTTTTCGGCATCGTTATTCACATTCAGTTTAATGCTGTCGAGATTTATACCGTTGTAAGTCACTTTCGGAAAAACAGCATTCATTAGTAAACTGTCATTCTCCGTATCAACTAAGCCGCTAATTCTCGATGGTGCAAAGGTAGTTAGGGCAGGTACGAAATCTTGCAAAAACTTAGGGTTGTAAATGTTTGCCGTAAAACGGATGCGCTGTGGTGGTATATCGGTTACCTCGCCAAATTGGTAGTATTTGTTAATTTGGTTGATAATCGCATTGCCAACTTTGCTTAACTGATATTTTCCATCAACATTAGCGTTTATCAGTTCCGATTTTAATACCAATTTATTCTCTGTTGCTGTAGAAACTGCGTTTAATTGGATGGTGTCAATATTAAACTTCTTTCCTTCTTTTACCAATTGCAAGCCAGTGGCAAATACATCTCCGTTCAGATAATCTACATCTGCAGTTTTAATGTCGGCTTTGATATTTCCTGCTAACCTAAATTCTGTAGTGCTAAAGTTTAATTTTTGCAAATCAATTTGTTTGAGTGCCAAATTTGCTTTCACTGCCGGATATTTCCCTCCTAAATCTGCATTGGCTGTTAACTCGAAATTGGCATTGCTATCTGGCATGTTTCCTTTTATCGCTACTTTTTCATTAGCATAATTACCTGATAATTGCAAGTTTCGATAATTGTATTTGTTGTAGTAAGCATTCAAAACCGTAGCGTTAAATTTCGCATTGATTTTCTTTGCATCTAAGCCAATGCCAACTACATCAGCCTTTGCAGAAACTCTGCCTAAAGTTGGTTGTTGCTTTAGCAATCTGCCCACGTTAAAGTTGTTCAAACTTACATTGGCTTTGTAGTTTTCCTTGCCTTTAGGGCCGTTCATAGTTGCAGCTAAAACCGCACCACCCATATCCGAATTTACATTCATGTTGGTGGTGAAATCTGTCATAGAGCCTCTGAATTTTCCGTTGGCATCAATCACATTTGGCAGTTCGATACTTGCTGGCAACGATTTTTTTGGAACCAATGCCAAAATATCACCTTTGGTAATATGCACCTTCTTGATGTTTAAATCTAAGAAAGCCTTATTTACATCGGTAACGTTATTAGCCTTTCCATTAATATCTATTTGAATATTTCGCAAACCACTAATTTGTAGCTGAGGGATATTTAAGCTATTCAGATAACCATCTACTTTGGCATTTACTTTAATTTTTTGATTGCTGTACTGCGCAGGTAGCGCATCGCTGAAATAAGTAGCATCTTTTAAACCAATGGTGGTGTTTTTTAAATCGATAGCTAATTTAACACGCTCCGGATTTTTGGTCAAATCATCCAATGAGCTGAAAGTTAAATCAGTTTCGTTTTCTATACTGGTATTGGGAGTTTTCAGTACGAAATTACTCAGCTTAATTTGTTTGTCGTTATAAATGGCATCACCTCGTAATGTGTTAAGTACAAACCCGCTTTTGTCGCTTAAAGAGCCATTTTTAACCTTGGCAGTAATACCTGCTGCGCTGTAGTTTACCTCTTCGGCACCTAAGTTTAGGCCTTTAATATCTAAGTGGTTAAAATCAATTCCTTTTTTCAAAGGTTTGGCACCCAAGTTATTAAATTGAAGGTGGTTATTTACCAAGTTGATTTTCTTAATTGCTAAAGCCAAGGAAGATTGGTCTGCAACAACTGTATCTTTTACTTGATCCAAATCGTTGGCTGGCGCAGGTTTAAATGCAAATTTCACGAACGAATTGCTAAGTTCGGCATTGTCTGTAGTGTACTTTCCGTTGGTTAAATCAACTATTAAATTTTCGAAAGCAAACTTATTAATGTTAGCAACGGCATTGGTTGTGGTAAGCTGGTCGTCGTAATTAACCTTTACATTGTTAAACTCGAATTTCTCTACTTCAATGGTGGGTAATTTGCCCGCTTCTTTCTCTGCACTATCTACACTATTTGTAATATGTTGCACCATTTGTACCAATGGTTTTTGTTGTAGATAAAGTAAAGAAGTATTGTTAACCGCAAAATTTTTGATCACATATTTTTGGTTCTCCAGATCGAAATCTTTGATCTTGGTTTCTAGCTTACCTAAGTAAAATTTTACGTTATTGCCAGCTACATCATCCCGATAGGTAAGCCCAATATCCTCAAATAATACTTTATCTACCGAAAATTTAAGGGTAGATGTGGTGTCTTTATCTACCTGTTCTTCGGGTTTTTTTTGGTCGCTGGCAAAGGCATCAACTAAGAAAGAAAAGTTAAAGGTAGTATCTGGACTTACACGTTTTACGTTGGCCCTGATGTTTTTAAGCTCAATGTAATTTACTTCAACCGTGTTCTTCAATAATTTAAACAAACTAATATCTACTTGAAGCTTCTCGGCATACAATAGCGTGTCTTTCTTTAAATCTTCGATATAGAATTTATTAAGCACTATATCTTTTGGAAGGGCAATTTTTATGCTCTCTAGGCTAACTTCGGTTTTGGTTTTATTCTTAAGATAGGTAATGGCTTTGTCTTTTACAAAATTTTGTACGGCGGGAATATTAAGAGAGACAGCAACAAGCACCAACAACAAAATAACGCTGGCGATTATCCATAAAACTACTTTAAGACCTTTTCTAAAATACTTGTTCAAGCGAGATAATTATTTGATGGTTCAAGATATGTTATTTAATTAAAATTGGTGCGTAACCAGTAAATCAAACAACGAATATTGAAGAAAGTTTTAAAACTAACATTAAGTTTTTAGATGTAAATGCTCTATTTTTTGATTAAACAGCATTATTGTACGAAGTGGACTATGCATGTTTCGCTAACATAATTATGGCCGACTAGATGTATTTTTAATTCTAATTTGTATGTTTAGTTTATGAATGTACTCGATTTTAAAATCACATACGAAACATACGAAAATTTAAACGAGCTGTCTTTGGAAGATAAGTTGTTGTGTATAAGGGCAGAGGAGGCTTTGCAAAGCTCGTACTCACCATATTCGAAATTTAAGGTTGGTACAGCTATTCAGCTCGCCGACGGAGAAATTGTTTTAGGAAGTAATCAGGAAAATGTGGCTTACCCATCTGGCTTATGTGCCGAAAGGGTAGCGTTATTTGCTATTGGCTCTGCTAAACCTAAAGCGGTGGTAAAAACAATGGCAATTACTGCTTATACCGAAAGTTTTACGATTAAAAACCCGGTAACCTCTTGTGGCGCTTGTCTACAGGTAATGGCAGAATTTGAGCAGAAGCAAAAATCGCCAATTGCGGTTATTTTTTATTGCTTAAATGGGCAGGTAATTAAAGTTAATGGTATTAAAAGTTTGTTGCCGTTTGTGTTTGTAGAAGACAGGTTGGCAAATGCTACCTAACATTTAGCGCCTGCTTTGCATAAATGTTGTCGGTTTGTACAAAATCGGGGTTAATGGCAAAGGCTTTTCTCAACTCATCTCTATAGTAGGGCGTCCACAGTTGTACTTTTAAGCCGGCTTGTTGTGCTGCCGCCACTGTTTCCTTGGTTACGGAAGGATCTGTGTAATTGCAGCTTAAGCCCTCGTATCCCAGTCGCACTGCATTGGCTATTTTTTGCGGCATGGGTTCGTACCTCATAAAACAGGTGGTAATGTTTCTGGTTGATGAAAATGATTTTAACCTGGTGCAAAACAATTGACTATCAACTTCTACTAATGTTTTATCAGTATGTCTGTAGTTTTCAAAAATGGTAGCCAAACTTGCCGCCAATTGGGTTAAATAGCCGTTTCTGTCTCCATAAAGTCTAAATGTGGTGGCGCTAAAGGAAACCTTTATATCTAACGAAATGTAAACTCCCGGACCTGCATTGTTCCAACTCAAAACCTCCGATAATTTATAGATGCGATCTTGTTTTGTTTGGTGGCAAATTCTTACTTGTTCAATATCAATATCTCTCATTTTTGGAATGGTGTCTTGAGAGTTGCTGTTGCAGACGTAACCTTTCAAACTAGCATTATGCCATATCCAAGGCGTGCCATCAAGGCTCATTTGAATATCTAGCTCTGCACCGTCTAACCTATTCACGGCACTTTTAACAGAGGGCAGTGTGTTTTCAATCAACAGATCATTGTAATTGTTGTTACCGCTACCTTTGTGCCCTAAAAAGTTAGTGGCGGTTTCAATTGGTTCGGGTTTGCCGCAAGAATTTGTAAGTATAACTAAGCCTGCTAAAATGAAAGAAATGGAAATTATACGATTAATACCAATAAGCATTGCAGGGGCTAAATTTTAAAACTTATAGTTGTAAAGTTATGTATTTTGAATACAAGTTCTTACAATCTGATATTAAGTTTTTCACAGGTAGATGGGAGTGTTAACAAAGTATATCGTTTTTACATAGGTAGATACGGTCGCTAACATAAGCAGGTGAGAATGCTGTTGCGTAGCTTTAGGTTACTTTTTTTAGCTCTAAAAGCGTGCCGATTATTAAATAATGTTGTTTTGAGGATAAAAATCAGATTTAAAATTTTTAAGTCACTTTTTTTGTGGTAATTTTTCCCCGAACGCAGGAAAAATGGGTTTTCTTTTCCTAAACTTTATATCTTTAAAACCTGAAGATCTAAACTGAATATAAAATGATAAAACTTAGAGCCTTAACGCTGGCAACCTTGTGCGCATTATTTTTAGCGTGCAACAACAACAAAGCTGATCTAGTGGTTTTCAATGCAAAAATTTATACGGTTAATGATGGATTTGAGGTGGTAGAGGCGATGGCTATCAAAGATGGGAAGATTGTAGCATTGGGTAGTTCGCAAGATATCAAGGTGACATACCCTGCCGAGGAAGAAATTGATGCACAGGGTAAACCGATTTATCCTGGTTTTATCGATTCGCATGCGCATTTTTTCAACTATGCAGAGAGTTTGAATAATGCCAACTTAACCGAAGCAAAATCATGGGAAGAAGTATTATCTCGCTTGCAGGAATTTGCTAAAACGCAGCCAGAGGGTTGGTTAACGGGTAGGGGTTGGGACCAAAATGATTGGTCGGATAAGAAATTCCCAACGAAAGATAGATTAGATGAATTATTTCCAGACAGACCTGTATTGCTAACTCGGATTGATGGCCATGCCGCTATTGCTAATCAAAAGGCTTTAGATGAAGCTGGCGTAACCAAGGCTTATGAGCTAACTGGAGGCGAATTTATTACAGAAAATGGAAAACTTACGGGAGTTTTAATAGATAATGCTGTAGATGTAGTTGGAAAGAAAAGTACTTCTATCACTAAAGACAAAATGATAAAGCTGCTAAAAGAGGCGCAAGAGAATTGCTTTGCCGTTGGTTTAACTACAATTGTTGATTGTGGTTTAGATTATGACGATGTTGAAGGTATCGAAAAACTGCAGTCGAAAGGTGATTTGAAAATGCGCTTTTATGTCATGCTGTCTGATAATGAAAAGAATTTCGATTATTTGGTGAAGCGAGGTGCTATAAAAACCGGTAGACTGAATGTACGCTCATTTAAAGTTTATGCCGACGGCGCTTTAGGTTCAAGAGGTGCTTGTTTGTTACATCCTTATAGTGATATGCCTAATAAAAAAGGCTTTTTGTTGAGCGATTTGTCCCATTTCGAAAAGGTGGCGAAGAAATTAAACGAGCACAATTTCCAAATGTGCACCCATGCCATTGGCGATTCTGCAAATCGTGCTATCCTGAAAATTTATAACCAAATTTTAGGTGCCAATAACGATAAACGCTGGCGTATAGAGCATGCTCAGGTGGTTAATCAGAACGATTTGGGTTTATTCGGAAGTGCAAAGGTAATTCCATCTGTGCAGCCAACGCATGCAACGTCAGATATGTATTGGGCAGAAGATCGTTTAGGAAAAGATAGGTTAAAAGGCGCTTATGCCTACAAACAGTTGTTGCAACAAAATGGTTGGATAGCTTTAGGAACCGATTTTCCTGTAGAGCAAATTAATCCGATGTTAACTTTTTATGCTGCTACAGCAAGAAAAGATGCCGCTGATTTTCCGAAAAACGGCTATCAGATGGAAAATGCGCTTACTGCAGAAGAAACCTTAAGAGGGATGACTATTTGGGGAGCAAAAGCAAATTTTGAGGAAAAGGAGAAAGGCAGTTTGGAGGTCGGTAAATTCGCTGATTTCGTGATTATGGAAAACGATTTGATGAATGCTAATGCTGAGCAAATTTTACAGAATAAAGTGATCAAAACCTACGTTAATGGAGAGAAAGTTTACGACAAACCGGCGATTTCTAAAAATAAAAAATAATAATCCAGCCTATTGCCATAACTTTATCAGCAACCAAAACCAATTTATAATAATGAGAAAAAATAGCTTGATGGGCATTGTTGCCATCTGTCTAACTGCTGTGCTAACCGTAACTGCTTGTGCACAAGATCACAAACACAATCAAAGTCGCCTAAATAAAATTAATGATGCCGTAAGTGGTACTGTGCTGCTCAATAACTATCAAAAATTTATTCCAATTGTAGGTTTAGCAGAGAAGCGTATTGTTTCAATTGATTTAGGTTATAAAAATCAAATCGGTTTTGATAGTTTATTGAATAAATACGCTGCGGTAACCTCATTAAGCGCTGCTAAATATGCTGATTCGGCAACATTAAATGATTTGGAAGATGATATCAAATTCTATAATACCATCATTGTAGCTGTAAATCATGATATGGCGAAGAATGGTAAGTATATGAACTTTATCACCAGTATAGCTAGAACTAAGGATGTAGTGATTTCGCTTTTTGGCAACGGTAATGCTTTGGCCTCTTTCGATCAGATTGATGCACCGATAGTTTGGAGCCCAGAAGATAACGAAGAAGCTGCCTTGGTGTCGCCACAATTTATCTTTGGAGGTATTGCTGCTAAGCATTTGCTTACAAAAACTTATTCTACAAAATACATTAAAGGTACTGGATACCTTACAGAAGCAACACGTTTAAAATACACCGTTCCTGAAGATGCTGGCGTGAATAGTAACGACCTGAAAGAGATAGAGACTATCGTTAACGAAGGAATTGCCAAAAAAGCTGCACCTGGTATGGTTATTTTAGTTGCCAAAGATGGAAAGGTGATCTACAATAGAGCTTTCGGTTACCATACTTACGATAATTTACAAGCAGATCAAGTTACTGATATCTTCGACTTGGCGTCGGTTACTAAAACTACCGCCACAACCCCAAGCGTAATGCGTTTGGTAGAACAGCAAAAGTTAAAGTTAGATACTACCGTTGGTTCGTACATAGCGAAAGCTCGAAACACGCCAATGAACGGTACTTCGGTAAGAGATGTGATGCTGCATCAAGCAGGATTTATTCCTTACATTCCTTTCCATAATTATGTAAAAGAAGGAGATTATAGCAGAGACTCCTCTGCCGCTTATCCAACCAAAGTGGCAGATAATTATTACATCAAAAAAGGTTTTTTCAACGATTTTATGTGGCCTAAGATGTTGAACTCGCCTATTAAAACTAAAGGAAGTTATGTATATAGCGATATCAGCATGTATGTGATGCAGGATATTGTAGAGCATATTTCTGAAATGCCAGAGGATGAATATGTACAGAAGAATTTTTATATCCCATTGGGGATGCAAACCGCCGGATATTTACCAAGAAATAGATTTCCTAAGGATAGGATTGTGCCCACCGAAGACGATAAAGTGTTTAGGAAAACATTGTTAGAAGGTTATGTGCACGACCAGGGCGCAGCCTTAAAAGGTGGTGTTGCTGGTCACGCTGGTTTGTTTGGTACGGCTAATGACATGGCTATCTACAATCAAATGTTGCTAAACAAAGGAACTTATGGGGGTGAGCAATATTTTACACCACAGACGGTAGAAATGTTTACCAGCAAACAGTCTAACGTAAGTAGAAGAGGTTTGGGCTTTGATAGGCACGATCCAGATTTAACGAAGAAATATCCATCAGAACTCGCCTCTCCACAAACTTTTGGGCATACTGGTTACACTGGTATTGGTGTTTGGACAGATCCTTCTCGTAATATGATTTATGTGATACTTTCTAACAGGGTGCATCCTACGGTAAGTGAAATGTTGGGCAGGTTAAATATCCGTCCGCGTATACAAGATGTTGTAAACAAAGCGATAGACAAAGGGAAAAAATAGAAGCAGTTATTTTGTCGTCATTTCAAAAGTAGAGAGAAATCTAGCGAATAGTTAAGCGTTAGATTTCTTTGGAAACAAGTTCAGACTTACGAAGTTTCAAAAACTTCGTAAGTCTTTTTAAACATCAAACTTTGATAGTCTTTCTAACAGTTGCCCTTGTTAAATAAACCCTATTGTAGCGAACACGTAGTGACAAACCTATGTGTTTGTCGCGGAGTAAAGCGAAAAGAGGGACTGAAGTAGCCAAGATTTACTGGCTTATATTTCCTATTTCTTTAAAGAATCGATCAGCTTCTGCATAACCAGTGCCCTATGACTAATTTCGTTCCTCTCTGCCATATCCATTTTTACAAACGTAATTTATTTCAGACTTACGAAGTTTTTAAAACTTCGTAAGTCTCGGGATATGTTCCTATTTCTTTAAAAACTCAATCAGCTTCTGCATTGCCAAAGCCCTATGGCTAATTTTGTTCTTCTCTGCCATATCCATTTCGGCAAATGTAATGTTGTAGCCATTTGGTTTGAAAATTGGATCATAACCAAATCCATTGGTTCCGCTTGGGTTTAATGTGATAGTGCCTTCTATTACCCCTTCAAATAAGTGGTTTTCACCGTTTTTTAACAGCGAAATTACCGTTTTAAACCTGGCTTTTCGGTTAGTTTGACCTTCCATGTTTTTCAGCAGGAGCTGAAGGTTGGTCGTATCGTCTTTAACACCACTGTATCTGGCCGAGTAAATACCAGGTTCATTATTCAGTGCCTCAACCTCTAAGCCACTATCATCGGCAAAGCAATCTAACCCAAAATTTTCGAATACGTAAGTACTTTTTAGCGTCGCGTTTTCTACAAAGGTATCGCCAGTTTCGGGAATATCTACCAAACAATTGATGTCTTTAAGGTTCAGGACTTCGTAGTTTGGTGCTAATATTTTGGCAACTTCTGCTGTTTTATGTTGGTTGTTGGTAGCAAATACCAATTTTTGTATCATGTTTTACTAGTTGAAAGTTATAAGGTTGAAATGTTTTGAAGTGGTCTTGCTGGCCTAGTGCTTTAAATAGTTAAGTTTTTTAAAGTACCCCAAAGTGATTTCTTGGCGTTCAAATCAGTATCGAGATCGTGCAGGTTGTGGGTAAAGATCATTCTTACCTCATTGAGTTCATTTAGCTGATGTAGTAATTGCTGCCCCAATCCCAAAGTTGGTGCCGAAACACCAAAAGAAATAACCAACTTACAAGAAAAGAACGAGTGCAGGTGCTCAAACTTAGCTGTAGTGTAAGCGGAGTAGTTTACCAATGCAAAATCTGCATTTTTAAGGTTTATGGATAACACTAGTTTTCGCAGTAGCTCGGTTCCTTGCGGTGTGCTAACTGGGTTTTGTGCATCATTTACCAAAATTAAGATGCTCTTTTCGTTTTTACCCAAATATTTAAAATCGAAAGTAGGTTGATAGGCTACAGCTGGCTCCTCAATTTTTGGTAAGTTAACCACTGTTTCTTTAGATGTACTGGTTGGCTGTTCAATCGTAGCTTTCGGTACCTCTGAAATCGGTTTAACTGTCTCTGTAAATGGTTTTTCCGCAGAAGAAATATCACCAGCTAAATAAACATCGTCGTTAAAAAATAATCGTAAAGCTTCGGCGTTATCTATAAGTTGGTTGCTATTCATATTTTGCTGAAAAATTTCTGTTAAAATTAGTTAAATATCTTATTATAGCACCTTAAATTGTTACTTTTATCCATTAATTAATAAACGCATCTTTTGTGAAAAAAGCCTGTTTAGTTCTATTTTTTGCTTTTGCCGGAAAATTGTTATTTGCACAAAATGTGGCTACTATAAACGGAAACCCAATTAGTAGCAAAGAATTTTTGTGGGTTTACAAAAAAAATCATGCTGGGCAAGATAAGCTTGACTATAAGGATTTGACGGCCTACTTAGAACTATATGTGAACTTCAAATTAAAGGTTGCCGAAGCACGGGCGTTAGGGTTAGATACCGTTGAAGATTACAAACAAGAAATTGCTGGTTACGAAGAAGCTTTAAAGACCCAGAAGAAAGTACTTGTAGATTCTCAAGAATACGCCTACATTATGAACGAATACCGTGAAGGTGTATTGATGTTTAATGTTTGCGAGCAAAAAATTTGGGGAAAGGCACAGGAAGATAGCGAGCAACTGAAAACTTACTTTGCCAGCAATGAAAAAAAATACGAAGGCAAAGCTTTTGATGAGGTGAGGGGCCAGGTAGTTGGAGATTATCAGCAACAGCTGGAAACCAATTGGATTAACAGTTTAAGAACTAAATACAAGATAAAAATTAACCAAGCAGAGCTTAAGAAGTTGGCGAAATAATGTTTGTTATTGGTATTTACAGTCTATAGGTATTACTTAATCGGTTAACCGATTAAGTAAATAGACAGTTAACCAGCAAAATAATTTTAACTTTGCGAATTATACAATAGAATTAGCATACTAATGAAGAAAATTTTATCAATAGCAAGTATTTTAATGTGCTTGTTTTTGAACGTTGAGAATGTAAAGGCGCAACCTAAACCAAATTTGGATAAGGTAGTGGCGGTAGTAGGAAGCAATATTATCTTATTGTCTGATTTGAACCAACAATATGCTATCTATCTAAATCAGGGTAATCCAGCAGATCCAAGAGCTAAATGTTATTTCTTGCAACAAATGTTGGTGCAAAAGCTATTGAAACAACAAGCAGAAATAGATTCTATCGTGGTTGAAGAAAACCAAGTTGATGATGAATTGGATAAACGTATGCGTTATCAGGTGCAGCGTATGGGTGGGCAGGAAAGGTTAGAACAGTTCTTACAAAAATCTTTGTTGCAATACAAAGATGAGATGCGTCCAGATATAAAGGAAGGTTTGATTGCACAAAAAATGCAAGCAAAAATTACGGAAAACACTACTGTTACGCCTTTAGAGGTGAAAAAATATTTTGACACCTACCCAAAAGATAGTTTGCCAGATATTGGTGCGGAGGTTGAAGTTGGTGAAATTGTGCTACAGCCTAAGTTAACCAAAGCAGAAAAACAAAAGTATTACGATAAGCTAGATGCGATCCGTTTGCGTATAAAGAGTGGTGAAGATTTTGCTTTCTTAGCTAAAACCTATTCTGAAGATCCAGGTTCTGCATCTGAAGGTGGAGATTATGGTTTTATAGATAGACAAACCATGGTAAAAGAATTTACCGCTTGGGCATTTAAGCTAAAGGCTGGAGAAATGTCGCCAGTATTCGAAACCGAATATGGTTATCACATATTGCAGGTAATTGAGCGTAGGGGAGAGCAATCACATGTGAGACATATTTTGGTTCGTCCGCAAAGTACTTTACAAAGTTTAGAGCGTACTAAATTGAAGGCAGATAGTATTTACCAAGATCTGCAAGCTAAAAAGTACCCATTTGCAACCGGGGCTTCTTTATATTCTGATAACAAAGAAACGCAATACGCCGGGGGTATGATGCTTTATGCAGATAACCAAACTGCAAGAACTACGTTGATGCCGGTAGAAAAATTAGATCCATCGGTGTTTGTGGTAATTGATACCATGAAAGTAGGAAGTATTTCGCAACCTGTTAAATTTAATGATCAGCAGAGTGGTAAAGAAGGCTATAAAATATTTTTCTTAAAATCTAAGGTTGCACCTCATAAGGCTAGCTTAGAACAAGATTATCCGAAATTTAAAGACCAAGCTCAAAAGGAGAAAGAATCTAAGGTAATGAGCGAATGGTTTGAGAAACGCAAAGAAACTACTTATATTAGAGTTGATGACGAGTTTGAAACTTGCGATGAATTAAAACTTTGGGTAAAAAAGGATAAAGAGAGTAAATAGCCAATGCAGTTTAAAAATGAGGTTGAAGCTGTTGATGCCCTGCATCAATCATTTAAAAATATACAAGCCGAAATAGGTAAGGTTGTAATTGGACAAGACGAAATTGTAAAATCAGTGCTCATTGCTATTTTTAGTAATGGGCACTGCTTGTTAGTAGGCGTTCCGGGCTTGGCCAAAACTTTGTTGGTGCAAACCGTTGCAAGTGTATTAGACCTCGATTTTAATCGTATTCAATTTACGCCAGATTTGATGCCTAGCGATATTATTGGTGCAGAAATTTTAGGTGAGGATAGGCATTTTAAATTTATCAAAGGCCCAATATTTTCTAATATTATTTTGGCGGATGAAATTAACCGTACCCCGCCTAAAACGCAGGCTGCATTACTGGAAGCGATGCAGGAAAAAGCTGTGACTGCTGCGGGTGTTACACACGGTTTGCCGCAGCCGTTTTTTGTGCTGGCTACGCAAAACCCCATAGAGCAGGAGGGAACTTATCCTTTGCCGGAAGCACAATTAGATCGTTTTATGTTTAACATTTCGTTAGATTATCCAGCATTTGCTGATGAATTGACGATTGTAAAAAACACTACTAGCAACAGAACGGTAGAACTACAGAAAATCATCAGCGCTAGCGAAATCCAATATTTCCAAAAGCTGATCCGCAATATTCCAGTAACTGATAATGTGTTGGAGTATGCAGTGAAACTGGTAGCTAAAACTCGTCCGAATAGTGAGTTTGCGACTACTGAGATTAATAACTTCATTTCATGGGGTGCTGGTCCAAGGGCTTCTCAGTTTTTGGTGTTAGGTGCTAAATGTCATGCTGCTATTTCTGGAAAGTATTCGCCAGATATTGAGGATGTACAAGCTGTAGCTGAAGCGATATTGCGCCATAGAATTGTGCGTAACTATAGAGCAGAGGCCGAAGGTTTAACTACCGAACAAATCATCAGAAACATTTTCTAATTAATATCATTTCGATGCATGCTTTTAAGTGTCAAAATGTTTGATGCTAGAGATTTCGTATATTTGCAATGGTATGAAAATTACAAGAAATACAGTTGCAAAAACGGAAATCAAAAAGCTTATTCATAGTTCTGAAGTGGCTTTGTCGCATACAGAAATACAGGCTGCTTTAAATGATTTATGTGATAGAGTTACGATTTATCGGGTGTTGGATAGATTGGTAGAAGAGGGCGACGTGCATAGGATTGTAAACGTAGATGGTGTAATTAAATACGCCGAATGCCACGACTGCGAAAAGCAACATCATCATAATCACGTTCACTTTAGCTGCGAGAAATGTAAATCGGTAACTTGTTTAGAAGACGTTGAACCAACTTTTAAATTACCACAGCAGTATCAAGTTAAAGAAGTGAATTTTACGCTTTCGGGTTTGTGTCCGAAGTGTTCTTGATATAGTTGATACCTCAGTTTGATTATTAAATGAGCTAAGACAGACCGTTAAAACCGATGCTGAAATAAATTCAGCATGACGAACCGCGAATATCTCGTCACCCTGACCTGTAGCGAAGCGGAAAGCTATGAAATAAATTTATTTCAGGGTCAGTTTGATTTAAAACATGCTATAGGGTAATAAGTCAGTCAGTTAAATAATAATCTAACTAAGGTTAATAAGACATTTCTACGTCATTGCAATGACGAATAATTATAACTTAATCGCCAGCTTTCCAATCGTAGTTCCAGACTCCAATTGCTCGTGAGCTTGCTTTAAAGTTTCTGCTGAAAGACCTTCTAATGTTTCAGTTAAAGTATGCACTAAAACTCCTTCATCTATCAAATCAGCAACTTTATTTAAAATGTGATGCTGCTCTATCATATCTTCGGTTTGAAAAGTAGAACGGGTGTACATAAACTCCCAAGAGAAACTGGCGCTTTTGGTTTTAAGTTTGTTTAAGGCAATTGGCGTAGCGCTACCAGTAATAGAAGCAATGTGACCTTGTGGTTTAATCAGTTCTACCATTTCGTCCCAATAAGCATTGGTATCTACGAAGTCTACAATGAAATCTACGTACTGAAAGCCTGTATTTTTTACTTCTTCTACCAAGTTTTTATGGTTGACTACCACGTCTGCACCCATTTTTTTGCACCAATCAATAGTTTCTGGTCTAGATGCTGTGGCGATTACTTTTAAGCCAGCTATTTTTTTTGCAAGCTGTATGGCGATAGAACCTACACCGCCGGCACCTGCAATAATTAACAGTGTTTTGCCTTTATCTTTTTCTGTACTGACACGAATTCTATCGAACAAAATTTCCCAGGCGGTTAAGGAAGTAAGCGGCATTGCTGCGGCTTCCTCATTGCTTAAGATCTTCGGTTTTTTGCCCACAATACGTTCGTCAATAACTTGATATTCGGCATTGCAACCAGGTTTGGTGATGTCGCCTGCGTAGTAAACTTCATCACCAACGTTGAACAACGAAACCTCGTTTCCAACGGCTTCTACCACTCCACAAGCATCCCAGCCAATAATTTTAGGTTCGGCAAGTTCGGTATCTTTTGCAGCATTCTGTCTAATTTTATAATCAACTGGATTTACCGCGATGGCATTTATTTTTACCAAAAGTTGGTGTCCTTGTGGAGTTGGTTTTTCGGTTTCGAAATCTATGAAACTGTTTGCTGCTGATATGGGAAGGGAGGTTCTAAATCCTACTGCTTTCATGATGTTGGGGTTTATGTTTTAACCCATCATTGCGAGGTGTGAAGCAATGACGAAGGCGTTTATATTATCAAATATATTATAAAGTTATGCTCTTTCTCGGCTTTGCAGCTGATAAATGAACAAGATGCTAAAAAACTGACAAATTTATTGTGTTGGTTGTTTTCTAAACCTAATTTTCACCTGTGGTTGGTGTTATCACCAAACCACATAAAACTAAACACTACAATAGTTGGTGATAACATCAACCATAGGGAAAACTTGTACTTCCGTAAATGTTAAAGATGTTTAACGTTTGACAAAGTTTTTGCAATTCCTTTTGTTTTCTAAACCTGATTGAGCGGATTAGCCCGCAGCCCAGAGTTTATCGAAGGGCGAGGACTATGAGCGAAAGCAGGGCTATCCGTAAATAGCACCTCGATTACTGCTTTTCAAATTTTATTTTTCGAAATCTAGCCTGATAGAAAAGACGTTGCTATAAAGCGCATCGGAACTGTTGCCAACGTTGGTTAATGCGTAATCTAATGAGAAATTCTTGATTTTGATACCCACACCCATATTAGGTTGGTAGGTGTAAATCTGCTTTCCAGTAAAATCAGTTGACTTTTGGATATTACCTACACCGCCACGTAAGAAGATCGTTTTCTTGAAATCCACAGATAAACCGATAGTTGGATCGGCGCTTACGGGATCAGCACTCACCAAAACATTTCTTTGTCCATCGGTGGTAAAATTAACATTGGTTTCGGCCATGATGTTAAATTTCTCGTTAATTGGCGTGGCATAAGCAGCACCTAAAACTATACGTGGATTGGTCGTTTCGGTAGAACTTTTAGGTATATCGTTACCGGTTTGAGCGTAAACGGTAGATAGTTTGTCGGCATTATAGCTCCAAGCGTTGAAGGTAGAGGTAATGTCTTTGCCAACAGCCGCTAAAATCCACTTGCCTTTTTTATACTGAACGCCAGCATCTAAGCCAAAGCCCCAAGATTTGCCGTACTCGCCCACCAAGCGGTGTATCACTTTTACATTGGCACCGTAACTTAAGCCATCGGTGTTGCCAATGCCATTTTTGCCTTTTTTGCGAGCATAAGAGAAGATAAAGGCATAATCTGCTGCCGAAAATTTCTTCACCCTATCGTAGTTGATATTACCATCTGCATCGATTAATTCAGAAGTGTCTGGAATATCATCTACACCAAAACGTATTATAGAAGCACCAACTACGGCGGTATTATCTTGCACAGAAGTAGCGAACGAACCATAGTCGTATTTAGCAATGCCGGCAAAATATTCGGAGTGCATAAAACTTACTTGCCTTGGCGTTTCCATACGTGCCAAACCTGCGGGGTTCCAGTAACCAGCGGTTACATCGTTTACATTAGCTACTACCGAGCCCGACATTCCAAATGCTGTAGAGCCCACACCTATATTAAGGAACTCGTTGCTGTATTTTCTTTGCGCATTTGCCGAAGCTGCGAAAAAAGATAAGATAATAAGTAGCTGATACTTGCGCATGGTTTAATTTAAGCGACTTTCAATTTCTTCAAATATAACCATAAAATCTACTTCTAATTGGATTTTGTAAAATTCGAGTACGGAAGTTAAATCGTAAGTGTTTTTTTCGGTAAATGGATGTTCCCATAAACGCATGCAAATACGCTGTAAAGCATAGCTGATGTTTTCTAGTTTTTGATAACTAAGCAAATATCTGCTGGATTTAAAGCTGTTGAAAAACTTGAAAAACTGATCAGTTTCGCCAATATTGCATTTAAAGAGGAAGTTTGTTAAGTCATTTTTGTTGATTTGCTCCAAGTTATCATAAAATGAATTGATATTGATTTTTTGATGCTCGATAAGCAGATGGTCTAATAAAAGTTCGACACCGATGTGAGCTAAAAAAGATGGACGAACAGGGCTTTCCTTCAAGATTGGAACAAGTAATAATTTTAACTCCTGCATCTTTTCGTTGAAAAACGAAGAGGAGTGGAAAATTAGATCTACTTCGAGATGCCTTTTCCAGCCTTTAAGCAACTGACTTAATCCCGATTTACTTTCAAATAATTCACTGTGCTTTTGAGGATGCGCATTCCAGTTTTTGTTTGCATTTTTCAAAAGATCGGGCAAAATGGTGCCTAATACAATATTTGCATTAGGTGTATTTCTATCGAAGTAAAAATGCGAAAGGAAGTTCATACTTGTAAATATAGCCATCTTGGTTCATTAGTTCATTAGTAAATTGGTTCAATTGCGACTAAAGCATTCTCTTTTACCTTTCACCTTTAAAAACTATCTTTGCAGCCTAAAATCGTTAAAAATGACAAATTTTGTAGAAGAATTACGTTGGAGGGGCATGTTGCACGACATTATGCCCGATACTGAACAGAAACTGAGTGAAGGCATGAGCGCTGGTTATATCGGTTTTGATCCAACTGCTGATTCTTTGCACGTAGGACATTTGACCCAAATCATGACTTTAATCCATTTCCAAAGAGCGGGCCATAAACCTTTTGCTTTGGTTGGTGGTGCTACTGGTATGGTTGGAGATCCTTCGGGAAAATCTGACGAGCGTAATTTACAAACTGAAGAAATGGTTGCGCATAACCTAGCGGGAATGAAAAAGCAATTATCTAAGTTTCTAAATTTTGAAGATGGCGGTAATGGTGCGGTGATGGTTAACAATGCCGATTGGTTCAAAGAATTTAATTTCTTGGATTTTATTCGCGACGTTGGTAAGCACATTACCGTAAACTATATGATGGCAAAAGATAGCGTTAAAAAACGTTTGGAAGGTGATGCTGGAATGTCTTTCACCGAATTTTGTTATCAGTTGGTACAGGGCTACGATTTTTATTATTTGTGGAAATACCATAACTGCGTATTGCAAATGGGTGGTTCTGACCAATGGGGTAATATTGTTACCGGAACAGAGTTGATTAGAAGAAAGGACCAAGGCACGGCTTATGCCTTAACTACGCAATTGATTAAAAAAGCGGATGGCACTAAATTTGGTAAAACTGAAAGTGGAGCGATTTGGTTAGACCCAGCAAAAACTTCGCCTTATAAATACTACCAATTTTGGTTAAATTCATCTGATAATGATGTAAAAGCTTGGATTAGAATTTTTACACTAAAAGGTAAAGAAGAAATTGAAGCTTTGGAGCAACAACATGACGAAGCACCACATTTGCGTATTTTACAAAAAGCATTGGCAGAAGATATTACAGTTAGAACGCACTCTGCTGAGGCCTTGGAAACAGCAATTAAAACTTCAGAATTTTTGTTTGGGAACGGTTCATTAGAGTTTTTAAATGGATTTAATTCTGCAGAAGTATTGGATATTTTTGAGGGTATTCCTCAGTTTAAAATTTCAAAAGCCGATTTAGCTGCAGGTATTGACACACCGTCTTTATTGGCAGAGAAAACAACAGTGTTTCCATCAAAAGGTGAGGTGAAGAAAACGGTGCAAGGAGGCGGTTTAAGTATCAATAAAAATAAAGTAGCCGATTTGAATACTATTTTCTCAACTGAAAATTTGATAAATGATGAGTTCTTAGTGGTTCAAAAAGGAAAGAAAAACTACTTTTTAATTATAGCAAAGTAGACATTTTATTAGACATAAAAAAGCCGCAATTTATTTGCGGCTTTTTTATGAAGCTTCGGACAAAATGTATATATTTGAGTATAATTGTCTGATATGAAAAAGAAAATTGAAGAATTATCTAAAGTAGAAGAGCCTGCGCTAGCCTATGGTTTGGCAGCGAGCTACAGTCCTCTAAGCTTAATTGTTGGTGGCAAGGCAGCAACTTATCCTTCAGATTTTGATTTGGTAAGTGTGGCACGTAAGGGAATATCAAAAAGAAATCTGCTTGCACTCGCAAAAAAACTTTACCTAACAATTGAAGAAATTTCTGATGTGTTACATATTAGCGAGCGTACCTTGCAACGTTATGAGCCTAGCACCTTAATTAAAACCGAACATGCAGATAGAGCAATTGAGTTAGCAAAGCTTTATGAACGTGGTGCAGTAGTTTTAGGTTCTTACGAGGCTTTTAATAAATGGTTACGTCATTCAAATTATGCGTTAAAAAACCAAGTGCCTTTAACACTACTAGACACAAGCATTGGCTTTACCTTAGTTTTAGATGTTTTAGGTAGGATAGAGCACGGGGTTTTTAGCTAATGCTGTTATATCGTGTTTCATCGCCTCAATATGCGGGCGATTTAAGTGGTAATGGTGCCAAGCTTTATGGTGGTAGGTGGAACGATAAAGGTATTGCAATGGTTTATCTAGCTTCTACAAGAGCATTAGCAATGATGGAACTATTGGTGCATTTAAGACCAGATGATTTGGAAAGAGCTTATATCATTACCGTATTCGAAGTTCCTGATGATAAGGTTTGTGGGGTGGACATGAATTTGTTACCTGCAGAATGGAAAGCAGAAGAAAGTAAGCATGTGTTAGCTAAATTGGGTAGAAAATTTATAGACGAAGGCAAGTGTTTATTAATGGAGGTGCCTTCTGTGCTGGTAGAAGAAGAAAGCAATTACGTTTTAAACCCCTTGCATATCGATGCTACAAAAGTTAAATTAATTTCGCAACGCTCATTTTCTTTTGATTTAAGGCTGAAAATTTAAAATTTAAGCTATTGCACTAGCAGATTACAGCCTCTAATATCGGCATTGTCAAACCTACCCATAATCTCAAATCGGTTTTCGCCATGTATTTTGCCCAAATCTTGTGTAGCGATAAACGAACAAGAGTTGATATTCGCTAAGTCAATCACATTGATGCCGCCGGTAGTGTGTGCCGCAGATAAAATACTTAAAGGATCAGAAGTGTCTCTTAATAGGATTTTCATCCAAGGTGGACATTGGAAAATACCATTGCTTTTGGAGTAACCTTGAGATAGTAATTCGGTCATTCCGTATTCGCTGTTAATTTGCTTTACACCAAACGATGCACATAGTAGCTGATGAAGTTCGGCACGTACCATTTCCTTGCGCTTACCTTTCATGCCTCCAGTTTCCATCACAATAAGTTCTGGGAAATCGATTTGATATTGTTCTGTGAAGTCTAGTAAGGCATAGGTAACACCAATTAGCAGCGTTTTTTGCTCCGCTGATTTTAGTTCTTCTAAAGTTTGGTGAAGTTCAGCATGATTATGGAGAAAATATCCACTTCTTGGATTTGTACTTTGTTTCAGCAAGTCATCAACCATATAAATTAAAGAAGAACCTTCACGTTCTAAATAAGATGGAAGCAGTGCCAAAATACAATAGTCATCGGCTTTGCCATAAAATAATTCAAATGCTTTATTGTAGCTCTGTTCATAAATAGCTAAATCTTGAACTAGATGTTTGCTCGTAATTTGACCGGTGGTTCCTGAACTGCTGAAGGCTATTTCTATAGGTTTTATAGAAGAAATAACTGAGTGTGATTTGAAAAAACTAATGGGTAAAAAAGGAATTTCACTATAGTTTATAATGTCTTTGGGATTAATCCTTAGGTGTGATATGTATTGTCGGTAAACATCGCAATTTGCTGCTTGATGTTTAAAAACACTAATCGCAGCGTCGTTAAATTCTTGCTCGTTGCTAATTGCGAAAATTTGCCCAGTATTTATATCCACTGGGCAAAAATACAATTTTTATTGATTACGCTTTGGCTTTAGAATTAATAGTAGATTTCCGGAAATGGTAGCCGCATAGACCACTAATTCCAGCTGTTAAGCCACCAATTAAAGCCGTTACGACCAAAATTGCTGGCCACACTTTTAATCCGAACATTTCGGAAACACGCCCCGCTAAGATGTGATTGTTAGGGAAACTTTTGTACAAAGCCATTGCCGTCCAGAGTACTACAATAGCAAAGAAAGGTTGCCAAAATGAAATTTTAGTAGTTTTTCCTATTATGCCACAGGTTGCAAACGATACTACGATAATTGTCCACCAAGGGAAAAAGCTTTGGGCAGCGAAAGATAGGATAAGTATAACGATGAAAACCATAGTCTATTTTTTTGAAATTTTATAACGAGAGATTATTTTTCCGCCTTTGTCGTCAGGAGATTGCATAAAGAATAGGTCATATAATTTGCCTTCTGCCCATGTGTCAATCATATTGTCGTAGAATGGACTGCCAGGATTTCCCGATTGCCCGCCCGGATAAACGCCATGACCTTTTGGAGTTTTGCCTAATTCAACTACCATTCTCCAAGAAGGACCATTGCTTTCTGATAAGGCATTTACAGTACTTTTTGAGCCGCCAATCAGCATTTTTTTAGAACCAAAGCCTGGAATTTTAGCTAGGTGTGGAACGTTAGAGTTTTTGAAATTTCCCCATTGCCATTCTTCGCCAATTGGCCCGTATTTTCGTTCTAAACTGTCACAAGCATATTTAAAAGAAGAGTTCACTAAATCTGCTAGCGTTTCTTTTTTTGATGTCTTTACATTATTGAACCATTTCGAGTTAGGGTCTTTCTGGATCAGTTCAATGGTACGATCTCTTGAAGGATAGCGCATTGGAACGTTTTTGTCACCAAAATCATCTTCCCATATTTCAGTCGATAGGCGTTTTGTCCAAAGGTCGAAAACACTTGCAGCAATTGATTTGGCATCAAAATACTTATTCCACTTTGTGACTAAATTATACGACTCTTTTTGTGTAGCGTTTAATTCTGCATTGTTTACCAAAGGCAAGATATAAGGCATCAGGTTTTCGGCCATAATGCTGTACGAATCCATTTGCAAGTTACGCATACTATCTGCAGTAATGTTTTTCATTGCAGTCAGTCTATCATTAATTCGCTTTCCTCGCTCATACGGAGAAAATTCCCAATTAATGTAATAAGGATAAGTAGGATCTGTAGAAGATTGGTTGGCAGAACTTACAAAGTTACGTGGTGGATTTTTAACCGTTGGATTTTGCGATGCCGGTATCCATCCTTGCCAATCGTTACTAGGATCGGTTCCATCTAAAATAAATTTACCTTGATTTTTCCATTTTAAAGGAAACTTGCCATTGGGCGTAATTGCGATATCGTTATCTACACTAGCGAAAATGAAGTTCTGCGCAGGAGCAGTAAAGTGGGGCAAAGCTTTACGATAATCGTCATAGTTTTTTCCACGGTTCATCAAGTAGAATGTTTTTAGTTCATTCGATTTTTCGTGAGCTATCCAGCGTAAAGCACTACCCGTTGGAACATTGTTTGCCCTTCCATAGTTAGGCTTTTGGAAGTAAACTATGGGGCCGTGGTGTGTGTATAGCACAGTATCTACAATATCTTTTGCACCTTTAATTTTTATGGTTTCGTATCTAGGTTTGGTTGCATTCCATTTGTTGTTGTACCAATATTCTTGATGTTTGTTGTCTTTAAATTTAATCTGATAAAAGTCTAAAACATCTGCAGCCACATTGGTAACGCCCCAAGCTATATTTTGGTTAAAACCGATAATTACTCCTGGTGCCCCTGGAAGTGAGACACCATACGTATTAATGCCTGGCGCATGCAACTGAATTTGGTACCATATAGAAGGTAGCGTCAAATCTAAATGCGGGTCGTTAGCCAAAACTGGAAATCCGGAAGCTGTTTTAATGCCCGAAACTGCCCAATTGTTACTGCCAATGCCTTCTACTTTTTGTTTGGTGGCAATATTGGTGCTCATCATCTCGGTAAAAGATTTGGGCGTAGCCGGAATTGGAAGTGGTTTAAAATCCCACTTTGTGCCAACAGGAATAATAGGATCTTCTTTAAAAGGATAATCTGGAAATAGATCTTTGGTGATTTCTGGTCCGTATTTGTTAAGGATGTTAGTCATGTAGAACTCGTCAGACCCCATTGCCAATACAGCCGACATTTGCTTAAGAAGTAGTGCACATTTTACTGGCGACCATTGTTCAGGTTTAAAGTCTAATAATTTATATTCTACAGGCAGCTTACGCTTATCTAGAGATTTGATGTAGTCGTTAATGCCTGCGGTATATGCCAATAACATCTCCCTAGATTCTGGGTCTGCCATCATTCCTTCTAGTGAATTTTCGGCGCCGTACATCATTCCCATTCTACGTTGATACTTATCTACTTCAATCGCTTTTTCACCTACTACTTCAGAAATTCTTCCGGCAGCAAAACGGGTTTGAAAATCCATTTGCCAAAGGCGATGCATAGCGGTAACGTAACCTTGCGCATAATAAAGATCATGATCGTTTTGCGCAAAAACGTGGGGTATCATACGATCATCAAAAGCAATTTCAATTTTATCTTTAGCGTTTTTTAATATTAGTTTTTTGTTCTTTTTCGGCGATATACTTTCCGCATTCTGCCAAAATCCAGTAAATGGATTTAAAAACTTTAAGAGCGGAGGAAGATCGCCAAACTTAGTATTTAACGCATATCCCAAAATTATTGGAATTATGATGCAAATCAATGCTTTAGCTCTGTTCATTTGGTAAAGGTTCTTTTTGGTTTTGTTCTCTGATGTGACATCAAAAGTAAGCAGCCAATTTAATTATAAATAACTAGTAAGCTAAATCTAATTTATTTTTCCTTAAAATGCTATGCTTGCATAAAATTTAATTTGTAAGTTTTAAAAAATGTATTAAGTTTATGTTATAAACAAATATAAACTACTCAACGTATGAACAAAATTTTTACTAAAGTCATTCTTGTGCTTGGTGTTTTGCTGTGGACCGGGTTCGCGGCAATTGCGCAAAGTATTGTGGTTAGTGGTACAGTTACCGATAAACTAACCAAAGAACCGATTCCAGGGGTAAGTGTTACAGTGAAAGGGAAAACGGTAGGTTCTTCTACCGACCAGAATGGTAGGTTCTCATTTACTACAACCGAAAAACCTCCCTTTACCTTATCTGTAACGTTTGTAGGTTTTAATACGGTAGAAAGACAAGTTACGGGCACAGCCACAGGTTTAAACTTCGAGTTAGAGTCTGGTGCAATACTTGGTCAGGAAGTGGTGGTTTCTGCTTCTAGAACGCCAGAGCGTATCTTAGAATCTCCGGTAACCATTGAGCGTATGGGACAAGCGCAGATTAAAGAAGCAGCAGCTCCGTCATTCTACGATGCGATCCAAAACATCAAAGGGGTGGAGATGAGTACGCAAAGTTTAACATTCAGATCTTACAATACACGTGGTTTTAATGCTAATGGTAACACTCGTTTCAATCAGTTAATTGATGGGATGGACAACCAAGCACCAGGCCTAAACTTCTCTGTTGGTAACATTGTAGGTATTACAGAGTTAGATGTTGATAATGTAGAGTTATTGCCAGGCGCTTCATCAGCATTATATGGTGCAGGTGGTATCAGCGGTACTTTATTAATGACCTCTAAAGACCCGTTTAAATATCAAGGTGTGAGTTTTCAAATGAAAACAGGTTTAAACCACGTGAATGATGCTAATACATCTGCGCAAGAGTTTAAACAATTTGATATGCGCATGGCAAAATCTTGGAATAATAAGTTTGGTGCCAAGTTCGCTTTCTCTTTCTTGCAAGCTACAGATTGGTTTGGTACAAATCAATCTAACTTTGATAGAGCGGCTAATATGCCAAAGGCAGGCACGCGTCAGTCAGATCCAAATTATGATGGGGTGAATGTTTATGGTGATGAAGTTAGTCAAAATATGAGAGCGGTAGCTAATTCTGTTTTAAATGCAGGAACCTCGAGTTACGTTAAAGCTGCACTTGGAATTCCAGGTACTACAATGCCTACTGAAGCTCAAATTACTGCTTTCAAATCAGATGCTACACGTTTAGGTATGCTTAATACGTTTTTGGCGACAAATGCTAATACCCGTGCGTTTTATGCAGGAGTTAATACTCCAGCGTTAAATGCAGCTCTTAACCAAAATGTTTCTAGAACTGGTTATGACGAAATTAATTTAGTGGACTATGATACAAAGTCTCTGAAAATGTCTGGTGGGCTATATTATAATTTAAGTAATACTGTTCAATTATCTGCAATGGCAAATTGGGGAACAGGAACATCAGTTTATACAGGTTCTGACCGTTATTCATTGCGTAATTTCAATATTGGATTATATAAATTGGAATTGAAAGGCGAAGATTTTTACATTAGAGGTTATACTACTCAAGAACGTTCTGGAGACTCTTATATTTCTTCTATTTTGGGAAGTTATGTGAATGAGAAAACGAAAGCTTCAACTGCTTGGTTTCCTCAATACGTTGGAAATTACATAGGAGCATTGGCTGGGGGCGCTGATAATGCTGCAGCACATCAGGCGGCTCGTAATGTAGCTGATGCAAACAGAGTTCAGCCTGGAACACCTCAGTTTGAAACTTATGCTAGTCAAATTAAAAATACCTACATCAGCCAAACAAATATGAATACTGGCGTTTATGGTGCAAAATTCAACGATAAATCAAACCTTTATCATTATGAAGGTATGTATAACTTCTCTAGATTATTTAATAATGCTGTAGAGTTTCAGGTTGGTGCTTCGGCTCGTAGATTTGATTTAAACTCTGGCGGTACAATTTTCGATGATTTAAACCAAGAAATTGATATTGATGAATATGCAGCTTTTGGCCAATTAGGCAAAAAGTTTGGAGAGTCATTTAAAGTAACTGTTGCAGGCCGTTTTGATAAAAGCCAAAACTTCGAAGGTCGTTTTACGCCGCGTATAACTGGAGTTTGGACTGTTGCTAAAAATTCAAATATTCGTGCTTCTTTCCAAACAGGTTTCCGTAACCCTACTACGCAAAATCAATATATCGATTTATCAGTAGGTGGTGGTAGTCAGCGTTTAATTGGGGGGCTTCCGTCATTTTTAAATAAATACAATTTGTTAACCAACAGACCTTTTACCGAAGCTAGTTACCGACAAGCAGTTGCTGGTACTGGTCCTTTAGTACAATATACTTTCGATCCAGCAGGTGTACGTCCAGAAAGTGTTAAAGCTTACGAGCTAGGTTATAAAGGTCTTCTTGGATCAAACTTCTTAATAGATGTATATGGTTTCTACAATGAGTATAAAGACTTTATTACGGGCGTAAATGTTTACCAAAATCAAGGTACAGCTACAAGTCCTACTTTTGTTAAATTTGGCGTGCCTGTAAATGCTGCTGGCAAAGTTAATACTTACGGAGGTGCCTTTGGTTTAGACTATGTTAGAGGTAAATACACTTTCTCAGGTAATGTATCTTATAATAAAATTGGAGATCTACCAGCAGATTACAACAACGATTTCAACACACCAGAAATTCGTTACAACTTAGGTTTAAGCAACCGCGAAGTTTTCAAAAACGTAGGTTTCAATGTTAACTATCGTTGGCAAGATAGATTTACTTGGTTTTCATCATTTGCAGGTGGCGAAGTACCAGCATTTGGAACTGTAGATGCACAAGTGAATTTGAAAATGCCTTCAGTTAATTCAGTAATTAAAATTGGTGGTTCAAATATCTTAAACAAATATTACATCACTTCTTATGGTAACCCAGAAGTAGGTGCAATGTATTATGTTTCATTGGCGTTTAACCCATAAGGCAAACTTTGTCAATCTTTTGAAGATTGACAAAGTTCATTCAGCGCAAAAGCCCCGAGAAAATCTCGGGGCTTTTGCGTTTGTTAGTGTTCGTCATTTCGACAACGTTAGGAGGAGAAATCCCTGTGTTTATTAGCAGAAACCGATAGGCTGTGCTACTATGTAACAGATTTCTCAGTCGTACCTCCTTCGAAATGACGCAAAGTTTAAAGCTATAAATTACTTGTACATTTCTTCTCTCAACTTGGCTACTTCGCTGTTATTGATATATTCGTCATAAGTCATCAATTTATCGATGATACCTTTTGGAGTGATTTCGATAATTCTGTTAGCAACAGATTCAGTCAAAGCATGATCTCGTGAAGTAAACAACATGGTGCCTTTAAAATCTTTCATCCCATTGTTTAGTGCGGTAATCGATTCCAAATCTAAGTGGTTGGTTGGTTCATCAAACATTAAGAAGTTTGCCTGTTGCAACATCATTCTTGAGAACATACAACGCATTTTCTCACCTCCAGAAAGTACTTTAACGTTTTTCATTACTTCCTCGCCAGAGAACAACATACGGCCCAAGAAACTACGAACAAATTGCTCGTCAGCATCAGTACCAGAATACTCACGTAACCAATCTACCAAGTTCTCGTCTTTGTTCGCAAAAAACTCAGTGTTATCGTTAGGGATATCAGCTATGCTAATGGTTACACCAAACTTAAACTCACCAGTGTAATCTTTATCGTTACCGTTTAATATTTCATAAAAAGCTGCGGTAGCCAAACTGTTTTGAGAAAGCACTGCAATTTTATCTCCTTTGTTCACCATAAAGCTGATGTCCTTAAAGAAAACTTCGCCGTTTACCGTTTTGCCTAATTTTTCGACCTGTAGAATTTGATCACCAGCTTCACGAGCACCATTATTGTTAAACATAATAGCTGGGTACTTGCGGCTCGATGCTTTAATTTCCGAGATATCGATTTTATCTAAAGCTTTCTTACGTGAAGTTGCCTGTTTAGATTTAGACGCATTCGCACTAAACCTACGGATGAACTCCTGCAATTCTTTTACCTTGTCTTCTAGTTTTTTGTTTTGGTCAGAACGTTGTTTCAAAGCCAACTGAGAACTTTCGTACCAGAAACTGTAGTTACCAGTGTAAATGCTCATTTTGCTGAAATCTATATCTACAATGTGCGTACAAACTGCATCTAAAAAGTGCCTATCGTGACTTACTACCAATACGATATTTTGGTAATCTGCCAAGAAATTTTCCAACCAAGCAATGGTATCGATATCCAAATCGTTGGTGGGCTCATCCAGCAATAAAATATCAGGATTACCAAATAAAGCCTGTGCCAATAACACACGTACCTTTTGGTTACCGTCTAATTCTTTCAATAATTTATGGTGAAATTCTTCTTTAATGCCAAGGTTGCTCAACATCGTAGCAGCATTGCTTTCCATGTTCCAACCATCCATTTCGGCAAAAAGATTTTCTAGTTCTCCAGCACGTTCGCCATCTTTTTCCGTGAAATCTTCTTTCATATAGATAGCGTCCTTTTCTTTCATGATGTCGTACAATTGCTTGTGTCCCATCATTACGGTTTCAATTACCGGAAATTCATCGAACTCGTAGTGGTTTTGCTTAAGCACAGCCATACGTTCGCCAGGTGTAAATGCCACCGTACCACTAGTTTGTTGCACATCGCCAGATAAAATCTTCATAAAAGTAGATTTACCTGCGCCGTTGGCACCAATTACGCCATAACAGTTGCCATGCGTAAATTTTAGGTTAACATCTTCGAAAAGTGTACGTTTTCCGTAACGTAGCGATAGGTTTGAAACTGAAATCATGTTGCTGAAAAATAAGCCGCAAAGGTAGTTAAAAAAGGTGGAAGCTGAAAGGTTTAAGGCTAATGGTGTTTTTTTTGGAAAACAAAGTTGGAAGTTCTTGGCAATTGTAGCCCCTTTCCCAAGGAACCCCTTTGGGGCTTTTTGCTGTAATCTTTTTGTGTTCCATCCATCGTCATTTCGAACGCAGAGAGAAATCTAAAAGTTAGAAGCTTCTATGTAACAGATTTCTCTCTGCGTTCGAAATGACGTAACAAAAAGGATTGGGTTTGAATAACAAAGGCATTGCAACAATCGCAGGACTTTGGGCTGTGCTAAACTGCCGTAACTTTGTCAATCTTCTAAACATTTCAAATTAAGATTGACAAAGGTTAGTCGCCAAGCATCCTCATTCTGTAACACATCATTGCGGTTTTACCCAACTTTTTAATTAAGTGGTAATTGGCCACCGCACCAACTGCAGCACCCACAACGGGAAGTAATTGGGCTAGTTTCGCTAAATCAATGTAGTCGCGGTATTCTTGCTGAAATGTCTGCCAGTCGAAACCATCTCCGCTTTCTGGAAGTAAAAAGAGCTTGTCTTCCCAATTCTCCATTTGTGCCAATACTTTCTGACTGCCCGCTTGGCTAGAAAACGCCATTTGAAAAATATGCAGGATGTACAATCGTTCTCGGAAATCACTAGTGTCGAAACCGTAAAGTGCAGCAACTTCATAAAGTAGCTTGATCTTAATGGCAATTAATATTGGGAAATCTGCCATACTCATTAAAAAGCCTCCCGCACCGGTAATGCCACCTTCGGCTGCGCCAGTTTTACAATAGCTGTCAATTTTTGATTTCACTAAAGCTTCTCTATGGATCAAACTCATTTCTTCAGGCGGCATATTAGAACTGGTAATTTCTGAACCAAATAACACCGCTTTAACCATCTGCTTAATAGTTACGGTAATTGCCTTATGTACTTTCTGCGGAATGTAACTGTTAATTTTCCCCTGAACCTTTGTCGCAATATTTCCCATGAGCGATGGTTTTTTCATCACTTCTAGTTTCCAAAATTGGAGTTCTAGTTCTATTTGCTGTTGGTAGTTTTGCATGGCTGTTGGATTAACAACATCTTAGAGCAACAAAAGTTGACTGATGTTACACTTCGGAGGATAAATAAGAAACGTTGTTGCACAAAAAAGCCCTCCGATTTTTTTATCAGAGGGCTTCTAGTTATATGTCGCTTTTTAAGCTGCTTTTTTCTTCTTGGTTTCGCTGTAACCTGCAAAGCCTAAGCAAAGTAAAAGGAGGATAGTTCCCGCTAACGAAATTTTCTCGCCTGTATAATAAGACTTAGGCTCAAATTTAAATTCAACTTTATGGTTTCCGGCAGGTAATTGAGCGGCTCTTAATACATAGTCAGCTCTGAAATAAGGCTTTTGCTCGCCATCGATGTACATATTCCAGCCTTTATCGTAGTAAACTTCAGAAAATACTGCAATTACATCTCTAGGTGCACTGTAGCTATATTCCATGTGATCTGGGTGGTATTTCTCTAACTTGATAAATGCCGTTGGATCTGCACCCAAACGGGTTGTGTCTAATAATTTTTTGTACTGCTCATCAACAATAGCTTCCTGCTTTGGATCGAAACTGCTGATCGCTTTCATTTCTTCATCAGAATTTTTAACGAACTGCACGCTCTTCACAATCCAAGCATTACCTAAAGCAGTAGCATTTCTATTCATTTTGTACGAACCATTTTGAGGATCTTGAGTAATAAAGTATCTCGTGTTCAGCATGTCCAACACATCTTGGTTTACACTCTTAGAGAATTGATGCTGAATTAACTCATCGTACCTCTTCAGTTTTGCTGCGTGATACCCCCCAATAGTTTTGTGAAAAGTAGAAATACTAGCATCACTAAATGTGTTCACGGTTTGATCGTAAACTCTGTAGTGAGGGTCTTTATCGCTCGAAATCAAATTATCGATATCCCTAGGTTGGAAATAATTTGCCAAGGTAGATTTGCTTTCAAAATTATCTTTGTTCAGGTATTTGCGGTCTACTTGCCACATATCAATTAAAACAGCAACAGCTAATAATCCGAAAGCTAGATTTGCATTCAATTTTTTAGTAATGAAAGCCCAAACAATACCGTAACCAATTGCGATAAACAAAAATGCTCGGAAAGCATCTGCACGGGCAATAGCCGCACGATCTTCAATCAATGCATTCATCAGCTTCTGTGCTGCACCTGCATTATTCTGTAGTGCTTGTGTTAAAGCTTGTAAAATTTCGGCGTGGTTATTTGTTTTAAAGCTGAAGAATAGGGTAGGAGCAATGGCAACAATTAATGCAAAACCACCAGTTATACCCGCCGACCAAGTCAGTTTTTTAACTAATTCTTTTTGTTCAAGTTTACCTTCTTGTGCTTCTTTCAAAGCTAAGAATGCTAAAATTGGCACCATTAAACCAACTACTGCTAATATAGATTCTACTGCTCTAAATTTGTTGTAAAGTGGGAAATAATCGTAAAATAAATCAGATACTAGTGGGAAATTTTTACCGAATGAAAGTAAAATGAATAATACGGTTGTCGCTAATATCCACCATTTTAACCTGCTACGAACAATGAATAGGCCGAAGATAAATAAGAAACAGGCGATGGCTCCAAAGTAATATCCTCCAGAAGTGCCGGGTTTTTCGCCCCAGTACTCTTGCATATTAAAACCTTGTGCTAGTTGCTGTATGATTTGCGTGGTTTGACCCGGATCGCCACCAGCAAAATCTGCTGAAACAGCTTTGAATAAATTGCTTTCCGGTTTTACTAATTCACTTATGCCCGTAGCACCTCCGTATAAGTTAGGAATTAAGAAGGTAAAGCTTTCGCCCACGCCTTGGCTCCAAGCGTAAGCATAATCTTTGCTCATACCAGCTTTTTCCTTTGAGCCCGCTTCTGTTGAAGTTAAATTAGATTTTCCTCGGTTAGTTTCTGCTGCATATTCTGAGGTTGTCCATAATAAGCTGGCATTAATCATCACCGCAATTACTACCGAGCCTGCTAAATAACCAACCGCTTTACCAAAAGCAGGTAAGGTTTTGTTTTTATAAGCTTGATATAGTTCTATCCCTACTAAAATTAACAAAGAGAGGAATAGGTAGTAAGTCATTTGTACGTGATTAGCCCTAATTTCTAATGCTAAAAACATTGCAGTTAAACTTGCTCCAAGCAGATACCTGCCTCGCAAAGTCATTAAAATACCTGCAATTATTGGTGCAAAAAAGCCAATAGCTAAAGCTTTATTGCTGTGGCCTGTGGCAATTAGTACAAAGTTGTAGGTGGTAAAAGCAAATGCTATGGCACCTGCTGCTGCCAGCCAGGGGTTAACCTTTAACGTGATGAATAGAAAATAAGCACCAACTAGCAATAATAAAACCGTACCAACGGGATTTGGAAGTGCTTTTGTAATTAATGCAATGCCATAAGTTGCACCGTTGTAGGCATATTGTACCCAGATTTGATAAGCTGGCATGCCGCCAAACATTTGATTTGTCCAAAGTGGCCCTTTGCCATCCTTCTCTTTGTACTCCATGATTTCTTTTTGCATGGCTTTAGATTGGATCACATCGCTCTGCGCTGGTGCTTTACCTTGCAAAACTGGACTAAAATAGACGAAACAGATAACAACAAATGCTGCTAGAATGGCTAAGTGGATGCCATTTTTATTGAACCAATTATTCATATGTGGTTAATGATATTTTTAATTGTTATATGGAATAGCCATGTAGCGTTTGTTGTGTTTTTGGAAACATGGATATTTTATATTCATTTTTAACTCAGCCCAAAAATAGAAATTTGAAGCAGATTAAGAAGAAAATTTTGTGAAGGTAGGGTATGTAGTTCGTCATTGCCAGCTTGACTGGCAATCGTAATGCTAAAAAAGGTATAAAAAAGTATATCGCTTTACGATTCCCGTTTTCACGGGAATGACGATATCACATTGGTAAGTGCAACCTTGTAACCTTTCAACATTCCAACCAACTTAAAAATCCTTATTTAGCAATTTCTCCAATTCCCCAAAAGAAACATTCATACGTACTCGACCTTGTTTGGCATAAGCAATTTCACCAGTTTCTTCAGAAATAATAACCGCTACAGCATCGGTAGCTTCAGAAACTCCGATACCAGCTCTGTGTCTTAATCCAAATTGTGCTGGTAGTTTGTTGTTATCTGTTAATGGAAGAATGCAACTTGCACTTTTAATTTTATTTTCGGAAATTACTACTGCGCCATCGTGTAAAGGGCTATGTTTTTGGAAGATACTTTCCAGTAATCTTTTAGAGATTTTACTGTCAATTAATTCACAACTGTTGGTGAAAAATTCATCGTCATAATATTTTACAAATACCATTAAGGCACCAGTACGTGATTTTTTCATGCTTTTACAGGCATCAATTATTGGTTTTATACGCAAAAGGTTGTCTTGCTCTGCACTTTTGTTTCCAAACAAATAGCCCCACCAAGCTTTGTTTTTTTGCAGAAAAGTTGTTTTTCCGAGATGGAGTAAAAATCGTCTTATTTCGGGTTGAAAAATGATAACCATCGCCAAAATACCCACACTCATAAATTTGTTGATGATGGCTTCTAGCAATTCCATGCGAAGACCTTTTACTACGTAGTAAACGAGTACAATGATCACCATGCCCAATACCAAGTTAACGGCCAAGGTGTTGCGTATAAGGCTGTAAATGTAATAGATGAGAATAGCCACCAAGGCAATATCTATTACGTTTATCCAGGTTATATTTAAAAAATCGAAGTCAAAAATTTCCATTGTTGTACAAGATAGGTAATATAGGTTAATTGTTGAAACTGTTTGAATTGGTTAACTGCACAATTGGTTCCTATGCTATTCAACAATTAACCAGTTAACCAATTTTAACGATTAACCAAAACAGCGATTAACCAACTCCACGCACTCTAAGGCTTCCTTTACATCGTGTACACGTAAAATATTTGCTCCTTTAAGTAGGGCCGTAGTATTGAGTACAGTTGTTCCGTTTAATGCGTCTTCAGTTTTGATATTCAGTGCTTTGGTAATCATCGATTTTCTGGAAAAACCAACCAACAAAGGCAATTCGAAGAAGTTGAGCATTTGCATATTCCTTAAAAGCTCGTAGTTATGGTTCAAAGTTTTGGCAAAGCCGAAGCCTGGATCTATGATGATATCCTTTACACCAAGTGACGTTAATTCTTTGATTTTTTCACTGAAATAACTAAAAACTTCCTTTGTTACATTTTCATAGCTCGGGCTTTCTTGCATATTCTGCGGCGTACCTTTCATATGCATCATAATGTAGGGCACCTGCAGTTTCGCTACAGTTTCGAACATTTTATCGTCTAAGTTGCCAGCGGCGATGTCGTTAATGATGTGTGCGCCTGCGTTAATGGCTTCTTCAACAGCTTTCGCTCTAAAAGTATCTACAGAGATTAATGTTTCGGGGAATGCTTTGTTAATCGCTTCAACTATTGGAACCAAACGCTCAATTTCTTCTGTTTCATTTACATCGGCTGCGCCCGGACGAGAAGAATAAGCACCTAAATCGATGAACTTCGCACCAGCTTTGATGAAGTTTTCTACGCTTCGTAGTGCGTCATCTACAGAGCTTACCCTGCTTTTATTGTAGAACGAATCTGGAGTGATATTTAGGATTGCCATTACCGAAGGTTTGCTGATATCAATCAACTTGCCTTTACAGTTTAGCGTTTGTTTTCGGTTTAAAAATGTATCTTTAGCCATCAGTTAACAACGGTTACGTAGAGATGTCTTAATGAGCATTTCGTCATTTCGAACGTAGAGAGAAATCTGTTTTTAAGCCTTTTAAGGTGCTAGATTTCTCCTCGTTCCTTGTCGAAATGAAGCAATTTTTATCGCCTCTACGGTTCCAAAATTAAATATTTTAATTGTTTTGGCAGCAAATACATCTCTAGAATACGATAACGTCATTGCGGTTTGTAAATCGCTTTTTATTAAAAAGACAAAAGATTACGGTACGGCTTGGCGCATTTTACGTCCGGCATCTATTACCGACCAAATCTTTATCAAAGCGCAGCGCATTAGAACTTTAGAGGAGAAAAAGGTTTCTAAAGTAGAAGAGGGTGTGGTTTCGGAATATATCGGAATTATTAACTATTGTGTAATGGCTATTTTGCAATTGGAGTTGGATAAAGATGAGCCTAACGAACTAGCTGTAGATGTTACTGAAACTTACTACGATGCGAGGGTTAAAGAAACCAAAGACCTAATGATGGATAAAAACCACGATTATGGCGAGGCGTGGAGAGATATGCGCATCAGTTCTTTAACTGATTTGATTTTGATGAAGATTTTGAGAGTGAAGCAAATCGAAGATAACGATGGACAGACTTTAGCATCAGAAGGCATCAAAGCAAATTATCAAGATATGTTGAATTACGCGGTGTTTGCATTGATTAAATTAGGGGTGGCATAAAAAGTAAAAAATTGGAAATCCAAAGTTCAAATTCTATAGCGAAAAGGCAAGCTTTATCAACAAAGGATGAGCTAGATGAATTTGGATTTTCTATTGTAAATGATATTTACTCTGAAGCTGAAGTGTTGCAAATATTAGCACTCATTGCTTCGAAAGATAGCGATAGAGCTACTTTTAGGAAATCGGAGGACTTATTTGCGATTAGACAGTTCTTGAAAGAGGTTCCTGAAGTAAAAGAAATTGTTTTTAATGACAAGCTGAAAAATCTGATAACAGAAGTCTTTGGTGAAAGTTTTTTTGTGGTTAAAAGCATTTATTTCGATAAACCAGAAAAATCTAATTGGTATGTTTCTTATCATCAAGATTTAACTATTTCTGTCGATAAGAAAACAGAATTGGAAGGTTTTGGACCATGGACAACAAAGCAAGGTCAGTTTGCTGTGCAGCCGCCATTGGCTATTTTACAAAGGAATTTTACCATTAGAATTCATTTAGATGATACTGACGAAAATAATGGTGCCTTAAAAGTTATTCCTCAATCGCATTTGAAAAATATTTATCGACCTGAAACCATTAATTGGGAAGTTGAAAAAGAAACAATTTGTGAAGTGAAAAAAGGAGGAGTAATGTTGATGAAGCCTTTAACTTTACACAGTTCAAGCAGAACAACTAACGGACAAAAAAGAAGAGTAATACACATAGAGTTTTCTGACGTTGACTTGCCAGCAGGGCTTCAATGGTCGGAGAGATTAAATTAAGCAAATAGGAGCAATGCCGTTCTAGCTTTTCAAAAATAAAAATATCGTCATTTCGACGAAGGAGAAATCTAGCAGATTGTTAGATTTCTCACTACGTTACTCTTCGTTCGAAATGACGGCAAAACAAAATATATGAAAAAAGCACTTTTTCACTTCTCAAAATGGTTTGTAGGCATCCTGTTTATCTTTTCAGGATTGATAAAAGCCAACGACCCGCTAGGTTTTGGTTATAAATTACAAGAGTATTTCGAGGTTTTCCATATCAGTTTTTTAAATGGTTGGGCAACTGGAATTGCTGTATTGCTTTGCATACTAGAAATTGTATTTGGTGCACTTTTACTATTTGGCATCTTCCGAAATTTTGTGGTGAAAGGTTTGTTAGCTACTATTATCTTTTTCACTTTCCTAACTTTTGTATCGGCAGCATTTAAAGTAGTTACTTCATGCGGTTGTTTTGGCGATGCCATTCCTTTAACACCTTGGCAATCGTTCGGTAAAGATGTGGTATTGTTAGTGCTAATTGTGTTTATTTATCTCAATAGAAGTTTAATAAAACCTATTTCTGAAAAGCCAGGAGTACAAAGTGGGATATTTGGCGGTGTTTTTACAGCATCTTTACTGTTTAGCACTTTTACTTATACTAGGTTGCCAGTTATTGATTTCCTTCCATACAAAATTGGTTCTAGTATTCCAGAAAACATGAAAATTCCTGAAGGTGCGCCAGTAGATGAGTACCTGATTATGTACGATTTGAAACATAAAAAGACTGGCGAAACCCAAACCATGAGTGATAAGGATTACATGTCTAAAGAAGTTTGGAAAGATGAAAATTGGGAAGTGGTGGGTTCTCCATCTAAAAAACTGATTAAAAAAGGTTATGATGTGAAAATCAAAGACCTAATGATTACCGACGCTTCGGGAACAGATTATACCAAGGAGATTGTCGAAAATCCTTACTATAACTTGGTGGTGGTGGCGTATAACCTCAACGAAACTAATGAAGATGCCATTGCTGAAGCAAATGCATTGGCTCTAAATGCAGCAGAGCAATTTAACATCCGTACCGTATTGCTAACCTCGAACTCTGCAAAGGACGCAGAGAAATTTAGTAAACGCATGAAGCTGTTTATGGAAGTATTCTATGCAGATGCGGTGCCTCTAAAAAGTATGGTCCGTGCCAATCCAGGAGTACTTTTATTAAAAAATGGTGTCATTGTGAACAAATGGCATTACCATTCATTACCTTCGTTTGATAGCTTCACAGAAAAATACTTCGCAAAATAATGGGCATCTACGCACTCAGAAAATTATTATACGGACTTGCGGTAATGGCAGGTGTGGTAGCTGTGGTGTTTGTGCTGTTCAATATTTTACCTGGCGACCCTGCTCGTATGACTATGGGGCAACGCTCTGATGTACAATCTTTAGAAGCGGTGCGCAAAGAATTTGGACTGGATAAATCGAAACCTGTGCAGTTCTTTTTATATGTGAATGACCTGTCTCCAATTAGTGTTCATGAAAATACGCCAGAAAACCAAGAGAAATACGGTTACGTAAAAATGTTTAAAATTGGCGATGATGCTTGGGTTTTAAAAAAGCCCTACCTGCGTCGCTCTTATCAAACCAAAAGAGATGTAACTACTATATTGGGAGAAACTGTACCGAATACTTTTGTTTTGGCATTAACTGCGATGATTTTTGCCACCATTATTGGTGTGTTCTTAGGTGTACTGTCTGCAGTTTATAAAGGCACTTGGATTGACAAAGCAGCTAATATGTTTGCCATTTTAGGAATTTCAGCGCCTGCTTTTTTTGCTGGAATTATCATTGCTTGGTTCTTTGGTTTTGTACTTTCAGATTATACGGGTTTAAATATGAGTGGCAGTTTATATAGCTACGACCCGTTCGAGGGAGAAATCATCACACTAAGAAATTTATGGTTGCCGATGATTACGTTGGGTCTTCGTCCGCTGGCCATTATTGTGCAGTTAACCCGCAGTGCGATGTTAGATGTGCTTTCGCAAGATTACATCCGTACCGCAAGGGCAAAAGGTTTATCCCGTAAAACGATAATCTATAAACACGCTTTAAAAAATGCACTTAACCCGGTAATTACCGCAATTTCTGGGTGGTTTGCTTCTTTATTGGCAGGTTCGTTCTTTGTAGAGTACATTTTCGGTTACAACGGTTTGGGTCGCACTACAGTTTACGCTTTAGAAATGTCGGATTTTCCAGTGGTAATGGGCTCAATTTTGTTCATTGCTTTTGTTTTTGTGGTGGTAAATATCTTGGTAGATTTGTTGTATGCTTGGATAGACCCGAGAGTGAAACTAGCGTAGTGGGGATTGGTTAATCGTTTAAATCGGTTAATTGGTTAACTGTTAGGCTGCTCGCTTATTCTGCAAATTGTTAAATTGCAAGTATGCTCAATTAACCAGTTTTAACGATTAACCAATTAACCAGCATATGCATATCTACTCCTTTGAAAAACTAGAAACTTGGCAAAAGGCCAGAATATTTAGAAAAGAAATTTACCTCCTCACAAAGAAGTTCCCTAAAGAAGAACTATTTGGACTGACTAGTCAAATAAAACGTTCGGCAAGTAGCATTGGAGATTGTTTAGCAGAAGGTTCAGCTAGAATTACCGCCAAAGATAAGGCTCATTTTATTACAATGTCTTATTCTAGTGCTATTGAAACCGTTAATCACATTGTTGGTGCATTTGATTTAGAGTTCATCACTAACGAGGAATATGAATATTTTAGGTTGAAATTAGATGAAATAGCAAACAAGCTAAATGCTTTAAGGAAATCAATTTTGAAAAGTGATTAAACAATTGTTCCGGTAACGATTAACCAAATAACCAATTTAAACAGTTAAACAACAAATGAAGATTTTCCTAGTAGGATTTATGGGCTGCGGCAAAAGCACCAAAGCAAAACAACTAGCTAATTTATTAGAATGCCCAGTAATAGATATTGATGCCGTAATTGTAGAGCAGCAGGGTATGAGCATAGCTGATTACTTCGCTGCCAATGGCGAAGCTGCTTTTCGTCAGTTGGAGAATGAAATACTAAAGTCTTATGATTATCCTGAAACTTGCGTAGTAGCTACAGGTGGTGGTTTACCATGTTTTTTGGATAACATGGAATGGATGAATGCAAATGGTATCACTGTTTATTTGGAGATGACACCACCACAACTGGTTTCACGTTTACATAATAGAGAAAAACGACCTTTAATAAAAGGTATGGACGATGAGCAATTACTGACTTTTATTATTGGAAAGCTTGAGGAAAGAAACGTTTTCTACCACCAATCTAAATTGACCATTAATTCTTTTGATTTAGAGCCCAAAGTTTTGTTAGAGGAGATAGAGAAACTTAAGGACTAATTCTATTTACGTTCATTTATGCGTCATCCTCGCGTATGCGGGGATCTTAAAGCATTTTTTTATTGCATTACGATTCCGAAATAAATTCAGAATGACGAACATATTAAAGCAATACTGATAACCAAACTACCCCATATTCTCCAACTTTTCGTCCATTTTTCTGATTTTTGTTTTGCCGTGAGGAATAGGTTCGCTACGTTCGTTCACATTTACAAAAACCATTTTGTCTATAGTCAAGATTGCTTTTTTAGTGATTTTGTTTCTCACTTCACATTTTAATGTAATTGATGTTCTTCCAAATTCTGAAGCCGTCATACCCATTTCTACAATGTCGCCTAGTTTGCCTGAAGAAACGAAGTTGATTTCGGAAATAAGTTTGGTTACTACACGTGGAGCTTCAAGCTGGCACATTGCATAAATAGCAGCTTCTTCATCTATCCATTTAAGTAAGCTACCACCAAAAAGGCTGCCATTTGGGTTTAAATCTTCGGGCTTAATCCATTTACGGGTGTGGAAATTCATTGTATGTTGTTTTTTGAGGCTAATTTAAGGTTTCTTAATCTGATTTAAAGCTGTAAGTAGTAAAACCTCTCTGTCCTTTGGACATCTCTCCTTGAAAAGGAGAGAAAGTAGGGAGCCAATATTGTGGGTGTTACATTTTCGTATCTTTCTATTTTTTTCTTTCCCAACAAATGAAACTTGTTATGTAGTTTCTTTAATATTGCTTTTCTCTCCCTTCTTTTAGGGAGAGATGCCTGATAAGGCAGAGAGGGTTATGGTGTCTTTGCTTGTACATCTTTCTTCGAAACTCCATTAAAACCAACTACGCTATCTGGTAAGTGCGAAAGCTCAATTGTATTTCCTGTGTTGGGAATGTGAGTTTTGTAAGAAAACTGTTTAACATTATGAACTGGAACTTCGATAATGGTGTAAGCTCTTGTGGCTGGTACATTGTCGCCTAAAAGCGGTCGCGGCCCTTCGCCGATACAGCCTGCGTTAAGTAATCTTAAATTATCCGAAAAAGCAGGGTAATAGGCATGTTGGTGTCCGCTGATATACAAATCGATACCATGTTTTTTAAAGAAATTGGCGGTGGTTTCGTTGTCAGCTAATACTTCGCCAGTTTTGTTTTTACTAGCTACAATAGCGTAAAGCGGTAAGTGACCTAGTAATATCCTCAGCTTTGCTTTCTTTGCTGCTTTAGATTGTAATTGCTTTTCCATCCATTTAAATATTTCCGGATTTACCTTAGCTCCTGCTGCATCCCAACTGATAAAGAAAATATCGTTTTGTTGATAGCTGAAATGGAAAGGAAAATTTGTCTTATCGATATACTTTAATCCTAACTGCTGTTGTTTGCTTAACCAAAAATCTTGTGCCAATTTACGGTCTTGTTGGTAAGATGGAGATGCATCGTGATTGCCAACCGTAAAACTGAAAGGGATTTTCATTTGTTGGATGGGCTTTAACACATTTTCATCGAAACTGCTCCACATTGCTTGCGTTTGTTCTGCTGTAATGGATGCTTTTTGTCCGGCTACCATATCGCCGCCACATAAAATGATGTCAGGTTTAATGTTATCGAGTTCTTTTAAAGTGGCGTAAACATCTGGATGGTATTTGGTAGAACCGTAACTAGAGTTTAAATCGCTAATGACTGCAATCTTGATTGTTTTTGGTTTGCTTGGATTTGGTTTTTGCCAAGAAGAACAAATGAATGTGAGTAGGAAAAGAATGGTAAAAGTAGCGGCTTTCATTTAGCTAAGATAGGCAAATGCTAGGTTTTGTTGCAGTGCTGTACGATAATAAACCCAATTGTAGCGGTAATACTTTTTGTTGCGTCATTTCGACGAGGAACGAGGAGAACTGAAAGAAAGCAAAGCTAAATCTGTTAGTTAGTAGTGCTTGGCTGTAGATTTCTCTCTGCGTTCGAAATGACGACGAAGTAAAAACAAAAAGATTATAGCGGAAAGTGGGGCTGCAATTGCCGATACAGGATAAAGCACCTTTTCAAAAACTATTTACTGTAACTACTCAATTTGCCCGCAATACTTTTAATTGAGGTATCTAAATCGATGGCTGAGTTGAATAAAGCGGTTTCTGTTTCTAAATAGGAGCTGCATTTGTCATCGCTTAGTTTTATCACATTAAGGATGCCCAAAATATTCGACAAGTGCTTTCTGGTTTCGTGAGAATTAATCATAGAAAGCTCGTTGTTAAGCTTGTCGTAAGCTAATTTGTTGAAACGTTTGGTAGCCAAAACCGTTCTATAAAGCAGAAAAAGAGCCAAAATAATCATAGCGCCAAGGGTAATTGATAGCCATAAATAGTTTTTCTTAACCTTCAAATCTTTTTCTACAGAGGCGTATCTGTTTTTTATTTCATGATATTTTAGAAGTGCCGACATGTTGCCCGACTTGAGCTGTTTTTCGGCATACAGACTTACTTTTTCCGCATTTTTTTGATAGTATAAAGAAGCAGACTTAAAATCGCCTTCTTTTAAATAAATGTCGCTTAGCATTTTATATAATTTGCTGCTTAAAAGGGTTAGATTTTTGAGGTCTCCGGTATTTAACATTACGAGAATGAATTTCTTTGCACGAGCTATCTCGTTGAATTTTACCAAAGCCTGTGCGTAATGATAGCCGCTCATCAGTTCATCGTCGTCTTGCGGACTATTAATCACTTTCCTAATTTCTTCGATAGCTGCCGGATTTCTGGCCAACATCAGTTTCATGTAGTTTAGGCGATGAAAAGAAACGGAGCTGTGGTTTAATTTCTCGGTTCCGGTAAATGCTTTGGCGGTGTAGTGCTGTAGTAAATTTGCATTGCCCAAGTAAAAGTAGACAATAGCCATATTTTTATAAAGCAGTGGCTTTACCTGTGGCACTTTCTTTTTTTGTGCAAGCGTAATGCCTTTATTTAGCGTGGTAATGGCTTCATTATACAAGCCGGCTTTAAGGTATAGGTCGGCCAGACCAATAAAATTGATGATAAGTTCTTTGGACTGATTTTTCTTATCTTTTAATAGTTTTTCTATGATTTGATAGTTTTCTATGGCTACCAAATAATTTTCTAGTCCGGTTTCTATATTAGCCAGCAGCATTAGAAAACGAATGGTCATGTTTTCTGGAATGTTGGGTTCATTTAGCCCTTTTTGCGCATATGCTTTGGCTTTGTTTAAGACGAGTAAATTTCTGGCGCTATGGGCTTCTATCTCGTAAATTAAAGCTTTTTTATCTGGGAGGTTGCTCTTAGAAAGTGCCGAAATTAGGATTGCTCTGTTTTTAGGGATGCTGTCAATGTTGGCATCAATGATATACTTGGTGGTAAGTTCATAGATTTGATTGCCAACTTCATTTGCAGGTAGTTTTAGCGCATCAGAAAGTTTAGTGGTTAAGCTATCTGCAGCCTGTATGGAGATTGATAATAGTAGAAAAACCACTATCGAACCAACAGATTTTGATATAGAGGTATTCATAAGAAATGCTTTTCATTGGTTAGTAAATGTAAATTTAAAGAAAATTTTTAACCAACTGCAAATCAGTATGTTTGTGTTGTTTTGGTTTGTATGAGGTAATTATGTACAAACAAAAAAGAGCTGTAACACATAATGCACAGCGCTTTTTAAGACAAGCAGGTTTACTTAGAAAGTTCTGCTAAATATTCTTGCGTTTGTTTTTCTACAGCCAAGGTTGCCACTTTAATGCTAGAACCAACACGAGTTGTTTGTGGATTAACCGCTAACTTGCCGATGGTAGCCAAAGCATCAACATAGTATTTGCCCCAAACTTCGATGATATGTTTTTCTTCTTTTGCAGATTTACCTTCAGCAATAGCTTTCTTACTCAGTTCAAATTCAGTTTTTAAACGTACCAACGCATCGTTCTTAACTTGAGTTACCGTAGCCGAAGCTGTATTTTCATCGGCAGTAATTAATGTATAGGCTGCGGTTAAAGCACTTATGCCTACATTTTTAATTGTCTTTGCAGAAACTTTGTCAATTCTATCATTATCAGTATGATAAAATACATCCGTAAAATGCCACATCAACAAGCCTGGTATTTTATTCTGCAAAAATGGGGTATGGTCGCTGCCACCTTCAAACGGATTAAATTTTACCGTCCAATTAGCGAATTTGCCTTGCTCTTTACAAATATCGAATACGAAATCATTGAAATAATGAGGGAACAAATCTTTCTCTTTCACATCGCCAGCACCCCATTCAGAGTGTTTGTCTTCGCCTCTGGTCCAAATGGCAGAAGGATCGGGCATTTTTTCTAGCAAGAAAGTACCGCCAGTTTTCTCAGTATCTTCGCCCACCATATCCAAACTCATGCCCCATAAAATGCCTTTGGCTCTGGTGCTGTCTTCAACGATATACCTCCGTGTCGAGGTAATTTCATCGCCCCATAAAAAGGTTAAACTGCGTTGAGGTTTCAGCTTGCCACCTTTAACCAAAGTTGCAGTTAAACGAGCCATTTCTGCCAAAGTTCCAACGCCCGATGCATTATCGTTAGCGCCAGGTTCTTGTACGTGAGCACTGTAAACGAAACGTTCTTGCGGTTTCACACTGCCACGAACGTTAGCTACAATCGTCAATTCTTCGGCAGGATAAGTTTTGGTAGTGATATTCACTTTCAATTCTACTTTGCCTTTTAAGCAAGCTTCTTTCAGTTTTTCTTTGGAAGCATACGATAAAAACAAGGCCCAAATGCCAGCGTTAGCTTGCATTGGACTAAACTGAATTGATGTAGTATGTTTAGTAGGTTGGTTGTATGCAGGAAGCGAAAAACCCAAAGCACCAACAGCACCAGCTTTGGCCGCCAAGCTTACCAAACGTTGCGTAGGCATATCGCCGAAAACGATTTTGCCTTTCAAATCTTTGCCTTCTAAATCTTCTTTACTGGCTTTGTTTACAAAAACAACTTCTGCGGTTATACCTTCTGCAGCAGTAGAAACGCAATTAATGGGTATCATGTTGCGGTTTGTTTTGAACGACTGTAATGGCGCACTTTCTCCCACAATGCTGATGTTCGCATCCACAGGTTCCCAAGCATCACGCTTCATCGGTCTTTTTTCGATGCGATAGGTGAGAGGGGCTTCAAATTCATCCTTTTTTTGCAGTACATAGCCAGCTTTTTTCAAGATTTCTTCTACACGGTAAATACTGGCATCGAAACCTTTATTTCCCGGTAAGCGGAAAAATTGCTCCACAAAAGCAGTAGTTGCGTAAGCGTTTTTCTCGTTAAAACCAGCTCTGGTTAATTTAAAATATTGCTCTTTTTGGGTTTGGGCAGTTGCATTGAAAGTCAGTGCGGTCAATACAATAAAAAGTAGTTTTTGCATGTTTAATGTTGTAGAAAGCAAAAGTAGTATAATCGGGGTTAAAAATAATCAAGCTCCAATAATCAATAACTAAAAATTTAGAAATATTGATTAAAAAGGTTTGAAAAGCAGGGTAGTTGCTACACCTATGCATCTTTATTCGATGTGTAAGATAGGTGCGCAATGTTATTTGCTTCTATCAAAGTCGAATGCTATCTTAGGGTATTAACAGCTCATATGAATAAGATTAAGCAAAGTATTCTTATAACCGCTACAATCGCAGTTCAGTTCTTTATATCGTGTGGAAATAACTCAACCACGACAAGCAAAGTGCAAACTGATACGGTTAAGGCTTCTAATCCAACTAAACCATTGTCTAGATTCCTTAGCTTAAAGGAACTAAACGATTATGCAGCCAAGGCTGAATTGATTGAACCTAATGCTAGAATAGGTAAGCCCTTTGGCAAACTAAATTATAATAAGGTAATAGCCTACGATTTTGAAGGGAGCGGCGAGCCCTATCCCAGTATAATAGATACCAAAGGGAGATTTGTTCCTGTGGTTGTGAAGCAAATGGCTCTTACGCAGCGTCAAATAGACGTTCTGCTATCCACATTAGCAAAGAAATCTAGTTATGGTGAAAATACCGCATTCTGTTTTGAACCTCATTTCGCTATAGTGTTTTTCAAAGATGATAAAGTAGTAAATCAAATCAATGTGTGTCGTAACTGCAACCGTTTACATTCGACTATAGAAATTCCGGCTCAGAGTCACAAGAAAGTCAATAAAGGTACAGAGGATGAATATGCGCTGGTAGGCTTGACTGATGCAGGATGGAAGGCTATCGTTGATTTGTCAACCGAGCTAAGTTTTAGATACGGCAAAATGAAAGGTAGCAAGGAGCGTATTAGGTAGTATACTTGGCAAAACATAGCCACATCCACAATTTTAATCTTACTGGTTATGTTAAGCCCCCTGATGATTAATTGTGCGCACCTACCATTTACAAGCTGAACCATTGTACATCAACTGAAACTGCTTAGCTTGTAAATGAGTAGCTGTGGACTACAAATGATAGCATCAACACAATATTGTAGATATCAATTAATAGATAATGATGTTAAAACAAAAGACCCACGTAGATTTCTATAATGAACTTAGAGGTCAGTTTCCGAAGATGGAGAGCTTGGATACATGGAAAGTGTACGATTGGAGTGAGGATGGTAACGATATTATGTTTATAATGACAGAGCTCGCCCAGGAACTTGCGAGATGGGTGGCAGATGGAGAACGGGATGATGTACAAACAGTGATGGATATCGTCGAACTGTACTTTCATGAAGGTAATTCAACCGTTACCTCATTTCTTTATACCGACTTCTTGGTAACTGTTATGGAAGCAAAGAAGGAAGATAGGGATGTAATCAAGTCAATGATGAAACCTGAAACTGTTAAGCACTACAGCAACCTTTTCAACTTCTATAGAGAAGCGTAATGACATCAACACTAGTGTTGGAGGTATCGATTTAAAGTTTGATATTAGAGTAAACGTTTAATGTAAATGACATCTAAGCAATTAACAGTCCTCTCGTTTGTACTAATCCTGTTATGTACTTCCATACCTAAGGTGAAAGCATGTCTAAATGGTGAACACTTTGAGTTGACAAATGGAACAATCTTGTATGTGGATAGGGATTACGAGGTTCCCGAAGGGCATTCGTTTCCAGAGCGTAAAAGGCTTTTGGAAACACTTGATGAACTGGACAGCCTTTATAATGCCACAAGAAACATTAGCTTTCTGTCTGATAAGGGGCTTGTACTGATATTGCTTGAACGATACCAACAAGCCATAGGGCTTTATCTTAAAATAGAGAGGATGCAGCCTAACCGCTACTCCACGGCTTCTAATTTGGGTACTGTTTACGAGTTGACTGGTCAGAACATAAAGGCTCTTGAGTGGATAAAGAAGTCGATTGAAATAGACCCCAAGTCGCATCATCAATCCGAATGGATACATGTTAAAATCCTTGAAGCAAAGATTAGGGGCGACGAAAAACATACAACTCAGAGTTTGTTAGGGCTTGACTTTGGGAATGGTAAGCTCCCTATATCTAAAATGAGTAAAAAGGAGTTGGAGACCTTGCGCTACTCGCTTTATTATCAGTTGAATGAGCGTATGTCGTTTATTAAGCCACAGGATAAGATAGTAGCTCAACTGCTATTCGACTTAGGTAATGTTTCCATGTTGCTCCGTTGGGACAAGGTAGCTTCTGAAGTTTACAAGCAGGCTAGGCGATACGGTTTTTTGCATCCCGATTTAGATTTTAGAATTAAGGAGTCTAGACGCTTATATGTAAAGGAGGTGAGAGCATTTAATAAGGCAAACGCAATAAAGGAAGAATCAAACAGGCTCTTGTACTATGGGCTTGCTATGCTAGGGCTCGTAGCAATTGGTGGAGGTTTTGTTTACTTACGAAGAGTTAAGATTAGAAGTATAAGATGAAGAAATATATAACTGGAGTGTGTAAGCAGGTGTTAATCTTTACCGCTTACTTTATATTTGCAAACCTATTTCTTCTGAACAGGCAAGGTGGTACTGACATCTTATTCTTTGCCTTAACTATGCTTTGCCTAATCATTCACTTTGTCATTGTGTTTGTTAGGTTTGTCAGAAGTAAGGACGCAGTGCTATCAGTTGGATTGATTAAAGTGCTGACCGTGTTGATACTAGGTGTGCTGTTTTTGTTATTTGTAGATGGCTACTTGATGTGGATGAATAGATATGGCTTATAAAGAGAAACTAATTGACCACTACGAAAACTATTTTGGTGTAAAGGGTAGCCGTTTAAACCTATCCATTGAGCCAACTACTGGTAAGTTAGCAGATGGTTTCTGTGTGTTGGAGATACCATCTAATACACAGCATCAGATGTATTGTTATTGTACCGTAGGTATGTCAATAGACCATTTAGATAATGCAATTGAATTGGTCGTCTACTCTCCTAAATCTGATTTGGCTTTGGTAGAGCTTCTTACAGTCTGCGCTTCTTATCATAGAAACGATGCCGCACTAAATCTACACCACACCGTTAACATTGGGCAACCTTGGATTGATGGTTCACTTTGCGATTATGGTTTTATATCATTGCCTTATTTGGATGGAGAAGCATTGGAACTGTTTCAATTTGAAGATAGACTGGTAAACTGTTATTGGCTAATACCAATTACGAAAGAGGAGCGAGATTATAAGGTAGAGCATGGTGCTGAAGCATTAGAACAGTTGTTTGAAGATAAGCAATTTGATTACTTAGACCCACAAAGGGAGAGTTTAGTTTAAGCTTACAAAAGCAGGAGTTTTATAAATAAGTTGGTAAATGACAGATTATAATGTAGTATATACCTCAGAAGAAGAAAAGAATAGATGGCGTAATGAAAGGTGGGAAAGGGATGGAGTTTCAAACCTATTAAGCAAAGATGGCTTCACATTCAAGTCGCATGGAAGGTCTGGTTATATCTATTACACCGAACAAGGAACTCTAATTGAGATTTATGTAGAGATGTCTGGTGTTAAAGAGTATGATATGTCGGTATACTTCGACGAAAACCTTGAACGGTTCCCTAACAGGACTATTTTGAATGAAGATGAGAAAGAAATAATGAGGGGTAAGTTGTTAGCTTGGCTTGACCACAAAGGTATTCGAAATGATTTATAGCTTGGCCTACTCTTAAAAGCTAAACCATTGTACACTAGCTTACACTTGTTGCACTTATAAAGGATAAGGTTGGAGCATCAATGGCGGCATTAATCCTCTTGCAATTGGAGTTCTTTGTATATTAGCATCAACTAAATAAGCTCAAATGAAGTGGTATATCATTCCCATTATAGTTCTCGTTATGATACTTGGATATCTCGTTGTCAAATATGTGCCTGCATATCTAATGGATACATACTTGGAGAAGAAAGCCGAAGAGGTAGCACGGGAGAGAAGTAGAATTCTTACTATAGAAGTTAGAGATACAGGTGGATACCTAGTTCACGTACCAGATGGGAAGACGATGCATTCAATAAAATGGAATGATATCAGTAAGGTAGAGCTTTCTACAGACGAAAGCAAGTTATTGGTTTATAGGTCCGCTGTGATTGACACTATTGGTGCAAACACTCATTCTGGTTTTTTAAACTTGATTAAGGCAATACCTGACAACATCATCATGAATGATAGGCTAGTCAGCTTTAAGCAGAACTACTTTAAAGATTTGAGCTGTTGCGATATCTGTGGTAAAGTGAGTTTGAAGCAGGGCGAGTGCCTACATTGTGGTAATGCTTCGTATGAGCAGTATGTAAAGAATAATAAACTAATGGGGATTACAGAGGATGAAGGAGAAAGGGAGTATATTAGAAGAGAACAGTTGTTTTGGTTCTATGATGAGGGCGGAATTAACTTCTTTGATGATTACTTCTTGTTTGAAAAATGCGCTAACTGGAAGCCATCCGTTTCAAAAGCTGAGGTTGTAAAATACGGAGCAAAATAGTAATTCCATCCAAAAATCTGTCTAACCCCCTTAAGTAAACGATATTGACAAAATCTTGGATGTAGCTATGTAAGCTTAAGCAGTTGTTTCTTTTGGTTTAGCTTTGTGAATGGGGTAAATCAACACAGCAAAGGCTATTGCAGCAACGAACGATGTTATTATAGGTAGACCCCGAGGATTGAACGCACTTACAAGCACATCTAGAATCCTAGATGTAGTCAGTTGTACACTTGAAACTATCAAATCTACCATAAGATATACCACGAAGTTTGATAGAGCCAGCACTATAGCTATGAGCAGAAGCATTGTCCTACTAACTCTATCTCTGTTTACAAGCCTGCTATAATACGCCCAGAAGGAAAGCCAAAAAAGTATAGCACCTAAGGCGATGCATAACGTAACAGGTACGAAATAAGAAATCAAGTTGTAGTTTATAAACATATCTCTTTGGTAGATGTAGGTCATTGTAAATAGACCTATAGAACCAAGCAACACGCTGGTCAGCCATACCTTTAATGGATAGTTGTAATGTTGGAGCATGTATCTAAGATAAAGAAAGTAGATGATATAGATGTAAAGGTATTTATTAATACACTACTCAAAGATAAACTTGTCTCCCCAACACGCTTAAAGAAGTTCCGCCATAAACCCACAACCCCAACCGCACAGTCCATTTATTGCGTTGCCTCTTTGCTTAGTTGGTTAGAAAGCTTGCACTGGTTCCATTCATTAATTTAAAATACATTAACATGGAACAGAAAGAACTATTCAAGGTTGCTGAGGTACAACTAAGTTACAAGCCACACTTCAAAGCGCAGGAGAGACCGCAGATTAGTAGCTCTAAGCAAGCTTACGATTTACTAATAGCTAATTGGGATATGAGTTTGATAAACTACATTGAACAGGCTAAAATGATTTTACTCAACCGCAATAACAGGGTGTTAGGCATCATTAGCTTATCTACAGGTGGTGGAGCTTCTACGGTAATGGATAGTAGAGTGATATTTGCCACTGCATTGAAGGCAACGGCTACTAGTTTGATTGTTGCGCATAATCACCCATCGGGAAACCTTAGACCGTCAAGCGAGGATATTAGGTTGACAGAGAAATTAAAGCAGGCAGGTAAGTTACTAGAGATAGAAGTACATGACCACTTGATTATAAGCGAAAATGGCTATTGCAGTATGGCAGAGGACGGTTTGATGTAGTAAAAACACGGGGACAAAACACACTTCTTAAAAGCTAGCATAGGGACAAAATGAGGGACAATAGGGACAAAAGCTAATGAGAGTGGTGTGAGAACCGTATATTTGAATGATACAATTAACAGAGTAAATAACAAGCTGTCATAAGCAAATCCCCCTTGAACGTTCATTTAGGCATTTGGTTTGGCTATAAAAAAGAAAAGAGACAATCCATCCAGACTTGTCTCTCTTTCTAACCAAATATAAACCTGTATGAACGGGTTGCTCTTCGGAGAGTGCTGTAGAGGCATATTTTCCACTAAAAGTTGATAATTCCAACAATGAGTCCAACAAATTGGCAACTCATGTTGAAGAAAACGAAAAAACAACTTTACTTACATTACGAACTAGGCATATACAAAGGGGTATCATTTAAACTAGTGATACCAACAAAGCATAACAAAGAAAAGTATCCAAACTACTGTATCCAATATAATGGCTCGAAGCGTTATTATATCGGCGTGAAGGATGTTTATATTCAATTCATTGAATTGGAAAAGGTACATCAAACTACAGAGAACTTAATAAACATGTACCTTCCGATTATTCAAGAACAGATTTATCCATCGATAAATCAAATTGCGGTAGTTGAAGGGACTTTAAAGTTAACCTCCTTAGTTACTTTTGCTATCAACAAGTATTTCAAAGAGCAGGAAAGGTTATCACATATTGGCGAATTGGTTGACATTACAGATTACCGAGATAGAAATAAGAAACTCAATAATTACTTCGCGGATCATTTGGGAGACAAGTTGAAATTGTCGGATTTAAATAAAGATGTCTGGTCAGAGTTTAGGTTTTACCTTTTAGCTAATTATAAGATCAAATCTAACTCTACAGTTAACCAATATATAGTGTATGTCAAGTCCTTTTATAATTGGTTACAAAATGATCAAGAACTAAATATCGTTAATCATGCAGTGAAGCTTAAAAGATTGGATACTTCAAAGCAGGAACTTAAATACGGATTTGTAGAGCATGGTTTAGTTAACGAATATTTAGATACATTAAAAAGTGATGAAAGGTGGTTACGGTTGAACATTATTAGTTTGCTTGTTTACGAGAATGCAAAACGTCCTGTACAGGCTTACAGATTACAAGCTAAAGATGTTGACTTGGAAAGAAAAACGTTGTATCTAACACCTAAAAGTAGAAAGAAAGCTAAAGAAGTAACATTTATAAGTGATGAACTAGCCGAATTGATAGGAAAGGTTTATGTGAATACGATAAATAGTGGACGCATTATTGAACCTGATGATTATCTTCTTGGTGGAAGAAACTGTTTTAAGAAAGGTGGAAAGGCGATTAGTCAAGGAGATATTAGGGACACGCAAATAGTGAAATTTAGAAAGCTTTACCCAAAGTTTAAAGACATTCTAATATACAGCTTGAAACATACTACGATAACAACAATAGCCCAACATGATTTAGGCTTAGCACAAAGAATGGCTAATCACAGTAATCAATCTACTACGGAAATCTATAATAGAGGTAAGCAATCTTCACAGGCGATACCAAGAGAAAGGCTTTTGAATGAATTTAAAGAGAAGTAAATCCAATTGATTACAATAATCTATCTTTAAAGCCGAGTAGATAAACCTATTCGGCTTTTTATGTTCGAACTAATCCCGTTAGAAATAGACCCCTTAAAAGTAGCTAAGTACAGAAAGTACGATTAGACTAATCCATCATTTATGGATAAATATGCTCACACATTGATATGTGAGGAATATCAAGAGCAATATTTTAATACGATAACCCAAATTTTTGAAAGATACAAGTTACCGCAAATCCATAAAGTAGACCTTATTTACATAATCGGTCAACACCTATTCATTTATCAATATCTAGATGAAAAGTATTTAGATGCTTTAGAATGTAAAGAGCCACTCGATTTTATAAAGGGATATATTGAGCAGACCAATTTTATAAGTAAAACAAGCAGATCGGAAGATGCATTGAAATCCAAATTAAACGCTAGATACATCGAATTGGTAAACCCATCTATTAAAAACGATACACCAATTAAAATCGGTAATGCAGATTTAGCAGTAAAGGCAATTTATCAGTTGCTAAGAAAGCAGCATTACCATTCATTGATGCAACTATTAGAGCCTCACGAGGAAATACCTCCAGTTGAGGTCATAGATGAGCTTTTAAAAGAAGTAAACTATATCATCAATTACCGAAGTTACTTTGTGGCAGAGATAGCCGAAGATATTTTAGATTACACAAATACTTATCTAGAGAAAGAGTTATCAAGAAAACAAACGCTATTTATTTCTGACCTACTAATAGTTAGTGATATATTTCAACTAGCTAGTGATAAGGAAAACCAATTATTTGAGTTGACAACAAATTTTAATAAGGAGAATATCGACAATCTTCAGAAAACAGCATACCTAAAAAGGACTCTAAAGAATCATCGCAAATTCATCAAGGGTTAACCCCTAGTTATCGGGTTACCTACTTTCTATTTTTATCCTTATCGGGTTCCCCGATGATACCAGCTACTATTGCCAATTTTGAACCATTGAAAGACAAGGAAGGAATAAATAAATAATGCTTCTAGCTTCAATTAAAGCTTTGCGCAAAGCAGGTCTATTAAATCCAAGGTGCCCATAAAGCAAACGAGGATAATAATATAAAAACTATAAAAATGAATAACTCAAAATTAGATTTTCTCAGTTTGTACACTGAAAAATGCAGAAAGATCAAGAAATATGGCGTAAAACGTCCTTTAGTAGAAGGTTATTACTGTATAACCGAATTGATAGATGTGGAATTCCATGCAAATTGGTTAAGGTTTATGGTATCGGCCGACTGGGTTCCTTTGGACGTGTCTCCTGATAGCGAAGATGAAATAAATATTATACTAGATCTCGGAGTGCTCTTTAATAATTTTTCAGATGGGCCGAAAGAAATCAATCCCAAAACCTTAAATGGAGCGGTAATTAAAGTGTCAGAAGTGAAATTATTAGAGGGCGAATATGAAGGAGTGACAAAATTTTCTCTCTCTGCAGTATGGACTATAGAAACACTAGGTAGTACGATTTCTACAAAAGCTGTAGACCCAACAATTCAGAATGCTGTAAATACTAGCGATCATGAAATAGCGGAAAAATTCACACTTGAAAAAGCTGCTAATCCATCATTCTTTAAAGCAGAATATGATGATTATAAAGCTGTCGAAGATCAACAGGTGAAAAAAGACATACTTAATTCTAAGCCTAAATACTAATAAATCAGCCCCATTGTTTATCAGGCAATGGGGCCTATTAACTTCTAAAAATGAAAATAGATACGATTTATATCAACGAGATTGATAGGGAATTGCGCATTGGCGATATTTTGGGAAAGAACGGATATCCTAAGTTACTGCCATCAGATTTCATTATTGACAAGGTACGTCCAAACTTTGGAGCAACGCAGTTGGAACTAGATTGTGATAGAAATTCAATCATCGCCATTCCTTTAATTGATGTGATGGATGTAAAAAAACATGGTAGCAAGCATGACATATGCGTAGTAAATGGGAATACTAAAACCGATGAAATCAAAGACTATATTTCCAGTGATAGAAAGTATAAGAAGTTTATGGTTACTCCAGATAGTTTTACTAGGCTTCTGACGTTACTTAAAAAAGATGTTGCGTACAGAGAATACTTCCTACTTTATGATGAATGCGACCAATTGATAACCCATTGCCTTTTTAGAAAAAATATCCTTAAGCCGATGGAATATTTCTTTGAATTTGAAAACAAGGCATTGATTTCGGCAACACCAATCATTCCAAATGATACTAGATTTAAGGACAATGGCTTCAAGATACTTAGATTTCAACCATTATTCGACTACTCAAACAAACTAACGTTAATAACAACCAATAACCTTCGGACATCAATAAGGAATATCCTAACAAATGTCAGAGATAATAAGCCAATATTTATATTTAGCAACTGCGTAAAGACAATGCTATATGCAAGTAGGCTTGATTTCGTAAAGGACAACTGCAAGGTATTCTGTTCTGATAAGATAGAGACAGATTTCTTTTCAAAGGAAGGTGTTTTGAACATTGAGAATACCGTTGCATCGCAAGAATATGAACAGTTCAATTTTCTTACAAGCAGATTCTTTTCTGCTCTGGATATCTACGTAAATGTTAAACCACATATCGTTTATATTACGAATGTACCACAATCGAAACCGTCGATTATCGACCCTTTTACGGATGCTATCCAGATAATGGCTAGGTGTAGGAATAGTATTTCTTCAATTACACACATTACAACCCTCTACCAAGGATTGCCACATAAACTTGAAGAAGACCTAGAGGAAGAATTTAATTTCTCTCACAAGCTGGTTTCAAAGATGAAGACAGCAGGATTTGATTTTGAAAATGAAACTGTTAAAACCGTCCTGAATGCTGTATCAGAACATAATATATATAAAATACTAGATGTAGATGCCGAACATGTAACCCATTCATATTTTAAACAATCACTCCTGCACAAACTAAAGGTTGAGAACTATTATACCGACGGAACAGCATTAAAAGCAGCCTATGAAGCAACTTTACATTTTAAAGTAAATTATAGAAATGTCTGTCATGCTATAAGCGAAGAAGACCGACTTAAACTTAACAGGTTAAAAGGTCGGGAAAAGCGAAAAGCGGTGGCAAATGGACTATATAAATTAATACAGTTCTACGAAACACAAAGCAAACCGTTTGATAATGAGTTTTTGGATGCATTAGAACTGTTTAAAAAGGAAGACGAATTAGTATACGAGCTTTTCTTCATGGGAATGTTGGAAAACATGCAGTCAATAGATTTTAAGATTAAAGAATTAAAACAGCTTTATTATAGTTGCATAATCGAAAAGCGTGATAATACGTATTCGGATATGATTGATTACATACTAACTCATTTTCCTTTGCACGTTAAAATATATAGTTCTGATTTAAAGGCACAATTGCAGCGTATTTATGATAAATTCAGTTATGTGAAAGGATATAATGAGGTGGTAAGAGCCAAAGCCAACAGTATACTGAACTATTTTGAAGGAAAGCTTATAGAGCCAAAGAGACCAGATAAAACGAGGGGATATGAAACATACTATATACTAGGTAAACCGAGATATTCGCTCTCTAATGATCTCAGTCTGTTGGCTAAGAGGTAGGGGATATTTTTCCTAACTATTATATTATAATAAGGAGAAGAAGAAATATCCCCAGTATCCCCACTAAGCCACTTTTAATTCTTGACAGTTTTGGTCTTCAAGCCCTTTTAGGTAATAGGTAAAGTCCCAGTCGATAATTAACAGATTCAAAATCCCATATTTATTAAATCTCGACTTATCTATAAATCCTTTGTCAGCTAGTGAGAGGTATTTTTTGTAAATAGCGTTCTTACTAATGCCAAGCATTTTAACAAAACGATCCATCTTTCCAATTACAGTGGTAGGTGTTACACTAAATTGGTATAACAAGAGTAAAATTGCTTTTTCATAATTTGTAATCCTATCTTCACTCAATAGTTCGTAAGGTATCATGAAAAAGTAATCACCTTTATCTAGCTTGTTAAAATAATAGTGGTTCGGATACGATTTGTTAGCTGATTGAAATCCTGCTCTTCGCCATATCCTTATATATCCCGCATCTTTTAATCTGCTTATGGACTTTATAATAAAATCTCGACTAAGTCCAGCTCTGTCAGCAATGCTTTCATATGATGGAAAACATCTATGATCTGGATTGTCAAAGGATTTTAACGCAACGTAGGTTAGTACATCTAGATAATTTAAATTTTGCTCATCAAGCTTTAGAAAGTAAGGCATTTTAATGAATGGCCTTTTAACATTAGACATTTGTTTATTTACATAATCATATTAATAATTGATTATCTCGAAATACTTGGAATATCTTTAAAGACCTAGATTTAGGTCTTTGGGCATATATAAAGATACGAAAAATTGGAGGTTTTTCCTACGACGTACTCTAACAAGATATTGATATCTGTAGATATATAATTGATAATGTCCCTATATTATTTTGTTAGGGTACGTGAGAGGAAATTCTATAAGAGCGACAGAAATTATATATATAAAACATACTCAATTTTAAAACCCACCCACCCCATTTGTAATCCGCGCTTGTAGCCTCTATCAAATCAATACCCACGGCATTTGTCTTGGAAAATCGATTTAAACTACATTTCTTCCTAATACATACCGCTACGATTTTACAAATCTTAAACCACTTTAGACCAAACCTAGCGGTAAACTCCTAATCACACACTTAATAATCCAACATATTAATCAATTAACAAGTGCGCTCACAAGCGCATTTTTCATTTAAAACCTTTTAAAAATCAAAAACATGAAAAAGAACACAACCTCTAAACCAGCAACACAATTTGTAATGGTAACACCTGAAGCACAGGTTACGAACAACGAAGTGCAGAAAGCCTATCAGAAGATCATTGAAGCGGCTCAACAGTTGCTTACAAAGTTTGAAATGGTAAAATATCGGACTTACGTTACTGTAGATAATTTAAAGGACGAACAAAATACCAATTTTATATGTGAGTTCATCTGCCATTTCTGGTCAATTAATCTTATAAATGGAAGAGATGGTCGCTATTACATTTACATCAATTACGATGGCAACTCTATCGAAAAGTTCGGAAGTAACTTAACTAATTTATTGCTAAGGGAAGCTTACAGGGCTACAAATTCCGAAGATGGAACAATTGGTTGTGAATATGCTTTAAAAGTAATGTTTGTTGACCATGACGTTCGTAGTTATTATTACCGACTTTGTTTTGAAGGGGACACGAAAACAGCAACCATAGCAGTAGTAGAAAGACCAGAAGCAGCGTAAATTTTAAGGGTAGAAATTACGCCTAATCTCTTTGACTATATTATCTTTGTTGTTTAAACAAAAGAAGATATAGAGTAGAGATAAATTAGAATTACATATAATTAAGAAATAAAGCGTTAGCTAAAGTTCTTGTGCTTGAAACCTAGGAAATTTTAAACACAACAAGAACAGATTAGAGAACGTTCACGCGAAAGCGTGGACTGTTCCACTCTGTTGTGTTGGGTTCCTAGGCCCTCAAGCATGGATTGGTTACGGTTCCACGCTTTTGTGTTTATAACAAGTCAATAGGGAACAGTTGACGCTTGATTTAAAATAATGATAATTGAAACTAACGAGTTTAAATGTCCTAATTGTAACTATCACTTATATAAACATAATAAAGTAGTTGAGAAATTAGATGGTTACTCTTCTGATGAACAAGTGATAAATTGCGAGCGATGTAATGCTAAATATTTATTAAATGGCGATGATGTAACCACGTGGTCTAAAGGAATAGAGCGAAACAATAAAACTTTAAGTCAAAATAGCAATAGTGTTCCAGTTGTGACATATTTGATTTTAGGTTTGTTCTTAGTCGGTGGGTTCTTCTTTGTAATGGATTATCTAAGTCAGGGAAAGGAATCTATAGTTGCAAACAAGGTTTCCCAAATAGTTCCATCTACGTCTCCGTCGAATACAAACAATACAACTTATAATTCGCCGAAAACAACAGCTAGTCAGCTGTCAATTAACGAATGTGAGTTGTCAAAGGCGAGAAAGAAAGCTTTATCTAAAACTAAGTCATTAAACCTATACTTCGTTAGCGATGATGAACTGGGAGCGCAGGAAGATTTAGATAATTGTTCAGTCACATACCGATTTTATGTTAAAGAAATTGGATATGACTCGGAGGGAAAAGTGTATGTCAAGGATAAGCTAAAACATTTGCTTTTAACATTTAAGAAGCTAGGCAATGATTTTGAGTTTGTTGAAGGAAAGTTGTTTAGAGGTGTTAACAGCACAAAATATCTTAAGATCGATTAGTATTTAACGATAAAATTTGAGTTTAAGGGAACGAATTCGTTCCCCTTTACTTTTATATACTTGCATCATAGTCAAATTGATAGTTATATTTATATATCTAATTTAATCTCAAATGACTACGGAAGAAATACAAAATATTTATGCATTAGACGTAAAATCTAAAGAGATATACATTCTTGACGCTGTTAGTGGAAGAAAAGGATATTTCTGCTTAGGTTGTGGTAAAGAAATGCAGGCTGTAAAATCTATTATACAGGGGAGAAAGTCCTATTTTAGACACGATGTAGAAGCTAATAAGGTAAAAGGAAAATGCGCTTATTCGGATGAAACATACCGTCACAAGCTCGCTAAAGAAGCGTTGCAAATATCTAAACGAATTAAAGTTCCCGCCATTTTAAAATATAACCCAAGTAATCAAGGCGATGCGTTGCTGATAAGACCATCCCATTACGTAGAAGCACATTCAGTTTCTATTGAGCTTTCTTTTTACGAAACCGATGACGGAGAGGTTAAATGGGGAAAGGATATCGGAGAAGGTAAAAATCTTCTAATTCGACCAGATGTTACTTTCTTTGATAATAGTGGGCAACCTATTTTGCTTATTGAAATAGTGGCAACCCATAAGCTAACAGAAGATAAAATCATACTAATGAGGAGACTTGGAATAGATACAGTTACTGTAACAATACCAAAAGATTCTCCAGAAGCTATAAGACAAACGTTTGATGAAGTAAACAGGACTAAGTGGATTTACAATTATGAACAAGAGACAACTCAATATTTATCACTTTCCGACTCAGATGCAGAAGCAATACCATCTATTGATGAGCACCAAAGAAGAGATTTTAGAATTACATTCAAATGCAGACAGGCGGAAATTAGAGACCTTATTCGCAGAATTGGAAGATGCTTGGAATCTGAACAATTCAGAACAGTTATCGAAGCAAATAGACGAGAACTTCAAAGAGTTGAGGGAAATGCAGACGAACTCCGAACAATTATTAGAGAACAATCGGAAAGAGACAGCCAATTCCTTATCGGAGAACAGCAAGGAGAGGTTGAAAATTTTAGAAAAGCAAGAGGAAAAAATCAGTCTATTATCGACAGAATTGAACAACAGTATAAAGATTCGGAACGAAGATATCTCGATAAGGCAAGAGAAATTGCAACTAAGCAGGCAGAAATTGAAAGAGCAAACAGAGAACGAATCGCAACTAGCGAAAGAGAGGAAAAACACTTTGAAAATGCTAAATCAGAACTTGAACAGCAAGAAATTAGCATTGGCGAAGCTACAAGAGAAGCAGAGAGATTTGTTATCGAAGCAAAAGGAAATAACAATAGTCGAGGAGGAGATTTTGAAGAGAGAGCAGCTAGAAATAGAGCAAATAGAGAAAGAGAATTTAGAAGAGGGAAAGAAATTAAGGAGCAAGCTGAAAGAGATATCGCAAGAGAGCTTGAGAATCGAGGAGAAGCTTTCAAAAGAGATGAAGATAGAAGAAGCGAGTTGGGAACACAATATGATGAATTTTGTAAATCAACAATTGAAGCCGTTAAGAGAGGAGATTTTAACGGAGTTCCCCAACTTGACGAAGGATATAAAGCAATGTTATCTAGACGCGGATTATTATCTGATTACTCAGAAAATGAACGCACTTACAAGAGAAATAGGTCAGTTAGAGAATTTCTTATCTCGGGCGCATTCAAAGTATGGCTGCCCAAGTCGTAGAGAACTTGATGTGGCTTATAAAAATTATGAAGCTTCTCTAAATGGAGCATCCTAAATCCATTCCTTGCCCTCATTTGTGGCGTACCAAGGGAAAGGAATGGTTTAGTCTTTATATCTGTGGTTTAACAAAATTGGTGCTTTCTAATTGAGTAAGTGCTGAACACTTTATCTGTAGTAGTTCTTGGGTAAGGGCACTACTAACCCGATTAGGTAGAGCGGTATTCGTCGCTACTAATGTTTGCATAAGAGACCGCCAAACACACGTTTGTCACTCCTTATGCTTAAACAAAGCGGCGCAACTCATGGAAACTCTCTGTCTTTAGTAAACTAAATCCTTTCGTTTCCAACTTTTCAGCTCACCTGCGTTCTCGCCTTTGCTGCGTAATGGTCACGATGTTTGGTCAAACATCCCGCCAATTACTTGTGTAAAACATAGTCAAAGTCGTTGTTGCACAACTTTACCTTTGACACAAATGCTCGTTGAGCAGGCGGTGAGCGTTATGTCTTGCAATTAAAAGATTTTTATATTAGTTTAGTTGAAATATGCTCTTAATCTCAAAATAAATACATAAAAATATTTTCTGTAAAGCTTTGTGTTAGGTGCTATTTTAAGCGTTTGGTAAACTTTTATTTATCAAATCCAATGAAATTTTAATATCGAACCTTGTAAAAATTTGATAGTAATATACCATTAAAATGAGCGAAACCTTAGATAATGATGCAACAAAAAAGCTTTTAGGATTTGAATATCAAAAATTAGTAGCGTTAGAATACTGTCTAAACGCCCAAAACGGCGAGTATGTTTTTATCGAATGCTTCGGAGATGTACAATATGGAAATGAATCTATTGAAGTTAAGCATCATGAAGGAGATACGAACCTTACTAGTAATTCTGTAGATGTTTGGAAAACGCTGAAAAACCTTGTCGCTGAATATGATAAGTTAAAATCTAATGATAGATTTATTCTTCACACTACACAGAATATACCGAAAGATAGTATTTTTCACAATTGGAATAGTTTAAAAAAAGATACAAAGTACAAAACACTGAAAGATCATGATATTTCAACTACTTCTAAAGTGTTTAAAGATGAAATTTTTGGCAAAAAAATCTCCAAAACCGATTTACTCGTAATCTTGGATAAGTTTGTCATTTTTAGTGGTGAGCCAAAAGTTAATGAAAAATTAGTTCAACTAAAAAAACACGCCACTTTTAAATTGATACACGATGATTTGAAAAGTGCTGCTGTAGGTGTACTTCATCAATGGGTCGTAGAGAAAGCCATTGATAATTCAAATAAATGGGAAATTAATATCACTGATTTCAATTCAGATTTACAATTCAGCTTATCGAAGTTTACTAAAGATTATGTTCCTTTCCCTTCTGTACGTGAATCAGAAAGGAATGATGAAAATTTAGTTAAAGGTTATAGGTTTATAGAAAAATTGGGAGCTATTTCTTTAAGAAATAATGATTTACACCAAGCTTTTCAAGATTATGTTAGATCTGAGGAGGCCTATGAAGAGATACTAAAAATAAATCCTACTTTAAAAGATAATGTAATAAAATATGAGGAAGAAATCAGTTCTAGTCTAAAGAGCGAAAAAAGCGCAGCTCTGTACCAACTTTCAAACTACTCATTTATAGATAATTCTCATATAAAAAAGTCACAAGAAGTTTATTTTAGATGCATTAATAATCCTCATAATGAAATTATAGGATTTAATGGAACCCAAAGATTTTTTAGGAATGGTAGGATTCAAAATATTAACGAAACCACTGATTTTGAATGGTTATATAAAGAGACTGATCTATGAATATAGCTAGAACTGAAGAGATTCTCTTCAATCCATTATTTACATCTAAATTATTGCTGATGGCTTTAGCTGGAGCACAAAATAATCGTTTGAAAATGGAACTGATCTATTATGTTTTGCCGCTGATTTACAACAAAACAATACGAGATAAACTTTTGAAGAGTACTTCAAAGAGTACCTTTAATACGTTTCTTAATTCTGAAGTTAAAATGGAATTAATTGTAATAGATACTCTGTTGACAAATTATAAAAAGAAGACAAAAGAAGCTTTAATTACCTTGTCAAACACCAATAATATCGAAATCTTAGACTACGTAATTCTTACAGATAAACAGGAAACTATTTATTCAAAAGAGAAAAATCTTTTGCTAAGAGATTATTATAAGGCAGCATTTAATTTAGGATCAATTCTTTCAAAGGAAGATTATAGGAGAATATTTTTCAATTTATAACTTATGCAAGCATTAATATCACGTATATGTCTTTTTAAAGATACCAAGGAATCACGGACACTAAAGTTCGATGAGGGATTAAATATAATTTCTGGCGATTCTAAAACAGGTAAAAGCGCAGTAATTGAGATTATCGATTATTGTTTGTTTGCAAGTAGATCTACTATTCCAAAAGGAATTATAACCGACTGGACAGATCTTTATTGCATAATATATAGAGTGAAAGACAAGCATTTAATTATTGGAAGAAGAAAAAATAGTAATCAAATGTATTTCAATGTCGAAATTAGTTCGACTTTTCTTGAACACTTTTCTATTGAATATTTTTATGACAGGAAACTGCTTGATTTAGATGAAGCTAAAAGAGAATTTGAAAAACATATCGGAATTTCTGTCTTAGATACAAGAGCTGATGAAGAAGAAGATAAGAGGAAATCTGGAGGCAAAGTAACAATGCGAAGTTTTGTGCCTTTTTTATTTCAGCATCAAAATTTAATTGCTAATAAGCATAGTCTTTTCTACAGGTTTGATGATTTTTACAAGAGAAAAAAAACTATTGATGATTATCCTATACTAATGGGATTCGGAGATGCTGATTTTTTTGATTTACAGCGAAATCTGGAAAGTAAGCAGAAAGAATTAAGTCAAAAGAAAAAGCTAGACGAGAAGTTGAAAATCAGCAATGAACAATTAAGAGACGACCTCTATACTGTTTTGTCATTTTACTACACATTTTTAGGGAAAGAACTGTCTGCCGATATAAATTTACCTGAACTTAAAAAGCTTATTACAGCTTTGCCAAGTGCCAACGCTAACTCAGTAGGTGATCAAAATCTTAACGAACAACTTAGAAAAGTAGATGATTTGATCTTTGAGAAAAAGAAAGAATTAGAAATAGTTCAGAATTTATTAGATACAATTAAATCTAATAATGACATATCTAAAAATTATTATAAAAATATTAATCGATTAAAGTCTTTAGCGTCAATCGAAACTAATGTTAGTGAAATTCACTGTCCACTTTGCGAGCAAGAAGTAGAGGCGATAGTAGATAAAATTGGCGTAATTCGAGAATCTAATGAGACATTAGAAGAAGAGTTTGAAAAAATTGGCACATACGTAAATGATACATCAACTCAAAATGCTTCACTTAGAAAAGAGAGAGATGTCTTGAAAAGACATTTAAAAGAACTCAATATTAAAGCTGAAAGCTTAAATAAACAGATATTAACAGAGTTCAGCACTAAGAATGAATATGAAAAAGGGTTACTGTTAAAAGGAAGAACAGAAGCGAATGCTCAAAACCTTATTGAAAGAAATAAGATTTTATCAAATAGTAAAAGTGATTATTCAGAGTTAGAAGCAGAAATTGAACAACTCAAAAACAAACTTGCTGGTTTCAATCTAAAAGAAGAGTTGCAAAGAGCTCAAATAATACTGAGTAATAAGATGAGTGATATTTGTGATCTGCTTGATTTTGAAGAAGAATTCAAACCAGGTAAGATATTATTTGATCTGGAAAAATTTAGCTTGAAGTACAATATTGAAGGTAAAGAAAATATCTTGCTATCTGAGATGGGAAGTGGCTCAAACTGGTTAGCAATACATTTATCGGCATTTTTAGGTTTCTTGTATCTCCATAGCATAACTAAGACTTCAAAAATACCGTCAATATTAGTTTTGGATCAACCTAGTCAGGTATACTTTCCAAAAGTTTATAAAGAATTGGATGAAGTCGTAGAAAATGAACAAAAAAAAGTTGATGATAATATTGTTCAAGTAAAAAATATTTTCAAAGTAATATCTGATGAAATTTTAAATATTGAGAACGAATGTGGTTATAAGCCTCAAGTAATTGTTTTGGAGCATGCAGATGAAAGTGAGCTTGATCAATTTATTAAATATCGCTGGAGCAAAGATGGAAGTAAATTGATTTAGTTTTTAAATTAGTGAACTTATGCATATATGAAATATTGGGAAATATTACTCCTTAAACAACGTGAAAGAGGCAAAGACGGGCTGACAATTCCATTTCTTATAGGAAGTCAACAATATTTTCCTTCATCAATGAATTATAACATCAACTCTTTAATTCAAGAAATGGCGATTAGTAAAACATTTGAAACTTGCATAAGATATTGTATGGGAACACAGACGTTAATCGCAGAGGTTAGAAAGGAAAAAAATGCTGTTTATTATGTTCAGGATAGTCAAAAGCTGACAAATATTTCGATTGGAGTAATGTCAAAATCGGACTTAGGATTAGAACTTGACGAATTAATTATAAATCTCATTGATAAATTCCAAACTCACATTAAAGCTGAGCAATTTTCTGCCGAACCAAATGTAGATGGACGTAGCGTGAAATGGAATAAGTTTTCTACCGAAGATGTTCAGTTTATTAAAGACTCATTCAGTCTGTTATGAAAATCAATTATATTTGTTGTAATTAAATTAAAGCGCTCGGGAGGATTAACTGATAGTAATTTTTAAATCCAATTTTAGATTAATTTACAGAATAGCTACCGATTTTACCTAGATACCCATGTTAGAACCAAAAATGTAAAAAGTGGAAATTTTTAGTGAATTCAATTGGATTATCTTATTCCAGACTTGGTTAGGCGCATTATGTGCACATTTGTTATCGCTTTATAGCGATGACTTCAAGGGAACGATACCTTTTATAAAAAAAATGTTCCCAAACAAAACTGATGCCTTTTATTTTAGAGTCGACTTTTTATTGTTACCGATTATTGGAGCTTTACTAGCTTACGTACTGTTAGACCCAAGCTCACTTAAATCTTCGATTTTTGCAGGAATAAGTTGGAGTGGAACCTTAATAGCAATGTTAAAAAGAAATACTAACCAAATTGAAGCCTCCGGAAATGAGTAATATTAACTACATCTACATACTTCCGTTAATAGCGACTTTAATTGCTTCACTATATATTTTTATTACTGCAAATAAAGATAAGAAAGCAAAGAATATAACTATGACTCTAGTCGTCGCTACTCTATTAAGCTCGTTAATAATCAGTTTTTATTACGACTCTATATTCAATGATCAGTATGAGGAGGTTAGTGAATTATTAGCTAAAAGGAATAGTCTAAATATTGATACTTCAAATTTAAATAAAGTAGACCTGCATAGCTTAGAATTAGCTAGAAATAGGATGAAAGACCTCTTAGATAGCATAAAGTTACAAAATATTGAATTGGAGAAATTGAAGGTAAATATTGAAAATTATGAAAAAATAATTGGGAACAAGCGTGAGGTCAAAGGTGATATAACTAAGAAGATATTGGAAAATAAGGCTGATATCGCTGAAATAAAAGGTTATAACACAAAGCTGGACGACGAGATACTTGATAAACGAAAAGGATATATGGTTTCTGGGAGGTCATCTAATTTTGTATTCGATTGCCCAAAAGATTATTTGAGTGAGAATTTAGAACTCAAATTGAATTTTATTAATGAAACTTTGTTTGAAAAGATTGAATATATTTCTATTTCTTTTTTAGAGAAAACTGATGAAAAGAATTACACAATTATTAGTAATGAAATATTTAAACCTCAAAAAGGCGTGAATGCCTTTAAGATAAAAAATGAATTTAAGAATAAAAATAACAGGAAAATTGAGTTGGAAGTTGGATATGTCCTGAAATCAGAAATGGGAAAAGATTTTCCTAGAATTGAAAGAGTTGTATGCAGAAATTATTGAAAATATGAGTGAATTTGATAAACAGTTAAAGAAGAACTTAAATAGGGACGTGTCAGAATTTATTAGTAAACCTGATTATGAATCCATAAGACAGCTTTATAAAGATAATTTTGATAAAATTGTTTTTTACATAAAAAGGTCTGATGTTAGATTGGCAGTCGAAGATATTGCTGATATCGATGTGAGGCTAACTAAAAAAGTTATCGATAGTGTTCTACTGCTAAAGGAGGTCAACAGAGCGATACTTAGCCAAGAATTGACTTTAAATGATATCATATAAAACAGTTAACTAATTAATTGAAATTCAATTATCAATTTTTGCATAAATCACTCCTCAAATTTAACCTTTCTCCCCAACACGCTTAAAGGAACTACGGCATAAACGCTCACGTGGCATTTACGCACTACCTATTTATTCCGTTCCTCCTTTGCTTAGTTGCGGACAAAGGTTGGTCATGCTCCATAATTAATTAAAATAATATGGAACAAACAGAATTCTTTAACGTTGCCGAAGTGCAACTAAGCTACAAGCCACACTTCAAAGCACAGGAACGTCCTCAAATCAGTACTTCTCAGCAAGCATATCAAGTGCTAATGAACAATTGGGACATGAGCCTTATTAATTTCCTAGAACAAGCTAAAATGATATTGTTAAACCGAAACAATAGAGTTTTAGGGATAGTTGATCTATCAAAAGGAGGAGGAAGTTCAACGGTGATGGACACTAGGGTGGTCTTTGCAATCGCTTTGAAGTCTACAGCGACTAGTATTATATTAGCACATAATCATCCGAGTGGTAATTTAAGACCATCTAGTGATGATATACGGATAACTAAGAAATTGAAAGAGGCTGCTAAGTTATTGGATATTGAGTTACACGATCATTTGATAATTAGTGAAAGTGGTTATTGCAGTATGTTAGAAGAGGCATATATTTGAAGCGGATTATTCCAACAAATATTCCAACAAATTCCAACAAATTCCAACAAAATAGATAATAAACAGATTAATAACTGGAAGCGTTGAAGGAATTAAACTTTTAGTGAGAAATAACAGAATGTGGCTTTAAAGCATCTGGAAGGGTGTTAAAAACCCTATAAAAAAGAAAAGAGATATCGCATCCACGCATATCTCTCTTTCTAACCAAATATAAACCTGTATGAACGGGTTGCTCTTTATTCCTTTTCAGGACTTTTATCTATTCTAGGGCGTTGATGTAAATCAACACTACAAATGTAGGTATTATTTTTCTTAGTGTAAATGGTACACTAAGAAAATTTAATTTTGTCAAGCGTTATGACAGTTCTGTGACTTTTGTGGGCGTTTTCTTGCAGTTTCGCCACTTTAAAGGTATCTTAACTGTTATGTCTGTAGTTTTGCTCCGCAAAAACTAACCTATTAACGCAAAAATACGAAATAGATTTTGCGCTGCTTTTTAAAAGTTTTATCATAATGTTGTATTTAACTTTTATTAACATTGTTTTACCTTTTTCATCATGAGTTCTTTTTTTATAAGGTATTCAAGATTGCTTTGCAATTTGGCTTGAACCAAAAGTAACAACCTGAGCATTAGCGAAAGCATACCTGTAAATAAAGACATTAACGCTAAGGTATAAATTTCAAGGTTGCTCAACCTTATCTTGCTTCAGCTCAATAAAACGTTAATAGTGCTGGATGAGACGTGTCATTGTTGCAGCAAAGATGAAAGGTTGATAAACACATCTGCACCCAGCTTAGTTGGTAGGTGCCCGGCCGTTCCTGCAAACGTTTTATTGGCTTACGGGGCGATATGCTAAGAGGCCGTGATTTCGTACTTGGGAAAGTTTGTACTCATTTCAACTGTTTAAAATCTAGTGCAGATAGGATAGGCTTAAATAGCCTTTGTGTTCTTGGTGTCTTGGTGGTTAAATCTTGTCCTAAGCTTATCCGTTAAAAAACAAAAAAGCAGTACCTCTCGGCACTGCTTTCTATTTTTGGTTTGGATGTCATGCTTAAATATGCTTAGCTACTTCTTGAGCTAAATCGATGATTTTGTTAGAATAACCCCACTCGTTATCATACCAAGAAACCACTTTTACGAAGTTATCGCTCAATGAGATACCAGCTTTAGCATCGAAGATAGATGTACGAGCATCACCTAAGAAATCTGAAGAAACTACTTCGTCTTCAGTATAACCTAAGATACCTTTTAACTCACCTTCTGAGGCTTCTTTCATCGCAGTTTTAATTTCTTCGTAACTAGCACCTTTCTCTAAACGTACAGTTAAATCTACTACAGAAACGTCTGCAACAGGTACACGGAACGACATACCGGTTAATTTACCTTTCAAATCAGGCAATACTAAACCTACTGCTTTTGCAGCACCAGTAGAAGAAGGGATGATGTTTTGGTAACCTCCACGTCCGCCTCTCCAGTCTTTAGCCGAAGGACCATCTACTGTTTTTTGAGTAGCAGTAACAGCGTGAACTGTAGTCATTAATCCTTCTAAAATGCCATACTTATCGTGTAATACTTTAGCAATTGGCGCTAAACAGTTAGTAGTACATGAAGCATTAGAAACGATATGCTGATCTGCCTTTAATTCTTTGTGATTTACGCCCATTACGAAAGTAGGGGTGTCATCTTTTGCAGGAGCAGACATGATCACTTTCTTAGCACCAGCATCAATGTGTTTTTGAGCTGTTTCTTGCGTTAAGAATAAACCTGTAGATTCGATAATTACCTCAGCACCTACAGCATCCCATTTTAAAGCTGCTGGATCTTTCTCTGCAGTAACGCGGATTGTTTTTCCGTTTACTACCAAATTGCCATCTTTAACTTCTACAGTACCGTCAAACTGACCGTGGGTAGAATCGTATTTTAACATATAGGCCATATAATCTGGTTCTACTAAGTCGTTGATACCAACAACTTCGATATCATTGCGTTTTACAGCGGCTCTAAAGGCTAAACGGCCAATACGGCCAAATCCGTTAATTCCTATTTTCATTTTCTTATTAATTATGATTGTGTAATCTATTTTTATTTAATTGTAATCATGAGCTCTCCCGATGTAAAATCGGGATCGGTTTTTGTTTTAATAATGGTGATGAAGCTGTCCAAAAGACGACTCATCGTATTTAATTGGTGTAATAATTTAATATGTTGTGTATGGGTTCTCTAGTTACTGATACAATGCTGATGTTGTATTTGCTTGCCACTTCTCGTAATTGATCTTGGAAAGCGCCAGCTACAGAACCCACAAAATGCACTTCTTCTTCTGGATGTTTTTCTAGCGTAGGGATGATATAGCTTTTTATATATTTATCAAATCCTTGGGCCAACAACTGTTGGATATAGGTATGGTTTCTATTATCGAGATAGAAATCCAAAAACGAGGCTAGGTAAGTTTGCGCCTGCGGTTTTCTGTACACACGTTCTAAGATGCTTGGTCGGTCTAAGTTGTACTGCGCTTCTATCTTCATTTTTAAATCTTCCGGCATTTTACCTTCCAAGAAGTTTTTCAACAGCATTTTACCAAAATAGTTGGCCGAGCCTTCATCGGCAAGGATATAGCCCAAGCCGTAATTGTTCTTCTCTGGTTTTTTGCCATTGTAGTAAGCACAATTGGCGCCACTGCCTAAAATGCCAACAATGCCCGTTTTATCGTGGCAGGCAGCAATAGCAGCTCCGTACACATCGTCTTTTACCTTAATTTTGCCATTCACAAAGAACTGCTCCAATGTACTGGTAAGTTCTTGTTGTTTCTCTTTGGCCGAGGCACCTGCTGCGAAAACGTAGATTTTTCTAATATTCTCTGCATTATGGATCAAGGTAATGTTCTTGCTAAGCACCTGCAACACTTGCTTAGGATCGTTAAAACAAGGATTAACACTTGCGGTATGCGTTTCGATCATGGCAGTGCCTTCTTGCCAAATTTTCCAGCAAGCATTTTTTGATCCGCTATATACTACTGCTATCATCTTAACTATATTGATAAAACGTGTGTCATTTGCAACAAATCATCTTCCAGCTTGTAATTACTTAAGCCACTAAGTGCTTCTTCTAAAGAGGTTAAGCCAATTTCGTTTCCTTTTAAACCTACCATCTTCATGCTTTCGCCAGCAATAAGTGCATTGGTAGCTGCAAAACCTAATCTGCTGCCTAAAATTCTGTCGAAACCACTTGGGCTACCACCACGTTGTAAGTGACCTAAAACCGTTACTTTGGTATCGTAGTGCGTAAACTTACGCTTCACTGCTTTCGCAATATCATAAGCGCCGCCGTATTTATTTCCTTCAGAAACAATTACAATGCTCGATGATTTTTTGGTTGAAGCACCTGATTTTAACTTGGTAATCAATTCTTTTAAAGAAGTTTCCCTTTCTGGTAAAAGTACTGCTTCGGCACCGCTGGCAATTGCACTACGCAAGGCAATACAGCCAGAGTCGCGGCCCATTACCTCAATAAAGAACAGCCTATCGTGAGAATCGGCGGTGTCTCTAATCTTATCTATGGCTTCTATAACGGTGTTAATGGCGGTATCGTAACCTAAGGTAAAGTCAGATCCGTAAAGATCGTTATCTATCGTTCCAGGCACGCCAATTACTTTAACGCCAAATTTTTCGCCAAATCGTTTAGCTCCGGTAAAGGTGCCATCGCCACCAATTACCACCAAGCCATCTATTTCTTTTTCTTGTAAATTCTTAAAGGCAATCTCCATTCCGGCATCCTCTTTAAACTCCAAACATCTGGCTGTTTTAAGGATGGTTCCGCCCATGTGTAAAATATTGCTTACAGAGCGGGCATTCATCGGAATTATGTTGTTATTGATTAGACCTTGGTAGCCTTGTATTGCACCGAACATGTTTTTGCCATGATAAATTCCGGTGCGTACCACGGCCCTAATGCAGGCATTCATGCCTGGAGCATCGCCTCCTGAGGTCAGTACTGCTATGTTCTTAATATTTGGTTTCATTCTGATTATACGAATATAACGTGTATTTTTTACACTAAGTAATTTTTTTTCAAATAATTTATGAATTAACGAAATAAGTGTCTTTATTTTGTTCCATATTTCGAACATTTTAAAGCGATTGTTTTGACAGAAGTGACCCCCGGTTTTGATTTTGCAGTCTCTATAGATTGTGTGCTTTTTGGCTTTGATGGTGCCGAACTTAAAATCTTGTTGATTGAGAGAAACGAGGAACCATTTAAAGATTGGTGGGCTTTGCCCGGAAACTTGGTTAACCACGAAGAAAGTGTTGATCAATCTGCACAGCGTATCTTGAAAGAGCTTACTGGCCTAAGCGATATTTACATGGAACAGTACTATGCCTTTGGCGATGTAAATCGACATCCGCAGGGTAGGGTAATTTCTGTAGCTTATTATGCCATGTTACGTTTAGGTGGCGATAAACCACTAAAACCGCTTAGCAATTACGCTAAAAAAGCGCAGTGGGTAAACGTGGCTAGCTTGCCTAAATTGGCTTTCGACCATCAAAACATCCTCAATAAAGGTTTAGAGAAAATTAAGCGCAGAATTAAGCACCTGCCATTGGCTTTCGAACTTTTGCCAGAAAAATTTACGCTTACCCAAGTGCAAAGTGTTTACGAACTTATTTTAGGTAAGAAACTGGATAAACGTAATTTCCGTAAGAAGATTTTAAGTTTTAAAGTGCTTAAAGAGCTAGAAGAAAAGCAACGTGGGGTATCTTTTAGGGCGGCTACATTGTACAAGTTTGATAAACGTAAGTACAACAAGCTGTTCGGTAAAGAAATTTCTTTTTAATTTTTTTCGCACTGTAATAATAGAACTGTTAATCAAAACAGATGAAACGCAGGTAAAACTTATGCGATCTCTTCCTGGTCGGCAAAGGTACTATCCTGGATAAAGATTGTAGTGTAAAGCTCCAGATAACCATAGGTGACTAGAGGACTATCGGAATATAGCAGCACTAGTTCTGCGCTTCAAATATTAAACGTTTTTCTTTACCCTAAACGAGAAATACTTTTGCGAGAAATAACTAAACACTGCCAATACTGCTGTAATTAAAGCTTTAGAAATGGAAGGGTAAAACTGGAAACCTTCTACCAATATCTTCATGAGGGCGTAGTTGAGTAAAATATTGGTGGCTACGACGGTGCCATACCTAAATAATTGGATGCGTCCTTTTAGGTTCGATTGTGTGAAAACTAAATACTTGTTTAACGTGAAGCCTACTAGAAAGGTGAACACAGATTCTAATGCAAGCGCAGCAATGGGAGCGGTAACCATGTACTCGCCAATGTGTACGTTTTTTTGGTGCAAAACGTAGTTGTAAATAATGAAATAAGCAACAATCCCAGAGGCTGCAGTAATACCTCCACTCGCCATGTAACGAAAAGTGCCGATAGAAAACCAATTTTTAAAAGGGGGATAGAAAAAATCGATAATGCGTAACGCTAATTTCCTCATCCTTTTTTGTAGGTTAATTGCTTGTTTAACATTTGTGCTGTGTTATTTCCTGCTTTAAATTGAAGCTTAAGGTGCTACAATGGTAAACAGATAGGCAGCAAAAATAGTTAATAATACAACGCCCTGCAATATGTTGGTTCTACCAGATCCGAGAGAAAGCATAATCGTAAATAACGACAACAGAAGTAGCGTTACAGACTTGGTGTCGATACCTAAAGTTATGGTCATTCCAGAAACTAAAGACACAATAGAAACAGCAGGTATGGTAAGCCCGATAGTTGCCAGCGCAGAGCCTAAAGCCAAGTTTAAACTTGTTTGCAGTCTGTTCTTTCTTGCTGCTCTGTAAGCTGCCAAGCCCTCTGGTAGCAAAACAACTGCAGCAATAATTACACCTACTAACATTTTTGGCGCACCTGCGCTAATTACTGCGTTTTCGATATCTGGAGCTAATGTTTTTGCTAGTAGCACTACAATGCCTAAACAAACTAATAACAATAAGCCGCTGCTTAACGCTACTGTTCTTGTAGGAGGTTCGGCATGTGCTTCTATACCTTTTTCGTCGTTGTCTGGTGGTAAAAAGAAATCTCTGTGCCTAACAGTTTGCACCAAAACGAACGTGCCGTATAAGATCAACGAAATAATGGCTACGAAAATAAGTTGGGCATCGTTATAGAAAGGACCTGCTACGCTAGTGGTGTGGTTTGGCAATACCAGTGTAAGTGTTAAAATGGCTGCTAGGGCAACTAAGGCTGCTTTTACACCATCTAAACTGAAGCGTTGTTGCTTAAATTTAACGCCACCTGCTAACAAACAAATGCCGACCATACCGGTAAGAATAATCATCACTGCGGCAAAAACGGTATCTCTTGCTAGTGCTTCGGTTCCAGGGCCGCCTGTGAGCATTAAGGAAACGATAAGCGAAACTTCAATGGTGGTTACTGCTAAAGCGAGGATTAGTGTTCCAAATGGCTCGCCAACTTTATGTGCTACCACCTCTGCATGGTGTACCGCCGACAATACACTGCCAATAAGAAGTGTTACCAGCAAAATCGTTCCAAAGCTGCCCATGCTATCAAGAGGCAAAAAGTAGGCTATCCAAGCTAAAATAGGTAGGGCAATTGTCCAGAGCGGAAGCGGTAGTTTTTTTAACATGTCGTTCAATTATCGATGTGAGTGTTTTGGGTAATTTTCAAAAATATGGTTATCAAGTTAGTATCCAAGCGTTCTGTGTAAATATTAGGCTACTAAAAAGCAGATAAGCATTTATGTTGTAACTTAGCTACACTAGATATACCTCAAAACACAAAAAAATGAAAAGATGTTTTTTCTTTTTGGCTTGTGCCTTATTCAATTTGGCTGCAGCTGCCCAAATAGATACTTTGGCGTACAGAGCAACAGCTAATACCATCCAGAAAAAATATGCCCCAGATAAACGTTCAGTGTATTTTGACGTTCGGTTTAAAGGCGATTCTGTTTTTGTGGAAAGTACATCTGAACAAGCCGTGTCTGCTTTCGGAAATTCTTTTGCAGCTAATGAAAAAGCAAAGCTGATATTGTCCGTCTTGCCATCAAAACAATTGAAAGATCAAATTTATGGTGTAACCACAATATCGGTAGCTAACAATAGAAGCAAGCCTTTTCATGGCGCAGAGCTAATGACACAAACCTTGTTAGGTACGCCCATCCAAATCTTGAAAAAGCAGGGTGGATTTTATTTGGTGAAATCGCCTGATGGCTATTTAGCTTGGACTGACGGTGGTTCTATCGCTTTGATGAACGAGAACAAATTTAAAGAATGGCAAGCTGCAAAGAAAATAATTTACGTAAACGATTATGGACATGCTCTTGTCAAAGCCGATCCGACTGCTGCTAGGATTTCTGACTTAGTAGCTGGAAATGTATTGAGATTTTTGGCTACTGAAGGCTCGTTTACTAAAGTTGCTTTTCCGGATGGGAGAGAAGCTTATATTCCAACAAATCAAACTGCAGATTATAGTGCTTGGTTAAAAAGACCAATTCCTAGCACTGAAGCGATTTTGAAAACTGCGCAAACTTTAATTGGCGTACCGTATTTATGGGGCGGCACTTCCATAAAAGGGGTAGATTGTAGTGGCTTTACCAAAACTGCCTACTTTTTGAATGGTGTGATCATTCCTCGTGATGCCTCGCAACAAGCTTTGGTTGGTGAAAAGTTGGACGTAACGGAAAATGATTCGGTTAGTGTAGAAAAATGCTTGAAGAATTTAAAGCCCGGAGATTTGATGTTTTTCTCTGCCGCTAAGCGTAGAGGTGTGAATGGTGGACGCATTAGCCACACAGCAATTTACATGGGCAATGGCGAATTTATCCAGTCTGCAGGAATGGTGAAGATCAGCAGTATTTTGCCAACGGCGACTAATTATGATGAGTATCAGACTAAAACCTTGGTAGGCGCAAGGCGGATTTTAACACAGATCAATCAGCCAGAAATTACTAAAGTTGAAAAGCACGATTGGTATTTTAGCAAGAAGTAATGAGCATTACAATTTATCACAACAGCAGATGTAGCAAAAGCAACGCTGCCTTAAAAGAAATTACAAAAAGTGGAGAGCCGTTCGAAGTGGTTAATTATTTGGAAGCTGTTCCCAGTATTACTGAATTAAAATCACTTTTGGCAAAATTGGATTTGAATCCAATTGATATTGTCCGTAAAACAGAGAAGATTTATTTGGAGAAATTTAAGGATAAAAACTTATCTGATGCGGAATGGATCAAGGCGCTGCATGAAAATCCAATTTTAATACAAAGGCCAATTATTGTCAATAGCGACAAGGCTGTAATTGCTAGAAGCGAAGAGGCTATTGATAGTATTCTTTAACTATAGCTTTCACAAAGTCGTCATTGCGAGGTACGAAGCAATCTTACAACTTTAGCTGAGAAAGTTCTTTAACGAATATAAATCTTTGGCTTTCCATCCTCAGCTTCCTCTTTCTTTGGAGGATTTACAGTTTTAATAGCCATCACTACAAAACCGTCTTTCTTTTCAGATAGATAAGGATAGTTCTTGCTGTCTACCACTCTTACATGTTTAATGGCATCAATACTAATAAAGGTACTATCAGGTTGTTTTTGCCACTCATCATCTACACTGAATAAAATATCTTTTTCACTTAACTTGCAGTATTTGCTAGCCAACTCATATAGATTAACTATTTCTGGCTTTTCTATCTTGTATTTAAAGAGAAGGCTTCTGGTAGCTTTATCGATGTTCAAATCATCAACATTGTTGTAATTGATGAAAATTGGATTTACGGTTTTAACCTTAGTTTTTGAATTGAAATTCCATGTAAGTACATCGTTATTTTGATGAGGTAGAAGAGAAGCGCTTTGGATGTCGTATATGACTTTAACCTTGGGTTTTGTCTTAGTTCTTAATACGGTATCTAACTTTGCCTCTTGCGCCTTTACAAAACCTAAACTGAACAACAACAAGATGATTGTAAACGTAAGCCTCTTCATTTATCATAATTTATTTTAGGATGTAGAAAAAAGCATTTTCCATAAAAAATCCCGATTTTTTAGATCGGGATTAAACATTTATGAATTACTTAACAAACTTCTCCAGCTTACCTTGCTTTCAATCGTCCAGTGCAAATCTTTAATTTCAATACGTTGTTGCTCCATCGTATCTCTATGACGAATGGTAACCGTATTATCTTCCAAAGTTTGGTGATCTACCGTGATACAGAAAGGCGTACCAACGGCATCTTGTCTACGATAACGTTTACCAATCGCATCTTTCTCTTCGTAAATACAATTAAAGTCAAACTTCAAAGCATCCATCACTTCACGAGCTTTTTCCGGCAAACCATCCTTTTTAGTTAAAGGGAAAATAGCCGCTTTAATTGGGGCTAGTGCAGGGTGCAAACGCAATAAAGTTCTGCTGTCCTGTCTTTCAGGCGTGCTTAAATCTTCCTCTTCCAATGCGTTAATCATCGTTAACAAGAACATTCTATCTAAACCAATTGATGTTTCAATTACATAAGGAACATAGTTGCCGTAAGGCTTTCCGTTCTCATCCAATTCAGCATCAAAATACTGCATTTTCTTACCGCTAAACTCTTGGTGTTGCGATAAATCGAAATCAGTTCTACTGTGAATACCTTCTACTTCTTTAAAGCCAAATGGGAATTCGAACTCAATATCTGTAGCTGCATTAGCATAGTGCGCTAGTTTCACGTGGTCGTGGTAACGATATTTCTCTGCAGGCGTACCCAAAGCTTTGTGCCATTTCAAACGAGCTTCTTTCCAGTACTCAAACCATTTTTTGTCTTCACCTGGACGAACAAAGAATTGCATTTCCATTTGCTCGAACTCACGCATACGCATAATGAACTGACGGGCAATTACCTCGTTTCTAAAAGCTTTACCAATTTGTGCAATACCGAAAGGAATTTTCATTCTGCCTGTTTTTTGCACGTTCAAGAAATTTACGAAAATACCTTGCGCAGTTTCTGGGCGTAAGTAGACCTTCTCACTGCCGTCTGCCATTGCGCCAAACTGCGTGTCAAACATCAAGTTAAACTGACGTACATCAGTCCAGTTCTTGGTGCCACTTACCGGGCAAGCAATTTCATGCTCTTCAATTAACGCTTTTAAACGAGGTAAATCCTCAGCTTTTAAAGCATCGTCCATGTCAGTTTGCAATTTTGCAGCTTTTTCGGTTTTGCCATCTTTCTCGTATTTGGCAATTCTATCTTCCAATAATTGGTCGGCACGGTAACGTTTTTTCGAATCCTTGTTGTCAATCATCGGGTCGTTAAAACCATCAACGTGACCACTAGCCTTCCAGATTTTTGGATGCATAAAAATAGCAGAATCAATGCCCACAATGTTTTCGTGCATTTGCACCATTGCTTTCCACCAATAAGTTTTGATGTTGTTTTTCAACTCCGCACCCAATTGTCCGTAGTCGTAAACCGCACTTAAGCCATCATATATTTCGCTGCTTTGGAACACAAAACCATATTCCTTTGCATGTGATATTACATTTTTAAAAAGTTCGTCGTTATTTTTCTGAGCCATAGTGCGCCAAAGATAATAAAAAAGGTAGAGGGTTTAAAGGCGTAAAACCTAAGGTTTTTGAAAAGCAATTTTAGTGCTAATTTGTTCCGAAAGCCCTGCTGTTCATTACAAGTCCGCACTCGCTACACTCGCTTGCGTGCTTTTCATTTCTATCAGGTTTATTTAACAAATGACAACATTTCAAACTTCGCGTTCTTTTCGAAACTCTCCTGTACATTGGTTAAAACGGATGTTCAACTAATATGAACTTAGGTGTCTTAGGTGGTGAAAAAATATACGCAAAGTTTTTGAAGTTTTCGCAAAGCACCGCAAAGGCACAAAAAACTAATATGAACTTAAATGCCTTACATGGTCAAAATTACAATAACCGCAAAGTTTTTGAAGTTTTCGCAAAGCACCGCAAAGGCAGACTAAAACTAATATGAACTTTAAATGTCTTGTAAGGTTAAAAAAGGAATAAACCTAATTTTTTACTACTTTCGGTTGTTTACGAAACGAGTACAGACAATGAAAAGAATACTTTCCATAGATGGCGGTGGCATTCGCGGGATCATACCAGGAATGATGTTAGTAGCTTTGGAAGAAAAAATTCAGCGAGCAACTAAAAATCCAGATGCCCACCTCATAGATTATTTCGATTTCTTTGCGGGCACTAGCACAGGCGGCATATTGTTATCTATACTTTTGTGCCCAAGCGATAAAGATCCTCTTAAGCCAAAATATACCGCCAAACAAGCATTAGATATCTACTTAGAACATGGGGAAGAAATTTTTTCTGCAAAACCATGGCGACGTTTCCTTAGCAGATTTGGCCTGTTAAGCGAACTTTACGATGCCACCATTCTGGAAAAGGTGTTATATGGTTACTTTGGTGAGAAGAAATTAAGTGAGCTGTTAAAGCCCTGCATTATCACTGCCTACGATATAGAGTTACGTAAAAATCATTTGTTCCGCCAGCAAAAGGCAATATCTCACGGCGATTCTAGAGATTTTTATATCAGAGATGTTTGTCGTGCAACATCTGCCGCACCAACTTATTTCTCTGTTGCAGAAGTTTTCTCTCTGGCAAAAACCCGCTATCCTTTAGTAGATGGAGGCGTGTTTGCTCATAACCCATCGCTATCAGCTTTGCTAGAAGTAATAAAAAGCCATAACACTTATAAAATAGATGACATTTGGATACTCTCGTTAGGTACAGGCCTTTCTAAAATATCTTACAATTACGAAGATTTTAAGAAGAAAAGAGCAATTTCTATCGGTCCGGCTTTGGTAGATATCATGAGCAGCAGTTCGGCAGAAAGTACCAATTACTTCCTTAAACAGTTGTTCCATTCTGTGAAGAAAATCAATAACTACATTAGAATAGAGCCAAGCAATCTTTCGTCTATCGATTCATCTATGGATGCAGCTTCTACTTCCAATATTCAAAAAATTGTATCGCTTGGCGATAAATTAGTGAGTGAAAATGAAGATCTGCTAGATCAAATTGTGGCTGGGCTTATCGAAGACAAAAAAGAGGAAAAAGATGAATCTGTTTGGAATTTCCTAAAGAGGTCTTAAATTTCTTAGCTGGTAAAACAAAAACTACCTTTGCATATCAAATTTAACAACTTGAGAAAAATACAATTTCTAGTTCTTGCAATTGCTTTATTGGGTATTGCCTGCATCGCCCCAAAGCAACACCACTATATCAGTTTTAAAACTGCGAAAGAGTTTCAAGCTTTTTTAAACAGAAAAACGAAGCCATATCCATTACTAAGTGCACACCGTGGCGGGCCAATGCCAGGCTTTCCAGAAAATGCTATTGAAACTTTCGAAAATGCGACCAATTATCAACCCGTAATTATCGAGTTTGACGTGGCGTTAAGTAAAGATTCTGCATTAGTCATTATGCATGACGATAAACTGGATAGAACAACCACTGGTTCAGGCTTGGTGTCGTCATACACTTATAAAGAATTGAAAAAACTTACCTTAAAAGACGACGACGGTAAGTTAACCAAGTTCAAAATTCCAACTTTAGAAGAAGTGTTGCGTTGGGGCAAAAATAAAGTGCTTTTCACCATCGACATTAAAAGAGGTGTGCCTTACGAAAAAATTATTGCTGCGGTACGTAAAACAAAGTCGGAAGCTAACTCCATCATCATTACCTATAATGCTAATCAAGCGGCAAAGGTGCATGAGTTAGCTCCAGATTTAATGATTTCTGCAACCATTAAAAGTCCAGAAGATTTGGAGCGTTTGAACAAAATGGGGGTGCCTAACGATAAAATTATTGCATTTGTTGGTGTTGCCGAACCTAGCAAAAGCCTTTACGAATATTTGCATAACAAAGGCATAAGCACTATTTTGGGCACCATGGGCAACTTAGATAGAAGTGCAAAGGCAAATCGTAACAAAACCATTTACAGTGATTTAATTGGCAATGGAGCAGATGTGCTTTCTACTGATGAAGTTGCTTTAGCAGGACAGCAGCTGGATGTTTATCGCAATCAAAAACAATTGAAGTTTAAAAACCTAAGCCTTAAATAAGTGAGCGTAATCGTAAAAAATCTGGCCAAACATTATGGCGAACAAAAAGCAGTAAACGAAATTAGTTTCGAAGCAAAACCTGGACGTATTTTAGGTTTTCTAGGGCCAAATGGTGCTGGTAAATCTACCACCATGAAAATGCTGACTGGTTATTTGCAGCCTACCTCTGGCCAAGCAGAAATTGTCGGGAAAGATATTCAATTGGAACCGTTGGAAGTGAAAAGATTGATAGGCTACCTGCCAGAGAATACACCTTTATATATGGATATGTATGTCCGCGAATTTCTGGGCTTTGTTGCAGAAACTTATGGATTAAAAAACGTTAAGCAAAGAGTAGAAGAAGTAATAAAATTGGTAGGTTTAACCCAAGAACAGCACAAGAAAATAGGAATGCTTTCTAAAGGTTACAAGCAAAGAGTAGGTTTGGCACAAGCCATTATCCACCAGCCGCAAGTGCTAATTTTAGATGAGCCAACATCGGGATTGGATCCAAATCAGCTATCCGATATTAGGGCGCTAATTAAAAACTTGGGCAAAGATAAAACTGTAATTATTTCTACTCACATTATGCAAGAGGTAGAAGCGCTTTGCGATGATGTAATTATCATCAATAAAGGTGTTTTGGTTGCAAATTCTTCAATAAATGATTTGAAAGAGAAGCATGCTCAATCATCTTTAGAAGATATTTTCAAGAAACTAACCCTTTAGTCAATTTTATAATCCCCATTATTAGTGAGGAATTCTTTGAGATTTAAAGGATTATCAATATACCGTTATGAATTATAGAAAATTTGCTGTACTACTTTTTATCACGCTTTCATCAGTTGTTAAAGCTCAATCTCAACAATTGAAAATTACTTTATCGCCAGAGATTAATGTGCCCACTGGCAATGCGTCGAGCATGACTGGGATTGGTTTTGGCGGAAGCGTAAAAGCTGAAATAGGTATTGCAGAGAGATATGCTATTACGGCTAATGGAGGATATAATATTTTTCTCACTAAACGAGTTTTCGGTACCAAAATAGCTAACATACAAGGCGTACCGGTAAAGTTAGGTTTAAAGCATTATCCTTCCCCAGACTTTTATATAGAAGGGCAAGCGGGCACGGCTTTTAGGATGGGAAGTTCATCTAAAACTTCTTTTGTTTGGTCGCCGGGATTTGGTACCTATTTTAAAACAGGAAGTTCGGAAAATAAATTAGAATTTGGGTTGAGATACGAAGCTTGGACTAATACAAGTTACGGTGCAACATCTACTTTAAAAACTACAAGTTTCAGTTTTATTGGATTAAGATTAGGTTATGTTTTTGGGTTATAGATTGTGTGTTTGTTAAAATAATATGCTGATTTACATTTGTTTGTAATATTTTTGATGTGTAAGTGTAACGATTGGCAATATTGTTGTGTCTATTGGAGCAGTTTTATTAATACACAAATTTAAATTACTTAAAATGAAACCATTCCGATATGATCGGATAGCTTCATCACAATTAAAACAAAAATCAAAAACGATGAAAAAATTACTATTATCATTAGCTCTTGTAGCTGGTTTAGGCTTAGCTGCTAACGCACAAACAAAAGATCCTGCAATGGGTGGCTCTAAACTCGGTGTTGGTGCAGATTTCGCTTTCCCAATGGGAGATTTTGGGGATGTTTGGAATTTTGGAGTTGGAGGTTCATTGAATTTCCAAGCGCCAATTGCAAATAAATTAAATTTCGTAGGTGAGGCTGGATATTTAAGTTTCACTTCAAAAGAATTTGCTGGTGTTACAGTTAGTACTGGCTTTGTTCCGTTGAAAGCTGGCGTAAGATATTTCTTAGCAGAAAATTTTTATGCTCAAGGTCAATTAGGTGCGGCTATCTCAACAGAAACTAATGGTGGTACTGCTTTCTTATATGCACCAAGTTTAGGTGTAGAGTTCCCAGTAGCAGATAAAATGGCTATCGATTTTGGTGCTCGTTACGAAGGTTGGTCTAAGAACGGAACATCTTCGTTCATCGGTCTAAGAGCAGCTTTAAACTTCGGTTTATAATCTAAATAAAATTTGAAAGTTCACTACCTCAGTGAACTTTCAAATTAAATAACCATTTAATATTAACAATCAAAAAAACAAAATGAAAAGAATCCTTCTATTATTAACGTTGGCGGCTGGTTTAACTACAGCTGTAAACGCTCAAGACAAACCTGTTTCTTTCGGAGTTAAAGCAGGTGTGACCTTTCCAAAAATCACCGCTTCAACAATGGGAATTTCATTAAATACTTCTTCTAAAACATCGTTTTATGTAGGTGGTATTGCAGATATCAACATTTCACCAATTTTCTCGTTTCAGCCAGGTTTGACCTATGTTGGCAAGGGAGGCAAATTTGATATCCGCGAAATGGCAGAACAAATGGGTGCTGATCCAGAAGATTTGAATGGTGCTGACGCTATTACATTTAATTATTCGTATTTAGAACTTCCTCTAAATCTTTTAGCAAATTTTAATGCTGGAACTGGAAAGGTTTTTATAGGTGCGGGTCCATATGCAGCTTATGCTTTATCTGCTAATATCAAAGCTGGCGATGAAAAAATTGATGCTGAATTTGGTTCTGAGGATGGCCAGCTGAAAAGAATGGAGTTTGGACTAAACTTTTTAGGAGGTTATAAACTAAGCAATGGACTAAATATACATGCAGGCTATGGTTTAGGTTTAAGCAATACAGAAAACAGTAACGAAGGAAATACCAAAAATAAAGTTTTCTCAGTAGGCTTAGGCTTCAATTTCTAAGAAAAAATAAGTTAATTAAAAGCCTCGACAATTTTGTCGGGGCTTTTTTGTTTTAACAGATATTGTATAACTTCGGCAATCCTATCACATCGCATGCTAGCAGTATTTAAGAGAGAGTTATTCAGTTTCCTTAGTTCATCAATGGCCTACATTACCATCGGTATATTCTTATTGGCCTGCGGTTTAATGTTTTGGTTCTTCCCAGATACCTCAATTTTAGAATACGGATATGCAGAAATGGACGGTTTCTTCAGCCTAGTCCCTTATCTATTCATGTTCCTTATTTCGGCCATCGCTATGCGTTCTTTTGCCGAGGAAAGAAAAGAAGGTACTTATGTTTTGCTGGCCACGCGGCCGCTAACCGATTTACAGATTATATTGGCAAAGTATCTAGCTTGTATGGTATTAGTGCTTTTTTCTCTGTTGCCAACCTTGGTTTATTATTATAGCATTTCGCAGTTGGGCCTGCCCAAAGGGAATATAGATACAGGAGCAGTCATAGGCTCGTACATTGGTTTGTTTTTACTTGGCAACGCATTCACCTCGATTGGTATTTTTGCTTCGTCCGTTACTAAAAATCAAATTATTGCCTTTGCAATAGCTGTTTTTCTTTGTTTTTTTATGTATAGCGGTTTCGATTCGATAAGTAGAATTAGTGCTTTTGAAAGTATTTCTAGCGTGTTGGTGAATTTTGGCATAGCCGAACATTACCAGTCTATTAGTAGGGGCGTTTTAGATACGAGAGATGCTGTATATTTCATCACTTTTGTGGCTTTCTTTTTAGGGTTAACCAAATTGGCAATAGGAGGTAGGAAATGGTAGGGGAAAGACTAAAGACTAAAGACCAAAGACTAAAGAACAGGAAATTTAAGTTTCTGCTGCTTGTTGTGACTTTGATTGTACTAAATGTAGTGACGCAGCTTGCCTACACTAGGATAGATTTTACTAAAGAAAAACGGTTTACCTTAACCGAAAAAACTAAAGAAACGTTAAAGCAAAATAAGCACGATGTAGAAATAACCATTTTTTTAGATGGCGATATGCCTGCAGCTTTTAAGCGTTTGCGCAATGCTACTAAAGATTTGCTATTAGACTATAAGGCTTATGCTAATGGGAAATTTAAGGTCGTATTTGTAGATCCAATTTCTGGACTAACAATTAACGAACAAGATACAGTTATTCAGCAGTTGTATGAAATGGGCATTAAACCTACAAACATCAACATCAAAACTGATGCTGGTTTTTCTGAAAAGTTGGTTTTTCCAATGGCTTTAATTGAAAGTAACGGGAAACGGATGCCAGTGAAATTGCTTCAAAATTTGGGTGGAGAAGCATCTAATTATGATGAAAGCATTAATAACTCCATCAAGAATTTAGAGTATGTGTTTACATCATCCTTAAAAAAAGTAATTACTGGTTATAACCCAAGAATAGGTTTTACCGAGGGCAACGGAGAACCTAACGACTTACAGTTATATGATGCCATGAGCACTTTGTCTGATAGTTATGTGGTGGGTAGGGTTAACCTAGATTCGATGACAAAAGAAGGGCTGGATAGTTTGAAAATGTTGGTGATTGCCAAGCCTTCGAAACCTTTTACGGAGGCTCAAAAGTACAAAATCAACTACTTTGTGATGAAAGGAGGGCATGTGGTTTGGTCTATCGATCAGGTGCGTATGGATTTGGATAGCTTGCGTAGCGGAAGATCTTTCATGGCTGCTAATAATTCCCTCAACTTGGACGATATGTTGTTTGAGTACGGTGCCCGTGTTAATTACGATATCATTGCCGATGTAAATTGCGCCGAAATTCCTGTGGCAATGTCTGGCGGTCCCAAAGGGGATATCCAACTGGCACCATGGCTTTATTATCCAATTTTATTGCCAGATACATCTAACAGCGTTGTTAAAAACTTGGATAACATTAAAAGCGAATTTGCAAGCACGGTAGATACCATTGGCAGTAGAAATGTAAATAAGCGAATTATTCTTCGAACATCGTCATACAACAAGGTTTACACTTCGCCGAAAATGTTTAACCTACAAATGGTTGAAGAACAACCAACCGAAAAAGAATTTACCAATCAGCCAAGAAATGTAGGGGTGTTGTTAGAAGGAAGTTTTAAATCGGTGTTTTTAAATAGACCGGTGCCAGAGGCGATAAAAGAAAAGTTTGATTTGCCCGCACAGAGTAAACCAGCAAAGATGATCGTTTTGGGCGATGGGGATATTTTCCGAAACCAGGTAGCTGGCGATGGTTCGCCTTTTCCACTCGGTTTTGACAGGTACACACAACAGAATTTTGGCAACAAGGCTTTGCTTTTGAATATTGCAGATTACTTTACTAGTACCGATAACCTCATCGCCCTGCGAAATAAAGAAGTTACCGTAAGATCACTAGATAAAACTTTAGTACGCACCGAAAAAACAAAATGGCAGCTTGTAAACACAGTTTTACCTATTTTGTTGTTAATATGTTTCGCAATTTTTCAACATTATTATCGTAAACATAAGTATGCAAAGTAAAATTTCATACTTTTGATTCCATATATAACAAACTATGAGATTTATAGTATCCACATCGACATTATTAAAGCATTTACAAACGGTTAATGGTGCTTCGAGTAGCAGCACGGTATTGCCAATTTTGGAGAATTTCCTGTTTGAAATTAAAGAAGGAAATTTGACCATTTCTGCTACAGATTTGCAAACGAGCATGACTACTTCTTTGGCAGTTGAATCTAAAGAAGAAGGTAAGGTAGCTGTACCGTCTAGAATTTTATTAGATACTTTAAAAACCCTTCCAGATCAGCCTATTTCATTTAACGTGGATGATAATAGTTTCGCTATTGAGATTAGTGCTGGTGATGGTAAATATAAATTGAGCGGCGAAAACGGCGAGGATTTTCCAAAAATTCCTGTTGTAGATAATGCCTCATCTGTAAATCTTCCGGCATCTGTTTTGGGCGAAGCTATCACTAAAACAATTTTTGCAGTAAGTAATGATGAATTGCGACCAGCAATGACCGGAGTTTTTTGTCAGTTATCTCCTCAAAACATCACCTTTGTAGCTACGGATGCCCATAAATTGGTTCGTTACAGAAGAAACGATAGCAAGGCTGATAAAGCATCTTCATTTATTTTGCCTAAAAAAGCATTGACTTTATTAAAGGCTGCTTTACCAAATAACGACGTAAATGTTTCTGTAGATTATAATGCTACAAGTGCATTTTTCAAGTTCGAAAACATCAACCTGATCTGTCGTTTAATTGATGAGCGTTATCCAGATTATGAAGCAGTAATTCCTGCAAACAATCCAAATAAGTTGGTAATTGATAGAGCTTTGTTTTTGAATACATTACGTAGGGTAGTAATTTTTGCCAACAAAACTACACATCAGGTGCGTTTAAAAATTAACGGTAGCGAGTTGCACATCTCTTCAGAAGATTTAGATTTCGCTAACGAAGCTCATGAACGTTTAAGCTGCCAATATGATGGTGAAGATTTAGAGATTGGTTTCAATGCTCGTTTCTTGATCGAAATGTTAAATAACTTAAGTGGCGAAGAAGTAACTTTAGAGTTATCTACACCAAACAGAGCAGGGTTGTTAATTCCTCAAACTAACGATGAAAACGAAGATGTGTTGATGTTAGTAATGCCTGTGATGTTGAATAACAGCTACTAGTAGAAAATTAAAACATACTTTAAAATATATGAAAGTCCGAGCTAGACACTCGGACTTTTTTTTAGGTTGTTGTTGATTTATAAAAACACATGCAGACAATATATTTCTAATGCTGCTTTAATAAATATTTACATAAACAATACAACAATTTAGCAATTTAAAAATCCAACTAATACGCATATTGCTTATTTTAGCGCAAAATTTAAATACATTGGAAATACTAGATTTATTTATAAGCTTACTTACCGATACAAAAGATACGCTAAGTGCAATCATTTATGAATACAGAACTTGGACCTATCTAATTCTATTCATCATTATTTTTGCCGAAACGGGATTTGTAGTGACACCATTTTTACCAGGAGATTCGATGCTGTTTGCCATGGGTGCAATTGTAGCTGCCGGAAATACTGGATTAGATATCTGGTTTCTATGTTTTATTTTAACTGCTGCCGCGATTTTAGGCAATACCTTAAATTACAGGCTTGGAAAATACTTCGGCATCAAAGTGTTTAAGGAAGAAAATAAAATTTTGAAGCTTAAATATTACCACCAATCTCATGAATATTTCGAGAAACACGGTGCTGTAGCTATTGTATTTTCAAGGTTCTTGCCAATTTTTAGGACTATTGCGCCATTTGTTGCTGGTGCTGCAAGAATGGAATTTGGGAAGTTTACCTTATATAACATTATAGGTGGTATTGCTTGGATTTTCAGCTTGTCTTTCGCTGGTTACCTATTAGGTAAAATTCCATTTGTAGAAAAGAATTTTGAAGTAATTATTGTAATAATCGCTGTAGGTACATTTGCTCCTGTAATTATTGCAGCGCTTAAATCGCTATTTAAAAAGAAACCTATTGATAAACAAATAGAAGAAGAGATTAATCCTGAATAATAAAGAAGAAGGCTTACTGTTTAGTAAGCCTTTTTAATTTGAAGTCTTACCTCCGCTGCTCCGGATTGCAAACAGAGCAAAGCGAGTTCATAAAATAACCCCGACTAGCGAAATTACAATTGACCGTTTTAAACAGTTAACCAATTAACCCAGCTTAATATTCCCTGCCAATAATCTTCCCTTCCTGATACTTTTTATCAATCTTTTCAGCTTGTTGTTTATCTTCTATGGTAGCTTCAATTCTTATCATGTTTCGTAAGTCGGGTTGCCCCGCGTCAACCCAGGCAGAATACCAATAAGAGCCTACCTTAATAATCGATGATTTCATCTGCCTTTCTACCATGCCATTCATCATATCAGAATAAGCTTTAGAATATGCTACAGAATACTGTTTCATCACGTTTTTTCCACGTATAGAGAAGTCATATTTTTGGTCGGCGGGGAAAGTTTCGCTCAATTTCTTCTCAAAGCTCAGCACGGTATCTACCATAGTATGTGCATTTTTTACAATTTTCCAAGCTTCCTTTAACGGGTCTTCTATATAATTAGCTTTGCCAACCAATAAATTGTAGTTTTTTGCAAATAACTCAGGTACTCTCGATTCCCAAAATCCATGAATACCCACTTGGTTGGTTAACTGACCATTATAGTTGCGTGTGGTATGTAAGGGTACGTGTGCATCTCCAATGTAATGTCCAAGATCGGCAGAATATCTTAATATTTTTGAAGAGTCACGTTCTTTAAAAGCCCTTACCAGGTTGTTGTAGGTACGTTGTATTTGCCAAGGTACAATGCCCTCTTTGGCTAAATGTTTTGCACCGTATTTGTTTACTGCATCATTCCATTTTTCGGGAATACTGTCTATGTGGCTTTCATAATTTTCTACATCAATAAAGTGACGAGGTGCCTCTGCGGTATCTGCGTAACGTCGTTTGTCTGGATCAACCGCATGTTCGGTAATGTATTTATGGTTGTTTTTGTAGAAGCCAATCATGCCTTCAGGCAATGTGAATATAGCGAGCTGGTTAATTCTTTTGTGAGCATAAAACCCCCAAGAAGATAGCAGCACAACAGCACTAATTAATAAAAGGCAAAGGGATAGTTTCTTCATTGCTCTACAATTTGTATGATGGTAAAAATAAGAAAATCGCTTGTCTATAAGGGTAAGTATCACAACTTTTTTATGACTTTGATTAGTCGGAAGCTCTATTCAAAATGTCTATATTTGTTCAAAATATAAATCTTATGCAAGAAATAAAGAAATATGTAGAAGATAACAAGCAACGTTTTTTAGACGAGCTTTTCGAGTTATTACGTTTTCCTTCGGTAAGTGCAGATCCAAAATATAAAGGCGATGTGTTAAAAACTGCCGATTTTGTTGCCCAGAAATTGAAAGAGGCTGGTGCCGATAAAGTAGAAATTTGCGAAACAGCTGGTTATCCAATAGTATATGGTGAAAAAATTGTAGATCCAAGCTTGCCAACGGTATTAATTTATGGGCACTATGATGTGCAACCGCCGGATCCATTAGAACTTTGGAAAACTCCACCTTTCGAACCAACACTACGCGATGGTAAAATTTATGCTCGCGGTGCTTGCGACGATAAAGGTCAGTTTTACATGCACGTAAAAGCTTTCGAATTAATGATGCAAACCAACACTTTGGCTTGTAACGTAAAGTTCATGATAGAAGGTGAGGAAGAAGTTGGTTCAGCAAACCTTGGCATTTTCGTAAAAGCTAATACCGAGCGTTTAAAAGCGGATGTGGTTTTGATTTCTGATACTTCGATGATCAGTATGGAAAATCCATCTATTGAAACTGGTTTGAGAGGTTTGGCATATATGGAAGTAGAAGTGGTAGGTCCGAACAGAGATTTGCATTCTGGCGTTTATGGAGGCGCAGTAGCTAATCCAGCAACAATTCTTTGTAAAATGATTGCTTCATTACACGACGAAAATAACCATATCACCATTCCTGAGTTTTACGATAAAGTGCAAGAATTAAGCGATGCAGAAAAACAAGCTTTAAATTCTGCGCCATTCGATTTGGAAGAGTACAAAAAAGATTTAGAAATTGATGCTGAGTGGGGCGAAAAAGGATATTCAACTTTAGAGCGTACCGGAACAAGACCAACTTTAGAAGTGAACGGTATTTGGAGCGGCTATATTGGCGAAGGTGCTAAAACCGTGTTGCCAAGCAAAGCAAACGCTAAAATTTCTATGCGTTTGGTACCTCATCAAAATTCTGATGAAATCAGCGAGATTTTTGCCAAACACTTTGAGAAAATTGCACCAAAAGGCGTAAAAGTAACGGTAACTCCACATCATGGAGGTGAGCCGGTAGTTACTCCAACAGATAGTGTTGCATACCGTGCTGCAGAAAAAGCTATTGAAGACAGCTTTGGTAAAAAGCCAATTCCTACACGTGGTGGTGGCAGTATTCCAATCGTAGCTTTATTCGAAAATGTTTTGGGTATTAAGTCTGTATTATTTGGTTTTGGATTAGATAGCGATGCGCTACATTCTCCAAACGAGAAATACGATGTTTATAATTATTACAAAGGCATAGAAACCTTACCCTTGTTCCATAAATATTTTGCCGAACTAAATAAATAACAATATTTACTTATTTGTTTCTTAAAGCCTTTTGATTTAAAATCGAAAGGCTTTTTTATTTTTTTTAACTTTATTTAAGTTTTTTAAAGTAAATTTTAATGATTTGTTAATATTTACTTTATGCTGTTTCGGTAGGTTTGTTGCAGTTAATTACAAATTCAATAATCATGAACTCAACAAATTTTCCTTGTTTCTTATTTTATGACTTTTTAAACCTGCTTTCGTGGGTGTACTATCATGTTGGGCTAAACAAATAGAGCAAAAAATTTTTGTTTAAAAACTTTCAAAATGTTTTTTTTAAATTTTATTTTGTTTTTTAATGTTAAATTAATTTACTTTGATAAAGGTTGTTCTAAATAGCACAACTCTTTAAACCAAAGTATAAACCAAACTTATCGTTATGCAGAAAAAGTATTTCATAAGTTTTTCGGGATTCAAAACTGTTGTTGTAGCTTTTTTGTGGCTGGTGATGTGTGCGGGTGCCTTTGCGCAGCAAAACGGATCGATATCTGGGAAAATTTCTGATGAAACTGGCGGAGTGCTTACTGGCGCCAGTGTAAAAGTGGTTCAGCTCAATAGGGTAGTATCCACAGATGTTTCGGGTAATTATAAAATGCAATTGCCAGCAGGAACTTATACGCTAGAAATTTCATTTCTTTCATTTTTGAAACAAAAGAAAGATAATGTAGTAGTTAAAGCAGGAGCCGACACCAAAGTGAACTTTTCTTTGGTAGAGGATAGAAGTGTACTAAACGAGGTTGTGGTTACAGCCCTGAATATTGAACGTAGTCAAAAAGCGTTGGGGTATGCGGTAACTACTATTGGTAACGAGCAGCTTACAGAAGCTCTTTCCAATAACTGGACGGATGCGCTTTCTGGGAAAGTAGCTGGTTTAAACCTTATTCGTTCTAATAGCGGACCAACGGGGTCCACTTCTATTATATTGCGTGGCGAAAGCAATCTGACGGGCAATAACGATGCGCTTATTGTGGTCGACGGGGTAATCATCAATGGTGGTAGCGGTAGAATGAGTGGGGGTTCTGGAGCTTATTTGGACGAGACGGTAGTTGGCTACGGCAGTAGTTTAGAAGACATCAATCCGGATGATATAGAGAACGTAACAGTTTTGAAAGGACCTGGTGCTGCGGCTTTATATGGCTCTCGTGGGGCAAATGGAGCAATCATTATCACTACTAAATCTGGTAAAAGTAAGCAAAAGGGGATCGGTATTAGTCTTAATAGCAACACGAGCTTTGCCGCAATTAACAGGATGCCTTCCCTTCAGTATGAATATGGTCAGGGGGTAGACGGCGCAAATCATTTTTCTTATGGCGTGTCTGAAGATGGCCCGGCAACAAATAGGACAACGAATGCCTTTGGCCCGAAGTTTAACGGACAGTATTTTTATCAGTATGATCCAGTAACCAATGCGCAAGGAGCAACAAGAACACTTTGGAGGCCTTATAAGGATGAAGGCTTTAACAATTTCTTTGAAACAGCTAAAACATTTACAAATAGTGTTTCTATAGATGGCGGTACCGATAAAACAACAGCTCGTTTTTCCTATACTAACGTTGCCAACAGCTGGATTATTCCAAATACAGGTTATGACAGAAATACAGTGGCGATGTCTATCAACTCTAAGCCATCTAAAGGCTTACAAATAACATCAAAGCTGAATTATACTAGTAAAACTTCAGATAATTTGCCAGCAGGCGGATACAATAACCAATCTATTATGTATGGTTTTATTTTCTGGGCACCAAGTGCACCTATATCTTGGTTGCGTAACTATTGGGTGCCAGGCAAAGAGGGAATAACCCAAAACACACCTTTAACTACTGGACCAGATAATCCTTATCTTATTTCTTACGAGATGTTGAACAAACAAAACAGAAATTCGATAACAGGTAATATTGCCGCAACGTACGATGTGACGAAAGATCTGAGCCTGATGGTAAGAACATCTATGGATATGGCAAATGATGTGCGTTCGCAACAACGTCCCTTTGACACAGAGAAATTTAGAAAAGGAATGTATCGCACACAGGATATCATTTCTCGTGAAATTAATAGCGACTTCTTGATTAAGTACAAAAAGAAATTTAAAAAAGACCTAGATGTTACCGCATCTTTGGGTGGAGCAATTTTAAGAAACTATTTTAATAGAAATGAGGTAAGGGCAGATTCATTACTTTTTCCAGGTATCTTCACTTTCGCAAATAGTGCGGGGCAGCTGTGGACCAAACCTTATCGTGCCAATTACGGTATCAATAGTGTTTATGGCTTGGTTACTGCTGGTTATAAAAGTTATCTGTTCCTCGATTTTACTTTTAGGAACGATTGGAGTAGCTTGTTGGCAACACCAACCAGTCGCGATAATATTTCTATCCTCTATCCTTCGGTTAATGCCAGTTTTATCCTTTCTGAGGCATTTAAGTTACCATCAAACATAAGTTATGCTAAGTTAAGGGCGTCTGTTTCTGGTGTTGGTAGTGGCGGTACAACGCCGTATAAAACATCCTTTTCGTTCGAGGCAGATCCTTCTTATTCTGGTGGTTTGTATAATCCTTCTGCGCTTAATAATCCTAACCTAAAACCGCTTTACACGTATAGTTATGAAACTGGTTTAGAACTACAGTTCTTTAAAAATCGCTTGGGCTTAGATTTTACTGTGTATAGTTCCGAAACAAAAGACCAAATTTTGTCTTCATTGCTAGATAGGTCAACAGGTTTTAGCAATCTGGTGATTAACGCAGGTAGGGTAAGAAACAGTGGGGTTGAAATTGCGCTTACGGGTTCGCCGGTTAAAAGAAAAAGTGGTTTAACATGGAATGTAAATGTCACCTTTTCTGCTAACAAAAACAAAATACTTGAATTGGCAGATAACCTTAATTCTTTCACGCTTCAAAACGGGCCTGGCAGTAATGGTTTCATTATCGCAAATGTTGGGGGAAGTATGGGCGATTTGTACGGCCGTGGTTATTTACGCTCGCCAGATGGTCAGATTGTTTACGACAGTGGAATGCCAGTATTGTCTGACGATCTCCTTTACCTAGGCAATACGATGCCTCAATGGAAAGGTGCTATACAGAACCAGTTTAAGTACAAAAATTTCTCTATGGGCTTTCTTTTTGATGCGCAATACGGTGCAGTTGCCTACTCTTTAACACAAGGTAAAATGGCGGTTCAAGGTAAAACAACTTCAACCCTGCAAGGAAGATATAACGGCATTGTAGGAAATGGGGTAATGCGTAATCCAGATGGTAGTTTTAGTCCTAATACGGTGGTTGCAGAAGATTTGTCTGCTTATTACGATGCGCATTTCGGTATCAGTAACATAGAAGGGTCAACTTTTTCTACTGATTTTATCAAACTGAGAGAGGCTAGGCTAGATTACACACTTAATGCGAAAACAGCGAAGAAACTAGGCTTGCAAAGAGCCACTTTAGGTGTTTTTGGCAGAGATTTGTTCATTTTTTCTACTTGGCCAGGATTTGATCCAGAATTTGGAACCTTAAGTGGCTCCGAAATCAATAGAGGATTTGAGATTGGGCAGTTCCCATCTACCAGGACGTTTGGAGTTAATTTAATCGTTGGTTTTTAAGAGATATCATGATGAAAACGATAAAATATTTAATAGGAATAGGGTTTTGTATAAGCTTACTCGCCCCATCTTGTACCAAAGATTTTTCTGCTATGAACACAGACCCAAATACTTCGGAAAAGGTGTTGGCAGAAAACTTATTGGCTAGGGCTTTAGTGCAAACTGTAAGCTCCAATATGAACAGGAGCAGAACCATTACCAACGAATTAATGCAGGTAACGGTAAATACCTTAGTAGAAACCGATCGTATCTTTAGGTATGATATTAGGCGTAACATTGCCGAAGCTCCCTGGAATGGTTGGTATACACAGTTAACCAATTTTAAAGATGTCTATAAATTTGCACAAGAAAATACGGTAGATGAAAACAACACCAAAGCTTACATGGCCATATCTTTGATTTGTCAAGCTTGGGTACATTCTATCATCACAGATACTTACGGAGATACACCTTATAGCGAATCGAACCGGGCAAGGGATGGTATTTATGCCCCAAAGTTCGATCTTCAAGAAGATATTTATGCAGACATGTTTGCCAAGTTAGAAGAGGCAAATAACATTTTAAAGGGCGTAACCAAGAATGTGAGTTCGGTATCAGATCCGGTTTATAAAGGTAACGTAAGCTTATGGCGGAAATTTGGAAACTCTTTATATCTGCGATTGTTGTTAAGGGTTTCGGGCAAAGCCGAAGTAGCTGCCAATGCTGTGGCAAAGATTAAGGAAATAGTAGATGTAAATCCAGCAAACTATCCAATCATCAACACCAATGAAGAGTCTGCAATTTTACGATGGACAGGCCTAACGCCATTTAATTCTCCCTTTGCCAATATGCAAGATTCTGACTGGCGTTATCCAAAAGCATGCAGTTATTTTGTAGATAAACTAGATTTGTCTGCGGATCCATGTATTAGTAGATGGATAACGGAGTTTAATGGCTTGTACGAAGGCATTCCAAGTGGTTATACTTACGGCGAAACGCCTACTGCAAAATCTAATATCGTTTATTTAAGAACAGAACCATTATTGGGTAACATGCTCAATTATGCCGAAGTACAGTTAATTTTAGCCGAAGCCGCCGCGAAAGGGTGGGTTACTTCAAAAAATGCGAAAACCTGTTATGATGCAGGTGCTACGGCCCGTATCACCTTATGGGGTAGGTCTGTAGGTAATTACCTAAACGGCACTATGGTAGCATGGAACGAAAGTGCAACTTTGGAAGCCAAGATGGAAAAAATACACTGGCAAAAGTATTTGGCTCTCTTCTATACAGATATGCAAGCTTGGGTAGAATACCGTAGAACGGGTCATCCAGTTTTGCCAAAAGGTGCGGGCTTAAGAAACGATGGTATAATGCCAACCAGACTTTTTTATCCAATATCAATCCAGGCTGCTAACGCAACAAATTATAACAATGCTGTTTCGGCTCAAGGCCCCGATGATCTAAAAACCCTAATGTGGTGGCAAAAACCTTAGCCATATAATGAAAAAACAAATTTATACGGATGAAAAAGATATTATCAATTTTAATGATGCTAGGCGTAATGCTCGCTGGCTCATGTAAAAAAGAAGAAAAAATAACCGGAAAGCCAAGTCCATTAATTTCAGTTGCCGATATTAAATCGATGTATCAAGAAGCGCCTTTGGTGCTAAAAACCGATAACATGATGGGGGCCACAAGTATTTGCGGTATCGTAATTTCCGATCCTGGAAATGGAAATGCGCCTAATGGCTTGGTAATTATGCAGAGTTATCGTCGTAAGCAGCTTCGTGGAATTGCCTTAGCATTGGGTGCAGAGGCAAGCCAATATACCGCTGGAGATTCAATTGTAGTAAAAGTAGATGGTTCTACTTTGGAAAGAGTAAATGGCATTTTGCAGATTTCTAAATTGCCAGCAGGTGCGGTATCTAAAATATCGAGTGGCAACCCGCAAAAAGTGCACACGTCTGCTACAACTTTTACTTCAATAACGAATAGTATGGCTATTTATGAAAGTACGTTGGTACAGCTGAGATCGGCGGTAGTGGAAAATATGACCGTAGGGCAAACTTTTGTAGGTGAAATACCGCTTAGCGATTGGGCAAATACAATTTTGATGCACACCGAGGCTACCGCTAGTTTTGCGAGCAAGCCAGTGCCGGGTCTAGGAGATTACACAGGTATTGCGTTATTTAACGCAGCTAAAAAGCCGAGTTTCTGGTTAAGGAGTGAAAACGATTATGTGGGACAGTCTTTGGAACCTTACAAACCAGATCAATTGTATCTTAATTTCCCAGAAGGATGGGAAACACATACCACCACTCCTGCTCGTAAAAGCGCTTATACAGGCACTTTAGATGTTTTCCCATCAGGCGAATGGCTAATGCCAGATATGTATTCTATCAGCTCTGCTAATATTGTAAATAAAAATGGTACTTGGGCTGTGATGATGAGGAACAGCACTGCACCTGCTTTGGCAATGAATTTCAATTTGCCGTATGGCGCTTCAAAATTCTCTTTCTATTATGGTGCGGCTACACTATCGGCTACCGATGCCAATTTGCCAATTACCGTAAGGGCAGAATATTCGCAAGATTCTGGGAATACTTGGCAGTCGCTTGGCGATAACTTACTGGTGACTGTACAAAATATGAAGTATTTTAAAGAGTATATTTTAGATATTAAAGGGCCTGTGAGATTTAGAATTTCAAAAGATGCGGCAAATGCTAGATTATTTGTGGACGATGTTGCCGTATATCAAAATTAATTTTTTCTTCATAAGGTATTTGGTTAACTTTCCAAATACCTTTTAATTTATTTCAAATGATTACATATCCTAATTTTTTGTCGGGAGTTTTAAAGAATAGATTAGTTGTTCTTTATACTTTTTTATCATTGCTTGTACTTACACAAGGTATTAGGCATTTTGGTTTTTTTACTAAAGAAGCGGCGCTGATAGCCCAAACCGCCGATGATCGATATTTTCAGATTGCTGTTTTGGCTGATACCCAGTATTACACCGCAATAAAAAATGGTGGTAATATGAATATGTTCTACAATCAGATTGATTGGATAACTTCTAATGCAGAGAAAGAGAAAATAGCCTATGTGGTGCACGTAGGCGATATTACCGATCATGGCGATAAAACACCCGAAGAATGGGAAAGAGCAAAAGAAGCAATGTATAGGTTAGAGCAGCCGCGTCCGGGGTTGCCACATGGTATTCCGTACGGTGTGGCAGTAGGAAACCATGATGTACGACCAAACGGCGATCCTAACGGCACAAAAATTGGCTATACAAAATATTTTGGACGCAAGCACTTTGAAGGTAAGCCGCATTATGGAGGTTCTTTTGAAAACAATGAATCTAGCGATAGCCATTTTGATCTGTTCACAGCAAACGGCGAAAAATTTATTGTGCTTTACTTGATATATAATGATCCCGGTAAGAAAGAACTTTATGATGCTGCTTTAGAGGAAAAAGTACACAATTGGGGTGCCGATATATTATCGAAACATGCCGATAGAAAGGCCATTGTGGTTAGCCATAATATACTTAGGCCAGATACTTCTAGTAAAAGCAATTTTATTGCAGGAGCCGGAAAGGCACCAAAACCGGGCAATTTCACTAAGCAAGGACAAAGAATTATCGAGAAATTTAAACACTCACCTAACGTATTTATGATGCTTTGTGGACATATTAGTGGCGAAGCGTTAAGAGAAGTTGAGTTCGAAGGAAGAAAAATAAAGGTTTTATTAACGGATTATCAGGGAAGGAGAAATCCAGAGTATACGGAGAAAGATAGAAATGGAGGCAATGGTATTTTAAGGCTGATGAAGTTTAACCAAACTAAGCAGATTTTAAGTGTTAGAACTTTTATTCCGCATAGCGATGGTGTGCAGGAAGAAAATGATGAAGATAGCAACTTCTCGCTTCCACTTTATAAATAGGTAATGAGAAAAGTAATATTGTTCCTTTCTTTTGGTTTTTTATTTGTCTTTCAAAAAGGTGTTGCACGGCAAAATGGTAAAACCCTAACTGTGATAGGTTATAATTCGTTGCACGGCTTTAATAATGATAGCTTGACAAGAGCTAAATACATCAACTGGGTAGTACAACACTCTGCAGATGTTGTGCTATACCAAGAAATGATCAATTTTTCTAAAGCAGAACTCGAATTGTTTGCGAAGAAATATGGTCATGGTTTTTCGGTAATTATGAGTAAAGAAACTGGCTACGATGTAACGCACCCTATCGCTATTACTTCGAGATATCCATTCGAAGAAATTGAAATGAGAAACGAGAATATGTGGCACGGCTATGTTTATGCAAAAATAAGGGGAGTGCATTTTGTTGCAACACATTTAGCTCCTTTCACGTTAAAAGATAGGCAGCACGATGTGGATTTGATCATTGGAAAAATAAAATCTTTGCCAACAAATGCGATGGTATTGGTGGGTGGAGATTTTAATTCCTTGGCGAGATTTGATGCAACGCAATATGACAATAGTTTGCTGAAATCTATGTCAAGACTAGAAGGACGTCTTGAGCCAAAAAGCGGTACGCCTATCGTTAAAAACAAAACTATTTACAGGAATAATTTAAATAACGGTGCTATCGATTTTTCTGTTACGGATAAAATGTTGGCAGCGTCATTTGTCGATTCATACTTCTATCTGCATAGGTCGTTTAAGAACAGTGTGCCGGTAAAAAGTCAATTGAAAAAGAACTCTATCTTGCGACGGGTAGATTATATTTGGGTAAACCAGCCATTAGCCCAAAAACTAGTAAAATCAGATATTGTTCAAGACTCTGTTACACATGTTGTTTCAGATCATTATCCAGTTTTAGCGACATTCAAAATCAATTAAAATGTTAAGTGTTAGAAATTGTAGACGTTTGGTTTTTATCCTTATTTGGATGTTTTCGCACCAATTTCAAGTATTGGCACAGGATAAAAAACAGCATGCTTTATCAGTTAAATCAACTAAAAATTTAAAGGAATTTTTTCAATATACACCAGATAGAATTCCTTTGATATGTGGACATAGAGGTGGTGCGCAAGAACTTTATCCAGAAAATTCCATCGCTGGCTTAGAATATATTCTTAATAAAATGCCTGCTTTTTTTGAGATAGATCCAAGGTTGACTAAAGATAGTGTTGCTGTTGTATTGCACGATGCCACTTTGGATAGAACTACAAATGGTAAAGGAAAACTGTCTGATTACACTTGGGAGGAAATAAAGAAGTTAAGGCTGAAAGACAGTAAGGGTAAATTAACCAATTATGCTATCCATACCTTAGATGAAGTTTTGCAATGGGCCAAGGGGAAAACTATCATCATGATAGATAAAAAAGACGTGCCCTTAGGACAGCTTTATGAGATTATCAAAAGAAATAAAGCAGAAAGCTGTGTGCTGATTTCTGCTTACGAACCAGAAGAAGCCGCTTTTTATTATGCAAAAGATAAAAACTTGATGTTCGAGATTTTTGTGAGCAATGAGGAGAAGTTGAAAGCTTACGAAGATACAGGTGTGCCTTACGAAAATATGGTGGCTTATGTTGGCCAGCCCAAAAAGAAAAGCTTTTACGAGCTTTTGCACAGCAAAGGCATGATGATTTTTGTCTATACCGCAAAAGTAATGGAAAGGGAAAAAAATAAAGATACCAGGGTAGAATTATATAGGAAAACCATAAGAGACGGCGCCGATATTCTTTTAAGTGATAGAGCTTTGGAGGCCTATGGGGCTATCGAGCAATTTATGCCCGAAAAAAGTACGAAAAGTAAGTTTTTTAAAACAAGTAAACCATAATGAAGAAAATCATTCTTTCAATAGTAGTGCTAACCATTTTATCAAATCATCTTTGGGCACAAGAGAGAGTTAAGCCAAAGATAGTTGTTGGTTTGGTGGTAGATCAAATGCGTTGGGATTATCTATATAAATTTAAAGATAGGTATGGTTCAGATGGATTTAAACGTTTGCAGAGCGAAGGTTTTTCTGTGGAAAATACCTATATCAATCATACACCATCTAAAACAGCCGTAGGGCATGCCACCATTTTTACTGGTTCTGTGCCCGCTATACATGGTATCACCGGAAATAGTTGGATAGAGCGCTATACGGGAGAAAAAGTATATTGTGTTGGTGATACTTCGGTACGGGCCTTAGGTATAAATAATGTGAAATCGGGCGATGATGGCGATGGAGGACAAATGTCGCCACGTAATTTGCTGGTTAATACGGTGGCAGATGAACTTAAGTTGGCAACCAACTTCCGATCGAAGGTGGTTGGGGTTTCCTTAAAAGATAGAGCTGCCATTTTACCTTCGGGGCATTCGGCAAATGCTGCTTTTTGGTATGATGATAACTCGGCAAAGTTTATTTCTAGTACTTATTATATGAAAGAACTGCCTTCTTGGGTTAATCAATTCAACCAAAAAAATGAGCCCGCAAAACTGATGTCTCAAGATTGGAAAACACTTTATCCTATCAAAACTTATACGCAAAGTTCTGCTGATGATGTAAAATGGGAAGGATTGTTCAAGGGGCATGCTAAGCCGACCTTTCCTTACCCTTTATCAGAAATCTATAAAGTAGACAAATCTGCAATTAGGGCTACGCCATTTGGAAACGATTTGACATTAAGTTTTGCCAAAGCAGCAATTGAAGGCTATCAGTTAGGAGAGGGTGCAGATACAGATTTTCTTACGGTGAATTTGGCTTCTACAGATTATGTAGGGCATAAGTTTGGACCTAATGCTATTGAGATTGAAGATGTTTATTTAAGGTTGGATAAGACAATTGCCAGTTTTCTCAAATATCTAGATTCTAAATATGGCAAAGGTAACTACCTGATTTTTTTAACTGCAGATCATGGTGTGGCACATTCATTAGAATTTCTCGAAGAGAATAAAATGCCAAATGGACAGCTATTAATGTCTCCACTTAGGAAATCATTAAATGAATATTTGGAGAAGCAATTTAAAGTTAAAGGCTTGATAGAGGGTACTGCTAATTATGGCGTGTATTTTAAGATGGATAGAGTAGAAGGTTTAGATTTTTCGCTAGTGAAGCAGGCCTCGATTAGGTTTTTGGAGCAACAGGCAGGTGTGCTTTTCGCCATTGATGTTGATCAAATAGGAAGTTCGCCAGTGCCAGAGCCTTTAAAAACGATGGTTGTTAATGGTAACAATAGAAAGCGGACGGGTTCTATTTTAATAGTTCCCAATGCAGGTTACTTAGATGCAGCCAAAAGAAGCGGATCAACACATGCCGTTTGGAATCCATACGATACGCATATCCCGCTGTTGTTTATGGGCTGGGGCGTTAAGTCTGGTGCAACAAATCGAATATATCACCAAAATGATATTGCCATTACCCTATCCAATTTATTGAAAATTCAAGCGCCTAATGGAAATGTAGGTGTGCCAATTTTAGAGTTATTAGCGAAATAATCAAGATGAACGGAAGAAGGAATTTTTTAAAAAGCGCAGCGATATTGACTGTATTACCAACAATTTCAATTGAAGCCTTAGCCAGCAGAGATGAAATCGGGAAATTTAGGGTAATGACCGCCAACATTAGGGTAGATTTAAAAGAAGATGAAGAAAAGGGAGTGGGGTGGAAAAAGCGCAAGGATTATTGTTTTGAGGTGATCAAAAAATACAATCCAGATATTGTGGGACTGCAAGAGGTGTTTTATCAACAGGCTATAGATTTAAGGAACGAATTTAAGGACTATTATTTTTTAGGTTACGATGGGCCCGAGATGGATGGAGTTACCGAATATGCAGGTATTGCGAAAAATCCATTGTTAATTAAAAAATCAAGGTTCGAATTGCTTTCTGTTGGCATATATTGGCTTTCGGAAACGCCACATATTGCGGGAAGCGAATCTTGGGGTACCTATAGGGCTCGTCATGTTAACTATGCTTTGCTAAAAGATCTAACTACCGGAAAGTTGTTTAGGTTTTCAAATACTCACCTTACCACAGCTAAAAACAGTACCGAAATAGCCAAGACCAAACAGGTGGAAATGATTGTGGCAGAATCTAATCAATACAAAGCAAATTTTCCTCAGATTTTGACCGGCGATTTTAATTCTGCTCCAACAAGCTCGGCATTAAAAATTATAACTGATGCCAAATTTGTTGATGAATATATCGCCATTAATGGGGCTGCAAATCCAGGCGCTACCGGGCATGGTTTTTTAGGGGATGAATACAGAACTGCAAATGGTAAGATTGGTAATAGAATTGATTATATCCTTACCAAAGGAAATATAAAGGCGCAAAGTTGTGTTCTGGTTAAGGATGCCAAAAATGGGTTCTACCCCAGCGATCATTATTTTATGTATTCGGATATTGAATTGTAGATTGCTTTGGGGATTAAAAAAGCCAGTTTCAATTTTTGAAAACTGGCTTTTGTCTTTTACTTCATCGACACCACTAAATCTTTTGGTCGGTTCATGGTTTCGCTGTAAACATTACCAAACCTATCTGTAACCCTAATCTCGATAGGTGTGGTTGCTCCGTTTGCTTTTGCTTTAAAGAAATGTGCCGAGTTGGCTGTTACGAAATCTGCCGTTGGTGTTTGTCCCACATTCAATCTTAAGGCTTCGTAAGAAATGATGTGCAGAGGGTCTAATGTGCTAACCCGAGTTACTGCAAGTGGTGTTCCATTTTCTAAAATCTCCACTTTCCATTGTTTGTCAAAGCCCCAAACGTTTACCAAAATCTCGTTGTTATTGTTAGCGTTTGCATAAGGGCCTTTGTAAGGGTTCAGCAGGGCATCGGTACTGCTAGGAGCATATTTTGCTGCGGTAATATGTACTTTGTTCAGGTCGTAAGCTCTAAACTGATAGTTTTCTTCAAATCCAATAGATTTATATTTCCAGTCGTAGTTTTTGTTATTGAATTTCCAGATCGCATATCCGCCAGGGGCGCCGTCTTTGCAGGTGTGGTTGTTGGCGTAGCCGCTTCTACCGGTCCACCACCAAGTTGCGCAAATAGCACCCGAATTGTGTTCCATAATATTAGCGTTGTTTTCGTAAGCGTAGCAAACGTGCGTATGTCCGGTAATTACATTCACATCTGTAAAGCCGGCTAGTGTACTGATGAACTCTGTAGAATTGTTTAGGCGTAAAGTAGCTGTTTCATTCTGTCCGCTTAAGGTCGGTGCATTGTTCAGCTGAATATGCATTCCAATGACAATAGGCGTAGATTTATCGGTAATCATTGCCAAATCTTTCTTAAGCCAAGCAATTTGATCTGCTACAATTACACCGTTGTAATTTTTAGTTCCGGCAACTCCTTGTGCGCCATTGGTATTAATATATTGCACATTGTCTAGCACTATATAGTGAACTTTTCCAACATTAAATGAGTAGTATGTTGGTCCTAAACTTGCTCTGTAGGCGGTTTCGGCCTGCCAATCGGCATTAATGTATGGGTCGTTGTCGTGGTTGCCCATCGTATGAAAAACCGGGATATTGATACTTTTCATTAAAGCTAAGTACTGGCTAAAACTGTAGTTGTTGTCATACCAATAGGTTTCCCAGGTCATGTCGCCAAGGGTTAGTCCATAAACTTTATAGCCTTCATTTTTATATTTGGTGATTGTTTTTGCTGCGTCGGTTAAAAAACCATTTTGAAATTGAGTAACATCGTTGTTTCTATTAGCAAGGTGCATATCGCCTAGAGCCAACATTACATGCTTGTCGTTGTTTACGGCTTTAAGCTCAAAATCTATATTTTCTACCGTGTTTGCATTTGTTGTAAAGCCTTTGTAAAAAGCTGGAAGTATACCATTACTGTTTTCTACTTCGTAACCTCCAGGTATCGATACAAAAACGAAATCTTTGTTTTTTGCAGATTTTAAATAGTAAATGCCGTTTTGATCTGTTTTGGTTACTTCCACGCCGTCAGACACAATTACATTTGCCAAGCCAACTCCACCTGCAAAAACACTTCCTTTCACCGTCATTCCGGCAACATCAGCTATATTTTGAAAAGCAATTTCTATAGTGCTTGATCCTAAAGTTGCGCTTTCGTTGCCTCGTGTAATGCTAATGCGGAAACTGGCGGCTAAAAAACCAGTTGGTACCGTAAAGGTGCAGCTATTAGTAGTAACCGATTTGATTTCTACAGTAAAGCTTTTGGTAGCATCTGTCTGCGAAACAAAAATAAGCTTGTCGCCAACAGCAAAACCTTCTCCTTGAAAGGTATGGTCTTTTCCTATCGCGAAATTTAGCTTGTTTGGTATATTGACATTTGTAATCGCCAGTTTGTTTCCTCCTGTTGGTGGTGGGGTTGGTGTAGGGGCAGCTGGTTCCGATTTTTTACATCCAAAAACGGTGAGGCTTAAGCCAGCTACAGTAGTTGTAACAATAAAGTCTCGCCTCGTAATAGTTTTTCTACTGCGCTTTTCTTTCCTTTTGTTCATTTTGGTCTTTTGGTTTTGGTTTAAGATTAAGAGTGTTTAAGCTAAAGTAATAAATAAAAAGTCTTTTCTGTTGAAAAAACTTCTTTTTGTTTCGTTTTAACGTTAATTTAATTTTGATTTGTTTTAATAGTTTGTTATTTAATGATATCGAAACAATGATTTGATATTGTTTTAATAAACTTGTGCACTGCTGTTTCGAACATCGTGTCTGCACTCGAATTGTTTTTGGTTAGGAAAGAGCAGTAAATTGAATATCTACACACAACTTAAATTTGTTCGAAATACATTCTTGTCTTACAATTGCTTTTGTTTTAATATTTTTTGTTTTCTAAAAACTTATTTTAAAATTAAATTTTATTAAATTATCTTTTATTTTGTTAAATTTTTTCTTTTATTTGAATTAGAAATACAAATCAAACCAAATGAACCGATCATGAGCAATTCATCTAATGGTCTTTTTGAGAAGTTGGGAATACCTCGTCATCTCGCTTGGGGATACCTAGGTGTCTTGATATTTATGATGGGCGATGGTGTAGAGCAAGGTTGGCTAAGTCCTTACTTATTGGAAAATGGTATGTCCGTAGAGCAGTCTGCGGCATTGTTTACGGCTTATGGTATTACCATTGCCATTTCATCTTGGTTTTCGGGAGTGCTAACAGAGAGTTACGGGCCGCGAAAAACTATGTTACTAGGGGTTTTGCTATATATTATAGGTACGATAGGTTTTGTTGGTTTCGCTTTGCCCCAGCTAAATCTTTGGTCAATGATTTTTACCTATGCAATAAGGGGATTTGGATATCCGCTTTTTGCCTATTCATTTTTGGTTTGGATAACTTATCGTAGCCCGAAAGAACGATTAGGTGCGGCAGTGGGTTGGTTCTGGTTTGTTTTTACTGGCGGATTAAATGTATTTGGGGCCTATTATGCTTCTTGGGCTATTGGTAGTTTAGGTTATTTCAACACGTTGTGGAGTTCGATATTTTGGGTGCTAGTGGGTACATTGCTGGCCTTGGTGCTAAATAAAGATAAACTGGGCATTGCAAACAATGCCAATAAAAAAGAAGAACTGATTAAAGGTTTGGCTATAATGAAAGAAGAACCTAAAGTAGTGCTGGGCGGAATTGTGAGGATAATCAATACGACTGCACAATTTGCATTCCCAGTATTTTTGCCTACTTACATGGCTGCACACGGCTTATCTACAGTAGAGTGGTTACAAATTTGGGGCACAATTTTCATCGCAAACATTGCCTTTAACCTAATTTTTGGCTTTGTTGGAGATGGTTTGGGCTGGCGAACTACCATTAAGTGGTTTGGCGGGGTAGGATGCGCTTTAACAACATTGCTATTCTACTACTCGCCCCAAATATTTGAAGGTAGTTATTGGATGGTAATGATTTGCGGTGTGCTATGGGGAGCTTTGTTGGCGGGTTATGTGCCGCTATCGGCCTTAGTGCCATCGTTAGTAAATAAAGATAAGGGAGCCGCCATGGCAGTTTTAAATCTAGGTGCAGGCTTATCGGTTTTTGTTGGTCCGGCTTTGGTAGGTTTGTTCGTTGGGCAGATAAAGCCAGAAGGAATGGCTTGGCTGCTTGCTGTATTGTATCTTTTAAGTGCTGTTTTAACACATTTTATAAAATTACCTGTACAAAAAAATATAAAAGAACATTTAATAGTAGAATAGATTGATATAAATATATGAGAGTATTAATTACTGCACCTTACAATGAAAGTGGTAGAAAATTTATAGCAGATAACATTGGAGAGGTAATTTACGAACCATGGAAAAAGAACAGTAGAGCCTACAACGAGCAAGAGCTAATTACCCTATTGGCTAGTTCGCAGGCAGATGCTTTGATTACCGAACACGACCACGTTACAGAAAATGTGATTGCTGTAAATAATCATTTGCGATTTATTGGCGTATGTAGGGGCACGCCTTCAAATGTATCAGTAGCTACTGCAGAAAAGTTTAGCATTCCAGTATTTCATACGCCGGCACGTAATGCCCAGGCTGTGGCAGAGCTGTGGATAGCCAACCTGATCTGTTTTATGCGTAAGGTAATCCCTAGTGTAGATTGGTTAAAGAGCAAAAATTGGGGAGAGGGAGCGCATACTTCATATCTACAGTTTAAAGGCAATGAATTGGCCAATAAAACTGTTGGCATGGTAGGTTTTGGTGCGGTTGGAGTACGTATTGCAGAAATGTTGAAACCATTTCCTTGTCCCATTAAATTCTATGATCCTTTTGTCGAAAATCATAATGCAGATTATCAAAAAGTAAGTTTGGAAGCTATTTTTAACGATTGTGATATCGTATCGGTCCATTTACCTGTTAATACAAACACCATTGGGATGATAAATGCCAATTTGTTAAACTCGATGCGTAGCGATGCCATATTTGTAAATACTGCAAGGGCAAGTGTAGTAGATAGAAACGCTTTGATTGACGTAGTGTTGAACCAAAAAATTAAAGGAGCTATCTTAGATGTGTTTGACCATGAACCACCAGATGAATTGGATTATCAGTTGATTAATGCACCAAATGTGTTGGCTACCCCACATACAGCTGGCGCTACCTTCGAAGTGGAAGACCATCATGTAGAGATATTAAATAAACAACTGCTAACTTGGAAACAAGAAATGCAACCATTAAAATCTGAGGTATGAAAGAAGCCTATTTAGTAGTGGATATTGGTACTGGCAATGCCCGTGTGGCGGTAATAGCTATTAACGGCGAAGTGCTTGGTATCCAAACACAAGATATCCAATATCATAAGGACAGTCTTTATCCCGATGCACTCTATTTCGATCCTGCTTTTCTATGGCAACAAATCAAGTCCATGAGTGCAGAAATTTTTTCTAATGTAGAATGTAAAATCATTGCGGTAACGGCTACGAGCCAAAGAGAAGGTATTGTTTTGGTAGATAAACATGGTATAGGATTAATAGGCTTGCCAAACATAGATCATCGAGGTAGAGAATGGGAAGGTATCATGACAGATAAGGATAAGATTTATCAATTGACTGGCAGATATCCTACTTCCTTGTTTTCGGCCTTAAAAATTGTAGGTGTTCAACAACGAAAATCAGAAATTGCTAAAGAAGCCTCTTTGGTGCTTAGCATTAGCGATTGGGTAGAGTACGCATTTAGTGGAGTTCCTCATTTCGAACATTCGCATGCTTCAGAAACCTTACTTTACGAAGTGCAAAAGCAAGAATGGTCAACTTATTTATCCCAAGTTTTTGGGATTGATTTGGCTGTTCTTCCTCCTTTAGTGATGTCAGGAACTATTTTAGGCGCAATACAAGAAAATGTAGCTAGTGAGTTTGGTATCAACAGCAGTGCAGTTGTAGTTGTAGGCGGGGCCGATACGCAATTGGCTGCTAAAAGTACGCAGCCTCTACCAAATGATGTCATTATTGTTTCAGGTACTACAACGCCCATCATTAAAATAAGTGAGAACTACGAAACAGACCATCAGCAACGTACTTGGACAGGAAGGCACACCGAACCCAATATGTTTATGGTAGAAACCAATGCGGGGGTTACAGGGTTGAATTATCAACGCTTAAAAGAGGTTTTCTATCCGAACGAGAGCTACGAACTGATGGAGGAGGAACTGAGCCAAGTAGATGGTTCGCAATGTGTAGCTTCTTTGGGTTCGCTGGTAGCTTCCGAAAAATCTCCCATATTAAAAGGTGGTTTTATCTTCGATGCCCCTGTTTCACATACTTTAAAACGTGCCGATTTTGTTTTTGCCACTTTGTGGGATATCGCTTGCAGTATCAAAGAGAATTACGACTGCCTAAATGAAGTGGCAAAGCATGAAAAGGATTATGTATTGGCCTGTGGTGGGGGTGTTCAAAGTAAAAAGTTGCGACAGCTGATAGCCAACTTGATAGGTAAAAAAGTGCTGATTTGTGATACCTACAGACAATCTTCTGCTATTGGGGGAGCACTAATTTGTAATAAAGCATTGGGTAAAACGCCAATAGCAAGGGTAATTATTGATGAAACTCATCCCGTGTTTACGGAAAAGGATAAAGAGAACTACGAAGCTTGGAAGAAAGCAAGAAAAGCATTTAAGGAGATACTGATTTAATGGGCAAAGAGGCATATTTTGTAGGTATTGATGTAGGGACACAAGGCGTAAGGGTAGTGTTGCTCAATTTAGAAGGGGCTTTGCTTTTTGATGATGGATGGGTGTTTCAGCTTAACGAGCAATCGAGACAAGAGCAATCTCCTGAAGAATGGTGGAATTGCTGTAGTGAACTTTTACAACGAATGGTGGTAACTGTGAGGGGAAAGATAGATTTGGAAAATATCAAAGCAATTGGGGTAACTTCTACTTCTGGAACGGTTATCCCGCTAGATGCGGAAAACAAACCATTGCACAATGCTTTGATGTACAGTGATAAACGTTCTGAAGAAGTAAGCAAGATATGTACTTTAGCAGCAAGTAGGTATTATAACGATAGCTTTAATACCTTCAATTCATCTAGCGGACTGGCCAAAATGTTATGGTTTATTCAAAGCTATCCAGATAAGGCAAAAAAAATAGCTAAATGGATACACGCTGCTGATTACATTACTGGAAAATTGAGTGGAAACTGGGGAATTACCGATTATACAAATGCATTTAAATCGGGCTATGATGTAAACGAATTAAAATGGCCGAGTTATATTTCTACCGAGATTGGTATTAATGAAGCTTGGCTGCCGAAAGTAGAGCCCTTGGGAACCGTAATCGGTAATTTAGATCACCTACAGGCAGATCTGCTTGGCTTAAATATAGATACTTTGGTTACTGTTGGCATTACTGATGGCTGTGCTTCGCAAATTGCAGCAGGCGCTATTAAACCCGGCGATTGGAATACCACTATAGGTACAACTTTGGTAATTAAAGGTGTTACGCAAAAACAAATTGTTGATGTTAAGGGGAGAATTTACAGTCATAGACACGCCGTAGATGGTTTGTGGATGCCGGGTGGAGCAAGTAATACCGGCGCAGATTGGGTAAGTGCGCAATTTGCCAACGAAGATTTGGCGCAATTAAATAAAAGTGCCGAACAGTTAATTCCGACTGGAAAGATAGTTTATCCCTTAATGCAACAAGGGGAGCGTTTCCCTATGTTGTCGCCACAAGCTGTTGGTTTTGGTATGGATAATTTAAATAAGGAAGAAAAGTTTGCCGCTGCTATGGAGGGGGTTGCCTATTTAGAACGTTACGCTTATGAACTTTTGGAAGAACTATCGGATGAAAAGGTAGGAATAGTTTATACCGCAGGTGGCGCAAGTAATAGTGATGTGTGGCTGAAGATAAGGAGTTCGGTTTTGAACAAAAAGATAGTAAAAATGAAATATGTTTCTGGTGGTGTAGGTGCTGCAATATTGGCAGCTTCAAAGACACATTTTGATAGTATTATTGATGCTGTTGCACAACTTACCACTATAGAAAAAGAGGTAAAGCCTGATCTAGAACTTTCAAAAAAATACCAAGAAGGTTACCACCAGTTTTTACAGCAATTGCTAGATAGAAAATTTATTACAGAAGAGGAGGTTTATGCTTAGTGTGTATTTACTAAGACACGGCGAAACGCAATACAATGCAGACGGAAATAGGTATTGTGGAAGGACAGATATTCCTTTAACGGATAAGGGAATTGCGCAGGCACAGGCCGTTAGGCTACAATTGCAAGGGAGAAAGCTAGATGCTGTATATTCTTCGCCGTTGAAAAGAGCGAATGAAACTGCAAAAATTGCATCTGGTAACAATTTGGTAATTGCAGATCAACGTTTAATTGAGATAGATTTCGGTACTTGGGAGGGCAAAAGAAGGGAGGAATTTGTAGCGGAAAATCCAACGCTGTGGAACAATTGGTCGGAAGATCCAGCTCATGCAGCAGCAGGTGGCACTGGCGAAAATGCGACACAGGTGGTAGAACGAGTAGGTAGCTTTTTTGCTGAAATGCAACAGAAGTATAAGGAAGGTACCATTTTAGTGGTTGGACATAATGGTATCAACAGATTATTTATGGCGCATAAATTGGGTATGCCACTTAAAAATTACCGACGAATAGTACAACACAATTCTTCTTTAACCTTTTTTCAACTAGATGAAAATGGAGAGTTTACGTTAGAAAAATTGAATACAACAAGTTAAAATGGTAAAGATTAGAAGGTAGATTTTAGTTGAGAAATATTAATGGATAGGTTAAATATACCACGCTTAATTGCTCTTAAATTTTTAATGGTTTACTTAACCTATATTAAACATAACAGTATAAACGCATAATTATGATAAAGACTTTTTTCAGAAAACAAGCAATATGGATAGGCCTACTGTGCCCGTTAGCTGGTTTTGCCCAACAGACAGAAATCAACGTCCTAAAGTTCAAAAATGTAAAAGAACTAAAAGCCTTTTTTAAACATGGCGAAACCAATTATCCGATAATTAGCGGACACCGCGGTGGCATGACCAAAGGTTTCCCAGAAAATTCGATGGAAACTTTCGCAAACACGCTAAAATATATGCCTTCCTTTTTTGAAATAGATCCACGGTTAACTAAAGACAGTGTTGCCGTTTTAATGCACGATGCAACTTTGGAGAGAACCACTAATGGCACCGGTAAACTATCTGATTATACTTATGCCGAAATCCAGAAACTGCGTTTGAAAGACCCAGAAGGAAATGTTACCGATGCTAAAATTCCTACACTAAAGGAAGCTATTTTGTGGAGCAAAGGCAGAACGGTAATGAATTTGGATAAAAAAGATGTGCCCTTGGAAATGACAGCACGTATTTTAAAAGAGTGCAATAACGAAGCAGTAATGCTAACTGTTCATAATGCAAAGCAAGCGAAATTCTATTTAGAGCAAAATCCAAACTGGATGCTTTCGGTGCATATTAAAACTAAAAAAGCTTACGACGAATATGTAAAAGCAGGCATTCCTTGGGAAAGTATCATTGCCTACATAGGACCAGAGTACACGCCAGAAAATAGAGATTTAATGAGATTATTGCAAGAAAAGAAAGTGATGGTAATGATATCTTCAGCACCAACTTACGATAAACTGCCAACTGCAGAAGAGAGGGCAAAAGCTTTTGTAGAGATTTTTAAAGGTGGTGCTGATATTTTAGAGTCTGATTTGCCAGTGGAAGTTGCGGAAGCGATTAAAAATTTGGTGCCGAGTAAAACACCTCAACACAAATATCTAGGAAAAGCTAAACTTTAGTTTTTTTAACCTAAACCAAATATGAACCAACCTTTTTTAATTCCAGAACGTAGGCGCTGGCTAATTGTAGCAGTTATATTTTTCGCCATCGTTTTCAATTATTTCGATAGGCAAATTGTATCCATCCTTAAGCCAATGCTTAAAGAAGAATTTCAGCTTAAGGATGACGGCTATGCGGTAATCGTCAACATATTTACAATTTGTTACGCTTTAATGTATCCGGTTACTGGTTGGCTGGTAGATAGGTTTGGGGCAAGGTTAACCATGTTTTGGGGTGTCATTGGCTGGTCGGTAGCATGTATTGGCGGTGGTTTCTCACGAACCGTTGGTCAGTTTACTTTTTTTAGAGGGATGTTGGGTGCAGCAGAGCCTACAAATTTCCCTGCTCAATTGCGTGTCATCACCATTTGGTTTCCAGGGAAATTGCGTGCAACAGCCAATAGCCTTTGCATTGCTGGTAGTTCTATAGGTGCTATAATTGCGCCACCGTTAGTTGCTTGGTTAGCTTTAAAATACAATTGGCATACAGTTTTCTTCGTAGCTGGTATTATCGGTTTAATCATCGCTCTGCTATGGATATCCATTTACAAAGATCCGCCAGCCAGAATTTTGGCCGAAAGCACCGAAAGTAAAACCGAAACAGAAGCAGCAGGCTTTAAATGGTCGCAATTATGGAAAACACAAAGTTTGTGGGGCGTATTGCTCATCCGCTTTGTGACAGATCCAGTTTGGTATTTCTGTTTGTTTTGGTTGCCTGGATATCTGCAGGAACAATCTGGATTATCTTTAAAAGAAATGGGTCTTTATGGTTGGATACCTTTCCTTGTGGCCGATTTAGGTGCTATTGCCACTTCGGCATGGTCAGATCGTATGGTGCGCAAAGGTAAAAAGCCTTTGGTAGCCCGGAAAATGATGTTGTCAGCAGTTGCAATTTTATCTCCACTTTGTGCATTTACCCCTTATTTACCAAGTGCTTTTTCAACAGTGTTGATTTTTAGTTTCGTAGCTATTGCTTGTTTGAGCTGGCTTTTCACCATCAGTGTTGTGGTTGCCGAATCGTTTCCCTCAAAAAATGTGGCCAGTGTTTTAGGAATTGCTGGTGGCTTTGGAGCAGGCGGTGCGGTATTGTTCAACTATGTTGTAGGACAGCTCATGGGTACATTAGGCGCAGAAAAAATATTTATAGCAATGGCTTTTTTACATCCAATAGGAGTAATCCTTCTATGGACAATGATTAAACCAGAGAAACCAAAAAATAGGATAGACGAACAATTAATACTAAATCATAATGAGTAGCAAAGTGCAAATAATTATCGAACCTGCTAAAGAACTGGCGGTAAAAAAAGAAGTTGATGTTTTGGTGGTAGGAGGTGGCCCTGCCGGATTAATTGCAGCACAAGCTGCGGCAGAAGATGGTTTAAAAGTAATGCTGATCGAAAACCGAAGCTTTGTAGGCGGCAATATGACTATCGGTTTGCCTATACTCGGTTTTTTAGGACAGAAAGGCAATCAGATTATCAAAGGTATCCCTCAAAAATTTATAGATAAATTAAGGGCAGTTGACGGTGCAAGTGAGCACAGGCCTTGTCCATTGCACATGAGCTTAACTTTGGTAGAGCCAGAGGCTGTAAAAAATGTAGGTTTAGAAATGCTCATTGAAGCCGGTGTTGATGTATTATTATATGCTTTTTGCGTGGGTGTAATTAAAGAAGAAAACCAGCTAAAAGGTGTAATTATAGAAAGCAAATCTGGTAGGGAAGTAATTTTGGCCAAAACCATTATAGATTGCACTGGCGATGCCGATGTTGCTTTTAAGGCTGGTGTGCCTTGCGAACAAGGAAATGAAGTAGGAGGGGCGCAACCACCAACCTTGATGTTTTGTATGGGTGGCGTAGACACAGAAAAATTGAGAATGTCTATTGCAGAAGAGCCTCGCACTTATTTAACAGATTTTATCCCTGCCGAATATTTTGGGCAAAACAACCAGTTTATTGTAGTGGGTTTAAGAAGTGTAATGCAAAAAGCTCGTGAAGCTGGCTATCATTTACCTGTAGAGAGAACCATATTAATTACAGGTTTGCGTGAAGGTGAAGTATGGGTGAATATGTCGAGAATTAATGGTGTTGATGGCACAAGTCCAGATAGTTTGACACACGGAGAAATAGAAGGACGTAAGCAAGTTGAAGAAATTCAGCGCTATTTGAAAGAGTTTGTGCCGGGGTTCGGAGATTCTTATTTTACAAAGATGGCTCCTTTTTTAGGCATCAGAGAAACCCGTCGTATTGTAGGGCAATATGTAATGACGGCAGATGATATTTTAAGCTGTCGTAGGTTTGAAGATTCTGTCGCCGTGGCGAGTTATCCTTTAGATATTCATCATCCCGAAGGTGGTGGCTGTACACTTACTTGGTGTGGCGATTGCTATGATATTCCGTATCGTACACTAATCCCGCAAAAAATAGAAAATTTAATCATAGCTGGTAGATGTATTTCTACTACGCACGAGGCCATGTCTGCAATTAGGGTAATGGCTCCTTGCATGGCCATGGGCGAAGCTGCCGGAAGGGCTGCTAAATTAGCAATAAGAAATGGGGTTCTGCCATCACAATTAGATGTACAAAGGTTGCGAGCCGAGTTGTTTGAAAAAGGTGCTTACTTAAATGAAGAAGTAGAAGCTTAGTTCAACTCGCTCGTCATTCCCTCCGATAATATCGGAGCAGGCTGTGAAAACGGGAACCACGAAGTGCTCAGCGAAGCTAATCTTAATGCGATTAGCCAGCCTATTTCTTGCATTACGATTGCCAGTCAAGCAGGCAATGACGGAAAAAAGGGGTAAGGGTTATGCTACAATAACTTTCACTCCTTTTTCTTCTAATTGTTGCACTGCCATTTCTGGCACTTTATCGTCGGTAATTACATAAGATACCTGCTCAAAAGTACAAACTTTGCCCAACCCTCTTTTGTCGAACTTGGTACTGTCGGCTACAATAACCACCGTTTGTGCCGTTTCAATCATTTTTTGGTCTAATGCGGCTTCTGCTAAATTGGTGATAGAAAAACCAAAATCGAGGTCAATTCCATCAACACCTAAAAAAAGGATACCGCAAGAAATTTCTTCCAATATTTTCTCTGCAAAATTTCCAGCTACCGAAGAAGAATTAGCTCTAATCATTCCGCCTAACTGCAAAACTTCTACGTTGTTTCGATTACTTAATTCTAATCCAACTTTTAAGGCAGGTGTAATTACGGTGATATGCTCTGTCGGATTTAAAAACCTAGCAATCTCAAAAACTGTAGAACCCGATCCTATGGTAATAGAATCTGTATTTTTAATCAGCTTTAAGGCTGCTTTCGCAATGCGTTGCTTTTCATCGGCATTGATCAATTCTTTTTCGTAAATGCTACGTTCGCTTGCATAAGGATTTTTAATAGAACCACCACCTCTAGTTCTAAACAGCAAGTTTTTGTCTTCTAGCATTTTTAAATCTTTTCTGATAGTAACACCAGAAACTTTCATTAAATCTATTAGCTCAATGATGCTTACTTTGCCGTCTTCTTTTAATTTTTTAAGGATGTATTCGTGCCTATCGGTGATGCTCTTCATTTTCTAACAATAAGTTTGCTGCTAATATATAGATTTATTGTTGCATAAAAAAAGCGCTATATCTAACCGATATAGCGCTAAAACTTGTGTGTATAATAATTTTATTTAGCCTTTGCGTAATCTGCAGAATTTCTTTTTTCGATTTCGGTTTTCGCTGCCTTAAAGTTTTTAGTATTTAATGTGGCCAACTCATTAGTAGAAATAGCGTGTAGCTGAGTACTACCATTTAACTTCAAAGCACTCTCGTTACTTAGTTTGGTAAATAAGCTTTCTGTCTTAGAGCTGATATCGGCTTTAGCATCGTCTTGCAAAATGATTTGTAGGTGCTGAGCGTTTAAAGTGTTTTTTGTATTAACAACTGCATTGCCAGCTACGTCAATTCTGTAAATGTTGCCTACATACAAGGTGATTTTTACTGTTTCCGAATTTTTCTTGGTTGATACGTGAATAGCGTCGTCCGTAGTGTAAACTCTAGCTTTAGCAGTTCCTTCTGTAGTGTAAAGTTTCTTGCTGTCGTGGTCTTGTACTAAAGTTACTTCTACATTCCCAGAGATAATTAATTTTTTTGGAGTGTTCTGCTCTTCAACATGTTTATACTTATAGGTAGTTGCAATTGGGTTAACAGCATCTTTTGCATTAACTGATGATGTGCTGATGGCTAAAGCTAAAATCCCGATAGCGAATAGCGAAGAGTTTCTTTGTTTCATTTGTTTTTGATTTGTTTTTAAGTGGTCAAATGTTCCTTGTCATAATTAAATCATCCCCTTATAGTTTTATATGATGATTTAATTACGGGCGGTTCATAATTGATTTGTGTTTTGTAGATAAGACGCACTTAGTGGGAAAACGTTGCACGCAAATAAGACATAATCGACCAACGGTCGATTTTTATCGACGAAACTCCGAAGGCCTTCGTAGATGGTCGGGTTTTAGGGTTGAAATGTTATAAAGTTGGAATGTTGAGGTTGGAAGGATGGAAGTGCGCATTCAATCATTCTCTCATTTAGTCATTCGCTAATTCAATCCTTTCGTTAAATCGTCCAACTTTCACATTTTTCTAAAAAGAATTCATCTGCTTCTGCACCAATACCAGGAGTTTCGGGAACATCTAGCATAAAGCCTTCATAAGTTAGTCCGCCCACAACGGGGTCAACCAAATGTCCTAAAAGGCAGGTGTCTAAATCAAAATAAATCACATTAGGGCTAGCCAAGGCAAAATGTAAGTTGGCGGTTAAAGCCAAGCGGCTTTCGAGCATGCTGCCAATCATACATTTTACGCCGTTTTGCAAAGCGATTTCGTGTATTTTTTGTGCTTCTAAAATTCCGCCAGATTTGGCAAACTTGATATTCAAGAAAGTAGTTGCCTGCGAATTGATGAGTTTTCTCGCATCGTGATGGTTGTAGCAACTTTCATCAGCCATTAACTTGATAGGAGAGTTTACGTTCAGCTCGGGTAGTTTATCATCAAACCAGGTGCGCATTGGCTGTTCGCAAAACTCGATGTTGAATTTTTCAAGTTCCGTTAAAGCAAAAAGTGCATCGTCAAAGCTCCAACCTTGGTTAGCGTCTAAACGTAGCGTAATTTCATCGCCTACGGCTTTTCTAATGGCAGCCACGCGGTCAATATCTTCATGAACTTTTTTGCCTAGTTTAATTTTGATAATTCTACAGCCATTATTTACATGCTCTACAGCTTTTGCTGCCATTTGCTCTGGTATGCCAATTCCTAAGGTCATATCGGTTTCTATGGTGCGTTTGTGTCCACCTAAGAACTGATATAATGGTTGGTTTGCATTTTTTGCAGCAATATCAAACAGCGCCATATCAAAAGCACTTTTAATAGTTGGGTTATGTGCTGCGTAGCCTAACAAATCATTCATTCTAGCAGGGATATCCAAAGGATCTTTTCCTTTTAAAATTGCAGCAAAGTCTTTGGCCATTGCCAAGCAGGTTTCTTGCGTTTCGCCCACAATCATTGGAAAAGCAGAGCATTCGCCACTACCATGAATACCGGCATCTGTAAAAATCCTTACCAAAACATTTTGGGCAAAATGCATGGTGCCAGTAGCAATTACAAAAGGCTCCATTGGAATACTAAATCTGTAAATTTCGGTATGGGTAATTTTCATGATGTTTTGCCTGTAAAATTTGCGCTTTTATTTAATGACGTAAAATGTATCAAGTCGGGTGATGGAATTAGTTTATTTTTTTAATTGTCTAATTCAAATCTAAGTCGATCTTGTTCGATAATGTTTTTCAGTTCTTCTTCTTTTGGTAGATATAATAAGTATTTGCTGGCAAAAAGTTTGTTTTTATCATTTAATACAGAATATTTTACAATGGTTTCGTCTTTTTCCGAGCAGAGTAAAAGTCCAATTGTTGGGTTGTCTCCTTCACTTCTCTTCAAATCATCGTACATTCTAACATACATATCTATTTGCCCTATGTCTTGATGATTAAGGCTTCCAGTTTTTAAATCGATAATTACAAAGCATTTTAAGATGTAATTGTAAAATACAAGGTCTATAAAGAAATCGGAAGTATCGGTAACAATATGTTGTTGTCTGGCTACAAATGCAAATCCTTTCCCAAATTCAAGTAAGAATTTTTGAAGGTGGTCTATAATGGTAGTTTCTAAGCTTCTCTCAGTATTTGAAGTTTCCGGGTTTAAGCCTAAGAACTCGAAAATGTACGGGTCTTTAATGAGGTTTTGGATGTTGTTCTCTTCTGAATTAGAGGTTCGTAAAGTTCTTTCAAAGGATAAAGTATCTATTTGCCTTTGAAGTGTTCTACTACTCCAGTTACTAGCAACAGCTTCATTAATATAATAGGTCTTTTTTTCTTCGTTGTCTAACCTAGATATTAACCTGTAATGTGTCCAACTCAATTCAGTACGCACTGCGTACCAAATTGGAAAAGCCTTATAAAAAGCCCTCATGTTATTTAGATTTCTCTCGTCAAATCCCTTTCCAAATTCTAATGTAAGATGTTTGGATAAGGTCTTTAAGGTTGCCTTGCCGTAATCTGCTCTATGTTTTCCCTGTTGTTCATCCTCGACAATAAGTTTGCCTATATGCCAATAAGATTCCAAAAGTGCAGAATTAGCCATGCGAAATACCCTCAATCTAGATTGAATGATAATTTCTTTAATAGCACTAAATAATACGCTTTCGGCCAATTCCATAAAACAAAATATTTGCTTAAAAGTATAAAAACAATAATTAATCCCAATAGGTTAGTTAGATAATTTGCGCACTACTTAGCAGAATTGATAATGTTTACCAAGGTAAAATTTGCTAAATCTTATACCTTCCACCTTAAACCTTATACCTTTACGTTATGAAAGAAGCTAACAGCCTAATCCACGCCTCATCGCCTTATTTATTGCAACATGCTTACAATCCTGTGGAGTGGTACGAGTGGAATGAAACATCCTTAAAAAAAGCGAAGGATGAAAATAAGTTGATTATTGTAAGTGTTGGGTACTCGGCTTGCCATTGGTGCCACGTAATGGAGCATGAAAGTTTCGAAAGTCATGAGGTTGCCGAAGTAATGAACAAGCATTTTGTATGTATTAAGGTAGATAGAGAGGAACGTCCAGATATTGACCAGATTTACATGTTGGCAGTACAGCTGATGAACGGGAATGGTGGTTGGCCGCTAAATGCGATTTGTTTGCCAGACCAACGTCCAATTTATGGTGGCACGTATTTTCGTAAAGCGGATTGGATTAATATCCTGTTGAACTTGGCAAACTTGTGGGAAAAAGAACCTGAGAAAGCTATTAAATACGCAGAGCGACTAACGGAAGGTTTACAACAAGCTGAGCTGATTGAAGGCGGTAACGAAGAAATTGCATTTAAAGAAGAACAACTGATAGAAATTGTAGAACCTTGGAAACATAATTTCGACCCGATTGAAGGTGGCTACAACCGAGCACCAAAATTTCCATTGCCTAATAATTGGTCGTTTTTATTGAGATATGCTTATTTGAAAGACGACCAAGCTGTAATGATGGCTGTAATGACCACGTTAGAAGGGATGGCTTGTGGCGGTATTTACGACCAAATTGGAGGTGGCTTTGCTAGATATTCTGTAGACGATAAATGGCATGTGCCACATTTCGAAAAAATGCTTTACGACAATGCGCAACTGGTGAGTTTGTATGCAGAAGCTTATCAATGTTTGAAATTTGAGCCTTATGCTGCGGTAATTAAGCAAACTATTGCTTGGCTGGATAGCGAAATGAAATCGCCCGATGGCTTATTTTACTCGGCGTTAGATGCGGATAGTGAAGGTGTGGAAGGGAAATTTTACGTATGGAGCAAAGCTGATTTCTATGAAGTGATAAACGAACATCAGGAGTTTTTAGCCGAATACTTTGATGTAACCGAAGATGGAAACTGGGAAGAAGAGCATACGAATGTTTTGAGGCGTACGCAAAGCGATGAAAAACTAATGGCGAAATACAATTTAAGTAATGATGATTTTGCTCGAATTATTGAGGCTGCAACTGAAAAATTATTGACGGTTAGAAGCAAAAGAGTACGCCCAGGTTTGGATGATAAATGTTTGACGGCTTGGAACGCCCAAATGATTAAGGGTTTGGTAGATGCTTCGCAGGTTTTGGTGAATGATACGTATTATGAAAAAGCGAAAAAAGCAGCGAGCTTCATTTTAAATAATTTGATTGATGAAGATGGTGCGCTCTATCGTAATTATAAAAACGGCAAAGCAAGTATCAACGGTTTTTTAGATGATTATGCTTTCCTAATTGAAGCCTTGATTGCACTTTACGAAACTGATTTTAATGAAGCTTGGCTAAACGAAGCAAGGGAACTCAACGAGTATGTGCTAGAGAATTTTACAGATGAAAGTAACTCGATGTTTTTCTACACCTCAAACAATGGCGAAAATTTGATTGCCCGCAAACACGAGGTAATGGATAATGTCATTCCGGCTTCTAACTCGGTAATAGCGCAAAATCTACAGAAATTAGGTTTGTTTTTTGACGATGAAACTTACATCACAAGAGCATCAGCTATGCTAAAAGCAGTGTTGCCAAGAATTAAAGCTTATGGTTCTGCTTATTCTAATTGGAGTATTCAACTACTGAATGAAGTTTATGGTATTAACGAAATTGCCATTGCTGGTGCAGGTTTTAAGGCGGTTAAAAAGAAACTAGACCAACAATATATTCCTAATAAAATTGTTTTGGCGGGCACAAAAAGTACTTTGCCTTTGTTGCAGCATAAGCAAAGTAAGGAAACTAAGATTTATGTTTGTAGAAATAAAACCTGTCAGTTGCCAGTTGGCACTGTTGAAGAAGCGTTGGCGCATATTAAATAACGGCATTTTATTTGTACTGGTTTTACGAAACCTAACCTATGAAATTTTTTAAACTTCCGCTTTTACTTGTTGCCTTACTTACGGGTTGCGTTGGCAATATGAACCCAACTGGTGGTAATAGTCGACCAGATTATCCTTATTTCGTGACAACAAAACCTTTGGTTGTTAAGAAAATAGCAGTGCCAGCAGGTACAACTTTGGTTTACGAAGAAAGTTTTTGGAAAAAAGGAAAGCAAGATAAGATGTTGAGCGAGAGTAAGCTAACTGCTATCAATCTTCCTGTAGGAACAACCATAAATTGGGGCGGTGTTCCGATAACTTCAATTGTTCAGTTTTTTAACTCCGAAATGCGTGGTTTTAGTGTAACTGCCGATTTCCGTAAGCTTACAAAAGAACAAAACAATAGGTTTACTGAAATGTGGCAAAGCTGCGATGATAACCTTGGTATTGCTATCAAAGATAGAGATGATTGGTCTTTCAACCCAGATAACATTGCTGATGTACAAAGTTGCAGTGTGCTCTATCAACGGTATTTTAAGGATAACAAAGAACAGCAAAGTTTTTTAGATGAAATGTATACTGAGATGATGAAAAGCGGGAAGCGTAGTTTGTCTAAATAAGCTATGAGGTTTATGAACTAGGAGACTTACGAAGTTTCAAAAACTTCGTAAGTCTGAACCCACAGAAGTTTAACTTTAGGTACTATTGTTTTTTTGATGTGATTTGAGGGTTTCGCCGTTTAAAACTTCGTAAGTCTGAACGCCGATAAACACATTAAATTCATAATCCTTTCAACAATAGCACTTGTTTTTTGTTAGCATAATAATTAAGTTATCTTTGCCCAGCATTTCGAGGCGGCGCTAACACAAATTAAGATGATGCGTGAAAGTCTCGTCAATCAATAAAATAAAATAGAAAATAATGAAGATTACATCTAACACGGTAGTTTCTCTTACTTACGAGCTACATACCACAACTCCAGAAGGAAACAAAGTTTTTGTAGAGAAAGCTACTGAAGAAAATCCGCTAGTATTTTTATACGGTGTGGGTATGATGTTGCCAAAATTTGAAGAGCACTTAGCAGGATTAACTGTTGGTGATGAGTATGCTTTTGAGCTAGAAGCGGCTGATGGTTACGGAGAAATCGACCCAGGAGCTCACGTAGATTTGCCAGTAGGTATGTTTAAAGAAGGTGGTGCAGAATTGCCTAATGTTGGTGATGTAATTCCTTTGCAAGACAACCAAGGTAACCAATTCCGTGCTGGCGTAACTGCAGTAGGTGAAGAAATTATCTCAGTAGATTTAAACCACCCAATGGCTGGTAAAAACTTAATCTTTGCTGGTAAAATTTTAACAGTTAGAGAAGCAACAGCTGATGAATTGTCACATGGTCATGCTCATGGCGCTGACGGACATTCTGGTCACTAGTAATTAGCTTACTAATAAATAAAAAAGTCCCTAGGCATTTCGCCTAGGGACTTTTTTATGTTACTCGTTTTGTCGTCATTTCGAACGCAGAGAGAAATCTGTAGGTTTAATACTTCTGACTTACAGATTTCTCCTCGTTCCTCGTCGAAATGACGAGTATATTAACTTACTTCACCACCACACCATTCAACAGCGAAATTGGTGATGCATCCAAAGCATTTGCCGTACTTAGTTTCAAAGTTCCTTTTACTTTAATAGTTTGATAAGTGAACTTTGTAGGCTCTTTCAGTTGAACTTCAACCATAATAGGCACACCATTTTTACCGCAATAAAAACATTGGTTAATCGGTAAGGTAGAAAGCATAAATTTAGTCTGTTTCATGCCGTCTTTAATTGGTACAATATAGCCTTCCAATTCAAAAGGTTTGCCTGCTCTTTTTTTGATGTCGTTGTTGAAGATGGCGTACATCTCGCTATCGTCTTTTGCCATTTTAAATTCTACATCGCCAATTATATCCCAGTTTGCAGAAAGGATTTGGTCACTTGGGTCGTGTTGTGCTTGCGCTTTGTTTATGCCAAAGCCAATGAATAATAAAAATATGAAGGTTAGTTTTTTCATCTGTGTTTTCTAATGTTCTCGTCATTGCGAGGCACGAAGCAATCCTAAAGGGAGTAGTTAACTATTAGGGGTTGTAAGATTGCTTCGTGCCTCGCAATGACGAAATGGTTTTCTATGTGCCTATGTGTTTTTATATTAATTCTTCGCCAATATCTTCGAAATATTCGATTGATAAGCCTGTATTGCTGGAATAATTGCCGCAACAATCCCTATCAATAAACCTGCCGCCAATAAATAAAATTCTTCATTAATAAATAATAAGCCATTCATCTTCGCCTGACTGCTTTCTTGATAGTTCCCAATTAAATGTAAAATGCCATGCCCTAAAGCAATACCAATAAGCGTGCCTATTAACGTCAAAATTAAACCTTCTAAAATGATTAACGAAAAAAGTTTGCCTTTTGATGCACCCAAAGTTCGCATGATGGCTAAATCATAACTTCTTTCTTTTAAAGAATTGTACAAATTTACAAATACGCTGATGGCTGCGATGAACATAATCAGTACGGCAAACCATTGCAAGGTATCTACCCCAACACCGATTAGTGAAAACAAACGAGTGCTTTCTTGCGCTGGACTAGCCGCTTGCATATTAGTCGTTTGATTTACCATCATTGGGAACATAGCCACTGCCATTGACGAGCGATATTGAATGAGCAATGAAGTAAACTCTCTATCTTCATCGTGATTTGCTTCAGTTCCATGTTCATGGTCGTGATGTTCTTCTTCGGTATGACCTTCATCGCCATGCATTTTCCAAACACTGCCAATAGCCGTTAAAATCAAATTATCGGTTACGTTTTGCTGCGGTGCCAAAATACCCACTACTTTGTAAGCATGGTCTTTGTGCTCGTCCTTCATTTCGGTTAAACCGTGACCGCCAAAAAAAGTATCGCCAACTTTCAGGTTTTGTTCTTTTGCCACGTTTGCGCCAATAGTTGCTTCTAAATCAGCATCCCAAAACTTGCCGCTTTGTGTGGTTAAGCCATAAAGGCTGATGTAATTACTATCTGTACCTACGATGCGTACACCGTTATAATTATCGCCCAAAGCCAAAGGCACAGCACATTTTACGAACGGACTTTTCATTAATTTCTTGGCTTCGTTCATCGGGATATTTCCAGTTGGGAAATCGATGTAGTAAATGCTGCTTAAAATTAACTGCAGCGGACTGCCTTTTGCACCAACTACCAAGTCAATATCTTTCGAGTTCTTTTCTAATTTATCTTCTATTTGGGTTGATGCTAGTAGCAGAATTGTTAAAATCGCAGTTCCAGAAGCAATTAGTAAGATATTTAACGATGCATTTAATGGCTTAGACCAAATGTTTTTCCAGCTTATTTTAAATGGGCTCATGATAGGCTGTAGGTTAGGTTAAACGCATCTTTCACTCTTTTGTCGTGGGTAGCAACCACTAAAGTAGCTTTATTTAATTCTGATTGCTCTTTCAGTAAAGCCAATACCGCTTCTGCATTTTTATCGTCCAAGCTCGATGTCGGTTCATCTGCAATTAGCAAAGTTGGTTTGTTGATAACTGCTCGGGCTATGGTCACTCGTTGTAACTGCCCCTGACTTAACTCTTGTGGATAAGCATTTTTTTTGTGCGCCATATCTAAGGAAGCCAATACTTCTTGGATACGATTTCTATCAGTAGGTAAACCGGCAAAACTTTGTGCTAGAATTAAGTTCTCAGTAATATTGAGGCTTTTAATCAAATGTGGTTTTTGGAACACGATACCAATGTGCTGCCCTCTAAATTCGTCCAGTTTTTTAGATGAAAGTGAATATAAATTGGTGTCGTTGATTTTGATTTCCCCGGCAGTAGGTTTTAGCAAACCAGTTAAAATGTGCAATAATGTAGTTTTTCCGCTGCCCGATTGGCCAAGCAGTAGCCATTGCTCGCCGTTGTTCACTTGCCAATCGGCAAATTTTAAGGCCTGCTCAGCGCTGTATTGATGTGAAACAGATGTAATTGAAATCATTCGTTTTTCTGTAAGCTACAAAAATAAGATAAGCGCTTAAATAGAAGGTTGTGAATGTGTAAAGTATTTGCTACTGCGAAGTTTTCAATAACGTTGGCGAGGACGCCAACATTAGTGGTTTGCTATTCGGTTTTGCTGTTCGACATTTGTAATGTCGAACTCTAATAATAGGATTTTTACCCCGTTCTAAAAATTTGGATTATAAATCCAACAACTGCTCTTCGGGATTGCAAATCCCGAAGAGCAGTTGTTGTTGACATTTGTTGGCTAGTCGAGATTTGCAATCCAGAACTATCTATCTGCGGATTTTAAATCCGCAATTAACAAAGTCGAGATTGCAAATCGAGAACAACATACAGTGAATATTCTAATTAAACCATTTGAGGGGTTGTTCGGCTCTTGGTTGCACAGTTTTTTGTTAGTTAAACCCGATTGTAGTGGAAATACTTTTTGTTGTGTCATTTTGACGAGGAACGAGGAGAAATCTGTTTTCTAGCTGTACTAGCTGAGAGATTTCTCTCTGCGTTCGAAATGACGGAGGACGGAACACAAAAAGATTTTAACGGAAAGCGGGACTATCCTAAAATAGCAAGACAACAACTGCTTTTCTAAAAATTAAATTAAATACAACTTTTGCCCAGTCTTAGTGTTAATTGTACGTTAAGTGGTTTTTGAAGCTTAATTAGGTTGTAGGCATATTTTAATCTGGAAAACTTAACACTCGTTTTATTTGCCTTAAAAGGTAATTATTATATATTTACGGTATCTTAAAACATCTATTAAATACATATCCATCAACAAAACAAATAAATAGAATGAGCTTTGTTGAGGCAAGCTTAAATTACAAATTATATGGGAGACGAACTGAACAAAGATTTTGAGGTTACGGAAATACATAACAAGGAACAGTTTGAAGAAGAAGTAGTTCAGCATTTAAATAATCCGGTGACGGATATAAAAGCGATTGAAAAAGAGTACTTAACGTCGGTAAAAAGTGTTAAAAAAGAGGGCAACAAGTTCTATTTTTCTGACGGTAGTGCAAGCGTAGAAGTGCGTGTGGTGAGCGATGAAATTATTAGGGTTCGCTTGGCACCGCATGGTACTTTCTTGGCCGATTTTTCTTACGCTGTAGAGCAGGTAGACCAAAAAGTGACTACTTTTAAGTTGGAAGACACTACAGATGCCTATCTGATTTCGACCAATACGGTTACTTGCAAGGTTAGCAAAGCTGATTTTCTGATTTCGTTTATTTGCAATGCTTCGGGTATTGTTACTAGCAGCGATGCTTCGCCAATGCACTGGGAAGAAAATGCGGAGTTCGGTGGATTTTATGTTTATGCAACCAAACAATGTCAGTCGGAGGAAAATTTCTTTGGCTTGGGCGATAAGTCGGGCAATATGAATTTGAGAGGCAGAAAGTTTCAAAACTGGAATACTGACGCCTATTCTTACGGTTGGGACCAAGACCCTTTGTACCGTACTATTCCGTTTTATACGGGTATTAACCAGGGTGAGGCTTATGGAATTTTCTTCGATAACACGTTTAAATCGTACTTCGATTTTGGAATGCAAGACAATACGAAAACCAGCTTTTGGTCTGATGGTGGCGAATTGCAGTACTATTATATTCACGGTCCACACATGATGGATGTGGTGAAACGCTACCAATCGTTAACGGGAACGCACCAATTGCCGCCAAAATGGGCTATAGGTTACCACCAATGTCGTTGGAGCTACTATCCAGAAAGTAAAGTTAGGGAAATTGTGGATGGTTTTAGGTCGCAGAATATTCCTTGCGACGCCATTTATTTAGATATTGATTACATGGACGGCTATCGTTGCTTTACATGGAACAAAAAATATTTCCCAGACCCTAAGAAAATGATTAAGGAGTTGGCGGATGTGGGGATGAAAACTGTGGTAATGATTGACCCGGGAATTAAAGTGGACGAAAACTACTGGGTATTTAAGGAAGGAAAAGACAATAATTATTTCTGCCGCCGTAGCGATGATTACTTTATGGAAGGTCATGTTTGGCCAGGCCGTTGCCAGTTTCCAGATTTTACCAATCCAACCGTAAGAGAGTGGTGGGGCGGTTTGTACAAGGAGTTGGTAGATATGGGCGTTGCCGGATTTTGGAATGATATGAACGAGCCAGCGGTATTTGGTGCGGGAACTTTCCCTGCTGATGTTCGCCACAATTACGATGGCTACCGTGGTTCGCACCGTAAAGCGCACAACGTTTATGGTATGCAAATGGTGCGTTCTACTTATGAAGGCTTGAAGAAACTGCAACGAAATAAACGCCCGTTTACCATTACTAGAGCAGGTTATTCGGGTATGCAGCGTTATGCTTCAGTTTGGACTGGCGATAACGTGGCAACTTGGGAGCACTTGAAATTGGCTAACATCCAGTGTCAACGTATGTCGATTTCTGGAGTGCCTTTCTGCGGTACTGATATCGGTGGTTTTAGCGGAGAGCCAGATGGCGAATTGTTCACTCGTTGGATACAGTTAGGCGTATTTTCTCCATTTATGCGTGCCCACTCTGCAGGTGATACTCGCGAGCGTGAGCCTTGGAGCTTCGGCGAGCCATTTACTGCGATTAACCGTAAGTTTATTGAGCTGCGTTATAAATTGATGCCGTACATATATTCGGTGTTCTGGGAGCACCACCGTCATGGTTTCCCAATTTTGCGCCCATTGGCGATGTTGGAGCAGGAAAATATTGGTAACCACTACCGTCAGGATGAGTTTACTTTTGGTGATAAGATTTTGGTTTGTCCTGTATTGGAGCAAGGTGCTACATCGAGACGTGTTTATCTGCCAAAAGGAAAATGGTTTAACTATTGGACTTTGGAATTGTTGGAAGGTGGTAGCGAATATGTAATTGATACACCTTTAGATACAATGCCTTTGTTCGTAAGGGCAGGTTCGGTAATGCCAGAATATCCGGTAATGCAGTATGTTGGAGAAAAACATATCGACGAAGTTTGGTTGAATGTTTATTATTCTGATTACGAAGTGAACTCGTTTATGTACGAAGACCACGGCGATACTTTTGCTTACGAGCAGGATATTTACTTGGAGAAGAAGTTTAATGTAAAAGGCGATGGCAATAGTTTCAATATTCAACAAACCATCGACGGTTTGTTTACGCCAACCTACGAATTGTATGATTTCCGTATCATCGCTTTGCCATTTAATGTAGGTAAAGTGTATGTTGACGATAAAGAGGTTAAGGATTTTGTAGTAAACGAGCGTGGTATTTTACGTTTTAAATCGAACAAAAACTTCTCTAGAATTAGTATTTTGAAGGGATAAAATAACTTCTGCCGTCATTTCGACGAGGAACGAGGAGAAATCTTTGAGTTTGGTTGCGTATTCAAAGATTTTGCTTCGCAGAACTCGGTTCTCGACTACACAGCGTTTCGCTCGAAATGACGATATGTCTAACCAAGCCAATTTGAAATGTATCAGAAACTAAAAATTCTTTATTTACATCATTTCAAATTGGTTTTTTAAGTTCTCGTCATTGCGAGGCACGAAGCAATTTATAATGTATAAATATTTAAAGATTGCTTCGTGCCTCGCAATGACGTAATATGACTATCTTGTAAATCGTATATTCTATCTTACAGAAAATTACCTTATGGCCAAACGAACCACAACCACTAAACCTAAAACAGTTGCTGTAGAAAATACTTTTGAGAAATATCAATCGGCAGTTTGGCAGCATAGTTTGTTAACCGATTTTGATATTTCGCTATTCCTTTTAGGCAAACATTTTAAGCTTTACGAAAAAATGGGCGCTCATTTGTGTAAGGTAAATGGGGTAGAAGGTGTGTATTTTTCGGTTTGGGCGCCAAATGCACAAAAAGTTTGTGTCATGGCTAATTTCAACGGTTGGAATAGGGAAAGTCATTTGTTGTATAACCGTTGGGATGCATCTGGTATTTGGGAAGGTTTTATTCCCCACATCAAAAAAGGCGAGGTTTATAAATATTATATCAAAGGGTTTAATGGCGAAGATTTGGAGAAAAGTGACCCTTATGCTTTGCATGCAGAACATCCGCCACAAAAAGCATCTATAGTTTGGGATACCGATTACCAGTGGAAAGACAAAGCCTGGATGAACAAGCGGGAGAAGAAAAATGCGCTAGACCAACCAATTTCGGTTTATGAAGTGCATTTAGGTTCTTGGCAACGCGACCCATCCAACCCAGAAAGAGTACTGAGCTATGGTGAAATTGCCAAGACGCTGGTGCCTTATGTGGTAGAAATGGGTTTTACGCACGTAGAGTTCCTGCCGGTGATGGAATATCCTTATTACCCATCTTGGGGATATCAGGTTACGGGATATTATGCGGCTAGTTCTCGTCACGGTTCGCCACAAGATTTGATGTTGCTGATTGAAGAGTTCCACAAAAATAACATAGCCGTAATTTTAGATTGGGTGCCATCACATTTCCCAGGTGATGCCAATGGTTTGTATCATTTCGATGGTACGCATTTGTACGAGCATTCGGATATGCGCAAGGGTTTTCATCCCGATTGGAAGTCGTACATTTTTAACTACGATAGAAACGAAGTACGTTCTTTCTTAATCAGCAATGCGATGTTTTGGATTGATAAATATCATTTGGATGGTTTGCGTGTAGATGCGGTGGCTTCCATGTTGTATTTTGATTTTAGTAGAAACGAAGGAGAGTACGGAACCAACGAATACGGCGGAACGGAAAATTTAGGGGCGGTGAAATTCTTGAAAGATATGAATGAGGCACTTTATGGTAACTTTAAGGGTGTACAGACCATTGCCGAAGAAAGTAGTACTTACGATGGCGTAACCCGTCCGGTTTATGCTGGCGGATTAGGTTTTGGTATGAAATGGATGATGGGCTGGATGAACGATACTTTGAAGTATTTCAAGGTAGACCCAATCGGAAGAAAACATCATCATCATCAACTCACTTTTAGCATGACTTATGCTTTTACCGAAAATTTCATGTTGCCGCTTTCGCATGATGAGGTGGTGCATGGTAAATCGCCAATGATTTATAAAATGCCAGGCGATGAATGGCAGAAATTTGCAAACTTGAGAGCTTTGTATGCTTACATGTGGACGCACCCCGGAGCTAAATTGCTTTTTATGGGTGGTGAGTTTGCACAAACTTCAGAATGGAATTGTTTGCAATCTTTAAATTGGGATTTGCTAGAACATGCACCGCACAAAGGAATGGCGGCTGTAGTCAAAGCATTGAATGAACTGCTTAAAGCCGAACCAGCTTTGTATCACTACAATTTCTCTTACGAAGGTTTCGAGTGGCAAGAGGCAGACGACGCAAACCAATCGGTGTATGTTTTTCAACGTAGGTCTAACAAAGCAAAAGACACCTTGGTCATTGCCATTAATCTCACCCCGGTTTACCGCGAAAATTACAGGATTGGAATTCCTCTTAAGGGAAAATGGAAGGAGATTTTTAATTCGGATGCAAAGGAGTTTTACGGTACTGGGAAATTAAATTCAACTCCAGTTGCAACAGAGGATATTTCACATCAACATCAGAAGCAATCTATTGTAGTTAATTTGCCACCTTTAGCGGTAAGTATCTTCAAAAAGGCTGGGAAGTAATGAAACGCGATTTTAGGTTCTATAAAGTTGCCAGCGGCGATTGGTATATCGATTTTCCCGAATGGAAAGGCGACCCAAAAGATTTGCAAATGATACAGGGGGCGGATGAGTGGCTGGATTTGGTAAGTAATCAAACTGAAGTAGTGCTTTCCATTTCCGACCAACCTTTTGATGAAGCCGATTATCTTACTCTGATAAGATTGGGAGAGCCTAACCTTGGCGGCGGTGGGAATTATTTTCTCCATCAGTATAATGGCAAAGATGTTAATCTTAAAATATGGCTTTGTGAAATCGTTGAATTTGTTTTTGACCAATATCCCCAACGAATTTACTTTAAGGTTTCTTAGAGTGCGTGTAATGGATTGCGCTAGGTGTGTAAATTTCTACACTCTATTTACAGGTTTTTAGTTAACGCTTATGCTCATTTCATTCTGTTGAAAACTATATAGGTAGTTTCTTTGTATGTTCAATCGCTTTTTTGGTAGCAATATGCAGCTAATCTAATCTAAATCGCTTTTTTGAAAGAAATTGCGGCAGTTTTTGCAGTAAGGTGCTCATCAACCTATTACAAAGCATGGACGCATTAGTTTTATCAGATTTTTCTACAGCCGAAACATTAAAGCCTAGGGAAAGCAGCCTAATCAGATACGTGAAAAAGATCATAGCCGGGTCTTTAGCGAAGATTTTTTTAGTTTCTATTGTAGGCTTAGTTGCATGGGTGTCGTGGAAACCCACTCTCTACGATCAATTTAAATTAGATAAAAGGTTTATGGTTCAGCAGCTTGCCAGTTTGCCATATCAAGAATTTAAACAAGCGGCTGAATTTATTAAAAATGGAGATTACTATCAGGCTAGGCAAGTAACTTCTAAGCTGGTGCTTAAAAATCTAGATAATGTAGAAATAGCAAAGCAATATGCGAGCATCTTAATAGCTAGCGACTGCTTTGAAACTAGTAAACAAGTATTATATCCAATTTTCGAAAGTAAAAATCTAAACGATAAAGCTGTGGCTGCGTACTTGTTAGGCCTTACCTTTTTAAAAGAAGAAGATTTTTCAGGTGCAAAGCATTGGCTAAGTAGGGTTCCAAAGAAATCAGCTGAATATTATCAAGCGCAAGAAATTATCTCCAGAATTGAAACGATTTAGTTTGAGGTAAGTTTTTGATCTTAAATCTAATACAAGCTGTCTTCTAAAATAAATTAACATGAATTATAGAGCTTTACTAGTCATTTCGAATGCAGCGAAGCGAGTGAACCGAAGCTTTATGAAGTAAATTGAAAACCAACGTAGTTAATCTTTGGGTATATATTTGTTCCAATTATTTTAAAAAAAAATCTCCACTTTATTCAGCCTGTTCCGATACGATCGGAAAGATGACGACAGTTCTATCTGTTGGTGTAAGTTAAGTGTTTGATAAACAGTGCAAAGTGTTTAAAATTCGAGTTAAATTACTTTCGGTGAGTTCGCAAGGCTTGGTTTGCTTCTGATGATTATAAATAAATACCAAAAATTCACTTTAATCATTGTAAAGCATATTTTCAAATTGCGCTTTTTTTGTGTATAAATTTACTCAATGTGTTGTTTTTGTGAAACGCTATGGTTATAGTGTAGCTGGTTTTATCAATTTAATCTATTAATAAATTTGATTTATTAGTAATGTGTGTATATATTTACTCTAAGTGAGATTTATTGGGGAAAACATTTCCTGTTTTTGTTTGTTTTCTTTTAAAGTCGACTGTGGTAATAAATACACAATATGTTATGGATAAAATTCTACTTACCGTTAAATATGTTGATGGCGATTTAAGTCGTCAAGAACATGAAGCATTCGAAAATGCAGTTCAAAATGATAGAGAGTTGCGTGACTACTTAGCTTATTATAAAGAAATCAACCGAAATATTACTACACATCTTAAAGAGGCGCTTAGTAGAAACAAGCAGAAGCCTGTTGAAGCTAAGGAAGTGTACGTAGCAGAAAAATTAAATTTTAAATTTGATTATTTATGGTTTTTTGGTTGGGCAATTGTTTTAACGGTAGCACTTATGCTTTGGAAGCCTTGGAAGGCCAATTTGTTTGATGAATACGGTTTCGACAACAAAGCTATTGCTGCTAAATTATTTTCGGCACCTTACAAGGGATTTCAACAAGCTGCACAATTTTTAGAAAAGAAAGATTATTACGAGGCCAAGCGAATTGTATCTAAGTCATTTACGCAAAATCCAGATGATTTTAAACTTGCTAGTTATTACGCTATGCTTTTAATTGCTGATGACTGCTTGGAGATTGGGAGAGAGATATTATATCCTTTTGCATCTGCTAATTCTCAATATCAATATGATGCAGCATATATGTTAGCTCTATCATATTTAAAAGTAGGCGATACCACAAACTGTAAATATTGGTTGCAGAAAATCAATTCAAATTCTACTTATTATAATCAATCTACTAAGCTTTTGGCTAAAATAAACGTAGAACAAAAGCATAAATCAGATTTTATGTAAACTTCTTTGTTTTCTTTTAAGTATATAAACAGCAAAACCTAACATACTGAGGCCTACGACTAATCCATATAAAGACCAATTGTAGTTTTTTGCAAGTTGGATTTTTTGGTCTTTGCCCATATAAATTAAGCTGTCCCAGTAGTAAGGTAAAAGCATTGCATTATTGCTTTTTGTACTGTTAATCCAATTCAGTTTTGCTTGTCTTAAAGCTTCTGAGGCATTTTGGTCTGAGGATAAAACAATGTAAAAATCTCCCATAATGGCAGATGCTGCATCATCGTTTACATTCCATAAACTGGCCACTGTGGCTGTAGTGCCAATGGAGATGAAACCCCGCGAAAGGCTGATGATACCCTCACCATCCGCTAATATGCCGTCGGCAGTTTGACAGGCACTTAAAACAACCAAAGAAGGAGCGCTTTGTTTGGCAGAAAGCTCGAAGAGATAAATTTTTTCTTTTCCTAGGTCTAAAGTTGGTTCATTGTGTTGGCCACTTAAATAAGCATGAGCACCTATATGCATCACTTTTTTTTCGGAGAAAAGCCTTTCAAAATTTTCTGGCGTTACCTTGTTATCAAATAAAAATTTTCCAGTTATTGCTTTATCGAGTAAAGCAGCTTCATTTTTCACTGCCTTTAGTGTTGTTTTATTATTGCCGTAATTGGTAACAAATAAGCCAGCGAAACCATACGAAGTGCTATTTGTCTGATTATTTTGTAATGCTTTAATTGAAAAAGCATAGTCGATACAGTGGCTTTTGATTAAAAATGGCCATTTGCTAATATTTTCAACATAGTTGGAATTACTTATTAATCCATCAAAAGAAAGGTAGCCTAAAATGCCATCTGGAATAATCGTTAATTTCTCATTAGGATTAAGTTTAACAGGAGCGAGGATATGCTGATAAATATGATTAGATGACGTAAAAAATCCTCTCGGATCATTCATCATGGCGTTTGGTCCGTTGTGAAAATAGGTTTTAACATAAGTAATTACCTCTGATTTTATTTTCTCTGCATCAGGGAGTTTTACTACTTGTTCAATTTTGTTTTGATAGATATTGATGATGTAAATATCGTTTTCGCCAATGAAATATTCTATAAAACGATGACTTGGGAGTTTGTTCAACTGTAAGTTGTAGCCAATATTTATGTTTAATTGAGGATATTTTTTTGTTATTGTTTTATTGATTAATGCTAAATCAAACTGTATTGCTTCAATGTCTTTTATGTTACTTTTTTGTTCTTCGATAGCTTGTTTTTCTAGATAACTGATGTTTTGTTCTAGCTTTTGTTTTTTAAGGAAAAGTGTATCTCCTTTTATGTTTTGCGAAATGGCCTGTTGGTTGCGTTGTATTTGATCTAACAAAGTACGGCTTTTGCTTTGCTCTGCCAATATCAAAATCTGTTGTAGATATTTTGTGTCTTTTGTTTGCTCGTATAATTGGTAACTAACGGCAATTCCTTGCTCTACAATTTGTTTGAGATAGTTTTGAAGTCGTTCCTTGGTTCTATCTGCAGCAAACTCGTTTCTGATTTTATCCGCAGAAAGCAAACTTAAATTAATGTTTTTTAGTGCTTTTTCTGGCTGTTTTAATTGTAGATGGGCTTTAGCGAGTAACATGAATACATCTACTAACTTATTGTCTCCGTAAATATTCTTTGCATATTTAATGCCTAATGTATTTAATGTTTTCTGTCCATAGGAGATAGCTTCATTTGGTTTGTTTTTGGCTAAATAAGTTTCTGCAATTTGGGTATAAAGATTGCCCCTTTCACGAACTCTACCATTAGCATAATATCGATTTAAAAGCTTTAATGCTTCGAAGTACGAAATTTGTGCTTTTTGGTGCTCTTGTAATTTTTGGTAAATATTGCCAGCAGTAGTGTGGGCACTCATTAACCAATAAGCAGTTTCTGCATCGGTAGCTTTTTGTTTGTTGATGTTTTTTTTTATAATGGCTGCAGCTTTGTTGTAGTTACCCTCTTGATATAAAATATCTGCCAATACATTGTTCAACATAGTTTGCTGAAAATAACTTGGCTTTAATGCTAAACCATCAGCAATTGCATTATAGGCTTCTTCCAACTTATCCATCGATCTGTAGGAAATGGCCATATTACAGTAAATGGCGGCTATTTTGTTGGCATCTTCGCTATATTTTTTTTGAAAATCGATGCTTTCTTTTTGAAGGTAAAGTGCACGTTCATAATCGCCTAAGCGAGTGTAGTTATTGCTTAACGGCTTAAACGTGTACTCTACAATATCATAACTGTTGATTTGATGATGTCTATAAAATCTTAGTGCATTCTCGTAGGTGTTAATGGAGGCTATAATTTTTCCATCTAATAATTGATAATAGCCAAGCGTGTTTAGCAAATTTATCCAAGCAAAATGTTCGTCGTCGTTATTTGTTTTTCGCCAGCTCGATTTTTCTGCGTTTTGAAGTAGTGAAGTCGCTTTTTCGGAATTACTGTTGGCGTAATCTAGCTGTTCGTATATCCAGTTACTGAGATCGTTTTGCGATTTAAATTGGTCTAATTTTTTTGATAAATCATCGCCTTGCGCAAACACGAAGCTGCCTTGAAAAAGTAGGTAGCAAAGACATAAATACTTGAAATATTTATTGCGCATCTAGCTAAAATAAGAAAAAATCCTAAGCAGTACTTTTGGAAGAGAAGAAATTAGTGGTTGCTGATAACAAAGTTCCATAGGGACGATATTATGGTAGAAGATTATGAAATATAAAGAAGTCCCATCGGGATGCCCTATTGGTGGATTAATCGATTACACACGCCAAGAACATCCCGTAAGGATGACATATATGGGGCGATAGATTTAACGGTAGAACCTAAGGCGATGTGCAAATGATGTTGAAATGAGCTACCAAAAGTGACCTTCGCTGGAGCTATTAAGTTATATACTCAAAATTTAAGTCCCTAAAACTTCCAACTTACATAAGTCGTTATGCGGTTGTTGTTTGTTTTAGGATCGTAAATGTATCTTAAGCCCAAAGCTGGTCCAACACGCACTAAACCTAATTGAATATCAGCAAAAAACGAGGCTCTAACTTCCGAGAAACTATCCTTAATATCTTCCATGGCTCGGTTTAAATCAACGTCGGTAGTAGTACCGCTAGCATTTTGTGTTCTTAGTTTGTAGCGTAGTTCGCTGGCTGTTCTGTTGTACATATCTAAAGCAACTAACGCACCGGCACCAACACCTGCATATTTATGCAGATTGTAGCGCATTTGTAATGGTACAGCATTAATAGTAGCAACTTTAGTAGTTCTGTACAGTTGCTTATCCATAATTTGATATGCCACATTATTTATTACGGTGTCTTTTCTAACTTCGGTACCTATAGGCACTTGATAAGTTTTTTCATTAAATGAGTTAAAATATAGCTCGGCCTGCCAATAATAACGGTGTGATGCGTAAGGCGATAAAGTTGCACCAACACCCACATTCTTATGGTTCAAGTAATTACCGTTATCGGTTTTGAAAGGGAAGCCATGGCCAATGATAATGCCAGGCGAAAGTCCCATCTTAAACCTACCAACTGCTCGGTTGGTGTAGATAGGTTCATTTTTATCGAAAACGATGGCTGCACCACTTTTGATAGGTAGTTTAGGTGGTTTTTCCTTGAACTTAATTTTATACTCTACAAAGCCTTGGGTAGAATCTGCATCGTTAACTCCCTTTTGTTGTGTTCCCGGCAGGTAGATATTAGTAAATACAAAATGGACACTATCTGCACGGAAGAAAGTTTTCAAGCAACTTTGGTTGGCGTAGGCCGAATCGCAAGTGACTACTACTGGCTTAGTATTCACAACTTTTAATGTCGAGGGATCAAAAACCTCAGAAATGTTTACCCCCACATCTATCTTTTTTGCAGGTCCTTTACCAGTATTTTGAAAACGTACTTTGTAGGTCAGTTCTCTGTTCTTTCCGGTAAGACGGTAGTTCATTCTGCTTTTTCGCAGTACCATTTTATTTGGGTCGTGAGAAGCTACAATCTGCAATTCAAGGTTAAAAAATTCTGTTTCTACCAAGGGATTGTCAGGGATAAAAGCACCAGAGATACGCACCACCGCATTGGTGTCTTTTAGCATCTCGGGCGTGGTTTTAAAGTGCATAAAAACAAAGCGCTCTTCATTCTGCTGCAGATTTTCAAACTTCCAGCTTTGCTGACTTCTAAAATTTTTTGCTTGATCTTTTAACAGTACTTTTTCAATAGGAGAGGTGTTTAGTCCATTCTCTAAGGAAGCATAATAAATGGGTTCTTGGGTTTTCTTGTTTAAAAATGCTGTATTTAGTAACGGCTTTAATTCAGTTTTTTTCTCATTGTGATAAGTTCTTGCGGCGACCAGTTCAAAATTATTATTGCTAAACTCTACATCGTTAAATAAAATAGCTATGGTGCCATTTAAATTTTGCTGACCATTTTCTACCTTGTTCCGATAACCAAAAACCAACATCATGTCATCACCTGGCTTTGGCATACAGTTGGTCTTCATTTCTATATTGCCGCCCATTTTAAATAGGTTATAGCTGCCATTGGAGGCTAGCATAGGTTTGGTAGCAGCAGGCTTAGGAGTTACAGGTGGTCTTACAATAGGCTTTGGTCGGGTAGGAGGACGTTTACCATCATCATAGTTATTGGTAGCAAATAGGCGTACCATAATTGAGTCGTACCTTGTAAATACATGCGACGGACTTTCTTCAAAACTAAAGCCCCCATCTCCAAACTCCCAAAAGTAAGTGTAGAATGGAGCTGGAGCCCCGGCAATTGCTCTCAACGGACGTAATTCGCTAGTGAATTTGGTAATGCCATTTTCTGTTCGATGATGAATAACCGCAGGAACGGTATCACTTGGAAGCACCTGCGCTTTCAGTGTTGTAAAACATAAGAAAAGCAATATGGAGGTCAACAATTTGGTCATGGCTAAATAAATATAAGGAAATATTCTATCTAAAGTACAGCGTTATTTTTAACCACATAGGCATATGAATTTTTAAAATGGAGATATCAGTACCAAAAAATTAATTTCACCATTCGTTAGTTCAGTATTTTCTATGTGTCTATTTGGTTAAAATGATAAAAAGACAAAGCCCAAATGAGCTTCGTCCTTACGTTAAATTATGGCTAGATATTAGTAATCATTGAGTGCGTTGATTGCATCTTGAATGGCTGCTTCAGTAGTTTCGGCTAAGTTTAAAGTGATGTGTTGGTTAGCAACAATGGTAGTTGTTTGTTCGGCAAAGTAATATTTTCCATTCTTAATTGAGAAGGATATATACTTTCCTTCTGCGCCGATAGGCATGGCACTTTCGTAGCTTTTTACCGTATTTGGACCGTTTTGGTTGTACAATTGCGCTACTACGTTACTGCCTTTGGCACAAAAGAAAACGAAAGTTTCTCCAGTAAGTCCCATTATGGTTGCAAAGGTACCTGGATTATTTACCAAGGTTACATTAACGGTTGTTTTAGGGCTCGCATTAGCGTAAAACACATCGCAGTTTCTCCAGCCTAGCGTGCCCATATCGAAATTGTAAAAACCATTAATAGGCGAGCTTTCACGTATTACGCCTACTACTCCACCCGCAGCACCCTGACCTTGCGGAGCCTGCCAAGCCATTTGATTAGCTTCGCCTACTCTTTCTACACCTTCCCAAATTTGCGTTGCCCTTGTATTAGTGGTAGGTATAGCAATTTGAATTAAAGCCCCCAACTGTTTATCTACATTAACGCCGCTTACTGAAGCATTGAGATATATAAAGCCATCCGATTCTAATGGTGCGCCGCTAATGTGATTTGTGTTGGTGCCGCTAAATACGATATGGCTACGTTTTAGAAACTCGCCGGCGGTAATTACAACATTCCCAGTAATGGTTACTCCGTTCATCTTGAAAGCATTTGCAGGAATGGTAATTTTTGTGCCTCCTTGTAATGTGAAGGTATTAGAAATGTTCGCATTAATTTGAAGTTGCTGCGCTCTTGGCCCAAACAAGGCTGTAAATTCTCTAGCGCTGTAGGCTGAATTTGTTGGTGTTTTATCTTTCTTGCAGGCTTGGAGGAAAGCAGTGCAAATTAATAATAAAGCAATGATGGATAGTTTATGTTTCAGGTTTAAAGTTTTCATAACATATATTTTTAGTTGAGCCTACTCTGTTCTGGCTTTTCAGCAACCGCCGTTTGATGGTATATCAGCTGCACTAAAAAAATGTTACCCCTGTTTTTTAAAATATTTAGGTAAAATAAGATGTTATGAATTGGGGCTTTAGAAATAAGCCCAGTTGAAAGAACACTAGATCAAGGTTTTATTGGATAGACCGCCAAGAAAAAAGGAATGAAACCACCAAAAGAGATATTTGTCTTTCCTGAGTTTCCATTCCTTTAATTGGTATGATTTATTAGAACTATTTTTTCAATGGTGCCCTTTTATTCAATTCTTCAATCGGCATATTCATCATTCTGCCGATAGGTTTTTTACCACGATAGGTAATTACCCTTAACATATTTGCATCTATTGGTACAACCAATGGCTCGGTATATTTGGGGTAAAAGTGATCTGGGAATGAATTATCGAAACTGTAATAGATATCTAAATCTTCAACTTCTTTATCAAGTGTTACTAGCAGCCTTCCATCCGCGGTGCGTTTAACAGTGAAAATTGGATCATAAACGCTTGGCGCATATTTGGTTTCTGCAATATCTAAGCGCTCGAAATGCTGTTCGGTGCGAGCAAAAAAGTTCTTCCAGTTTTTCTTTTCTTTTGGGCTCCAAACACTTTCTGCCAAGGCAAAACCGCGAGGCCAAGTTTGGTATTCTGCTTGGCGGATATTGTAAACCTGCTCAGTCCATAAGTTACCTTGACCACCTTTGATATACTTAGGATCTACGCCTTCTGGAACTGGATCGAACTGGTAGGTTTTGCTGAGCCTTAAACCTTTGTAAACTTTAGGCTCGGTAATTTCGTCGGCCTGCATATAATCTAGGTAAGCGTATTGCGTAGGGCTCATCACCACTTCATGCTTGTTTTTTGCGGCTTGAACACCATATTTCATATCTCTCCAGCTCATTACCGCTGTGCTTTGAGATACGCCACCTTCTAAAACTTCGTCCCAAGCCATAAAACGTTTACCATGTTTAGCTACAATTTTTTCTAACCTACGTTCGAAATAACTTTGCACTTGGTGCATGTTTTTCAAATTTTCACGCTTCATTAACTCAAGGATTTGCGGCGTTTTCTCCCAGAAGTTGTGAGGGGCTTCATCTCCACCCATGTGCATATATTCGAAGGGGAAAATTTTTGCCACTTGTGAAACTACAGTATCCAAAAACTCGTAAACTTTCTCATTAGCTGGACAAAGTGTATTATCAACCATGGCCAATGGAGGGGCACCGCGGCTCCAATCCATAATACGCTCGCCACTACGCACTTTGTAGTTCACGGCATCTGGCGTACACGAAAGCTCTGGGTAAGAAGCAACCGCGGCTAAACTGTGTCCGGGAACATCTACCTCTGGTAAAATATTTACGAACCGTTCTTTGGCATAAGCAACTAACTCTTTTAGGTCTTCTTGCGTATAAAAACCACCATAGTTACGTGGTTCATCGGGTTTCGGTGGAATGAAATTGCCAAAAGTACCAACACGTTTTACGTTCCAAGCACCAACTTCAGTTAGTTTAGGATAACCTTTAATCTCAATTCTCCAACCTTCATCATCTGTTAAGTGCAAGTGAAGGATATTGTATTTGTAACGCACCATCGCATCGATGTACTGCTTCACTTCGTCTTTGGTGAAGAAATGTCTAGCTACGTCAAACATCAAGCCTCTCCAGCCTAAACGCGGATAGTCGGTCACATTTACACAAGGTATCTGCCATTTAATATCCTTAACTTCTTCCTTGCTCTCTATCTGTTTTGGCAATAATTGTATCAGCGTTTGTACGCCATAAAAAATACCTGCCGGTTTGTTCGCAGTAATGATAATTTGCTGTGGAGTAACTTGTAGATGATAGCCTTCTGCTCCAATTACCGCATCGTTTTTATCTGTAAGTATTAATCTAATATCAGCTCTGCCAGAAGCATTAACAGCTGTTGAGCTTATAAAATATCCGGTAGGTATGCTTAAACGTTCCTGCAAAAAAGCAACGGATTGCTTTAATTCTGTTGGTTTTGTAGTATGGATTAAAATATTCTCAGGTAATATAAAATGACCTTCTTGTTTGGTGATGGTAACTGGTTCTGGGATGATAGCGATTTCGCTATGCGCATGACTAACAGGTTGCTCGAAAATCATGTTATCTTTAGTAAGAACGCTGGTTTGGGCAAAACTGCCGACGGAAACAGACAGTAAAATTGACGATAGTAATAATCTCATTCTAAATTTGGTTGTGTGAAATGGCAATTTAACAATTATGGGTGGCTTAGGCAATTGATTATTAAAAAATATTAAAAACTGATTATGGAATTAAATATTAAGAATTAAGAAAACGTTAAGACTTAATGAACCTTAACTTCTTGATATTTAAAACTTAAAATAACCACCTTAGACATTTTAGAACATTTAAGCTTGGGTTTTTAATTATTAATTGTGTAATCTCTGAATTGTATTTTACGTTTTGCTACTCTCTCGCTTTTGGGGAGAACCGAAGTGAAACGGAGCTCATTGATACAAAAATAAATAAACTAATCATCAATAGATGCCCAAAGGGCAGAGAGGAGCTTCACTTCAACGCATCCAATACCTGAAACAATTTCCTGCTAATTCCAGAACCGCTATAGTTATTGATATTAATTACCGCTACGTATTTATTGCCATTTTTGTCGGTATAATATCCAGCATAGGCCGTAACATCATTGATATTTCCACTTTTAATGCTCATGCCATTATAGTCTGGAAAAGATTTGATATAATCTGCGAACCATTCTTCCTTTTGTGCTTGGAATAGGATAGAGGCCATTGCCATTGTGGTAATCCTGTTGCCAGGAGAAAGTCCGCTACCATCAATCATGTTTAGCGCATTTTTGTCGATGCCTTTACCTGCCCAAAAATCTATGACTGCTTTTGCGCCACTTCTGGTGCTGCCTTCTTTACCCTGCTTAAAAGCAACGGTTTTTAGCAATTGCTCGCCATAAAGGTTTACACTTTTCTTGTTAAACCAATATACAATCTGACTTAAAGTAGGAGAGAAGATGGTTAGCAAAGGTTTTTGCTCGCCATTAATTTGTTTGTTCTCTATTTCCAACAGACGAGTTGAACTGGCATTTTTACTACATTCAATGCTCAATCTTTTTAAAGTATCTTGCAGACGATATGCTGCATCATAAGCCGCATCTGGTAAGGCCAATGAAATGCCCGATTTTTTAATGCCCATGCCCCAGGTGCCACGTAAATAACCAATATTGGTGTAAGGAGCTAAGAAACCATAAGCATTATCGCCAGTACCACTGCTGCCAGTTTTTAATTCATTTATCAATTGGATGTAAGGTGTTTGCGGAACAGTTTTTAAGACTTCTACATCAGCACCTGTGCTTGAACCCGGCTTAAGATGTACATCAAACTGATTTTCTCTCCAACAAATTGAGCCTGCTCCAGCACCGTAATAGTTCCCAATGTCTTGCCAAATCCACCCCGTTGGAATAGTAGAAGTACCAAAAGTGCTGTCGTCGCTAATTACGCTACCAACAATTTTTTTAATGCCAGCAGCTTTAATGGCAGCCACCCATTGGTTAAGGATGTTATTTTCTTTGGTCTGTTCGTAACGCCACGAACCTAAAGTGGGGTCACCAGAACCTGTAATAATAATGTCACCCAGTAAAGTACCATCTGCTGTAATATTTCCAGTGTATGATAGTTTGGTTTCGTAGCGGAAATCCTTACCTAAAGTATAAAATGCGGTAGCAGAGGTAATTGTTTTTAAGGTTGATGCAGTTGCTAAACCGATATTTTCATTGTTCGCAAAAATTACTTTTCCTGTGTTGGCGTCTAATACGCAGAGCGATGTAATGGCATATTTCGCTTGTTCATCCTTAACTAGGGTTTGATATGCTTTTTCTAGTTTTTGGGCGGTGGTTTGGGCAAAGCTGACGCTACTTGTAAAAACGAATAGGAGAAATAGGGAATTGAAAAGTTTCATTTTGTGTTGTGTTTAGGCTAAAAATAATAAAATATCGTAATTGTGATGCACGAAGTAACGTCTAATTTGAGCGCATAAAAAAAAGTGATGCTATTCACATCACTTTTCTATTATTTTTACAAAGCTTATACAAGCTTGTTTGCCACTAGATATTCTGCAATTTGTACTGTGTTTGTAGCAGCACCTTTACGCAAGTTATCAGCAACAATCCACATATTTAAAGCTTTATCATGCGATTCGTCTCTACGTAAACGACCAACAAATACTTCGTCTTTTTCGTGAGCATCTTTTGGCATCGGGTATTTCAAGTTCGCTACATCATCAACTACGATTAAACCTGGTGCTTCTTCTAAAATTCTACGTACATCAGCTAAATCGAAATCGTTTTCAAACTCAACATTTACCGACTCTGAGTGACCGCCCATTACAGGAATACGAACAGTAGTAGCAGTTACTTTAATACTGTCATCGCCCATAATTTTGTTGGTTTCTTTCACCATCTTCATTTCTTCTTTGGTGTAACCATTGTCGGTAAAAACATCAATGTGAGGTAAAACGTTCAAGTCAATTTCGTAAGGATATGCTTTTGGTCCGTCTATACCTTTACGCTCATTCATCAACTGGTCTACGGCTTTAACACCCGTACCAGTAACAGATTGGTAAGTAGATACAATTACACGTTTAATTTTGTATTTCTCGTGCAAAGGCTGTAAAGCTACCACCATTTGAATGGTAGAACAGTTAGGATTGGCAATAATTTTATCTTCTTTGGTTAACACGTGTGCATTTACCTCAGGAACTACCAATTTCTTAGTAGGATCCATTCTCCAAGCCGAAGAGTTATCGATAACTGTAGTGCCAACTTCAGCAAAACGAGGAGCAACCTCTAAAGAAGTACTTCCGCCAGCCGAAAAAATAGCAATTTCTGGAGCCAAAGAAATAGCAGTATCAATGCTAACAATTGGATACTCCTTACCCTTAAACTTAATTAACTTACCAACGCTCTTCTCAGATGCCACTGGGATTAACTCAGTTAACGGGAAATTTCTTTCTTCCAATACTTTTAACATTACGGTACCAACCAATCCGGTAGCACCTACTACTGCAACTTTCATCTTTTTTTTGTTTTTTTGTTTTATATTTAAATTGAAAATGTCTATTCCCCAAATATGAGAAAAACTTTACTCTTTTTACTGTTATTATGCACTAAACTTACTTTTGCTCAGTTAAATGACAATTTTAGTGATGGGGATTTTACAAATAATCCAGCGTGGGGGGGGAATGCCGATAGATTTATCATTAATGCAAATGGTCAGCTGCAATCAAATGGTTTAACTTCTGGTTCTACCAATTATAGTATAGGATTATCTACCGCTAACACTTTAGGGATAAATGCAGTTTGGGAGTTTTATTTTAAATTAGATTTTAATCCTACAGCCACTAACCAATTGCGGGTGTACTTGGTTTCTAACCAGGCTGATTTAACAGGCTCATTGCAGGGATATTTTTTTCAAATAGGAGAAGCTGGTAACAATGATGGACTTCATTTATATAGACAAAACGGTACTTCAACTTCTCAAATAATAACGGGTGCTCCCAAAATCTGGACCAGTACTAATGTAACCAGTGCCAGAATAAAAATTACTAGAGACAATGCCGGAAATTGGCAATTATATTCTGATGTTACTGGTGGTACAAATTACATATTCGAAGGTTCGGCAAACGATGCAATGTTTACATCTACATCTTTTTTCGGTGTTAACCCGAGGTATAATACTGTTTCTCGTGCTACACAATATAATTTCGATGATTTTTCGGTTTCGACTTTACCCGCAGATGTTACTCCGCCAGTTTTGCTTTCAACAAGAGTAGTGGACAGCAAAACGTTAGAATTGACATTTAATGAGCCTTTAAATGTGGCTACTGCACAAACCGCAGCAAATTACAGTATATCTAACGGCATTGGAACTCCAAGCACCGCAACCATGGGAACTTTAAGTAATATTGTGAATCTGTCTTTTACAAATGACTTGGTTTCTGGGGCAGCTACCGTTACAGCTGTTAATATTGCCGATGCTAAAGGAAATGTAGCAGCTAGTTTAGCTAGAAACTTTACCTATATAAAGCCTTATACAGCGGTACGAGGAGATGTTGTAATAAATGAAATTTTCGCCGATCCTACACCTGTAGTTGGTTTGCCAGAAAAAGAATTTATAGAACTGTACAATACTACAAACGAATATATTATTATTACCGGATGGAGATATAAAGATGCAACAACTTCTACAGCAACGCTTGCTGCAGATACGTTAGCCCCAAAAGAATATAGGATTTTATGTGCCAATGCCGATGTAGCTTTGTTTAAACCTTTTGGTAAAACCATGGGCTTAGGTACTTGGCCGTCTTTAAATAATGATGGAGATAATTTGACGTTGTTTTTGGCAGACGGTACAACAGTGATTGATAATGTAGAATATGCAGACACTTGGTATCGTGATGATGTTAAAAAGGCGGGTGGCTACACCTTAGAACTTGTTAATACCTTAGGTATATGTAGCGGTGCTGCTAATTGGAAGGCTAGTGTGGCCACAATTGGAGGCACGCCAGGCGCTCAAAACTCGGTTTACGAGGCAAATTTAGATTTAACTGCACCAAAGTTGTTAAGTGTTATGGCATTAAGCCCTACTACGGCACAATTGTTTTTCGACCGTGCTTTAGATGTAAACACTTCAAGTGTTTTAACCAATTACAGTATTAACAATGGTGTGGGTAATCCAGTAACTGTGCTAATTGCTTTTGATAATAAATCGATTACCTTAACCTTTGGAACTCCACTTACAAGAGGATTGGTTAATACGGTTACGGTACATAACTTGATAAGTTGCGCAGGTACGGTGATTAACCCCAGTGCTAATACTGCCGAACTGTTTTTAGCTAAGGAAATTAAACCAGGCGATATTTTAATTAGTGAAATTCTATTTAACGAACGTGCAGGTGGAGCTGAATTTGTTGAAATCTATAATCCAACCAATGACACTTTTGATTTAAAAGATTTGCAAATTTCTAACGCTAATTTTACCGGAGCGAACGATAAAAAAGCAATTACCGCAACATCTGTGTTTATTCAGCCCAAAACCTATTGGGTGCTTTCTAGAAATCCAGAAGCAGTTAAACAGCATTATGATGTGAAAAATCCGCAGCAAATGGTGCAAGTAGCTGCCTTGCCAACGTATACTAATTCGGCGGGTAGTGTAAAACTTTGGAAAGCTGATGAATTAATTGATGATTTATCATACACTGAAAAAATGCACCATGCTTTGTTGAGAGAAGTGAAAGGCGTGTCGTTAGAGCGTGTTTCGTTCACCAAAAGCGCAAATGAGCCGGGTAATTTACAGTCGGCAGCGGCTTCTGTGGGCTTTGCTACACCTACTTACAAAAATTCACAAGGTGAAGATACTAGCGTGAAAAATTCTGTTACGGTAGCTAACAAGACTTTTTCGCCAGATAACGATGGCTTTGAAGATTTGCTGCAGATTGATTATCGTTTCAAAGAAAATGGAAACTTAGCAACCATCAATATTTATACAGATAAAGGTGTACTTGTTCGCAGATTGGCGAGAAACATCACCATGTCTACACAAGGAACCATTAATTGGGATGGTTTGAATGATGGAGGTCAACTCTGTAAAGTAGGACTATATGTGATAAAAATAGATACTTTTCATGTTAACGGTACAGCAGATAGTTTCAAACAGACTTGTGTATTGGCATCGAAGTTAAACTAGTACGTCATGTCGTTTTTTCTTTCCAAGTTTCTTTTGTTTATCATTCGCCCGTTAGTATGGATTGTGGTATTATTGCTCTACAGTTTGTTCGCTAAAAAAAAGCGATACAAGAAAAGATCCTTGATAACCGCTATTGTACTGTTTTTATTCTTAACCAATAATGTTATACTCGGAACGGTAGCCAGCTGGTACGAAGCTAAATATCCAACCTTAAAGCACTATGATGTTGGGATGCTTTTAGGCGGATTTTCTAGTTATAATACCACTACCAAATCTCTAAAAACTGAAATTTCTGGTGATAGACTTACGCAAACCATTAGGTTGTACAATCAGGGAGTAATCGATAAAATTTTAATGAGTGGTGGCAGCGGTAATTTTTTAGAAAAAAATCCAGTGGAGGCTATTTATACCGAAGAATATCTTAAAGCAATCCAAATCCCAGATAGTGCTGTTATTATAGAAAAGGAAAGCAGAAATACTAAGGAAAATTTTGTTTACACTATCGAAATCTTGAAAAAGATGAATAAACCTGATGCTAAGATTTTGGTAATTACCAGTGCTTGGCACATCCCAAGAACCAAACTACTAGCGGAAAAGCAAGGTTTAAAGAACGTAGATTATTATCCTACCAATTCTTTAAAAGATAACTACAGTTTCGAAGATTACTTGTTACCGCAATCTAAAGCCATTATAGGTTGGGAGTTATTAGTTAAAGAGTGGTTAGGGTATTTGACTACGAAGTTGGGGATAACTTAATCCATAGAATAGCACGTCATTTCGAACGTAGAGAGAAATCTTTGAAAATGTAATGAGTATATCAATCCAAAGATTTCTCCATTTCGTTTCACTCCAGTCGAAATGACGTCATGCTATTTCAGCAAACTACCCTTAATGTAATCTATACTAGCTTTAATTGAGCCAATATGATCTGGTTTGTAGTTGGTTTCTTGCTCTAAGTAAATATGTTTTACTCCAGAAAGTTCGGCTTTAGCAAATATAGATTTGAAATCGATGCTGCCTTTGCCAATTTCGGTATTCCAGTCTTTTTTGGTCTTATCCATATCTTTTACATGCCACATTTTAAACCTGCTGGGATATTTTTTAAATAAGTCAACCGGATTGTGACCTGCATAAGCAGACCAGTACAAATCAAGTTCGTAATAAACTAAATTAGGATCGGTTTCTGCGAGCAGAATATCCAAACCAGTCTTATCCCTGAATTTATCGAACTCAAAACCATGATTGTGGTAACCTACGTTAATGCCAGATTTGATACAAAGTTCGCCTGCAACATTTAATCTTTCTGCTACCTTTTTGTAATCGTCCGCAGTTTTACGTAATCTATCGTCTAGCCAAGGTGCTACTACATATTTGCTGTCCAAGGTATTGGAAGCATCAATATAAGCCTTGATGTCGTCTAAATTTCCAGTGCTAACGTAATTGTCGAAAGCAAAGTGTCCGCTTGGAGAAGATAGTCCATTTGCGTCTAGCAAAGCCTTAAACTCTTTCGGGCTTAAGCCCCAGAAACTACCGTTAACCGAAGCGTAGCCATAGGTTTCTACTTCTTTAAAACCAGCTTTGGCCACTTTTTCAATCACATTTCTAACATCTTTGCCAATAATATCTCTTAGGCTATAAAGCTGTATGCCTACAGGTTTTTTAGCAGGAGCAAAGGCTCTACTTAACGAAGGGGCTAAGGTTAAACTTGCAGCAAGTATGCCAGTTTCTTTAATGAAATTTCTTCTAGTGCTCATTATGCAGCTTCCGTTTTAGTTTTGTCATTAAATAATACGCTGAATAACAAAAATACAACAAAAGCGATACCAGCTGGTATTAGCCATATCATTTTCCAGTCTTCCACGCCATTAACTTTGTAGGTTTCGGTAATTTGTCCTGCTACTATAAACCCAATTAACATACCCACACCATAAGTTGCAAGTGTAATTAAACCTTGTGCAGAGCTTTTAAATCTTTCTCCAGCTTTCGAGTTGGTATATATTTGTCCAGAAACAAAGAAGAAATCGTAGCAAATACCGTGTAAGGCGATGCCTAATAGCAACATAAAGCTTAATTCGCCTGCGTTTCCAAAAGCAAATAAAACGTACCTAATTGTCCAGGCTAGCATACCAACTAAAATGGTTTTTTTGAAACCAAATTTCTTAAAGAAAACCGGAATAGCTAATAAGAATAATACCTCAGAAACTTGGCCAATAGTCATTTTTCCTGTTGGATTATCTACACCAATTTTAGACAAGAATAAATTCGCGTTTTGATAATAAAAGGCTAATGGAATACAAATTAAGATAGAAGAAATAAAGAAAATTAGAAAGTTTTTATCTTTTAGCAACTTTAAAGCATCTAATCCTAATATTTCAGAAATCTTGATTTTCTCTGTTGATTTATTTTTTGGCGGAGTTTTAGGCAGTAGAAAACTAAAAACACCCAGCGATAATGAAGCAACTGCAGACATTAGGAAAGTGTTTTTAAGTGCTCCGTTTGCCGATGCTTCCTGCGAATCCCAATGGAAAAAGTAGCTAATTAACACACCTGCCAAAATCCACCCGATGGTGCCCCAAATTCTAATACTAGAAAACTCTTTCTCTGGATCTCCCATTTGATTAAAAGAAACAGAATTTACTAACGCTAAGGTTGGCATATACAATACCATATAAACAAAAACGTAAGGATAAAATACGCTGATGTCATTTGCACTGTACATTTGGTACATCAAAATAGCACCAATAATATGTAGTACTCCTAATATTTTTTCTGCATTAAAATATCTATCAGCAATTAAACCAATAATGAATGGCGCTATGATAGCCCCCCAAGATTGTGTAGAGAATACGGAGCCAATTTCGGGACCAGATGCGCTTAAGTTTTTGTCTAGGAAAGTACCTAATGTTACAAACCATCCACCCCAAATGAAAAATTCGAGGAACATCATAAAGGATAGCTTGAAGCGAGTAGTTGAGTTCATATTTAGTTTGAGTTGAGGTTTAAGGTTATAAGGTTTAAGGCTTAAGGTTTGGTCGCTGTAAAAAGCTTACGCATTAAACCTTATATATTTCCACCTTTTTAAAGTTCTTTAATCATAATGTTACGGAACCAAACTTCATCGCCATGGTCTTGTAAAGCGATTTTCCCAGTTTTATAAGTTCCAAAACCTTCCCATTTTGCAAATTTGCTATTGGCTATTAAGTTTTTCCAGTTATCATCCCACATAGTGGTTTCTACTACTTTTACGCCATTAAGTTTAAAGGTTAATTTGCCTTTGTTGCTGATGATTTCTGCTAAATTCCATTCACCTACTGCTTTCACAGGCTCGCTTTTGCTTTGGATCATGTCGTACAAATCGCCAGAGCGGTGTTTGGTAATTTTGCCATCTGGATGACCGTCGTTGTCCAAAACCTGCATTTCAGGGCCAGTTAGGTAAGTTTGTTTGTACTTTGAAACATCCTCGTGTACAAAGAAAATGATACCACTGTTAGCTTTCGGAGCTACTTTCCACTCTAACTTTAAATGGAAGTTACCATATTCTTTGTCAGTTACCAAATCGCCACCATCTTTGTTTTTCAATTTTGGGTCGAAGTGTAAAACGCCATTTTCAGCGTTCCATCCTTTACCTGCAAAATCTTTTCCGTAAGTATGCCAACCTGTGGTTGTTTTACCATCGAAAAGAGGAGTGAAGCCTTTTTTCTTTTGTGCATTTACACTAATTGAAGCAAGCATAAGTGCTGCTATTAATATTTTTTTCATTTGAATTTAATATATCAAGTTTTTATATACACCCCGGTCTTCGACCACCCCTCTGGAAGAGGGGAATACCATAATGTAATTCCCCTCTTCCAGAGGGGTGCCTGAAAGGCGGGGTGTTCAAGTCTATTTCTCTCCAAGTTTCCAGCCTTCGCGGTAATCTCTCTTCACAAATTGATTTACATCGTCGAAGTTGGTTACTTTCATTTGGTCGTTATCCCACAGTAGCTTTCTGTATCTGCCTGGATAGCTTACTTTACCTTTATCGCTAATTCTTTGTACATCGGCAGCTCTAATTGCTAAGTTAGCCATCAATAAACATTCTGTTAACGGGCCAGCAATTTCAAATGGAGAACTTAGTTCTTTCTTGTTATAGCCAGCAATACAACCTTCTACCCACTGTCCGTAGTGACCATTTGCCTGTCCTGGAACACGAGCGAATTTCTGTGCTACATTCAAATTCTCGTTGCGAGAAAGTGGAAGCAACCTAGCTTTATCGCCATACGTGTTAGACATCATTTTTCCCTTAGTACCTATAAACAAAGTTCCGTTACCACCATCACCAAATAGCTCATCGGCACCTAGTTCTTCTGGGCGGGTAGGTTGAATACCTCCATCCATCCAATGCACGGTAACATCGCCCTGCGTTTTATCTGTTTTAGGGAATTTTAATGTTACGTGACTAGAAGGAGGGCAGCTTTCTGGGAAATATCCTCGTTTAAATTCATCTATGTAAACAGAACCCACACTTGCTTCAACTTCAGTTGCGTATTTTAAGTTTAATACGCTGAAAGGAGTTTCTAATAGGTGACAGCCCATATCGCCTAATGCGCCGGTTCCGTAGTCCCACCATCCACGCCAGTTAAAGGGTACTAATTTTTCTACATAATCTTTGTTTGGAGCCGTTCCAAGCCATAAATCCCAATCCAATTCTTTCGGAACATCTGCTTTGTTTTTAGACCACGGAATACCTTGTGGCCAAACTGGTCTGTCTGTCCAAGCATAAATGGTGTGTACATCGCCAATTAAGCCAGCATCGTACCATTCACGCAGCAAACGAGGGCCATCATTACTGGCACCTTGGTTACCCATTTGCGTTACCACTTTGTATTTTTTAGCTGCTGCGGTGAGTATGCGGGCCTCGTAAATATCATGAGTTAGTGGTTTTTGAACATAAACATGCTTGCGTAATTGCATTGCAGCAAGTGTTTGTATGGCATGGTTATGATCTGGCGTAGATACAGTCACAGCATCAAAATTTTTGTGTTCTTTATCGTACATCTCACGCCAGTCTTTATAGAATTTAGCTTTCGGGAAACGTTTTACACTATTTGCTGCTCTGCGTGTATCTACATCACACAAATAGCCAATTTCGGCCTTTCCGCTTTCGTGAATTAAACGTATATCGCTATCACCCTTACCGCCTACACCTACACCTGCAACGATAAGTCTGTCACTTGGTGCAAGATATCCTTTACCACCTAAAACGTGACGAGGTACAATGGTAAAAGCTGTAGCAGCCACTGCTCCCATTTTTAGGAAGTTACGTCTGCTCTGGTTGTTGTCTTGGTTCATATATTTTAGTTTTTTGGAAGGTTCATTTGTTCACTGGTTCATTAGGTAATCTCTAATTGCTAAGACTTTCCTAATGTTACCTGATAAATTATTTTTTTAATGAAAGGATATACTTTGCCATTAATTTGGCATCGCTTTGCGATACTTTTGGATGTGGTGTCATTGGAATTTTGCCCCAAACACCAGAACCGCCTTTAATGATCTTGTCTGCTAAATAAGTTACGTTTTTATCGTTGTTAGGATATTTTTTAGCAATATCTGTATAAGAAGGGCCAATTAATTTATTGATTTTATGGTGGCAACCGATACAATCTGATTTATTGATCAACAATTCGCCACCACTCATTTGTGTCGTAGCAATTTTAGGTGTTAAGGTGTTGTTGATATTCACCGCTGGTTCTGTTTTTGGTTCCGGTTTAAATGCCGATAAAGAAGCCACAAAAATTGAAGTGACTGTAAGAATTAAAAAGGTTCGTTTCATGTGTGTTTTGTATTAGGGTAATATTTAAAGTTAATCTCTATTGTTATTTATATTCCAAGTATTTTTTTATTAAACGCAGCATCACTTCCTGCAGCGGCAAAGTCATCAAAAGCCTTATAGGTTACGTTGATGATGTGTTTTTTGATAAATTCAGCTCCTTCTCTAGCGCCATCTTGTTGGTTTTTGATACAGCATTCCCATTCCATTACAGCCCATCCTTTATAATCGTACTGTGCCAATTTGCTGAAGATGGTTTTGAAATCTACCTGGCCATCACCTGGAGAGCGGTAACGCCCAGCTCTGTTTGCCCAGCTTTGGTAACCACCAAAAGTTCCTTGTCTTCCGGTTGGATTAAATTCAGAATCTTTTACGTGGAAAGCTTTTATTCTTTCGTGATATAAATCGATGTACTGGATATAATCTAATTGTTGTAGCACAAAGTGCGATGGGTCATAAAGCAAACAAGCTCTTGGGTGTTGATTTACCTTATCCAAGAACATTTCGTAAGTGATGCCGTCAAACAAATCTTCACCAGGATGAATTTCGTAGCAAACATCTACACCACAGTTATCAAACTCATTTAAAATAGGTAACCAACGTTTAGCCAGTTCTGTAAAAGCTTCGTCTACCAAACCATCTGGCCGTTGTGGCCAAGGATGAAAAAACTGCCATAACAACGACCCGCTGAAAGTTGCGTGTGCATTCAATCCCAAATTTTGAGATGCTTTAGCCGCATATTTCAATTGTTGGATAGCCCATTCGGTACGTGCTTTCGGATTGTTCTTAACTTCTGGAGCTGCAAATGCGTCAAACAATTCGTTATACGCCGGATGAACAGCCACCAGCTGACCTTGCAAATGTGTAGAAAGTTCGGTTATTTTTAAACCATGTGCAGCAACTTTGCCAGTTAGTTCATCAGCATAAGTTTTGCTTTCTGCCGCCAGTTTCAAATCTATAAAACGATTGTCTAGCGTGGGCATTTGGATACCTTTAAAGCCTAAACCGGCTGCCCATCTGCAAATATTGTCTAATGAGTTGAAGGGAGCTTGATCGCTAATGAATTGTGCTAAAAATACTGCTGGTCCTTGTATTGTAGTCATTGCTTGTTGTTTCGTTTTTTGGTTGATGGTTAATAGTCCATAGTGGATAGTTGATGGTCTATAAGTCTATCTTTACTTTTCTATCAACCATGAGCTATCAACTATCATCTATTTACACCATAAAATCATGCCATTTTTGCTCCGATTTGCTAGAGGCAACTACGTTTTCTATAAAAGCCATGCCTCTAACACCATCTGTTACCGTTGGGAAATCCAACATTTCGGCAGTAGGTGTTTCTCCGTTTAATTTCGCATTTAACGTTAAGGCAAAATTGCGGTAAATGTTGGCAAATGCTTCCAAATATCCCTCTGGGTGGCCAGAAGGTGTTCTTGTATTGTGGGTAGCAACATTATGTAAATAGCCATTACCTGTTCTATAGATTTGCGTAGGTTGCTCTAACCACTTCACCAATAGAGTATTTGGTTCCATTTGATGCCACTCTAGGCTACCTTTTTCGCCATAAACATTAATGCGCAATGCGTTTTCTTCGCCAGCAGCAATTTGGCTAGCCATTAATAAACCGTTGGCGCCATTGTCAAATTTTAATAGTACGTTGCCATCATCATCTAAAGCTCTTCCATCTACAACGATATTTAAATCTGCACACATTTTACTGATCTTTAGCCCAGAAATATACTCTGCCAACTGCGCTGCGTGAGTACCAATATCTCCCATACAACCGCTAATACCACTTCTCGAAGGGTCGGTACGCCATGCAGCTTGTTTATTGTCATCGCCTGTGGCACTACTTAACCAACCTTGCGGATAATTCACGCAAACCTTTCTAATTTTACCAAACTCACCATTTTTTACCATGGCTTTAGCTTGCTTAACCATTGGATAAGCAGAGTAGGTATGGGTTAAAGCCAAAGTTAATCCAGTTTCTTCTACCTTCTTTTGTAACGCTTTGGCCTCTTCTAAAGTAAAGGTGATGGGTTTATCAATCATTACGTTGAAACCGTGCTCTAAAGCAAGCATTGCCGGTTCGAAGTGTAAATGATTTGGCGTAACGATACTCACAAACTGCATCCGAACATCAGCTGGTAATTTGCTTTCTGCCTCGAACATTTCTTTGTACGAAGTGTAAGCTCTGTCTTCAGGTAAAAAAAGCTCCTTTCCAGAAATTTTTGCGTTTTCTGGGTTAGAACTCAATGCACCACAGCACAATTCTATTAAACCATCTATGTTTGCGGCAATGCGATGTACGGCACCAATAAAAGCATTTTTGCCGCCACCAATCATTCCCATTCTTATTTTTTGTTCCATAGCCCTCCTAAATCCTCCCTAAGGGAGGACTTTGTATAGTTGTTTATTTATGCTCCATATAGCCCCTCCTTTGGAGGGGTTGGGGAGGCTTTTTACAAGTTTCCTTTTTTCAATTCTTTTACTGCAAAATCTGCTGCACGAGCTGTTAACGCCATAAAGGTTAACGATGGATTTTGACAACCGATAGATGGCATACACGCACCGTCGGTTACGAAAACGTTTTTCACTTCGTGCATTTGGTTCCACTCATTTAGTACCGAAGTTTTAGGGTCTTTACCCATTCTTGCAGTGCCCATCTCGTGGATAGCCATACCCGGATGACAACCGTTATCGTAAGTTTTGATGTTTTTTGCACCGGCAGCTTCCAACATTTCGGCAGCATCATCCATCATATCCTGACGCATTTTTTTCTCGTTATCTTTGTACTCGCAATCTATAGCTAATACCGACTGACCCCACTTGTCTTTCTTGTTGTGATCGATGAAGACACGGTTTTCGTAGTAAGGCAACATTTCGCCAAAACCTCCAAAACCCATTCTCCATGCACCAGGAGTGGTCATTTTTTGCTTAAACTCTGCACCAAAAGCTAACTCTGCCACATCATTTTGCCAGTTTTGTCTTGATGCACTTCCTTGGTAGCCAAAACCTCTTAGGTAGTCGCGTTTATCTTTGCCAACGTTTCTGAAACGAGGTACATAAAAGCCATTTGCACGGCGGCCATAGGTGTAGTATTTATCGAAGCCTTCAAACTCGCCATTAGCACCGCAACGGAAATGGTGGTCCATTAAGTTGTGACCTAACTGGCCGCTACCATTACCTAAACCATTAGGGTGCTCGTCTGAAGTTGAGTTCAATAGAATAAAAGTAGTACCCAAAGTTGAGCCATTAACGAAAACGATTTTCGCATAAAACTCCATCGTTTTGTTGGTTAAGGCATCAATTACTGCTACGCCTTTCGCTTTCTTAGTGTCTTTATCGTAAATAATGTGGTTTACAATTGAATACGGTCTTAAAGTTAAATTACCTGTGTCCATAGCTGCAGGTAGGGTAGAAGACTGTGTACTGAAATAAGCCCCAAACGGACAACCGCGGCTGCACAAGTTTCTGTACTGGCAACTGCCACGACCGTTATGAGGAACAGTTAAATTTGCTACACGGCCAATGGTCAATAAGCGCTCATTACCCCATTTTTGTTTGATACTTTCCTTCACAGATTTTTCAACGATATTCAAATCCATTGGTGGTAGAAAATGCCCATCAGGTAATACACCTTCTAAACCTTCGTTCTGACCACTGATGCCTGCAAATTTCTCTGCATAATCATACCAAGGTGCAATATCTTTGTAACGGATAGGCCAATCGTTACCGTAGCCATCTTTCGCATTTTCTTCAAAGTTTACATCTCCAAAACGGTAGCTCTGACGGCCCCACATCAACGATTTTCCACCAACGTGAAAACCTCTGTACCAGTCAAATCTCTTTACTTCTGTGTATGGGCACTCTAAGTCGTTTACCCACCATTTTTCGGTTACTTCGTTATAAGGATAGTCTCTTTTTTGCACAGGGTGAGTTCTTTTCATCTCCTCCGTTAACCTGCCAGCATGTTTAACATCCCAAGGGTTTTTCATTGCGCCATCATAATCTTTAATATGCTCAATGTTCATCCCTCTTTCTAGCATTAATACTTTTAAGCCTTTTTCTGTAAGTTCTTTAGCAGCCCAACCGCCACTTATTCCAGATCCTACAACAATAGCGTCGTAAGTATTTTCAGCTTTTAATTTTATATTTAAGTTCATTGTTTTGTTCTGTTTTGTTTAGGGGAGGATATTTTAGGTAGCCCAAGATTTTTGTCCTGGTTTTAGCGGATAAGCACCATCGTAGCTGCCCGGTATTAAAACGTATTCACGAGCTTGGGTGCATCCAATTTCTGAAGCAAAATAACCCAACGAAGTAAGATCTCTCATTACCGTAAAGAAATATGCGATATCTACTTTTTCAGGAAGCTTGTTCGTTTTTTGATCTAAAGTTTCCTGTCTCAAAGTGGTCAGCATTTTCTTGCGTTCCGCCAAAGGAATTAATGCGAAACTTTTTTTGTAAGTCTTTTTTGCTCTTGCCTCAAATTCTACCAATCCTTTTTTGAAAGATTGTTGTTGCTTTGCAGGGTAACAATCGTTAATCATCATTGGGATGAATTTACCTACGCCTGCGGCTTTTGCTCCGCCCGAAGATTTTGTTGTTGGAATAATTACATCTGCAATTTCGGTAAGTGCCCTTAATTGCTCTGAAGTAAAAGTAACGGCATTTTTTTCACTTTCTGGAATAGTGTAGCTGCTGAACAAAATATCTGTTGTTCCAGCAGATATAGCTGTTCCTAAAAGTATCGCCACGCTTCTTAGTGCTTCTCTTCTGTCCATATTAATGGTATATATTGGTTTCTAAGTGTGATTTTTACACGATGTAATTTCACGTAATAATAAAAATAAAAAATTATTTCTCAGCGCTTGTTACAAACTTGATACAAAAATTTCAATAAAACAATAGTAAAACGATTTACTTGATACGATAGGTTGTTAAAATTTTAGTTATTTGAGGTGCTAGCTGTTCCGCCATCCGATAAAATCCAAGGTCGTTCGGATGTACGCCGTCAGTAGTAGCATCATGGTCGTTGCCTAATAATTTTTCAGCAGTAATTAAGAAAATATCCTTCATGCCAGCATTCCGTAAACGATTAAAAGCCGCAGTTATTTCTTCATTTTGCTTGCGTACCCTTTCTTTAACAACAAGATCAAAATTTCCTTGTTCTCTAATAATAGATTGCATTAATATAATAGGTGCTTTAGGATGTTTTTCTCTAACTGTTTTTACAAAACTTTCTGCTCTTTCTTTTATTTGCTCTGGCGATGGATTAGGTACACAATCTAAAATGAAAGCATCAGCTTGGATATCGCTCACCATTTTGGCAGCAGATTTTTCCATTTTAGCATTACCACTTATGCCTAGGTTCACAAAATATAGCCCTGTTTTTCTAGAAAGAATTGCTGGATAAGCCATACCCGGCCGGCCCGCAGATGCACCATGAACAATGCTGGAACCGTAAATTGCAATTTTATGTCTAAAAGGATTATCTAAACTGTTAATGGTACTTCCTTCGTCCGTACCTATTTCAAGACTTTTCAGTTCGTCGTAAAGTGGCAAAAAAAGCATACATTCTTTTTCTGTTCCATCCATGTTTTTTACCAAGTTGTACTCGCTACATACATCATTTGGCCTGCCAACACCAGCAAATTGCCATTTGCCATCTTTCTTAATATAAAGATCTAGTCCTTTTTGAGCAATAGGAGTAAGGTTGTTTAATGCCTTGCTTGTAGTTACGCACCATTTGGCACTTATAGATTTGCTATTTGTTTTAAAGGCAATTGCCAAACCCGCAGAATGAGTGAGTAATCTTTTAACAGCCGCAGGGAGGTCATTGTACTTACCTGTATCCACTCTATGGTAAACTGTGCTGGTTTGGAAGGCTTTTCCGTACAAATAGAAACTTCCGGCATCGCGATATATAGTTTTTTGTGCTATCGCAAGTTGTAATGAGGTGATGGTGAAAATAGTTATTAAAATAGCGGTCACTTTCAAGTTGCTCTTATTCATTTTGGTTTGGCTTTTAGTTTTTCAAGTATAGAGATAATCGTTTTAAAGCGAAACAAATCGTAAATATTATAGTGGTAAATATAATTAAAATTAACATTATGGTAATATTTCGAAACTATATATGGTCAAAAATTAGAAACTGTTTAATTTCGATGAAAATAAATACTTAGGCAGACGGGGACACCCGCCTATACTGCTGCTAGAGCTTGATGTCCTTGAACTTGTTCTGATTTATCGGAAAACTCAACCTGGCAAATATTTAACTCCATTTTTAAACAGTTTCTTAATCTCTAATAAAAAAACGTAACGCTTTTATCTCATTTTTTTACCTTTGTCAAATTTCAATTTACTGATGAAGGATAAAATTTTAGTTTTAGGTTCAAACGGGCAGATAGGCACCGAATTGGTTAATGCACTACGAGTTACTTATGGTAATGATAATGTGGTAGCTTGTGATATTAGAAGACCCGATTATGAGTTAAAAAATGCTGGTCCGTTTGAGTTTGTAAACGTACTAGATAAAGATATATTAAAAACAATTTTTGATAAGTATAAGCCTACGCAAGTTTATTTGCTAGCAGCTCTACTTTCGGCAACTGGCGAGCAAAATCCAAAATTAGCTTGGGATTTGAATATGAATGGTTTGTTGAATGTTTTAGACTTCGCCTTAGCTTATAAAGTAGCAAAGGTTTATTGGCCAAGTTCTATTGCTGTATTTGGGCCAAATTCGCCAAAAAGGAATACTCCGCAATTTTGTACTATGGATCCAAACACGGTTTATGGCATTAGCAAATTGGCCGGCGAGCGTTGGTGCGAGTATTATCACCAAAAATACGGACTAGATGTGAGAAGTATTCGTTACCCTGGATTGATTAGCTGGAAGGCGGCACCAGGTGGTGGAACAACAGATTACGCTATCCACATTTTTCACGAAGCATTGAAAAAAGGTAGCTACTCTTCATTTTTGTCGGCAGAAACAGAACTGCCAATGATGTATATGGACGATGCTATTAGAGGGACAATAGAATTGATGGACGCTCCTGCTGATAAAATCAGCATTTGGTCTAGCTACAACTTTGCGGGTGTTAGTTTTACTCCAGAAGTATTGGCTACTGAAATTAGAAAACATATTCCCGATTTTAAGCTAACTTATGCAGAAAATGATCCGCGACAAGAGATTGCAAACAGTTGGCCACAATCTATAGATGACAGCTTTGCACAAAAAGATTGGGGATGGAAGCCAGAGTTCAATTTGGCAAAAATGACAGTAGATATGTTAACGAACTTGAAAAAATAAAAGCGTTTGGCGTTCGGCGTTTGGCGTTCTTCGCTTCCCGCTTATCGCTTAACTCAAAACAATAAACAATGGGAAGAGCATTCGAATTTAGAAAAGAAAGAAAATTTAAGCGTTGGTCTAAAATGGCCGTTCAATTTACCCGTATCGGTAAAGACATTGTAATGGCTGTGAAAGAATCTGGCCCAAATCCAGAAACCAACTCTCGCCTGCGTACCGCAATGCAAAATGCCAAAGCGGTAAATATGCCAAAAGATAGGGTAGAGGCTGCAATTAAGCGTGCTTCTGATAAGTCTTTAGCTAATTACGAAGAGATTGTTTACGAAGGTTATGCACCTCACGGAGTTGCCGTTTTAATTGAAACTGCTACCGATAATACGAACCGTACAGTGGCTAATGTTCGTAGTTATTTCAATAAAACTAATGGTTCTTTAGGGAAAACTGGTTCGTTAGATTTTGTTTTCAATAGAAAATCTATTTTTAGGTTTGCACCTACCGACGAGCTTGATTTGGAAGAGTTGGAGTTCGAATTGATTGATGCAGGCTTAGAAGAACTTTACGTAGAGGCAGATGAAGAAGGAAACGATATTGTAGTGGCGCAAGGTGCTTTCGAGAATTTCGGTTCTTTACAGAAAGCATTGGAAGAAAAAGGTTTGGAGTTGAAAAGCTCGAAATTAGAGCGTATCGCTTTATCTCACCACGAAGTAACGGAAGAGCAAGCGGCAGATGTGTTGAAATTGATCGATAAATTGGAAGAGGACGACGACGTTCAGGCGGTTTATCATAACATGGCAGAGTAAGCTAACTAAATAGCATATAGCCCTGTAGTAAATTGTACTGCAGGGCTTTTTTATTTGAAGCGCAAAGTGATGCTTCTAACCTGAGTTCGATAATTAAATATACCAAAATAAGCCATTAAAACTAGTCCCGAATTAATTTCGGGCGACGAAGTGGCCATACACTGTCAGCCCTAACCATGGAATAGCTGTGAAGCAAATTTATTTTACTGCGTAGCTTTTCGCTATGCTACAGGTCAGGGTCAGTAAAAACAAAAGCATGTTATATTGCTACAAATCAATCGAATAATAATCGAACTCAGATTTCCAGGTACCGATAGTCCTACCGACTTGTTCCTGTAATTTTTTCTTAATAATTGTAAAGGTTTTTAATTGCTGCTGCAGTTAAGATTTTAGTTAGTTGCATAGGTTGGTTATATTAAACATAAGCGAGCACGTAGCGGCAAATCTATGTGTTTTCCCGAAGTAAAGCATGTCGGCGGGAGTGACACGGATAGGTGTACAAGTTTTGCTTTTCTTAAAATTAGATTGTTAACCAAAATATTTTGAAATAAAATCTTCGATTGTAAAAACTTTAATATATTTGTCTACTAATTCTATAGATTTAATATAATTTAAAATTTTTTGACATGAAAAGAACCTTAAATCCCATGTGTTGCTGTATGATGAAAAACCCAATGAATGAATTAATAGCGCTCAAAATACCCATACAGCAAACATTTTAACACTAATAGCAATAATGAAAATCAAACTATACCAATTAAGAAAAAATCTCTACCTATCTATTTTAACTACTTTAGCACTTACTTTATCTGTCGGTTTCGCTTTTGCACAAACCGCCTTGTCGGGCATAATTAAACAAGGCAATGGTTCGCCGGTTCCACACGCCACGGTTAAAGTGAGGGGAACAAATATTTCTACCAGCGCCAACGAAAAAGGCGAGTTTCGCATTACTTCAGTTCCAGACGTACCTTTTTACATTCAAGTAAGCTCGGTGGGTTTCAAACCTCAGGACTTCCAGATTTTAACTATTGCTGCCACGCCTGTAGAGCTAGTTTTATTGGAAGCTTCTCAGCTAGATCAAATAGTAGTAACTTCTAGGCGCCGCTCGGAGGTGTTGCAAGAAGTACCTATCCCAATTACGGTAATTGGCGGACAGGCGGCTGAAAACGCCGGTGCATTTAACGTAAACCGTTTGAAAGAGCTAGTTCCTTCTGTTCAGTTGTATGCTTCGAACGCTAGAAATACCACTTTAAACATTCGCGGTTTAGGTTCTACCTTCGGTTTAACCAACGATGGTATTGATCCTGGTGTTGGTTTTTATGTAGATGGTGTTTACCACGCCCGTCCAGCAGCTACCTCAACAGATTTTATCGATATTGATCAAATTGAGGTAATTAGAGGGCCGCAGGGGACTTTGTTTGGAAAAAACACCACCGCAGGTGCATTTAACATTACTACTAAAAAGCCAAGCTTGGTACCAAGTGCTAAGGTAGAACTGAGCTATGGTAACTATAATTTTATTCAGGCAAAAACAACTGCGACTGGTCCGCTAGCGAAAAATTTAGCCGCAAAAATTTCTATCTCTGGTACGCAACGCGATGGAACCATTTGGAATGTTCTGGAAGAACGTAGATACAGCGGTCAGAATAATGTTGGCGCTAAGGGGCAATTTCTTTACACGCCTAACGACAAACTAGAACTTTTATTAAGTGGCGATGTAAGTATCCAGCATCCGGCGGGTTATCCTTTGGTAGTTGCTGGGGTTACTACAACCGAAAGAAGTGCGTACAGACAATATGCTCGAATTGTAGCGGATTTAGGTTACGCACAACCAAAGATAGATCCATTTTCGAGAGAAATATACACTAACACGGCGTGGAGGCACAACCAATCTATTGGTGGTATCTCGTTAAATGCTGATTATAAAATTGGTAATGGTAAGTTAACTTCTACCACAGCTTGGAGGTTCTGGAATTGGGATCCAACTAACGATAGAGATTTTACGGAGTTTTCTGCATTGACTAAATCACAAGGAAATACCCGCCACGATCAGTATTCGCAAGAAATTAGATATGCGGGCGATATTACCGAAAAATTGAGTGGGGTGGTAGGTGTTTTTGTGTTAGGTCAGAATTTGCAAGGTTTAGGACAAACCGAGGAAGTAGGACGCGATCAATGGAGATTTGTACAAACGAGCAATACTGGTGCGCAAGCGGGTTATTCAACTCCTGGGTTGTTAGATGGATTTGGTATCACCACAAACTCTAGTATCAAATCGTTAAGTGCTGCGGCCTTTGCACAAGTAGATTGGGAGGTATTAGATAAATTACACGTATTACCGGGCATCAGGTTTACTTACGATAAAAAGGATGTAGACTACGATAGAAGAACTTACGGAGGTTTGCAAACATCAGACGCGGCTTTGTTAGCGTTAAAGGCTGCGGTCTATTCAAATCAACAGTTTAATACTAGTACAAACAACAACAACTTATCGGGTAACCTTACTGTTTCTTACAGACCTAGCGATAAAATAAACACCTTTGCTACTTATTCTACGGCTTATAAACCTGTAGGTGTTAACGTTGGTGGTTTACCAACTACATCAGCAGGAACTGCAGATTTATCTGTAGCGGTAATTAAACCAGAATATGTTCAACATTATGAGCTAGGTGTAAAGACTAAACCAACCGCTGGTGCAATATTAAATATTACAGCCTTCAATACAGATATTAAAGATTATCAAACGCAGGTGCAGTCGCCTCAATTGGGTGTAAATAGAGGATATTTAGCCAACGCCGAGAAAGTTAGGGTAAGAGGTTTAGAAGTAGATGGGAGCTACCAAGCTGGCAGGTTCTTGACGTTAAATGCTGCGGCATCTTATTTAGATGGTAAGTATGTGAGATTTACCAACGCACCACTGCCATTAGAGGAAACCGGAAGAACACAAACCATTAACGGTGTGTCTACTCAAGTTGCTTTTAAGGATGTTTCTGGTGGTAGATTGCCTGGTATTTCGAAGTGGAACGTGTCTGGTGGTGCAGAATTAAGTACTGCAGGTAAACTAGCAGAAAGAGAAGGTAGATTTTTTGTAGCTGCAGATGTTTCTTATCGCTCTGAATATTCATCGAACCCTACACCATCAAGAGTTTTAGTGGTTGATGGATATACCTTATTAAACGCAAGGTTAGGTTTTAGATCAGAGAAGTTTTCGATCTTCGCTTGGTCAAGGAACTTAGGAAACACTAAATACTTTGAACAACTACAAGCGGCCGCTGGTAATGCTGGTTTGTTCGCTGGTGTACTTGGCGATCCAAGAACTTATGGTGCTACGTTGAGGTATAGTTTCTAACTAAATTTCTACTCTCTGTCAGCCTGAGCTTGTCGAAGACTATAGGACATGTTTTGAAGATTAGACTTACGAAGTTTTCGAAACTTCGTAAGTCTCTATGCTGGTCCGTCATTTCGACCGCAGCGAAGCAAGTGGAGAAATCTTTGAACTTTATAGTTGGATTTAAAAGGTCGATGTAAAACATCGACCTTTTTTGGTTGAAACTGAAATGAATTCACTACTTTAAGGAGAAATCACTTTGTTAAACATGGAAGAGTTTATTTTCTTGAAAAAGAATTCGTTAGGTTTTTATTTTTTATCATACCCTCAAAACAGACGTATTTCCGTTTTACTGTTTGGAGATAAAAGTAATTTTTTCCCTTACAGGGGAGATGCAGTTTCATTTGGTAAGGACAATACCTACATAAAAGTCGGGAGGTTTTTTATTACTGAAGATAAAGAGTTTTTATCATTAGCAATAGATCAGTTAGGGATTATATACGGTAAAAAGAATGAAATTGGAGATGTTCTTGAAGATACGCCAACTGAGTTCTTAAATTCAATTATGACCGATATGAATCAACGTTATATGAAAAGAAAATTAAATATGAAAACCCAACTTTATGAATATATATTTGGGGCTGCTGAGTTAAAAAATATGAAAAAACTAAAATCACTTTGTGTTTATTGCGGTGCAAATTTCAATGGCGATGAAACCCTGAAACAAGCTATTGTAGACTTGGCCAAAACAATGGTCAGTCAAGAAATTAGCTTGGTTTATGGTGGCGGTAGTGTGGGTGTAATGGGCGTAATTGCAGATGAAGTTTTAAAGTTAGGCGGAACAGTAACAGGCGTTATCCCACAGTTTTTGATGGATAAAGAAGTAGGGCATAAGGGTATTACACAAATGATTATTACCGAAAATATGCACCAGCGCAAGCAAAAGATGGCAGACCTATCTGATGGTTTTGTGATTTTACCTGGCGGATTTGGAACCTTAGAAGAATTTTTTGAAGTGCTAACTTGGTTACAGCTTGGCTTACATGCCAAACCCATCGGTGTGTTAAATGTTAATGGCTTTTACGATCCGCTTTTTGCACAAATGGAGATGATGGTGAAACATCAGTTCTTGAAGCAAACCAATAGAGATTTGGTGATAAATGAAGCTGACGCAAGTATGTTAGTTGAAAAGATGCAGTGTTTTTCTGCCACACCAGATGAAGTTTGGTTTAGAGATAGAAATTTGACTTAAGTTCGACTAGAGAGGCTGCTGGTCGGGATTTAGTTTACTTCGTAATTTGCAGGTTGGGATCTTAAAGCTATCGCTACTTTTTGCTGTATAACGACGTCCACTGGCATTATTTACTTGTTTAGCTGACCCTGAAATAAATTTGCTTTGCAGCTACTGCGTGGTCAGGGTGATTGTAAGTTAAGTGTTTCGTCATGCTGAATTTATTTCAGCATCAGTTTTACAGTTCCCTTGGAAACAAAGGTTTAGTTTAGATACAAATCCGAATTTAGACACTTATCTAAATCCAAAAATAGCAGCAAATGCCAAAGTAAAATAGCCCTGAACGAAGTGGAAAGCCCGCATCCCGATTTTTTCATCGGGAGAGGACTTGTAACGGAGTGCAGGACTTTCGGGAGCTATGAAAAGCTGAAATTGCGCTTCTAAAATTATAATACATAAAAATATTTAGCTAATTATCAATAAGTTATATTTTATTTCAAATAAATACTACTAAATAGGTAGAATTTATATACATTTGTACTGTTGATTAAAAATACAGAGCGATGATTTTAGAAAAAGTAGAAAGAAACACTGTTGAACCTAAAATAACTTTGGTAGGTGCGGGACCTGGAGATCCAGATTTGTTGACTTTGAAAGGGGTGAAAGCCTTGGCAACTGCTGATGTGGTTTTGTACGATGCGTTAGTGAACGAAGCTTTGCTAAACCATGCACCTGAAAATGCGATTAAGGTTTATGTGGGCAAACGTTCTGATGATGAGTCGTTCTCTCAAAAATTAGTCAACAAGTTGATGATAGATTACGCTTTGAACTATGGACACGTAGTGAGATTAAAAAGCGGAGATCCGTTTGTGTTTGCTCGTGGTTACGAAGAAGTTAATGTCGCTGAATCTTATAGCATCCCAACGGAAATTGTGCCCGGAGTTTCGAGTGCGCTAGGTGTACCGGGCTTGCAAAAAATCCCGATGGTTTATGGCAATATGAGCGAGAGTTTTTGGGTAGTGACTGGAACCAACGCACAAGGAGAAATTTCTCCAGATTTGTACGTTGCTGCAAAATCTAATGCAACCATTGTGGTTTTGATGGGTATTGAAAAAATTAAAGAGATTGCTTCAATTTTCAAATTGGAAGGAAAAGCCAGTTTGCCTGTTGCGGTGATCGAAAATGGCTCGTCTACGGAAGAAAATGTGGTAGTGGGAATTGTAGATACGATTGAAGAGTTAATAGAAGAAAAGAAATTAAGTTCGCCAGCTTTATTGGTGTTTGGAAATGTGGTTTCATTGCATCCGCAGTTCAATTCCATCCACGAATTTTATGCGATAATGGCGCAAGAAGAATATTAAAGACTTATTACTTAGCGTAATATTTTTGTTTGGTTGTGATTAGCTGGGCCCCTAAGCCCAGCTTTTTCGTTTTTTAGCCACCGATGCACAGATATCGTGGACATATAATTTTATCCAGATACCCGTAGTGCATTATCATAAAATGAAATCAACATCAAAATAACCACCCCG
>NZ_JAVHXT010000025.1 GCF_031119335.1 Pedobacter sp.
ACCTTATGCTATAAACATTAAAATCCTACGGATTTCCTTAAATAATGACATTGCGTGTTCGCTTATGTCGGGTTTAAAATGCAAATGCTGAGCACAGGCTAGTCGCTAGTCGAGATTTGAAATCTCGACTTTAAGAATTGCGGATTTTAAATCCGCAGATAGTTAGTTCCGGATTGCAAATCCGGAACAGCACAATTACAAATCCGGAACAGCAGCAATAACGGCGACTATGTCGGTTTTAGGCTGCAAGTGTCGTGCACAGGTTTTCATTAAATAAACCCGATAGCAGCGAATGCCGATTTTATCGGCAGCAGCGTATAGCGGGACTAACCTAAATTTTAGCAGTCTGTTGATTTTCTAAATTTAAAAACTCGTTAAAATATTTTTCTGACCTACTGTTTCTATTGACAGTTAACCAATTAAACAGTTAAACGATTAACCACAATCAACTTTACAACATTTCAACTTTACAACCTTAAAACATTTCCCTATATTTGTGCAATCCAAGTGCAATGCAAAAGAGAACTCTACTCAGCGGCCAAAAACTTCAAATCACAATTAAGCGACTTTGTCATCAGCTAATTGAGAACCATATCGATTTTAGTAATACTGTTTTAATTGGCATACAGCCAAGAGGAACTTTCTTTGCAGACAGGGTTCACAAAGAGCTGTCTGAAATTTTAAAAACCGACACCATTAAGAAAGGTCATTTAGATATTACTTTTTTTAGGGACGATTTTAGACGCAAAGACGGTTTGGTTACGGCAAGCAGCAATACCATTGATTTTATTATTGAAGGCAAGCAGGTTATTTTAATTGATGACGTGCTTTGGACCGGGCGTACCATACGTGCGGCAATGGATGCGCTTTTGGCTTACGGCCGCCCAGAAAGTGTAGAGTTAATGGCATTAATTGACCGTAGATTTTCGAGGCATTTACCTATAGAAGCTAACTACATTGGCCTACAAGTAGACTCGGTAGATTCGCAAAAAGTGAAGGTAAGCTGGAAAGAAAACGAAGGCGAAGACAAAGTAATTTTATTATCAGATAAGCAGTAAAATGGCAGCAGACAAATTATCAACCCGACATCTTTTAGGCATTAAAGATATTAACCTGAATGATATTGAATTGATTTTCGAAACTGCTGATAATTTTAAGGAAGTGATTAATCGCCCTATTAAAAAGGTGCCTTCTTTAAGAGATATCACTATTGCTAATATCTTTTTCGAAAACTCAACCCGAACTAAATTATCTTTCGAACTGGCCGAGAAAAGACTTTCTGCGGATGTTGTGAACTTCGCTGCATCTTCATCATCAGTAAGTAAAGGCGAAACGCTAATTGATACCGTAAACAACATTTTAGCAATGAAAGTTGATATGGTAGTGATGCGCCATCCTTATGCTGGTGCTGGTCAGTTTTTAAGCAGACACATTAATGCACAAATTGTAAATGCTGGCGATGGTGCTCACGAACATCCAACTCAAGCTTTGCTAGATGCTTTCTCTATACGTGAGAAACTGGGCGATGTGGCCGGTAAAAAAGTGGTAATTGTTGGTGATATCTTGCACTCTCGTGTAGCTATTTCTAATATTCTTTGCTTGCAAAAGCTTGGTGCCGAGGTAATGGTTTGTGGACCTACTACTCTTATCCCGAAACATATTGGCGCACTTGGCGTTAAAGTAGAGCACGATTTAATTAGAGCTTTAAACTGGTGCGATGTGGCAAATATGTTGCGTATTCAACTAGAGCGCATGGATATCAAGTACTTCCCTACGGGTAGAGAATACTCGATGATGTACGGTTTGAACAAGCAGATACTCGACAATTTAGATAAAGAAATTATTGTAATGCACCCAGGTCCTATTAACCGTGGGGTAGAGATTACCAGTGATGTGGCCGATAGCAAACAGTCTATCATTTTAAATCAGGTAGAAAACGGAGTGGCTGTAAGAATGGCTGTGCTTTATCTTTTGGCAAGCCAGAATGATAAATAACAAATGACCCCACAGGAAAAACAATTTGTAGATTATTGGACGGAAAAGCGGAAAAAGTGGAGCTGGAAAAAGCACACTTACCAAACTTTTTTGACTATTGCTTTACCTCTGGCAGTATTAATAGATTTAGTAAATTATTTCATTATTGGCGATACCCAGTACACTTTTTTCACTTTCGCCCATCTATTTACTTTTCTGCTGAACTTAATTTTACTTTCTATTTTAATTATCCTTGGTTCTGGCTTTACCAATTGGAACTATAATGAAGGCAAGTACTGGAGTATTCTGCGTAAAAACGCTAATAAATTGCAGTAGTCATCAAAACTACTATCTCCCTTTTAGCGTAATTTCTTTTCGTTTTAAAATGATTATTCGATTTTAATTTTTCTTCAAAAATTTTTGGCTGTATGATTTCAATCATAAACAGCAGCGTTGTGCTAGGGCTACATTTGAACTAACAAAACGATTATAGAATGAAAAATAAAGTCATTACAACGCTATGTTTATCTGCTGCCATTTTTATTGGCGCCTGTGGTGGTGGAGACCAATCTGCTACCGAAACACAACAAACGGACCAACCTGCTGGCACTACTGCCGAAACTTCTTCTTACGACCCTAAACGTGGCGAAGGTAAATACGACGAGACCAATATGGTTGTTGGCGCACTAGACGCAGCTATGGCTACAAAAGGGGATGGAATTTCTGCCACTAAATGCTTTTCGTGCCACAAAACTACTGATGAGAAATTAGTTGGACCAGGTTGGAAAGGTGTAACCGAACGCAGAACTCCACATTGGATTATGAACTTCATTACTAACCCAGACCCAATGATTGACAAAGACCCTGAGGTACAGGCTCAATTGGAGCTATGCTTAGTTCGTATGCCAAACCAAAATCTTACAGAAGACGAAGCGAGGGCAGTGGTAGAGTTTATGCGCAAAAACGACGGTGCTAAATAATTCGTACAGTTAGAACATCAATTAATTCTTAAATATATGATAAGTAAAAGAATTGCAGTCGGCATATTAGCGGTAGCCGCTTTACAGCTCGGCTCATGTAAACCAAAAGGCGCTGGCAGTGCCGTAAGTGGCGATGCAGCAGCAAAAACCTATGTTGCTCCTGGTAAGTACGATGAGTTTTATAACTTCGTTTCGGGAGGTTTTAGCGGACAATTAAGTGTTTATGGCTTACCAAGCGGTCGTTTGTTACGTGTAATTCCAGTATTTTCTGTAGATCCAGAAAAAGGTTGGGGCTATAGCGAAGAAACAAAACCTATGCTAAACACTTCTCATGGTTTTGTGCCTTGGGACGATTTACACCACGTAGAAATGTCTATGAATAATGGCGTAGCCGATGGAAAATGGGTTTTCGTAAATGGCAACAACACTCCTCGCCTAGCCCGTGTAGATTTAACAACATTCCGTACCGCAGAAATTATTGAGTTACCTAACAGTGCTGGTAATCACAGTTCGCCATTTGGCACAGAAAATTCTGAATATATTGTTGCAGGTACACGTTTTAGCGTTCCAGAAGATGGCGATGCTAGCGACGTGCCAATTGACACTTACAAACAAAATTTCAAAGGTCATATTAGCTTTGTGAGCATCGATAAAAATAATGGAGAAATGAATTTGGCTTTCCAATTGAAAACTCCGGGCATTAATTTCGATTTAGCTCGTGCTGGCAAAGGTAAATCTGCTGGTTGGTTCTTCTTTAGCTGCTACAACTCTGAACAAGCTAACACCTTGTTAGAAGTAAATGCATCGCAAAAAGATAAAGACTTTATCATGGCGGTAAACTGGAAAAAAGCGGAAGAGTATGTGAAAGCTGGCAAAGGCACAAAACAAAAAGTGAAGTATGCGCACAACAAATACAACGAAGAAACGCATACCGCTACTTCTACCATGAAAAATGAAGTGACCGTTTTGGATATTACCCAGTTTCCAGATTTAGTATATTTTATTCCTTGTCCTAAATCACCACACGGCACCGATGTTGATCCTACTGGAGAATTCATTGTTGGCAGTGGTAAATTAGCTGCATTGTTGCCAGTATTTAGTTACGATAAAATTCAAAAAGCCATTGCCGATAAAAATTTTGAGAAAGAAAAATACGCAGGCATACCTGTAATTAAATACGAAGCTGCGCTTTATGGAGAAGTACAAAAACCGGGCTTAGGCCCATTGCACACCGAATTTGACGACAAAGGAAATGCTTATACTTCGTTCTTCGTGTCTTCTGAAATTGTGAAATGGAACATCAAAGATTTAAAAATTATTGACCGTAAACCTACTTACTACTCTGTTGGTCACTTAATGATACCTGGCGGCAACACTAAAAAACCTTTTGGCAAATACTTAGTGGCTTACAACAAAATCACTAAAGACCGTTACCTGCCAACGGGTCCGGAGTTGTCTCAAAGTGCACAGTTGTATGATATCAGTGGCGAAAAAATGGAGATGATTTTAGATTTCCCTACTATCGGCGAGCCGCATTATGCACAAGCTATTCCAGCAGAGCTGATAAAAGATAAACAGGTGAAATTTTACAATATCAATCACAACAAACATCCGTTTGCTACCAAAAGCGAAGCCGAAGCAAGAGTGGAAAGAAAAGGAAACCAAGTGCATGTTTACATGACCTCAATCCGTTCTCACTTTGCTCCTGATAACATTGAGGGTGTAAAACTAGGTGATGAAGTGTATTTCCACGTTACCAACTTAGAGCAAGACTGGGATGTACCACATGGTTTTGGGGTTAAAGGTGCCAACAACGCAGAATTGCTAATTATGCCTGGCGAAACCTTAACCTTGAAATGGGTACCAGACCGTATCGGAATGTTCCCAATTTATTGTACAGATTTCTGTTCTGCATTGCACCAAGAAATGTCTGGCTACGTGAGGGTATCTCCTAAAAATAGTAATGTGCCAATTAAATTTAGCTTAGGCGAAAAACCTAAAGCAGCAAAATAGCAATAAAGCCAAATTAGATAAGTGAAGGCAGTACATGTAAATTGTGCTGCTTTTTTGCGTAAAGGAACATGACCACCAGCTGCTCCAAAACTATTGAGAGTTGCGCATTTCCAATGTATGCCCCCAGCACGATGATGAAAACACGCTAATAGCGAGATAGTTACTGAACGCATAAATGAGTTTTGTATATTTGAGAGTTAGCAAAAATTTTATGAACGATACAATTTGTTACAAAATACAGAATGCTTATATGCTTCCTTACGAAAAAGCCATTGACGAAAAAGCTATGGACTACTATGAAAAGAATAACGAGATAATTGCTTCGTCAAGAATCTATTTTATCTGTAAGTTGAGACTGAATGGGTTTATTATTAAACGGCTCTCTAAACCAGAAGTACTATATATTGGTGAAACATTTGACAAAAAAAATAGATTTAGCCCACATAAAAAATTGCTTAAAGCGACAACTATTGTAAAGAAAAATGAAATTCTTGCGGTATATTTTTTACATATTCGATTTTCATACTTTGGATTAAACCAATTTCAAAATAATCCGCTTGATATTTTTAATGAAATAAAGGACATTTATAATAAGACATCCATAAGATTAGTGGAAAGGTTATTTATTAAATTGTTTAACCCTGTTTTAAATGACAAGCATAATGATGAAAACGTTTTGGAAGATAATTTGGTTAAAAAAAAACTAATTGACAATTTCATTCAATATGTCAATTTAGATGTTGGAATGAATGATAATATTTTCAATTTTATCGGCGGACGAAGAAACGAAAGTCAAGATTTATATACATTTGATTTAACAAATAATGAAATGACATTTGGACATCCTTTAATAGAATAAAAACACCTGCCAGTATAGGCTTGCCAAAATTGGGACTAAAGTATTTCCGCAAATTTCAACCATCAAAACCCAAAAATCACATTTACAAAAACATTTCTTCCCATTCTTGGTATTCTGTTCCAATCTGCGAAAGTGGCGTAATAACGGTTAAAAAGGTTTTCTACGCCAGCTTTTACCACGATTTTCTGCTTTGCTAAATCAAACTGTTTAGAAGTTGCAAAGTTAAAAACTGTGTAGGCAGCCGCCGGAACTTCGCCAAACTCGGCACCGTAGGCAGTTTGTTTTATTGTTCCACTTGCACTTATTTCTGCTATAAAACTTTTATCAGTGTATTTAAAAGCACTACCATAGCTAAATGGCTGTATTTGCGGCAAGTTTAAATTGCCAGAATTACCTCTGCGGTAAGCCATATTCCCCGACCATTGCAAGTGTTCTGTGATGCGATAACCAAGGGACAAACCTGCATTAAATATAGTAGCCACTGGCAACTGCCCGTACATTCTTATGCCACTTGCACCAATGGTCATGGGAATAAAATCAGTTCGGTTAAAGCCGATGATGTAATCGCAAATTCTGAAATAATTCAATTGAGCTTTTACAGAAAAATCAGCTTTGCTAACCGCAGCCGAAGTATTAAATTCCAAAGATTTCTCGTTCGGCATTTCAGGATTGCCAACGTAATCATATTTATCAGCGCTGTTAAACAAATAAAAACCATAACCTTCTGAGACCGATGGCGCTCTCTCGCCGTAACCTGTACCAAAATCAAATTGCCATTTCTCCTTATGGTAACTCATTTTAACAGCCGTATTTTTCAACCATCTCGATTTATTACGCTGCATATCAGGATAAAATATCTTTAAACTTTCGTAGCCAAAATCATCTTTAACTACATTGTGATGTAATGCAGAACCTAGCGAAACTGATGCTGCCCATTGTTTGTTTAGGCTAATTTTATCTTCTAAAAACAGACCTGTATACAAAGTATGAACGCCTGGCCAAGTGAGCATAAACATATCTTTCTCGTTTGGATTATTAGAAAACATTGTCATTTCTGCCAACGATGTATTGTAATGTCCAGACAGGTTAGCCGTCCATTTATGATTGCTTATTTCTCCATTCAATTTAGAGTAAAAACCTCCCGTATTAGTCCAGCCCGGCATATCCATTCTAATGGGTACATCCGGACGTTTGGTATCATCCATTATGTGCGTAACCTTGTTGTAGTATAGTTTAGTCTGCCAATAATCAACTAAGGAAGAACCTACGTGTTTATCATACTGAAGCGAACCAATAAAAGCTTCCGCCTTAGAAACATCCATGGGCAAGGCTGGGTAGCCTACATCTGTTGCTTTGTCGTAAATAAGAGATGCTTTCAGTTGTTGATGTGGGTCTAACTGATATCCTACAGTTGTAGAAAAATTATACTTCGTGAACTGAGAATACAAAACTTCTTTACCGCCACCAGCCTTGTAATTATCGGCATCCCGAAAGGTAAAATCTACATCTGCAAAGAAATTTGCTGAACTATGCTGCAAAGTAGCACCTGCTATTTTTTGAAGATTGGCACTTTCCAAGCCCGAAAAAATACTTCCTGCAAAAGGTTTACCACCAAAACCCGATTGTCTCCTTAATAAATCAATACTTCCTGCAATGGTAGCTCCGTTGACTGCACCTGCTTGCCCACTGTGAATATTGGCCTGACTTAAATTGGTGACTTCCACATAAGAAGTTATCGGGTCCATTTTATCGGTGCAAGCTCCGTAAATTCGCATACCATCTATGGTAACCACAGAACGCTCTGTTGCCATGCCGTTAAGCATTGGCTCCCAAGCATAAGCCCCACGTTTAATCATGTTAACGGCGTTGTTGGTTTCTAAATAGCTATCTAATGAAGATAAAACTTTGATATTTTTATTGATCACACGTTGTTGCCCAATAATGACCACGCTCGAAAGCTGTATTTGTTTTAGGCTATCTGCTGGTTGATTTTGTGCAAAAACGCTGAAGGGCGCTAACAGAAATACGGATGCAAATTTTGAAAATCTGTTCATAAGGAAGAATTTAAGGGTAAGCACTAGAAATAGACATTTCGTCATTGCGAGCTTTGCGAAGCAATCTTAAAGCGAAAACTAGCTAGTGTAGTAAGATTGCTTCGTACCTCGCAATGACGGTTTTCAGAAAAAACTTAAAACTCTACCTCGAAATAGATTGAACTAGCTTCATTTGTGCTGGTAACTTCTTCGCCGTTAACAACGGTGCCCGCTGCATTTGCCAACTGCAAATTGATTTTCCAATAACCCGTCATCGTTAAACTGAGTTTGCCTTGATAGATTTTATTAGTACTATTTTGAGTTAAATGCGCATTATTTGGCGAACCATGGTTTCCCATCCCGGGCATACGTGGGTCTATTTTAACCAAGTAACCATCTACCACAGGAAAAGTCATCATATCCTGCATTTTAAAAACCATTGCCTGCATCTCATTTAATGCAACTTTAGGTGTGGTTGGTGTTACCATTGCAATAACGTATCGAGTATTATCTGTCCCCATAAACGAAACCAAATTTCGCTTTGCAGCTGCAGTGACATCTATTTTTGAGCTAGCAGTAAAAGTAGTGCTTCCAATAGTGTAGTCAAATTGCAGTTCCCAATATTCTGAAGTGTTGCCTGCCATTTGGAAAACAATGTAACCTTGGTATAAAGTATTTTTATCGGCAACTTTAGTTATGGCAGAATACGGACAAGCGTGTTGCATACTCATCATATGCATTAGCGGTTTCCAAGTCAGTTGAGCATTGTTAATCAAGCTACCATCAGCATTTGCGAGCTGAAGATAAATTTTGTTATAGCCAGTTTGCAGCTTACCATTTTCGGTATAAATTTTAATATTATGCGAACCGCTGGCGATAGTTTTTACCAAGGTTAGGTTTGCCGTTTCTACAGTATAATCTATCGGACTATCTTTTTTACAAGACATAGCAAGGAGTATCAGCATAAAAATGCTGGTGTATTTTAGAAAATTCATGATTGTTTTTTTAAGCGATTAAATACAATAGCATTCGATACGAAGTGACAGAATGCATTAATTAAATGAAAATCAGCTTAAAATTTGAGGAGGTTTATCATTCCTAAAATAGTACAGATAAGCGTAGTGGTTTTTTGGAAACACTGTGGCTGCAATAGTAATTTGACTTACAAATACCATAGGAAAGTCTTCGCTGCAATTAATTTGATGGCACAAAAAGACTTCTTGCTGCAAGTTTAACAACACCTTTTCGGCTTGTTCTTTCTGCTGCTCTTTTACCATTTTAGAAAGTTGGCATTTACCATTACATTTTAATGCCGGTTTTTCTATGTTCTCACAAAACAGTGAAATGAAACCATCAGTATTCAGCATGTAAAATGTATGCAAAGCGCTGTTTTTCGTGATGCAAAACATCATCACAAAAAGCAAAAGCAAAGCAACTATTCTACGTAAAACCGACATCCTGACAAATTGATTTTAGTTTACTGGGACAAATCTAGGGGATGATTTTGATGCTCTTTATGACTGAAATCATAAAGCTTTATGATTGTGCCCGATACCTTTGCTAGTACCTATTACTTACCTAGAATAGTAAAATTTCGTGGAGCTATCCGATAGCTAGGCAGCTTCATCTTTAAAAACAAAATGTTATGCTAGTGAAAAATAACACCATTACTCCTCTTTCAAAATCGCTGCTAATTATTGCGGCTGTTTTTCTTATCATCTCTCTATTTGTTCCAATTTGGAGTATTTACTTAGATGCGCCTCAGTATCCCGAAGGTTTAAGTTTGAAGATTTGGGCCAATAAAATAGCTGGCGATGTAGATATCATTAATGGTTTGAACCACTACATAGGTATGAAAACGCTGCATACTGAAGATTTTATAGAATTTACCCTGCTACCCTACATCATTAGCGCCTATGCTTTATTGTTTCTCTTTGCTGCTAAAGTAGCAAAGAAAAAGTTCCTCTATTTTGTACTAGCCGCATTTATTGTATTCGGCATTGCCGCCATGGTAGATTTCTGGCTATGGGAGTACGATTATGGTCACAATTTAGACCCCAATGCAGCTATAAAAGTACCAGGAATGGCTTATCAACCTCCGTTAATTGGCTTTAAACAATTGTTGAATTTCGGAGCATACTCTATTCCAAATATTGGTGGTTGGTTGTTTGTGGGAGCTGGTTTATTACTCGTTGCTGCGTCTTATATCGAAATTAAAAAAGCTCGTAAATAATATGAAAACATTTGTAGCAATCTTCGCCATCGTTCTGTTTTTCAGCTCTTGTGGAAATAGCGGACCAGAACCTATCAATTACAATAAAGACGCTTGCGATTTCTGTAAGATGTCTATCTCGGAAAGTCGCTTTGCTGCCGAATTAATTACGGTTAAAGGTAGAGCTTATAAATTTGACGACCTACAGTGTTTGCTCCAATACGATGCGGCAAATAAAGAAGTAGCAGTGAAAAGCTATTACGTTGGCAGCTTTTTGGAGGATGGCAAACTTATAGATGCAGCCACTGCATTTTTTGTGAAACATGAAAGTGTACGTAGTCCGATGGGCGGAAATACCGCTGCATTTGCTACGCAGAAAACCGCCGCAGATTACGCTAGTGAGAACCAAGCAGAAATTATAGAGTGGAAAGATTTAGCTAAAGCAGCACCAGCAGAAGGGAATTCTCACCATGGACATTCGCATTAATTATCGCATTACTTTTATTATTGCTTTCTTTCTATTTATTGCAACTGAAAATAGCTTTGCAAAAACCATTCATGTAGGTAAAGGAAAGGCATTTACTAGCATAAGAAAAGCCTTATCTGTTGCACAAAGTGGAGATACTATTATTGTGAATGCTGGCGTTTACAAAGAAGGAAACATCATTATTGATAAACCTTTACACTTTGTAGGAAAAGATTATCCGATACTAGATGGCGAACTTAAACATGAAATTATCTCGATAAAGAGTGATAATGTTAGCGTCAGTGGTTTTCGCATCCAGAACTCTGGCAGAACTGCAATGAGCGACCCAGGCGGCATAAAAGTTTACGACGCGAAAAACGTAACCATTGAAAAGAACATTTTAACCAACAATTATTTCGGAATTTATCTCCAGTACGCCGCAAATTGCATCATCAAAAACAACGTTATCAAGGCTTCGCAAAAAGAAGAAAACCAATCTGGTAATGGTGTACATTGCTGGAAAAGTGACAGCTTGCAGATTATTGGCAACAAGATAGAAGGGCATCGCGACGGCATTTATTTCGAATTCGTTACCCACTCGGTCATTTGGAGAAACATCGCAAAAAACAACCTTCGCTATGGCTTGCACTTCATGTTTTCGCACAACAATGCCTACATCACGAACTATTTTAAACACAACGGCGCTGGCGTGGCGGTAATGTTTACCAAAAAAGTAGTGATGATAAACAACACCTTCGAAGAAAACTGGGGCGATGCAACTTATGGCGTACTATTCAAAGAACTATCTGATTGCTACCTGTCGGGAAATCGTTTCATTAAAAACACAACCGGCATATATTTCGATGGCAGCAACCGCATTACCGCCGAACGTAATTTGTTTAAAGGCAACGGTTGGGGCATGCGAATGCAAGCAAATTGCGTAGACATCACCATATCGCACAACAACTTTATGGGCAACACCTTCGATGTTACCACCAACGGTTCGCTTACCCTTAACCAGTTTTTCGAAAACTACTGGGATAAGTACGAAGGTTACGATTTAGACAAAGATAAAATTGGCGATGTGCCTTATCATCCGCTGAGTTTGTATGCGGTAATTGTAGAGAAAAATCCGCCAGCAATGTTACTTTACCGCAGCTTTATGATTAGCCTTTTAGATAAATCTGAAAAAGTACTGCCCAGCTTAACACCCGAAAATTTCGTTGACAATAAACCTAGAATGAGTCCTTATAATTTATGATTGAGATAAAGAACATAACGAAGAATTTTGGAAAGTTGAAGGCTTTGAATGGCTTAAACTTGGAGCTGAACAAAGGAGAATGTATTGCGTTGATTGGTCCGAATGGCTGTGGAAAAACTACTCTCATTAAATCTATTTTGGGTATGGTTTTACCAAGTAGCGGCGAGATTTTGTTTAACGGCAAAAGCATCAAAAACGACAACGATTACCGACGCCACATTGGCTATATGCCGCAAATTGGTCGTTATCCAGAAAATATGACCATTGGTCAGGTAATTGACATGATTAAAGGTATCCGCAACAGCAACCAAGTTTTAGACCACGACCTATACGAGCATTTCAATATTGAAAAAATGCTCGATAAAAAAATGCGGACCTTAAGTGGTGGCACAACGCAGAAAGTGAGTGCTACCTTGGCATTTTTGTTTAAACCACAAGTACTCATTTTAGATGAACCTACAGCCGGATTAGACCCAATTGCTGCCGAAATACTAAAAGCAAAAATTATTGATGCGAAAGAGCGAGGCTGCTTAATCCTCATTACTTCGCACTTATTAAGTGAATTGGAAGATATTGTAAGCCAGATAATTTTCATGCAGGAAGGGAATTTAATTCTTCACAAAAATGCGGAAGAACTGAAAGCTAGGACTGGTCAGCAAACCATTGCCCGCTCTATTGTTCACCTCCTTAAAACCGAAACGTTATGATGCGAATTTTAAAATACGTAGCACTCGATATCATCAAGAATAAAATCATTATTGCCTACGCCATTATGCTTGCACTTTTTTCTTGGAGCGCTTTTGGCTTGGAAGATAACGCTGCAAAAGGTTTGTTAACCGTATTAAATATCGTATTGCTTACAGTGCCATTAATGTCGGTTTTGTTTGCAACTATTTACGTTTACAACAGCAGCGAGTTTATCGAATTATTGTTAAGCCATCCCATTAAGCGAAGCAAAATCTGGAAGGCACTTTTCATTGGTTTATCACTAAGTATGGTGGCGGCTTATGTCTTTGGTGCTGGAATTCCCTTGTTCATTTTTGCTGAATGGGATATTGCGCTAATGACCATTGCCGTAGGTTCTCTCCTATCGGTGATATTTGTAGCCATCGCGTTTTTGAGCAGCATCATCACTAGAGACAAAGCCAAAGGTATTGGTACATCAATTATGTTATGGTTGTATTTTGCTTTGTTATTCGATGGATTGGTATTGTTTCTCTTCTTCCAATTTGCCGATTATCCAATCGAGAAAGCTGTGGTTTTTCTAAGTGCATTAAGTCCAATTGATTTATCAAGGATTTTAATTCTACTGAAATTAGATGTTTCTGCCATGCTGGGTTACACCGGAGCAGTCTTTAAAAACTCTTTCGGCAGCGACTGGGGTTTGGTTTTGTCATTTGCGCTACTCGCATTTTGGGCATTGGTACCATTTTATCTCTCACTCAGAAAATTTAAAAGCAAAGATTTGTAATTATTTGAACCACATAGAAACATAGATTTTTAAGTCTAAGCTATCTTAATAACCAACCAAATCTATAACATGAAACAAGATATTTCAACCAAAGAAGACATAGAATTGATTGTTACATCATTTTATGATAAAGTGAAAACTGACGAAACCATTGGTTTTTTCTTTTCGGATGTAATCAAAATTGATTGGGATAAACACCTGCCCAAAATGTGTGCTTTTTGGGAAAACGTATTGCTATTTACTGGCGAATATGAAGGAAATCCTATAGTAACACATCGTAAGCTAAACCAAAAATATGCTACTACAAACCAACATTTTAATAAGTGGATGGAGCTTTTTTACGAAACAGTTGACGAACTTTTTGCAGGTGCGAACGCAGAAAAGATGAAAGCACATTCTAAATCTATCGCTACAGTAATGATGCAGAAATTATAAAAACTTTTTGCTGTGGTTGGCATCCTCGCCAACCTGTAACTATATTTATTAGTGTTGGCGGGGACGCCAACACTAGGAGGTAATCAATCCTGCAAATCCAGAAAATCCTTAAATCCTGATAAATGAACCACCACCTACTCCTCATCATCCACCTCATTTGCGCCACAGTTTGGGTTGGCGGACATTTATACATCGCCATCCGTGTTTTGCCGAAAACTTTAAAATCTAAAGACTGCACTGAACTTTTAGCAATGGAAAAAAGCTACGAACCTTTAGGAATGAGTGCCCTGGCTTTATTAATAATCACTGGAATTTGGATGACGCTACAATTTGGAATTTCGTTAGACCAATGGTTTTCGTTCTCCAATCCGATAGAAAAAGTAACCTCGACAAGCTATTACTACTTTTCAGCACCTTTCTGTTAGCCATTAGTGCACAAACTAGGGTGGTACCAAAACTTAAACGCAACCCTAAAAAGCTAATTGAAATGGCGTTACATATTATTGCAGTAACGCTAATTGGCGTAACAATGTTGGTGTTGGGTTCCTTTGTTAGATACGGAGGAATTTAATCCAGAGATTTTCGTTGAGTAACCTTTGCTACAAACATTCCAGCGGCACCGAGCAGTAAGACAACAGCTGCGCCAAAAAGCAATTCGTTAATCATGGGAACAGCGATGTAAGCAAAAGATGCCACACCTTGTATACCTAAAAACAATTCGTTCAGGAGAACCCCAAACATGAAAACAAAAGCCATCAGCTTTGCTGTTTTTGAAGGTTGAATTACCTTTTGTTCAAATAAAAACCCTAAAAGGAAAAGCGAATAAACGCCCAACAATACCAAGTGCAAATAAGCAATTACAATGGGTCTAAAACCAAAAACCAACTGACTTAAGGAAGGCACCACAGAAACGGCTTGCAAAGCAAATTTGAGCGTTAAAGCTAGTGCCACAACATAAAAAAACCATTTAAACCAAGCAGCAGATTTGGCTTTAGGCTTAAAATATTTGAATAACCGCATCAACAAAAACAACCAGGTAATCAACTGTAAAAATGTGGCCAATACCGTAATGATATATAACCAGTTAGGAAGCTGAGCCCATAGAATAGAAAGAAAAAAAGTGGGGATTACGGTTGCCGCAAATACATTAAAATTTTTATTTAACGATGGAAAATTTGCTGGCAAGTAATTCACCATGATAGCCATACTACCAAAGAAAAACCAACCACTGTACTGAAAATGCAAATAATAGTAAACAGAACCCAAGTAATAATTATGGTCGATATTTTTCGTAGCCATCATGTAAGCGAGGAACAACGGACCTACAGCAGACACCACATTTAAAAGCAAACCCACTATAGACCACCGTTTTGCAGGATGTGGTTTAGGCAAACACTTCAAATCTTTAATAAAAACAATGGCAAAAGCCACCGCTATGACAATAGATAGTGTAGAAAATGAAATGGAAATCGCTTTGTAGCCTTGTATGGTAAACGCAATCAACATCCCAAAAGAGGCAATTAGGTTCCAGGCCATCAACCAGTGGTACTTTTTACGCTTCAGCTCGCTTAGGTATGGAAAGCCAATCCACATCAGACCTGCGTATAAAACTTGGCTGATCCAACCGCTAAAAGCAAAGTGAGAATGGGCGTGCAATAAGTTCTTTTGGTCAAAAAATGGAAAATCGAATGCAATTTTATAGCGCATCGTTACGCCATAGAGTGCAACAATGGCTAAATTTAACAAACCCCAACCCAACCACTTTTTAATACTGCCGTCCATTAATGATAATAAAGTTTATGGTTGATAATTTTCACTTTCCCATCTTTACTCATTCTGGTGAGAGTTCGTATCACGGTTTCTACCCTTAAGCCAGTAAAATCTGCTATTTGCTGCCTGGTGTAAGGCAATGGTTCGTTTGGGCAATCGCTAAAATTAGCTTTATTGTTGTTTAAGAACTGTGCTATTTTTTCTTCTGGAGTTTGCTGTACCCAAACCTGCACCGCCGAAGCTTTTTTATAGATACGTTCGGCAAAAGTGTACATCATTCTTTCTAAATACTCCGGATAATCGTGAATAATACTTAGGTAATGTTCCTTCCTAATTTTTACCAGCACACCATCTGTATTTGCCTGTGCCGTACTCGGATAAACTTTACCCAACAACAACGGAGGTTCGCCAAAACTTTCACCAGCTTTAAAAACTCCCTGTATCAGTTCTTTTCCTTCGGCATTGGTAGAAAACATACGCACATCGCCAGAAACCAGCTGATAATAGTAATAGGGCATGGTGTCTTCATAGAAAAGAAAATCGCCTTTGGCAAATTTTCTGGCTACACCTCCATAGGTAATTAAAATATCGTAATCGATGTGCATAAGGATGATTTTTTGAGATTGTTATTTTAAGACTTACGAAGTTTAAAAAACTTCGTAAGTCTATGGAGTGTTACTCTACTATAAAAGTACCTTTCATTAAGGCAGAGTGTCCAGCGAACGAACATAAAAATTCGTATGAACCTTTAGCGGGAGCAGTAAATTCGATGGTATCGCTTTCGCCACCACCAATTAATTTGGTATGTGCAATTACCTCTTTTTCACTACCTGCCGGGATATAGTCTGTGCCCGAAGCAGCAATAGCTTTACCAGCAAAATCTGCTAAAACAACACCTTGCGCCAACAATACGAAATTATGTCCCATCGCTGTTTTCGCCATTTTACCAGTGTGAGTTAAAGTCAATTTCACCGTTTGTCCTTCTTTCACTTTAATTTCCGATAGGTCAAACTTCATATCATCACCTGCATTAAGCGTAATTACAGCTTCATTCGCATTCGCTTCTGGTGCTGCAGATGTCGTTTCTTCTACTGGAGGTGTTACCGTTTCTTCAGTTTGTTTTTCACTGTTTGTACAACTTGCAATTGTAAAAACTGCACCAGCTAATAAATAGATTACTTTTTTCATTTTGTTATTTGTTATTTGTGATTAGTTTTTTAACTATTAAAGGAGTTCTTGGCCCTGTAAAGACGGCAGCGGTTTAGGAGCACAGACGGTGTCACATTGAGCTTGTCGAAATGTTTCTGCACAAGGCTTCGACAAGCTCAGCCTGACAAGAGCACCATAGCCGTTTGCCTTCATTCTTATTGATTTATTTAAATTATCAAACTGTCGCAATACGATTTGCTCCACTATTTTTTGCTTCCATTGCGATAGCCCTAGGGAACATAATGTTGTTTTCTAGATGGATGTGCAAATGCAAATCTTCCTCAAACTCTTGTAAAAGCGCAAGCGTTACACGGTAAGTATTACAAGCATCCTCTGATGGTGTATAGTTGTCTGTCAACTCTGCAATTCTTCTAAAGCGCTCACCTTCTGCAGTATGTTCGTGCATCATCATGTTAATCGGATTTTGAACAGTTCCAAATGGAGCAGCAACCGTATCGCCAGCAGCCATCTTTCTCACAAATGGAAATAAAATCTGTTCCTCTTTTTGCATGTGTGCAGTTAGTTCTTCTACACAGCCTCTAAATAAATCCTGTACTTCTAACAGTTCTGGATGCCTGCCACCATGTACACTTGCCACCTTATTTAAAAACGGTACAATCTCTACAATCTTTTCCTGCACATACCTGTGATGTTTCTTTTCTACATAATCTGCCAATAAATCTAAAGGCCAAGAATTATAGTCTGCCACCGGATTGTTAGTCTTTGTGGTCACTTCTTCTAAATCTCCTATTACTAAAGCCGGGTCAATCGATTTTTTAGCGCAAGCTTCTGCTATAGTTCTATTTCCAGCGCAACAAAAATCTATTCCTTGTTTTTTAAATACTGATGCAGTGCGGTAGTCCTTTGCTACCAAATCGCCTACAATGGTTTGTTCTTTAATGTTCATCGTACTCTATTTAAATTATTAATACATTTAAGGATATAAATACCTTTTTATCTTTTATTACTATAAAAAATTATCGTTTTAAAAAGGTTAAACTTTGTTCTAATTCTTCAGAAAGCTCACCCATTTTTGCATTTTCCAACATCAATTTCATCTCCCCTCTTATTTTTTTAAATTGATTATGAATTGGGCAAGGATGATCTTCTGAACACTCTTTTAACCCCAAGCCACAACCCGTAAAAATCTTATCGCCATCAATGACCTTCACTACGTCTGCCAAAGATCTTTTTAATGAATATTGATCGTGGTAAAATCCTCCAGTTGGTCCTTTGGCAGATTGGACCAGACCTCTCCTACTTAGATCTTGCAAAATCTTTGCGATGAAATGCTCAGGAGAATCAATTCCCTGCGCTATTTCCTTTATACCTACCCTACTGCCGTCTTTAGACCTATGGGCGATATAAATCATTGCTCTAATAGCGTACTCGCAAGTTTTTGAAAACATGGTTAATTCTTTTACACAACAAAGTAAATGTATTTCCAAATAAAAGACAAAAATATCTTTTATTAAATTATCTGCTGAACGTAATTTAAAACAACATATAGGTTTTAAATGATTTTTGTACATCACCATTAAAACTTTTAAACTACTTCATACCAAGCTGATATCCGCATCGTTAAATGTCTGTTATCAACAGATGTTAATTTCTTATGTTGATAGCTAATTGCATTAATTCTATTTTAGTACCAACCCAATCTGAAACTAACGCACACACAAGTTTCGGCTGGAATTTGTTTAGAGTAATGCTGCGAGGCTACTTAAAAGAGAATATACACAAATGAAGAAAAAATATTTATTGGTTCCCCTATTTGTCGCCAGTGGTTATGGATTTGGCTATGCTCAAATTAGTCCTTTGGTGAAGTTAAACCAAAATTACCAAAGTGGCCTGGAGCTGCTAGAAAATGAGAAATATGTTGCCGCGGCACAACAGTTTAAAATGGTTGAACAGTTTAGAAATAAACCCAGCACGCAACAATTAAGCAATGCCGAACTCACTACACTTAAAGAAAATGCGAAGTTTTATGCAGCCGTTTGTGCTATAGAATTGGGCAACGACGATTCAGAAGCGCTTTTCCAAGAGTTTATTAGAGAATATCCTTTAAACCCAAATACAAAACTAGCTTACTTCTATATGGGTAAGGCTTATTTTGGGCAGAAAAACTATACCAAGGCACTAGAATGGTTTAACCAGGCAGATCCTACTTCATTATCGGGCAAACAACGTTTAGAATATCAGTTTAAACAAGGATATGCCTATTTTGAGCAGAACGATGTTGATAAAGCAGAACCATTATTTGAGGCGGTTAAAAAAGAAGATTCGCCATTTAAGGAAAGTGCTACTTACTACTTTGCCTACATCAACTATCTAAATAAGGAATATAAAACTGCTTTAGCCAACTTCGAAAAATTAAAAGGTTCGCCAACTTACGAAGCCAGTTATCCTTATTATATTACTTCGATGTATTATTTGGACGAGCGTTACGATGATGTGATTGACTACGCTGTCCCGATGATGGAAAAAACCAAGCAAAAATATGAAGCAGAAATGCTGAGCTTGGTGGCTGCTTCCTACTTCTCAAAATCGGAGTTTAAAAATGCGGAAAAGTATTTTGCTGCCTACTACGAAAAAGACAAGAACCAAGTAAAAAACAACCTTTTTGTATATCAGTATGGTTATTCGCTTTTCCAAAATGGGAAAAACAAAGAAGCAGTTAGCGTACTAGAAAAGTTAAACACAGACGATGTTTATTTGCAGAACGGTATGTTCACTTTAGGTAAAGCGGCTTTAAAACTGAACCTAAAAGAAAAAGCTAGAAGTGCGTTTTTCAGGGCATCTAGATTAGATTTCGATAAGAACTTACAGGAAGAAGCCTGGATTAGCTATGCGAAACTTAGCTATGAACTGGAGTTTAACCAACAAGCCTTAGAGGCAACTCAAAACTTCCTGAAAACTTTCCCTAACTCTAGAAGAATTAACGAAGCTAAAACTTTGCTTGGCGAAATTTTATTGACCAGCAAAAACTATCAAGCTGCAATTGATATTTTAGAACCAATTCCAAATAAAACTCCAGAAGCCAAAGCTGCCTATCAAAAAGTAACTTACTTCCGCGGACTGGAGTTTTACAACGAAAGAGCGTTTCCTAATGCCTTATCAATGTTTCTTCGCTCAGAAAACTTTAAGGAAGACAAAGAAATTTATGCATTGAGCACCTATTGGAGAGCCGAAGCTGCTTACGAGTTGCGTAAATATGGCGAAGCTGTGAGCACCTTCGAGAAATTCTTAGCAATGGAAGAAGCGAAACAAACCGATGTTTACAACTTCGCAAATTATGCTTTGGGCTACGCCGCTTTTGAAGATGAAAAATACGCAAAAGCCGCCAACTACTTTGAACGTTTTTTAAGAGGTGCCGACAAAGACGCTAAAACAGTAAATGATGCTGTGATACGTTTGGCAGATTCTTACTTTGTAAACAAAAACTATGGCGATGCTTTAGTGTACTACAATCGCATTATCGCTAACAAGCAAACAGGAGAAGATTATGCACTTTTCCAACGTGGAATGATACAAGGCCTGCAAAAACAAGACGATGCCAAAATTTCGACGATGCAAAGCTTGTTGAAACAATTCCCTAATTCGAATTATGCAGATGATGCCGGTTTCGAAACTGCTTATACTTATTTCAACAAAGGCGATCACGAGAAATCTAAAACAGATTTAGTTGGCTTAATTGCAAAATATCCTCGAAGCAGTTATGTGCCGAAAGCTTTGTTAACCATCGGTTTGGTTCAGTACAATCAAGATCAAGATGAATTGGCTCTGGAGTCATTCAAGAAAGTAATTAGAGATTACCCAAGTACACCAGAAGCAAAACAATCGTTAGAATCTATCAAAAATATCTATGTAGATCGTGGCGATGCTACAGGTTTCATCAGCTATGCTGCAACTACTCCATTGGGCAATTACTCGTTAAGCGAACAGGACAACATCATGTTCCAATCGGCACACAACATTTATTTACGTGGCGATGCCAAAGGTGCTTATGAAGCGATCAACGCATATTTAGATAAATTTCCTAAACCAATTCATGATAAGGAAGCTAAATTTATCAGAGCAGAATCTTTGGTGAAATTGGGGCGTTCGGCAGAAGCGATCCAAGATTACGATTACATTTTGAACGACTGGACCAGCGAATACACCGAGCGTTCTTTGATGAGTGTTTCTAAGGTATTAATGCAAGAAAAGAAATACAATGAAGCTGTAGTTTATTTGAAAAGGTTAGAAACTACTGCAGATTACAAAGCTCATCATAGTTATGCCATCAATAATTTGATTAAAGCTTACAATGAATTGAACATGCCAGATGATATGTTAAAGTATGCTGAAATGATCAAAACATCTGACAAAGCATCGGAAGAAGAGAAAAACAGCTCTGATTTATACGCAGGTAAAGCTTTCTTATTAAAAGCAGATACCACATCGGCAGTAAAAGCATTTAATAATGTTGTTGCCAAAACAAAAACTTTAGCTGCTGCAGAGGCCAAATACAACCTAGCATTTTTACAATATGCCAAAGGCGATTACAAGACATCGCAAAAAACTTGTTTCGATTTAATTAACAATATGCCTTCTTACGATTATTGGGTGGCAAAATCTTTCATCCTTTTAGCTGATAATTATTTGGCTTTAAAAGATAAGATGCAAGCGAAAAGCACCTTGCTAAGTATCATCGACAACTATGAAGGAAACGACGATATTGTACCTACGGCAAAAGAGAAATTGGCAAAAATCAACTAGAAAACACACAATGACACTACATAAAACAACATATTTAACGCTTGCCTTAGTTTTTGGTGCAACTTATTTAAGTGCACAGGAAGTGAAACCACCAGAGAAAACTGAAAAAACGGTTAGTGAAGAAATTGAAATTGTTCGCCCTTACAAACCAGTTTTGGCAGAGGCGGTTAAATTGAGAAGAAGTCCTGATCTGGATAACATCAAAACATACAAAGCCAAATTCAATTATCAAATTACAGATAGAAAGCTTGAGCTGAACACCGACATCCAGAAGTTGCAGGCACAAAAAGTTGCTGATGAACGTAAAACAGAACTACTTAACAATTACGCAAAAGGCGGATTTGGCAACTTAGGAACATTTTTGGCAGAAGCTTATGTGGGAATGGGCCAAGATCCGGCTTTGCAGGCAGGTGCTTTCTTTAGGCATTTTGGGCAATCGGGCAAGTTGAACAAACAAGATGAAAACCGCCAGCAGTTAAGTGTTTTTGCTCGTAGCATTGGCGATAGAGCTACCTTAAACGGAAAGTTAAATTACCAAAGACACGGCTTGTACTTTTACGGTATTAACGAAAACGACTTGAGCTTAAACCCAAATCCTGAAAGACAAGTGCTTAACTTCTTTGAGGTGGAAGGCGAAGCAATAAGCAAATTTAGTCCAGATCCAGATGCTTTAAGCTATGCAGCAAAAGTGAATGGTTATTTGTTTAACGACAGATTTAGTGCAAAAGAAAATTCGTTAACATTAACTGGTTACTTGAACAAACGTATTAGAACTTTCAACTTAGGTTTGGCTGCTTCGGCTGAATTAGGAAGCACTAAAGATAGAAACACAAGTGTTTCAAACAATTTGCTGAGGGTAAATCCTTACATTAAAATACAAGCTGGTGGGGTAAAAATTATTGCTGGCGCTAACATTGCGCAAGAATTTGGAACCAGTACTAGCACTCGAATTTTTCCAGCTGTAACTGCAGATTTTACACTGATAGAAGATTTTCTACAAGTATTTGGTGAAGTTAAGGGGGATGTAAATAGAAATACTTTAAAGGATTTAACGGATGAAAATCCTTTCTTGAACAATAACATCTTCATCAAAAACAGCGTAGAAAAACTAAGTATCAGTGGTGGTATTAAAGGAACTGGAGGACCAGGTTTCGGTTACAAAGCTCGTTTCTACAGCAAGCAAATTACCGATATGCCTTTGTTCGTTAACAACTTTGCATCGTTTAATAAATTTGATGTAATTTACGATTTCGGAACTACGAAAATTATCGGTCTAGAAGGTGAGCTAAGTGTTCAAGTTAGCGATAACTTAAAGTGGACCGGTAAATTGAACATGGAAGAATACGATGCAGGCGCTGAAAGAGAAAGCTATTTCAAACCACAAATGCGTTTAAGTTCTAACTTTATGTACGTATTTAATAAGAAATTTACTTTCGATGCATCTGTGGCCATACAAGACGATAGCAAAGCCAAAGTATTTTCAGTTAATCCATTAAACCCGGATGGTACTTATCCAGCTACACCAGATTTTGCTAACGAAACCGTAGTAACTGTGAAAGGCTTTGTAGATTTAGGTTTAGGTGCTAATTATAAAATTAACAACAAATTTTCTGCTTTTGCCAAAGCAAACAATATTTTAAACACCAATTACAGCAGATTTTTATATTATCGTCTAAATGGATTTAATATCTTTGGCGGTTTAACCTATTCTTTTTAAAAGGTTAGATTTTATAATTTTACCAAATGGATATATTACAATACCTGATAGAGCTTTTAAAAACCCGTAAGCAAATTGGAATTGAAGGCTTAGGTACTTTATATAAGAAGAAAACCCCAGGAAGGTACGATGCAGAAACACATTCGTTTTTGCCTCCTAGCTACACATTAGAATTTACGCCTGATGTACTGGAGCAAACCAATCTGGCTCAATATATCCAAAATAAAAGGGGCATTTCCGAAGATTCTGCCAAGTATTTCATCAGTCAATTTGTTAGCGAAATATATAATGGTTTACAGCAAGGCGAATACACCCTAGAAAATTTAGGCATATTAAATAAGGTAAACGATCAATTAAGTTTTACACCCAGCCAAAATATCAATACTGGGTTCGACTTTTTTGCGCTACCGCCTGTAACTGCAGAGTTACCGAAAGTTGATACATCTGTACAAGGAAAGATAGAAACTCCCGACCAACAACAAGAAGTAGCGGAGGAGCCTCAAATTGAGCAAGTACAAGTTCCAGAATTTGAGCAGGAAGTTAGTAGAGTTAATCAATCTGTTGAAGAAGAAGTTACGGTTGAAGAAGAACATTCTGAGAGAGTAGTTGAGGAAGAAGTTTCGGAGAACAAGGAAGTTGAAAGCCAGCCCGAAACTGCTGAAGAGGAAGTTTTTGAAGAAATCACAGAAGTTAGCGTAGCTGATACTAACGAGGAACTATTAGATCATACCTCAGAAAATGACCAAGAGGAAAGCCAACCAGAAGCTATTGCTGAAAATGAAGCTACCGATGAAGAAGTTTTCGAGGAAATTTCGGAAGTAACTCAAGAGACTACCAGCGTTGAGGCTAAACCTGAACAGCGAAAAGAGCAAAACGATACTTGGGATTTTGATGGAGAAAACGTGGTTTCTGAAGAAGATGTTCAGGAGCCAGAAAAAAGTGAAGAAGAAACAGTTGAACATGAAGAGTCTCCTAACAAAGCTGCTGAAGATTTCACCCTAACTTCTACCACACACGATTGGAGTTTCGACAGTGTACGAAATGAAAAGATCAAGGAAGAGCATATTTTAGAGAACGAATTTGATCAGCATGAGTTAGCAAACGACTCAGAAGAGGAAAGGAAAATGCCTTTCTATCAAAAGCTGTTAATTGGTTTGGCAATTCTTTTAACAGTTTTAGCCATAGCCTACGTAGCAAAACCAGAACTGTTTGAAGATTTTAGCAGAAACACCACAAATCCAGATCAGAAAATTGCAGTGCCAATTGAGCGCAGCAACCTAAAAACTCAGCAAGACTCTTTAGATTTTGCAGATAGCATTATGGAAACCGCGGAAAAGGTTGGCTTAGATGTAAAACCTGCAAAAGATACTTTAAAGGTGACTACTACTAAAACCGAAGCAAAACCAGCCATCACCTACGACATTATTGCAGCTGCATTTGCAAAGCAATCTGAGGTAGACGAGTACATCAACTATATGAAAAGCAGAGGCTTTGACGCTAAAATAGCGAACATGCCTGGCAAAATTTATAAAAAAATCAGCATCGCTTCTTATAACAATATAGATTCTGCAGAAAAGAACGTTGTTAAATTTCGTAAGCAGCTTAAAAACACTAAAATCTACGTCCAAAAAATTAAAAACAACTAACACACAATGATATTATTACAGGCCAATTTACAAGACACCGCTCAAAATTTGATCGACACGGCACAAGCTGTTTCTACTACCGCAGTTAAAACGCAGGAACAAATCCACTTTATTGATTTACTTTTTAGAGGTGGTTGGGTAATGATCCCATTGGCACTTCTAGCCTTTTTGGCGTTGGTAATCTTTACCGAAAGGTACTTAACCGTGCGTAAGGCATCTAAAGACGATACCAATTTACTTTTTCAAATTAGACAGAACATCAAAGATGGCAGATTGGAAAATGCCATCGCTTTATGTAAAAATACGCCATCTCCTTTGGCTCGTATGTTAGAGAAAGGCTTAAAACGCATTGGCCGCCCAATTAAAGATATAGAAGGTGCTATTGAAAATACTGGTAAGCTCGAAGTAGCAAAACTGGAGAAAAACATCGGCATATTGGGTATTATTGCTGGTATTGCGCCAATGCTTGGTTTTGTGGGTACTATTATCGGTGTAATTACGATTTTCCAACGTGTAGCTGCAGAAGGAGCTATCGAAATCGGTACCATTTCCGACGGTCTTTACACCAAAATGATTACATCGGCAACTGGTTTAATTATCGGTATTATGGCTTATGTACTTTACCACATTCTAAATATGATGGTAGAGAAAATCATCCTTAAAATGGAAACCGAAGCAATTGATTTTATCGATCTATTAGAAGAACCAGGGAAATAATGAATTTAAAAAACAGAAAAAAGGGTCATGTAGAGGTGCATACAGCAGCTTTAAACGACATCATGTTTTTCTTGATGCTGTTTTTCCTCTTAGCTTCTGCTGTGGTAAATCCGCAAGTAGTAAAGTTGTTATTGCCTCGCTCCTCTTCTGGTCAGCAGGCTAATAACCAAAAATCTATCACAGTAAGTATCGATGAAAATTTGAATTACTTTGTAGACAAAAAACCTGTTTCGTTAGAAGCAATGGAAAGTCAAATCCAAAGTCAAATTCAACAAGATACTGACCTAACTATTGTATTGTATGTAGCAAGAGGCGTTTCTATAGAAAATACGATGAAGGTGTTTGACGTAGCTAATAAATTGAAATTGAAAGTTGTTCTGGCTGTAGAACAGAAAAAGTAAACATGGCACAAAACCATCAAGAAGAAAATAATTATCCAAAAGCATTAGCCATTTCTACCGGCCTAATGGGCGCTTTTATTGCGCTGAGTTTTTTATGGATAATTGGGCAGTTTGAACCTAACGAAGAGTTGGGAATGGGTGGAATGGTGGTAAATTATGGCACTTCTGTTGAAGGTATGGGTACCGATTATACCAGTGTTGAAGAACCTTCGATGGCTCCAGATGCCAACAATAAACGGCCAGACCAGATTACCCCAGATCCTACTACAAAAAGCACGCAGTCGCAACTGAGTGATAAAAACTTAACCACACAAGACAGCGAAGATGCGGTAAGTGTAAATACCAAAGAAACCAAAAGTAATGCTAACCCGAGCGCTACTCAGGATAATAAAGTAGAGCAACCTGCGGTAAATCCGAATGCACTTTACAAGGGAAAAAAGAATAACGCAACTGGCGGCGGCGATGGTACAGGTAGCACCCCCGGCAACCAAGGCGATCCAGATGGTGACCCTTTAGCACCTTTTTATGGAGATGGCGGTTCAGGGTTTGGAAATAAACCACTGCCGCTGAGCAACTTCAGAAATTTAGTAAAACCGGAAGATGATGGCCAAGAAACTGGTACTATCATGGTGAAAATTGAAGTAAATAAATCCGGAAGAATTGTAAGAGCAACAGCGGGTGCACGAGGAAGTACTTTCAAGAATAACGCCTTAGAAGATAAATGCGAAAGAGCAATGCTAAATGCATCCTTAAATCCAATCACCAAAGGTCCAGATATTCGTATTTTTTATGTTCCTTTTAAGTTTTTAGTGAAATAGCATTTAAGAGATACACTTCACAGATATCCATACACTATCTTATGGCTTTAGTTAGGATTATTATTTTAGTTGTATTCAGTAGCTTTTGTAATATCATACTTGCGCAAAGTGTTATTTCTGGAAAAATAACTGACCACGAAACTGGTGAGATCATTATAGGTGCAAACGTTTATATCAATAACACAACCATAGGAAGTCCATCCAATAAAGATGGGCAATTTTCTATCTCGAATGTCCCTATTGGTAAGCAAGAGTTAGTAATAAGTTTTGTTGGCTATGAAACCATTTCTTATTCCTTCTCCTCTACTCAGTTACCGTTAAAAATCGACTTTAAACTCAAACCAAACTCGAAACAGCTCAATGAAATTGTGATAAAAGGCGGATACAAAGTTGTCTCCAATGATCCTTATTATTGGAATACATTTTTGAGAACTTTCATCGGAAAAACGCCTTTTTCAGACCGTTGCGTAATAAAAAACAGAGAGGATATTGAACTGCGATTGTATGAACGAAAAGGAGAAGTACCAGTATTAAATGCGGTTGCTAAAAATCCAATTATTATTGTAAACCAAGCACTGGGATACGTGATAACATACGATCTGCAATTTTACGAAGCGAAAGGTTTCAATAGAAAGTTCTTTGGAAAAGCCTATTTCAAAGAATTAGAACATAAGCAACTTTCCAACTCAAAAATTAAGTTGAGAGAAGCAGCCTATTATGGTTCGATCACACATTTTTTAAGATCTCTCTTTCATAATACTTTAGAAATAGAAGGTTTTGAAATAAACAGTATTTTACGTGATTTAAATCCTGATAAAAAAAGGTATCTGAAACTATTAGATAGTGAAAAAATAGGTGACAATAAGCTAAGAAACTTCATAATAAATAAAGACAACAGCCTATTCGGAGATTCTAGTTCACATATTAGGGCTGTGATCTTAAAGCCAGACACCGATATCATATCAAAAGATATTGTTAGGGCAGAAAGCTTAAAATCCACAGATAAAAATGGGCAGGTAATCTTGTCTTCTAAAGACTCATTATTTTCTGTAATCTATAAGAAGCCTTTAGCCAATGTAATTGATCGCTTCAGTAGAAATTTTCGGACGAAAGATGGTTACGTAAAATCAGTTTTCAAACTAAAATCAGATGTGGCTTACGTTGTTAATCCAACAGTTAATAGTGTAAATGCTGGAATTGGGCTTGAAGGTTTTTTCTCAGATTTCTATAATCTATCTACAATGCTGCCTGAAAATTTTGAACCAAGAAAGCCAAAAAACTAGCTCATATTGCATATAAAATGACCTATCAAAAAACACTTGACTTCTTATATAGCAAATTACCAATGTTTACCCGCGTTGGTGCATCTGCGTTTAAGAAAGATTTACACAATACAGTTGCACTCTGCAACGCTTTAGGCAATCCTCAAAATAAATACAAAACCATACATATCGGTGGTACCAATGGCAAGGGCTCAACATCGCACATGTTGGCTGCTATTTTACAAAAAGCAGGGTACAAAACTGGCTTGTACACTTCTCCTCACCTCAAAGATTTTAGAGAACGCATCCGTGTAAACGGTAAAATGGTTGCTAAAAAATTTGTGATAGATTTCGTTAGACAACAAGAACAGTTAATCAGCGAAATAGAACCATCATTCTTTGAAGTAACCGTTGGAATGGCTTTTTCTTACTTTGAACAAGCGCAAGTAGACGTTGCAGTTATCGAAGTGGGCCTGGGCGGCAGACTAGATTCTACCAATATCATTCTACCCGATCTATCCGTAATTACCAATATCAGCCTAGATCACACCAATATGTTAGGCAATACCTTTGGCGAAATTGCATTCGAGAAAGCAGGTATCATTAAACAAAATACACCTATAGTTATTGGAGAACGTCATCCAGAAACCGATCCCGTTTTTATCAAAAAGGCAAAGGAACAAAATGCCAATTTAGTTTTTGCAGAAGATGAATTGAGCGCAAATCATATTTCTAAATTAGCAAATACTTTAAAGTTAGATATCCTTCAAAAAGATCAGGTTTTATTAAAAGGGTTACAATTAGATTTAACCGGGACCTATCAGCTTAAAAACATCTTAACGGTGATAGACGCTGTAAAAGAATTGAGGAAAATTGGTTATCAAATACCTGATGAAGCCATTTATCAGGCCTTAAAAAACGTAAAAAAGCTGACTGGTTTACAAGGCAGATGGCAAACGCTATCTAAAAAACCATTGATAATTTGTGATACCGGACACAACAAAGCTGGCATTAGCGAAGTCATCCAAAACATTAGCCAAACGCCACATCAAAATCTACACATGGTAATCGGGATGGTGAAGGATAAGGATATCAGTGCTGTGTTAGCTTTACTTCCGAAAAATGCCGCTTATTATTTCTGTCAACCACATTTAGAAAGAGCGTTGCAGGTAAACGAATTAGCAGACCAAGCAAGTAACTTCCAACTTAAAGGGAAAACCTTTGCCACGGTTGAAGAAGCGCTTGCAGCCGCAAAAAATCAAGCTAATGATGATGATTTGATTTTTGTAGGCGGAAGTACCTTTGTTGTTGCCGAAATTATATAGAATATTTACAATAGCACCTTATTATCTTAACATCCATTTAATACCTTTACAAAAACATATCAAACACATAATGAAAGTTAGATTTTTATGCCTCTCATTAGCAATTTTATTCGCTAATAACGTAGATGCTCAAAAAGCGAAAAAAAGTAATACTCCGTCGCCTGCTTATCCTCAAACTATAGCACGGCCAAAATTAGTAGTTGGCATGGTAGTAGATCAAATGCGTTGGGATTATCTTTATCGCTTTTACAATCGTTACGGACAAGGAGGTTTCAAACGTCTAATCAACGAAGGTTTTTCTGCTGAAAACACACTAATACCTTATACACCAACCCTAACAGCTTGCGGTCACTCTGCTATTTACACAGGTACAGTGCCAGCCATTAATGGTATAATCGGGAACAACTGGTTCGATCCTCAACTGGGAAGAGATGTTTATTGTGTAGAAGATAAAAGCGTAAGTACCGTGGGCAGTAGCAGTAAAGCAGGCTTAATGTCGCCTAAAAATCTATTGGTAACCACCGTAACAGATGAGTTAAGGATGGCAACCAATTTCAGAAGTAAGGTTATTAGTGTTTCTCTTAAAGATAGAGGTGCAGTGCTTCCCGGTGGGCATACATCAAACGGTTCTTATTGGTACGATGGTTCTACGGGCAGTTTTATCACCAGCACGCACTACATGCAGCAATTACCAAGTTGGGTAAATGAATTCAATGCCAGAAAACTACCAAACAAGTATTTTGCAGAAGATTGGAACACTTTATATCCAATTGCAACTTATATAGAAAGCACAGCTGATGATAAACCTTACGAACGTTTGTTTAAAGATGAAAAAGCTTCAGTTTTCCCACATTTATTTAAACAGTACGCTAACAAGAACTACTCAATGATGACCAGCATGCCTCAAGGTAACACATTTACCCTAGAGTTTGCTAAAGCTGCCATACCAGCAGAAAAATTAGGCTTGTCTGGAAATACAGATTTCTTGGCCGTAAGTTTATCATCAACGGATTACGTAGGTCACCAGTTTGGTCCAAATTCTATTGAATTAGAAGATACTTATTTAAGATTAGATAAAGATTTAGAAGACTTCTTTAACTATTTGGATAAAACTATCGGCAAAGGAAATTATCTATTTTTCTTAACTGCAGATCACGGTGTAACTCATGTGCCAGGTTTTTCGAAAGAAAATAAACTGCCAGCTGGAGGTTTAACACCAAGAAAATATAAAAATGAACTTGATAGCTTAATCTTAAAAGAATTTAAAGTTAAAGATGCCATTTTCACGTTAATGAATAATCAATTGATTTTTGATACTGATGCAATTAGAGCGGCAAATGCAGATTACAGCAAAATCAAACAATTCAGTATCGATTATTTAGTAAAACAAGAAGGTGTTTTAAACGCTGTCGACGTGAAAAATTTGGGTAACGCAAGTTTGCCTCACGATTTAAAAATGAAAATTACGAATGGTTTCAATGCACGCAGAAGTGGAGATGTCTACATTATTTTAGATGCCGGCTGGTACCCTACTTTAAATCCCGGAACTGGCCACGCAGCGTGGAACCCTTATGATAGTCATATTCCAAACGTATTTATGGGTTGGGGAGTTAAACCAGGTAAAACCAACAAAGAATATTACATGACTGATATTGCTCCAACGGTGTCGGCTTTGTTACGTATTCAACAGCCTAGTGGCGCAATTGGAAAGGTAATTACCGAACTCATGAAGTAGCTTTGCAAAATCAATAAAAAATCCTCAATTCTAAAAGCAGAATTGAGGATTTTCTATTTAACAACCTTTTTTTATATCATTTTAACAATAACACAACGCTATTTTTACTTTTCAATTTTATCTTTTGCAGTACCAAAATATTACCTTTGAGATACTAACCAAAATTACATTTAACTAGTTTCCTTTTAGGAAATCTATTCTATATGGATAAAATCGAAATATATAAACCTAATCATAAAATACGCTTTGTAACTGCTGCTGCATTGTTTGATGGCCATGATGCTACAATAAACATTATGCGCAGGATTTTGCAATCAAGTGGTGCCGAGGTGATCCATCTTGGTCATAACCGTTCGGTAGACGAAGTAGTAAATTGTGCTATACAAGAGGATGTTCAGGGTATCGCAATGACCTCCTATCAAGGTGGGCACATCGAATACTTCAAATACATGTACGATTTGCTACAAGAACGTGGTGCAGGTCATATCAAGATTTTCGCTGGCGGTGGCGGCGTAATTTTACCAGATGAAATAAAGGAATTAGAGAAATATGGCATTTCGAAAATCTATTCTCCAGATGATGGAAGAAAGATGGGCTTACAGGGAATGATCAATGATATGCTTGAAAAAACTGATTTCATCACTAAGGAAACCATCACAGATGAATTAGACAAGATCCCTTCAAAAGATATTAAAGCCATTGCCAGCGCCATTTCAATCGCCGAAAATAATTTGGAGGTTTTCCATAAAGCTTTTGCTAGTATATCCTCCCCTTCCGAAAGATTGGGAGGCGCTGTCATTTTAGGAATTACAGGTACAGGTGGCGCAGGTAAATCTTCATTAGTAGATGAGTTAGTTAGACGATTTCTAATTGAAGTTAAAGATAAAAGCATTGCCATTATTTCAGTAGATCCTTCGAAAAGAAAGACTGGTGGCGCACTACTTGGCGATAGAATTAGAATGAATGCAATTAATAACCCTAGGGTCTATATGCGTTCGCTAGCTACTCGTCAGGCAAACTTAGCCCTTTCCAAAAATGTTCAAGAAAGCATTGATATCTGCAAAGCTGCCGGTTTTGATTTAGTGATTGTAGAAACTTCTGGTATCGGACAATCAGATACAGAAATTACAGAACACTGTGATGTTTCACTATATGTGATGACGCCAGAATTTGGTGCAGCAACCCAATTAGAAAAAATCGACATGCTAGACTTTGCTGATCTAGTTGCAATTAACAAATTTGATAAAAGGGGTGCTTTAGATGCACTACGTGATGTAAGAAAACAATACAAACGTAATCATCATATTTTCGACGCGAAAGACGAAGATATACCAGTTTACGGAACTATGGCATCTCAGTTCAATGATCCTGGAATGAATAACCTGTTTGTTGCTTTGATTAATCAAATCCAAGAAAAAACTGGAGTAGATTTCGCTGCTAAAATGGAGATGACCTCTAGCCAATCTGAGAAAATTTACATCATTCCGCCAGAAAGAACTCGGTATCTATCTGAAATTGCCGAAGCCAGCGAACAATATAATGAATGGGTAGATAAACAAGTTCGCATCGCCCGAAAAGTGTATCAGCTTGAAGGTTCAATAAAGTCATTTAAGGAAGAGCAAGGAAAAGTCCTTTCATTTGGAGAGGATTTAGTTGAGGCTCTAGAAAAGCTACGTAAGCATTACGAAGAGCAACTTGATGGCGAATGCAGAAGATTATTGCGTGAATGGCCTGATACCAAACATCAATACCAACAAGAAAACTTTATTTACAAAGTACGCGACAAGGAAATCAAACAACCCTTGTTTTACGAGTCCCTTTCTAAGTTAAAAATTCCCAAAGTTGCTTTACCTAGGTACGAAGATTGGGGAGATATTTTGAAATGGCTACTAACTGAAAACCTACCTGGAGAATTTCCGTATGCCGCTGGCGTGTTTCCTTTAAAACGTGATGGCGAAGATCCTACACGTATGTTCGCTGGCGAAGGTGGGCCAGAGCGAACCAATAAAAGATTTCATTACGTATCTTTAGGTCAGCCAGCACATCGCTTGTCTACCGCTTTCGACTCGGTGACTTTGTACGGCGAAGATCCACATTTACGTCCTGATATTTACGGTAAAATTGGTAATTCCGGTGTGAGTATTGCCACTTTAGATGATGCAAAGAAACTCTATTCAGGCTTTGATCTTTGCGCTGCAAGTACTTCAGTATCTATGACCATTAATGGCCCCGCTCCTATGCTTTTAGGTTTTTTCATGAACGCCGCCATAGATCAACAATGTGAAAAATATATCATAGAAAATGGCTTACAACAAGAGGTTGATGATAAAATCAATAAAATTTACAAAACAAAAGGCATTGTAAGACCAAGTTACAACGGGACATTGCCTCAGGGTAACAACGGACTAGGTTTAATGCTTCTAGGCGTAACTGGCGATCAGGTTTTATCCCAAGATATTTATCAAAATATTAAAGCAAAAGCGATAAGTTCAGTTCGTGGTACAGTGCAAGCAGATATTTTAAAGGAAGATCAGGCTCAAAATACCTGCATTTTCTCTACAGAATTTGCGCTGAGAATGATGGGCGATATCCAACAATACTTCATCACAGAGAAAGTTCGAAATTTCTATTCAGTTTCTATTTCTGGTTATCATATTGCTGAAGCTGGTGCAAATCCGATCTCACAGTTAGCATTTACTTTAAGTAACGGATTTACATTCGTAGAGTATTATTTAAGCAGAGGAATGCACATCGACGACTTTGCACCGAACTTATCTTTCTTTTTCAGTAACGGAATTGATCCTGAATATGCGGTGATAGGCCGAGTTGCACGTAGAATATGGGCAAAAGCGATTAAAAATAAATACAAAGGAAATGATAGATCGCAAAAATTGAAATATCATATCCAAACTTCTGGTCGTTCATTACATGCACAAGAGATTGATTTTAATGACATTAGAACAACCTTACAAGCACTTTACGCCATTTATGATAATTGTAATTCGTTACACACCAATGCTTACGATGAAGCCATTACAACCCCTACAGAAGAATCCGTTCGCAGAGCGATGGCTATTCAACTCATCATTAACAGAGAACTAGGGCTAGCTAAAAATGAAAATCCTTTGCAGGGAGCTTTTATTATTGAAGAACTAACTGATTTAGTAGAAGAAGCTGTATTGGCAGAGTTTAAACGAATAAATGACCGCGGCGGTGTTTTAGGAGCCATGGAAACCATGTATCAACGTGGAAAAATTCAAGAGGAAAGCCTTTACTACGAGACACTAAAACATACCGGAGAATTTCCTATAGTTGGCGTAAATACCTTCTTGAACAAGAATGGTTCCCCTACTATTGTGCCAGGTGAAGTTATTCGCGCCACTGAAGATGAAAAGCAATACCAGATAGCGACATTAGAAGCATTCCAAAAAAGAAACGAAGATCAATCAGCAGAAGCCTTAAAAAATCTACAAAGAGCTGCTATTGCTGGAGAAAACATATTCGAAAAACTGATGGAGGTTTGCAAAATTTGTTCGCTAGGCCAAATCAGCAATGCCTTATATGAGGTTGGAGGGCAATATAGACGTAATATGTAATATGAAGCTATAGGTTTTAAAAAATATATACTGATGAAAAAATACATTGCGCTTTTGCTTTTATCTTTGACGGTAAATGCGCTTATAGCTCAAGAGAAACCATATATCATTGTTTTAGGCGTAGCTCAAGATGGAGGATATCCTCACTTGGGTTGCAAAAAAGTATGCTGTACAAAAGCTTGGTCCAATCCAAAACTTCGCAAAAATGTAACCGCTTTGGCTGTAGTTAATCCTTCATCTAAAAAATGGTGGTTATTAGAAGCAACTCCCGATATTAAATTTCAATTGCAAGATTTCCAAAAAATAACCAATAACCAATACCCATACTTACCCGAAGGAGTGTTTCTTACACATGCCCACATGGGACATTATACAGGATTAGCACAATTTGGCAGAGAAGTAATGAATACTAAACAACTAAATGTTTACGTAATGCCAAAATTCAAAAGGTTCTTAGAAAGTAATGGTCCTTGGAGCCAATTGGTAAATTTAAAAAATATCAATCTGATAGAGCTTAGCGATAATAAGGCAATAGATTTAGACAATATAAAATTTAGTTCATTAAAAGTCCCACACCGCGATGAATACTCTGAAACCGTTGGGTTCAAAATCGATTTAAATCATAAAAATGTATTATTCATACCAGATATTGACAAATGGAGTAAATGGAACAAAAGCATAATAGAAGAAGTTAAAAAAGTGGATTATGCTTTTTTAGATGCTACCTTTTTTGACAATAAGGAATTAAACAATAGGCCAATAGCTGAAGTTCCACATCCTTTTGTTGCCGAAACAATTCAATTATTTGAAAATGAAAGTAAAGCTATCAAAGAGAAAATACATTTTATCCACTTTAATCATACAAACCCAATAATGTGGCAACCAAAAATTAAAAATAATATACTTCGACAGAATTTTAATATAGCACAACAAGGAAAAACTTATCAATAACAATAAAGCCACGATTTCTCGTGGCTTTATTGTTATTGATTTATGCTAAAATCCATTTAAACTTATAATCCATTGATGGGTTTTTCATTCGTTCTGCTACCCTCAGTAAACGATCAGGAAGCTTCATAATATAATCCCTAGCTTTCTCACCAGCTTCATTTAATTCTTTTACGCTGTCAATATTCCACTCTACAATTAATTGTTTCAAAATATCTACATAATCAACTGCAGTATAAACCCCCAAACGTTGTGCTGCATCTGTAAAATGACCAAAAACTTGCCCAATTGGCAAACCTACTTCTCTTAAAAAATGAGCAGGCATTACAATCTTCTTTTTCATCATATCCTCAAATGCAAGCATTGCTTCATTCGCATCAACTTTGAAAATCTGTTTGATAAAATCCTTATAGGCTTTTGCGTGTCTAGCTTCATCAGATGCAATCACACCACACATCTTAGATAGTAAAGTATCACCATCTTTCTTCGCCAAAGAAGCTACACGTCTATGTGAAACATTTGTAGCCATTTCTTGAAACGAGGTATAGATAAAATTCCTATAAGGATCGTGACCAGTACCTATATCGAAACCATCGGCAATCAAATACTGTGTAGACATTTCCATTTGACGCATATCTACGCGACCAGATAAATATAGATACTTATTCAGTAAATCGCCGTGTCTATTTTCTTCAGCTGTCCAATGACGGTTCCATTTCATCCAACCACCTTCTTCGTCTCTGCTTACGCCATCCACCATAGCCAACCATGATTCGTATGTAGGCAGAGCTTCTTCCGTAATCGTATCACCAATTAAAACGGCAACCAAATCATACGATAATTCACTTGCACTTTGTTGTAGATCTTTTACTTTATTGAAGAAATCTTCTTTGCTAGCATCTGGCAAAAAATCTGAAGGCTGCCAAATTTCATCAATAGGCTTTAGATATTCAGGCATCATCTCAAGCATATATTTTTCAATATGCTGCATTACTTCCCTTCTCTTTTCAACAAAAAAACTCATTTATGTGTATATATGATTTATGAACAGCAAAGATAACCAAATTATATGGCATAGAGCAATTTAATGATTTAATTAGGGAATATTAGCTATAAAATATGACGAAAATCAACTTCCGCTA
>NZ_JAVHXT010000011.1 GCF_031119335.1 Pedobacter sp.
TAGCGGAAGTTGATTTTCGTCATATTTTATAGCTAATATTCCCTAATTAAATCATGTAATTCCCCATTTTCTTTAGCATCAAACAATTATCGCTGTTAATTTTTGTTAAAGTATTACAACTAACGTTATCGCTAACTTTATAATTGGTTATTTTTGTATATTATGACATATTTTTTGAGAGATAAGATGAGAGTTTATAAAATAGTTATATCATTCTTTTTATTCGCCGTTGCAGTAAATCCAAGCTTTGCACAGGATAAAAACGTAAAACTTCCTGCTAATTGGTTTAATCTAGATTTATTGACAGATGGGTATTTCGGTATCAGCACTGAAAAAGCCTATAATGAGTTACTTAAAAATCGAAATCCTAAGCAGAAGGTAATTGTAGCTGTTATTGACGGCGGAACAGATATTAAACACGAGGATTTAAAGGATGTTTTGTGGACTAATAAAAAGGAAATCCCTGGAAATGGTATTGATGACGATGGCAATGGTTATATAGACGATGTTCACGGTTGGAATTTTATAGGTTCTAAGAACGGAAATTTGGCTTATGATAATTTGGAATTGGTGAGAATCAAGCGGAAATTGGAGCCAAAATATAGATCTGTAATTAGAACTACGGTATTAGATAGTGCAGAAAAAGAAGAATACAATCTTTATAGGCGTGTAGTGTCTGATTTTGGTAAGCGCTATGATGAGGCAAGTTCTGCATTTCCAATCTACATAGCTATTAAAAAGGTAATGGATTCTGTAGCTAGTACTAACGGAAAGAAAATTCCATCTTTAGATGATATGGAAAGATACAAGGCTGATGACGAGATGGAAGGATATATCAAGAAGATAGTACGGAAAGGATCAAAGGATGAAGGTGGAATTGAAAAGTTTTATGAAAGCATCACGAAAGGTTACAAAGAAATAGAGCAGATGCTGAAATACAATTTAAACGAGACTTATGATGAAAGAGCCACTCTGGTGGGCGATAATTATGACAACTCGAATGAACGTATATATGGAAATAATGATGTTAAAGGGCCTGATGCAGATCACGGAACACACGTTTCGGGAATTATAGGAGCTAACAGAGCGAACGATTTGGGTATTAAAGGAGTTGCAGGAAATGTAAGCATAATGAGTATTAGAGTGGTTCCGCAGGGTGATGAAAGGGATAAGGACGTGGCCAATGGAATTAGGTATGCTGTTGATAATGGCGCTCGGGTAGTTAACATGAGCTTTGGTAAAGGTTACAAATGGGATAAGAAAGTAGTAGATGAAGCAATTAAATATGCAGAATCTAAAGGTGTATTGCTAGTTCACGCGGCTGGAAACGATAATCAGAATGTCGATATATCTGATAATTATCCTACTAAATATTATGATAGTCCGGAAGCTGATGCGTATATAAAGAAAACTAAGAAACCAGAGGTGAAACCATTTGTTGCACCTATGCCTAATAATCAAAATACAGGGCCGGGAATGGCACCACGACCAAATCCGTTTGCTAAACCAGCTCCTTTAGATTCTGCAAAATATCAGTTACCACATGCTAAAAACTGGATAACGGTTGGCGCAAGTGCTTATAAGGACAATGACGATTTAAAGGCATCATTTTCTAACTATGGCAAGTACAATGTTGATGTTTTTGCGCCAGGATTTATGATCAAATCTACTACTCCGGAAAATAAATATGAAGAATTTGATGGTACTAGTATGGCAGCCCCAGTAGTTTCTGGTTTAGCAGCTTTGATATTAAGCTATTATCCAGAACTTACTGCAGTAGATGTAAAGGATATCATTATGAGATCTGTTTCTAAAGTGGCGAGAAAAGTGAAATATAAGAATGAAAGAGATGAAACTGTAAGAGTAAACTTTTCGGAATTATGTAAAAGTGGGGGAATTGTAAACGCCTATAATGCACTTAAACTTGCCGAGACTTACAAATCATCTGCTACTAGCAAATAATTTTCGTTAATAACGAAATAGAAATCCTCAGTTAATGATAGCTGGGGATTTTTTTTTGAAATGTTTTTTTAATCCTTTTTAGATATTTCATGTCTATTGTTGTTACACAACAAATGCAAACCACAAATTATGAAACTATTTTACGCTTTAATTTTAATCTTTGCAGGTATAGAGGCCACTGCACAGAAATTACCGGATATACAGACCACTACCTTGGTAGTACCTTCGACCATCAGAATAGACGGTAAAAACACGGAATGGAATAATTTTTCTGCCGAGAATAAAAGAACATCATTGATTTATTCTATTGCAAACGATGATAAAAATTTATACTTGGCTATTAAGGCAGCAAGTAATGATGCAATTACAAAAATTTTAGCAGGTGGAATTTCATTCAGTGTAAATACAAAAGGCAAGAAGAAAGAGGATGAATCTTTCACTATTACCTATCCACTTATTGCTAGGGCTAACGTTGCTAGACCTGTAGGGCAAGCTGGCGGCGGTTTAAACAGACAGCGAATGGGCCAGAATAGGCAGGAGCAATCTCAAGAACAACGAGATTCGGCCGCTTATGAACAGCGAAAGGTTCAGCTTGCTGGTGTAAAGGAAATCAAAATTAAAGGCTTTGCTAATATTCCCGACTCACTTATTTCTATCTATAATGAATATGGTATCAAGGCCATTGCAAAAATGGATGAGCAAAAGGCATATTTCTGTGAGATTGCTATCCCTCTATCAACGCTTCAAATATCAATTGACGACAAAAAGGAAATTGCTTATCAGATTAAATTAAACGGAAGGCAGGGTGGTGGCGGCAATTTTGCAATGCGTACCAATGCAGGCGGCTTCGGCGGTAGAAATAGAGGAGGAGGTTTTGGCGGTGGCAACAATACAGCGCAACAAGATTTGATGGTCGCAACCGACTTTTGGGGTAAATACACCATTCAGAAATAATAGCCAACATTTAACGATTATCAAATGAAGAAGCTATTATTTAAGTTAACGCTTTGCTTGTGTTTGCTTTGTATCGGTAATTTAGTGCAAGCGCAAAATCCAGTACGGGCAACCAATGTACCTCCACCAGTTGCTGTAAGAGAAATTAGTGGAATTGTAAAAGACACTACTGATTTAGGTGTGCCGGGAGTGACAGTTCGATTAACATCAGACAAGGATACGTTAATTACAAGCACCAATCCCGATGGGATATTTGTATTTAAGAATGTGAAATTGGCTACTTACACCATGAGTTTCACCATGATGGGCTATAAGCAGCAGATCAACAAATACAAGCAAAATGATGCTGTACCTAGAATTGTGATGGATCCAATTGTGCTACAAACCATGGCGAACACATTAAATGAAGTAGTTATTAACGGAACGCCGTCCATCACTTATAAAACAGATACCGTAGAATATAAGGCTAGCGATTACATTGTTCGGGAAAATGCAACAGTTGACGAGTTGCTGAAGAAAATGGAAGGAATGGAAGTTGGGAACGATGGCAGTTTAATTCATCAAGGCAATAACGTAACCAAAGCAAAAATTAATGGTAAGGTTTATTCTGGCGGAGATGTAAGTACAGCTATCCAAAACTTACCAGCCGAAATTGTAGACAAAATCCAGATTGTAGATGATTATGGTGACCAAGCTGCCAGAACAGGTATTAAAGATGGCGATCCAGAAAAGGTGTTGAATATTGTTACCCGTACAGACAAATCGGTAGGTAATTCTGCCAATATTAGTGCTGGTGCAGGTAATAATGAGCGTTATGAAAGTTCATTGTTTGGTACTCGATTAAACGGAAATCAGAATTTGTCGCTAAACCTGCGTTTAAACAATACGGTTAATGGCGTGGCTGCAAATAATATGGGTGGAGATAGCTTTGGAGGTGGAAATAACGGTGGCGGAGGTGGTAACCGTGGTGGCGGAGGTAACAATGGCGGTGGTGGCAACCGAGGAAGTAATGCAGGTGGTGGCGGAAATAGTGGAAATTCGTCGGGCGGTAGCGGCGGCACAACCAATAGTGGAGGCTCTGCCTTTTCTTATCGCGATCAAATAGGTAAAAAAGTACGTATCAACACCAATTATCGTTATAATTTTAACAATGTGAACTCGCTAAACAGCAGCGTTTCCGAATTTTATAGCACCAACGGAACTATTTTTTCTACTAACGAAAGCGAGAGAGACAATAACACCAAAAACCACAACTTTAACTTTGAGCTAGAGGCAGATTTAGACAGTAATAATTTTTTAAGAATACAGCCCGAGCTAACATACTCGTCAAGTTTTAACAGTAGTTTATCGAACATTGGTCAGTCGGGGCCGTTAATTACACAAAACCAATTGGGTAATAGTTCTGGTAAAAACACACGACCAAACATTGGTGCAACTGTTTTTTATCAGCATATTTTCAGCAAGCCACGAAGAAACTTTTCGCTACAGTTTAGTTTTAATACGTCAGATCAGGAAACCGAGCAGGAGCGAAATACGAAGTTCTACAAAGACGATATCAATACTTTAGATTCTTTGGTGCATCGCCTTATCGAGCGAAGAAATTTAACGTCGAACTATCGTGGAAGTTTCACTTACGTAGAGCCGATAGCCGCAAATAGTCAGTTGGAATTTAACACGCAGGTAACTCGCAATAGTTACGATAACAGGGCAATCACGAGCAACATAGACGCATTCGAGAATAGAAACGTAGTAGATTCGTTGAGTAATATTTACGATTATTCGTTTACCCAAGCCCGTATTGCTTTGAATTACCGTTACGGACTATCCAACACTTCTAAGGTTAGGTTCTCGGTAGGTATTACCGGAGTGCCAGCGGTGTTGAGTGGCACCAAGGTAAGTTTAGGCACAACTACCAATCGCAACAGCTTTAACCTTATTCCAATTGCGAGGTTTCAGTACCAGTTTTCTAAAACGCACAATCTGCAGCTAAACTATTCTGGTAATGCTACAGAACCAACTTTCGATCAGATACAACCAGTTCGTGATGTTTCAAATCCGCAAAATACCATTGTCGGTAATCCAGATTTGAGGGTTACGTTCAACCATTCTATCAACGCTAGCTACAACAATTACATCGCTAACCAAAAGCTTAATTATTCGGTAAACCTTAATTCTACCATTGTAGACAATGCGGTGGTGAGAAATATTGTGCAGATTTTTAACAACAATAACCAGCTGTTACGTAATGAAACCAGATTTGTGAATATGAATGGCGGCTACCGCGTGGGCGCAAATCATACCGTAAGTAAGCAACTGAATAACCGAAAATATAATCTGGCATTGAGCGGAAATGTGAGCTATAACCATGCAGTTTCTATGAGTAACAACGTTCAAAGTGTTACTAATATTTGGAATATTACGGAGCGTTTTGGTCCACGTATTAACCCTAACGAATGGCTAGAAGTAAACCCAAATGTGTCTTATAATATCACGAAATCGCAAAATACCATTAGCCCTAACGAGATCAATACCAGAACTTTGGCTTTAAATATTGATGGCAGGTTTTACATGTGGAAAACCCTGATTTTTGGTTACAATGCCAGCAAAAATTTTGTAAGCGGTATCAACGCAAATATTACTAGTAATCCTTTGGTAATCAACGCTTATGTTCAGAAAGAGTTTTGGAAACGCAGGGCTTCGGTTACTTTCCAAGCTTTTGATATTCTGGAGCAGAACAACTTTGTAAATCTTAACGTTACCGATTTGATGAAGACCGAAACCCGTACCAATGCATTGAGCAGATATTTTATGTTGAGGGCAAATGTGCGTTTGCAAAAATGGAGTGGTGCTCGTGGGCGTAATGGCCGTCAGATTATGCGAAGGGGCGATGGTAGTTTTTATTAGTAACCTTTCGTCATTGCGAACGCAGTGAAGCAATCTATCCAGTAGGGAATATAGATTAGAAGAGCAAGGTCAGTAAGATTAAACCTCCGAAAGCCCTGCTTTTACTTCAAGTCCGCACTCTCCGCCAACTGGCAGATCGCTTGCGGGCTTTTCGTTCAATCAGGTCTAGTTGGCAAATTGAGGGGTGCTATCTATGTTTTTTAGCACAAGCCTAAGTGAGCCAAACCCGATTGAAGCGGAATACTTTTTGGTTGCTGGGTTAAAACCTTATAGGTTTGTATGGCATGGTGTAGAGCAAACCTATAAGGTTTGTGAGTGGGCAGAGCAAAAAGATTATAGCGAAAAGCGGGGCTAGCAGGAAATAGAAGTACTGAAATTGCTTTTCAAAATAAAAAGAAACCTGTAAGTTCGTCGCTTTTGCTATTAACTTACAGATTTAACTTTGTTGATTTTCAATTCTCCTATCGTCGAAATGACGGAATATGTTACTTAAATTCTCTAAAATCCTGTCCGTCTTTAATGGCTAACAAGCTTTCGTAAATTAAGCTAATTACATTGTCAACATCTTCTTTGTGTACCATTTCTACCGTGGTGTGCATGTAGCGCAATGGCAACGAAATCAAAGCAGAAGGTACGCCTCCGTTTGAATATGCAAAAGCATCCGTATCTGTTCCGGTAGAGCGTGAAGACGCCTGACGTTGGAAAGGAATACCTGCTTTTTCAGCAGCTTTAATTAACAATTTGTTTAAGTTAGTTTGTACCGCTGGTGCGTAAGAAACCACTGGCCCTTTGCCGGCAGATAAATCTCCCTGCGTAATTTTGTTGATCATTGGGGTTGTGGTATCGTGGGTTACATCGGTAACGATAGCCACATTTGGTTTAATGCGATGCGCAATCATCTCTGCTCCACGCAAACCAATTTCCTCTTGTACGGAGTTCACAATGTACAATCCAAATGGGAGTTTTTTCTTGTTCTCTTTCAACAAACGAGCTACTTCGGCAATCATGAAACCACCAGCACGGTTGTCTAAAGCACGACCAACGTAGTAACGATCGTTCAAAACCATAAACTCGTCTTCGTAAGTAATTACACAACCAACGTGAATACCTAAAGCTTCAACCTCTTCTTTACTGGTACAACCGCAATCTAAGAAGATATTTTTAAGCTCAGGAGCTTGTTCTTTTTCGCCGTGGCGAGTGTGGATTGCTGGCCAGCCGAAAACTGCCTTTACAAAACCGTTTTCTGTGTGAATGTTTACACGTTTTGATGGGGCAATTTGATGATCGGAACCTCCGTTGCGGATTACGTAAATCAAACCGTCATTAGTGATGTAGTTTACATACCAAGAAATTTCATCAGCGTGAGCTTCAATAACTACCTTGTATTCCGCTTTTGGGTTAATTACACCCACTGCAGTTCCGTAGTTATCTACAAAAGTTTCGTCTACGTAAGATTTTAAATATGCTAACCAAAGTTTTTGTCCTTCCCACTCATAGCCGGTAGGCGCTGCATTATTGATATATTTCTCGAAAAACTGTAGTGATTTTTGGGTAACTACAGGCACATGCTTTTTGTTTTCGTCTTTCTTTTTTGCCATAGTTTTATTTATGTATGGCGGTAAATGTACAATTTAACGGTAATTAATAAAACTGGTTTCTTGATTTTTGACACGAAAATCATTATATTAAACAAACTCTAAAATTTATTATTTATGAACGTAATCAAGATTTTTATTCCTGTAGCACTTTTCGTTTTAATTGTAATTATTACGCTAATGTGGGGTTTGCCTCGCTACAATGTTTGGCAGCAAGAAATGGCAGGTAAAGCAGAAATGGCTAAGGCCGAACAAAACCGTAGAATTTTAGTAGAAGAGGCAAAAGCCCGACTAGAGGCAGAGAAATTAAATGCCGAAGCTGAAATTGAGCGTGCGAAAGGTATGGCAGCAGCTATGAAAGTTGAAAATGGTACTTTGTCAGCTACTTACAATCAATATTTGTTTATCAGAACTTTGGAGAAATTGGCCGATAAGGGTAGTTTACCACAGATTATCTATGTACCATCTGAAGGTTTAACCCCGGTAATGGATTTAAATAAAGCTCTGCCTAAAAAGTAAGCTCCATTTTGATGTATGAAATTTGGTTTCGCTCGTAAGGTTCGCTTGCGGTTGCGAAACCAAGTTTTTGATAAAAGCCGATAGCGCTTACTCTTGCATTGCACCACAATTTTTCTATGCCTTGTGATTGGCAATAATCTACCAAGTATTGTAAAAGTTGTAGTCCAAAACCATTGCCTTGATCATTGGGTAGCACTGCCATTTTTCTGAATTGGGCAGTTGTTCCATCTATAAAAAGAGATACTACGCCAGTAAGCTCATATTGGTAGTAAAGCCCAAAATGCATCCCATCCCAATCTTCAGGAAGTTCCATGTCGGTAATTTCCTTTTCGGGATACATGGCCAGCTGCCTGATACGCCATGTTAAAGCAGGAAAGATTTGCTCTACTACAGGATTATTTTGCATTGCTTAAAGCGGAATATTGCCATGTTTTTTTCTAGGCATATTTACTACTTTGTTTTCCAACATCTTAAATGCTTTGATTAACTTTTCTCTAGTTTTAGATGGCTCAATTACCTCATCTACAAAACCACGTTCGGCAGCACGGTAGGGGTTGGCGAAAATATCTGAATACAATTTTTCTTTCTCTAACCATTTTTCTTCAGGGTTTTCAGCAGTGCTGATTTCTTTCTTAAAGATAATTTCTGCTGCACCTTTTGCACCCATTACGGCAATTTCTGCACTTGGCCAAGCATAGTTCATATCGGCACCAATGTGTTTGGAGTTCATCACATCGTAAGCGCCGCCGTAAGCTTTACGGGTGATTACCGTAATTCGTGGAACTGTCGCTTCACTAAAGGCATACAATAATTTTGCACCATTGGTGATGATCCCATTCCACTCTTGGTCGGTGCCTGGTAAAAACCCCGGTACATCTTCAAAAACCAACAAAGGAATATTGAAACAATCGCAAAAACGAACAAATCTAGCTGCTTTAACCGATGCGTTATTATCTAAAACTCCTGCTAAATAAGCCGGCTGATTGGCCACCACTCCGATACTTCGCCCGGCTAATCTGGCAAAACCCACCACAATATTTTCGGCATAAGCAGCATGTACTTCTAAGAAACTTTCATCGTCAGCAACTTGGGTAATTACCTCACGAATATCATAAGGTTGGTTAGCGTTTGAAGGTAAAACTTCGTTGAGTGAAGTTCTTTCTTCATTGCCAATTTCGTACTGAAGGGAAGGAGCAGCGTCTTCACAGTTTTGCGGCACGTAGCTCAAAATTTTCTTTAAGTGATTGATGGCCTCAATTTCGTTGGGACAAGCAAAATGTGTTACACCCGATTTGGTGGCATGCGTACTTGCCCCGCCTAATTCTTCAGAACTTACTTCCTCATGGGTTACGGTTTTCACCACATTTGGGCCAGTAACGAACATGTAAGAAGTGTTTTCTACCATCAAAATAAAATCTGTAATGGCAGGAGAATAAACCGCACCACCAGCACAAGGGCCCATAATGGCAGATAACTGTGGAATTACGCCAGAAGCCTGCACGTTGCGGTAAAAGATATCGGCATAGCCACCTAAGGAAACCACCCCTTCTTGAATACGGGCACCGCCACTATCATTTAAACCAATAATAGGAGCGCCATTTTTCATGGCCATTTCCATAATTTTACAGATTTTCTCTGCATGGGTTTCCGATAACGATCCTCCAAAAACAGTGAAATCTTGTGAAAATACATAGGTTAACCTGCCATTTACGGTTCCGTAGCCCGTAATTACGCCATCGCCAAGATACTTCTCGTTTTCCATCCCAAAATCGGTACTGCGATGTGTAACCAACATCCCGATTTCCTCAAAACTACCTTCATCCATTAAGAAATGAATACGCTCGCGAGCGGTAAGTTTGCCTTTTTTATGTTGACTTTCAATACGAGCCTGTCCGCCGCCTAAATGGGCTTTTTGTATTTTATCTTTTAAGATGTCGATTTTGTTGTTCATATGTTTTTGGTTCATTTGGTTTCCAGAAGTTTCGGGATTTCGCAAGCTCAACATTAGTTCGCTGGAATTAGTCCGAAAGTCAGAATGAAATTTGATTAACAAGTTAGCAAACAATATAACAATTCAGCGATTTAACAAGAAGACAATTCAAACAATTAACCAGTTTAAACCACTAACCTTGGCCTACCATCTATACTGCAAACGGGTTGTAAAGACATTATCTCTAACGTCATTCTGGTAATTTGGCAGCATCGTACCATCATTTTTCACATGCTCATTGTATACCGTTAGTTTCAAACGTCCGTTTAGTGCATAGGTAAAACCATAGCCCAAAGTAGCATATTTGATATCTCCGGCAGTGGTATTATTTCCAGCCTTGCCAATCTCTGCTTCTTCTACATCTGTATTTGGGTCGTAAACGTCATATCCTATAATAGCGGTGAGTTTACTATTGGCAATTTGTTGGGTTAGCCAAAAAAAGTAACCGTTAAAATTACGTAAGTATAAATTTCCACTAGGTTGTGTAGCAAAACTTGTACTGGCAGCTAAACCCGAAAGGCTTGCTGTAGCTGCAACACCTGGTTGGGTGCCCTCGATATATTCTGTTTTGAAAGTAGTTTCTCCAAAGCTAGTTTTGTAGCCAAGCTGCAAGTTTGCGCCATAGTAATCTCTTCTAAAATTGTAGCCTTCATTCCCATCATCGGTTATTCCAATAAAACCGTTTGCCATTGGTTTAAAAATGGTAGTTGTATTATTTCTTACAGTTCCCTTGTAAATAGAAGCTCCAAAGCCCAGATGCAACTTTTTGTTAGCCAGACTATCAAAGTTGAAACTCAAATTGCCAATGATATCTTTGTTAGAGTCGTAATCTTTAGCATTTAATCCACTGCCGTTAACTACCGCTAGTTCTGCAGTAATAAATGAAAGAACCTTATTAGGGTTATAAGAAATCATAGCCCCTAAATCCCTTTCTCTAGGCATTAACGTTTGAAAAACACGAGCTCTTTCGGGAAAATCGCGGTAGCCAGAAGAATATACAATGGAATAGCCAAACGGGCGGTTAAACAAACCTGCAGTAAATTTTAATGACTTATTTTCGGGACTATGGAATTGGATAAAGGCATCCATAATTCTAACACCATCTTGTGTGCCATCTAATTGAAAAACCACTGAAGAGAACTTGTCTACTCTATCCACTTTTAAACGACCTCGTCGAAGCATAAAACGACTGCTGGAGTGCTCACTAAAATCGCCACCCGACCAAGAGTATATTCCTGGCGACTGTGCAACTTGAAATTGAGTTTGCAGATAACCTGTAATTTTTATATCGTGCGGATCATAAGAAGACGGTGCGTTATTATTTTGAGCGAAAGAAAAAGCTGGAAATACTAGCAACAGATATAATAAAAAGGTTCTCATTTGATTTGATACTGTTTTCGCGGTTTTATATTAAAATAATGATAAGTGAATTAATGTTTGAAATTGTGGAATAATTTTGATTTACGGCTAACATTTATGTTATATTGCAATATTATTACGTAATAAATTTTGAATTTACGCAAAATCCGAATTATTTTTGGAAAAGTCTGTTAGAGATTATATATGAATTTTAGGAAATACAAGGTACTTATCGTATTAACATTTATGAGCATTTTCGTCTCAAAAATGATTATTTCTGGTGCGCCTGTATTTATATCGCATTGCGATGATGAGTTTATGGTTTCTGTAATCATGCAGTTGGAAAATGAAAACCAAGGTGATGATAAAGGGAAATCTACTGCTAAACAAGCAGACCAAAAACTAACTGTTCATAGATATGATTTTAATACAATTAATCTAGATGTAGATTATGGTGTGCCTAACAGCTTCATTGAGCATTCACGGAGATACGTAGATCCATATCATCCATCCGTGCCTACCCCTCCTCCTAATTTCTCTTAGCTTATTTCAGTTAGATTGTAGTGTCGTTTTTTTATACGGCATCAATTTTATATATATAAACTTTAGAAATTAACATTATTCTTTATGAGAAATTCAGGTTCGGCTTCGAAGGGAAGCGGAATAGGCAGTTATTTGCAAAAGAGGAATTTAAAAGCCGATTTGCCAGCAAGTATTGTAGTATTTTTAGTAGCGTTACCGCTTTGTTTGGGTATCGCATTGGCATCGGGTGCACCTCTGTTTGCAGGTTTGCTTACCGGAATTATAGGTGGGGTTGTTGTAGCCTCAATTAGTGGTTCGCAATTAAGTGTAAGTGGTCCTGCTGCAGGATTAACCACCATTGTATTAGCTGCTATCACTAGTTTAGGTAGTTATCAGGTATTTTTAATGGCCGTAGTACTAGCGGGAGTGTTCCAGCTAGTATTAGGTTTGATAAAAGCTGGAACTATAGGTAATTATTTTCCTTCTAGTGTAATTGAAGGGATGTTGGCAGGTATCGGTATTTTGCTTATCATGAAGCAGTTACCACATGCTTTAGGTGTGGATAGTGACTTTTTTGGAGATGAGAGTTTTTTCCAAACAGATGGACAGAACACATTCTCAGCTTTAGGAAATGCACTACAACATTTTAGCATTGCCGCAATTGCAATTAGTTCAATTTCAATTCTGATTTTAGTGCTCTGGCCTAAATTTAGGAAACTAAGTGTTGTGCCAGCGCCTTTGGTAGTAGTTGCTGTAGGTATCATTGGAGCTATCCTGTTTGCAGGATCTTCAAATGCACTGAGAGAAAGCCAAATGGTTACCATTCCGGAAGTAAATAGCGCTGCAGAATTTTTTAATCTGTTCACTATGCCAGATTTTTCGATGATTTTCGATTCGAAAGTACTGGTAGTTGCTGCAACAATTGCAGTTGTTGCTAGTTTAGAAACTTTATTAAGCTTAGAAGCGGTAGATAAAATTGATCCACTAAAAAGGGTGTCGCCAACTAATAGAGAGTTAATTGCGCAAGGTGTTGGTAACATTGCCAGTGGTATGTTGGGCGGTTTGCCAATGACTGCGGTAATTGTTCGTAGTTCGGCTAACGTAAATGCGGGTGGTCGTACAAAAATGTCTGCAATTTTCCATGGTCTATTATTGTTGTTATCGTTACTGTTTATTCCATCGTTAATCAATATGATTCCGCTATCATGTTTAGCAGCAATTTTATTGGTAACCGGTTATAAACTAGCAAGAATAACATTGTTTAAGCATATGTACCATAAAGGTTGGGATCAGTTTATTCCATTTGTTATTACTATTATAGGTGTAGTAGGTATAGATTTGTTAAAAGGTGTTGGTATTGGTATGGCGGTTTCAATTTTCTATCTATTGAGAACCAATATGCGTAATCCTTTCTTTTATAGAGTACAAGAAGAGGGAAATAAAAAGAATATCAGAATTAAGCTTGCAGAAGAAGTTTCGTTCTTAAATAAAGCTTCTATACAAGTGTTATTGGGAAATATTCCTAATGAAACCAATGTAATTATTGATGGTGCAAACTCTAGATACATTGATCCAGATGTGTTAGAGGCCATCCACAACTATAAGCATAACGCTTATACCAAAGGGATAATAGTAACCTTAGAAAACATTCAGAAAAGTTATACTATTCCGAAAATGGATATCAAAATAAAAAACATAACAAACCCGAATAGAAATTAAAAATTAATTATAATAATGAAGGCACATACTTTAGAGACCCAAGCGACAATAACCCCTGAAAAAGCACTTGAAATACTAAAAGAAGGTAATGATAGGTTTGTTCAAAATTTGAAGGCCAATAGAGATTTACTATCACAAGTAAACGATACCAGAGCGGGACAATGGCCATTTGCCGTAATATTGAGCTGCATTGATAGTCGTACTTCGGCAGAGTTGATTTTTGATCAAGGATTGGGAGATATTTTTAGTGTAAGAATTGCTGGAAATTTTGCAAACAAAGACATTTTAGGTTCAATGGAATTTGGCTGTAATGTTGCAGGATCTAAATTGGTTGTTGTTCTAGGTCACTCGAAATGCGGTGCATTAAAAGGCGGACTAGATGCTGCTGCAATTAGAGAAACCGAAATGGAAAACCTTAAGCATTTGGTAGGTCATTTTAACCCAATTATAGAAAGTATTCTTAATGAAGGGGAAGAGCGTTCTTCTAAAAATGATGATTTGTTAGAAAGATTGAACGTGCAAAATGTAAAGCAAACTATTGCAGATATTCGTAGCCAAAGTGCCACTTTAAACCAAATGGAAAAAGATGGAAAAATAAAGATAGTTGGTGCTAATTATAATGTAGAAACTGGTGTCGTAAGCTGGTTATAACATTTAGTGCCTAAGGATAATTCTACTTTGTTTAGATAAATATAGCATAGTTGTAGGTTTAGTAGTATATAATGTTGGAAAGGGTGCCTTGCGTTTGGGCATCCTTTTTTTTGGGAAGAATTAACATAGAAGTTGTTTTTTTCTATTGCCAAGCAAAGTTTTTTGGTCTTTATACTTAGATTTAGCGGCATAAGCGTACGCTTAATGCAATTTATATATTTTATACATCAGAAAACATTAAGGAAAAGCTATTCGGTTGCGAAAGTAAATACATAAAATATTGAATAAGTTAAAATTTAGAATATGTCATCACATCAAGATAAAATTACTTACGAAAGTTTATTAGAAGGAAACAAAATATGGGTTGCTGAAACATTAAAAGCTGATCCAACTTTTTTCGATGAATTGTCGGCAGGTCAAGCTCCTCCAATTTTATGGATTGGCTGTTCTGATAGCCGTGTGCCAGCTAACCAAATCACTAACACTATGCCAGGTGATATTTTTGTGCACCGTAATATCGCCAACGTAGTAACTCATACAGATATGAACCTTTTAAGCGTGCTGGATTACTCTGTGAACGTTTTAAAGGTTAAACACATTATAGTATGCGGGCATTATGGATGTGGTGGCGTTAATGCGGCGTTAGGTACCAAACAAGTAGGTTTAATAGATAATTGGTTGAGGAATATTAAAGATGTTTATCGAACTCATGAGAGAGAAATGGGTACAATAAAAGACCCTGCTCGTAGATCAGATCGCTTGGTAGAGCTTAACGCAATAGAAGGAGCAAATAATGTGATGAATACTTCTATAGTACAAAATGCTTGGGCCAGTGGACAGGAATTAGCCGTTCATGCTTGGGTCTATAGCTTAAAAACAGGCTTAATTAAAGATATGGAGGTGAGCGCATCAAGCGCTGATGGGTTGCCAGACGTGTTTAAAATGGAAACTGAATAGTTGTGTGGATCTTATCTTAAGATAATGTTGTAGGGTTGCCTATCGTTTGAAAACCCTCTTTTTAAGAGCAATAAAAAAGGTGTCTTTTTATAGAAGACACCTTTTCTCATTTTGTGCAAAATTTTAATCTTTCGCTAAAAATGGATAACTGTAATCTTTTGGTGGATCAAAAGTTTCTTTAATGGTACGAGGAGAAACCCAACGCAGTAAATTGATCATCGAACCAGCTTTATCGTTAGTGCCGCTACCTCTTGCGCCACCAAATGGTTGTTGGCCAACTACTGCGCCAGTACATTTATCGTTAATGTAAAAATTACCCGCTGCATTGCGCAAACGGCTTGTAGCCTTCTCAATAGCATAACGATCTTGTGAAATTACTGCTCCAGTTAAGGCATAAATAGAGGTGTTGTCGATAATGTCTAATGTTTTATCGAAATCTTTATCATCATAAACATATACACTTAAAACTGGCCCAAAAAGCTCTTCAGACATGGTAGTGTATTTTGGATCATCTACTACTAAAACAGTAGGCTCAATAAAATAGCCTTTGCTCTTGTCATAGTTTCCGCCAGCAATAATTTCTACGCCTTTGTCTTTCTTAGCTTGGTCGATATACTTGGCTAACTTGTCAAAAGATTTTTCGTCAATAACAGCGTTGATGAAATTACCGAAATCCTCAGTAGGACCCATTTTTAAAGTGGCTAAATCTCTCAATAATAACTCTTTAATAGCAGGCCATTTGCTTCTAGCAATGTAAACTCTCGATGCTGCCGAGCATTTTTGTCCTTGATATTCGAAAGCGCCCCTTAAGATAGCTGTGCTAGAAACCTCTGCATCTGCAGAACCGTGAATTAGAATAAAATCTTTTCCACCAGTTTCGCCAACAATGCGTGGATAAGTTTTGTATTTATGGATGTTGCTTCCAATAGTTTTCCAAATATCCTGAAAAACTCCAGTAGAGCCAGTAAAATGAATACCTGCAAAATCTGGGTGAGAAAATACCACATCGCCAACATCTGGGCCGTGAGCATAAACCAAATTAATTACACCATCAGGTAATCCAGCTTCTTTAAAGATTTGCATAATTAAATTAGCTGCATAAATTTGAGTATCTGCGGGCTTCCAAACCACTACATTGCCCATCAGTGCTACGCAAGAAGGTAAGTTTCCAGCAATTGCTGTAAAGTTAAAAGGTGTTAGGGCAAACACAAACCCTTCTAGTGGGCGTTGCTCAACTCTATTCCAGCTACCGCGAGGCGAAACAGGAGGTTGTTGCTTGTAGATTTCAGTCATGTAACTTACGTTAAAGCGTAAGAAATCTATAAACTCACATGCTGCGTCAATTTCTGCCTGATAGGCATTTTTACTTTGGCCAAGCATTGTTGCCGCATTAATTTTGTATCTGTAAGGACCTGCAATTAAATCTGCCGCTTTTAAAAAAATAGCTGCTCTGTGTTCCCAAGCTAAATTTTCCCAATCTGCTTTTGCGGTCAAAGCGGCATCAATTGCTTGCTGGATATGTTCTTTGGTTCCCTTGCTATAAGTAGCTAATAGGTGCTGGTGGTCGTGAGGAGGAGTTATTTTACCTTTTTCTTCGGTGAAAACTTCTTTATCTCCAATATACATTGGAATATCAATCACTTTTGATCTTCCTTCGGCCAAAGCCGCCTTTAGTAGTTCTCTTTCTTTGCTGCCGGGTGCATAACCTAAAATTGGCTCATTAACCGGAGCGGGAATATTAAAAAATCCTTTTAGCATAATAAGTAAGTTATTGGGCAAATATAAGGCTTTAAATTTTGATAGCCTACAGCAAACGTTGTTGCTTAGAAGACTTAATGATAGTAGTTTGAGTATAAATACCGAGAAATGGGTATGTCAAACGTTTGACTTAATGCTAACTTGCTTTAGGTGAAAATGAAGAATTTTATTTCCTAGATTTTTTAGGCTGTTTCATCGACTTTATGCGTTCACTTATAGATTTAGGTATTTTGCCTCTTTTTTTTATCGAGATATTCGAATATATTTTCTGTTGGGATAACAAGATATAACGTAAAAAATATTTTTTTATTGCAAATAGTTTATATATTTATCTTACTCTTTTTAAGAGTATTAGTTCTTTTTAACCAAATTCAAATCATGAGAAAAACTCTACTCAAAGCACTACCTATGCTATTTGTTGGATTGTTGTTTGCATTGCAAACATTTAGTTTCAGAAGACGATGGGGGGTATTGATGGTATTGCTTTTTGTAGTATCTGCGGCGAGAGGTCAAATCTACGTTTCGGTTACGGGTAATGATGGCAACGACGGCAAGAGTTTGGCTAGTGCAAAAGCTACTTTGGCTTCGGCAATTGTTGCGGTTGGCTCTGAAACGGTGCCTTACATTAAGTTGGGTGCTGGTACGTTTGTTACAGTAGGGGTGGCTGTTCCTCAGGGTGTACGCGTAGTTGGTGCAGGAGCTGCACAAACCACTCTTGAAGTAACTTCGAATAGTATTGCATTGCAGAACGGAAGTTCTTTAAGCAATGTCACCGTTACCCGTACTGCTCCTAGTTCGGAAGGTGGTGGCCCAAGTATTTCTGTGAGTACTTATTCAGGAAGTAATAATATCACAGTTAAAAATGTAAGATTTGTAGGTAACCGTACTGGTATTTATTTACAAGGGAGTAACCACGTTATTGTAGATAACGAATTTGAAAATAATCGTACAGGATTGGTTATAGATCCTTCAGGAAGTCCTGTTGCTGGTTTGGTGCTAGAGAGAAATAGATTTTATCGCAACCGTAGTTATGCGGCTATTTTTCTTGGTCCAAGTGATAATGCCTCAATGACTGAAAATGTGTCGGCTAGAATAGCTTACAATGATTTCATAGGAAACTTGGCTGGTGGAATTGAATTAAATGCGAGTACCTCGGCTGATAAAGTTGTTTTCATTGGTAACCACTTTGATCAAACTAATAACGCAATACTTGCTCAGCGTACCAACGGCGATTTTACGGTAAATGATCATAATGTTGTAACAGTATATCCTTATAATTTTACCGACAATAATGTTGCTGCTGATTATCCTAACGCAGTATCTGGTGCTAATACGGCTGGTGTTACTGTAGTTGGAACTTTAAATGCTGCAACTCCAAATGCAAATACCTACGGAAATCCTTTTGTAAGTTCTAATTCGCCTAGCTATTCGAGTTATGTTTTTATACAGGACGCTATTAATTATTCGAATGCGGGTGCGGTAGTAGATATAGGACCGGGTAATTATACGCTCACTTCGGGCGTTACTATTAATAAAAGTATCACACTGCTTGGTAACGGAGGCACGTTGAGTAACAAACCTTTAATTACCGGTGGGGATATTGTAAATAAGGCATTAATTTATGTAGAATCGCCAAACGTTACTATTTCGAACTTACATCTTCGTTTTGAAGAAAGTAGTTTTAGTGCTGCTACGACAACTACTACAGCAGGGTATGGTATCAAGTCGGGTCCTACTGGCTCGTTCAATAACTTGGCAATTACAGATAATTTAATTGAAGGCACAAATACAGCTTATGTGTTCAATAGCGCCGCAATTTTCTTGGGTGTTTTAAACACAAACGGAAGCGATAATGTTTCTATATTAAGAAATACAGTTGGGCATACTGTAAGTAATAATTCTTTTGGTAGGGCTATTAGGGTTTTCAATATCAATGGTAATATAGAAGCCAATGATTTGAAAGGGCATTACGCTTCTATACAAGCTGGTGATCCAAGTGGAGGAGCTTTAATCGTAAATAATAACACCATGCAGGGTAAGCTTGCAATGAACGGTTATGTAAGCGCAGGTAATAAAATTACCAATAATATTATCACTTCTGGTGGTACGGCAGATGCTAATGGAGCCACTGGTGCAGATCGTCAGCCCGCTTTGATTGAGGTGATTTCTACTACTGTTCCAGCTGCAACTGTGGAAGTTTCTGGAAATACGCTCAACGATTTCAAAATGCTGGGCATTGCAGTATTTTATTCTAGCAATGTGAGTGTAATTAACAACACTTTGAATCCACTTAAAAATAGCTCAAATACTGTTGGATTGTATTTTGATACGAAAACAACTAATTCAGGAACACCTGGTGCTAAGTCATTTTCAAATCTGATTGTAAAGCAGAATACGTTTAATGCGCCGCTTAAAGATGTTGGCGTGACCCTAGCCGGTAACGTTGGGGTTAAATTTGCCAATTCTTACGCTGATGCTTCTTTAACTCCTTTAACAGGAGCTGTTATTGGCGGTGTTGGTGTAGACGCAAACATATTTGATGCTGCTTTGGATGAGTATATCCATTTAGATAACAGAGCTGCAGCTAATACGACTGGAGATGACATATGGGGCTCGCCTTACTATAATTCTGCAGCTGTAACTAATATACTTCCTTTTTCTGCAAATGTAATTGCGGAAATGAATGTTTATGGTTCAATTGACACTAGAACAGACAGAACACAGGCTTCTTTTAATACTATTAAAGGTAAAATTAATGACAAGGATGATGCTGTTGCACTTGGTGAGGTGTTCCTGAATTTGCCAATTAGAAATGTTACTACGGGAGTTGGCTATGCCACCATACAATCTGCTGTTGATGCTGCTACTGCGGGCGACGAAATTTCTGTTGATGCGGGTACATACGCAGAGAAAATTGTGGTAAACAAAAGATTGACTATTAAGGGTCCAAATGTAGGTGTTGTTGGAACGGGTACTAGACAAGCTGAAGCGAAAATAGTTCCTAACGTAGTAGACCTAAGTGGCACATCTGCTAGTTTGGTTCAATTTACAGCGGGTTCTGATGGTAGTATTTTTGACGGATTTGAAGTAAACGGAAATAATACTGCTTTGACATCGGGTACGGTTGGTGGTGGCGAAGATATTGATGCACCATTTGGTGTGCGTATCAAAGACGCTGGCAAAATCACAATCCAAAATAACGTAGTTAAGAATTTATATTCAACTCAGCCTACACCATTTCCTTACGCTTACGGTATTTATTCATCGCCTCCAACTTCTAGTGCTTCGGCGTATTCTGAAATAGTTGTGAAAAACAATTATGTTGGCAATATCCAAACTTCTGCTTCTGCAGCCTTTACGGGTATCTTAATGGTGGATAACTATTATGCCCAGATTACAGGGAATAAGGTAGAAGATGTAAGAACTGCCGTTCAGATGAATAACTTTTTCGTAGCTAACCCTACACCTGCATTTGAAGCATCTGTATCTGATAATGAAATCATTGCATCTAGAGGTGTTTACTATAACTTATTTTATGGTACTGCATCTCCTTGGAAAATTAATGGTAACAACATCAGTTCTGCATCAATAGCCAATGGTTCTGCTGCAAACTTTACGGGTATTAGAGTAGAAACGCTACAAGCTGCTTTTGCTGGTGGTGGGGAGATTTCGGACAATATAATTGATGGTAAAAGCGCTGCTCGTACGGCTGAAAATGCAGGTTTTGACGGTACAGGACTTTGGTTCCAAAATGAAATTACTACGCCAGGTGTTATATTGGTTAAAAATAATACTATCGGTTTTGTTAATAATGGAATTTTGTACAACGCTGTTGACGGTGTAAATCTTACCAATAATGTTAAATACCTTGGTGGTAACATTCATGACGTGGTTAATAACTATGTTAAATACACTGCTACTGGAACGCCAAACTTTTCGAACATAGATTTGGCTACAACCCAATTAGACGGTAAAACAGGAGGACAGTACACATCTGCTGAATTGGCTACAATCTATTCAACTAAAATTATCGATAAAGATGATAATTCGGTTTTTGGGAAGGTTACCTTGTTTTTTAACGTTAAGAACTTAACGCAAGGCACATCATTTGCTACTATTCAAGCAGCTATTGATGATGCCGCAACACAAAATGGGGATGTGGTAGATGTAAGTAATGGTACGTTAAACTTAACTACAGCAGTAAATGTCAACAAGAGCATTACGTTACAAGGTAACTTTAATACCTTGAGTGCTAAACCGATTATTACAGGAACTGGTAACGTTACAAATAAAGCATTATTTGAAGTAAATGCTCCAAATGTAACCATAAGTAATTTTGAGTTTCAAATAGCTCAAACTGGTAATGCGATGATTGGTGTTAGTACTACTACTACCGACAACTTTAATAACCTCACCATTGCCGACAATATATTTAAAGGGGTGAACCCTGGTAATACTGGTATGATTTGGGCTAGTCATGGCATCAAACTAGGAAGAGGCTCTGCTGGAGTATCTGGTGGTGTGCCAAATAACTTAATAAATGTGATGCGTAACGTAATTACGTACGACGATTTAGGAAGTCCTGAGCTTTTTGGTAGAGGTATCTATGCCTTTAATACTTATGGCAAAATTGGTGGTAGCGATGCTGATAAAAATACTATTACAGCGGCTTATGCACTTCAAGGTGGTGAGCTTGGTGGTGGTGTAGGCAACAACTTTGAATTTTCGCATAACGAAGTGCCAATTGGCTTAGTTTCAGTGGTTGGTGCCGAAGCTGGTAGTCATAAAATTAGTGCAAATAAAATTGGGTATGGTGTACCTAATGTTACTGTAGCAGATGGTATTATGCGTATGTTGGAGGTAAAAGGTAGTAGGACATCAAATGCAAATATCGAAGTGTCAGATAATATAATTACGCAATTTTCAAAAATTGGTGTATTCGTTCAAAGATCTAACAACGTTACAATAAAAGGTAACACGTTGACACCAATTTCAGGTGCTGGTGCTTTCAATTCAATTGTTTTTTCTAGTAAAGAAGGAACAGGCGGTTCGCAAAACGCAGCAACATCTGAAAATTTAACAATTATATCTAATGAATTAAATGGTACTGGCGGTGTTGGTATAACATTTCTGAACCATAACGGTGATGCCTCGCTTAAGCCGTTAATCAATGCAAAAATTGGTGGCTCAGATACCGACAAGAATACATTCGCTGCAACCCTAGGAACTTACATAGCTCTAGATGCTACGCCGTTTGGAACTAAAACACTTGGTGCAACCATGGATAGGTTATACGACATTATTCAAAAAGATACAGATCCTGATCCTTCAAAAAATAATGCAACAAATATTTTTCCGTTTAATGGCGATATAGACGCTTCTTACAATGTTTTTGGGACAATCAATACAGGTACTGAGACTGATTTCGATAACCTATTAAGTGTAAAGGGAAGCATAGCTGATGGTATGGATGATCCTTTAACAGGGTATGTAAACATCCAACCACAGAAGGCTTTTATTGGAGCAACTGCTGTTTTTGCTAACGCATTAACAGTCGTTCCTGAGAACTTCACTTTGGTCTTGAAAAATGACGATGCTGTTTATCATAATCTTGGAGACCGCACAATTAGCAAAGCTTTCACTTTTGATATCGACAACAATACAACAGCAGAGATAATTTTTGGAAACTTAATTGTTAATGCCCTTGGTAAGCAAGTAACCTTCACTGATAAAGCAAAAGCTAATGGCGATTTTACATTAACAGAAGGCAAAATTAATGCACCACTAGGGTTTACGCTTGATGCTTCGAAAGCAATTAGTTTTAACACTAGCAAACCAAGTAACTACGTTAATGGTACGGTTACGCTTAGAAGCGTAAGTGCTGGAGCATCAGAAACTATTTTGATAGGTAATGCGACTACTTCTACAGCTGTGGCTTTAACTGACCCTGCTGGAGCTACCGCTTCTGATTTTGAAATCACTTACACTGGTTCAGTTCATCCAAATGCTGCTAACTTTAATTCTGCCAATATCGGATTGGTTTCTAATAAAGAATTCTGGACGGTAAACAAGGTAGGTGGTGATATACAAACTAAGGTTGGCTTAACTACTTTCGATTTTACAAACTCTGGTTTCACTAGTTTTGCTCCTGCTGATGCAGTGGTAGCAAGATATGACGGAGCCAATTGGGTAAGTGCTGGTAATACTGACGACAACGTAAATGGTGCTGTTGGTGTAATGACCTCAGCAAGTACTTCAGATTTTGGAGCTTTCACTTTTGCAAAAACACCTTTAGCGGTTCTTCCAATTTCGCTAATTTCATTCTCTGCACAAGCTACTAACGGCGGCGCTTTGGTAAAATGGAGCACAGCAAATGAAGAGAACAATGCAAAATTTGAAGTAGAAAAAAGTTTAGATGGAAAGAATTTCTTTGTAATCGATACTAAAGATGGTAAAGGAAATTCTATTACCATTTCTAACTACGAATTCTTAGATGCTACTTTCAAGCAATCTGCTTACTATCGTTTGGTAGATGTAAGTGCTAGCGGTAAAAGAAACCCGCATACATCGCTTACAAAATTTGTAAAAGGATTAGATAACAGCCTTTCTGTGGTTGCTTATCCAAACCCGGTAACTACTAAGCTTTTTGTTTCTGTAGGTTCTGCGAATAAGGAAAATGTTAAGGTTTCACTTGTAGATTTAACTGGTAAGACCCTTAAAACTAAAACTGCAGATAGCTCGCAACCAATTGAGCTAGATGTGGCTGGAGTTGCAACAGGTTCTTATATTCTTCAGGTAATTAAAGACAGCGGAAACGTATCTAAAAAGATTGTAAAACTTTAAATTTACTTAATTCACTAATGAAAGGGAGCTCAGTTTTGAGCTCCCTTTTTTTATTATTTGAAAAAATATTTTTTAAATTAACGGTGTTAATTATATTTGTCTTGTTAAAATGATATGGGAAGAAAAGAAAAAGATAAACAAGAGATAGAAGATGTGAGGTTGAAAATTTTGGAAGCAGCTAAAAATCTCTTCTTAAAGGAGGGCTATGAAGCTACGTCTATTAGGAAAATTGCTGCCGAAATAAAGCTTAGTCCAACCACTATTTATCTTTATTATAAGGATAAGAATGATATTGCCTACACTTTGCACAAGGAAGGTTTCAAAATCTTAGGTCAGCAATTTGCGGTATTGCAACATGTAGAAAGTGGGTTCGAGCGGTTAAAAGCAATGGGTAAAATTTATATCAGCTTCGCTATTCAAAATACTGATTTCTATCAGCTTATGTTTATTATGAAAGAGCCGATGGAATTTATAGCTGATAAAGATTTCTGTGAATGGGAAGAGGGCGAGTTTGCTTTTGGGGCATTGCAAAAAACTGTGTCAGACTGCAAAGCGGAAGGTTATTTTAAAGGCATGAATGATAATAACGTAGCATTAAATGTTTGGGCTTTGGTTCACGGCTTGTGCAGTTTAAAACTGCAAGGGCATTTAGACCACGTGGCAAGTGCGCATCTTCACGTTCCAGAAGATAGAAATATTTTAGACGAAGCTTTTGAAACACTAGTGCTGATGCTAGAAAAAATGAAATGATATGTTAACACCGTTAATTAATAAGAGGTTTCTGTCTGTTTTGGTTGTGCTTGTATTGCTAGGCTCATCTGTAAGCGCACAGCAGGTTTTGCAATCTTATATCGATACCGCATTTAAGAACAACATCGTTTTACAGCAAAAAAATGTGTCCTTAGAAAAGGCGCAATATGCGTTAAAAACTGCAAAAGGTTTGTTTTTGCCTACAGTTGCTTTACAGGCGGCCTATCAAACCGCAGATGGTGGTCGTAATATTCCTTTGCCATTGGGCGATTTAATGAACCCCGTTTACAACACGCTTAACCAAATCACGGGCACTAACAACTTCCCGATGTTGGAGAACCAAACCATCAATTTCTTGCCGAAGAATTTTCATGATGCTAAAGTGCGCACAACGGTGCCAATCATCAATACTGATATTATTTACAACAAACGCATTGTGACGCAGCAATTGGTTTTGAAAGAGTTTGAAGTGCAGATTTACAAACGTGATTTAGTAAAGGATATCAAGACGGCTTACTATAATTATTTGAGTGCACTGGCTGCGGTTGATGTTTACCAGTCTGGGCTGGCTTTGGCAAAAGAAGGACTTCGAGTTAACGAAAAATTACTGGAGAACGGTAAAGGTTTGCCTGCCTATGTTTTGCGCTCACAAAGTGAAGTTGAAAGTGTGAAAGCAACTTTAATAGATGCCGAGCAAAAAGTTAACAATGCTCGTCTGTATTTCAATTTTCTGCTGAACAGAGATGCAAACGCAGCAATTGTGGTAGAAGCAAATGATAAAACTGATTTGGCAAAAGTGGAAGGCTTGCTTGCGGGTTTAAATATTGCTAACGAAAGGGAAGAACTGAAAGCCTTGAATGAAGTAGAAGGTATTAATAAAACCGTACAAAAAATGAATAGTCAGTTTGCGGTACCCAAATTAGGGGCGTTTTTAGATGTGGGTACACAATCTGAAGGTTTTCATTTTAACTCGAACACAAGATATTACATGTTGGGCTTGCAGCTAGAAGTTCCTATTTTTTCGGGAAATAGAAATAGCAATAAACAAAAAGAAAGCGGTTTGGAGTTGAAAAATGCACAGTTCAATTCAAATTTAGTGGCGCAGCAATTAACACTATCGGCTAAGGTTTCTCAAAATAATTTACGTTCGGCATTTCAAACTTACCAGTCTTCGCAAAAGAGTTTCGAGGCAGCATCTACTTATTTACGTTTGATTGAAAGAGGGTATTTGGCAGGTGCCAATTCTTTTGTAGAAACTATCGACGCTCGAAATCAATATACATCATCCAAAATTTTAGTGAATATCAACTTTTACAAGGTGTTAACGGCAATGGCCAATATGGAACGTGAAACGGCATCTTACAATATTAATTAAGTAGAGAGCGGAGAGCGAAGAGCGTTTGGCTTCGACAAGCTCAGCCTGACAAACAACAATTAACCAATTAACCGATTAAACAGTTAACCTAGAAATGAAAACGAAAATCTTACATATTGCATTTGGCTCGGTTTTATCTCTGTTTTTTGCCTGTAAAGGTGGGGATAAGAGGGAAAAAGCTATCATTCAACAAGATACTATTCCAGTAAGAGTGGTTTCACTTTTACAAGAAGATACCGATGCTGAGATTATCACTTCTGGATATTTTACCACTAATGATGAAACCTTGCTTTCTTTCAAAAACGGCGGAGTAATTAATCGGATTTATGTAAAAGAGGGTGATAAAATTACGAAAGGACAGTTGTTGGCATCGGTAAATCCAACTGAAATTGGTTCGCAGGTAGAACAAGTGCAGCTGTCTTTGCAGAAAGCGCAACGCGATTATGAACGTGCCAACAAGCTTTTTAAGGACAGCGTGGCTACTTTAGAGCAACTGCAAAATGCAAAAACAGCTTTAGATGTAGCTAAGCAACAATTACAATCCGCAAAATTTAACGAAGGCTATACGGCAATTAGAGCAACTAGAAATGGTTTTGTGCTTAAAAAACTAGCTAACGATGGACAAATTGTTGGTCCGGGGACACCTGTGTTGCAAATTAACGGTGCAAGCGAAGGCAACTGGATTGTAAAGGTAGGTTTGAGCGATAAGCAGTGGTCTTCTTTAAAAGTTGGGGATAGAGCGAGTATCACTTCGGAAGCATTACCTAACCAAGTTTTGGAAGCTAAAGTGAGCCGTAAAGCAGAAAGTGTAGACCCTCAAAGTGGAACTTTTGGCGTAGAGTTGGCACTTAGCAATCATAATGTGAAAGGTTTAGCTGCTGGTTTGTTTGGCAAGGCAAGCATTTTTCCTTCTAAAAAACAAAGTTCGTACAGCATTCCGTATGATGCTTTATTGGATGGTGGAGAAAATGAAGGTTACGTTTTTGTAACGAATGATAACCAAACAGCGAAGAAAGTTAAAGTGCAGTTAGGTTCGGTTCAGAAAGATAAGATTGCCGTTACTGGAGGATTGGAAAATGCTAGTTCGGTGATTGTTTCGGGCAGTGCGTATTTAACGGATGGTTCGAAGATTAGGGTGGTGAAATAGAAAGCGCAGCCCCTCTCTGCCTTCGGCATCTCTCCCCTAAAAGGGAAAGAAAAGTAGATGGGAATGGATGTGCTTTGGGACTACTTTAGATATGCGAAATGTTTAGGCACCATGTGTCCCCCTTTGGAGAGCCTGCTCCGATAATTCGGAGGGGTAGGATGGTTACTACTAAAGAATTAACACGTTGGCGGGGACGCCAACGTGAGCAGTGGGGTTACAGCACTAAACAAAATCTAGTGTTGGCGTCCCCGCCAACATTTAATAAAGAGATTGGATGTTTGAGCAGGAAACGAAGGGAGTACTTTAAACAGCATTTGGTTAATTAAACCTGATGGTAGCGGAAATATCCCGATTTTATCGGGAATGAAAGCGAACAGCAGGACTGAACAAACCGACGAAGAAATAAACCTGCTTTTCAAAAAAATATAAAATCAATTGAGATAAGCTAATCCAGACAGGAAGCTCATCAACCATTAAAAACGTAAACAATAGATGAAAATATCAGACTACGCAGTAAAAAATTATCAGTTTACCTTAATTATGGTGCTGATGGTGATGGCTTTGGGTATCACTACTGTTTTGAATATGCCGAGGGCAGAAGACCCCGAGATGAACCCGCCGAATTTCCCGGTGATTGTGGTTTATCCTGGTGCTAGTCCGAAGGATATGGAGGAGCTGGTGGTGAAGCCGTTGGAGAAGCGGATTTATGGTTTGGACAACATTAAAACCATTAAAACCAGCATTAGAGACGGTTTGATGGTTGCTGTGGTAGAATACAAATACGGCGTAAATGTTGATGATAAATACCAAGAATTGGTGCGGGAAATTAACAGCGAGCGACCAAATTTACCGCAAGAAATTTATGCCATGGAGGTGCAGAAAATATCACCTTCGGATGTGAATATTCTGCAAGTGGCGCTTGTTTCTGAAAATGCATCGAGAGATAAATTAAAAGCCGCTGCCGAAGAATTGCAAGACCAGTTGGAGAAAATTCCATCGTTAAAAAATGTAGAAATTATGGGTTTGCCCGACCAATTGGTAAAGGTAGACTTGGATTTGGAAAAGCTGGCGCAGTTGCGTATTCCAGTGACACAAGTTGCCAATGCGATACAGAGTGAAGTGGCCAATATTCCGGGCGGGAGCATTGATGCCGGTACGAAATCTTTCAATATTAAAACCAGTGGCAACTACCAAAGTTTAGACGAAATAAAACAGACCATTGTAGCCAGTGCTGCGGGTAAAAACACCACGCTTGCAGATGTAGCAAAAGTTTATTTCGATTATTCGCAGGATAAGCATATTACTAGATTGAATGGTTTTAGGGCGGTGTTTGTGGTGGCTGCGCAAAAATCTGGAGGTAATATTACCCAAACGCAAGAAGCTTACTTGCCAGTGTTGGATGGCTTCAAAAAGACCTTGCCAAGCAATATAGACCAGCAGGTGATGTTTGACCAAGCCGATAATGTGAACAGTCGTTTGGGTGGTTTGGGTATCGATTTTGGGATAGCAATTTGTTTGGTACTGATTACGCTGTTGCCGTTGGGAACTCGGGCTTCGTTGGTGGTAATGGTATCTATTCCGTTGTCGTTGGCTATTGGCATTATCCTCATTAATTTGTTGGGTTTTAGCTTGAACCAGCTAAGTATTGTTGGTTTGGTGGTATCCTTAGGTTTATTGGTTGATGACAGCATTGTAGTGGTAGAAAACATAGAGCGCTGGATGCGTGATGGCCACAACCGACTAACGGCAACCTTAATGGCTACCAAGCAGATTGGTTTGGCGGTAATGGGCTGTACTGCAACGCTGGTGATTGCTTTTATGCCGTTAATGTTTATGCCAGAGGCATCGGGAGAGTTTATTAGAAGTTTACCTGTGGCGGTAATTTGTTCGGTAATTGCATCTATGTTGGTGGCTTTAACGGTGGTGCCTTTCCTTTCTAGTAAGTTGTTAAAGCCGCATAGCGATGTAAATGGCAACTTTTTCTTGCGGACGTTGCAAAAAATCATCCACGGTTCTTACGCCAAATTATTAGATAAGGCTTTGCATAGACCATACCTCACTATACTGATTGGCGTGGCGGTTTTTGCTGGTTCGTTGGCGCTAATTCCGGTGATTGGTTTTAGTTTGTTCCCTTCTTCTGAGAAACCGCAGTTTATCATTACGGTGTCTACGCCATTGCAATCTAACCTAAAATATACCGATGCCATTACTAAGCAGATAGAGAAGGAAATTAAGGAAATTCCAGAAGTAAAATACTTTGCATCTAACGTAGGTAAGGGAAATCCGCGTATCTATTATAACTTATTGCAAACCAACGAACGCAGCGATTTTGCCGAAATCTTTGTGCTGCTGCATCCAGATGTAAGAGCCGATAAAAAGGTAGAACTGATAGAAAAATTGAGGACAAAGTGGTCGCCGTATTTAGGCGCAAAGGTTGAAGTTAAAGATTTTGAACAAGGACAACCAATTATCTCGCCAGTAGAAGTAAGGGTGTTTGGTGAGAATTTGGATACGCTGAAAGCGATAGCAGGTAAGGTAGAAAATCTGTTGCTAAAAACAGAAGGCACAATCTATACCAATAACCCTATAAAAAATCTAAAATCGGATGTAAGGGTAGTGATTAATAAAGAAAAAGCACTGGCTTTAGGTGTGCCGATGGTAAATATAGACCGTACGGTGAGGATGGCAGTTGCTGGTTTTGAAGTGGGTAAGTATCTCAACCCAAAATCTAGTGGCGACGATTATAGTATTTTGCTGACCACCAAACATTCATCGAACCCAGATTTAAGTGTTTTTGATAACCTGTACGTGAACAATGTGCAGGGAACAGCTATTCCTTTGGCGCAGGTGGCGAGTTTGAAGCTGGAAACATCGGCATTAAGCATCAACCATTTTAATAAAGTGCGTACCATTTCTGTCAATTCTTTTGTGCAAAAAGGCTATTTAAACGATAAGGTAATTAAGGATGTAGAAGCGCAAATGAAAAAGATGGAACTGCCAAACGGCTATCACTTTGAAATGGGTGGTGAGGTAGAAAGTAGAAACCAATCTTTTGGTGGTTTTGGTAGTATTATTTTGGTGACGGTTTTCATGTTTATTGCAGTGCTGGTGTTAGAGTTTAAAACTTTCAAAAGTACGCTGATTGTGCTTTCTGTAATTCCGTTGGGTATTGTGGGTGCGGTGCTTGCGCTATTAGTTACGGGCAATTCGCTTTCTTTTGTAGCTACCATTGGTATTGTGGCATTGGCAGGTATCGAGGTTAAAAATACCATCCTTTTAGTTGATTTTACCAACCAATTGCGAGCAGAAGGAAAGGAACTGAATGCTGCAATTGAAGAAGCTGGCGAAGTTCGTTTCTTACCAATTATCCTAACTACGTTAACAGCTATTGGTGGTTTGTTGCCCATTGCTTTGTCAAGCAATCCGCTGATATCACCTTTGGCAACGGTAATGATAGGTGGTTTAATCAGTTCTACGTTGTTGTCTAGAATTGTTACGCCGGTGGTTTACAAATTAATGCCGCCAAAGGTAGAAGTGGCAGGTAAAGCAGAGGCGTCGTAATTCATTTAGGTTTAAATATTTCAGAGGGATGAAATGGTGATAGTAAAAGCCAATTCATCCCTCTTTTTTTGGACACGATTAATAGGTTGATTTCTAGACTTTATATTAGAATTGAGGGGAATTTGCCCAAGCCGCATTGTATTAAATTGATGGATATTATTTAAATAGCCAATTAATAATAGGCTATTTGTTGGGTAGTTAAAACGTTTGCGCAGTGTTTGCGAGTTGTTTTTTCATCTGAGGTGTTATTTTTGGTATATACCTGATAACCAATTTACACTAACCTAATGAAAAAGCTAATCCTTATCTGTGCGCTAATATCTGTTATAATTGCCAGCTACGCTCAAAATCCAGTTACACCTTATAGTGCTGCGTCATCACGCCCATCTCAATCGGGAGAAGGAATTGATAAAGCTTTAGATGGAAATACAGCTACAATGTATCATTCGGCGTATGGCTTAAACGCAATTCCAGATACTGTTGATTTTTATTTTTACGGAGCTAAAAGCATTAACGAAATCCAATATACTCCCCGCACAGGTGGCGGTAATGGCGTATGGCTAAATGTAGAAATTTATCACGCTACAGTTGATAACCCAACCAATTTTATATTAGGACACACATTAAATTGGGCAAATAATGGTAATGTTAAAACAGTTACTTACGCTACTGCTATTCAAAAGCCAGCCGTAATTAGGTTTGTAGTTAAGAGTGCTGTTGGTAATTTCTCTAGCTGCGCAGAAATGAAGTTTTTCTCTTCAGAAACTGGTACATTAACTAATACCGAATGTACTTTATCTGGTAGCTCTTTGGCTGCGTATAAAGACGTGAAAATCACTCCAAATTCAGCTTCCGCAAATACCAGTGCATCAGGACAAAATATAAATAGAACTTACGACAACAATTACACTACTATATACCATAGTCAACATACTCCTCAATTCGTGGTATCAGCAACAAACCCGGCTGTATTAACCTATACTTTTAATACTGCAACCAACATGGATTATATGATGTATCATCCACGTAGGGATGGTGGTATTAATGGTAACTTTGGTGAAATAGAAGTACAATACCGAAAAACTGGAGATGCGGCAGGTGCGTTTACAACGGTGGTGGCAAGTTATAATGCCTGGTTCAGTTCATCAGCTTCAGTAATTAATTTTCCGTCATCGTTAACCAACGTAATTCAAATTCGAATTAACGTAAAAAGTGGAACAGGTAATTTTGCGAGCTGCTCAGAAATGGAGTTCTTTAGAAAAGGCAACAGTCTTGATAACTCGATAACGGGTGGTGTTTTTGCGGATAATTTATATAGTGGTTTAAACCCTGGAACAACACAGGCACAAATTAATGCCATAAGCTCCGATTTTTTTAAAGCAATGGCCAACTGTATGTTCAACAATACATACAATTATAAATTTAGGGTACAACAATATGAGCCCTATAAACCAGTGGGAAACTTAGCAGCAGTTTTAAAGACAAGTACTTATAATTCGTTTGAAAACCCAACTGGTATTTATTTTGAAGCAAATACAACAGCTGTAATTTTTGTAGGTACAGAGGCGGCAGGCAAGCCTATTGTACTTCAAGTATCAAATATGACGGTGCATAATAGCTATTCTAGGTCTTTTTATAATTTAAAACCGGGTATAAACGTTGTTACCATCACTAATGCGGGATTGGGTTATATTGATTACTATACCGATGATGCCTCGGCACAACCAGTAACTGTACATATTGCTTCGGGTAGTATTAATGGTTGTTTTGATAGTAGTAAACACAACAGTGCAGACTGGGTGGCAATGATTAATGAAGCTACCTATGCCCAAATTGACATCAAAGGTAAATACATAAATTTATTGTTAGATAGGAACTTGCTAAGAAAGTATAATCCTTTAGATGTTAAGCCTTTAATAAATGTGTACGATAGTATAGCCAAAATCCAGTTTAATATGATGGGCTATTCAAAACATAATATTTTACCTAAAAATAATTTGTTTGCTTATGGGCATAATACCGGTGGGCTATACGCTGCAGAATTGGGAATGCACTTTGATTATTCGTGGGGAGAGCCTAAGTATGTTTCTGTAAATGGTATTCTCACTGGCGATATGTGGGGTGTGGCTCACGAAATTGGGCACGTTAACCAGCTAAGGCCTAGTATGAGATGGGCGGGAATGACAGAGGTGAGTAACAATATATTTTCTACTTATACTGAATTTACCTTAGGGGTAACTAAAGGGGTTAATGGAAGATTAGAAATAGAAAATGCAAATCCGGCGGCTCCAGGTTCAAGCGAAGATGTTGGAGATGCGTCTACCAGGCTTGTAGGAGGTAGGTTTAAAGGCTTTTTAGATAGAACAATTGTTGGAGGAGCCAACCACATGAATAACAACTATTTTGGCAGGGCAGTTCCATTTTGGCAGCTACAGTTATATTATCAGTTTGCTGGAGCACTAAAAGGAGCACCCACTTTAGAGCAACGCATGTCGGGCGCAGCACCAGCGCCTGCTGCAGGAGTGGCAGATTATGCCTACTTCTTGGGCGATGTAATGCAGGCGCAGAGAAATAGGAATGATGCATCAGCTTCTCATGAAACACTGATGTTGAATTTCGTTAAAGATGTTTGTAATGCTACCAAAGAAGACCTAACTGATTATTTTATTAAAGTAGGGATGCTGAAAGCCATAGATACAACATTTGATGACTATGGTAGCAAAAATTACAGAATTACACAAGCCGCTATAGATGCAGCGGTGCTAAGCATTAAAGCAAATAACTACCCGGCACCTATAAGCCCAGTTTTACATTATTTAAGTGCAAATAGCTTAAATGCCTTTAAAAATCAATTAGTAGCTACAGGCACGTATAACGTAGGCACTTCGCTAAGCGGCACATTGCTTACCATTAACCATACACAATGGAAAAACGTAGTAGCATTTGAAACCTATACTACTGATAATAAACTTTTAGAAGCTAACATTGCAGGTGTGCGTAACGCTGCCAATACCAGTTCTATTATAAACTATCCGACAAATGCAGATTGGGTATGGGCAGTGTCTTTTGATGGAACTAAAAAATTGGTGTATTCTCGTTCTACTGTTTTGCCGGTTACTTTAACTTCTTTTGATGCCAAATTTGTGGCCAGCGGTGCCGAATTAAAATGGACTACTTCATCAGAAAAAGACAATAAGTTGTTCGAGATTTATCGTAGTACTGATGGCGTAACATTTACGAAAATAGCCCAGATACTGGGTAGCGGAACTAAAGAAACACCGAGTAACTACCGTTATTTAGATAGGGATTTCCAAAATAAAGCCTATTATAAGCTGGCACAGGTAGATTTTGATGGACAAAGCACTGTTTTTGATGAACAAGTGAAATATTTGAAAGGTTTAGATCAGCAGGTTGTTGTATATCCAAATCCGGTAACTGCTAAGCTGTATATTAATAATTTAGCTACGGTTGGTCAAAATGCTAGTACAGCAAAGCTGATAAATATAATAGGGAAAGAGGTAAGGAAAATAAACCTTGGTAGCGGCTCATCAAGTGAAATAGATATGTCCGATTTACCTAAAGGCATCTACACACTCCAACTTATTGGTCAGGGTAAAGTAGAAACAAGAAAAATAGTAAAACAATAACATATTTTGGTTTGAGTAAGGAGCGTTTGGTGGAAACATCAAGCGCTTTCTCTTTTACTGACCTCAGTGAGATTGTTAAAACAGAGCGTTAAAACTAGTCCCCGAATTAATTTCGGGAGAAGAGCCGCCAATATCTTGTCACCGTGACCATGCAATAGCTGCGAAGCAAATTTATCTTAGGGTCAGTTGACCGAAAAAAATGCTATAAGAAATAAATCAGTTAAATAATGTGAGTTTCATATATGGAAATTAAGTTCTTTGCTGGCGATAGCCCCTCAAATCTCCGTTTAGCTAATTTTCGGTCTCTTATTTTTCGGGTTGCAGCAATAAGCCAACCCACTTTCTTTGAAAGAAAAATAAGCAACCGAGAGTTTTTGTTACTTTTTGCGGTCAAAAAGTAAGAGCCCCGCGGCGGTGAGCTAAAAAAAGACGTTCTATTATCAATTGAATAAAGTTTAAGACAATGCTTATCCCGGGCTAACGTTAAATATAATCGAACTGAGATTTACTGACAGGTTTTCGAGGTAGCCACGCCACCACCATCAATAGGTAAACCTCCAATCACTATATTTTTTAAAGCCACATTAACGAAGGTAATTCTATCGTTTTTTAACTTACCTTCTGCCGTAGAATTATCTGCAATAGGTTTAGTGCCACCAAAAGCAACAGCTATTAATCGCTTACAATCTACACCCATAGCCACTAGTTTTTGGTAAACTGCTAAAGAACGGCTTTCTGTTAACTTTTGTGCACTGTTTGTAGTGTTGCTCAAATGCGCTTCTATTCTTAACAAAGTGATGTAAGGTTTTTCGTCTAAATACTGCTTCACAATTTGTAATGCTTCTTCGCTCTCCTTCGTTAGTTCTGCCGATGTTGCATTCTTAAAAGTGATGGATTTGCTAATCAGTAGCTCGCTGCCGTTAAGCTGATATGGCTTTTGTGCAAACGCTTGCGTTAAAAGTCCTAAAAGTAGTAGGGTGAGTAAATGTTTCATTATGTTAATGTTTTATCTGTCGCTTCGTTCTTCCATATTCAAATCCGTATCAAACGGACTTTTGGTAAATGGATAAATAGATTGTTTAATAAATCCCTTCGGATAAGAGGCTTCATGTACACCCGTACCAGCTGGCCATTTTTTGTCTGGCAGATAATAAGTGCCAAACATCATATCAATAAAAGGAAAGATAGAAGCGAAATTATGCCCGTAATACTTTGGGTCCTCACAATGATGCCAGTGATGATATTGTGGCGTGGTGAAAATGTATTTGATGAAACCAAAGTTGATACGGGTATTGGCATGAATTAGTACAGCGTGTATAGCAATAAAAATAATGTAAACGCTAAACACAGTTGATGAAAAACCTAGAATGTAAAGCGGAATAAAAGTCATTGCTCTAGTAAAGAAAATATCTATAAAGTGCGTTCTGCTTCCAGCAAGCCAATCCATGTTTTGTGTAGAGTGGTGTATAGAGTGGAAACGCCACAAATAAACCCTGCTATGAAAAGTGCGATGCGCCCAGTACTGGAACAAATCGGTAGTGAAAAAGGCCAAGAACAAAGCCACAACAAACGGTAAACCTTGCACCCAAGCATGTAAGTTTTCTAAGCCAATCCAACCAAAAAATAAAACGGCAGGCTTTTGTGTAACGATACCGAAAAACTGGATAAACAAATGGCTGATGACGAAATAAGTTAAATCGGTTCTCCACTCTTCGTGAAACTTGGTTTGCGATTTATTTCTAGGGAAAAACAACTCCAAAGGCACAAAAATAGCCACCATTAAAAGCAGGTCTAAAATCATCCAGTCTAAGCCAAAATGCCAATCAGTTTTAACAACATCACGTCCGTTTAAGGTTAGTGCGCCTAAAATAATGGCTAAACCAGTTATCGATGTGCCTATCAGCGCCAATTTTATTTTTTTGCTCAACAACAAGCTTACTGCGGCAAAAAAGAAAGAGGCAATTACCCCGAAAATCATTAAGGCTTCGGCAATACTTTTGGTATAAACTTCTCTAAACTCTGGTGTGGTCAATTGCTCAGGATATCTAAAACAGAAAACAGCTAGTAACACTAAAACTGCTAAGAAAATAGAAAGATAGCCGCTAATTTGTCCCTGCCCAACTTTAAGGCGTTTGTTTTTGTTCATGTGTTGATTTTTCGAATATCAATGATAAGGAAAAAGCTGTGGAAATTTCAAATTTCTCCTCTTATAGTTTACGCTTAAAAGAGCTAAGGAAAGATAAAAGTGGGATTTATTTCATTTTGTATGCTCAATCTAAAAGCATTAAGTGTTAAATCCGTAGGATTTTAATATTTATAGCAATGGCCCGATTTATGTGTACGACCCCATCGGGGTCGCATCTTGTAGCCGTTTTCTGTTATAAATATTTGACCTCTCTGAGGTCTAGCTGAACTGGGATTTGAATATGTACGGTTGAAGACTGATATCACCACTTCGTGGTTTAAATAACCTCAATCTAAATTTCTATAACAATCTCAGTCCTTCGGACTTTAAACTATAACCACGAAGTGGTATCATTTTTATAGAAATACAGGCTGATAATAGATAAACCCTGTAAGGGTGATATTTTTGGAACGGAACTTTCCCTAACCTACATAATAACAATGCAGTGCACCGCAATCGGCAAATATTCTTAATTTTGTGCTACTTGTATGCTAAAATACCTACGCCTTTTATTGTTGCCGTTTAATGCGATTTACGCTTTAGTAGTATTTGTGCGTAACAAATTTTATGACTGGGGTATTTTCAAATCTACCAGCTTCGACTTACCTATTATTTGCGTGGGTAATTTGGCCGTTGGCGGTTCTGGTAAAACGCCAACTGCCGAATATTTAGTAAGACTGCTTAGCGATTACAAAATAGCCATTTTAAGTAGGGGCTATGGCAGAAAAACTAAAGGTTTCATTTTAGCTAATGACACCGCAACAGCGGAAACCATTGGCGATGAACCTTTGCAATACTTCCACAAATTCAAAAACGTAACCGTTGCGGTTTGTGAAGATAGGGTAACGGGCATCAACCATTTACAAGGTAGCCACGACGTGATTTTGTTGGACGATGCCTACCAACACAGAAAAGTAAAAGCCGGATTTAATGTGCTACTTTTCGAGTTTGCGAAAATCAGTAAGTTTCAAATGCTAATGCCTGCCGGAAATTTAAGAGAACCATTTTTGGGTGTAAAAAGAGCGCAGGAAGTTTTAATTACAAAATCTCCACAAGAAATTTCTGCTAACGAAAGACAACAGATTTTGAACAAACTCAATTTAAACACTCAGCAAGGTTTGGCTTTTGCGCACATCAAATATCAGAAATTAAAGCACCTTTATACAGCTGAAGAAGTTGGTTTTAACACAAGTGAGGAAGTTTTTTTGTTAACGGGAATAGCTAATCCAACACCCTTAAAACAGTATTTGACGAGCAAACAGGCTAATATTCATTCTTTTGAATATCCAGACCATCATCGTTTTACGGAAAAAGAAATTGAGGCTTTAGTAAGTGCTTTTCAGGCAAATCCTGCCAAGGAAAAAATCATTGTAACAACAGAAAAAGACGGACAACGTTTATTAGATAATAATTTAAGAGATTTACTGTTAAATTTGCCTGTATATTACCTGCCAATTGCTAACGAAATTAACGTAGCCGATAAGAGCAGGTTTGACCAAAAAATATTAGACTATGTTGCACACACTCAACGAATCAATAAAATACATTAAAAATAAAATTGGTGATTTTTTGCCAGAAGTAGGCATTGTTTTAGGAACTGGCTTGGGCGGTTTGGTAAATGAAATTGAGGTAGAACACAGCATTATGTATTCGAGTATCCCAAATTTCCCTATTTCTACTTTAGAGTTTCACTCTGGTAAACTGATTTTTGGAACTTTGCAAGGAAAAAAAGTAGTGGCTATGCAAGGTCGCCTGCATTTTTACGAAGGCTACAGTATGCAGCAAATTACTTTCCCAATTAGGGCAATGAAATTGTTGGGTATTAAGTATCTGTTCGTATCTAATGCTGCAGGTTCTTTAAATCCTGAATTTAAAAAAGGCGATTTAATGATCATTAACGACCATATCAACCTACAGCCAGAAAGCCCATTGAGAGGTTTAAATAACGAAGATTTTGGACCGCGTTTTCCTGACATGAGCCAGCCTTATAACAGAGAACTCATTGAAAAAGGGCTAAAAATTGCACAAGACGAAAATATTACTTGCCATCAGGGCGTTTATGTATCGGTAACTGGACCAAACCTCGAAACCAAAGCCGAATACAAATATTTACGTATCATTGGCGGCGATGCGGTAGGTATGAGCACTGTGCCCGAAGTAATTGTAGCCAACCACATGAGTATTCCCGTTTTTGCAATTTCTGTTTTAACAGACGAAGGTTTTCCGGAAGAATTGCAGCCAGTAAGTTTAGAAGAAATCATAGAAACTGCGTCGAAAGCAGAACCAAAAATGACTAAAATTTTAAGTCAGCTTATCTCGTCTTTGTAATGCAGAAAATATTTGTAGCTGTTCTTTTCTTTCTGTTTTTGGGCCTTGCCAATGCTTTTAAGGTACATGCGCAAGATTTAAAAACAACTATAGCAGGTAATAAAGAACTCGATTCGTTGCGTAAAAAAGAAGAGCAATCTCGCGACTCGGTGGTTTTTACGGCTAAATATATCCGTTACACCACACGTAAACTAACTAAAGACAGCATACAAACACTACCAATTGATACTACACTAACTGGCATCCATAATTTTAGCCCAATAGCACAGCCACGCAGACCAACAGTTGGAACTGGATTGGTGGGTTTGGCAGCAGAATCAATGCTTTTTGAACCGATAAAAACCATTGGTTTCGAAACAGGTTTCCGCTCGTTAGATATGTACAAATTTACTCACGACGATATCAAGTTCTATAGAGCACGTTCACCTTTTACAAGCCTATCGTACATTAGTGCAGGCGATAATGTACAGTTGCTAAAAATCATCCACTCGCAAAATATCAAACCTAATTGGAATTTTGGAGCGAATTTTAATCGTATTGGTGCCAATGGTTTTTATCAAAGGCAGCGAGGCGACGTATTAAATGGCACACTTTTCACTTGGTATCAAACAAAAAACAAGCGTTACAACGTTTGGGTAGATGCCGTTTTTAATACCATGAAAGCGCAAGAAAATGGTTCCATCTTAAAAGACACCATTATTTTTAACCCAGTAGGCAATAACCTGGTAACCAAAAAGGCAGAGCCAACACGTTTAAAAAGTGCTCGCCAGCTTTACAGGGATAACTCTATTATGATTAGGCAGAGTTATTTTGTAGGTAGAATAGATAGTACGGCAAATAGCACCACACAAAATATACTGCCAACAAATAAAATTACCCACACTTTCGTTTATACCAACAGCTCGTTTAGCTTTAAAAAAAACGAAGCAGATACGTATGACGTTTTGCCAAGCGTAGCCGTTTCAGATTTGGTTTTTACCAACGACACTACCAACGTAAAACACCTACAAAATGAATTTATTTATAGTTTTTTCTTGCGTGCAAAAGGCAGTTCTTTCATTAAAAACGAGCTAAAAATAGATGCCGGAATTAGAAACGATATTTATAATTTTAAGCAGCAGGTTTTACAAGCAGATAACAGCATTTTTTTCAATAGAAATTTTAGTGCGCAAAACACCACCTTATTGGGCGCTCTAGGCTATCGTTTTAGCAACAAAGTAGATGTTAATTTAAATGTTCAACAAATTTTTCAAGGCTTAAACGCCGGCGATTACCTATACGAAGCCAGCAGTAATTTTGCCCTTACCGAAAAAACTGGCAAAATTGTAATGAGTGCTTACACACAAAATAAATCGCCAGAAGAAATTTTTAACAGATATTTTGGTAATCATTACCAGTGGGATAGAAGACGTGATTTTTCTAGAACAAAAACTACCAATTTTACCTTTGCTTATCTCAATAACTTCTTAAAGCTAGATGCCAGTGCATCTTACTATCTAATTAGCAACTATCTTTATTTCGGCGCTTCGCCTACAATAGATAGGGCAATTTTGCCACAACAGCATAACGGAGAAATTAGTTTGTTGCAGTTAAAAGTTGGTAAACAGTTAGATGCTGGAAGTTTCCACGCAACGCTTTTTGGTGTTTATCAAAAAACTGATGAGCAAGATTTGTTACGTACGCCAGAGGTTTATCTGTTTGCCAGTTTGTATAAAGATCAAACGTTTTTTAAGTTCCTAAAAACACAGTTGGGCTTCGATATTTTTTACAACGATACTTACTTGGCTAAGTCATATTCGCCTGCGGCAAGTCAGTTTTTCAATGGCGATCCAATCAAGTTCAGTTCAAAGCCAATTGTAGACGCTTGGATTAAGGTAGGTTTGCGAAGAGCAAATTTGTTTGCTAAATACCAATATGTAAATCAGGGCTTGTTTAGTGGCGGTTATTATACGGTTAACCGTTACCCAATGCCAGATCGTTTGTTAACACTTGGTTTAACCTGGAATTTCTACGATTAATTTTTTTTGAAAAGCATCTGTTGTGCGGCTTAGGTAAATTCAGTCGGGCTTTCCGTTTCAATCTTTTTGTGAACATATTGCCGTCATTTCGAACGCATGTGAGAACTGAAAGAAAGCGAAGCTAAATCTGAAAGCTAAGAGTGCTATTTAATAGATTTAACTTCGTTGTTTTTCAATTCTCAGTCGTTCCTCCTTCGAAATGACGCAGCAAAAAGGATTACCACTACAATCCCGTTTAAAATGCAAGGCTCGTGCTACTACTTCCGTTTTCTTCTGTATAGCTTTCAATCATCCGCCACTGCGATAAAAGTATCTTTGTAATTTGTCGCATGACCTTTCATCAAAGTTCAAATTAAGCTAAATCGTTTCTTTCAGCTCCCCTCGCTATTCTTCCCGCAAAATAGGCTACAGGCAAATAAGCGCCTGCCAAATCAACAATAGTAAACCAAACTGGCGATGGCATAATCATCACCATCCAAACGCCACCAATTAAAAAGAATACCCCAATGATCATTGCAGCAATCATTTTATGTGCGCCAAAGCGAGCCGCGATATAAGCCCCCACAAAGGTTCCAATGGCGTGTGCTAAAAAAGGAAAGATAAAGTGCTTTGGTTGCATTAAGTGCATACCAGCTTTTAAGCCTTCTTCGGTGGTGATATCTAATCCGGCTGGCGGCGGAATAATATTTCCACTTACCATAATAATTGCGCCGTTAACTAAGCTGCCAATAACAACGCCTACAATAACAGCGATAACATCTTTCAAAATTGGATGCATGATTTGGATATTTAAGTTTCTATTTTGATAAAGCCTCAATGGCTTCAGATTTTGAATTTACGAAATTGATGCGACCTAATTTATTGCTCTCGAACACAAAATCTATAAAGCTCTTACTTTGATAGTTCGCAAAATTGCCTACTATGGCTAAACGCATTTTGTAATTAGAAAATTTTTGCAAAATCTCGCCAGCCATTTTGGTACTCAAATCAAAGAATAAGGGAGTGATATTCTTTTCATGCAAAATCACATTGTCAAATCCTTGGTAATAAACGTTTCCCACCAAATCTATACCATCTTCTATTTTGCTAATTACTAGGTTGTCGGCTACTACTTCTGCGATACTGTCGCTTACTTTTACAATCTCCATTTTCAAATGTAGTGAAAAGCAATTTTGCTACATCTGTTTAAAACAAAAAAGCCAGTCGTTTTTCAACGACTGGCATACGATGATTGTTAAGTTAATTAGAATGAATAACCGATACTAAAACCTAATACTCTATTTTTCTGCTTCGAGTCTTGACTATTAGATCTAGCATCTTTAGGGATAAGATTTGCCATCCCTAAACCGTAATTGGCGCCAAGGATAATCCCGTTGTTGGCTCTAAAACCAAGGCCAAAGTTCGCTCCGTAATCCATACCAGCACTACCAGTTAAAGGCTGTGCGTCGTCACCAAAATCAAAATCTGTCTGTTGTTCATTAGGTGTTATGTTTTTAAACTTATTTTTTCCAGAAATACCAAAACCTAAATACGGACCAGCACTAAGCTGAACTGCGCCTGCATTTCCGGTAGGGATGCTGTATACTGCGTTAATCGGAACATCAATCCACATGGTACTTTGTTGCACCTCAATTCCACTAGTGCCGTCTACATCCGTGAATTTTGTACCTTTATTTTGTAGACTCACTCCGGGTTGTAAAGCGAAGTTTTTAGCTACTCCAAAATCACCGAACACAGTTACATTAAATCCAACGTTATTTTCTTGGTTTTTATTTAGTTCATCTATTAACTCTTTGTTTTCGCTTCTGCCCGAAAAGCGGTACTTAGATAAGTTTACTCCTGCTTTTACACCAATTCTCGCATCGCTGCCGCCAATGGTTGTAGTTTGAGCAAATAAAGCTGGACTAGAAAGTAAGAGAGCGGTTCCAATTAATAATATCTTTTTCATAACATTTCAGTTTTCAAGTTGAAACCATTTTCAACGATTGCTAAAGTCCAAAAGCTGTGCCATAAGGCCTTCCGATGTTATATCGATTATGTGTTTAATTATTTGTTTTACAGATTGTTATTGTTGTTTAGGTTGTTGGCTTTATGGTGCTTTACGTTTGTAACGTAGTGTTTACAAAAGCATACAAAGTTGGCCAGCATCTAGGAAATTTGGCTAAAATAATTCTATATTCTTCGGGATATTTATTTGTGCCAAAAAGTATTCATCGTGAGAAACTACAATCAATGTTCCTTGATATTCGTTAATTGCTGCGGTTAAGATTTCGATATTTTGTATATCTAAATTGTTAGTAGGCTCGTCTAAAATAATCAAATCTGGTGCTATGCTTTTAATGGTTAAACAGCACAGCATTAAACGCATTCTTTCGCCGCCACTTAGGCTGCCGCAAGATTTGTCCCAACTATCCTTGGCGAACAGGAAACGGTTCAGCCTAATTTTAACTTCATGTTCGTGTAAAGCGTTAGTGTTGTAATGTTGCGCTTGCTCATAAATAGATAGCCTGTTATCGATTAAAGAATAATCTTGGTCGATATAAATGGCATTAGCAACAGCGTTGTAGGTAGTTTCAACTTCTAAATCACCTAGCACCAACTTAATTAATGTAGTTTTTCCAGAACCATTACTGCCTTTCAGCGCAATACGTTCGCCGCTGTTAATTTGAAAATTCAAACTTTCTTTCCAAAGTAGCTTAGGCCCATAACTGTAATTCAAGTTTGTAGCCTTAAACAAGATTTTTCCTTTGTGCAGCTTGGTATTATCGAAGCCGAATTTCATTTGATCGATATCGGCAACATTTTGTCTTAAAGCTCTTAACTCGCTAGTAATGCCACCAATCTTTTCCGTATGGATGTCTTTTATTTTCGCTGTACTATTTTCGGCATTGTTTCTTAAAGTGTTCATCATGATGCGAGCCACCCCAGCTTTTTCTTGCTTCTTTTTGCCACGAGCATCCTGTTTTTGTAGGCGTTCCATCGTTTCTCGTTCTTTTTCTTTCGCCTTGCGCAATGCTTTTTCTTTGCTTTGGATATCTTGACTTAGCGCACTGTTTGCTATTTGTTTTTGCGATGCATAAAAATCATAATTACCACCAAAGATATTGATGCCTGTTCTGGTCAATTCGCAAACCGTGTCTAGTAGGTTAAGCAATTTCCTATCGTGACTAATGATGAATAAAGTGCTTTTGGTATGCTGTATAAACTGATATAGCAATTCTCTGCCAATTAAATCTAGATGGTTACTTGGCTCATCTAACAAGATAAATTCTGCCTGATGAATTTGGATGCCCGCCAAGAATACTTTGGTTTTTTGTCCACCGCTTAGAGAGACCATCGGATGTGAAAGCTCGAGGCCTTCCAATTGCCAGTATGCCAATGCTTCTTTACATCGATCTTCAATCGTCCAATCGTCGTTAAGTCTGGCAAAGTTTTCTTCCGTAGCATTACCTGCTAAGATTTGTGTTAATGCGTTGAGTTTACTTTCAATTCCTAATGCTTGCGCAACGTTTAGCTGGTTAAATTGGCCAAAAACCTGAGGGACATAATAAGGCATACCTTCAACTTCAATTCTGCCGGTTTTAGGTTGTAAATTGTTAAGGATAATATTAAACAAAGTTGATTTTCCTACACCATTGTTTCCAATTAGTGCGATCTTATTGTGTGCGTTAATGGTTAAATTAATACCATCGAAAAGTAATTCCTTGTTAGGATGTATGTAGCTAATATTTTGTAGGGTAAGCATAATTTCTTTCTTTAAAGATGAATGGATAGGCAAGGCAGTTGCTTTGCGGTCTTTAATGAATGGAAAGAAATTTAATCTTACATGCGGTGGTGTTTTTGATTTTTACTGTCGCAAATATAGAGATTTTTTAAATTTCTGGCAGCATGCTTATCGTTTAGCTGATGCTGAACTAAATTTGCTTTGCAGCTACTTCGTGGTCAGCATGACGGAGCATAAAATATTGCGTCACCTTGAATTTATTTCAGGGTCAGTTTCGCGGGCTTTTGGAAAGGTTAAAACCTTAACTACGTTTTCTGCGGTTTCTTTTTAGCCGCAGGAAACAAAACATTATTCAAAATCAATCGGTAACCAGGAGAAGTAGGATGTAAGCTCAAATCGGTTGGTGGATCATTTACTTGGTGTTGGTAATCTTCTGGGTCGTGGCCACCATAAAAGCTGAACTGACCTTTGCCAATTTCTCCGTGCAAGTAACGTACTTCGGCACCAGCTTTATTCTCGCCAAGCACTGTTATACTAGGTTTTACCAAGCTTTTGCGAAATGCTGTAGTTTGCCCCATAAAGCCTTTCACTACTTTTTCGTGGTTTTGGGTGAGCATTGTCGGCACTAAATCCCATTTGGCAGAGAAATCGAATAAGGTAAAGAAGTCGTTAGATTTGTCGAAGCCAACACGGGTTTCTGTAACGTCTATGTCCGAAAATTCGTATCTGTAAGGGTTCATGTCCAATTTAAAATTGGTAAAGGCAACCGCTTTGTTATAATCTAGCTTTGACTGTGCGTTGGCGTCCATACCATCACCATCGAACATGCTTTCCAAAATATCTACACCTTCGGCAGCTAAAGCAATGTCGAAACTGTCGGTTCCAGAACACATAGCAAATAGAAATCCGCCACCTACACAAAACTCTTTAATACGTTTGGCTACCGCTAATTTCATCTCAGAAACTTTATTGAAACCATTGCGTTTAGCGGCCGTTTCCTGATATTTTACGTCTTCTTGGTACCAAGTGGCATTTCTAAAGGCCGACCAAAACCTTCCGTACTGTCCTGTGAAATCTTCGTGGTGAAGGTGCAGCCAATCGTAGGTGCTGAGTTTGTCTTTTAATATTTCATCATCGTAAATTACATCGTAAGGAATTTCGGCATACGTAAGTACTAAAGTTACGGCATCGTCCCAAGGCAGTTTACTTTTGGGCGAGTAAACGGCAACTTTTGGTGCTTTTTCTAGCTTCACCATTTCCATGTTTACGGCCGGGTCGATAATTTCGTTTAAAATAGCACTTACTTTTCCATCGGCTAGTACTTCGTAAGATACGCCTCTAATTTTGAGCTCGTCTTCAATGGCTTTGGCGTGTTTTACCAAAAAGCTACCACCTCGATAGTTCAATAGCCAATCTACTTCGGTTTGTTGTTTAATGCACCAATAAGCAATTCCATAGGCTTTAAGATGGTTTTTCTGGCCTTCGTCCATATAAATGAGGATGGAAGCTGCCTTAGCGGCAACTTGAAGTATGAGAAATAAAACCAGAAGGATATATTTTTTGCCTTGCATAGATACGAAGTTAAAATTTAGCAACTAAAAGAAGAACGTTGAGATGTAAATTGTTGTATGGTTGGATTGTTTTATTGTTGAAATAATGGAAGGACTTAGTGTTGTGAGTTATAATGTTAAAAGATTGTAAAGTTGCGTGTTTTTAAAGAAAAGCAGCAGGCTTATACCTTCCTTGTCGAATGTAAATCCCGAAGGGATGAAATGATTATAGCATTGTCAATGATATTTATTTAAACCCTGAAAGGGTGATATATTATAGAGCTGGCTAGAATGTTGGCTTGAAATACAGGTTTTTGTTAATTAAACCAGATTGAAGCGGTCCCGATTTTTCATCGGGATAAGCGGAAAGCGGGACTGCCGAAACCGACTAGTAGAAACAATCATTTCCAAATAACTCTTAATATTTCATCATCCTATCAACCTGTTATCACATTTAATTAATTTGTGTATTTTTGCATCCTTATATAAAAAAGAAAATGGGTAAAGCGATTATAAAAACGGTAAAAGGCGATATGACCGTGGAGTTCTATGAAAAAGATGCTCCTAAAGCTGTTGCTAACTTTAAGAAATTAGCTAAAGAAGGATTTTATGATGGTGTAACTTTTCACCGTGTAATCCCTAATTTCGTAATTCAAGGTGGTTGTCCTAATTCTAAGGATGGCGCTTCTGGTATGGCTGGTACTGGTGGTCCGGGTTACAAAATTGATTGTGAGTTAGATGGCGATAACCAATATCACGATAGAGGTGTGCTTTCTATGGCGCATGCTGGTAGAAACACTGGTGGTTCTCAGTTTTTTGTTTGCCACAGCAGAGACAATACTGCTCACTTAGACCGTAACCACACTTGTTTTGGTAAAGTGGTAGAAAACGTTGACTTGGTAGACGATATACGCCAAGGCGATAAAATTTTAACGGTAGAAGTAATAGAGGACTAAATGCGTTGAGCGTTTGGAGTTTGGCGTTTTGAACGCTTAACGCCTTACGCTATTCGCTTAACATAAAATTTATGAATTTAAGAGGAATTGTATCTGTTTCGGGCAGACCAGGTTTGTTCAAATTAATTGGACAAAATAAAGCTGGCTATGTTTTAGAAAGTCTTGACGAGCAAAAGTTGAAGATTATTGCTAATCTAACGAACACTAAATTGGCTTCTTTAGAAGATATCACTATTTACGGAGAAGACGAAGAATTGAAATTAACTGATGTTTTGGCAAATATTGCAGCGACTAAAACTGCAATTCCTGATGTTAAAGCTGATGGTAATGTTTTGAGAAAATTCTTTGTTGAAGTTGCTCCAAACCACGATCAAGATAAAGTTTATGCTTCTGATATGAAGAAGATTTTAGCTTGGTACAACTTTTTAAAAGATATGCCTTTGTTTACGGAAGCTGCTCCAGGTACAGAAGAAGATGCGCCTAAGGTAGAAGATAAAACAGAAGCTAAGCCGAAAGCTGCCCCTAAAGCAAAAGCTGCGAAAGCACCAACTGCTAAAACGGCTGCACCTGCCAAAAAAGCAACTATGCCTACTAAAAGAGGAGCTTAATCGATTTAGTAATGCAAAAAATGGCCTCGTAGTTTTGAAAAGCTACGGGGCTTTCTTATTTTTACCATAACCAAAACCTAAAAAAGCATTGGTACGCTCAGAATTAAATTGATTTCTGGGAGGTGAAAATAAAGCAAAACTAAAATATGAAGAAACTTCTTGCAGTTGGACTGTTGTCCATTTTTTTGAATGCTACTGCGCAGCAGAATTTAGTGAAGTACGTTAAGCCCCTTATTGGTACGGAAAAGATGGGGCATACTTATCCGGGAGCTACTGTTCCGTTTGGAGCGGTACAATTAAGCCCCGAAACAGATACCGTATCTTATGCCTTGAATGGGCGGTACAACGGCGAAGTTTACAAATATTGTGCTGGCTATAAATACGAAGATAAAACGATAACTGGCTTTAGTCATACTCATTTCAGCGGAACGGGACACTCGGATCTGGGTGATTTTTTAATGATGCCAACTGTTGGTAAGTTGAAGTTGAACCCTGGAACTGCAAACCAACCTGGATCTGGCTACCGCTCTAGTTTTTCGCATGCCAATGAAACCGCCGAAGCTGGATATTACAAGGTCAAACTCGACGACTATAATATTACAGCAGAATTAACTGCTACGAACAGAGTTGGGATGCATCAGTATACGTTTCCGCAATCTAACCAATCTCATATTGTTTTAGACCTCACCGCAGGTATCTATAATTACGAAGGCAAAAATACTTGGACTTACGTACGTGTGGTGAACGATACCTTGATTACTGGTTATAGACAAACCAATGGTTGGGCAAGAACCCGTACGGTATATTTTGCAATGAGTTTTTCTAAACCGTTCAAGTCGTACGGATCTAAGTATGAAAATCAAAATGCAATCTATCGAGGCTTTTGGAGAAAATTTGATCAAACTAAAAATTTTCCGGAGCTAGCAGCACGTGATATTAAGATGTATTTTGACTTTGATACCAAGGCGAATGAAAAAGTAAAGGTGAAGTTTGCGTTGTCACCCGTTTCGCAAGCAAACGCCTTGGAAAATATGCGTGTAGAAATAGCGCACTGGGATTTCGACGCTGTGAAGAAACAAGCACAAAACGATTGGAATAAAGAACTGAGCAAAATTGTAGTGGAAACTGATCAAGATAATATGGTGAATTTTTACACAGCTTTGTATCATTCGTTTATCAACCCAACTACGTATATGGATAGTAATGGAGAATACAAAGGGCTAGATCAAGACGTGCATAAAGCAAATGGATTTACCAATTATACTACTTTTTCATTGTGGGATACTTACAGGGCCTTGCATCCATTTTTTAATATTGTGCAGCCATCAAGAAATAATGATATGGTTAAATCGATGTTGGCGCATTTTGATCAGAACTCGCTTAAAATGTTGCCCATTTGGTCGCATTATGCTAACGATAATTGGTGTATGAGCGGATATCACTCTGTGTCTGTAATTGCAGATGCAATTGTAAAAGGTGTATTTAATGGTGATGCGGAAAAAGCACTACAGGCGTGCATTGTCACTTCAAATAAGCGGAATTATGAGGGGATTGGCTATTACATAGATAAAGGTTATATCCCAGCTGAGCGAAGCGGTATCTCTGTGTCTAACACCTTAGAATACGCCTATGATGATTGGGCTATTGCGCAACTTGCGAAGAAATTGGGCAAAGCGGATATCTATAATGAATATTTAAAACGTTCGCAAAATTGGAGAAATAATTTTGATAAACAGTCTGGTTTCATGCGTCCTAAGTCTGAAAATGGTAACTGGGTTGCTAAATTTGACCCGATGAGCACGCATGGTCAAGGCTTTATTGAGGGCAATTCTTGGAATTATAGCTTTTTCGTTCCCCACGATCCTAGTGCTTTGGCAGAAGCAATGGGAGGGAAATCAAAATTTGCTAAAAAGCTAGATACCTTGTTTACTATGCATTTACCTGATGAATTTTTTGCTGATACAGAAGATATTACACGTGAAGGTATTATAGGTGGTTATGTACATGGCAATGAACCAGCGCACCATGTTCCGTATCTATATAATTGGGCTGGGCAACCTTGGAAAACCCAAGCGCAAGTTCGTAGGATATTAAGCATGCAATATAAGCCAACTCCAGACGGATTAGGCGGGAATGATGATTGCGGACAGATGAGTGCTTGGTACATGTTCTCGGCGATGGGATTTTACCCAGTAGCACCTGGATCAGACGAATACGCAATTGGTAGCCCGCTGGTAAATAAAGCGAGCATAAATCTAGAAAACGGAAAAACATTTGTGGTAGAAGCGGTAGGGCAAGGACCTAAAAACGTTTACGTCAAAAAAATTACCCTTAATGGAAAGGATTTAAATGGCTATTCGTTAAAGCATTCAGATATTTTAAACGGTGGTAAGCTGGTGTTTTTTATGTCTGGAAAACCTAATAAAAATATCTAACAATTGGCTTTCGTCCATAACTAACAAAGGCTGGTCGTTGATCAGCCTTTGTTAGTTATAGAAAATATAAAAGTATTGCAGCGATGATGACTACTGCAATCATAATGGTCAAATATCTTTGTTCTTTAGATGTGTCACTTCTAAATCTATAGTTTCTTTTATAATCTCCTGGTAGTTTCATAATTCCTCCTTTTTAAATTAGATGATTTGGATAAGTGTTTTCCATAATTTTTAGCCACAGATTCACAGATAAAATTAATTTCAACGATGTTAAATTTACACATTTGTGGCTATATCTTTTACTCATGATGATAAGGTTCGTTCTTTAATATAGTAAAAGCTCTGTAAAGTTGTTCTACAAAAAATAAACGTACCATTTGGTGAGAAAAAGTCATGTCTGACAGCGAAATGCTACTATTTGATCTTTTGTAAATGTTTTCATCAAAGCCGTAAGGACCGCCGATAATAAATACTAAGTTCTGCACACTGCCCACCATTTGCTTATTGATGTAGGATGAAAACTGAACAGACGTAAATTTCTTGCCTTTCTCATCTAACAACACCACAACATCGCTATTGTTCAATTGCTTTAGTAACAATTCTGCTTCTTTGTTTTTTTGCTGTGCTTCGGTAAGGTTCTTAGTGTTTTTTACATCGGGAATAATTACCATGTTGAAGTTAATGTAATGCTTCAATCTATTCAGGTACTTGTCAATCCCTTCAATTAAATATTTATCTTCAGTTTTACCGATGGCAATTAAGGTAATCTTCATCTAATGCTTGCGTTTTTTATCTTTACAGCTTAATTCCTCAAATATAATGTTAAATACCGAGCTAGATAGATTAAAACGATATGAAGCTTCTGCAAAAGAGCAACAAATAGAAATTGCCGCATTAAAGAAAAAAGTAGATCAGCTTTCTTTTGTGCGAGTAGCATTGTTGCTGGTAGAAATTGGACTTTTTGTGGGTTTGGTAAGTTCAGAAGGAAGTACGGCAAATGCAATTTGGTCTGTATTACTGCTATTGCCCATCTTCACTTTTGCTGCGGTAGTTAGGCAACAAAACAAATTAGAAAAGCAGTACAAGTTCCACCAAAATTTACTTTGGGTTTTTGAGAATGAGATTGCTTTATTGCAGGGTAAAGCGAATGGATATGATGATGGAACTGCTTTTGAAGATGAAAATCATCCTTACCTTTCTGATTTGGATATTTTCGGCAAATCCTCACTCTATGCTTTAATAAACAGAGGCGCTTCGAAAATTGGTGTAGAAGAATTGGCAAAGCATTTGGCTACGGTGAGCAACCGAAATTTGATTGTAGAACGTCAGGAAGCAATTAAAGAATTAACGGAACATATTGATAGCACCTTTGCTTTTAGGGCTAACTTAAAAGGTTACGAAGTAACTAGGATAGAGGAAATTAAACAGAAATTAGGAAGCCAATTATTGAAACAGGTTACTTTCACTTCTAATAGCTTGCTTAAGTTTTACGTGAAGACGGTGCCTTATTTAATGTTAGTGTTGTTCTTGGTGGGATTAATTTTTGGAGGTACGTTTTGGAGTATTTTCGGATTAATGGCTTTTGCTAACGCAATGTTGACATTCTTCTATTCTAAACAAATCACGACAGTTTATTATGGTTTTAGTGGAAGTTCTGGACTGTTAAGTAGCTATGCAGATGCCATTGAATGGACAGAACAGCGGGACTGGAAAAGCAAATACATTAAAGACTTATTCCTTTCTGAAGAGAAAGTTAGTGCGCATATCAAAACCTTGGCCAAAATCATTGTTGAGTTTGATGCCCGATTGAATTTCCTTTTATACGCTGTACTCAATTTCTTCTTGTTATGGGATTTGAAATGTTGCATTAAATTGGGGAATTGGACTAGAAATGTGAGCGATCAGGTTGCTCAAGGTTTAGATAGAATTGGTTATTTCGAAGAACTGATTTCTTTTGCAACACTAAATTGCAATCATCCAGATTGGGTATTTCCAGCCATCAATCAGAATTTTTCTCTGAAAGCCGATGAGTTGGGACATCCGTTAATTCCCACTAGTAAAAGAGTAGATAACAGTTACGCATTACGAGAAACGGCAACTGTAGATATAATCACGGGTTCTAACATGGCAGGGAAAAGTACGTTTCTTCGTACTGTTGGAATTAATATGGTGTTGGCTTATGCGGGTGCTCCTGTTTGCGCAAAGCAAATGGATTTATCTATTTTCCGCTTGTTAACCTACATGCGTATCAAAGACAATTTGATTGAAAGTACTTCTACTTTTAAAGCCGAATTAAACCGTTTGAAAATGATATTGAGCGAAGTTGAGTTGCATCCAAATGCTTTTGTGTTGATTGATGAAATGTTGCGTGGAACTAATAGCAAAGACAAATTTGATGGTTCGAAAGCCTTCATCGAAAAACTCATTAAAATAGGAACGCCAACTTTATTTGCCACTCATGACTTACAATTGTCGGAATTAGAGCAAGTTCATCCAAATGCTGTACGTAATTTCCATTTTGATATTCAGTTAGTGGGCAACGAAATGGAGTTTGATTATCTAATTAAGCAAGGACCTTGCACTAAGTTTAATGCAGCGATTTTGTTGAAGCAGATAGGCTTGGGATAGATTTTGTTTACCACCTTAGAGCAACTAAGTTTTAGTTCATCAATATAGTTTTTTCTAAAATGAACTTAGATTTCTTAGGTGGTTCAATCAAAACAATAACTTAACTTTAATTTAACCCGAGCATCCCGATTATTCATTTTATTTGATGTAATGTACAGCAGCGATTTTGGTAAAGACTTTTTATGGGGTGTAGCTACTGCTGCAGCTCAGATAGAAGGGGCTGCAAATAGTTACGGCAAGGGACCGAGCATTTGGGATACTTTCTCCAAACGTCCAGGGAAGACAAAAAAAGGACACAACCCGAGCGAGGCTTGTGATTTCTACCATCGTTATAAAGAAGACATCGCTTTAGTTAAAACTTTAGGATTTAATGTTTTTCGGTTTTCTATTGCTTGGTCACGTATTTTCCCTTTGGGCAATGCAGTGTTAAATCAAGAAGGTGTAAGTTTTTATCACAATGTGATAGATGAATGTTTAAAGCGAGGAGTGACGCCCATGATTACTTTGTACCACTGGGATTTGCCCGAAGCTTTATCAAAAGAAGGTGGGTGGACTGCCTTCGCTATCAATAGCGCATTTAATGAGTATGCACTTTTTTGTGCAAAAGAATACGGTAACAAAGTGAAGCATTGGATTGTCATTAACGAGCCTTTCGGTTTTACCTCGTTAGGTTATATGTTGGGTGTTCATGCTCCAGGACAAACGGGTGTAAGCAACTTCTTCGATGCAGCTTTACATACCGCAATCGCTCAAGCTGATGGAGCTAAAATTCTAAGAGCTGAAGTTAAAGATGCCATTATCGGAACGGCATTTTCATGTTCTGAGATTATTCCTTATACGCAATCGGGACAAGATTTATTGGCTGCTAAACGAGTAGATGCTTTAATGAACCGCTTTTTCCTAGAGCCAGTTTTAGGGATGGGCTTTCCCACTGCCGAATGGGATGTGTTAGAGAAATTTGCAGTTACTCATTCCACTTGGCGCCATCAGGAACGAATGAAATTTGATTTCGATTTTATTGGTATCCAGAATTATTTTCCTTTGGTAATTAAATACAATGCTTTTGTTCCTGTAGTACAAGCTTGGGAAGTAAAAGCGAAAAATAGGAGAGTGCCGCACACCGTCATGGGCTGGGAGATTAATGCAGATAGCTTCTATCGTATTATCAAACAGTTTGCCGCTTATCCAGAAGTGAAAAATATCATGATAACTGAAAATGGGGCAGCATTTCATGATAAGGTAATTGATGGTAAAATCGATGATCCTGAAAGAACCGAATATTTTAAAGCTTACCTAGCCGCAATGCTGAGGGCTAAAAATGAAGGTGTCAATGTCACAGGTTATTTAGCATGGACTTTGATGGATAATTTCGAATGGGCAGAGGGCTATCAAGCTCGTTTCGGTATCGTCCATAATGATTTTAAAACGCAACAGCGAACCATCAAGCAATCTGGTTATTGGTGGCAAGATTTTTTATCGAAGTAAATTTCTCTATATTTATAGGGATGAGCGATAAAATCATAGTTTACAGCACTTTTTATAATCCAATAGAAGCCAATATTGTTAAAGCGAAATTGGAGGATGCTGGTATTCCCTGCTTTTTAACAGACGAAAATGTAGCAACGATAAATCCGCTTTTTAACCAAGCGATAGGAGGTGTTAAGCTGAATGTTTTTGAAAAGGATGTGGAGCGAATTAACGCTTTGTTGGCGGATGATGTATCGCTCGATGTGCCAGAAATGGATGCTGAACAAGATGTAGATAAGGTAGTTTGTGAAAATTGCGGCTCTACCAATGTAAGCTATGGTTTGGCAACAAAAAATAAACATAGTTGGTGGGTGGCTGTACTATCTATTTTAATGACTATTTATCCTTTTAAAGCAAATAAGTGTTATCATTGTTATAAGTGTGGTCACGAATTTAACTAGATCTTATGACAGATAATAAAATAGTAGTTTATAAAACTTTCGAAAATCCAATGGAAGCGAATATTGTGAAAAGTCGTTTGCTGGATGCTGGCTTTGAATGTTTTCTTTCAGGTGAAAATGTGGCATTAGTTTATCCGGTTTTTAATACTTCGATAAGTGGGGTACAATTACATGTTTTTGAAAAAGATGTTCATGCTATCGATCAGTTTTTAACTGAAGATGAGGCTTTGGAGGGATTGTGATGCATTTTTCATTATAATAGTAAGTTTCCTTTCCCTTGTTGGCGTCCCCGCCAACGAGTAGGATACCAAAAATTCCTTCAATTTTATTAGCTTTAAGTCTACCTATCCTAGATTTTTATGCTAAAATCTTATCATCCAGAATTTCTTACAGCTACAATTTTAAATTGGCAACATTTATTAAGTGATGATTTTAAGCATATAATAATTGATGCAATGAAATGGCTTGTAACACAAAAGCGTTGTACAATTTCTTTCCCTTGTTGGCGTCCTCGCCAACGAGCCGTGTCAATTCTACTACAAAAGTCTTATCAAATTTTTTATCCAGTTTTTGATACTTCGATAAGTGGTGTCCAGTTGCATGTTTTTGAAAAAGATGTACATGCTATAGAACAGTTTCTAACTGAAGATGAAGCTTTGGAAGGGTCGTGAAAGCATTTTTATTATAATAGTAGTTGGCGAGGACGCCAACTTAGGAGGGCGTGGAAATTCTCTTTCGTTGACATCCCCGCCAACGAGTAGGATAGCAAAAAATTCCCGTCAAATTTTATTAGCTTTAATTCTACCTATCCTATACTTTTATGCTAAAATCTTATCATCCAGAATTTCTTACAGCTACAATTTTAAATTGGCAACATTTATTAAGTGATGATTTTAAGCATATAATAATTGATGCAATGAAATGGCTTGTAACACAAAAACGTTGTACAATTTATGGCTTTGTGATTATGCCTAATCACATTCATTTATTATGGAAAATTGAAGATGGCTTTGATAGAGCCAATGTTCAAGGTGCCTTATTAAGTTACACGGCTCATGAGTTTAAAAAGAGAATAAATGAAGATAATGCGCAATTAACAAATTATCAAGTTAACCTCGTAGATAGAACATTTCAGTTTTGGCAGCGAGATTGTATGGTTAAAGAATGTTGGGGCGAAGAATTTTTAAAGCAAAAGTTGGATTATATTCATCATAATCCCTTGCAAGCTCATTGGAATTTAGCTTCTTTGTCAGAAGATTACTATTGGTCTTCTGCTTCATTTTATGAAAATGGAGAAAGTCCTTTTGACTTTATAACTCATTATAAAGAGTAATTTTTGCTCGTTGGCAAGGACGCCAACGAGGGAGGTGCTGATTTTATTCTCTTGTTGGCGTCCTTGCCAACGAGTTGGAATTGCAGTTAGTGTGTTTTTCATCGACATGGGCATCACGTGAGTGAGAACAGTGGGATTTTTTACTTAAAATTCTCTCTTTACAGATAATAAAATTACCCGTTGGCGGTGACGCCAACAAGGGAGTTAAATTCCGACCAACAGGCAAGAGCAGGCTTTGAAGCGTTCGTGGTTAACGAACATAACTGGGCACCTCCCAATGTATCGGGAGGAATTTCGTTGTGTGTTCCCCTCTTTCAGTTTGAATTTATAAGCCATTGCAAATAGGGGATTTAACTCCCTTGTTGGCGTCCCCGCCAACTAGCAATGGAGCTTTAAGTTGTTTATTTAAGTTTCTCTCTTTATAAATGGTAGGTTACTCGTTGGCGGGGACGCCAACAAATGAGTTAGCGTTTTAATTGTAGCAAAGCAAGAAGTTAAATAGACTTGATGGAAATGGAAACCCCACAGCCGAAGTGCAGCGTAGGCGAGGAGTTGAAATGTACAGCAAGACTTTCGGGAAATAGTAGCAGTATAATTGCTCTTCTAATAAAGTGGTAAGAAATAATTGATTAGGTATTAGGCTACAAATAAAAACCCAATTAGCATTAAGCCAATTGGGTTTTTATTTACTAAGCGTTAGATTTCTCCTTTAGTCGAAATGACGAGAGAACTAACAAACTATTATGCCTGCGCTGCTTTCGCGGCAGCTTCTTTTCTAATGATATTCAGGGCGCCACCAGCTTTAAACCACTCAATTTGTTGTTCGTTGTAGCTGTGGTTTACCTCAAAAGTTTCTGTAGATCCGTCTGCGTGGTGTAATACCAATGTTAATGGCTTATTAGGCGCAAATTCTGTTAAACCTAAGATATCGATGGTATCGTCTTCTTGGATTTTGTTGTAATCTTCTTTATCTGCGAAGGTTAAGCCCAGCATACCTTGTTTTTTCAAATTCGTTTCGTGGATACGAGCAAATGATTTTACCAACACCGCACGTACGCCCAAGTGACGAGGCTCCATAGCTGCATGCTCACGAGATGAACCTTCGCCGTAGTTTTCGTCGCCGACAACGATAGAGCCAATGCCTTCTGCTTTGTATGCACGTTGCGTAGCAGGAACAGGTCCGTACTCGCCAGTCAATTGGTTTTTAATATCGTCTGTTTTATCGTTGAAGTAATTTACCGCACCGATTAACATGTTGTTAGAGATATTATCTAAGTGACCACGGAATTTTAACCATGGACCAGCCATAGAAATATGGTCGGTAGTACATTTGCCTTTAGCTTTGATCAACAGTTTCAAGCCTTTTAAATCTGTACCTTCCCAAGGTGCAAAAGGATCTAGCAATTGCAGACGATGCGAAGTAGGGGAAACCTTAACTTCTACGTTAGAGCCATCTTCTGCCGGAGCTTGAAAACCTGCATCTTCTACTGCATAACCTTTTTCTGGTAATTCCCAGCCAGTAGGTTCGTCAAGTTTTACCTGCTCACCTTTATCGTTTGTTAACGTGTCGGTAAGTGGGTTGAAACCTAAATCGCCAGCAATGGCAATTGCAGCTACAATTTCTGGAGAAGTTACAAAAGCGTAAGTGTTTGGATTACCATCAGCACGTTTAGCGAAATTACGGTTAAATGAGTGTACGATAGTGTTTTTCTCTGCTTTCTCAGCGCCTGTTCTGTCCCACATACCAATACATGGTCCGCAGGCATTGGTAAAAATTGTTGCATCTAAATCGGTGAAAGTACCTAATAAACCGTCACGCTCTGCAGTATAACGCACTTGCTCTGAGCCTGGGTTAATGCCGAACTCGGCTTTTTTACCCAAGCCTTTATCGATAGCTTGTTTTGCTACCGAAGCCGCACGAGATAAATCTTCGTAAGATGAATTGGTGCAAGAACCAATTAAGCCCCATTCTACTTTAGTTGGCCATCCATTAGCTTCGGCAACTGCTTTCATTTGCGAAATAGGCGTAGCTAAATCTGGTGTAAATGGACCGTTCAAGTAAGGTTCTAATTCATCTAAGTTGATTTCTATTAATTGGTCGAAATACTTTTCTGGTGATGCATAAACTTCAGCATCGCCGGTTAAATGTTCTTTTATGGCATTAGCAGCATCGGCAACATCTGCACGGTTGGTAGCTCGTAAATAACGTTCCATGCTTTCATCGTAACCGAAAGTAGAAGTGGTAGCGCCAATTTCTGCACCCATGTTACAGATAGTACCTTTGCCAGTACAGCTAAGGTTAATGGCTCCATCGCCAAAATATTCTACAATAGCGCCAGTACCGCCTTTTACGGTTAAAATACCAGCAACTTTCAAGATTACGTCTTTAGCCGAAGTCCAACCATTCAATTTTCCAGTTAACTTTACACCAATTAGTTTCGGGAATTTAAGCTCCCAAGGTAAGCCAGCCATTACGTCGCAGGCATCGGCACCGCCAACACCAATAGCCAACATACCTAAACCACCCGCATTTACGGTGTGACTATCAGTCCCAATCATCATTCCACCAGGAAAAGCATAGTTTTCTAAAATTACTTGGTGGATGATACCTGCTCCAGGTTTCCAGAAGCCAATACCATATTTATTCGAAACTGACGAAAGGAAGTCGAAAACTTCTGCACTTTCGGTTTTTGCGTGAGGTAAATCAATTTCTGCACCTAATTTGGCAGTGATTAAGTGATCACAATGTACCGAAGAAGGCACGGCTACTTTTGGTCTGCCAGCTTGCATAAACTGTAATAATGCCATTTGTGCTGTTGCATCTTGCATTGCCACTCTATCTGGAGCAAAATCTACGTAGTCAGTACCACGAGTAAACGATTTATTTGGTTTTTTGCCGTCCCAAAGGTGTGCATATAATATTTTTTCTGAAAGCGTTAAAGGTCTGCCAACTAATTCGCGAGCTACATCTACACGTTCGCCAAAAGTTGCATAAACCTTTTTAATCATTTCTATATCAAAAGCCATAATTGTTCTTTATAATTATTGTTATTAACGATGCTATCTAAATTAAACAATTTTTAACAGACTTGTTTTTGAGTTTTGTTAATTTATCTTATTTAAAAACATTCTATGCAATTGTTTGCATAAAAAAAAGGCCAGCTCGGTACATCCGGCTGACCTCTTTGATATTTAGGCGGGTAGAGACACTCGCCTTTAGTTTATTGTTAAAGCTTGGTGCCTTCGCGAGCTTAACTTTTTCTATTGTTTTGTTGAGATAGGCGTGAACTTCGTTAAATTAATTCCTTCTACTGCTGCTTTATATTCTTCGATGTTTGGAATACGGCCCAAGATAGCTGAAAGAACAACAACTGGTGTAGATGCTAGTAACGACTCGCCTTTTTTACCATCTCTGTCTTCTACCACGCGGCCTTGGAACAAACGTGTTGATGTAGCCATTACTGTATCGCCTTTGGCCGCTTTTTCTTGGTTACCCATACACAAGTTACAGCCTGGACGCTCTAGGTACATGATGTTTTCGTATTCGGTACGAGCTACGCTTTTAGGTAAAGCATCACTAAATTCAAAACCAGAGTATTTTTGTAAATATTCCCAGTCGCCTTCTGCTTTTAACTCATCAATGATATTGTAAGTTGGTGCAGCAACTACTAATGGCGCTTTAAATGATACGGTGCCAGTTTGTGTTTCTACGTTTTTCAACATTTGAGAAACAATCTTCAAGTCGTCTTTGTGCACCATACAAGAACCTACGAAACCAAGATCTACTTTTTTATCGCCACCGTAGAAAGTTAAATCTCTAATCGTATCGTGCGTGTAACGTTTAGAAACGTCAGCATTATTTACATCTGGGTCGGCAATCATTGGCTCATTGATGATGTCTAAATCGATTACTACTTCGGCGTAATATTTAGCGTTATCATCAGGCAATAAAGCAGGTTTAATACCCGATTTAATTTCCTCGATACGCTTGTTTGCCTTGTTAATCAAACCTTGTAGCACCTGGTTATGGTTGTCCATTCCCTTGTCTATCATGATTTGGATGCGGCTTTTCGCTATTTCCAATGAAGCAATCAAGGTGTCGTCTTGAGAAATACAGATAGAAGCTTTTGCTTTCATTTCTGCAGTCCAATCAGTAAATGTGAAAGCTTGGTCAGCTAATAAAGTTCCGATGTGTACTTCGATGATACGACCTTGGAATACGTTTTCGCCATCAAACTGTTGTAACATCTGCAATTGCGTAGCATGAACCACATCACGGAAATCCATGTGTTCTTTCATTGCGCCTTTGAAGGTTACTTTCACCGACTCTGGAATTGGCATAGAAGCCTCGCCAGTTGCTAAAGCTAAAGCAACCGTTCCCGAATCTGCACCGAAAGCAACACCTTTAGACATACGTGTGTGCGAGTCACCACCGATGATGATTGCCCACTCGTCAACAGTAATATCATTCAATACCTTATGGATCACATCCGTCATCGAATGGTATTCTCCTTTAGGGTCGCGAGCAGTAATTACGCCGAACTCGTTCATGAACTTCATTAATTTTGGGATATTGGCTTGTGCTTTTTTATCCCAAACAGAAGCTGTGTGGCAACCTGATTGGTACGCACCATCAACAATTGGAGAGATAACCGTAGCAGCCATTGCCTCTAATTCTTGAGCGGTCATTAAACCTGTAGTATCTTGCGAACCTACAATGTTTACTTCTACGCGAACATCAGAACCTGCATGTAAAACCTTGCCTGGAGCTAAGCCTACTGCGTTTTTATTGAAGATTTTTTCTACAGCAGTTAAGCCTTGGCCTTCGATAGACACTTCTTTAGCTGGAGCAAAAACTATTGGAGCTTCTATGCCTAAAACTCTAGCTGCAAAAGTTTGGATTTTTTTACCAAAAACGATAGCGTAAGAACCGCCAGCTTTGATAAATTCCATTTTTTGAGGCGTTAATGCTTTAGAAATATCAATTAACTCCTGGTCGCCGTTGTATAATTTTTTAGTTCTGGTATTGATGGTAAGCACTGTTCCTGTTGCTACAGAGTAAACCTCCTCCAGAGTTGGCTCATCTTGTTCGTTACGAATAACGTTTCCGTTTTCATCAGTTTTCTTTACCCAGTTTTTAAGATCGATACCGATACCGCCAGTAACATCAACTGTAGTTAAGAAAATTGGCGAAATGCCATTGGTGCCACCCACAATTGGGGCAATATTTACGAAAGGAACATAAGGACTAGATTGTTTTCCTGTCCAAAGTGCTACGTTGTTTACACCCGACATACGTGAAGAACCTACACCCATTGTGCCTTTTTCAGCTACCAACATCACGCTTTTGTCTGGATGTTGTGCTTGTAATTCCCTGATAGCTGCTTGAGCTTCTGGGGTAATCATGCACTTTCCATGCAATTCACGATCTGAACGTGAGTGTGCTTGGTTGCCTGGTGATAGTAAGTCTGTAGAAATATCGCCAATACCAGCAATAAAGGTTACCACTTTAATTTCTTCGGCAACAGCAGGTAACTCGGTAAAGAATTCAGCTTTAGCGTAACTCTCTAAAATTTCTTTGGCAATTTCGTTGCCGTTGTTGTATGCATCCTTTAAACGATCTGTATCGGCATCGTATAAGAAAACTTGCGTTTTAAGTACATTCGCAGCTTTATGAGCTTTGTCCCCATTATCAGCTAATGCGATATCTAACAAAACTTTGATAGAAGGACCGCCCTTCATGTGCGACAATAGTTCGAAAGCAAAATCAGGAGTGATTTCTGCAACAACAGTTTCACCTGCAATAATTTCCTTTAAAAATTGTGCTTTTACTCCTGCTGCGGCTGTAGTGCCCGGCAGGGTATTGTATATGAAAAAGTTAACAGCGTCTGTTCTATTGATATTGTTAACAGTTTTGATTTGAGTAATGATTTCGCTTAATAATTCTGCGCTATCAATTGGTTTTGGATGAAGACCTTGGGTTTTTCTGTCTTCAATCTCTTGAATATAATCGTTGTAAATGCTCATCTTAGATGGTTTGCCTTCGATAAAGTTCAGGTTTGTATAAAACCCGTTTTACAAAAGCAATTTTTGTGTATTAAAATTTGTGTTTGTTTATAATTAAAAAGGTTGATTTTTAATCAAAACAAAAATACAAAAACCAACCTTTAAATGCAATTTAAACACCTCATTAGATGGTTTTAAATTCCTTCTAAATGAAAGTAAATGTGGAAAATTACATAACATAAACAGAAATAGGCACGAAGTAATACTAGATTGGAAGTTTTACTTTTTTCCTAAGTTCTTGAGCTCTTTTTTGGTCATCTCTTTTTGGATCACTTCTGGAGTTATTGCCGAGCTATAATATTTTTGGCTGGTTAACATTCCATTTGCATTTTCTGTGGTACAGAAATAAGGAGTGATAAAACCATAAAGACTTTCACTATCTTTAGAATCTGTGTTTTTGTTACCACCGAAGTTTGAAGATTTTAAATAAGTAATCATCAGGGAAATACCGTAACGCTCGTTTGTAATATCGTTCATTCCCAGTGGCGTACCTGGAAACACAGTTTGCCCTTCTTTTACGAAAATGCCTTTTTTGAAGCCTTTGTAATTAGCTAGTGTGCCATCTGCATGCTCTACAATAACCGTATTTACTTTGCTGGTATATTTTACATCTTTGGTATCCTGGTCATGGATGTCGGACACACTAACAACAATTCCTTTTCTTATGGCTGTTACGGTATCAGCTTCTTCGGTGTAAAATCTGTAAGCTTTCCAGTCGGCTGGGGTAGAAGAACCAAAATAAGTTGCTCTTAAAAAAGTAGACTCTATTGCTCTAGTTTTCTTTCCCTTGCCATAAGGCAGTGCATATAAAAAAAGCGGATTAAATTTAGGGTTCAGCTCGCCTCTAATAAAGCTATAACTGTACGACATGCCAATGCTTTGGTTCTTATTGTCGGGAGATAAGGTAAGGAAGTTTTCTCCACTATTTCTCACTCTGTAAACGGGGTTGCCAACACTGCTGTTAGTGAGTTCTCTGAAATTTAGAACAACGGTGTAGGTTCCAGGAGAAGTTTTTTCTGCGATGAGACTTACACTTTTATCGTCGTTCCTTTTTGTGCTAACGGTAAATTCTTTTTCTTGTGCATTTACAGAAAATGCAAATAGTAGGCTAGAGAGCAATAAAATTGATTTAGATAATTTCTTCATAATCGGTTTGATTGAAAGGCTAAAATAGGATTTGTTCTTAATTTCTGTGTTAAGGATGAAAATATTTGCAGAAATCCATAAGTGTTTAGCTAGGCTAACTTGGTTCATTTGCACAGTCTTTGCATTTTAAACCCGATTGAAGCGTACCGATTTTATCGGTATTAGCGGAAAGCGGGAGTATGGTAACCTAACTGAGGAATACACTGCTTTTCTAAATCTTTTTACAGCGTTTCGAAACGATACCCTTTCGCCAAAAGATATTCGATGGTTTTTGGTAAAGCGTGTTCTAATCTTTCCCAAGCTTTTAAACTATCGTGAAACACGATGATAGAGCCATTTCGTACGTTGCTAATCACATTTTGATAACATCTTTCGGGAGATAGTTTGAGGTCGAAATCGCCACTAAGGATGTCCCACATGATGATTTGCAGTTCTCGGTTTTCAGTTTTCAGTTCCTTGCCAACTGTTAACTGCCAACTGTTAATTAATTGACTGATTTGGCTTTTTTTGATCCTTCCATAAGGTGGACGGAACAAGTTGGTTGCAGTCAATTCTTGGCATTTCCAGAAATTTGCAATATAATCGTTGTCTTCAGTTTTCCATCCTTTTAGGTGATTGTAAGTATGGTTGCCAACGGCGTGGCCATCATTTTTAATACGTTCGAAGATTTGTGGATGTTTTTGTATATTATCGCCAATGCAGAAAAAAGTTGCTTTGATACCGAAATTTTTTAGGGTATTTAGCACAAAATCTGTAACATTTGGTATGGGGCCATCGTCAAAGGTGAGATAAACGACTTTTTCTTTGGTATCTTTATGCTCTTTATTCCAAATTAAATTGGGATAAAACCATTTAAGAAAAAAGGGTGGCCTAACAGTATACATGCTGTAAAATTAAATATTTAAGCTTGTTTTAAAAATTTATGAAACCATCTGTAGTTTATGTTATAATTGTGAACTAATTTATGAGACAATTTTCCAAAATAAGCTTTGTATTTTCTGCATTGTCTTTGTCTGTTGCTGGTTTTGCGGCAAATGCCCAAGAACTGATTACCATACAGCAAGCGGTAGACAAAACCTTGCAAAACAATTTACAGGTAAAACAGGCACAGTTTAGTGCGGCACTATCCGATGAGAACTACGGGCAATCAAAAAATGCATTGCTGCCTTCTATTAGCGGAAACATCAATGGAAATAGAAACTTCGGTAGAAGTATTGATCCATCTACCAACCAGTTCATCAGTCAGCAGTTTAATGCCGCCAGCGGAAGCTTAAATGCAAGTGTAGACTTATTTGCAGGTGGACAGAAAGTTAATCAGATTAAACAAAACAAGCTGTTGTTAGATGCTGATAAGGCGAACGTAGAGAAAGTTAAAAACGACTTGATACTGCAGGTAGTAACATCTTACATGCAAATTTTGTTTAATAAAGATTTGTTGAAAGCGGCAGAAGCGCAATTGGTAGTAGCTAAGCAAACGGCAAACCAGCAACAACAATTATTAGATGCGGGTAATAAAACCTTGGCAGATGTTTCACAGGCTAAATCGCAAGTAGCACTTTCGGAATTGGAAGTAACCAATGCACAGAATAATTTGGCTATATCTTACCTTACGCTTAACCAGTTAATGGAGTTGCCATCTGATAATAAATTTGAAGTGCAGGCTCCTTTGGTAGATGCAATAACTTACGCAAAAAATAATTACAGCGCACCAGAGGTGGTTGCTACTGCAATTAGTGTTTTTCCCGATATCAAATTGGCATCTTTAAGAACTCAGGCAGCACAACGAGGTATCAATATTGCTCGTGGAACTTATTATCCTCGTTTATCTTTTGGTGGTGGTTTAGGAACAAACTATTCTAGTATAAAACCAAAAGTGACAGAAGTAAATAATGGTTTTAAAGAAATTGTGATAGGTGAAGTTAGAGGTACGCAGCAACCAGTTGTAACGCAAACACCGGATATTTTAAGAACCTTGTCGAATTATCCATTTGGCTCACAAATTCAAGATAACTTTAATCAATTTGTAGGTTTCAGCCTATCTATCCCTGTATTTAATGGCTTTACTGCTCGCTCAAATGTTAGAAGAGCGAGGATCAATTACCAAAATGCGCAAGTAGATGAGCAGCTTTCGAGGAATAACCTTAATAAAGTTATTTTTCAGGCAGTGGCCGATTTAAGAGCAGCCGAGAGCAGATACGAATCGACCACTAATGCGTTTGCGGCACAAAAAGATGCTTTTTTCGTAATAGAACAACGTTATAATGTAGGGTTAGCAAACTCTGTAGAGTTTAGTACGGCTCAAACCAATAGAAATAAAGCAGAAATAGATATGATACAAGCCAAGTACGACTTGCTATTCAAGTCTAAAGTGATAGATTACTATTTAGGAAAACAAATTACGTTTTAGGAAAAAATAAATGACAGTTTTCGGTTGGCGGTTTTCAATTTTGCAATATTCCAACTTTTGAACCTTTCAATAATTAACAATACAACAATACAAACATGAAGTTAAAACATATTTTAATAGGCTTAGGGGCAATTTTAGCTATAGTCGTAATTTTAAGTCTTACCGGTGTAATTGGAAAAGAGAAGATTGAAAAGGTTACGGTAGAAAAAGTTGGTGATAAAACGGTAATTGAAACGGTAACGGCGAGTGGTAAAATACAGCCAGAAACAGAAGTGAAGTTAAGTTCTGAAGTTTCGGGTGAGGTAACTGAGCTTTTGGTAAAAGAAGGTGATATTGTTAAAAAAGGTCAGTTGTTGTGTAAAGTTCGCCCAGATATCTTACAATCTAGTTATGAGCGCAGCGTTGCATCTTATAATGCACAAAAAGCAAGTGTAGCTTCGGCGCAGCAGCAGTTGGTGCAAGCGCAAGCGAATTTTGCAAATGCAGATGCTACCTACAAACGTAATGTAGAACTTTATAATAAAAAGGTAATTTCTGCTGCTGAATTTGATAATGCAAAAGCAGCTTATTTAACCGCAAAATCTACTTTAGAAAGTTCAAAGGAAGGTGTAGTTGGTGCTAAGTTCAATTTGGAGCAAACTGGTGCAAGTGTTAAAGAGGCTAGCGCTAACCTAGCAAGAACTACTATTTATGCTCCTGTTGATGGCGTAGTTTCTAAACTTTCTATCGAGCTTGGTGACCGTATTCTGGGGACCTCGCAGATGGCAGGTACAGAAATCATGCGTATTTCTAACCTAAGCAATATGGAAGTAAATGTTGATGTGAATGAAAACGATATCAACAGAGTGAGCTTGGGCGACAGTGCAACCGTTGAAGTAGATGCTTTTGCTGGCAAGAAATTTAGAGGCTTAGTTACCGAAATCGCTAGTTCTTCTACTGCCGTTGGTACAACAACTACTTCGGTAGATCAAGTAACTAACTTCTCGGTAAAGGTGAGGTTGTTGCAAGAATCATATAATACCGTAAAAGGCGGTGCAAAAGATTTGCCTTCTCCATTTAGACCAGGCCTTTCTGCTACGGTTGATATCGAGAGTGAAACGGTGAAAGGTTTGGCTATTCCAATTCAATCTGTTTTTACGGAAAATAAAACAGAAGGCGAGGGAAGTAGCACACAAGATAGTGAGAAGCAAAAAAACAAGCTAACCGATAAGCAAATTAAACAGTTTGTGTATCTGTTTGATGAAAAAGCTTCAACAGTTAAAAAGGCAGAGGTAACTACTGGCATCCAAAACGATCAATTTATTGTGGTAAAAACAGGGTTAAAGGCTGGCCAGCAGATTGTTTCGGGACCTTATTCTGCTATCCAAAATAAATTGAAAGATGGCTTGAAAGTAGAAAAGACTACTAAAGACAAATTGTTTAGTACTGGAAATAAAAAGTAAACGGTACAAATCATAATATTTAATTATTTTTGCGAAGGTTTAAAGAAGTGCGATTGCATTTTTTTAAACCTTTTGTTTTTACCCCTATTTAAAAATTATTCGTATAAATATAATATGAGCACACCTAAAATAGCGATGATTGGAGGAGGAAGTTGGGCAACCGCAATTATTAAAATGCTTTCTGATAACGCTCTTGATAACGCTCTCGATAATGAGGTGGAGAAGGAAATTTTTTGGTGGATGAGAAACGAAGAAGCTATTGCTCATATCAGAAACTACAAGCATAACCCTAGTTATTTAAGTGCGGTAGAGATTAAGCTTAAGCCAGAAAATGTATCTTCAGATTTAGCCTATGTCATTGCTCAAGCAGATTATGTAATTCTAAACGTTCCTGCGGCATTTTTAAAGGATAGTTTGAAAGATATTACGCCGGCACAACTAAAAGGGAAAAAGGTAGTCTCGGCAATTAAAGGCATTGTTCCAGAGCATAACCTTATTATCGGCGACTTTCTACACGAAATATATGAATTGCCATATGAAGATATCATTGTTATTAGTGGTCCGTGCCATGCAGAAGAAGTTGCATTAGAAAAACTGTCTTATTTAACAATTGCGTGTTCAGCACTAACCTGCGCAGCAACATTTGCCAGCTACTTAAACACCCGTTACATTAAAACCAATATTTCTGATGACATTTTTGGAACAGAGTATGCTGCGGTTTTGAAAAACATTTATGCTGTGGCTAGTGGTATTTGTCATGGTGTTGGTTATGGTGATAACTTTCAGGCAGTACTCATCTCTAATGCCATCCGCGAAATTGAGAGGTTTGTAGGTGTAGTGCATCCGATAGAAAGAGATATTAAAGAGTCTGCCTACTTAGGCGATTTAATGGTAACTGCCTACTCTCAGTTTAGCAGAAACCGTACTTTCGGCAATATGATTGGCAAAGGCTATACGGTAAAATCTGCCCAATTGGAAATGAACATGATTGCTGAGGGATACTACGCTGCAAGTTCAATGCATCACATTAACGAAAAGTATCAAGTAGAGATGCCAATTTGTGAAGCGGTTTATCAAATTTTATACGAACGAAAATCGCCTCACTCAGAAATGAAAATGTTGACGGAGAAGTTGAGTTAGTTAAGAACTATCGCTTTTTTTAAATTGAAAACTCGCTTGTTACCCTCTCTCAGTACCGTGATATTTCTCGATTCTTTTCCTGATAAAATATTATTAAATGTATAATTGCAGGCCTCAGTTTCTGTTAGGTTGGAGACGTCTCGATCGTCAATAGCAATTATTTTATCGCCAATCTGCAATCCTGATTTATCTGCATCAGTGCCTTTAAATATTTTCGCAATGGTTGGTTGATTGTTGATGTATCTTAACCCAATGCCAAAGGTCTCAAGTGTAGCGTTTTTAATCTCAACTTCTTTAATCATATAGATTTTGTTTTCTTTCCAGTCTAAGATCAATCTATAGTTTTTGAAAAAAGCATTTCCAATGATTGCACTAGAGCCTTCATTAAAAGTTACGATCTGATTTGCTATTTGAATATTGTCTAGGGTAAATTTGGGGATTTTTTTATAAGTTGTAATAGGACCTTTGTTCGTGCCGTAAATGCCAGAACTAGAGCTGCCTATAGCTTCCGTTCCTGTTAAAAATTCAATTTCAGATTTATAGGTTTCAAAAGGAAAACTAAAATCAGTTGTGGCGCCTGTATCAAACGTGGTGTTCATGGCTTTATTTCCAATTTTAACCATAACCTTTGGTGTTTTTTGCCCTTTTCTTGGGGCGAATTTCAATATTTCGGTATGCTTGGGGATATTGAAGTTTGAAATGTTGTTGCTAGCAGTAATAATATTGTTTCTGTAGTCTATTTGCCAAATTGCTTTTTCCATTTGGTTTGCTCCAATAATTCCGTCAAAGTTCATGCACTTAAATTCAAACACCTTTTTCATATCAATAACTGTAGCTCCTATGTTTTCAAAATTCAAGTTTCCAATTTTCATACTTGGAATTTTTACAAATGCTTGTTGGCTGCTATTGCCTTGTGAATCGGATGTTTTGCCTACTGTTTTTGGTTCTAATTTCAAAAGCGCTTGTAATTCTGGTGAAATAACCGTTGGTGCACCAGTGTCAAATAAAAAGTTATAGGTTTTGCCTTCAATTTCTACAATAACAATTGGAAGCCCAAAGTCGAATGTAAATGGAATTTTCTCTACAAAGGATGTTTCTTTTAGTTTGCCGCCTTCGAGAATTTTACGAACCGGATTACAAGAAAATAAAAATAGGGACAGACAAAATAAATAAAGCTGCTTTTTCATCAGTATCGCGTCTTAATACTCGAAAGATACGAGATTAATATTGTTAGATGAGATCGTGTTTCAAATTATACAGCATGATTTTATCGTAAAAACCAAATCCATTTATCGTTTGTTCTCTATTCATCAAAATTTAAAACAATGAAAAAGAGATATTTATTGGGTTTTGCTGCCGCAGTAGCAGTTAGCCTATTTACAATCAGCGCTAGCGCTCAAGAGAAAAAAACAGAAGTAGGAAAGGCAATTCAAAAAACAGGTAAGGCTGTTGAGAAAGGTGCAAATGCAGTTGGTAACAAAACAGCGGAAGTTGCTGTAAAAGGTAGTGCAAAAGTGGCCGACCAAACCTATAAAGGTAAAATGGCGCCTGATGGTACTAACGTTTACATCGATAGTAAAAACAGAAAGTACTACGTAAACAAAAAAGGAGCGAAGGTATATTTAAAGGCTAGTGAAATTAGGAACAGACCGGTTCAGTAAGTTTTTTTTGCACTATCTTAATTCCCTCTCATTTCTAAGGAGAGGGCTAGGGAGAGGTTCGATGGAATTTCACTAACCTCTCTCCAGATAAATCCTATCGTGTGGACACAAATATTGGGAAATGTTATTTTCCTCCCCCTGCCCTTCCGAATAGTCGGAATAAACTCTCGGAGAGGGGGATATGCAAAATGCTTAACCGCAACGTGTCCCCCTTTGGAGAGTTTACTCCGATTTTCGGAGGGGATTCAAGGGGGGAGGAACGAGATGTGTCCACACGATAGGATAAATCGGGATCTCTCCTTGAAAAGGAGAGAAGTAGTTATAAAAGTAGAAAGCCCCGAAAATTTTTCGGGGCTTTCTACTTTTATATAGTTGCAAATGCTAACTAAGATCTACGTCTTCTGTCGCCGTTTCCGCCTTCGCGTCTACCGCTACCGCCGCCTCTTTCTTCACGACTGCGACCAGAGAAATCTCTGAAGGCACCTTCGCTGTTTCCGCCGCCAGAACGTTCACCACGCTCTCCGCGATCTCTTCTTCCGCTTCCAGAACGATCTCCACCGCCTCTTCTGTCGCCACCGTAACCACCGCCACGACGTTCGCCACCAAAGCCGCCTCTTCGTTCTCCGCCAAATCCACCGCGACCACCACGGTCTCCACCACGATTGCTGCTACGAGGAGCGTCGCCACTCATTTCAATCCTAACTTCTCTACCGTTGTATTGTACGTCTTTAAAGTTAGCCATCAAAGTTTCAGCAGTTGCGCTTTCAACTTCTACGAAAGAGAAAACACCTTTTAAATCTATCTTACCAACAGCTTTACCGCTAATACGGCCATGGTTACAAACAAAACTTAATAAATCACCTCTGGTAAACTCATCTACCGAACCCACATTGATGAACAAGCGAGCATAACCTGCTTCAGCACCTCTGCCAGAACGCTCACCACGTTCTCTTCTGTCGCCACGCTCTCCACGTTCGCCTCTGTCGAAACGATCATCAGCGCTTAGGTTAAGATCTGGTGCGTTTTGGTAATATTCTAAGAAACGGTTAAACTCTAACGAAGCAAATTTCTTAATCACTTCCTCTTTGCTCAAATCAGCAAATTCGTCGTTAATTCTCGACATATACTTGTCGATTTGCTCTTCGTTAACCTCTACATTATGTACCCGGTGAATTAAGCCGAACAATTGTTTTTCGCAAACATCAAAACCTGTAGGTAATTCTGCTTTTGTAAATTGTTTACCAATAATTCTTTCAATCTGACGGATTTTGCCAGTTTCTTTAGCGTTGATGATACAGATAGAAACACCAGTTTTACCAGCACGACCAGTACGGCCAGAACGGTGGGTATAACTTTCAATTTCATCAGGCAAAGCGTAATTAATTACGTGCGTTACATTGTTCACGTCAATACCACGAGCAGCAACATCAGTAGCAATTAGCAATTGCATGTTACGGTCGCGGAAACGTTGCATTACCTTATCACGTTGTTGTTGAGATAAATCTCCGTGTAAAGCATCAGCGTTGTAACCATCTTTAATTAAATGCTCGGCAACATCTTGCGTATCCATTTTCGTTTTACAGAAAACTACACCAAAAATATCTGGGTTGTAATCTACAATACGTTTTAAAGCAGCATATTTATCACGAGCTTTAACAATATAATACTCGTGTTCAATATTTACGTTACCTGTGTTTTTGGTTCCCATGGTCAATTCCGTAGGATTTTCCATGTAATTTTTAGCTATACGGCGCACCTCTGGTGGCATAGTAGCAGAAAATAACCAAGTTTTCTTTTCGTCTGGTGTAGTAGAAAGGATGTCGTTGATGTCTTCTTGGAAGCCCATGTTCAACATTTCATCCGCCTCGTCTAATACTACATACTTCACGTTAGAAAAATCGATGGCTTTACGGCCAATAATATCTAACATACGGCCGGGCGTGGCCACTACAATTTGTACGCCATTGCGTATTTCACGTAGTTGTTGCATAATATTCGCGCCACCGTAAACGGCTACAACGCTAGCATTAGGCGTGTTTTTTGAGAAATTTCTGATGTCGTTTGCAATCTGCAGACAAAGCTCACGTGTAGGGCACAAAATAAGTGCCTGTGGCTTATTGCTCTTAAAGTCAATTAATTCTAACAACGGCAAACCAAATGCGGCTGTTTTTCCTGTTCCTGTTTGGGCCAAACCAACAAAGTCGTTACTACCCTCTAACAGTACAGGAATGGCTTGCTCCTGAATAGGCGTAGGATTTTCAAATCCTAGCTCTTTAACGGCATTAACAACGTCATCACTTATCCCCAATTTACTAAATGGGTTTATCATTATAACATTTTTAAATTAAGGCGCAAAGGTACGGTTAATAATTGGTAATATATATAGTTGTAAGTAAAATGTTTTAAGCTTAATAAATTGGAAATAAGAAAGTTATAGGTTGTGTGCTTCCGTTTGTTGCCTTGTTGAGGTATTAGAAGCGCATTTTTACTGCTAAACACTCCCGAAAGTCCCGCTTTCACTGCTGCCGATAAAATCGGCATTCGTTCAATCGGGGCTATTTAACAACCGGCATTGCTATAAACTTTGTGAAGCTTAAATAGCAGCATGGCAAAAAAAGATTGACGATTGATTTAGATGGAGGTTAACTTAACGTGAGTTCGGGTTAAGCTTGATATAAAGATAATATCACCCTTCCAGGGTTCTGTTATCATTATTTTCCCTATGGTTGGTGTTATCACCAACTATTGTAGTGTTTAGTTGTATGTGGTATGGTGATAACACCAACCACAGGTGAACCGGCTATGCGCCAAGTTTGTGTGGGTAAACAAATTTCCCTATGGTTGGTGTTATCACCAACTATTGTAGTGTTTAGTTGTATGTGGTATCGTGATAACACCAACCACAGGTAAATTTCTTCTATGGTCAGCAAAAAATATAGAAAATCGGAAAAAAAAGCCAGTCTTAAATAGAACTGACTTTGTATAGTTGATGAAGACTTACGAAGTTTCAAAATGGCGTAGCCCTCAACCTTACCATTGAAAAATAATAAACAAGCTAAGGTTAAACTTCGTAAGTCTAAAAAAAATCTTACTGAATAAACTTCTGTGTAACCGTTTCTGTAGCGGTGGTTAAAGAAGCAATATGCAAACCGTTACCTCCATTAAAAGGAACAGAAACATTAGAATATCCTTTGCTTAAATTTAAAGCTTGTTCGGTTATTTTCCGACCATTCAAATCATAAATTTTGAAAGTAGCTTTGCCTTCGTTTGCTGCAAAAACAGTTAGCTTAACTGTACCATCTTGCTTGCTTGCCGCTACTTTTAAATTACTGGCAGCTACATTAGATTTTACTGCTTCAACTTCAGAAAGCGCCAAATTTCCATTGTTGTCAACTTGTTTTAGCTGATAATAATTAACGCCAGGTAGAGCATTTTTATCAATAAAAGTGTAGTTTTTAGCAATATCAGTTGTTCCATTTCCTTTTACATCGCCAATTTTGGTAAATGTTTTGCCGTCACCAGAACGTAAAATATCAAAATGTGAGTTATCAGTTTCTGTTGCAGTACTCCAAGCTAAGTCTATGTTTTGAAGGTTGGCTTTGGCGGTGAAAGAGGTTAGGGAAACGGGAAGAGTAGTAGGTTCTGTTTCATTAGTGACAACAAAATCATCAAATGAAACATTAGCAACAACCGCACTCGAAGGGGTTACTAATTTAAAATTGTCTAAGGAATTTGTTGGTCCATCAGCAGCTACATCGTTAAAAACCCTTGTGTTTCCAATCCATAGATCCCATGTGTCGTTAGGAAGTGTTTCTCTGCTTCCGTTTGGAGCCTCGTAAGAAAGACTGCCTCCACTGGTTAGATTGTTTATAACAAACGTTATTGTTTGTGCTCCGCTAAAAGCTGCTGAGGCAGTTCCAAAACCCACAGGTTTTACAGTGTATTCTCCAGGGTTGCCCGTATATGTAAAAGCAAATCTACTATGAGAACCCATTGCGCCAGATTGAACAGTATTATTGTTTGCTAAAGCGGTGCTTCCTGCAAGAACAGTAAAGCCTGCACCTGCGCTTGGTGTTCCATTAACTTGAAAAGAAAATTTAATTTTTAAAACTTGAGATCCTAAAGAAATTGCGGCTCCACCATACGAAATAGTCGCAAGGTTGCTTGAAGTTGACGTTTTGTCTATGATAAGCTTGCCTCCTACCACGCTAGCCGAAGAATTTGTAGACGTCGAAATAGCAGTAAATTTAGAATTTCCGGGAGCACTACTACTTACATATAGTCCAGAAACCTCAGCGCTTGTTGCTTCGGTTGCGAAATTCTGCGAAAAAATCTGCCCAAATCCACTAGCAACAAATCCACTTATAAATAATAATGAAAGTAAAATTTTTTTCATAAAGAAGGTTTAAAAGGGTGAAAAATTATATTAAAGGTAGTGATAAACTGATGTTTAGGCAATTTAAAACTAAATTTTAATCGAATTTTAACGCAGTCTATCCGCAGAGCGGATCAATTTTTCATCATTTTTAATGCCTCTAATGGCTAAAAGGGTAAAAATAATAGCAACTATAGGTAGAAATAAACCTGGTTCTATATCAAGTGTGGTTAATGCAGGTAAACCATTAACTAATTGCGACATCCAAAACGACAAAGCCAAAATTAGAACAATATTAAAAGATGCAATACGGATTTGTAATTTCCTATTGCGGAAATTGAAGATGTTGACCAAGCTAATCAGCCCCGCTAAAACGGTACTAATAAGAAGAGGATAATTGGTTGCTTGGTTAGCTATGCCATCAATCTTTAAGCCTGACGCATATAAGGTATAATATCCACCACTAGCAACAGCACCCAATGTAGGTATAAACAATAGGCATAAAATGGTAAAAGCAGCACACAAAAGCCAAATAGACTGAATTCTTTGTATCATAATAAGGCAAAATTACGGTTAATTGTTTAATTGATGAATTGTTTTATTATTAAATTGTTGCAATGTTGGGCACCAGCAATTATTGTAAATAACCTCTTTGTGCCTTCGTGTCTTTGTGGTTTACAAATTCAAAGCTTATTTTTGCGCCATTGGAAACAAAGCGATATTTCGTAGAGCTCGGCTATAATGGTACTGATTTTCACGGTTGGCAAACACAACCTAACGGCATTACCGTACAAGAGTGTTTAGATAAGGCTTTAAGCACCTATTTTAGGCAAGAAGTAATTTCTTTAGGCTGCGGTAGAACAGATGCTGGTGTGCATGCCACTCAATTTTATGCCCATTTCGATTTGGTAAATGTTGGCACAAGGCAGATAGACAATGCAACTAAGGGCGTAAATGCGCTATTACCCTACAGTATCGCCATTTACCGAATTTTTGAGGTAACAAATGATGCCCATGCCCGTTTCGATGCAACTGCTAGAGAATATAAATATCATCTACATTTCCGAAAAGATCCGTTCAAGTTAGATAGGTCTTGGCTGTACAAAGGCAGTTTAGATGTAGAAAAAATGAACGAAGCAGCGCAAATTTTGTTGGCTTACCAAGATTTCTCTTGTTTCAGTAAATCGAATACGCAAACCTTTACCAACAATTGCAAAATCAGCTATGCTAAAATAGTGCGGGATGACGGTGGTTTGATTTTTACCATTAAGGCTGACAGATTTTTGCGTAATATGGTGAGAGCGATCGTGGGTACGTTGGTATTGGTTGGCAAGGGCGATATCGAAGTTGAAGATGTAAAGCAAATTATAGAAAGCAAAAACAGAAGCAATGCTGGGCAATCTGTTCCCGCTTGTGGTCTGTATTTGGTGGCGGTAGAGTATCCGTACGTTAAAAATGATTGAATGATGAAATGACTAAATGGGAAAATGACGGTTATGCGCTTAACCAACATTCAATCATTCAAAATTATAAAAGATGTCAAAAGTAACAGGAGACGCATTTAATTTTAGCTTACTGAAACGGGTAATGGCCTACGTAAAGCCTTACCGTGCTATCTTTATTTGGTCGGTTTTGTTAACGATATTATTGGCTGCTATTGCTCCCGTCCGTCCAATGTTGGTCGGCTTTACATTAGATCAGCATATTCTTAAAGGTGATTATCATGGGTTGCTAAATATCACCATTTTGATGTTGGTTTTGTTGGCACTGCAAACCGCTTTTCAATATGCACATACTTTGCTCACAAACAAATTGGGACAGTCTGCTATTAAAGATTTAAGGATCAATGTTTTCAATCATATCACCAAATTAAGGCTTAAATTTTTCGATAAAACCCCAATAGGACAGCTTATTACCCGTACCGTTTCCGATTTGGAAACCATTGCAGATATATTTTCGGAGGGTTTGATTGCCATGATTGGCGATATGCTGCAAGTAGTTGTCATCACCAGCATCATGTTTTACATGGACTGGAAGCTTACATTAGCTGTGCTGGTGCCAATGCCTTTTTTAATTATTGCAACTAGAATTTTCCAAAAGGCCATCAAGGTTGCTTTTCAAGAAGTTCGTGCCGAAGTTTCTAATCTGAATACATTTTTACAGGAACACATCAGCGGTATCGCCATCATCCAATATTTTGCGAGGGAAGATCAAGAATATAAAAAATTTAAGAAAATAAATTCCCGCTATCGCGATGCCAATATCCGTTCCAATTGGTATTATTCTATCTTTTTTCCGGTAGTAGAGCTCATTTCGGCCATGTCTTTAGGTTTACTGATTTGGTATGGATCAAAAACTATCCTTAACAATCCGTCGATAGAGCCGGGTATCATCACCACTTTTATCATGTTTATCAATATGCTCTTTAGACCGATAAGGGAATTAGCTGATAAATTTAATACCCTGCAAATGGGCATGGTGGGTGCCGAACGTGTATTTAAAGTGCTAGACACGAACGAGAAAACCGAAGATAGAGGAACTTTAGCGCCGCAGAAACTGGATGGTAATATCGCTTTCAAGAACGTTTGGTTCAGTTACGATCAAGACGGAGAAACAGATACAAAGTATGTGCTTAAGGATATTTCTTTTGAAGTGAAATCCGGACAAACTATCGCTTTGGTTGGCGCAACCGGTGCGGGAAAGTCTTCTACCATCAACATCCTTAACCGTTTTTACGAAATACAAAAAGGAAGCATTGCCATAGATGGAAATTCAATTGACGATTACGAGCTGGCTTATTTAAGGAAAAACATCGCTACGGTACTGCAAGATGTATTTCTCTTTTCCGACACCATTTATAACAACATTACCCTTAACAACCCCGAAATAAGTTTTGAAGAAGTGGTTGAAGCTGCCAAAAAAGTTGGTGCACACGAATTTATTGAGCGTTTGCCGGGCGGTTATCATTACAATGTGATGGAAAGAGGTGCTACACTTTCGGCAGGGCAGGCACAGCTCATATCGTTCATCAGGGCTTTGGTTTACAAACCAGCTATTTTAGTGCTAGATGAAGCTACCTCATCGGTTGATACAGAAACAGAAATGCTGATACAAAATGCCATTGATAAGTTGATGGAAGGGCGAACCGCAATCGTTATTGCACACCGATTATCCACTATCCAAAAAGCAGATTTGATTATCGTGCTAGAAAAGGGAGAAATTAAGGAAATGGGAACCCATCAACAACTGTTAAAGTTGGATGGCTATTACAAGCAACTGTACGATTTGCAGTTTTCTTCTGTAGGCATTTCCAAATAGGCTACTTCTTGAAAATCTGCTCAATTTTATAAGTCATTACATCGGTGCCCACGGTTTCTCTACGTTCGTGCACAAGCTTAAATGTATTTGGACGCACATAATCTATTTTCCAAGTGCTATCTGGCTGGGTAGCAAAAGTGATATTTTCTCCAGCTGCATCAACATTAAAGCCGACCACTTCGGTTCCCCTAATCAATTGAAGGTTACTATGGAAAATTGCTGTATCTATCGCTAAATCAACCGTGTCTTTAACTAAAGTGTCACCGTTTTTAAAGTCTAGCTTTACGTAAGATTGAATTGGCCAACGGGTAAAATCACTTCCGGTCAGGTATCGTTCTACAAAGAGTTTGCTATCTACAGGCTCCTTTTTACAGGCGTATCCTATAGCACCAATGCATATTAAAGCTAACAAAACAAACTTAATTCTACCCATCGTTTTATGATATATGCAAACTTAGATAAATTCGTTGTCAATATAAACAACGAATTATTGATCTTTCTCGTGCTGATGAAGATATTTTTTACAGAGGAGATATATGAAACAAATTCGTTGTGCTTTTTTTATCAAATGCTAATCTTTTTTATTCAATTGCAATTCGTTTTTAAAATATTTTAAAATTAAGTTTCTATATTTCCAGCTTCAAACCAGACCACAAATGAGAAAAGTTATTTCAAACCTTACCTTTCAGGTTTTATTTGCCATTTCGCTAGGTATTTTAGTCGGCTTTCTTTACCCAGGATTTGCGCCGCATGCCGAGCTAATTAGCAAGAGCTTTATCAATATGATTAGCATGTTGATTGCGCCTATCATATTCTTTACCATTGTGTTAGGTATTGCCCACATGGGCGATATGAAAAAAGTGGGTGTAGTAGGAGGCAAGGCTCTACTTTATTTCGAAATTGTAACTACACTGGCTATTATAATTGGTTTGTTTGTAGCTAATGTGATGAAACCTGGTGTGGGTGTTGAGGTTCCTGCGGGCGATGTAGCAAAAATAGCAACCTACACAGAACAAGCAGGTTCAATTAACTGGTTAGAATTTATTGCGCACATTTTCCCTAAAAACATATTCGAAGCTTTTTCTAAAGGCGAAATCCTTCAAATTTTAGTTTTTGCTATTCTATTTGGTTATGGATTAAGTAAGATGGGACAAACTGGGCAATCACTTTTGGTCACTTTTGATAAGATTTCGAAGGTGTTGTTTAACATGATGAAGGTAATTATGCGATTAGCTCCTCTAGGGGCTTTTGGAGGAATGGCCTATAGCGTAGGCAAGTTTGGTTTGCATTCTTTACTACCAATGGCTAAGCTGATGGGCGCTGTTTACCTAACCTGCTTTCTTTTTATTTTTGTGGTTTTAAATGCCATTTGCCGCTATTATAAATTCAGTTTGTGGAAATACTTGAAATACATCCGTCAGGAAATTCTGATTGTGTTGGGTACTTCTTCGTCAGAATCGGTTTTACCAAGTATGATGAAAAAAATGGAAGATATTGGTTGCGAAAAATCTGTCGTTGGCTTGGTAATTCCTACGGGATATTCCTTTAACCTCGATGGAACATCAATTTATCTCGCCATGGCGGTCATTTTCCTAACGCAGGTTTTTGGTATAGATCTCACACTAGGCGAGCAAGTGTCTATCATGCTAGTACTCATGGTAACCAGTAAGGGAGCTGCGGGTGTAACTGGTAGTGGTTTTATTGTGCTGGCAAGTACTTTAACTGCTTTGAAGATTATGCCGGTTGAACATATTGCCATCCTGTTAGGAGTAGATAGATTCATGAGTGAAGCTAGGGCCATTACAAATATGATAGGCAACGGTATTGCTGCCATCGTAATAGCTAAAAGCGAGAACGAATTTGATCAAGAGAAATATTTACGGGCAACTAGTCCAATTGCTATTGAAAATGCAGAAGAAGAGAACATTATGAAAGATTAACCTTTGCAACGTAGGTAAAGAGTTATTTCACCAACATAATTAACTTAAAAATTAAAGCCTCAATAAAATTGGGGCTTTAGCTTTTATTGGCTATATCATTATAAATCAAACTTACCATTTTAGATAGTGAATTTTTAATCGCATCCCTGCCTTCATCAGTATTAATGTCGATTTCACAAAATGGTGCTCCGTTTACATTAGCACTTAATATCAAGTAATAAATACCTGATATCAGTATGGCACACATTGCTCTAAAGTTTATATCTGTACCTTCAAAATCACTATCAGTAATTTTAAAGAATACATTTGCTAAATCCTCCCTGCTTTCAACGAGGTTTCTAAGACTATCCTGATATTCGCTTACTTGCCAGCTTAAAATCTTTTGAAAATCGGGAGAGCCACTTATTTCATCATAAAGTGTGTGTAGAAGGGAAACGATTACTTGCTCACGATGTTCTTCTGCCTGCGAAATAATGGCGCTTAATTTAGGCGCAACTTTAGTCATCCAATAATCTCGTTGGTACAAATATTCATCGATGAGATGATTTACATTGCCAAAATAATGCGCAACTAGTTTGCGGTCTACATTAGCCCTTTTTACAATATTATTGATAGTTAAGCCGGCGTATCCTTTTTCCTTCAATACCTCGCCCACTGCATCAATCATTCTTTGCTTGGTACGCTCTTTATTTCTTGTTGTGCCGTTTGCTATTTTCTTTCTGTCTTCACTCATTTTTCGTTTACAAATTTAAGGAATATAACGAGTTACCCTAAAATAAAATTAATTCCTAATGTTAGGAATTAACAAATAATTTATATTTTTATCGAACCTAATGAAAAACAAATGTACGATGGCAAGGCAAAGCCGATAGGTGCAAATGCACTTTTGTCGCAGCCACAGCAATTATTTGCTGATGGCTTAATTTACATCAATACCGCTCAGTGGGGCTTCGCCTACGCTGTATTTTCCACTTTGTGCCAGCAAAAGGAATGTAAATCGGTTGCGGCAATGTACAATATGGCGCTGTGCCACTTTTTCGCGAAAGAATATACCAAGGCAACATCATTATTAATTGAAGCATTAACTCAGGTCACGCCTTCCATTTCACATCAATCCAATACTAATTTACCTAAGGGGTTATTGGAACATGAGTATGAAAACTCCCAATATCGCTCTGCGTTAATTGAAACTGCTGTAGCACTGAACAACAGTTTAGTGAAGTTGCGCATCCGCAGGTTACTGGTTGATGTTCAATTAGCTTTAGGAAATTGGCAGGAAGTTATTAGACTTTCGGCTTTGCCAGATATGGACAAATGTCAAAATGTACAAGAGGCCTTAGCGATATTAAAATCAAATACCTAAGAAAAATATGAATTTATACTATATAGAGCAGGCCTATTTACAAGGCAAATCTACTGAAGAAATTAAAGAAATGTATCTGTCGGAAATTGCGGAAGCAACCGAGGTGGAACAAATTCAAGTTTGGGAACAAGTTTGTGGTTTTGCCAACGCCGAAATGATAGATGAGTTGTTAGCACAAGGCTGGCGAGCAGCAGGTTTAGAAGATAACGATGGGAATACTGCCTTACATTTTTTGGCCAAGCCTACTCGCACTTACGATTATTTCATTCCTGATGAAGCAATTTACAACTGTACCAAAAAACTGTTGGAGGCCAAGGTAAGTTCGTTGCGTAAAAACAGCGCTGGCGATACCGCTCTAATGCTTGGCGCCAGAATTGGTTACTATAAAATGCTGGAAGCCTATCAGGAAGTTGGCGCAAAAATGGATTTTTCTGACCGCGATGGCAATACCTTATTACACATTTGTGCCCAATATGCAAAAGGAATATTTGATGAATATGCTAATACTTTAGAAAAACTGACCATTCATCAAAACAATCCAGATTTCGATGCTGAAAATCCAAGACAAGCACAAGAACGGGCACAGTTAGAATGGCGTTTTAATATCAACAGAGAGCGTTTAAATTATTGTATCAGCTTCGCTTACACTGCAATGGAATACGGTATAGACCCGCTACAAAAGAACAATGAGCGAGAAACCGCCATTGATGTGGCTATCCGTTACGGTGCTAAATCTATTGGTGCCATTTTAAAAGGCGTAAATTACGAGGACAAGGAAACAGTGCCGCTTTATTTTGATGCCGGTGGTATGGATGTTTATCAGGCTTGTGCCAAAAACGACCTTGAAGCTTTAGCTGCACTGATTAAACTTGGAGAAAATTTAAATGATGCCTGCGATAAGGAACACGACAAACATAACGGAATGACGCCATTGGCGATTGCCATGATGGAGCATCGTTTTGAGATTACGGATTTATTGCTTAAAAATGGTGCAGATGCCACGCTTCGTGATAGCAAATCTTGGCATCCTTTTAGGTATTTGTACACGCCACATTCTAGCGTAAACACCAATTTCGAGCGCTTTAAAGAGAAAACTTTTCAGAAGATTTTGAAGGCTTATTTAGCCTCGGGCTTTGACATTAATTCACTTTTGGATGATGAAGAAAACACTTTGTTAACTATTTCTGCCAAGTTTGCCGACAGTTTAACGCTCTACAATGGCGATACCATTGCATCTGTTTTGGTGCAAGAAGCCATTTACTCAGATGCTAATGTCAACCAAACCAATCGCGATGGCGTTTCTGCACTAATGTACTTATGTGCTACAGATGCTCGCAGGGCAGAAAAAAACCTTGTTACCATTTTAGAACAAGGTGCATCAACCGAGTTGCTCGACAAACGAGGCAGAACCGCTTTGATGTATGCTGTAAATAATTCGGATAAATCGGTGGCTAAAACCTACTGCGAGCTATTGGCAGAGTTTGGAAATTTATTAATTGAGGCAAAAGATAACGATGGAAAAACTGCGTTGGATTACGCTGGAGAACGCGATAACGAAACGCTAGTGGCTTGGTTGCTGGAGAAAATGTAAAAAAATTGAACAGAATAATCGTTGGCTGGGACGCCAACAATAGGGTTCCAAAGTTGGCGTCCCAGCCAACTTTTAACTAAAAATGCAAATCAATCAAAAAACTATATAAAATGGATTCTATTTTTTTAAACGCCTGTAAAAACAACCAGAAAGCAATTGTACAAACTTTGCTAAAAAAAGGCGGCATAAACTTAGATAAACGTGATACAATGGGCAACACTGCCCTGTACTATGCTTGTCAAAAGGGGGCAAGAGATATTGTGAAGATTTTGGTAGAAGGTGGTGCCGATATCAACTTGGCGAATAACCAGAGCACCACACCTTTACACATGGTTTCGCAAAGCGGAAATAAAGAAATTGTGACGGTCTTGTTGGATAATGGAGCAGATATTAATGCTACCGATAAAGAAGGTAAAACGGCATTGATTTATTCTCTGGCAGAGGGAAGAACTGAGTTTACAAAGTTTCTACTTTCTAAAGGGGCTGATAAAAGCATAAAAGATAACGACGGTCATAGCGCCTTGGATTATGCAACCAGTCGAGGTTTACGTGATACCGTTGCTTTATTAGTTGGCGGGACCGATGATAAAAACAATACCGGGAATACGCCATTACATCAGGCGGTTTGGAACAACGAAGCGGAAGTTGTTGGCGAGTTGCTAAAAGTAAGTACCATAGACATCAACGCCGTTAATGATAATGGAGATAGTGCTTTGGTGTTGGCCTGTATGCAAAATAACTTGAGAGTTGCCCAACAACTGCTTAACGCAGATGCGAATATGACTTTAAAACGCCTCGATGGTAACTCGGTTTTGCACTATAGCAGTGGTAGAGGTAATAAGGAAATTGTAAAACTATTGGTAGAAAAAGGAATGGACATCAACAGTAAAAACAACGAAGGCGAAACGCCATTAATTGTAGCGGCTATTTGTGGCTTTAATGAAGTAAGTGGATTGCTAATTGATAGCGGTGCTGATGTAAACGAAAAAGATAACGATGAACATTCGGCATTGCATTATGCTTCTGAAAAAGGTTACAATGAAATTGTAGAGCAGTTGATTATGGCTGGGGCGAGTAGTTAACCACGAAAAAATAAGCTAACCCTACATCTTACCAAAAGAAAAACATGTTGAAAAAATGTAAGTACAAGATAGACCAAAGCGAAATACGCATCTATCCAAAGTATAATCTGTTAATCGTTTTTGCCATCGTATACGTTGTCCTGCTAATTGTACCGGTGTTCCTGGTGGCAGGTATGGAAGGTGCAACATTTACAACTATTCTAAGGTTTGTTGGTATTTCGGCTACAGTTAGTGGACTAATATTCGGTATACCGATGTTGGTTTTTGCGAAGAACCATATATCCTTCAATTTAATCACTTCCGAAGTTTATAAAAAAGGAATTTTCGGTAGTAAAAGATTGATGCACTTTAGCGAGATTGACAGCATTGTCCATAAAAATATGGCAACGCAAATGGGCTATTTCATTAGTATAAAAGGTGATAAATTTGGAAAGGGCGTTTTTCTGTCGCCAGCTGTACCGCAATTTGTAATAGAAGTGCTGCCTGCACTAAAAAATGCAATATCGGGTAGCCGCAGTCCTGTTGTCGAAAAGAATGTAGATATAACCGCTGGGAATTTCGAATATTACACTTATAAAGATGGCAAATACCATGTGCACACCAATCCGTTTAGACAATTTGGGCTGGGTCTGGCTGTAGTTTCTTTGTTTTTTTGTGCAACGGTCTATTATTATTTCATCGCAGCATCCGCCAATGGCGATGACATGAAGTACATGATTATTTCTTTTTGTGTGCTGCTGCTTTTAATCGGTCTCTGCTCTAAACAAGCACATTTCGATACACACAGCAAACAACTGGTTTTTAAGTTTTACCGGATTACTTTCAAGAAATATCCACTTTCAGAATTTCACAACTTTTCGATAACTAGAAGTACCACAAATGGCATGTATAATGGCACAGACGTGAAATTGTTGTTCAAAAAAGCTGACGGTAAAACTAGGGAGAGCTTTGAGCTTAGAGATTTTGGCAAAACCAAAGGGATTGAAAGATTTATAGACGAAACGGAACATATTATCAATAAGATTGGATAACCGTGGATGTGATTATGTTGCCCTTTCAGGGCGAATTCGCATGGTGTGTTAGCCTAAGGCGTTGCCCTAGGCTAACATAAATAAGACTTTCAGCCTTTTTGGAATTATGCAATTACACGAATTGATTAGACAAGATGTGCATTTCCCTGAAAGGAAACTTGAAAGCCGATGTTAGCCTGCACGCTTCCTAGGTTAATTTAGGATTTCAACCTTTTTAGGTTTATATAATTAGACAAAGATGAAAGTTCCCTGAAAGGGAAATTTATTGTAACCAAAGGCATCGCCTTGGGTATAGAAGTAAAACAAGAAACGCCCTGAAAGGGCAATATAATAAATCGAGGCTTATGCCTTAGGTAAAAATAGAAAAGCTATGTCACAATCATTATCAAAAATGTATGTACACATTATTTTTCATACAAAACACAATCAACCGTTCATTAAGCCAGACGTTGAGCCAGAGCTTTATGCCTACATCGGAGGAATTATTAAAGAAAACAGCTCCATTCCCATCAAAATAAATGGTACAAAAGACCATATCCACATTTTAGCATCTATGTCAAAAAATATCGCGTTAGCCAAATTTGTTGAGGAGATAAAACGCAATAGTAGTCGGTGGATAAAAACCAAAGGCGAAAGCTATCATCAGTTTGCGTGGCAAGGTGGTTATGCAGGTTATTCCGTTAGCCAATCGGTAGTAGAGAAGGTAAAAAAGTATATAGAAAACCAAAAGGTACATCATCAAACAAAAACATTTAAGGATGAATACGTGCAATTTTTAAAAGAGTATGAAATCGAATTTGATGAAAATTATTTATGGACGTGATTATGCTGCCCTTACAGGGCGAATTTGGACGGCTTGTTAGCCTAAGGCGTTGCCCTAGGCTGCCGTAAATAAGGCTTTCAGCCTTTTTAAGTTATGCAATTAGACGAAATGCATATTCCCTGAAAGGGAAATTTATTATAACCCAAAGCAAAGCCTCGGGATAAAAAAACAAAACAATTTAACAACATCTAACAAAAACAAATTATGAAAACAATTAAAACAATCTTAGCTGTAGCATTCGGAGTATTTGTACTCTTAGTATTTTTTTACAACAATAGCAGTGTTAGGCTGGCTAAAGAAATAGAAACTAGCTATGATAACGATGGAAAGACCATAGAACTTGAAGGCAGGCTAAACGCCCCTTTTTTGACCAGAACTGGTGGCGGCACTACCAGCATGGAATTTGAAGCGTACAACGATTTCATCATTATCTTAAATGGTAACAAGAAGCTTACTGTAACTATGAATTACGGCGAGGGCAAAAATTCGATTTTAATTAATGGCACCGATAGAAAGTTTGAGAGTAAAGATGTAGTAGTTTTCGACAAAGATGGTAACAAACTTACCCTTAGCGACAAAGTAAAACTGACGGGTCTTCTGAAATACAGCAGAAAAGGCGAGAAAAAAGAAACGAATTCGAGCGAGATGGACTACACGTATGATATTACTAATGTGGTTATAGAGAAAATATAGTCAAACCGCAGTTTTTTAATCAAAATCTAATGTCTATGCCAGCAGAAATTTTTGTAATAATAGGTCTTGTGATAGCTGTTTATGTTGCAGTATTCATGTTTCAAAAACATAAAAAAGAAAAAATAGCTAATGCCCTAAACAGCTTAAATCTCGATATAGAGTTTGCAAACATAAGTTCTTATCACAACGAATTGCTATATAAAGATTTCGCTATTGTACGAAAGCAGTATCTAGGTGCTTCTATAGATGCTTTTATGGCTGCAATAACGGATTATAGCATGAAAGACCAATTGAAAGACACCGCTAAAAATTCTTTAAAAACTTTGGCCACAGCAGGCATGGTGAAATTTCATACGGTAAACACACCAAAGTATTTGGTAATTGTTGGCGATGAATTACACTTGCTAGATACTGATACCGATGGAAAGGTTTCGGAGCGTTTTGTGTTCAAGAAAGACAGCTTGTTAACTGCTTCTATCGAAGAATTAAATCAAAAGAAAGATGCCCAACAGAAAGTGTTTTCATCTATAGGATTGAAAGATTTGAAAAAGTATATGCTTAAACTAAACGTAGCAGATAAAACAATTTCCCTGGTTTTTTACGATTACCTGTCGGCAGGTGTAGAAGAAAACGCTGGTTTATCAGCACTTTTTATGAGCAACACCAAATCAATTATTCGAAATAAAGTAGTGGCAAAACACTTTATGAAAATTATGGGCGAGCACTTTTCAAATCTGAAAGTAATGTAATTGCAGAAATTAACAAATATTAGACTGCCCTTTCAGGGCGAATTTGCATGGCGTGTTAGCCTAAGGCGTTGCCCTAGGCTACCGTAAATAAGGCTTTCAGCCTTTTTGAGTTATGCAATTACAAGAATTGATTAGACAAATGTGTATTCCCCTGAAAGGAAAATTGAAAGCCGATAATAGCCCGCATGCTTCTTAGGCTAATTTAAGCTTTCAGCCTTTTTAGATTTATATAATTAGACAAAGATGCATACTTCCCTGAAAGGGAAATTTATGATAAACCAAGGCATCGCCTTGGGTATATAAGTAAAAAAGAAACGCCCTGAAAGGGCAAGATTTAAAAAACTATAACCTTAAAATGAATTTTTTTAAAAACCTATTCGGAAAAAAAGACGGGGATTTGCCAGAACCTAAATTGAGCGACGAACATACCATTGAAGAAAAATTTAGGTACAAGGTTTACCCGAGAATTAAGAATATCGACGCCCAAAATTATGATATCGTTTATCATTTACCATTAGGCGGAGATTTGGCCCTAACTTTTGTTCAAGATATTGACGAAAGAATAACCTATGTACGAAAGTCAGAATTTGAACAGTTGAAACACTTAATTTATGAGTGGCGAAATAACATTGCCCAAGTGGAATTCGATTTGTTTACAACTGAAACATGGAATGGTATAATTTTCTTCAATCAACCTGGCGATTATTCGAATGAGAAAATCTTTGACATCAATTTTGTTAATGCTGCTTGTGCCAACTTAAACACCGACAAGATTATCATTTCTATTTCGAGAAGACACAGAATGCAAATAACCAACTTTTACAATGATTTTATAGACGGCGAGAGTTTTTTCTGGAGTCATTTTAGCGTATGGAGAAATAGCAGCTTAACAGATGAAGTGATAACAGAGTATGTGTTAATTGCCGAGCGAGAAAAAGGCGTTTGTAACATTGTAAATATGGGTTTTAGAATGAATATGTACGAGCGAGATGGCAAAAAACTTTTAAGCTATGCTGTATTTGATGATGAAAACGATACAAAAGGCGACCAAATAAATTTTCAGGAAATTATCGAAAGGCGGAAAGAAAAGTTTGCAGATAAGAGTGTATTGCAAATCTAAAGAGATTAAACTTTAAACAATTATAAAAGACATAAACCTAACGAAAACAACATGATTATTTTTGGAACAAGAACAAAACTTTTAAGTGCAGTTGGCACGCAGCATACCTGTAGTCATTGCAACACAGGTAAACTAAATTTAGTATACACGGGCAGTTATTTCCATATTTTTTGGATACCGATATTTCCGCTTGGCAAAAAAGGCATGACCCAATGCCCGCACTGCAAGCAAACCTTAACCGAAAGAGAACTCGGCCCACAAAGCCGTAGTTATGTAAATAGTCAAAAAAGTAGTGCTAAAACGCCGCTTACACATTTTTCGGGCTTGATTATAATTGGCGTACTAATATTCTCTATTTTTTTAATTAATGCCTTTGATAAAACCGGTGGTTATATCCGTAATCCAAAAATTGGCGACGTGTATCAGGTTAAAGGTAATGCTGAAAACCAGTTTGTTTTATGGAAAGTGACGGCAGTAGAGGGCGATACAGTCGTGTTTGCGACCCATAGTCAGTATAATCTCGTTCAAGCAGATATTAACGAGCAAACCGTATTTGGCAAGCTTGATGAAAAGTTCACAGACAGTAGGTTGAAAATGGCCAAAAGGAATATCAAGAGCATGACCCAAAATGACAAAAACCTAGTGGCAATATTTAGGAAGTAAGTTCATTATCCGATGTCAAGTAATTAACATAAAACAATAAATAAAAACAAATTAAATCTATCAAAAATGAAAAAAGTAAATCTACTAATTAGCGCAATGGCGATGAGTTTCGTTCTAGCCTCTTGCGGTTCAGACAATGTAATCATCCAAAATGAAGGTGGTGGTAAGGCTGTAAAAGAAATCATTGCCAAAAACTTCGACCCCGAAAAACAGGTGCAAGAACTAGAAATTAAAGCTAAAGAAGAGCTTTACGGCGAGTTGGGCGAGATAAAAGTTGTTTATTGGGAAGGTGACAAGCAAATGGAGCAGGTTTACAGTGTAGAAAAAGGACTTCAAGCGCCTAAAGAAACTTTTGCATCTGAACGTAAAATGACCTTCCAAATGCAAAAAACCAAAACAATGGCGGTTAAAGATTTTGATGTGGAACCAATCCCCAAAAAAGTTGACGAAGCTATTTTACTTTTACCCGAAGAAGCCGCAACTCACAATTTATACGAGTATAGTTTTTCTTTTGACAAAGATGGGAAAGCTAAACAGAATTTTAGAATTAACGTAACCAAAAAAGGCGAAGGAAAAAAACAGACGGGCAGAATGGTTACTACAAATTATTATGAGTTTAACTTCAAACTGGATGATGCTGGCAAAGTGACCATCGTAGAAACTCCATAAATCTAACCGTCTTCTTTGCTATGCGTATTTTATCATTTGTAACTTATTACTTAAGTTTCGTGGTAGCTTTTTATGCCGTTTTTTCTATCATATTAAAGCTTTCACATTACGGTTGGGTAGCTGTAAACCACTGTAAAATAGAATTTTTTGCAGTGGCTTTAGCCATCGTTTTACGGATAATCTCAACAAACTAAAACCAAAAATACCTCGGCAAGAAGACGGTAGAACTGTCACTAAAAATTTATAAGGTTTCGTTTTGCGAACGTAAAACTGATGCTGACCTGTAGCAACTCGGAAAGCTAAGCGGTAAACCGAGCTTTAGCGAGCTCATCTAAGGTAAATAAATTTAGCATGACGATGGGATTGAGCAATAGCACATCTTCCTGTGTTGGCGTCCCCGCCAACGCCAAAGATTAAGTAAATAAAAACATCAACCTAGAAAAAACAAATTATGTGGATTATAGCAATTCCAATAGTAGTTATCGGTCTTTTTATGCTGTACAGTTTTGTAATTGTACCTAAAATGAATGCGAGCTACGAAGCAAAAATGAATAATGCTTCAAACGATTTTGCACAGCAGATAGCTGGCAATGAAAACGAGATAAAAAAGCAGTTTGTGCAAGATAACGAGCATATTAAACCTATCGCTTTGCAAATTAACGATGAGGCTATCATCGCGGTAATTTCTTGCCAGGAGAAACGTGAAACTAGAGATTTTCTGCGCCAGCAGGCGGTAAATATGGCTGGTAAAGCACTAGGAAAATTAACAGGCGTGGGTGTAAAGGAAGTAGACAATACAGAACATTATTACTTGGCATTAACCGATAGCAACCTGCATTATTTGCATTACTCTGAAAGAGGCCAATGTAAAGAGCACTTATCTTTTGAAAGAAGCCAGATGAGCAATCTGGAAGTAGGTAAAGTTACCTCAGCAGATATGCTAAAAAACAATGCTTACGTAGGCGAAACCGAACGTTTCAGCTTTGAAAGTGGCGATGTGCAATACAAGTTCTTCTTTTACGATAAGGTTTACGCACATCCATCTGCCAAAAAACATGGGTTAGATGATATGGCAAAAGTAAATCATCTTTTTGCAAAGCCATTTTTAGAGTTTTTTAATCAGTATAAAACAAATTAATACAACACAAACTATGAAAACATTTCAACTAGGAGAAGACAGTGAATTTAAAACCGTGGTAATAGCCAACGGTTATTTCTACGCTTCAAAAATTGCCAACGATACCGTTGAAAGTATGCAGCAACAAAGTACAAATCAAATTTTAAAGGTTGCTGTAGATGATATTAAGAAAATAAAGTTTGAACAAGAAGATGAGGATTTGGAGGTTACGGTGAAGGGCAGCATTAAAGCTATGCCGTTTACCTTCCAGAATGCGGCAGATATCCTCTTGTTTGTACAGCCTTTAAAAGATAACCCACAATTTAATTATTCAGAGAGCCAAATGGGCTTATTCGAGGCTATTAAAAACCACCTTATTATTTTGGCGGTAGCTTGGGCTTTTGTGGGTTTTGCGTATCAAATTTCAACTGGCGATGGTCCAACCTCGGGAAGGCGAAAATTAGGTTTTTTAATTCTTATCGTTCGTTTAATTCAAGATAATTTGGGCAACATAGGCTTATATATTGTATTGGCACTTGTTGCTTTATTGCCAATTTGGTTTTTGTACGGAAGAATAAAAAACAAGCCTGCCAAAGTAGAAATCGCTCATAAATAAAGATTAACCATCTATCAATAAAAACATGAAAGGAAAAATTCAAGGTGCTATTGGGTTGCTAATTGTGGGTTTTATTCTCTTCGGATTAGTAAGGTCTATTTATTCGAGAAACTTCGCCGATGAGGAGGTTGCCGTACTCACTTCATCCAAAAATCAAGCGCCAATTAAAAATGCACTGTTTTGGTACGAAATGGAATTAGAAAAAATATCTCCTTCCGTTAGTGCGCATCTCAATGCCGAAGAAACGTTTTTTGTACAACCACTTTACAACAGCTTAAAGCCAACTGGGATGGTGAGCGACTACATCAAGACGATGTCTGAAAAAGCAACTGCAAGAATGATTGAGCTTGGTGCCTACAGCGGTAAAGAGCCCGATGTTTGGCAAATGGCGAAAGATAAAGGTTATCCCTATGTTTTTAAGGTGGTTATTTCTAATGCAAGTGCAAAAAGCAGAACTAACGATTTGGAAAGCCTAACCTACCTGTACAGTTTGTACAACGTTGTCGATAGTAACGTAGTCTGGGAAGCTAAGTCAACGCGTTTGACTGGTTTTTTTGGTGGTATGGACGCGGAAAAGTCAGTTTCTGCCCTAAAAAAACAGCTCAAAGCATCTAAAATAACACAGTAAAATTAACGTCAGATTTACTCATAGTGGTCTGGCAAAACACAAACCACATACATCAAATACCATGAATTCAAACATTTATTTCATCATTGGCGGAGTAGCCGTTGTCTTTATCATTTACATGATTTTTTTGCAAAGAATGATGAAGAAGAAAAATCAACAGCAATTAGAAAACTTCAACAGTAACCATTCTGGCAATCCATTAACCGAACAACAAAAGAGATTACTCACATTTGGGGCAATTTTGTTCTACCATAGAATGGAGAAAATTCTGGGTATTACGCCAGAAGAACGTTTAGACCACTATGTTTACGGTTTAAGCCAGCAATGGGAAATTTCAAACGCTGAAGAAGCAAAAGAAACCTTAGTTAATTTGCTTGCCCTGAAAAGAAGCTCAGAATTTGAAGCCTTTGTTTCGCAGCCATCATCAGATTTAGAAAAAATACAGAAAAATATTGCCAAAGGTTTGGGAATTGAATTTCCTGTGGTAGAGCAAACCAAATCTGCCTACGGTTGGGATATTTGTCGTGCAGTCTCTTTAGCGAAATGGTGCTTTTGGTGTGGCTATCTTACAGAAGCCGAGACTTGGAGCATTATGGAAAAAGCTGCGGCAATTGCAAGCCAGCATGGTAAAAGCTGGACAGATTATACCGTTTCTTTCTTACTAGGCAGAACCATCCAAGGTTTCGATTTAGATGATGTAATTATCGAAGCAAAACAAATTTTAAGTGGAAAAGGTCCTGCACTGCGTAAAATAGCAGATACTGATGTTTTCTTGAGATATTCTTTTTCATAGACAATCCATTATTCATCATATTAAAACTAACGAAAATGGATAATCTATTATTCTTTCTTAGGGATAAGAACCGACTGAAATTTCTGCTTAAATGCTTATTAATTGGTATGCCGATATTATTTCTCTTGGGTTGGGGTGTTAATTACTTTGAAGATAAGGAAGCGGAAAAAGGTACACCTAATGACAAAGGCGGGCTAACCTATTTTTATCGAGACGGCACTAAAGGGAAATTGCCAGAACCTGTGGCAAAGCTAATGGAGTTATATCCTAGTAGTAAAATTGCGTATATCAGTGTTTCAACCAACAAACAAAAGGAGTTAGAAGGAGATATTTATGCGTTTACACCAGATGCACTGAACAAAGTGCTAACGTTTTATAAATCAAAAGCTAAACTTATTACGCTAACTGATAAAAGGTTAGAGATGGAGCAAGATGGGCAAAATATTGTAGTAGAAGGAGAACGTGTATATGAAGATGACGCAATTCAAGGCGAAACAAAATACCGCATAGCTTTTTACAACAAGGCCACCGTTAATAAATGGAAAAACTATAAACCATAGCGTTAGCATAGTCTTTAATCAAATTACAAAAAAACAGATATGAAAAACACAACAAACAAAATTAAATTGATGGCAATTATAGCTTTTTTGGCTGTTGCCTTTATCTCGTGCGGTAAAAAAAAGGCCTACGACAATGCAGATGCATTAGGGAAACTAAAAACAGAATTGGTAGACAAATTTGGAAAGGACGCACATTACACAAACTTCAATGTAATTAACGATGAAAATGGAACTGTAGTTTCTGTAACAGTAACAAAAGATCCATCGTCTTTGAAAATGGAACAATGGACAAGTGTAAATGGAAGCTGGAAACAAAACTCTGAAGTAACATTAGAAATTTCTGGCAATGCAAAAGCAGAAGAATTTATGTTCAAGCTAGATAAGATAATGGACATAGACCTCTTGGCAAAATGTGTAGAAGAAGCGAAGAAGAAGGTAGTAGCTGAAAAGAAAATTGCTGAAGTAAGCGTAAATACGATTGGCATGAATGCGCCTAGTGATGGCAACTTTAACACCACTAAGTACTTTATCACTATTAAGCCTAAACAAGGGGGCACATCATTTAATTTTTGGTATAACCTAGACGGAACCTTAGATAAATTTGATTACTAGTAGAGGCTCTATTGTACAAGAAAGCCTTTGGACAAACACTGTTCAGAGGCTTTTTATCTTTAAAATACTTTTGAATGCTATATTGGAACTATTCCCAATTCCAAAATAACAGTTCTTTTTGATCAAGCGTAGTGGCTATACTGGCTACGTAACTGTCTTCTATCATAAACGTACGCATTTTAAATACCTCTTTCTCCCTTTCTAGATGTTCATCTAAACATTCTATCAAATGAAGATTGTCGCTTACACCTTCGCCACTAGCTTTTAATAAGGCTTCTTTTCTTGTCCACATTACGTAGAAATTGGTCGGGTCTACATCCTTGTCGCCAATAAAGTCAATTTCTTTTTTAGAAAAGGTGATGTCTAAAATAGATTTAAAGTCGAATTCTCTGTTTAGATATTCTACATCAATGCCTACAGCTTTAGGACTGATGGCGATCAGTACATAATCTCCCGTATGACTAATATTAAATTCTATTCCAATAACGGTAGGTTTTTTGTGTTCGTGAAAAATAAAGTCAATTTCTTGTGGAGAAATATTTAAGCATAACCCCAAAATGGTGCGCAGGCAAAACTTACTGACGGCATAGCGTTCTTTATCTTTTGGGATAAATATTCTGCTAGCCTTTTCCTGTTCGCGTTCAGATAGTACATCGGCTAATTCCTTCTTTATTTTTTGGAAATGGTTGTTAACGTCAATCCTAAAAATATGAGTTTTATCTGTAGCTAGTGATTGTCCGGTGGCGTAGGCTTTCCAAGCGAAATCGTAGCTTAACAGGCTGTCTATCATTTTTATGCTTAGTTTAGTTAGGGCGAGCTTAACCGCGGAGTAAATATCGTTAAATTTCTCATTTGCGAGAATTTATTTGTCTTTTTAAGTTTTTGTTTCTAATTTTTTACTTTTTGAAAAGCAGAATTCGGCTATAAATAAAAGCTAGCCAGACTTTTCGTTGCAATTCCCGATGAAACCTGTGCTGCAAGCAAGCAACCAATGAAATGATAAGAACAAGAGCTTAATCTGGAAATTTTCCCTTTAATTTCGTTTGTTTAACTGAATTGCTGCTACTATTGAAGTAAAGAAACTAAATTTTTGCAACACAGCGACCTTGTAAATATTAATGAATCAAATTTTGTGTTTACATTTAAGCAAACATATTTCCCGCAGACGATGAATATTAGAATGTTCTCTAGTTTTTTATGTGCATTATCTTTATTCGGTTGCCAAAGTTACGACACTTCAAAAAATGAAGAGCAAATAAAACCTATAAGAGATACTATTTATAAAAACTCGGTCGTGAAAAAACTTCCGATAGAAAACATAAAAAATCAAGATGTTATTCAAGTTTTCCACAAAGACGACACTATTCGTTTTTCGAAAAAGCGGTTAGAACTTGCCACTAAGCTAATTCCCACATTTAATATGGCAATTGTAGAAAGCCCAGATGTAGCGTATATTGATAGACCAAAGCCATTAGATGTTAATAATGATGAAGAGAAAGATTTTTTAAGCTTTGGATGCGAGGTTTGTAAAGATGATTATTTCTTGATGTATGCTCATTTTTTGAAAAATAAAAACAGGGGGGAAGAAGCTGAGTGTAGAGAACGATTGATAAATATATTTAGGTTAATTAATGAGCTACATCGCACACTTAATCAGGGTGGTACTTATTTTTCGCACCAGCATTATCGCATCTATGCCTATGCAGAGTATGCGGTATACTTAAAGATTTATTATGGAGAAGATTATGAAAAAAAATATCCAGTTACATTGCAAAAATCATTTTTTATCAATTCGTTAAAGCAATTGATACTTGATGATGAAAAACATAATAAAGAGGTTTTACAGTCGGAGAAGAAAAGAAGAAAAAGCAAAATGTTAGAAAATCTAACAGATTTGAATAAATTAATTTCTGATCATTTTTACCTTGAGCAAAGCCAAAAGTTTAATTATAAGCAGTATTAAGTTTTCTAGTTCTGAAAAAAGATAGAAGTGGCGGCTGTAAACCCTAAATTATTTTTGTTAACATTAAGAAGCTGTTTAAAAATGGAATAAATATTTAATAGGTTGAGTTTTCCGATAAATCGGAACGAGCTTAGGTAAGCCAAATTCTAGCGGCTCGCTATAGGAGGGTGGGGACATCCGCCTAAGTATTTGTTTTATTGAAATTTAAACAGTCTTTACCTCATTTTTTCTTCTCGTAAACTATCAAAATTGTTAAGTCGTTCCCTTCGTTTGGCGCTATACTGTGCCAACTACCAGGTCTGGTTAAAATGGCATCGCCAGGTTTTATTGCAAAAGTTTCTCCATTCATTTTCATTGTACCATTGCCACTAATCACGTAATAAATTTCATCTTCTTTTTGCAAGTGGTAACCAATAGCCGAACCCGACTTTAATATTCGTTTCTTGAAAACTGTTTTTAGATTTTTAGCATCGGAAAAGAAATGATGTCCAATAGTTTCTCCGCCACCTTTATGTGTGCCAGGTTCTATTTTGGCGACGTCAGCATCATTTTGCAAAATGAATTTGCTGGTGTTTATTTTTTGAGCTTTGCTGGTTAAACTTAACAGTAAGAGGAACAGTAAACAAGGGATAGGCTTAAGCATGATCATTAATTATTTTCTATGAAATTAGGCATTTTGCAGTTCTCATTTGCCAAAAGCATTACACTTTGTGCAATAAACCCGATGTGAGTGAACATCCCGATTTCAGGTTCATGTTCTTACTGCTTCATGGTGCACGGGTTTCATCGGGATAAAGCGGTCAGCGGGACTGTGAGTGCAAAAGAACCACTGCCATTCTTTTTCAAATAGTTAAATAATTAATAGGCTATCAAAGTTTTTAGATAAAGAAATGACAATGTGACAAATTATCTGCGTTTTACAGTTGACATTCCGTTGCAATTAGTTTAAGTTTGCACAACAAAAAAAATAGATACAATGAGTGTTTTAGTAAATAAAGATTCAAAAGTAATTGTTCAGGGTTTTACAGGTAACGAAGGTACTTACCATGCTGAGCAAATGATAGCTTACGGTACGAACGTTGTTGGCGGAGTAACTCCAGGCAAGGGCGGTCAGGAACATTTAGGCAGACCTGTGTTTAACACGGTTAAGGATGCTGTAGATAAAGCTGGTGCTGATGTATCTATTATTTTCGTACCTCCTGCATTTGCTGCTGACGCTATTATGGAAGCAGCTGAAGGTGGTATTAAAGTGATTGTTTGTATTACTGAGGGTATCCCTACAAAGGATATGATTGCAGTAAAATCTTATATTGCTGATAAAGATTGTCGTTTAATTGGTCCTAACTGTCCGGGTGTAATTACTGCTGATGAGGCTAAAATTGGTATTATGCCAGGTTTTATCTTCAAAAAAGGTACAGTTGGTGTGGTTTCTAAATCTGGTACTTTAACTTACGAAGCGGTAGACCAAGTAGTGAAAGCTGGTTTAGGTATTACTACAGCTATTGGTATTGGTGGCGACCCAATTATTGGCACGCCTACTAAAGAAGCGGTAGAGTTGTTGATGAACGACCCAGAAACTGAAGGTATCATCATGATTGGTGAAATTGGTGGTGGCATGGAAGCTGAGGCTGCACGTTGGATTAAAGAAAATGGTACTAAGCCAGTTGTAGGTTTCATTGCTGGTCAAACTGCGCCTCCGGGACGTAGAATGGGCCACGCTGGTGCTATTGTTGGTGGTGCTGATGATACTGCTGCTGCAAAAATGAAAATTATGCGTGAGTGTGGTATCACAGTTGTAGAAAGCCCTGCTGAAATTGGTGTTGCTATGGCTGCTTTGTTGAAAAAATAGTCTCGACAAAATATATTTTAGAAAAAGCGTCCCGATGTTAAAATCGGGACGCTTTTTTTGTTAAATAGCAATTTCATATATTAGTTCAGTATTCGTTTAATCAGCAAAGCGTTATGAAGAAATATTTATCGCTCATATTATTATTTTTTCTATTTACATCTTGTGAAAAATCTGAAGAGGATGATGTTACAGCCTGCGGTGTTGCTAATCCGACACAAAATTTAACTTGGCTAAATCAAAAAGTTAAGTTGTTTATCGGTGGGCCTGAATTGAATGGTGTAGTGCTTTATAAATATAAAGACAGTGAAATTATACAGATTAATCAAACCGTTTCTAGCAAGGTTTACGACATTTATGATTGCAATGGGCAGGTAATTATGTTTAATGATGCAAATGGTTTGGATAGCTACATTGCCAATCGTAAAAAGGTTGCGATACTTTATGGCACTTGGGAGTATTGAGCTGTAGAAGAGCTTTAAATCATTACTTCTACATGAAAATCTGCAAGCGTTTATTGGTTATATTTGTATGAGGTGACCGAGAAATCTAAATGCATGGCGCTTACGTATATCAATAAAACAATGATGGTATGAAATTAATAGCCCCTAAAACATTTGTCGCATTAGCACTGTTAATCGCAACTGGTGTGTCTGCCTGTGCACAGAAACAGAACGAAGAGAAAAAACAAGCGTCTAACACAGTCTCAAAAACAACTAAAAAAATGGAATGGAATAAATTAACTAAGGAAGAAGAACGTATCATCGTTGGCAAAGGAACAGAATATCCTGGCACTGGCAAGTACGATAAGTTTTTCGAAAAAGGAACTTATATCTGCAAAAGATGTAATGCACCCTTATATAAATCGGACAGTAAGTTTGATGCGCACTGTGGCTGGCCAGCGTTTGATGATGAAATTAAAGGGGCTGTAAAACGTATTCCAGATGCTGACGGACAGCGTACTGAAATAGTTTGTGCTAATTGCGATGCACACTTAGGTCACGTTTTCGTAGGTGAGTTTTTAACTTCAAAAAATACCCGCCACTGCGTAAATTCAGTATCAATGAGTTTTGTGGCGGATAAGAAATAATTGAATGATTGAGTTTTGAATGAGTAAATATAGGCGAAACACATAATTTACAGATAGCTATTTACTCATTCAGTCATTCTCTCATTTAGTCATTCTCCTAATCAACCAATAAGCAAAAAAAGAACCTACTAAAGCCATCCCTGCACCAACCAAAGATGGATAGTTGTAAGTGTAGTTGTAAACCAAAGGCAAGCCTCCGAAAAAAGCGCCCAAAGCATTGCCAATATTAAAACTCGCCTGACTAGCAGAAGCTGCAATCATCTCTGATTCTTTGGCTGTCCTAATCATCAACATTTGAATTGGTGCTGCCGAAGCAAAAGCAATTGCTCCCGTTAAAAATGTAGTAATCAATGCCAATATCGGGTTGTTCGACACAAAGAATACGATGATCAAAATGCTGCTCATAGCAAGCAGTAGTGATATGCAGGCTTTAGCTGGCGAAAATCTATCTGCTAAATAACCGCCGATAAAATTACCAACCAACATTCCCAAACCTGCTAGCATTAAAATATAGGTAACACTACTTTCTGCAAACCCGGCCACTTTGGTCATTAAAGGGTTGATATAGCTGATCCAACAAAATAGTCCACCAGTTCCAATAGAAATCATTAGGATAATGATCCAGGCTTCGCGTTTGGCAAAAAAGCTCAACTCTGTTTTTAAATCTTTGTTTTTAGGCGCAGGAAGAAATGGAAGCCAATATTTAAGGCTCAATAAGGTAATGATGCCCACTACAGCTACAATGGCAAAAGAATATCGCCACGAATAATTATGACCTACAAAAGTGCCTAATGGCACACCAAATAAATTGGCAATGGTTAAGCCAGCAAACATTAATGAAACGGCTTGTGCTTCTTTTCCCTTCGGTGCAATGCGGCTGGCAACCACAGAGCCTACGCCAAAAAAAGCACCGTGAGGTAATCCCGAAAAAAACCTTGCAATAAACAGCGTGGTATAACTTGGGGCAAAGGCAGAAATAGCATTAAAAAGGGTGAACAAACCCATTAGTGAAAGCAATATATACTTAGGTGGATATTTTGCAGCAATAATAGCCAATAATGGTGCGCCAACAACTACACCTAGTGCATAAGCAGAAATCAAATGGCCAGCTTCGGGAATAGTAATGGAAAGATCTTTAGCAATATCTGGTAGCAAACCCATCATTACAAATTCTGTAATGCCTATGCCTAAGCCACCAAGGGTAAGGGGAATTAGTTTTTTGTCAATTAACATTCTTAGTGTTTTATTTACACTAAGCAAAGGTAGCCGAATTTGTTCTAGTATACTGTCAGCGTAGCGTTAATTATGGCTTAAAATAATAAAAGTCCCGAATTTTTATCGGGACTTTCAATTAACGCTTTTGAGCGTGCTTTAAAATTTTTGCTATCGTTTCTTCCGAAGGCTCTCTAAACAACTCATCTAACTTAGGTTTGATGGTTTTGTAAAAGTTTTGGTCAGAATTGTCGCCCTGTTCCAAAGCCTTAGATTTCGATAGGTTTTTTAAGTTGGTTTGAGTAAAGGTTTTTGTCATACGCATTTATATCTTTTTAGTTTAGATTTTAAACGCTGGCAAAACGCCTTTATTTTATTAGATCGTATAGTTATTCTTAAAATATTTAAAAACTGATATCAAATATTATTTAAACCTTGATTTAAATGGTGTTAGTGTAAGTTGTACAACATAACAAATGTGTTGTAATATTTTTGTGACTAACCTCGGCTAACGCTCACCTCTTTCACATTCATCATTTTGCGAAGGTTGCTCAAGGCATAACGCATACGCCCCAATGCCGTGTTAATACTTACATCGGTCAAATCTGCAATTTCCTTAAAACTCAAATCTGCATAGTGACGCATAATCAACACTTCTTTTTGTTCGTCTGGCAAAAACTGAATCATTTTACGCAAGTCGGTATGTGTTTGCTCACGTAACATGCGTTCCTCAGCACTTTCTTCATGAATTTGGATAAGATTAAGCACATCTGTACCATCTGCACTGGTAATGGTAGGCGTACGTTTCTCTTTCCTAAAATAATCGATCACCAAGTTGTGTGCAATACGCATTACCCATGGTAAAAACTTACCTTCTTCGTTATAACGTCCAGAGCGCAAAGTGTTAATTACTTTGATAAAGGCATCCTGAAAAATATCTTCCGCCAGATATTGATCCTTAACCAATAAATAAATTGAAGTGAAGATTTTGGATTTGTGCCTACGTAAAAGTTCCTCGATTACGCTTTCGTCGCCACCGATATATAACTTCACCAAATCCTGATCACTAACCTGTTGTAACCTCATAGGAGTGTGTTTGATTAAACCCATCTTTATTAAATAATAAACACGTAAATTTTTAATCTATAGCTTTTCTCCTTTTATTTTTTGTTAGTGGATAATGATTGTTCTTGTGTTACAGTTTCAAAAGAAACACTTTTTTGTGATATTCAAAGAATTAAATTGTTAAAAAATGTAAAAACTTAAAATTAACAATTGAAAAATAAATGATATATCTAAGATACAAGCTTTAAAATGCCCTTTATCTAATCTTATAAAATTAAGACAAATTCTATACCAATAGTTTAGGAAGTTTTAAAATCTATAGCGATATCATCAGACTTTGACCACCTAATTTCCAACTTTATAAGTTATCTTTGTAAATTATTTGAGAGCTTAGAGAGGTTATAAATGAGCAAGGAATTAGAGAAAGATCCACATCAACATATCATCATTAAAGGAGCTAGGGTACATAACCTTAAAAACGTTGATGTAGCTATTCCAAAGAACAAATTCGTGGTTATTACCGGCATGTCTGGTTCTGGAAAATCATCGCTGGCTTTTGATACTTTGTATGCCGAAGGGCAGCGCAGATACGTAGAAAGTTTATCGGCCTATGCCCGCCAGTTTATGGGGCGTATGAACAAACCTGATGTAGATTATATCAAAGGCATTGCTCCTGCTATTGCTATTGAGCAAAAAGTGATTACTTCCAATCCACGCTCAACGGTGGGTACGTCTACGGAGATTTACGACTATCTAAAATTGTTGTACTCTAGAATTGGTAGAACCTATTCCCCAATTTCGGGCGAGCAAGTTAAAAAAGATACCGTGAGCACTGTGGTAGATTTTGTTGCGGCATTGGCCGATGATGAGGTAGTAACTATTTTCAGTCCGCTGCACTCTCAAAATAACCGGACTATTAAAGAAGAACTCGCAATATTATTGCAAAAAGGCTTTTTGCGTGTGTCTTATTTGGGTGATGTAAAAAAGATCGAAGCAATTTTAGAAGATGACAGTGTTAAGGACAGGGAACTTACCGAGGCAGACCAGGTTTTCATTTTAATTGACCGTATTGTTGTTGCTCACGATGACGAAACTTTAAGTCGTATCGCCGACTCTGCACAAACTGCTTTCTTTGAAGGTAAAGGCGATTGTTATGTAGAATTTAGTGGTAAGCAAACTTTCTTTTGCGATAGGTTTGAGTTAGACAATTTGAAATTTGAAGAGCCTACACCAAATTTCTTCAGTTTCAATAATCCTTATGGTGCTTGTAAACGTTGCGAAGGTTACGGTAATGTAATTGGTATAGACGAAGATTTGGTAGTTCCAGATAAAAGTAAAAGCGTTTACGATAATGCCATTGTACCTTGGCGTGGTGAAAAAATGGGCGATTGGCTAAAAGCTTTTATCAAAAATGCAGACAAGTTCGATTTTCCAATTCACAGACCATATAGTGATTTAACCGAAAAACAGCAGCAGTTACTTTGGACTGGCAATAAATATTTCAGAGGCTTGGATGATTTCTTCAAGGAATTGGAAGAGCAAACCTATAAAATCCAGTACCGTGTAATGTTATCGCGTTACCGCGGAAAAACAACTTGTCCAGATTGTAAGGGCACTCGCTTACGTAAAGATGCTTCTTATGTAAAAGTTGGTGGTAAATCAATTTTAGAATTGGTATTGATGCCATTGTCTACCATTTTGCCTTTCTTCGAAGGTTTAGAATTAACAGAAAACGAACAGAAAATCTCAAAACGTTTGCTGGCCGAAATCAGCAGCCGTATTTTATACCTCAACAATGTCGGTTTAGGTTATTTAACTTTAAATCGTTTATCAAATACCTTATCTGGCGGAGAAAGTCAGCGTATTAATTTGGCAACCTCTCTAGGCAGTAGCTTGGTAGGTTCTGTTTATGTGTTAGATGAACCTAGTATTGGTCTGCACCCTCGTGATACGCACCGTTTAATCGGAGTGCTAGAGTCGCTAAGAAACGTAGGTAACACGGTTTTGGTGGTAGAGCACGAAGAAGAAATGATGAAAGCAGCCGACCACTTGATAGATATCGGTCCTGAAGCAGGTACACAGGGTGGAAATTTGGTGTTTAGCGGTACTTATAACCAAATCATCAAAGACAAAAAATCTTTAACAGGCCGATATTTGGCTGGCGAGGAAAATATCGAAATCCCGAAAAAGCGGAGAAACTGGAAAGACCACATTTTAATTAAAGGTGCTAGAGAAAATAACCTGAAGAATGTAAATGTGAAATTCCCTTTGGGTATTTTTACCTGCGTAACAGGTGTTTCAGGTTCTGGAAAAACGAGTTTAATCAAACGCATTTTATATCCTGCTTTGCAGAAAGCCATTGGTAATTACGCTGGCGAGCAAACTGGTTCTTACGATGGTATTTTCGGTAATATCGACTTGGTGCAGCAAGTAGAGATGGTAGATCAAAATCCTATCGGAAGGTCTTCTCGCTCTAATCCGGTAACCTATGTAAAAGCTTGGGACGATGTAAGAGCATTGTTTTCTGGTTTGCCAGCAGCAAAAGCGGCGGGTTTAAAACCAGCAGCCTTTTCATTTAACGTAGAAGGTGGCCGTTGCGATGTTTGTCAGGGCGAAGGCGAAGTGAAAATTGAAATGCAATTTATGGCCGATATTTATTTGCCATGCGAAGCCTGCGGGGGAAAACGCTTTAAACAACAGGTATTAGATGTAACCTATCAGGATAAAAACGTGTCTGATATTTTAGATATGACCATTGACCAAGCTGTGGAGTTTTTTGTGAAGGAGCCTAAAATTATGGTAAAGCTGCAACCTCTGGTTGATGTTGGTTTGGGTTATGTTCACTTGGGGCAGTCGTCAAATACCTTATCAGGTGGCGAGGCGCAGCGTATCAAATTAGCTTCGTTTTTAATTAAAGGTAATAATGCGCAAAAGGCAGTTTTCATTTTCGATGAACCAACTACAGGTTTGCATTTTCACGATATCAAAAAATTATTAAAAGCCTTAAATACTTTGATAGAGCAAGGCAGTACGGTAATTGTTATAGAACACAATATGGATATGATTAAGTGCGCAGATTGGGTAATCGATATCGGTCCAGAAGGAGGAGATAAAGGCGGAAATGTAGTTTTTGAAGGTAAACCAGAAGATTTGTTGAAGGTAGAAAACTCTTATACCGGCCAGTTTTTAAAAGCGCATTTGGCTTAAGATTTGAAAACTTAGATTTGAGAACATAGATTTGAGATATGAGTATAGCGTATTGAGATTAGAACTCTACATTCCAACTTTATAACATTTCAACTTTACAACCTATTAACATTACAACAACATCTCAACCTTCCACATCAAACCAAACAATGAAACAATTTAGCAATATATCAGTCATCTACCAATGCTCATAGTTACGTTTCTAATTGGCGTTGCGCTTAACGCAATGGGTTATATCCCACCAGGAAATATTAATCTCACTTTGGCACAGCTTACCATTAACCGTGGAATGCGCCAAGCTTGGGGCTTTATCCTCGCTTTTTCTATTGTAGAGGTGTTTTTTACGTTTGGCATGATGCGTTTTGCCCGTTGGGTATCTAGCGATGTTGATATTGATGCTATCAAAGTAGGAAACTTCCAATTGAGCTTTTTAGTTGATGTTTTCATGATTGTGCTATTGTTGGTGATGGGTACTTTGGCATGGTCTAATAAGGATAAAGTAAATCAACCTAAAACCACCGATAGCAGAAAAGGAAGCGTATTGTATGGCGTAATTTTAGGAGTTTTAAATCCCGTTCAAATTCCATTTTGGCTTTTTTTTGGAAATTATGTGATACTACACGAGTGGATCACAACTAGCTATCCATCCTTAATTATATTTAGTTTAGGTTCTGGCGTTGGTTCTACCTTAGCACTTTATGGCTATGCTTATTTTGCGAAGTTCATTCAAGAGAAGTTTACGTTAAGCAGTAGGTTAATTAATAAGTGCATCGCTATTTTTCTGTATTGTTTGGCCTTGTATCTGGTAATTAAACAAGTGGTAGTTCATTTCGGGTAATATTTTTGTTTGAAAAGATGCTGTACTTTTCAATCGGAAATTTCAGCCCTGCTGTTCGCTGCTATTCCCGATGAAAAATCGGGATATATCCACTTCCATCAGGTTTAATTAACAAAGCCTGTTTGCTAATCCTTTGCGGTTTTTGCGATATTCTTCCTTTTCTTTGCGGTTTTATCTTAACCGCAAAGCTGCGCAAAGTATTCGCAAAGAAACGCTAAGACAAACTATTGCTTATTTTAACCCTTATTACGCATTAGAAAAGTAAAGTTCGTTTTTGGAGACTTACGAAGTTTTATAGCCCATGTATTATTCAAACTTCGTAAGTCTTTGTTATATAGTGTAATCTAGGTTTAAACCTTCTCCAACTTAAACAACTGTGTTCCGAAAATAAATAGTGAGATAATTTTAACACCTTCAGCAATAACGTAATAAAAATGTAGGTTAGAATACGGAACAGGTTTGTCTTGACTATACAACTCAGCTCTAGCATCTAAAGCGGGTAGCAGCCAAACGGTTTGTAAAATCAATACTAAAACCACCAAAATATAGAAAGGACTAATACTGATCTTTTTTACTACTCTGATATTGCTAATCAAAATTGCCACCGCAAATACCCATTCCACTTTGTTTAGTGCTGCAAAGACTAATCGGCCTATTCCCAAACCAATAGGTAGTGTAACACCAGGTGCCCTAAACTTTAGCCAAGCTTCTAGGGAGCTAATAGCACATACAAAGCCTATCCAAGTAAAGGTGCAAATAAGTGCAATTGGCTGTTCTACTTTAGATTTCATTTTTTTATAGTAACAAGTATTTAGTATCGAGTATCAAGACTTGGTTACTGTAAACTACTAAAGCAGCGGTTTCGCGTCGTTGTTACGGTAGTAATCTATTTTGTACATGAACATTTCTGCCATTTTGTATCCTCTCCATTTAGCTTCGCTGGCTTTTTCTCCGGTAAAAAACTCATCTAAAGTGCTATTCCAAATTTGTAGCCAAGTATCAAAATGTAGTGCTTCTACAGGTAATTTTGCATGTGGTGGAAAAGGACTTCCAGTATAAGTATGAACTTCTAAAAGCACAGTTTGCCAGAAGCGGTACATCTTTTCTAAGTGTTCTGCCCATCTATCGCCAATTCTCTCGTTAAAAATGGGCCCCAATAATTCGTTTTCCCTAACCCGCGAATAGAAAGTGTTTACCAATAACTGAATATCTTCTAAATTGCTAATATCTGCCAATGCCATTTTTAATACTTTAATATTCAAAGATACGGCTTATTGCGCTTTTGTTTTTATGACGGAGGTCATGTTATTTGTTAATGAAGGTCAAGTGAATGACCAATATCCAAGCACCAATAATCAAATGGGCGGCAATATTATCGCTTCTACAAAATCTTTTTAAATCTGCGGAAACATCAGCGTTAATCTGCGGGAAACGAATTTAACTAAAAGCCAAGCGCCAATAATCAAAATCGCTATACAAGCAGTTCGGTAAACATTCGGACTTCACAACCATCAACCATTGTTTACTTTTTCATAAACTCCAAGCTCCATATTTTTTCCGCTTTGCGACCAATAAGTACAAACGAAATTCCTAAAATAGTGAAGAATATCGCTTTGTGCCAGCTATCCCAGAAGTATTCGAAATAGCGGGTGTAAAGGTTGATGAATAGGAAAATAATTCCAAATTCTCTCAGCATGGCATCATTACATTTTAAGCCAATAATAATTGCCAAAACACATACTGTGGATGAGATAATAGCCCAATAAAATAAAGTGATTTGCTTCACTAAATACCAATCTTCTAAAGTGCCGTAATTGCCAAAAATAGATAATAGAAGTAGTGAAGAGAAAAGATATAGCAGTCCGGCAAAATAGGTAATGTCGAAGAAATAGGCTAGTTGCTTGCCTCTTTTTAAAAGTAAAGATGATGCTGTAAGTAATAAGCCGAAGAAAACGAAACGTAGCGGATAATTCAAGCCCAAAAAATACCAGTTCCATTTAGATAGGTAGCCAGTTTCGGTGCCAAACCAAGCGCCTAAAGCTAATAAAGCAAATGCCCAAATCAGTCGTGATTTAAAGAAGTAGGCCAATGCCAAATAAATGATCACCGAGAATAAAATCAATAAGGAGAAATGGTTACTGCCGTTATCTATTGCTTTGCCCAAATAAGCAACTGCATTGGCGGTCAGCATCACTCCAGAAAAGATAATAGCTTCGTTGCTAAATACATTTTGAGGTTTTTTCTTTTTCCTTCTAACACCTAAGATGTAACAGCCTGTTGCTGCCAATGCAGAAACTATACTAATTACGATATTTGGTGTATTATAGAGGTTCTTAAGGTAGTCAAGCAGCGATTTATCAACCAATAATGCACTTAAGGCAATTACACCACAAGCCATCGCAATCCAGAAGGAGTATTGTGCCAAACGTCGCCAATCGAAAGCTTTAGGTTCGTAGCTGTTTTTTAGCTTTCGAGCCTCTGCTTCTGTTAACAGCTTCTCCGACTGCCAATAATCAAGCATTTCATCTAAAAAATCGCTGTTATCTTGGTCTATTTTTTTCATATATGAGCTTTCGTCATTGCGAGGTACGAAGCAATCTTAAAGCGATATTAGATTTTCTGCCTCGCAATAACAAATTATCTTCTATAAGTTAAATATAGGTTTCTCCATCTATTTCAGCAACTCTGGAATACGCTTATTATTGCCCACAATCCACACAATATCTTCATTCTCAAAAACTAAATTAGAATCAGGGTTTAAGATACGCTGACCATCTCTCTCAATGCCAACAACCAAACCTTGCGTTTTTTCCCTAATGCCGCTATCTCTAATGGTTTGCCCAAAAACTGGCGATTTGCTATTGATCACAATCTTCTGTAACGACATATCCTGTTTAGGGAATGTGGTTTCTTCATCAATTTCTGCGTGATCTCCCTCGAAAAGATGTTTTACACTTGCCAGTTGATCGTCTGTTCCAATTACCAATACCTTATCGTTCGGATATAATCGTTCATCCCTTTTGGGTGTTGGGATCATGATTTTACCACGTTCAATCATAGCGATGTTAATTCCGTATTTTTCCCTTACTGCTAAATCTACCAATGTTTTACCTACCAATTTAGATTCTGGAGCTACAGTAAGTTCTAGCAAGTGGGTATCCCAAGGTAAAATTTCTGGCTGCTTTTTAGCGGTTTCCCTTGCATTTAGGTTGTAGAAAAATCTGTTTTCCATGCGTTCGTAAAAACTTTGCAGCTTGCGAGAAAACACTACCATTACTGCAACGATTAAACCAAGTGCAATGCTCGCAGCAACCCAAGTATCAAAGAACTCGTACATTAAAAAACCTACGAAGAAGATGCCCAATGCAATCCTAAAAACTTCGATAGCAATTAGAGGACCGCGAGTATATTTCTTATTTAGCCAAAGGTGAGAGTAAGCAACTTTCTGTATCCTTTTAACAGATAGTGCCCATAAAAATGGCGACATGATTATAAAAGACACAATTACGCTAATAATTACTCCATTACTGCCGTTGGTAATGTTTTTAACTACAAACGGATGTAGATATCTAGACGCTAGCACTACAATTGCAATGATAATTACCGAGTGAATAATAGTGTTAAAAATGTAAGCTCTTAACAACACTTTCCAATCGCTCAACGTAGTAATTCCTTCGGTACTGCTGCTATATCTACTGATAGCGTCTAACCATTTTTGAGGTAAGATCTTCGCTAAAAAACCGTAAAAATTTTCTGAATATTTAATGAGATATGGCGTAGTAAAAGTTGTAATGGCCGATACCGCTACGGTAATTGGATAAAGAAACTCGCTGGTAACTTTTAAGCTTAAGCCCAAGGTGGCTATGATGAAGGAGAACTCACCAATTTGTGTTAAACTTAGTCCCGTTTGTACCGAAGTTTTTAGCGGTTGGCCCGAAAGCAATGCACCACCACCAGTTGTAATTAATTTGCCTACAATGGTGATACCAGTGATGATCAAAATTGGTTTCCAATAAGCGATCAAGATACTTGGGTCAATTAACATCCCTACAGAAACGAAGAAAATTGCTCCAAATAGGTCTTTTACGGATTTAGTGAGGTGCTCAATTTTCTCTGCTTGGGTAGTTTCTGCCAGAATAGATCCCATGATAAATGCACCTAGTGCAGGAGAGAAGCCTACCTTCACTGCTAAAATTACCATCACTAAACACAATGCTAATGATACGACTAAAAGCATCTCGTCGTTCATTAATTTCTTGGTGAGCTTTAAGAAAGTTGGGATAATGAAAATTCCGCCTAAAAACCACAGGATTAGGAAAAAACTTAGTTTAAGAATGGAAATTAACATATCTGCTCCGGCAAACTGTTGACTAACCGCAACCGTAGTTAATAACACCATAATCAAGATGGCTGCTAAATCTTCTACAATAAGTGCCCCAAACACTAAATTTGCAAACTTCTTATGTTTTACCCCAAGTTCATCGAATGCCCTGATAATGATCGTAGTCGATGAAACGGAGAGTACAGCACCTAAAAAGATGCTATCCATGGTTTTCCATCCCATTAGCTTACCAGCAAAATAGCCAATTAAACACATTCCGATAATTTCTACCAATGCAGTGATAGAGGAGGAACCACCAACTTTAACAAGTTTCTTAAAACTAAATTCTAGCCCTAAGCTGAAAAGCAGGAAAATTACCCCGATTTCTGCCCAAATGGTGATATTGGCGTTGTCGGAAACGGTAGGTATAAATTTAAAATGTGGACCAACCAAAAGTCCGGCGATGATGTAGCCTAAAACTAGCGGTTGCTTAATTTTTTTAAATATAATAGTGGTAATACCCCCCGCGGCAAGTATCAGTCCTAAATCTGCAATAAGTACAGGTAAGTGTGTCATTTAGCTAAAAAAAATGTTATTGGGTTGTTTAAATTTTGATAATCAGAAATGAAAACAGTGTCACCAAAAGGCGTGCTTGGAGTATAAATAGCTGAAAATATATTGATAACTAGATTTTTCAAAGATAGACCATCCTATGGTTTGGCTAACCGCTGTTGGAGCAGCCTTAGTTTTAATACTGAATGGTAGATCTGGCAAAATACTTTTAGAAAAAAGCATTCTAACTTTTATGAAATTAAGTTTGATTTTGCTGTAGATTGAAGCTTTTTTGCTTTTACTACTATAAATGTTGCCACAGATACTAGTTCGCAAATCTTTTTTTACATACACAGGCGTTTCGCTAGCAGATAACGAAGAATAACATAACGTTAACCAAACACAAAACAGCAGCATATACCTCATAGCCCACAAATTACAAAAAAATGTTGGTTTTTTGAAGCGCTGGAATAAACTAAGCGGCTTTTGACAACGAAAAAGACAATAAAATGTTATTTTCCTTCAAAAAAAGATAATGTATCTTCTTTGTCTTTTTGGAGCTGCAGTTTTAAAGTGTCTAATCCGGTAAACTTTACGTCGTGCCTTAAAAAAGCTAAAAAATTCATTTTAATGTTCTGTCCATAAATTTCTCGGTCAAAATCAAAAATATTCACTTCGATGTTTCTGGTCATACCGTTAATTGTTGGCCGCTGACCAATATACGCCATGCCTCTGTAGGTTTCTGGATTTTGCTCTTCGCCCATTTCAACGGTCACAGCGTAAATCCCATCGCCAGGTATAAGCTTGTAGGTTTCGGCAACAAAGATGTTTGCAGTGGGAAAACCAATTGTTCTTCCAATTTTATCACCTTTAATTACTGGCCCGTAAATAGAGAATGCGTAGCCTAAGTACTCGTTTGCCAGCGCTACATCGCCGTCTAGCAGCGCTTTTCTAATTTTGGTAGAACTTACGGCAACATCATTGATATCTTGTTCTGGTATCTCTTCTACGTCATATCCGTAAACCGAAGAGTTTTCTACTAAAGTTTGGATACTGCCTAATCTATCTTTCCCAAAACGGTGATCGTAACCAATGATAATCTTCTTAGTTCCAATGGTATCTATCAAAATGTTTTTGATATAATCGCTAGCACTTAAGTTCGAGAAATCTCTGGTAAAAGGGGTGATAATTAAGTGGTCTACGCCTAAGCTAGCTAATATTTTCGCTTTTTCATCAATTGTATTAATCATCTTCAACTCCTGATTTTCAGGATCGATAATCATCCTCGGGTGCGGAAAAAAGGTAAGTAAGACACTTTCTCCACCTGATGACTTTGCTAATTCGCACAACCTTTTGATAATTTTTTGATGTCCAAAATGTACACCATCAAACGTACCAATGGTGACTACAGCATTAGCTAATTTCTTAAACTCCGAAAGTTGAGTATATATTTTCAAAACAATTAATCTTATTATTTACCACATAGGAACATAGTATTTCTAATTTTGCTATTAGATTAAACTTTTTTACGTCCCTCCTTCATATCAATTTGCTATTTCTTTACCACTAAAATCTTCTATGTGTCTATGTGGTTTCATTTTATTAATGGAAAGCCTGGCGTTTAACCACTCCGCCTTTTAAATCTGCAATTTGTTGTTGTACTACAAACGCATTTGGATCAATTTCGTTTATTTTATCTTGCAGTTTACCCAATTCGAGCTTAGTTACTACGGTATAAATAATGTCGATGTCTTTCTTCTCCAAATACCCACCTTCGCCTTTGTAGATGGTTACACCACGTTTCATATCATTAATGATGTAAGCTTTTATGCTCTCATTTTCTTCAGAAATAATGGTAACACCTGTGTAAGCTTCCAGTCGGTTTACAATAAAATCGATGGTGTTGGTAGCCGATAAGTAAGTGAGGATGGCATATAATGCAGTATCGATATTAATGAAATAGGCAGCAAAAAGGAAAATTACGATGTTGAGGATGAAAATGATATTTCCAACCGTTAACTGACTGTTTCTGCTGATGTAAAGTGCTAGAACTTCGGTACCATCAATTACGCAGCCGCCACGCATTGCCAAGCCAATTCCTCCACCTAAAAAGAAACCGCCAAAGAAGGCTACCAAAACTTTTTCATGCGTAATGGGTTGAAAAGGAATAAAAATCAATGCTAAAGAAAGTGCCGCAATGGCGATAGAAGTTTTAAGCGCAAAGGTTTTTCCAATTTGCTTATATCCTAAAATAATAAAAGGAATATTAATGATAACGATAAGGTAGGAAAGATTCCATTTGGTTAATGTGCTCACTAATAATGAAATACCCGTTACACCACCATCGATAAAATCTTCGGGCATTAGAAAGCTTTTTAATCCAAAACAAGCAGAGATTACACCTAGGCACATGAATAGAATTTCTCTAGCCATGCGTTTGCTATCGGTTTTATTGAGCTTTTTCATTAGTTTCAATAGTTGATTTTGCTTCTTCTCTTTTATCACGAAGATAAGCAATCAAATCTGGGAGCTCATAAGCTTTGCTTAATAAAAAATTACCACTACGGGTACGTGTCAATTTAGATAGATAAGCTCCGTTGTTCAGTGCTTTTCCAAAATCAGAAACTAGTGAACGAATGTAAGTACCTTTGCTGCAAACCACCCTGAAATCTACCTCTGGTAAAGCAATTCGAGTAATTTCGAACTCATTAATGGTTACGAAGCGTTTTTTTAATTCCACTTCTTCGCCCAAACGAGCTTTTACGTACAAGCGTTCGCCGTTCACTTTTACTGCAGAATGTGCTGGCGGATATTGGGAAATATCACCTTTAAACTGCTCAGTAGCTGCGTAAATTTGTTCTTCGGTAATGTTGGAAATATCAAAAGTAGCATCTACTTCGGTTTCCATATCGTAAGATGGTGTAGTAGCACCCAACACCAAAGTTCCTGTATATTCTTTTTCTTCCGCTTGGAAGGTATCGATTTGCTTGGTTAGCTTTCCAGTGCAAATGATAAGGAGGCCAGTAGCCAAAGGGTCTAAAGTGCCTGCGTGACCAACCTTTAACTTCTGTGGCTTTAACGAATTGCGGATTTTTCCAACAACGTCAAACGAAGTCCATTGGTAAGGTTTATTGATGAGCAGGAGTTCGCCGGCGGCAAAATCGAAATCTGGAAATGTGGTGTTTTCTTGCAACTGAATTTAATTAGGCCGCAAATTTACGAATTTAAATGATGGATAGTTCGTGACCAGAAAGTAATAAAACCAAGATAATCAATCCTACAACAATACGATACCAGCCAAAAGCTTTAAAACCATGTTTAGTAAGGATATTGATGAAGGTTTTAATCGCAATAATGGCAACAATAAAGCCAACCACATTACCAATAATTAGCATGTTAATTTCTTCGCCAGAAAAAGTATGCCCTTCTTTCATGAACTTGTACAACTTCACAACAGAAGCGCCCAACATCATTGGGATAGCCAAAAAGAATGAAAACTCTGCAGCTGCTTTACGGGTAAGGTTTTGCGTCATTCCGCCAACAATGGTGCTTGCAGAACGAGATGTGCCAGGAATTAGCGCCAAGCATTGGTACAAACCGATAATGAAAGATTGCTTGTAACTAATGTCGTCTGAGTTTTCGATACTCGGTTTATTAAACCATTTATCGACAAAAAGAAGGATAACACCGCCAATAACTAACATTACAGCAACCATTAATGGGCTTTCCAACAGCGAGTCTATAAAATCGTTAAGTACCAAGCCTAAAATTGAAGCTGGTATAGCAGCTACAACCAATTTATAGTAAAAGTTTAACGATTTGAAGAAGCGTTTAAAATACAACACCAAAACCGATAAGATGGTACCCAGTTGGATAACGATGGTAAAAAGCTTCACAAAAGGAGTGGGCTCCATATTCATTAAGGCCGTTCCAATAATCATGTGGCCTGTAGAAGATACCGGCAAAAACTCGGTTAATCCTTCAATAATAGCAAGGATAATTGCTTGTAGATAGTTCATATTTTTTGTCTTGCTATGTCCATTCTTGTTTTATCTTATAGCTTTCCATTTTTTTATCTTTAGATATCAATGTTAGCTTTTCTGATAAGGCTTGGGCAATAATTACTCTATCGAAAGGGTCGTTGTGATGAAGTTCGATAGCTAGCAACTGTAGCAAATGTTTTTCGTTAATGTCAAGAATTTCAATCTGATTTTCTTCTGCAAATCTAAAAAGCTGCTCAAAATCAATAGCAAGCTCTAGTTTTCCTATTTGCAGTTTAATGGCTATTTCCCAGAAAGATGCAATGCTGATGTAACAAGATACCTCAGTGTTTTCAATTTTGGCGACTACATTACTCGGTAACTTATTGTCGCCAGCAATAAACCATAAAAAAGCATGAGTATCTAGTAGATATGCCATTATTGGTATGCTGAAAACATATCTAAAGGTTCGTCGAAATCATCGGCTAACTTTATTTTGCCTTTTGCATAACCGAATTGACGTGATTTTAATTTCGATTTCTTTACAGATTTAGCCTTCAAAAAAGCTACAAAATCAGCTACTTCCTGTCTCAAATGAGCAGGTAGAGAATTTATTTCTATTTGCAATTTTGTAGTAGTCATATACAAATATAACGATTTCTTACTTTTTCAGCACTGCGTAAACGCCAAATGCGAAGCCAAATAAAACCACCATTGGTGCAATAAGCGTTCTTCTGGTGTCGTAAATATCGCCATCAGCACCCATCATCAATATAAAACCAACCACAACAATAACAATGCTGATGATTAACAATTGATAGTTTTTCTTAGAAAATACCAATTCTTCTGTTTGTTTCTGCGTTGCAGAAGTTGTTTTTTTATCTGACATTATCTGTAAAGGTCGTAAATTTTTAAACGTAAATATTTGCTTACCGCAAACCAAGTGCTGATGGCGGTAATAAAAATGCCAATTGCCACCATGCTAATGAATACAAAACCAAACTCGGTAAAGTTTCTTAGAATAACAATTTCTGGTAGCTCTTGTTGAGCGTAGTATAATAATCCTAAAAGGATGATAATTGCAATAAATGAAGCAATAATGCCATGTAAAGCAGCCACTAAAATAAATGGCTGGCGGATGAAGTTTTTGGTAGCACCAACCAACTGCATACTTTTAATAAGGAAACGTTGAGAGAAAATTGCTAATCTTATAGTGTTGTTAATCAGTGCTATAGCGATAATTAACAAGATGCCCGCAAAACCCAGTACAATTAAGCTAATGGTATTGATATTCTTGTTCACCATGTCAATCAGCGAACTTTGATACACTACTTCTTTTACAATTGGATTCTTTTCAATCCTCTTTTTCAATGCGTCAATGTTCTGGTTGTTGGCGTAATCTGCCTTCATATAAACGTCAATGGTAGAAAGCAAGGGGTTATAACCTAAGAAATTCACGAAATCTTCGCCTAAATCTTTGGTCAAATTGTGCTGTGCAACTTCCTTATTTACGTATTGGGTTTGCTTAACCGCAACGTTGTTGTCTAAACTCTTTTTAAACGCAAGTACTTCGGTTTCTTTAGCGCCTTCATCTACAATAATATTAAGAACAATGTTCTCTTTTACATAGTTAGACAAGTTTTTGGCGTGTACTAAAATTAAACCAAGCATACCCAACATCAACAATACCAACGCAATACTAAAAATAGTAGATACGTATACTGTTTTGGTCTTTTTAGCAGCCTGACTTACTTCGAATTCTTCCATGTGTACTTAATTGTTTCTGCGAAAATAAGGAAAGATAACTTAAATCTTAAATTAATGATGGCTTAATTGTTAGATTGCTCAATTGTTTAATGGTTTTATTGCTAAGCCGTAAAGGTGGCGAAATGATGGATTAGTTAGGTATACTTTAACATTCTTTAACTTCAATTTGTAGTTGTGAGATATTAACCCGCAAGTTTTATTTAGGCGAGTATGTTGATTGTTTGATTATTTCTTTCCCGCAAATTTCCGCTGATGTCTCCGCAGATTTAAGACGATTTGCAGCAGCGATAATATTACCTCTTGGGATTATTGGTGCTTGAATATTGGTTATTTAATCATTCACTCATTTAGTTATTCAAAATTCAATATTCTCTCATTGGAAGTTCAATCGTAATTCGTAATTCTAAAATCGTAAATTTCCTTACCTTTGCACTCGATTTAGAAACAGCATATCAATGGATTATCAATTTAGAGAGATAGAGCAAAAGTGGCAGAAATATTGGGCCGACAATCAGTCGTTTAAAGCCGAAGCCAATTCAGACAAGCCGAAATACTATGTTTTAGACATGTTTCCTTATCCTTCGGGAGCAGGTTTGCACGTTGGTCATCCACTAGGTTATATCGCTTCTGATATTTTTTCGAGATATAAACGTTTAAAAGGTTACAATGTGTTGCATCCAATGGGTTACGATTCGTTCGGTTTGCCAGCTGAGCAATATGCTATTCAAACAGGACAACATCCGGCAGTAACTACAGAAACTAACATCAATACTTACCGTCGCCAGTTAGACCAAATCGGTTTTTCTTTCGATTGGAGCCGCGAAGTTCGTACCAGCGACCCAGCTTATTACAAATGGACGCAGTGGATTTTCATGCAATTGTTCAATTCTTGGTACAACTTAGAAACGGATAAGGCAGAGCCGATTTCTACCTTAATTCATAAATTTAATGAAGCTGGCAGTGCCGATGTAAAAGCTGCTAAAGATGAAGACACTAGAACTTTCTTGCCTACAGATTGGGCTACTTTTAGCGAAGAAGAAAAGCAGGTAGAACTATTAAAATATCGCTTAACTTATTTAAAAGAAAGTACCGTAAACTGGTGCCCAGCTTTGGGTACAGTATTAGCTAACGATGAAGTTAAAGACGGATTTTCTGAGCGTGGTGGTTTTCCTGTAGAGCAAAAGAAAATGATGCAATGGAGTATGAGAATTACTGCTTATGCGGATAGACTTTTGCAAGGTTTGGACACCATCGATTGGCCAGAGCCGATGAAAGAAATGCAACGCAACTGGATTGGCAAGAGCGTTGGTGCGTCTGTTAAGTTTAAAATCCTCACCCCAACCCTCTCCGAAGGAGAGGGAGCAAGCAACTACGGTTACGAAACTGCAGACCCACTGTTATGGGAAATTTTGAAAACCAATGCGAGGGTAAACAGGGGCAATCAAACAGATGCTGAGGATGCACTTTGGCAAGAATTGAGAAATAGCAAAACAGGACATAAAGTTAGAAGACAACATCCTATTGGAACTTATATCGCCGATTTTATCTGTTTAAATAAAAGATTAATCATTGAAGTTGACGGTGGATATCATTTAGAAAATCAGGAGAATGATAAAGCCAGAACTGATGCGTTGAACCAATTGGGGTTTGAAGTAATCCGATTTACAAATGAAGAGGTTCTAAGTAATCTAAAAACTGTGGTAACCCAAATAAAATTAGAACTTGATAGCAGACCTGATGCTAAATCAACCGCTTCAAATTCCCTCTCCTTTGGAGAGGGCCAGGGTGAGGCTTATATAGAGGTTTTCACTACACGTGTAGATACGATCTTCGGCGTTTCTTATTTGGTATTGGCACCAGAGCACGAATGGGTGGCAGAATTGACTACTCCTGAGCAAAAAGCTGACATCGAAAATTACATCTTACAAACTAAAAAGAAATCGGAATTAGACCGCATGGCGGATGCTAAAACTGTTTCCGGTGCTTTTACGGGAACTTACGTGGTTAATCCGGTAAGTGGCGAGCGTGTGCAATTGTGGATTGCCGATTACGTATTGGCGGGTTACGGTACAGGTGCGGTAATGGGTGTGCCAAGTGGCGACCAACGCGATTGGTTGTTTGCAACGCACTTCAATTTGCCGATTATCCAAATTTTGGATGCACAAAAAGATATTGATGTACAAGCTGACCCAACTAAAGAGGGTAAATACATCAACTCTGGTTTCATCAACGGAATGGAATACAAAGAAGCAGTTGCTTTCTTAAACCAATGGTTGGAAGACCAAGGCGTAGGAAAAGCGAAAGTGAATTTCCGCCAGCGTGATGCTATTTTTGGTCGCCAACGTTATTGGGGCGAGCCAATTCCCGTATATTTTAAAAATGGTTTGCCTTACTTGTTGAAAGAAGAGGAATTACCTTTGGTATTGCCAGAAATCGATAAATATTTACCAACTGAAACTGGCGAACCTCCATTGGGCAGAGCCGAAGATTGGAAATATGAAGATAGATACGAGTACGAATTATCGACCATGCCAGGCTGGGCAGGAAGTAGCTGGTATTGGTACCGTTACATGGATGCACAAAACAACAGTGAATTTGCCTCAAAAGAAGCAGTTGATTACTGGAAGGATGTGGATTTGTACATCGGTGGTTCTGAGCATGCAACTGGTCACTTGTTGTACAGCCGTTTCTGGAACAAATTTTTGAAGGATTTAGGTTTTGTACAAGAAGAAGAGCCTTTCAAAAAGTTGATTAACCAAGGGATGATACAAGGTAGAAGTAACTTTGTTTATCGTGTGGTTGATGAAGAAGGACGTGGTACGAACACTTTGGTTTCTGCTGGTTTAAGAAAAGATTACAAAACTATCGCTCTGCATGTTGATGTGAATATTGTAGAGAATGATGTTTTAGATATCGAAAAATTTAAAGCTTGGAGAGATGAATTTGCAAATGCAGAATTTATCTTAGAAAACGGTAAATACATCTGCGGTGTAGAAGTTGAAAAGATGTCGAAATCTAAATTCAACGTGGTAAACCCAGATGTGTTAATTGCACAATACGGAGCAGATACTTTACGTATGTACGAAATGTTCTTAGGTCCATTAGAGCAAAGCAAACCTTGGAACACCAACGGTATCGAAGGCGTGTTTAAGTTCTTGCGTAAATTCTGGCGTTTGTTCCATAACGAAGCTTGGGAGTTTACCGTAAGCGATGCAGAGCCAACCAAAGCAGAGTTAAAAGCGTTGCATAAAATCATTAAGAAAGTACAAGATGATGTAGAAAGGTTCTCTTTCAATACATCGGTTTCTAGCTTTATGATTGCTGTAAACGAGCTTACAGATTTGAAATGCAACAAAAAAGCAATTCTACAAGATTTAGTAGTAGTATTGGCGCCTTATGCACCGCACATCTGCGAAGAATTGTGGTCGTTGTTAGGAAATAAAGATTTGTCTACTGCTCAGTATCCGGTTTTCAACCCTAATTATTTGGTAGAAGATGAGTTTGCCTATCCAATTTCTATCAATGGAAAAATGAAGATGAACTTGAACCTAAGCTTGACCTTGGAAGCGAAAGAAGCTGAAGAAGCAGTTTTGGCCAACGAGCAAGTTCAAGGATTTTTGAATGGTGCTGCACCAAAGAAAATCATCTTTGTTAAAGGAAAGATTGTGAATATTGTTGTATAGGAGCTATATAGAAGACTTACGAAGTTTTTAAAACTTCGTAAGTCTCAACCGAAAAATCCCAAATGAGTAATGCTCGTTTGGGATTTTTTTGCGGTCAAGTTGTGATTTTTATTGGTGCTTGGTAATTTGTTAACTCTTACATAGTTGTAGTTGATTTTTGTTCAGACAACCTTAAGACCTTTTTAATTTGTATTGATATTCAGTCATTTTTATAATTTTGCATCCTCAAAACCAAACAAAAAAAAGAAATGAAATTTAAAATATTAGCGCTTTTAGGAGTGCTTTTGGTGCACGCTAAATTTAGCTTAGCTCAAATGCCAGATTCCATCAAACAACATATCGATACCAGTTTAAATGTATTAAAACGACATTCTTTGTACGGTAAGAAGGTGGATTGGAAAAAAGTTGAGCAACAAGTTTACGAAAAGGCAAAGGTCGCAAAGACCAAATCAGACACTTTCGAAGCATTGAAAATTGCATTTGATGTACTTGGAGATAAACATGCGCAGTATTACCAATACGACCACCAGTACCGTTTACCTAACAAAGAGCTAGAAGCGAGGCAAAGCGATTCGCTCAAAGCTGGTTGGAAACTGGGGGCTCGCATCGTGAATAAAATGATTGGTGATGTTGCCTATCTGAGTATTCCCTACATGGGAGTTAATAAGCAAGCAGACATTGATAAATACGCCAATTGGATTTACGACGCCGTCGCAGACTTAAACAAGACGCAGCCGAAAGCTTGGATTATTGACTTGAGATTAAATGGTGGCGGTAATATTAGACCAATGCTTAGCGGCTTGGGTATGTTTTTTAAGGATGGAATTGTAAGCTATTATGTTGATAGAGATGGAAAAACGGAAGATGAAGCGGCTTTTAAAGTTGGCGAATTTACAATCGATGGAAAAGTGCAGGCTAATATCAAAAACAAAATAGCTCCTATTAGACCAAAGAAAATTGCGGTATTAATTGGGCCAGGGACTGGAAGTTCTGGTGAAGGTGTGGCGGTAGTTTTGCAACAGAGAAAAGGTACAAAGTTATTCGGCACCAAATCTGCAGGTGTAGCAAACGCAACCAACGGTTACGTATTTGCTGATGATAAAGCTTACTTCCTTATTTCCACGGCATCCATCGGTAATAAAAATAAAAAAGTAATGCCCGAATTCGTAATTCCCGACGTGGAAGTGAAGCAATTGGAATCTTTCGGAAATTTGCCCGAAGATCCAGCTGTTAAAGCAGCCATTAAATGGTTAAAGTGATGGCTTAAAAAGCATTACGAAAATCCGGTTCATGTAGTGTGTGCCGGATTTTTCTTTTTACACCAAACCATTCGCCGCCAAAAAAATGCAATTCACCGAGAGTTTCCTACAAGTTGTGAGAAATTACTTTAATGCCCCTGTAACAAAATATACCTTTGAAAGACTAATACGTACAAACAACACAAAGAAATTATTAACTAATGAAACCAGCATTAACTACAGTTCTTTATATCTAATAAATAAAGTTCATGCTAGCTTCATAACCATTGAAAAAACAAATCATATTTTCATGAAAAAACTACTACTCATCTGTTTCACTCTACTAACGGTAATCACTGCAAAGGCACAATTTCCAATGATGGGAGGTGGCAATGCCGCTCCAAAAGTGACTGGCCGTATATCTGCAACTATTATTGATTCGTTAACCAAGCAACCTGTAGAGTATGCTACAGTGTCTATAATCAATACTAAAACCAATAAAGCGGTAAATGGTGGTTTAACCGATACAAAGGGTAAAGTCGCAATTTCGGGTATTGCGCCCGGCGATTATAAAATGGTAGTTGGTTTTATCGGTTACACTACGAAAAATGTAATGGTTAAAACTACGCCAGAAAAGCCAGATAATAACTTAGGTAATATTGTGCTTGCAGGAAGTTCGAGTACATTGGCCGAAGTAACTATTGAAGGCAAGAAAAGCGTAATTGAGAACAAGATAGACCGTATGGTTTATAACGCAGAAGCTGATGCAACCAATGCAGGTGGCGATGCAACTGATTTGATGCGAAAAGTACCTATGCTATCAGTAGACATTAACGGTAATGTGCAATTACGTGGAAGCGCAGTTAGGGTTTTAATTAACGGAAAACCATCAGGTACGATGGCTAACAGCGTAGCTGATGCTTTAAAGATGATCCCTGCTGATCAAATTAAAAGTGTAGAGGTAATTACCAACCCATCTGCTAAATATGATGCTGAAGGTTCTGGAGGTATTATCAACATTATTACTAAGAAAAGTAACGCAGAAGGTGTAAGTGGTTCGGTAAATGCAAACGTAGGTACTCGTCAAAATAACGGTAACTTTAATTTAACTGCAAAAACTGGTAGGCTAAGTTTAAATACCGCTTTGGGTACTATGTATGCCTATCCTCAAGAATCAAGAGTAATCTTTTTAAATGAAACACCATCTAGTAGAGTATTGCAAGACGGTATGTCTGATTGGAGCCGTCAAATGTATAATGGCAGTTTCGGGTTAGACTATGATTTTAATGCTTACAACAATATTAGTACAAACGTTAAGTACAACAGATTTTATAACGGTGGGCCTGGCTTCTCTAATGTAACGGTAAATAATTTAACAGCAACAAATACTAGTAAAACCGATGCGAGTAACGGCAACTTAGATTGGAATGTAGATTATAGGAAAACAAGTAAGAAAGCAGGTGAGGAGTTCTCTATTGCTGGTCAATTAACATCGGGAAGAAATTCTAACGAGTTTAGCAACCAACTTTCTTATTCAGGAATGCCAGCTGGAATACCTGTTTTTAGTCAGAATATCGGAAGAAATAAAGAGTATACTTTACAAACAGATTATGTTTATCCAGTAAGCAAAACCATAATCTTGGAAGCGGGAGCTAAAGGTATATTAAGAAATATTAAAAGTGAATATGCACAGAACTCTGCTCAAGATTTCGATTATGACCAAAACGTGGGAGCAGCTTATAGTACCATTAGCTTTAACTTAACACCTAAAATTAAATTCAAAGGTGGTGCTAGGATAGAGTACACCGAAATTGATTTTCTAGATGCCAATGGGGTACACAATAAAAATGATTATTTCAATTTTTTCCCAAGTGCAATACTGTCTCAAACTGTAAACGGATCTACAACGATTAAATTAGCTTATAATAAAAGGATACAGCGCCCTAGCTTGGCTTACTTAAATCCGTTTAGAAATGAGGCAAATCAGTTTAGTGTATTTCAAGGTAATCCAGACTTAGATCCAGAGCTAAGTCATAATATTGAGTTTGCGTATTCAACCTTTATTAAAGGTTCCATGATTAATGCCTCTATATTTTATCGTCGTACAAATGGTATTATTGAGAATTTTAACAGAGTGGATGATGTAGATCCTAACAAGATTATGACTACATTTAATAATGTGGGTGTTTCTGAGAGTTTTGGTTTAAACTTGTTCGGTTCTTATAACCCTATACCAAAATGGACATTGATGAGTAATATTGGAGTAAATACCTATCAAGTAGATAATAAAGTATTAAATATTAATACTGATACTTATTTGAATTATAATTTGTTCTTACGTTCAGCAACTACATTGAAAAAGGGCTTTAGTTTTGAACTTTATGGTGTAGTAAATTCTCCAAGATATACTTTCCAAGGCAAAACAGGGGCAATGTTCTTCTATGGAGCTGCAGTGAAGAAAGAAATTATGAAAAAACAAGGTTCAATAGGATTGAATATGTTGAATCCTTTTAATAATGATTTACATATCCAAATGCGTAACCGAGCGACAGATAGTTTTCAAACTCAAGATATTTACTATCCATTGCGTTTTGTTGCAGCAACTTTTAGCTACAAATTCGGTAAGTTGAAGTTTACAGAGAAAAAGAAAATTAAAAACGACGATGTGAAGCAAGACCAACAACAAGGTGGTGGCATGGGAGGCATGGGTCAAGGTAAATAAACAAAGAGATAAAAAGTATAAAATTAAAAGGGTCGATGCTTATAAAGTATCGACCCTTTTTCCTTTCTTCTCGTCATTGCGAGGCACGAAGCAATCTTGCAAAATTGCTAGGATAAACTTTAAGATTGCTTCGTCGTTCCTCCTCGCAATGACGTGGTTCTTAAGTCTCCGCTTCTTAAGTCACAGACGGAAACGAAATACCTTTGATTTTTCCATACAGCTCAACAGCATACAAATCTGTCATTCCAGAAACGAAATCTAACACGCTTTGTATACGCGAATATAGATCTTCTTTTTCGGTGTGAAATTGTTTTGGGATCAGTTGTACTAACTTTCTGTAGTAGTGTGTATCGTTATTTACCAATGCAGGTACAAATTCTTCGAGTAAACCAGCCATCACTTTGTAACCCGAAACCTCTTTAGCAATAACAGATTGGTAATTATAGATTTTTTCTACCGAGATTTTCTCAATAGTTTTCCAAGCTTGCAAATAGTTTTCAGGCAATGCATCGGTTAAACTTTTATTAAAAGTACCGTTTAAAATTGCCTTTTGCTCATTGTAGAAAATACGAGAACATTCACCTATTAAAGTGCTGATGGCTTTTGCACGTAGCAATCCTACTTTTGCATCATCATCTTCCAGATCATTTTTTAAGCGCTCTTCCAATTTGTCGCTGTTGCATAATGGCAGTAAAAACTCTTTAACTTCGTTAAAGCTTAATATTTGCAAACGATGTGCATCTTCTAAATCTATAATTCCGTAACAAATATCATCAGCCGCTTCTACCAAATATGCCAATGGATGACGAAAATACCCCAATGGGTTTTCGGTATCCTTTAGCATGCCTAGCTCATCAGCAATTTTTCTGAAAATCTCTTTCTCCGACTGGAAGAAGCCATATTTTTTGCGATGCAGTTTCGATTTTTCACCTCCGATAATCGATTCACAAGGATATTTTCCGATAGCTGCTAAAGTGGAATAGGTTAGTGCATAAGCTCCATTTCCTTTTCCTTCAAAAGGATGAGTAAGGATGCGGATGGCGTTGGCGTTACCCTCAAATTTTGTAAAATCTTTTTTCTGTTCTTCAGCTAATTGATCCAGATAGAATTTTCCCTCGCCGTTGGTGAAATACCTTGAAATTGCTGCTTCGCCAGAGTGACCAAAAGCTGGGTTGCCCAAATCGTGCGCCAAGGCTGCAGCGGCTACAATGTTGCCCACTTCGCTCATTAAAGGCACTTCGCTATCAATATTTGGGTTGTCTTTTTTGGTCTGATTATAGAAAATCCTACCTAAAGATCTGCCCACGCTAGCCACTTCTAAACTGTGCGTTAAGCGGTTGTGTACAAACACGCTGCCCGGTAAGGGAAAAACCTGCGTTTTATTCTGCAACCTTCTAAAAGGCGACGAAAATATTAATCTGTCGTAGTCTATTTGAAATTGCGATCTAGCTTCGTCTGTATCTCTTGGCGACCTGTCTTCGTGTCCCCAGCGCTTTGCCGAAAGCAAATTTTTCCATTCCATCATATTAAAAAGCGATATTCTTGAATTATGCGCAAATGTACGTTTATCGGTCTAATAAAAAGTTAAATTATATTTATAAAAGAAGATCAATATTTCGGCTAAAGCCTTATTTTAAGCTCTAATAAAATCCGTTGGCTGAAGCCAACGGCAATGAATTTTAATTAGGCTGGTTTATTGCCGGAATCCATCTATAACACGGATGTTTGAGCAGGAAGCGGCTTTGGGAAAATTATTTAGAAGCGATTTCTTTTGACCTACCCAACGTATCATCAATTAAGCTTGCTAATCCCGAACAGCAATGAGTTTTAATTAGACTTGTTCATTGCCGTCGACTTTAGTCGACGGTTTTTGAGTTTAATTTGGTGGCTTTAGCCAAAATTATAAATCCAACAGGGAAATTATTTTGTGAGAAACTTATCACCAATTAAATTGAGTTTTAAACCATGTTCTAAATAAGCTTTTAAACCATCGAGAACGGTAGTGAATCCGCCAGTCGAATCTTTAATCACTGCTATCAAATCATCTCCCGTTTCTTGGAAACCATAATTCTTAATCACAACATAAGTACTATTCTCATCAACTGCTTCGAAATTAAAATCTATGATAGTTGTTGGCTCGCCCCACTCGACAATAATTTTTTGATTTGGAATGATTTCCTTTACCAAAACATCCGCCGATGCGCCATACATTTCCCATTGCCAATTTACGCTTTTGCCAACTTCTAGCTTTCCAGTTGATTTAGTGAACCAAAAATTTGTAGTAACTGCCGGATCTATGAAAGCACTAAACACTTCGCTAGCAGTTTTCCTGATCAGCATCTGAGTTTCAACGCAAGGTTCTTTTTTGTTTTCCATATTAATTGATGTGCTTTTTCACAAATTCGTTAATCGCTCTCTCTACGCTAGGTATATCTTTAGAGGTTATGTAAGAACCAATTACATGGTTGCCAGTATTTGGTAGCGCATGTTGCTCCTTTTTTTCTGTCGGCGTACCTAATTCATCAAACATTTCTAGCATAGCTGATACCTTTACTACCGGATCTTGTTCTTGCTCGTTTTTGTAGTAGTAAAGCATCAATGTGGGTTGTTTCACTTTTTCAAAGGTCTGTTTTGTCATTGCACTTTCCAATAGTTCTTGTAATTGTACTACCGATTCTAAACGGTAATGATCGTACCAAAATTTCTTGTAGATTGGTGTCTTTCCATCTAACACACGTTCATCGCCACCACTTACTTTTCTGGCAATTTGCAAACCCCAGGGATTGTTCAATAGCCAAACTTTATCATCATTAATGGCAATATTTGGAGAAAGTAAAACTAAACTATGCACTTCGGGATAAGCTGCGGCTAACTGCAATGCTAAAGTTCCGCCAGTAGAAGTGCCTACTAATATTACTTTCTTGCCCAATTTTTTACCAATGGCGAAAGCTTCCTTCGCCGTTTCCCAGAGTTTGTCGGCTGTAAAATATTGCATTGGAGCAATGGTGTCAATGCCGTGGTCTGCCAAACGGGCTAAATAAAGGTTAGCATTAATAGATTTAGCGAAGTTGGTGTGTACCGGATTGCCTTCTTCTTTTGAGGCCGAAAATCCATGAAGATAAACAACAGCGTATTCCGTTTGCTGATGGTTAATATCTGCCCAAACAATTTCCGCTTCGTTTCCTGGTTTTATTTTGTACTTGCTTTCTTGAGAGTGAATGTAAGTTTCAAGTTTTTCGATAGTAGGAACCGTTGGCAAAGCAGCTTTGTATGTAGCCTTGGTTGTTCTGGGACCGGCAAAATAAACTATGGCTAAAACAACGATGGTGGCTGTAAGAAATTTTAGAATGGTCTTCATGCGAATAGTTTCATTAAAAATACGCTTTTAATAGAAATTCAGCTAAGTTTGCAAACACATTTTTGCCAATGTCTCAAATAGATCGAATTAAACAACCTATTGCCGCAGAAATTGATGCCTTTGAAGTGAAATTTAAGGAATCGATGCAAAGTAGTGCGCCCTTGCTCAACAGAATTACCCATTATATTGTAAAGAGAAAAGGGAAGCAAATGCGACCTATGTTTGTGTTTTTTGCAGCCAAACTTTGCGGTGGTATAGTAGAATCTACGCACAGAGGTGCCGCTTTGGTAGAACTATTGCATACGGCAACTTTGGTTCACGATGACGTGGTAGACAACGCTTACGAACGTCGTGGTTTCTTCTCTATCAATGCACTTTGGAAAAATAAAATTGCTGTTTTAGTGGGCGACTATCTGCTTTCTAAAGGTTTGCTACTTTCGGTAAACAACAACGAATTTCAGTTGTTGAAGATTGTATCTGAAGCGGTAAAGCAAATGAGTGAGGGCGAACTTTTACAGGTAGAAAAAGTGCGCAGGATGGATATCAGCGAGGAACTGTATTTTAATGTGATACGCCAGAAAACAGCTTCCTTAATTGCGTCCTGTTGTGCTTGTGGAGCGGCTTCAACCGGCGCTTCGGAAGAAGATATTGAGAAAATGCGTTTATTTGGTGAATTAGTTGGTATCGCTTTCCAAATTAAGGATGATACTTTTGATTTTGGAACCGATGATGTCGGGAAACCATTAGGCATCGACATTAAGGAGAAGAAGGTGACCTTGCCTTTAATTTATGCTTTGAATAGGGTAGAAAAGGCAGAGCGTAAAAATATCATTAATTTGGTGAAAAATCATAACGACGATCCGAAGAAAATACAACAGATCATTGATTTTGTAAATGCGAACGAAGGTGTGCATTATGCCAATCAGAAAATGCTGGAGTATCAAAACAAAGCATTCGAAATTTTAGATTCATTTCCAGATGGAGATGCAAAAACAGGTTTACAACAACTGGTAAAATATACAACAGAACGTAAAAAATAATGTCGCACGAGTTATTATTCATTGGCGGATTTCTACTTTTCATCGTATTTATCCTTGCCCTAGATCTGGGTCTTTTCAGCAAAAGAGAACATGTGGTAAGCTTAAAGCAAGCGGGTATCATGAGTTTCATTATGGTGATGCTGGCATTAGGTTTTTATTTACTGCTTGTCTTAAAAGGCGATTATCTGCATGGTATAGATAACATGGAGCGGTTGAAGGAAGTTATTGTAGCACATAAACACCCCATATCCATTATTCCTGGGAATTTCGAAGCTAGTTTAGCTTTGTACAAACAAAATCTCGGTATAGAGTTTTTAACTGGTTACGTGGTTGAGTACGCTTTGTCGGTAGATAATATTTTTGTAATCGTGCTGATTTTCTCTGCTTTCGCTGTTCCAGAAAAGTACTATCACAGGGTTTTATTTTGGGGGATTTTAGGCGCAATCATCATGAGGTTTATCTTCATTTTTGTTGGTGCGGCTTTAATTAACCAATTCGAGTGGATTTTGTATGTGTTTGGTGCTTTCCTAGTTTTCACTGGAGTAAAGATGTTTTTCTCGAAAGATGAAGATGAAAAGATCGATCCTGAAAACCATCCGGTGGTTAAATTTGCATCGCGTTTTTTCAAGATTCATCCTCGATACGAGGGCAAAAAATTCTTCCATAAAATTCATGGAAAAAAATATGTAACGCCACTGTTTTTGGTATTGCTTATTGTAGAATTTACCGATTTAATTTTCGCTGTAGACTCAATTCCAGCAATCTTTGCAGTAACTAAAGATGCTTACATTGTGTTCTTCTCTAATATTTTTGCCATCATGGGTTTACGTTCTATGTTCTTCCTTTTGGTGAACATCATCCATAAATTCCATTACCTAAAAACTGGTTTGGCGGTACTGCTTACTTTCATTGGAGTGAAAATGTTAGGTCACGGTTACTTGAAAGCTTGGGGTTTTACCACAGAACATTCGTTGATCATCATCGTTGGTATATTGGCTTTGAGTATCATTGCTTCGTTGGCGTTTCCGAAGAAGAAGGCTGTGGAGAAATAATCGTCCAAATTTATTATATTTGAGAATGGAAACTCTGGTCATACATCCGGAAGATGCGGAACAATTGGAAACAATTAAAACAATCTTAAAAGCTTTAAAAGTAAAGGTTGAAGTATTTTCTGGTACAAATATGGTAAATGAAGAGTTGCCTCAATATGTAACCAATTTAATGAATAAGGCTTTGAAAGAGGCTGACCAAAACCAAGCTACTCAGCACGAAGATTTTATGGCTGAGGTGAAAAATAGATTGAAAAAATAAACTATGGATATTCTTTGGACTCCAACGGCTAAAGAAACCTATATGTACGTTTTGGATTATTTAGAGCAGGTTTGGGGTGATAAGTATGTATCTAATTTTATTGTCAACACCGAGAGAACTCTGAAGTTAATATCTAAATATCCAGCTATTTATGAGCTTATTCCAAATCTGGCTGATGTAAGAAAGGCTGTACTACATAAAAATTGTTCGTTTTTATATCGAGTGAAAAATGAAACAATTGAGTTGTTAGTTTTTTGGGATACTAGACAAGAGCCGTTTCAGTAAATTCCCGTTACTCATTTATTCTCTTTTTTCCTTGCTTATAGGATATTTTCCTTAGTTCATTCTTTTTCTCTTTTTAAGGAACAGTTTGTCCAATAGTTTTGAGCTATTCAAACAGTATTAACCTTTTAAAAAAATAATAAAATGAACAAGGAACTAGTATTTTTAAGAAGCTTTGGAATAGCTACCGCATTTGGTGTAATCATGTTAGCATCGTCAGCATTTAAGAAAGCTGGCAATCAGCGGTTTGCCGAAATAGATGTAGAAAGAATCAACATCATAGAAAAAGATGGTACGGTTAAAATGGTAATCACTAACGTTGATCGTTTTCCTAACGGAAAGGATACGATAAACAATAGACCTACCAATGTGAAGCGTAAAAAACGTTCTGGTATGTTGTTTTTCAACGAGGAAGGAATAGAATGTGGTGGCTTTATTTACGACGGTCAAAAGAAAGCAGATGGTCATAGTGCAGGTATGTCGCTTACTTACGATCAATATGATGGCGACCAAGTGATGCAGTTGTTGATGCAAGATTATAAAGAAGGTGGGCAGCGCAGGGTAGCCAGCAGCTTGGTTTTTAATGATAGGCCTGCAAATGAAACACAATTTTCCCAAGACAAAATTTGGAATGAGCTAACACCACTTCGAAAAACAGATCCAGCCGCCTTTAAGAAGAAATATGAGGAATATGCGGCAAAAGGCTTAGTAGGAGGTGCACCTCGTGTAATGCTTGGTCAAACTAGGGGTCGCAACAATGGGTTGTTCCTAAATGACGATAAGGGAAGACCAAAAGCCATGTTCTATGTGGATGAAAACAATGAAGCCAAACTCGAATTTTTTGATGATAAAGGAAATGTAATAGCTGCTTTCCCTAAAGAAACTAAATAGTATTAAAATGAAGTAGCCTGATTTAAAAGGCTACTTTTTATATTTTTATGCAATGAAACTTCTGAAAACGTTACAGCTTCATAAATATTTCTTAGGCTTTATATTTTTGTTCGGCTATGCGCAATCTATACAAGGCCGCATTCTAGTAAGAAACACAGTTGATTTTTACACATTCACACCAGAAGCGGCAATAGGTACTTTCATAGAAAGTTGCATTGTCTTCTTCATTATAGCGAGCTTTTTAAAGCGCTTTCAAAGAAATAATGATTTGAGTTTTAACTCGGTTGCAAAAGTTTTTGGGCTGTCGTTATTCTCGTATCTTTTGGTGGCAAATCTCTTTTCCGCATTAGTTGCAATCATTTTTAACACATGGGATCGAAATTTTACTTTTAATGTTGTCGTAAATAATAATATTGGAAATGCCTTAGACGTATTTATATATGGCGGCTTTTTCATCGCCTATTTCTTTTATCAGAAAAATAAACGTGATGCTCAGCAATTGATAAACTATAATAAGGCATTGGGCGATAGTAAAATTAACCAGTTGAAATCGCAGCTTAACCCGCATTTTTTGTTCAACAACTTAAATGCGTTAGATCAGCTAATAGAAGAAGACAAGGGCAAAGCTTCAGATTTTCTGAATGATTTTGCAGAACTTTATCGTTATGTGCTTGACGTATCAAACAAGCAATTAGTTCCTATAAAGGAAGAACTGGCCTTTGTACAATCCTATTTTCGAATTATGCAGTACAAATTTGGCAATGGATATCAGCTAGAAGTTGTTGTTCCAACAGCAGTTGATGGTTTTATTGCTCCGCTAGCGCTACAACTACTTGTCGAAAATGCCATAGAACATAACTTGGGCACAGCTGCAATACCTATTAAAATTCGCATAGAAATTACAGCACAATTAAAAGTAACTAATAATATTGTTGCAAAAAAGAGTAAAAAGATAGGCGGTGGAAGGGCTTTGCGAAATTTGAACGAGCAATATTCATTATTAGCTGATCTACCTATAGAGATTAAGAAAACCGAAACCACCTTTGCTGCAAGTTTACCCATTATTAAATAGAAAAGCCGATGATTAAAGTTGTAATTATAGAAGACGAGGCGCCCGCGGTAAGGAAACTAAAGCGATTTTTGGAAGAATTGAATGAGCCGATAACCGTAGTGGCAGAGTTAACAACAGTAGAGGGTGCTGTAGCTTTTTTCAAGAATGGTAAAGCTGTTGATATTGTTTTTTCAGATATAGAATTAACGGATGGTAACGCTTTCGATATTTATAAAGAAGTAATACCGAGCTGCCCAATTATATTTGCTACCGCTTACAATCAATTTTTGATGGATGCTTTTGAAAGTAATGGCATAGCCTATTTACTAAAGCCGTTTTCTTTTGATAGGTTTGAAAAAGCTTGGCAAAAATTTAAGCTACTTTATCAATCGAAGCCCGAACTGAATAATTCGATAATAGAAAAGTTGGGTGTGTTGTTGGGACAACCGCCTGCCCAAAGAAATTACCGAACCAGATTTTCTATCAATACAGCTACTGGCACGTATTTTTTAGAAACTAGTGATGTTGTTTTTTTTAATGCAGAAGAAGGTGTTGTTTTTGCGATAGATCATCAAGGTAAAAATCATCTATTAACACAAGCTACTTTGAAGCAGATAGAAGAAGAGGTAGACCCAAAACTGTTCTTTAGAATTAATAGAGCACAGCTTGTTCATAAAACTTATGTTGCAGGGATGGAACGCTATAATAAAAATACTTTGGCCATTAAGTTAAAAACTGGAGGCTCATCTTTAATTACCAGTCAAAGTACAACGTCCGCTTTTAAAGATTGGGTGGAGAAATGAGTTACTTCACCCTCTTCTTGTTATCACTAACAAAAGCCTCCCAACCAGAATAAGATTTGCTTTTGCCGCCAGCAGTAGCAATTCTTTGGAAAGAATGACAAACCGCCACAGCCAAACCATCGGTAGCATCTAAAAATTCTGGAGTTTCCTTAAAGTTTAATAAGCGTTGCAACATTGCGGCAACTTGCTCTTTAGTTGCGGTTCCTTTTCCTGTAATAGATTGTTTAATTTTCCTCGGTGCATATTCCGATACTGGGATCTCTTTAGAAAGTGCAGCAGCCATGGCAATACCTTGTGCCCTTCCAAGTTTCAGCATTACCTGTATGTTTTTTCCGTAGAACGGAGCTTCAATTGCTAAAGCATCGGGTTTGTAGGTTTCTATCAAAACCATTGTCTTTTCGAAAATGCGTTGAAGTTTAAGGAAATGGTCGTCTAGGTGATCCATACGAACGATGCCCAAAGTGATCAGCTCCATCTTACTGCCTTTCTCCAAAATTACGCCATACCCCATAATTGCAGTACCCGGATCAATCCCTAAAATAACACGTTCCTTTTTTTCAGCTAGCATAGCACAAAAATAGAACTTATTTACACATTCGGTGTTTTGTTTAAATTGTCTCTCCAATATTTAATCATTTAAGTTTATGCGTGTTTTTACTTACTTTTGTGTAAGTAGAATAAAAATAAAAAAGTCATGACTACATTATCGTTTGAGATAGAACCATCAGAAGTTTCAAAGCTTAAAGCTGTACTGAAGGCATTGGGTGTGAAAAAAATCAAAATCCAGGAGGATAAAACTGAATTGACAAAAGATGAATTCTACGCAAAAATCGATAGTTCTCTCGAACAAAGCGAACAAGGGAAAGTTCATAAACTTACGCCTGAATTAAAAAAGGAACTTTTTAAAACTGTTTTATAATGTATGACGTAGTTTTAACAGACAACGCCAAAAAAGACATTATAAAACTAGAAAAATCCGGCGATAAAAAATCATTAAAAAAATTGTTATCCCTTTTGGATGTTTTAGAAAATCACCCAGAAATAGGAACGGGTAAGCCTGAGCAACTTAAATATTTTGACGTGCCCACTTGGTCTAGACGAATATCGGATAAGCATAGACTGGTTTATCAAATTAAAGAAAAGATAGTAACGATATTGGTGCTTTCAGCTTGGGGACACTATAACGATAAGTAAATTGACATCCAGTTATAAAAAAATACTAGCCACATTTATCAAAGTAGCCGTTGTGGCTTTTGCTTTTTGGTTCATTTACAATAAGCTCACTAAACATAACGACCTTAAAGAGTTTGTAAAGTTATTAAAAGCTATTCCAGAACAACAAATTTGGTTGGTGTTAGGAAGTGTCTTTTTGCTAATGCTTTTTAACTGGGGTTTAGAGGCGGTGAAATGGAAACAGCTCATCGAGAGGGTAGAGCAGATCAGTTTGTGGCGAGCAGTAGAATCCGTTTTTTGCGGCTTAACTTGGGCAGTTTTTACGCCAAATCGTCTAGGCGAATACGGTGGTCGGGTATTCTTTCTATCTCCCAAAAGAAGAATAATTGGCGTAGTAGCTATGACGGTGGGCAATATTGGTCAGTTAGTGCTAACCAACGTATTTGGCGCCATTGCAGTGTGTGTTTTCGTACATCGTTTCATTCCCTTAGAACCTATCATTTTTGCGGCAGTATGCGGATTGGCAGCTGTATTCGCATTGTTTTTTCTGATATTCTATTTCAACATTAAATGGTTAAATGGTTTGCTGCTTTCTATTCGGTTTACCAGAAAATACAAGAAATTTTATTCGGTATTGGCCCGATATCAAAAGAAAGAACTGCTTCAAATTTTACTATTTTGCCTAGCACGCTACGCCGTATTTACAACACAGTACATCATCATGTTTCTGTGGCTAATTCCAAATTTGAGCGCTGCAGATATCATCATGTTAGTGCCTATTTTGTTCTTTGTACAATCTACATTGCCATCTTTAGATTTGCTGGATATCGGCATTAGAAGTATAACCGCTTTATTTTTCTTCAAGTATATAACAACACAAAATACAGCGGTTGTGGCATGTATTGCGAGTATTTGGCTCATCAATATCATAATTCCTGCTATCTTAGGCTCATATTTCGTTTTTAAACTCAATATCTTTGGAAATACTCGACGCGATTAATTATTTCTCCGCTTTTCTAACCCTCATCTATGTGTTTGTGGTCATCACTTTCATTATTGGGTGGATTAGGATTAAACCGTACTTAAAAAGCTCGAAACAACCAGTTACGATGGTTTCAATTATCATCGCAGCTCGCAACGAAGAAGATAAAATTGCCAAAACCATTGACGATGTACTGGCACAAAGTTACCCCAAAGAATTGTTCGAAGTCATCATTATCGACGACCATTCTACCGACCGCACCGCAGAGATTGTGAAGTCTTATGAAAGTATCCATCTCATACAGCTTAACGAAGCTAAAGCACTCAACTCTTACAAAAAAATGGCTATCCAAACAGCAATTGGACAAGCCAAAGGCGATTTAATTATTACTACAGATGCCGATTGTAGAATGGGAGCAGGTTGGCTGGCAACCATCGTTAATTACTATGAAGCTACGGGTTGCAAAATGATTTCATCCCCTGTGGCATATTTTGAAGAAAAAAGCTTTTTTGAACGTGCACAAGCCCTAGAGTTTGCCTATTTGATTGGTTTGGGAGCATCAACCATCGGCAACAAAAATCCTAGCACCTGCAACGGCGCAAACTTGGCTTACGAGAAAAAAGCGTTCTTCGAGGTTGGTGGTTTTAAAGGGATTGATGACTTGGCCTCTGGTGACGATGAGTTGCTGTTGCACAAAATGTCGGCTATTTACGGCGATAAAATTGGCTTCCTTAAAAATAAGGATGCCGTAGTTTACACCCATGCAAAAGAAACCCTTGGCGAGTTTATTCAGCAGCGTCGGCGTTGGGCTTCAAAAAGTACTCGCTACAAAGATAAATCGGTTATTATTTTAGGCGTTAGTGTTTGGTTGTTTAATCTCAGCATTATCATTAATGCATTACTTGCTATCTTTTTTCCAGCCAGCACTTTACCTTTCTTAATTTTCCAGTTGGCAGCAAAACTATTGGTAGAGTTTATTTTCCTCAATAACATGATGAATTTCTTTAAAAGAAAAGCTTTGTTATGGTGGTTGCCAATTTTAAATGTTTTGCATATCATCTACATTGTTTATATTGGCATTGCTGGAAATTCGGGTAAATATAATTGGAAAGGCCGAATGGTAAAATAACATGGCAAATACTACACAATCTGCTAAGGTTTGGAAAAAGTTTAAACGAAATACGCTCGCTCTAATTGGCCTTATTTTTATAGTTTTAATGGTAGTAATTGGTGCGTTGGGTTACTTGATAACGCCAGACCAAACACCTTATGCCAACACGCAACAACTACAAATTGGTAAGGAAAAACCTGGCAGCAAATTTAAATTTTTAATTGTTCAGCGATACAGTAGCGTAAAAGACGTAGGTTTTTTTGAAAAGATGTTGTATGGCCAGCCAGCAAAATTTAAAAGCGTACCAATTACTTCGTATAAAATTGTGAACGATGAAGTTCATGCTTACGAGTACATTGGCGAAGAAAAAAATACCACTCCCACAGTTTATAAATTGAAAGAACTTTGCCACAGTTGTACGCTACCAAGCAAACTAGGCAATACGCAAATGCTCTTCGAACAAAAGAATATCTACGAACAAAAATTTTGGCTAGGCACAGATATTTACGGTAGAGATTTACTCAGCCGGTTAATTCTCGGTATAAGGGTGTCGCTTTCTGTTGGTTTAATGGCAGTACTTATTTCCATGTTTATTGGCGTAGGTTTGGGTGCCATTGCAGGTTTTTTCGGAGGTAAAATAGACGCCGCTATCAGTTGGTTTATGAACGTGATTTGGTCACTGCCTTCGTTACTTTTGGTTATCGCTATTTCGTTTGCCTTAGGAAAAGGTTTTTGGCAAATTTTCATCGCTGTAGGCTTATCTACTTGGGTAGATGTTGCCCGTTTGGTACGTGGACAGGTAATGGCCTTAAAGCAAGTAGAATTTGTAGAAGCCGCCAAAGCACTAGGTTTTTCTAATAGCAGAACCATCATTAAACATATTTTGCCCAACATCGCCGGACCAATTTTGGTGGTAGGCTCGGCCAATTTTGCCTCAGCAATTTTGTTAGAAACTGGCTTAAGTTTCTTAGGTTTCGGTGCGCAACCGCCCATGCCAAGCTGGGGCACCATGATTAAAGAACATTACGGCTACATCATTATGGACGCCGCTTATTTGGCCATGTTACCAGGTTTGGCCATCATGCTCACGGTTTATGCCTTCAATTTAATTGCCATTGGCTTACGCGATGCCTTTGATGTAAAAGGGCAGAATGTAAGCGTTTAAAATTATTTGAAAAGTAGTTACAGTGCTAATCGGAACCGAAAGTCCCGCTTTACGCTATTCCCGATGAAAAATCGGGATCCGCTTCAATCGGGTTTTAAATGCAAAGCTTTTGCTAAAATCTATGTCTAAACACACAACATGAAGTACAACATACCTTAGTTACAGCTTTGGCGTCCTCCCCACAATTAAGTAATAAAATCTAAATAGTTATCCTGATCTATTACTTCAAAATTGGCATTAGGGTAAGCTTTTGCAAACTCACTAGGGATTTTCGTTTTTTGGTTTTGCCATTTATATTCAAAAGCCGATAATTTATCGTTGGCTTCTTCAATACGGTCTATCTCTTGTTTGTTGTGGGTACGCCAAAAGTAATCTAAAACGTGTTTTTCTTTGTAATGAAGCAATTTTATTCGTTCGCTATTCAAATAGTTTTCCCATAGTTTGCCAACATCGTCACGCATATTTAACGGATTAAACGAATTGATAATGGCGTTACGGATGCCATTGTCTACAAAATACCACTTTTTCATCTTGGTAATTTCGTTATCACGGTTGCGGCTAAAACCACTCACACTATAGATGATGAAGACCTTGCTAAACAGGTCGAGGTATTTTTCTACCGTGTTTTTACTAATTTGCAAATCTCTGCCCACGCTTTCTAAAGATATTTCACTACCAGTTCTAAAAGCAATCATTTGTAATAGCGCAATAATTTTATCTCGTTTTTTAATGCCTTCAAAAGCTAAAATATCTCTTAATAATTGATTGTGGGCAAGTTCTTTTAAGTAGCTTATTTTGTCTTCTCTATTGATGATACTGCTTAGTTCTGGATATGAGCCAAAAATGAGCCTTTCTTCTAAATTGCTTTTGGTTTCTAAGTAGTTTTCCTTTTCAGAAAATTCTAATTGCGCAATAGGATAAAGATGAAGGGTACTCATACGGCCAACTAGGGGCTCGCCAACTTGGTTGTTTATTTCAAATGCCGATGAACCTGTAATCAGTATTTTTATACCAGGTATGGTATCTACCATTAGCTTTAGCTTTTTTCCAATATTGGGTATTTCTTGAGCTTCATCTATAATGAGTAATTGTGTATCGCCAAGTAAACGCTTAAAGTTTGCAGTGCTTTGTGTAGCTAGTAGGTTATGAGTTTCAATATCATCACCATTAAGCAATAGCTGTTTGTCGTTACTGTTTTTTGAAATGTAACTAATCAATTCTGTTTTGCCAACACGGCGAGCACCTAAAATAGCCACTACTTTATTGGGCTTCAATTTCTTGAAAATTGTTTTTTCTAGCGCTCTAGGTATTTCCATATTACAAATATATCATATAATTTATTATTTCCGTTAGTTTATTGACGGTATTTTTATTATTTCCGTCATTTAGTTGACGGTATTTTTATTATTTCCGTCATTTTGTCGTTTTAACGGTTGAGGTGTTTACTCTATAATGCGGTGGTAAATTTGCAAGGGATATGGTAACACCTTTAAAGAAAGCATACGTCTTTGCCATTCAAACCCGATTGAAACGGCAGCCCCAAGAGAGTGTTAACGAACGAGGGCTACAGTGTAAAGCGGGATTAACTTTTTTTAACATCACTACCATTGCTTTTCAAAAAACTAAAATTATAATTTTCATCACTATTGCGAGTAAGACTTTAGAAGTGCTATTTTTGTAATATGCTGTTAAATTGTTATCAAATAGAACTCATTGAAGCTGGTTGCGACGAAGCTGGACGTGGCTGCTTAGCTGGTCCGGTAGTAGCAGCAGCAGTAATTTTACCCAAAGATTTCTATTTGGAAGGCTTAACAGACTCGAAACAATTAACACACAAACAACGCGACGAACTGCGTCCAATTATAGAAAAAGAAGCTTTAGCTTGGGCAGTTGCCATGGTAGACCATGAAGAAATTGACAGAATTAATATTCTTAATGCTTCGTTTTTGGCTATGCACAGAGCACTAGACCAACTGTTACTTAGACCAGAATACTTGGTGATTGATGGTAATAGGTTTAAGGCCTATCAGGATGTGAAACATGCTTGCATTGTAAAAGGCGATGGTAAATACCTCAACATCGCGGCAGCTTCTATTTTAGCAAAAACACATCGCGACGAGTATATGGCAAACTTAGATATCGATTTTCCAGCTTACGATTGGAAAAAAAACAAAGGATATCCAACTATTGCACACCGAAATGCCGTTATCAATGTAGGTTTATCTCCCTACCACCGAAAAACATTTAATGTCAGAGATCCGCAACTAATTCTACCATTCGAAACGTGAGAGTGCTACTGTTAAGCCATAGAGTTCCTTTTCCGCCAAATAGCGGTTATCCTATAGTAGTTTATAATACGATTAAGGGCTTACAGAAACTTGGCGCAGAAATTACCTTGTTTAGCCTTAATAATTCTAAAGAATATGTAGATGTAGATGATATTTACGATCCTGTTTTTGAAAAAATAGATTTCCATTCGTTTACCATAGATATTGAGGTAAATGTTTGGGATGCTTTTGTGAACGTGTTTTCTAATCAATCTTACAACGTTTCTCGCTTTTTTGACAATGATGCCGAAAAGGTGTTAGAGAATGTGCTGAGAGAAAAGGAGTTTGATATAGTGCAATTTGAAGGGCTTTTTGTGGTGCCTTATTTAGATACGGTTAAGCAGTACAGCAAAGCAAAGTTGGTTTATAGGGCGCATCATATCGAACACGATGTTTGGGAGCGTTTAGCGCAACGAGAACGCTTTACACCTCGTAGAACTTACTTAGATTTTTTAGCTCGTAGGTTAAAAGCTTACGAAATGGAACAGATCAATCGCTTCCACCAAGTTTTTGCCATCAGTAATCCCGATAGGCAGAAACTGTTGTTGATGGGCTGTGAAACGAGGTTGGATGTTTTTCCAGTAGCTTTAGATTTCGAGAAATACAATATCGATACTTCTAAAACCAGTTTTCCAACTTTGTTTCACTTAGGAGCAATGGATTGGCGACCAAATAAAGAAGGTTTGGAGTGGTTTTTGGATGAAATTTGGCCAGATATTGAAGAACTGAGCGGCGAATTACGTTTCTACATAGCTGGTAAAAATATGCAGAAACAATTCTTCGATTACGATTCGGATAACCTGATTGTAGAAGGAGAGGTTTTTGATGCGGTAGATTTTATCAATAGCAAGGCGATCATGATTGTGCCGCTGCTTTCTGGTAGTGGTATGCGTGTAAAGATTATTGAAGGAATGGTGATGCAGAAATGTATTATTGCTACAAGCATGGCAGCAGATGGAATAGATTGCAAACATGGAAGGGACATTTTAATTGCCGATACACCTGATGAATTTTACCGTGCCATACTGAAATGTATTACCCATCCAAATAAATGGCAAGAAATAGGAAGAAATGCACGTAAAACGGCAGAAAAGCATCATGAGGTAAATGCCAACGCAAAGCGGATGTTCGATATTTACGGAGAGTTAGTTGCAGTTAAAGACGATTCATCGATAAGTTAAAATTTTCAAAACATTCATGACTTCTTTATTCCGTTTCCTTCTTGGTTTCTTAGTCGTGTAGGGAGTGAATATAACCTTTACACAAATAATATTTCTACATTAGGTAATGACTAAAAGCATAAGCCTAATAACACTTGTTTTCTGCATTTTCTTGAGCTATGGCTGCTCGAAAAATAGAAGTGAGCTTGAACAAGCAAAAGACGATTTAGAAGATTTTGTAGCTAAATCTGAAAACATGATAGAATTGGCTGATTTGGAGTTTAATGTTAAGCCAGTACAAATTAATTCGAACAAAGCTTTTGATGAAAAAGACTGGAATAACTTTACCGACCAACAAAGGAAATACCTTTCGATAGACGGATTTTTGGCAAAAGTGAATGAAGATTTTTTCTTAGCAACTGAATTTGGTAAACCAAAAAGTTCGGTTTCAATTTCACTTAATATATTGGATGCAAACGAATTGTTAGGGCTGGGGGATGATGCTGAAGAAGCTTCTGTGGTGATGCCTCAATTTAAACCTAGTTTACTGCATTTTTGGGATGGAACTTCGGCTGAGGCCAACTATAAAGTAGCTAAAAATACCGAGGAGCTGGAGTACAACCATTTTCTTATAGCTGCTTCTAAGCCTATTCGATCTATCGATTTTGATGTTCAGTTTAAGCATTATATATCTACTGCTTATCGTTTAGATGATGCTAATCCGAAAATTAAAGTAGGGGATGGCTATATAGAAATGAAAAGTAACGCTGATGGAGAGGTTAAATTGAACTATCCTAAATCTCTGTCGGAAAAACTTAGTGAGGTGCAGGGTTTTTATAAAGATGGTAGGGCGCTCAGAAAATTAGGAAGCAGTTCTTACTCTATTTCATCTGCAGCAACTATAGCATGGCTGAAAAAAGCGTTGCCAATTTACGAAGAAGCAATTTCGCTGATAGATGAACAAAAGTTAAAGACTGCTCAAGAAGTTGAGGCGCATTTAAAAAGTAAATTACCTTTAAAGCCTACTCAAGACGCTCAAATGGAGTTTGCTAAGTATTATTTCTCAGGTCCGGTAAATCATTTAATGGTATATGTAAAAAACGATAAGCCGCAAAATGTAACCAAAAAGGTTAATGTTAAGCTGCTTAAAGAAATGGACGCAATTGGTAAAGAGGGCTATTTTGTAGCGGTTGACAGCAAAAAAGGTTTGAAAGGAGTAGTTGATGTAAAAGGTAATTGGGTAATCAATCCTATTTATGATGAGATTAGAGCAATGGGAGACGAGAAGTTTGATGTACGGGAAGGTAGAATTGGCACCCCGAGAAAACTAGATGTCAAAAACAAGAAGTTTATTAACCTGCTGCCTTAGCACAGCAATATGATTGGCAAAATTAAACTTACGAAGTTTCTAAAACTTCGTAAGTTTTGCGGTTGCTACGATTTTGGAACCTCCAAATTTGTACTAATCGCAATTCTGTTCCAGCCATTAATAGCTACACAAGCCATAATAATCTGTGCTACATAACTTTCTCCAAAAGTATCGACTGCTTTTTTGTACAAATCATCGTCAACGCCACCGTGGCTAATTAAAGTGATTTTTTCGGTTAGACCTAAAATGATTTTTTCTTCCTCAGTAAACAAATCGGTTTCTCGCCATGCGTTTAATAAAAAGATACGTTGCGGAGTTTCGCCAAGTTTGATGGCGTCTTTAGTGTGCATATCTAAACAAAACGCACAACCATTAATTTGTGAAGCTCTAATTTTGATCAACTCTTTATGTGATTTTTTTAAATCTGTCGTTAGCAAATAGTTTTCAATTCCAAACATTGCTTTGTAGGCATTCGGCTCCAGTTTCGATATATCTATTCTTTTCATCTTTAAATTTTTTAATTGTGATTTGATGAAACAAAGTTACTGTTCGTTACTTTTAGAAAACTTAAACCAGTTTAAGAAAGATAGTTTCTGAAAATTTAACCACATAGACACATAGCTACGATTGTTGCTCTATGTGTCTATGTGGTTTCTGTTGTTTACCTAGATGTTTCTTCTTGATCTCGCTTAAATACTCTGGTGTAAAACCGAGATAAGAAGCTAACATGTATTGCGGCACACGCTGCAAAAACGCAGGTTGAACTTTTGCGAAATAGAGGTACATTTCTTCTCTCGAATAGTCGTTGATGTATTTAATTCGTAGTTGAGAGGCAGCGAAAGATTTTTCGTAAACCTTTCGAAAATACCTTTCCATCTGTGGAAATCGGTTCAGCATTTTTTCTTGCGCTTCGTAGCTAATAGCCAAAACTTCCGATTTTTCAATTGCCTGTATAGCGAAAGAGCTGTTTTTCTGTTCTAGAAAAGCAAGATTGTCCGTTATCCACCAGCTTTCTATGGCAAATTGAGTAGTTTGCTCAACACCCGTATCCTTCATAAAAAATAGGCGTAAACATCCTTTCAAGACAAAGAAATGCTTCCTGCAATATTGCCCTTCTTCTAACAAGATTTCCTTTTTATTTACAGAAAGAACTTCGAAGAAAGTAAGAATTTCAACAAATTCCGCTTCAGTAATATTTGCGAATTTTTTAATGTGTTGATTTAATGGATGGGACATGGTTGGCTAAAGATAGCTTTTTCCTTACTGATTTGTATTTCAACAATGTTTTACTGTGTTATATCTATGTAAAAATGAAGTGGCTAATAAAAGTTTGGGCTAAATTTTTCGCAAATTGCAAACGCTTTAACTATGAATGGCTAAGAATATGGGCAAAAAGATTTTAGTTTGGTTTAGAAATGATCTTCGCTTGCACGATAATGAAATGCTGGTGGAGGCTATTGCTAAGGCTGATGAAATTTTGCCGGTTTATGTATTCGATCCACGCCATTTCGAGCAAACCCAATATCATACCTACAAAACTGGTGCTACAAGAACCAAATTCTTAATAGAGAGTGTTGTTTCTTTACAGCAATCTTTACAGGCAATGGGCGGTAATCTGCTGGTGTTACAGGGGCATCCGGAGGAAGTATTGCCAGCTTTAGTGGTTAAGCACGACATTGCCGAGGTTTACCATCACAGAGAAGTAGCGAGCGAAGAAACTGCAGTGAGTATAAAACTGGAAGATGCGCTTTGGAAACAAAAGGTAAATCTGAAGCATTTTATTGGGCACACGCTTTACAATAAGGAAGATTTGCCTTTTCCAATTAAAGATATACCTGATGTTTTTACACAGTTTAAAAAGAAGACTGAGCGTGATGCTGTAGTAAAACCCTGTTTTCCAACGCCTAATGCTATCAGTTTTTCAGGTATTGACGACTGGGGTGCAATTCCAGAAGTTAAGGACTTGTTGCAAGATGAAGCTGTGGCCGTATTAAAAATCCAATCTGAGTTTATCGGTGGAGAAAAAGAAGCTTTAACACATTTGCACGACTATTTACATGCTGGCGAAGGAATGGTTTTAGCTAATGCCACTTTGAAAAAGCATGAAATTGTATCGAAACTTTCTGCTTGGTTGGCACTTGGATGTTTGTCGCCTAGAGAAGTGTATTGGAAAATGAAAGACGCCGAAGCAACTCACGGTGTTAGGCCTTTTTTTCATCAAATTGTGTTGGGTTTGTTGTGGAGAGATTACTATCGCTTCATGTTCAAAAAATATGGTAATACCTTTTTTAAGCCTCAAGGATTTAAGAAAGATGGTGCACCGCTGCTATTAGAAAATACATCTGCCTTGCAAAATTGGAAAGATGGAGAAACTGGGCAACCGCTAGTTGATGCCTGCATGCAGGAGCTAAATACAACTGGCTATATTAACCAGGTGGCGAGGCAATTGGTAGCAACTTATTTAGTAAAGGAGTTAGAAGTAAATTGGGTGCTTGGTGCTGCTTATTTTGAAGAGCAATTATTAGACTACGCACCGGCAAGTAACTGGGGTAATTGGGCTGCTGTTGCTGGTGTTGGCAACGACCAAAAATTGTCAAATAGTTTCGATTTTGAGAAGCTGCTGAAAATTTTAGATCCAAAAGGTGCATTCGCACAGGTCGTTCGAGCGTAAAAAAGCGTCTATATTTTAGTTACACTTTTTAAATTTATTTAAATGTGATTTTATTGCCTTTTCTAAAGGTAAAATCCTAATTTTGCAATACTTATCGTAATAGTTATATATACAAATGGATAACCTAACTTATCTTAACGGCCCCAACGCCGAATATGTTGATTCCCTATACCAGAGTTATAAAGAAGACCCTAATTCTGTAGAATTTGGATGGCAAAAGTTTTTTGAAGGTTTTGATTTTGGTAGAAGTGCTGATACTTCTGCTGTAAGTGGAGGAGATGCTCCAGAGCACTTTCTGAAAGAAATTAGCGTGCTAAACTTGATTAACGGCTACCGTCAACGTGGACATTTGTTTACCAAAACTAACCCAGTTAGAGAAAGACGTAAACACTTACCAACTTTAAATATTGAGAATTTTGGTTTAGCTGCGGCTGATTTGGAAACCGTTTTCAATTCTAGTGTTGAATTGGGTATTGGTGCAGCAAAGCTGAAAGATATTGTTGCCTTTTTAGAACAAACTTATTGTGGTTCTATTGGGGTTGAGTATAAATATTTGCGTACGCCAGAAGTGCTTTCTTGGTTAGAAGGTAAAATGGAAGGCAATCGTAACACGCCAAAGTTATCTGATGAGGAGAAAGTTAGAGTGGTTAAAAAGTTGAACGAAGCTGTTGTTTTCGAGAACTTTTTAGGTACGAAATTTTTAGGTCAAAAGCGTTTCTCTTTAGAAGGTGCAGAGGCTTTAATTCCGGCATTAGATTCGGTAATTGAAAAAGGTGCCGATTTAGGTATTGAAGAATTTGTGGTTGGTATGGCACACCGCGGTCGTTTGAACGTGTTGGCTAATATCATGCAAAAAAGTTATAAAGATATTTTCACTGAGTTCGAAGGAAGAAGTTACAATGAAGAAACTCCTTTTGGTGGCGACGTGAAATATCACTTAGGTTACTCAACAGATGTAACAACTAATAATGGTAAGAGCGTTCACTTAAGCTTGTGCCCAAATCCATCGCACTTAGAAACTGTAGATGGTATTGTGGAAGGTATGAGCCGTTCAAAAATCGATTTCAAATACGCTGGCGACGATGGTCGTTTAGCTCCGATCTTGATTCACGGTGATGCTTCTGTAGCTGGTCAAGGTATTGTTTACGAGGTAATCCAGATGGCTGGTTTAGATGGTTACAAAACTGGCGGTACCATCCACTTGGTAATTAACAACCAAATTGGTTTTACTACTAACTATAAGGATGCTCGTTCTAGTACTTACTGTACAGACATCGCTAAAGTAACTTTATCTCCAGTTTTTCACGTAAATGGTGATGATGCTGAAGCTTTAGTTTATGCAATTAACTTAGCAATGGAATACCGTCAGAAATATAGAAATGACGTATTTATCGACATTCTTTGCTACCGTAGATTTGGTCACAACGAATCGGATGAGCCTAAATTCACTCAACCGTTATTGTACAAGGCTATTGAGAAACACGAGAATCCATTAAAGATTTATGTGGCTCAATTGGTTAAAGAAGGCAAGCTTGATGCCGATGGCGCCAAGGAAATGGAAAAGGAATTTAAGGCTCGATTACAAACTTCATTAAACGAGGCTAAAGAATATAATGCAGCATTAGCTGATGTTAAATTTGGTGGTGCTTGGGCTGATTTGCGTATCGCAACTGCAAAAGATTTCGAAACTTCTCCAGAAACTGGTGTTAAAAAGACAACCTTGTTAGAAGTTGCGAAAAGAATTACCACTTTACCAAAAGAGAAAAAGTTCTTCAAAAAGATTGAAAAATTATTTGATGAGCGTTTAAAAATGGCAACCGAAACTCATGTTTTTGATTGGGCTTTGGGCGAGCAATTGGCTTACGGTACTTTATTAGCCGAAGGTAAACGTGTTCGTTTAAGCGGCCAGGATGTAAAACGTGGTACTTTCTCTCACCGTCATGCGGTATTAACTTTAGAAGATTCGGAAGAAGAGTACACTCCGTTATTAAATATTTCAGAGCAACAAGCTCAGTTTGATATCTACAACTCGCACTTATCTGAGTACGGAGTTTTAGGTTTCGAATACGGTTATGCAATGGCTAATCCTAATGCGTTAACCATTTGGGAAGCACAATTTGGTGATTTCTTTAACGGAGCTCAAATTGTAATTGACCAATACATCGCAAGTGCGGAAACTAAATGGCAAAGAGCTAACGGCTTGGTCATGTTATTGCCTCACGGTTACGAAGGTCAAGGTCCAGAACACTCATCGGCACGTATAGAGCGTTTCATGGAGCTTTGTGCAGAGTACAACATGCAAGTAACTAACTGTACTACTCCAGCCAACTTCTTCCACGCATTGCGTCGTCAGTTTAAACGCGATTTCCGTAAACCTTTGGTGAACTTTAGTCCTAAGAGTTTGTTACGTCATCCACTTTGTGTAAGCCCATTAGCAGATTTTACAACTGGCGGTTTTAAAGAAGTAATTGATGATGCTAATGTAAAAGTGGCTGATGTGAAAAGGGTTGCTTTCTGTTCAGGTAAAGTTTACTACGATTTGTTGGAATCGCAGAAAAAAGAAGGAAATAAAGATGTAGCCTTAGTTCGCGTAGAGCAGTTATATCCAACTCCTGTTGACCAAATGGAAGCTATTGTAGCGAAATACAAAAATGTTGAGGATGTCGTTTGGGTACAAGAAGAACCAGAAAACCAAGGTGCTTGGCCGTATTTGTTGCGTAGATTAAGAAAAACATCATTAAATAAAATTGATGTAATTTCGAGAAAAGAAAGCAGCAGTCCGGCAACTGGTTACATGAAACAACACACTAACCAACAAGCTTACATTGTGGCTAAAACTTTCGAAACTTCGGTGGCGGAAGTAGCTAAAAAACCGCTTAAAGAAACTGCAAAAAACGCGGTTAAAGATAAAGTAGATTAAGAAACGTAAATAAAGACTAGCGTTAAGCGATTAATGATAGGCGTGAAAATGCCATTCTCTAATCGCCAAACGCCAAACAAAACATATAATTTAATATGAGTTTAGAAATCAAAGTTCCGCCAGTAGGCGAGTCGATTACCGAGGTAGTATTATCTCGTTGGGTTAAAAACGATGGCGAATTTGTAGAGATGGACGAAATTATTGCGGAGTTAGAATCAGACAAAGCAACTTTCGAACTTACTGCAGAAAAAGCAGGAACTTTAAAAATTGTTGCTAGCGAAGGTGATACGCTAGAAATTGGTGCAGTTGTTTGCTCTATCGAAGAAGGTGGTGCTGCTCCGGCTGCTGCTAAAGAAGAAGCACCAAAGGCTGATGCTCCTGCGGCAGATAAAGCTGCGGCTCCAGTTGCTGAAAAAGAGTCTAAAGAGAGCGTTGATAGCTACGCTTCTGGAACTCCATCTCCTGCTGCTGGTAAAATTTTAGCAGAAAAAGGTATTGATGCAGCTAACGTAAAAGGTACTGGCGTTGATGGCAGAATTACCAAAGAAGATGCAAACAATGCACAAGCTGGTAAGCCTGCTGCTAAGGCAGAAGCTCCTAAAGCTGTTGCAGCTCCGGCTCCAGTTGCTGGTTCTAGAAATGAGCGTGCTGAAAAAATGTCGCCATTGCGTAAAACAGTTGCTAAACGCTTAGTTGCGGTTAAAAATGAGACGGCTATGTTAACTACTTTTAATGAGGTTAACATGAAGCCAATTATGGATTTACGTGCTAAATATAAAGACCAATTTAAAGAGAAACACGGTGTTGGTTTAGGCTTTATGAGTTTCTTCACTAAAGCGGTTTGCGAAGCTGCTAAAGACTTCCCTGCGGTAAATGCTCGTATTGATGGCGATCAAATCATTTTCAACGATTTCGTTGATGTTTCTATCGCTGTATCTGCTCCTAAAGGTTTGGTAGTGCCAATCATTAGAAATGCAGAAAGCATGAGCTTAGCGCAAATCGAAAAAACTGTAATTGAATTAGCTACTAAAGCTAGAGATAGTAAATTGACTATTGAAGAAATGACAGGTGGAACTTTTACCATCACTAATGGTGGTGTGTTTGGTTCAATGATGTCTACACCAATTATCAATGCGCCTCAATCTGCAATTTTAGGTATGCACAACATTATCGAGCGCCCAATTGCGGAAAATAAAGAAGTGGTAATTCGTCCGATGATGTACATTGCTTTATCTTACGATCACAGAATTATCGACGGACGTGAGTCTGTAGGTTTCTTGGTACGTGTTAAGCAGTTATTGGAAGATCCAGCTAGATTGTTGTTAGGAGTATAGTCTTCAAATTAAGAAATGAAGATTAGTTAAGGATTTTCTTAATTTCCCTTAATGCCCTTCATGGTTTAAAATATGCAACCTTGTTCATGAAAATGAGCAAGGTTTTTTTTATACACGATCCATAGACGTATCGTCATTCCCGCGTAGGCGGGAATCTTAAAGCAATAAGTCTATTTAATTATGTCATCGCATTACGATTGCCAGTCGAGCTGGCAATGACGAGAAGAACAAAATTATTTGTCTACTTTCTGTTACGTTTTATGCTTTCTAATTTGATTTTAATATTTTCGTTGAACACACAAGATTAAAACCAGATGAGACCGTCATGATTTTCAATAGTTAATTTTTGAAACATCATGACAGCTTCATCACCTTTAAGAACATATTAAAACTAAATGAAAAAAATTGTACTTGTCGCTTTCTTTAGCGTATTCACTTCTTTGCTTCATGCCCAAACTGTAAACCAAAACACAGGATGGCTTTTCTTTCTAAACAGTACCAAGTTTAACGATAAATGGGGAATGCACTTTGATTTGCAACTTCGCTCTGAAGATAATTGGGATGGAGTTAGAAATCTGCTTGTAAGGCCTGGGATTACTTATTACATCAATAAAAATTCAAATGCAACTTTAGGATATTTATTCACTCAGACTTATTTGCCTGAGTTATATCCGGTTTTTGCTCCAGGCGTAACACCTTATGAACCGAAGTTTACCTTAACCGAGCATCGTATTTGGCAACAATATATCTACAACCAACAACCCTGGAAAGGAGCGGTTTTAAGTCATAGGTTTAGGTTGGAACAACGTTTTATAGAGCGTCAAACAGATGAATTGTTTTCTCAGCGTTTCCGTTATTTCTTTAGGTTAGTTCAGCCGTTGAAAAAGCAAGAAGGTGCATTTACCAAAGGTATGTTCGCTGCTTTGCAAAACGAACTTTTCTTCAACCTCCAAAATAAAGAAAAGTTAAATGGAAGCTTTTTTGATCAGAACCGAGCTTATTTAGCTGTTGGTTACCGTGTTTCTAAAAGTTTTGATATCGAAGCCGGATATCTAAACCAAAGTATTAAGGGAGCTAATGCTAATACAGTAAACAACGTTGCACAGTTAGCTTTGTATACTAGGTTTTAATTAATTGGTCGTCATTGCGAGGTACGAAGCAATCTTAAAAGGTTTGCTATATCTATAGTTGTAAGATTGCTTCGTACCTCGCAATGACGATACGATATAAAATCGCCCTTTTATGCTAATCCAGCTTCTTTACCCCACCAGAGCCTAAAAATTTCTTTTCTGAAATATTTGCATTGCCAGTGTAATAAACTTTTCCAGAACCACTAATAAAGGCGCTAATTTCACCATTTGTGTGTACATAAGCAGTTCCAGAACCACTGATTGTTGCAGAAAACGCACCCACTTTTAAAGCTCCTTTTTTTGCTAAAACACCCGAACCACTTATGGTTGCGCTTGCTTCATCTGCTTCGCCGGAAATGTTTAATTTGCCCGAACCGCTAACTACACCTGTTAATTCGCCAACATTCACAGTTGCTGTAATAGAGCCAGAACCACTTAGTGTGGTTACCAACGAATTTTCCGAGATAGTGCCCTTAACACTGATAGAGCCGTCGCCGCTCATGGTTAAGCTTTTAATGGTTTTCGCACTTACATGAGCAACAATTTTCTTGTCTTTGTATTTGTGAGCCCAGCTAGTCCAGCTCATTTTTGGCCTAATAATTAAAGCACTTCCTTTTACTTCGGTAACCAAAGTGGAGATTGCTTCTTCATCGCCTTCAAATCGTATACCTTCTTTATTGCCCAAAGTAACAATCACTTGCAAAGGTCCACCAGCAGCAACAGCGTTGAAGTTTTTAACCTCAATATCTGTAGTTTTTACTCTCGATTTCGCAACGCTAATATTAATTGGTAATTCTGATTGTACCGGATTGGCTGTGGCAACTATAGCAGCTAACATCAAACCAATAGAAATATATTTTTTATCCATTTTATGTGATTAATCTATGTAAAAGACGTGCTTTGCTTTAAAAACGTTGCATCAACTAAAAACTTATTCTGCTTTTTTAGTATTCACATAAAAATTTCGTTCTACAGAAAAGTTGCCGTCATTAACGGATGTATCAATTTTTGTAGTTTGCCATTCATTTGTAGGCTTAATCAAAGTATATTCACCAGCTTTTAACGAAACTTTCACAGGCATATCGAAACCAGCAACATCGGTTAGCCATCTGTATTTTAATTCTACCTTTTCAATTCTGTATTCCAAGGTTGGAATATTGGCATGACGTAAATATTGATCGAAAACCTTGTCTAGCTTTAACCCGCTTTGTTTTGCAATGTATGCTTCTACTTCTGCAGATGTAGTTGTAGAATGATAGAAAGTCTTATTCAAGCCCCTTAAAATCTGTCTAAACTTTTCATCATCATTTATTAACTGGCGGATGGTGTGAACTAGGTTTGCGCCTTTATAGTACATATCGCCATCACCTTCGGTATTGGTATTGTAAATGCCAATAATTGGCCCTTTGTTGCCTATGTTTTGCCTAATGCCGATAACATAATCTTCGCCAGCAGTTTTGCCTTGTGTACTTTCGGTAAACAGTGCCTCAGAGTAAGAGGTGAAACCTTCATGTACCCACATGTCGGCAACGTCTTTGGTGGTAATATTGTTGCCAAACCATTCGTGACCGGTTTCGTGAATGGTAATAAAATCCCATTTTAAACCATGACCAGAACCTGATAAGTCTTTGCCTAAGTATCCTTTTTTGAATTGGTTGCCGTAAGCTACTGCACTTTGATGTTCCATACCTAAATGTGGTGCTTGTACCAATTTATAGCCATCCTTATACCAAGGGTAAGGCCCAAACCAATATTCGAACGACTTTAGCATTGGCTTTACATCAGCATCCCAATGCGGACGAGCTTTGGCACTGTCTTCTTTCAGAGCATAGAAATCTAAGGTCAACTTGCCTTCCTCGCCGTCGTAGGTGTCTGTCCAATGAGCATATTTGCCAATGTAAAATGCAATGTTATAATTGTTGATGGGATTTGCGACGAACCAGTGGTGTTTAGTATAGCCATCCTTGCCTTCAATTTTACCACGTGAGCGACCGTTAGCAATGCAATCTAAATCTTTTGGTGCACTAATGCTTACCAACATACTATCTACCTCATCACTTTGATGGTCCTTATTTGGCCACCATACACTTGCCCCTAAACCTTGGCAGGCTACTGATACAAACGGTTTGCCAGATTTGTCTTTCTTAAAGATAAAACCTCCATCCCAGGGTGCGTTTTTAGCTACACGTGGGTTGCCATTATAGAATACCGTAAAACGATCTTTACTACCTTTTTTAATTTTAGGGAATTTCACAAAAACCGCCGCAAACTCTCTTGTGAACGGTAACTCTTTACCTTTGTAAACTACTTTCTCTACATTTAAATTCTCAAACAAATCGAACTGTAATTGTTCGAAATCTTTGGTTGCTGTAAATGCAAATTCATTGCTTCCACTAACTGATCTGTTGTCGATATCAATCTTTACATCCAAGTGGTAATAATTGATGTCATAGCAAGTTCTTAAGTCCGTTAAGGCTCCTCTTAGGAATTTGGCTCTATCATTTGTAGCATTACTGCCAAGCATGTTTTGAGCAAAAGTTGTTGCTGAAAATGCTAAAAAGGAAAGTGCAAGGAATGTATTTTTCATGTGACTATTTTTAACCACATAGACACATAGTTTTTATCTGGTTACTATGTGTCTATACGGTTTTCTTCTTATGGTTTAAGTACTGGCAAAGATAAGAAAGAACCATCGGCATTGCCATGATAAATTCTGTGCGTTGCCTTTTGGAAATCATTTGGTTCTGCTTCGTAAATATTCATGAATTTCTGCGGATTTCTATCTGCCAAAGGAAACCAAGAATGTTGTACTTGCACCATAATTCGATGTCCTTTTTTGAAAGTATGGCCAACATCTGGCAGGGCATATTTCACGTTGGTTGCTTGGTTTGGCACAAATGCTTCAGAATTTTCGAAGCTATTTCTGTATTTGCCTCTTAAAATTTCGCCACGCACCAACATTTGGTAACCTGCCATCATTTTGTTTTTATCAGCGGGAGAAACTTCTTTGGTATCTTCTGGATAAACATCAATTAACTTTACCACATAATCTGCATCAGTGCCCGAAGTGCTGACCAATAAATTAGCTAAAATTGGTCCGGTGAGTGTGATGTCTTCTGTTAAAACATCGGTTTGATAAGTTTTCACATCAGGTCTTCTAGCGGCAAATCGTTGGTCGTCTATCATGTATTCTCTGCTGCGGTTGGCTTGTATGCCATCTTGATAGGGAACAGGTGCATTTGGGTCGCTCACATATTCATCGAAACTATTGTTGGTACTAGGTTTTGTGAAAGAAAGTTTCCCGTTAGGATGGAAGTATAAGGCTTTAAGCTCAACATCTTGTGGAGGCCAAGTATTAAACTTTTTCCATTGGTTGCTTCCAGTTAAGAAAATGTTTGCCTCTGCTGCATCAAATTTTCCTTCACCTTTGAGGTAATACTTGAAGAAAGGTAGTTCTAAATTATCTTGATAGTAAGTACTTGTGGCAGTTCCAAAGTTGATATCGCCAAAACTGTCGCCTTTGCCGCGTACCCAACCACCGTGGTACCATGGTCCAGCTACCAAGATATTGTTTGCCTTTGGATTTTGTTTCTCGATAGCTTTATAAGTTTCGAAAGCACCATAAGCATCTTCAGCATCAAAGAAGCCACCAACAGTCATTACCGCAGGTTTTACATCTTTCAAGTGCTTCACAATTTGACGGGCTTGCCAAAAGGTGTCTAGGTTGGGGTGTTTAAACAGGTTGTTCCAAAACTTGATGCTGTCGCCCATGTATTTTTCTTTCAGGTTTTTTACCGAGCCAGCCTCTAAATAGAAACGGTAATTGTCTTTAATTGGAAATTGGAAAGGTTTAGGGCCTTTGTCTGGCGTAATGGGTTGCGGACGAGGAACACCAAATGAAGTCATGAATTTAAAGGCATCCATTAAAAATAGCGCACCGCCATGATGGAAATCATCGCCAATAAACCAATCGGTTACTGGCGCTTGTGGCGAAACAGCCTTTAACGCCGAGTGAGATTTAATTAGTGAAGCAGTAGAGTAGAAGCCTGGATAGGAAATACCGTACAAACCTGCTTTGCCATTATTGTTTTTGATGTTTTTGAGTAGCCAATCGATAGTGTCGTAAGTATCGGTACTTTCATCGATATCTTTTTTGCCATTGCCCAAATTGGTAGGTCTAATGTCTTCGAAATTTCCCTCGCTCATCCAACGGCCACGAACATCTTGGTAAACGAAGATAAAGCCATCACGCATTACCGCTGGGTAACCGCCTAAGCTAGTTTTATAGTCGTTTTCGCCATAAGGACGTACAGTATATGGTGTTCTGTTAATTAGAAAAGGATATTTTTTGCTCGCAGCGATGTCTTTCGGGATGTAAATGGCAGTGAACAGTTTCGTGCCATCACGCATGGGGATGAGGCGTTCTATTTTGGTGTAGTGGCTACGAACGTAGGCAGAGTCTGTTTCTTGTGCAAAGGTAATTTCTGCGAAAAAGCAAGAAACTAAAAATAAGGTAAAGAATATTCGTTTCATTGTGGTTAGGTTTAGTGCTAAGCAGAAAGCTTAAGACTGAAAGCTTTTGAAGAGAGAAGAAACGCAAATAAAATCGTCATTTCGACGAAGAATGAGGAGAAATCTGTAGCTATAAATTAGGCTAGAGATTTCTCTTCGTCGTTCCTCCTCATCGAAATGACGACAAAGTGTTAGTGACCGCCGTCGGCAGTGTCAATTGGTTTACGAAATGCAAAACCCAAAACGAAATATATAGCTGCGATAACGTACCACACTGTTGGGCAGTCGTTTTTAAATACCAATAATCCAAAAAGTAAAGCGCCTAGGCCAACTATAAAAAATGGAAGGTTTCTTAATCTAATCATATTCAAACTTAGATAAAGTTGTGTAGATAAGCAATAATAATTCTAGTAAAAAGAAACTTTATCTAACTCTTCTATACCATTGAAAATATAAGCATGTAGTTTTTATATAGGAAAATTAAATGAAAAGTTTTGGGGAAATTGTTTTAAAACCCTCTCAGCCTTCGGCATCTTTCCCCTAAATGGGAGAGAAGTGTGCTTGGGAAAATTAATGCTTTTTGGGAGAGGCTAAAACCGTGACCAAGTTTTTACAACATTAAAACACTTAACTTTTGGTGTTTAAGCGGTAAAACGTACATTTGCCAGAACAAAAATTCTTAAAAGATCATGCAATACGATGTAGTTGTTATTGGCTCGGGTCCGGGCGGTTATGTAGGTGCCATCCGTTGTGCACAATTAGGTTTAAAAACAGCGGTAGTAGAAAAATATAAAACTTATGGCGGTACTTGCTTAAATGTGGGTTGTATTCCGTCTAAGGCATTGTTAGATTCTTCGGAGCACTATCACAACGCGGCTCATACGTTTACTACTCACGGTATCAATATCAAAGATTTGAAAGTTGATATGAAGCAAATGATTGCTCGTAAGGATGATGTTGTAGCGCAAAACACTGCTGGTATCACTTATCTTTTTAAGAAAAATAAAATCGATGCTTTTGAAGGTGTTGGCTCTTTTGAAGATAAAAACACCATTTTGGTAACTAAAGCTGATGGTAGCACAGAGAAACTGACTGCTAAAAATGTAATTATTGCTACGGGTTCTAAACCTACGGCTTTGCCTTTCTTGCCAATCGATAAAAAACGTATCATCACTAGTACCGAGGCTTTAACTTTGAAAGAAGTACCTAAAACCATGGCAGTAATTGGTGGTGGTGTAATTGGTTTAGAGTTGGGTTCGGTTTATGCTCGTTTGGGTACTAAAGTAACCGTGGTTGAGTTTGCTCCATCTATTATTGGTACAATGGATGCAGGTTTAGGTAAAGAATTGCAACGTGTGTTAAAGAAATCTTTAGGCATGGAATTTTTAACCAACCACAAGGTAACTGGTGCATCTGTTAAAGGTAAAGTGGTTACGGTAACTGCTGATAACGCTAAAGGTGAAGCAGTGAAAGTTGAGGCTGATTACTGTATTGTTGCGGTAGGTAGAACTGCTTACACTGCTGGTTTAGGTTTAGATAAAATCGGTATCACTCCGGAAGAAAGAGGTAACAAAATCCCTGTGAACGATCACTTAGAAACTGCGGTTGCTGGTGTATATGCCATTGGCGATGTAATTAAAGGTGCGATGTTGGCTCATAAAGCGGAAGACGAAGGTATTTACGTTGCTGAGCGTATTGCTGGTCAGAAACCGCATATCAATTATAACTTAATTCCGGGTGTGGTTTACACTTGGCCAGAGGTTGCTTCTGTGGGTCAAACAGAAGAGCAATTGAAAGCTGCTGGTGTGAAATACAAAGCTGGTTCGTTTCCATTCAAAGCGAGTGGACGTGCGAAAGCAAGTATGGATACTGACGGTTTCGTGAAAGTATTGGCTGATGAAAAAACGGATGAAATTTTAGGTGTTCACATGATTGGTCCACGTGCTGCTGATATGATTGCAGAAGCGGTGGTAGCGATGGAATTCCGTGCTTCGGCAGAGGATGTGGCTAGAATTTGCCATGCGCACCCAACTTATACTGAAGCTTTAAAAGAGGCTGCTTTGGCTGCTACTGAAAATAGAGCGATACATATTTAACCCCCAACCCCTAAAGGGGAGTTATAAAATGCATAATATTATAATCCTGCGGTTTGTGCCGTGGGATTTTTTTTATGCGATACTTTTAAATGCGATAAGTGCGAGGGGTATGGGTGGTCTGTTTTTTAAAGAAATTGTTGAAATGAGCGGGATCTTCAAAACCTAAAGTATAGCTAATTTCTGAAATGTTCCAATTGGTATGTTTTAGGAGTGCAATGGCTTCGGTTACCAATCGGTCGGCAATATGAGTAGTTGTAGTTTTTCCAGTTGCTGTTTTTATTGCCCTGTTTAAATGATTGGTATGAACGTTCAGTTTTTCTGCAAAGTCTTTCGCAGAGCGAAGTTTAAATTGTTGCGAACGTGATTCTATAGGAAACTGCCTTTCTAAAAGTTCTGTAAAAACTGCTGCGATACGGGAATTAGCATCAGCGTGTTTGTATAGCGTTTCCGAGGGTTGTAATTTCAATGCGCCATGAACAATCTCCATAATGTAATTGCGAATCAAATCAAACTTAAAGGTATAGTCTGATTTTAATTCATCAATCATTTTCACAAAAATTTGAGCAAAAGCATCGTCTTGTTGCTGATTTAACAAATATGCAGGTTTGCCATTGGGCGAATACATGGGTAATTCTTTTAAACTTCCACGGATATATTCTGCGAAAAAAGCATCCTTAAAAATACAGAAATAGCCTGTAGCATCTTCGGTTAAAGGCTCAAAAGTATAAGGTACTTCCGGATTAAAAAACATCAGAGTACTATCCGAAACTTCTAAGGTTTTATCGCCATAATGGTAAAGATGTTTGCCCCTCATCAGTGCAATTTTATAGAAATCTCTACGACTATATTGTACTGGAGGCCTGCCAGGGGCATTGCATTCTTCTAATCTAAAAACATTAAAATGACCCAAATCAGCATTTATGCCATCAAACTTGAGGTCAAACTTACGTTCGTAAAAATCTGCTAAGGTTTCTAAAGGCTCCATATTGTAAATTTAAAACATTTATAGTGATATTGCTAAACATGAAAACTCAATCAGCTATATTGCGATTGAGTTTTCTGAAAGAAGACCATTTGCCGAAAATTAATCAGCAAAAGCTGTGTTTGTAGCTAACAATTTAAATTCTTCCATATCTTTTTGCACCAATTCAATTTTATCATTTGCTGCTTTGTAAGCATCTGCTCCTAAAAATAAATGCAGTGCCGGATCGCTTTGGTTGGCAACTGCAATCATTACATCGGCTGCTTTTTCTGGATCACCAGGTTGGTTGGTATTGATATCTTGCAAGTGTGCGTCTTGAACTGCTCTTACATTTTGGTAGGCCTCAATTTCATTTTTAGGCTTAACAATTGAGCCTCCTTCTAAGAAACTTGTTCTAAAATATCCAGGCATTACTAAGCTCACATTAATACCAAAAGGTTTTGCTTCGTGATAAAGCGACTCGGTAAAACCATGTACGGCAAACTTGGTTGCGCAATAGATACCAAATGCTGGAAAACCTCCCGAAAAGCCGCCAATTGATGAAATATTAAAGATGTGTCCATTTTTTTGTGCCCTTAAATAAGGCAATGCTTTGCGGATTACATTTAGCGAACCAAAAACATTTACGTCAAAATTTATTCTTGCTTCTTCGTCTGTTAGTTCTTCTAAACCACCAATTAACCCGTAACCAGCATTGTTTACCACTACGTCAATACTTCCAAAATGTTCTACTGCTTTGTCAATGGCTTTTGCTACATCCGCCTCGTCTACAATATTTACTGCTAATGGTAAAAAGTTCGCAGTGTTCTCTTGCACTGCTTCTCTTAAAGCATCAACGGTACGAGATGTTGCAGCTACATTGTAACCTTGTGCCAATAATTTTTTTGTTAATGTTAATCCTAATCCTTTAGAGGCACCAGTGACTAACCATGTTTTTCTTGAGTTCATCATTTCTTTTTTTTATATCACAAAGTTGATGGTATTTTAGGTGTGGCTGTTAGTGTAGTTCAAACAGATAGTTACGAAATTCAAACAATTGGAGGGGCTGTTTTTTTCTCCGCAGATACACGCTGATTTCTTCGCAGATTTTTGGAGACTTAGTATTTCCTATGTTGGTTAATTTCTTATTAAATCAGTGGTTCCATCTGCGAAAATCAGCGGGATATCTTTTTTACGTAAATATTTTACCACATAATGTGTCCTTAACATCACTTTTGTATTTTAGTGACAATGAAAAACATATTTTTTGTTGTAGCGATTTTACTTTTTCTATCTGCCTGTGTACCGATGAAGGCGGTTAGATATTTAATTCCCGATTTGGGAGATAGTGCAAAGTTTGAGAATGTAACCATCCAAAAATCTGCTACGCCTTTTTACTTTAAAAATAACTTGGCCAATAAGGCATACGATTCTTTAAAACAACGTTTAGATACTGGATTAATTGGTACTAAGACGAATGTATTCTTGGTGATTAAAAACGATAGCATCATTTATCAATACTTATCTGAAGGTAATTCTTTAGCGGTTAGACAGCCAAGTTTCTCATTGGCAAAATCTTTTGTAGGTACTTTGGTAGGCATGTCTGTAGATCGAGGCGAAATTAAATCTACCGATGAATTGGTGATCACATACCTGCCAGAATTAGCCAAAAACGATGAACGCTTTAATCGCTTAACCATTCAACACGTGTTGGATATGCGCAGTGGTTTCGATTTTAAGGAACGTTCTTTCAGTCCGTTTTCACAAATAACCAGAAGTTATTACGGCGCCAATTTGAAAAAGATAGTTGCTAAGTTGAAGTTTAAAAACGAACCTGGAAAGGTTTTTGAATATCAAAGTATCAATACCCAAGTGCTGGCTTTTGTTTTAGAGAAAGCAACAGGCAAGGGTTTACAGGAATTAATGCAAGAGCGTTTGTGGAAGCCTTTAGGTGCCGAAAGCGATGCGCTTTGGAGTTTGGACAATGCAGAACATATTAAAGCTTTTTGCTGTATTAGCGCTACGGCTTTAGATTTTGCTAAAATTGGTAGGCTCTACTTAAACGGCGGTAATTGGGAAGGCAAACAATTGATCTCTAAAAAGTGGGTAGATCTTACCACCAATCCAGATAGTTTGACCAAACTAAGGTATAAGAACCAATTTTGGGCAACCAGAGATTTCAAATTTTTTAAAGATTCAATCAGCACGGCAAATGCTTTACTTAAAGATAAATTAGATTATCCTGTGGAGAGAAATACTGACGGACGGTATTTCTACGCCCAAAAGGTTTACGACTACAAAGCTCAGGGAATGTTTGGGCAATCGGTTTATGTGAACCCACAAAACAAAGTAATTATTGTACGCTTAGGCGATAGGCAGAAGCGGGTAAACCTTCATCGTTTTGTGCAAGAAGTGGGGAGGAGTGTTAAGTAAATTTTTCATAAAACACCCCGCCCGTTGGGCACCTCCAGACATGTCGGGAGGAATGGCGTTATGTTTTCCTCTTGTAGAGGGGTGGTCGAAGACCGGGCGTGTTTCTATAACTGTGTAACACGGTAGGTTAAATTGGCTTTAAGCGTTTTACAAAGTAATCTCAATGTTAAAAATAGAAAGAATAGGAGAGGTATAACTACATTGTCTAGTCTTTTGCAGACCTTTGCAGAAATTTTAATCCACGCCGTTCTTTCATGTCAACAATTGCCGATAGTAACGATTTATCTGTTAAAGAAACCTCTAAATATAGTAAGAAGACCATCCGTTTATCAGTGTCGCTTTTTTACTTTGGTCAGGGTTTGGTATTTGCCAGCTGGGCAAGTCGTATTCCCGATTTAAAAGCCGCTTTAAACCTTTCGGATGCTGCTTTGGGAAGTATCTTATTAGCATTACCTATTGGGCAGTTAATTACAATGCCACTTTCTGGGCGGTTGGTGGCCATTTATGGCAGCAAGAAAATCCTAACCTTAGCCACACCGTTATATGCACTGTGTTTAACCAATTTGGCGTTGGCCACACACGGTTGGCATTTGGCTTTCTTTTTACTCTTATTCGGTATTTCTGGAAACCTTTGCAACATCGCTTTAAATACGCAGGCAGTTACCGCCGAAGGGCATTATGGCAAGCCTATCATGTCCTCGTTTCACGGCTCTTGGAGCTTAGGATTGTTTACAGGTGCGTTGGTTGGCTTGTTAATGATGAACCTGCATTTAGCGACAACTACCCATTTTTGGATTATCGCTCCCTTAGCTTGGGTTCATATTTTTATCAACCATCGCTTTTTGTTGATTGGTAAAGCCGCACAGAAAGCCAAACCTAAATTCTTACAAAAACCTCAGGGAGTTTTAATACAGCTAGGCATTATTGCTTTTTGTAGCATGGCTGCCGAAGGCGCAATGATGGATTGGAGTGGCGTTTATTTCAAAGAGATTGTTCATGCGCCTGCTAAATGGGTGATTTTGGGTTACGCTTCTTACTCTGCAATGATGACCATCGGCCGTTTCATTGGCGATAAATTCATAGCCTCTTACGGACGTAAAAAAATGCTGCAGTTTTGTGGTATTTTGGTTTCTATTGGGATGTTCTTGTCGGTAGTTTTTCCGTATTTAGCTGTAGCAACTATTGGCTTTATGATGGTAGGTATTGGCGTTTCTGTAATTATTCCAATGATTTATACCATTGCTGGTAATAACGATAAATTACCCTCTAGTTTAGCTATTGCCATGGTTTCTAGTATAGGTTATTTTGGTTTTTTGATGGGGCCGCCGCTAATTGGTTATATTTCTGAATTGTTTAATCTGAGCTATTCATTTGCCATAGTTGGCTGTTTTGGTATTCTGATTAGTTTGCTGGTGAGTAAAATCAGGGCGATAAAATAATTTTTTTGAAAAACAATGTAAGTAGCGCTTGGCTGTGGTAGTCCTGCTATTCGTTGCTGCCGAGAAAAACGGCATTCACTTCTATCAGGTTTAATTAACTAAGGCTTGTAGCATGGTGGCTAAAATTTTCGTCACTGCTCTTTTGAATTTGTAGTTCCTAAACAGTGTTATGCTGCGCTTCGATTTTTTTGACAATAAAGGATTACAAATCCTTCGATACGTAGTTCGACATTACAAATGTCGAACAGCAGGTTGGTTAGGCTCTTCGTCATTGCCAGCTCGACTGGCAATCGTAATGCGATATAGATTTAAGACACATGGCTTCAGCTTTACGATCCCCGTTTTCACGGGGGTGACGGCATATTTAAGGTTAACGATTAATCAAGTGTCAACCAACATAGTTGCTAAATTCTTGCAACACTGATTTTAACTTATTTATTCTGCCAGACCAAACTTTATACGAAAAGAAAAGCTGCACGGAAAAAATCGCCAAGATGACTACTAATGCCAACCATTTACTTTCTGAAAATTCGATGTTATAAGTAAAGAACAACATTATTCCAGAAAAAAAGATAATCCTAGCTATGAGCGTTTCAATGCGGAACGTTTTTAGTTTTGCTGCAAAATCCGTTAAATCTTCTCTGAGATTTTTGCTGCTTCTGAATTGTTTTTGTAATTGATAACCTTTGAGGTGATGTAAGATTGGAGCAAAAATAGCTATGGCAATAATGATATTCACAAATAATGGTTTTTCTGCACCGTCAAACATCGAATAATAACAAAACAGCAATGCTGTGAAACCTAAAAGCTCTATGATAAGCTGTTTTTTTATTGATGCTAAAATAGGGTGACTGTTTTTTTTTAGCATTAGGTTTAATTCATCTTTACCCTTTTGAGTAGTTGGTATTTCCTGCCAAGCTGATTTTAAATTATCTATTTCCATGACTTAGTATTTTATGGAGTTTAGTTTTAATACGGTTAACTTTTACGCCCACATTGTTCTCTGTAATGCCAATAATTTCGGCAATTTCTTGATAGTTCATCTCGTCTAAATACATTGCAATGATGGCTCGTTCACCTTCATTTAATTGTTTAATTGCCCAAAGCAATTGCTGTTTTTGCTCCTTAGCTTCAATTGACTGCTCCGTAATGTGATCTGGTAAAACTGAAACGAGATCTATAGCTGGTTTTCTTTTTCTGAACGAACTAATGGCAGTATTTAAAGCAATACGGTAAAGCCAAGTGCTAAATTTTGCCTCACCTCTAAAGGATGGATAACCTTTCCAAGCGTGATAGGTGATTTCTTGGAATAAATCTTCGTAGTCTTCCCGCTGGTTGCAGTAGACACTACAAATTTTACCAATAATTCCTTGGTTTTGGGATAAGAGTTCAAGAAATTCTATTTCGCTCATTCGTTAGCGTTGGAGGCTTATGTATAAGTTAGTTTGAAAGTCGTAATAATAAAGGTCGTCATTGCGAGGTACGACCACGAAGTAGCTGCGAAGCAAACCAATCTTATAACGTCTAAAATCTGTAATTTGCTTTAAGATTGCTTCGTACCTCGCAATGACGAGAACTTGGGCTATTGCTGCATCGCTTTTACTTTTTCGTTTAACAATTGTAAGCTATCTAAAATAACAATTTGTTTTTGTTCCAGCTTTTCTATTCTTTGAGAAAGTTCTGCGTCTCTTAATTGTGCCCGCCCATCTGGAGATGAGTTTTTTCCGCAACTGGCTAAAGCGATTATTGCAATTAATATTAGTGCTGTTCTTTTCATATTCATGTTCTTTTTGATATAAGTTGCAGGTTGTTATAAAAACTTACACTTGCTGGAAAAAAGACTTTGATATGGAAAACAGGCTTGAGTTAAATAAACGGGATTGCAGCGGATCCCGATTTTTCATCGGGAGAAGCGTAAAGCCCGGCTTGCTTTAAGCGAAGCGAATGGTTTTGCTTTTCAGACAGTAAAAAACATTCAAACGTTTGAGACTTTCATCCTTGTTTTAGCCTTTTATAGCATTACGATTGCCAGTCGAGCTGGCAATGACGGCTAACAATGGATAAAAAAAGTCCCGATAACTAATTGCTATCGGGACTGGTTTTATTGTGTGTTGGGAAAAATTCTTAGTGGTGTTGCTCCCACTCGTTTACATCCTTGTGGTCGTAAGGTTCTACCATCATTTCTTCAATGGTTTTTCCTTTTTTGTTGAAGCCAAACTTCTCTAAAATGTTATCGAAAATTTGGTACATCACTGGTACAACCACCAATGTAAGGAAGAGCGAACTGGTTAAACCTCCAATAATTACCCAAGCCAAACCATTTTTCCAGTCGGCACCGGCACCACTTGCCAATGCAATAGGTAGCATACCGATTACCATGGCGATGGTGGTCATTAAGATTGGACGTAAACGAGCGTGGTTAGCTAAAATCAAGGCTTCGTGGGTAGATTTGCCTTGCGCTTTCATTTGGTTAGTAAAATCGACCAAGATAATTGCGTTTTTAGCTACTAGACCCATTAGCATAATGAAACCAAGAATGGTAAAGATACCCAATGCGTTGTTGGTTAAAGCCAATGCAAGCAAGGCACCAATTAATGCTAAAGGTAAAGAGAACATTACCACAAATGGATAAACAAAACTATCGTATAGGGCAACCATGATCAAGTAAACTAAAATTACAGCTGCTAATAGGGCGATACCCAAAGTACCAAAACCTTCGCTTTGGTTTTCTTGATCACCAGCCCAGTAAAAACTGATGCCCGCAGGTTTTTGCATTTTACCTAGCTCTGTTTGGAAATCTGTCACCACAGAACCTGTTGGTCTACCTACCGTTTGTGCTTGTACGGTTACCGACGTAGATTTATTTAAACGTTCTAACAAACTCGGTCCAGAACCTTCTTTAATTTCCGCAAATTGCGAAAGTTTAATTTGCTGGCCAGCTTGGTTTACAAACAAAAGGTTACGCACATCATCAATATCCTTACGGTCAAAATCTTGATATTGGATGTTGATGTCATACTCATACTCACCTTGACGGAATTTACCATCGGTATTACCAGCGAAGGCCGTTTGCATGGTCATACCTACAGTTTGTAGGTTTAAGCCCAAAGCCGACATTTTATCGCGGTCTACTTTTACGTTAATTTCTGGCGTTCCTTTTTCTACCGAAAGCTTAGTTTGTGTAGCACCAGGAATTTTGGCCATCACTTTTTCTGCTTTTTCTGCAAAAGCCAATACGGTATCTAAATCAGATCCTAAAACTACGAACTGAATTGGGGCATCATCAGCAGTTCCTAAGATACCGATAGGCACGGTTTTTAATTTCGCACCAACCAAAATCTTTTCTAACTCACGAGTATAGGTAGTAGAAATGATATCTGAAGATACATTGTTTCGCTCTGGTTTATCAACCAATTTCACGTTGATTTCAGATTTGTATGCAGTAGCTGTAGTAGCCCCCATACCTCCACTAGATTGTCCAACGGTAGTAATCATTTGAACAACCTCTTTTTTATCGCTCAAGTAGTTTTCTGCTTTTTGCGTATATAGGTTGGTTTGCTCTAAAGATGCGTCTTTTGGCATCTCAATTTGCAATAAGAACTCGCCTTTGTCTGATTTTGGGAAGAACTCGAATCCGATATAACCTGCGCCCAATAATCCACAAGAAGAAAAGAACAATACTACCATTGTTACTAAGGTGATGGCTTTATGTTTCAAGGTCCATTCTAGTATTCTAGTTACCCATTGGGTAAACTTATGGAGTTGTTTTTCGAACCAAAGGATAAATTTACCAAAGATGTTTTTGCCTTCGATACGTTCTAGTTTACCAAAACGAGAGAAAATTAAAGGTACAATGGTAAACGATGCTACCAGCGATAATAGCGTGGATATAATTACTACCACACAGAACTGGCGTAGAATGTTGGCTACCATACCGGTACTTATGGCGATAGGGAAGAACACTACCACAATTACGAAGGTGATAGATACTACGGTAAAACCGATTTCACGAGTACCATCGATAGCTGCACGTACTTTGTTTTTGCCCATCTCCATGTGTCGTTGGATGTTCTCCAACACCACAATCGCATCATCCACTAGGATACCTACTACCAGAGATAAACCTAGTAGCGACATCAGGTTTAGGGTATAGCCAAACATTGATATACCAATAAATGTAGCAATTAACGATGCTGGGATAGAAACCATTACAATAACCGCATTACGCAAGCTATGTAAGAAGAAAAGCATTACAATTGCTACTAACACAACGGCAAGCATTAAATCGTGGATTACCGCATCTGCTGATTGTAAGGTATAGTCGGAACTGTCGTTAACGATTTTGATGTCTAAGCCAATGTTTTTGTAATTGCTTTTTAGGGTATCGATAACTGCTTTTGTGCCTTCACTCACCGTTACGGCGTTGGCATCACTTTGTTTAATAATTTGTACAGCAATTGAATTAGCTCTGTTGATACGAGCAATTTTCTCTGTTTCTTTTTGCGTATCCTGAATGTCGGCTATTTCGCCTAGGCGGATTTGTGCACCATCTTTAGCAGTAGTAACTACCAAATTACGCATTTCTTCTACGCTGGCATATTTACCAGATAAACGTACTAAAATGTCTTGCGCTTTAGTTTTAACACTTCCAGTAGGGAAATCTAAGTTAGAACTTAAGATAGCTTGTTGTACGCTTGGTACAGATAAACCGTAGCCTTGTATTTTCTTCGCATCTAAGGCAACTTTAATTTCACGCTCAGATCCACCAATTAAGTTAACTTGGGCTACACCGGTTACACGAGAAATAATTGGAGCGATACGTTTGTCCATCAAATCGTAGAACGCAATATCGTCCATTTTCGCTGATGCAGACATCGTGATCACAGGGAAGTCATCTAAAGAGAACTTACTTAACGATGGTTGTTTTACATCGTCTGGTAAGTCGGCCAAAATTGCGTTAACTTTCCTTTGTGCATCATTTAGTGCAATGTCTATTTGTGCTTTATCATTTAGGGTAATAATTACTACCGATAAACTTTCGTAAGAGTTAGCGTTAATTTTCTTGATGTTTTCCATCGAAGAAACGGCATCCTCAATTTTTTTGGTAACGGTACTTTCTACCTCATTTGGCGAAGCGCCTGGGTAAATAGTAGAGATAGATACTACGTTTGGAGAGAACTTTGGTAAAAGCTCATATCCTAACGAGAAATAACTCAGTAAACCTAACAGCGTAAGTGCGGTAAATACCACAATTACCAGCGAAGGCCTTTTTATAGATATGTCAGTGATTTTCATTTTTTTCTTTTAGTATTGTGTAGTGGGTATTGCGTATTGAGATTTTGAAACCGATCTCAATACTTTTATCGCAATACGCATATCTAATTACTTTATAATCGAAACCGGAGTGCCTTCAGTTAAGTTAATCTGACCGCTCGTTATTACTGTTTCGCCTTCTTTTAAGCCATCTACAATTTCTACGTTCTCACCCAAAATACGTCCAGAAACCACTTTACGAGTTTCGGCAGTGTTTTTCGATTTGTTTAAAACATAAACTTCGTTGCTGCTTACACTACCCACAAAAGAAGTACGAGGTACTAAAATTACAGGTGTTTGTTTAGGGAATTTGAAAACTGCTGTTCCGTACATCCCGGCTCTAAGGCTATTTTTTACATTGTTAGCTACTTCAACTTCAATTGGGAAGTTTAAAGTGCCATCAGCTTTTGCTGCAATAAAAGATACTTTACCCGAGAATTTTTCGTCAGGGAACACTGTAGACTGAATTTCAACTCTATCGCCAATTTTTAAGTTAGCTACCTGACCTTCGTTTACGTTTACCTTCAATTTTAATTTAGAAACATCAACAATTTCAAATAACTGTGTTCCAGGAGCAACAACTGCACCTACTTCAATCATTTTTTTGTTAACGATACCGTTGATAGATGATCTGATATTAGCATCGCTCAATTTACGTTGTTGTTGTTGCAAACGAAGTTTCGCATTTTGTGTATTTAAACGAGCTTGGTCTAACTGTTGTTGAGTAACACCACCGGTTGCAAAAGAGCTTTCGTAACGTTGTAAGTCTCTCACAGCATTTTGATAGGTAGCTTCAGCAGTTTCTCTATCCGTGTTTAAAATTTCAGCATCAATTCTAGCTAAAACAGTGCCTTTGCTTACGCGGCTACCTTCTTCAACATAAATTTTGCTTACACGACCAGAGTTTTCTGCGCTAAAGTTTAATTCTTGATTTGGAGCAAAAGTACCGTTGGCAGTGAAGTCTAAGTTAACTTCTTTACGCTCTACATTAGCAACTTTTACAGCAACGGCACCACTGCCTTTCGCAATAAATTCTGTTGCTTCTTGCTCTTTCTTTTTATTGTTATTTAATACGTAGAATATCGCAGCTAACACTACAACTACTACAACAATTATGGTGATTACTCTTTTCATTAGTTTATTTATTTATATTTTATGGTAATGAAGCTATTATGATTTAACGATCTACTTTTGTGTTTTGTAAATCATGATGGTTTCATTTTCTTGATATTATTTCTTCTATATTTTTGGTTTATTGAGCTAAAGTTGTGATCTCTCCCTTAGACTTGATTAGCTGTATCTCGGCTATTTTATAGTTTAGCAAAGCTTGCGTATAACTGTTTTGAGCCTGTGTTAGCGAGTTCTCCGTATCTAAAAGATCTGTTAAAGAAGCCAATCCGTTATTGTAATTGTTCTGCGTGCTTACGTAGATTTCTCTGGCCAACTCAGCATTTTTCTTTTGTGCATTAATGGTGTTTAAACTATTGCGTAATTGAATTTTAGCATTTTCATAAGCCATATTCAACGAGTTGGTACGCTCAAAACGATCTGCTTCAAATTGTTTGATTTCTACATCTGCTTGTCTGATCTTAGAGCGAGTTAAAAATCCATTGAAGATTGGAACACGTAACGTTAAGCCAATTGCCGAAGCATCAAAACCGATAGCGTTCCTGTTAGATTTTAAAAAATCGAAACTGTTAGATTGGCTATTGTAGTTATAGTTTGCATTCAAAGAAAGTGTAGGATAATACTCAGAAACATAAGCTTTACGTTGCAAGTCGAGCAATTTTCTTTGTACATCCATTAACTTCATCTCGGTTCTGTTATCTAAGTTAATCGTGTCTGCCAAAAGTGGGTTTTGATCTACATCTGTCAATTCTGACGCAGGTAAAGTGATGCGAGTGTTAACCGGCATACCCATAGAAAACTTTAATACATTTTCTTGTTGAGTAATTGCATTTAGCACCTGCTCTCTTTGTGTATTCAAATTGGTTAAGTTTACATTGATACGATCAACATCAATTTTTTTAGCTAAACCGTTTTGGAATTGGTTAGAGATAATTTTCTCTACCACTTTAACATTTTTGATATTGGTGTCAATCACATTTAACTGCTGTCTGTTTACCAATACCTGATAGTAGTTATTAGCTACTTGTTCAATTACCTGCTCTTGCGTTAGTTGCGCATTTAATCTGTAATAAGCCTCACTAGACCTTGCGGCTTGTAAACCAGTAAAGACTTGTTGGTTAAATAATTGTTGCGATAATTGTACGCCTGCAACCGAATTCCAAGCTTGGCCCATTCTAAATGACTGGGTTTGGCCACCAATATCGGCAACCAATTGGCCAATGATAGCATTGTAAGTTAAACCAACGTTTCCTGTAAGTTGTGGTAATGCCTGCGCTCTTACTTCTTGGGTTTTAAATTTTCCTTTGTCAATTTCTAGTACTGCTTTTTTTGCAGCTGTGTTGTTGTCCAAAGCATATTTTAAAGCCTCTTTAAGTGTGATGGGTTGCTGTGCTAAGGCTAGGCTTGGCAAACTGAAGCTGATGGCCAGCAGAAATAACAGTTTTGCCGTTTTTATTCTAAACATAGTTGATATAATTATTAATTTTTGGGTGAATGCTGGGTTTAAATAATTTTTGCGTTTTCTTGTTTGCTTAAAAATTCTGCATCGTACTTATGGATTAACTTAACCCCTTCTTTGTTACATATCCCATACAAAAAATGTCTGGTTATTTCAATCATGATGCTAGCTAAGCTATTTTTCTTGGTGTCGTAATGTTCGTTTTGCGAAAACACAACTTCTACTTGGTCTAAGCGGAGTCTAGTTATAATCTCTGTGTTAAGTTCTTCTCTATACAAACCTTCTTTTTTACCTCTTTCGAGATTTGCCATTATAGTTTTGCCTATTTCCTTTTCTTTAAAAGCGACAAAGTTTTGCCAAGCTTGCTGATGATATTTCTGTAAGTCATAAAATAGCATCGGGTTCATGGTGGCTAAAAAGTAATCCATGTCTTGCATGCTAAAAAAAACTTCTTGAACTGCGTTTTCAGACTCTACAAAACACTTATTCATCTGTAGGTCTTGGTTTACAATCCTATCGTGGATAAGAATGTTGATGAGTTCATTCTTGTCCTTAAAATTCTGATAGATGGTTTTTTTGGATATGCCCAAATGTTTCGCAATATCATCCATCGTCACACTTTTAAAACCGTATTGGCAAAAAAGTTTGTCGGCCCCGTCTATGATATAATCTCTTACTTCCAATTTATTTTCCTTTCAAAAATCCGATGCAAAACTATGGAAACTTTTTTTAACACAAAAGTTTCCGGAGGATTTTTTTTACGTTTTATAGTAATTTACAATAGGCAGACAATTGGTGTTGGTAGTTAACAGTTTTAAGTTTCGCAATCGTAAATCATTATTACCTTTGCAATAAAAATAGCTCAATGCCGCTTTTAGAAAATTACTCCTTAAAACAACTTAACACTTTCGGGATAAACGTTAATGCCAAACTATTTGCAAATATTACCAGCGAAGAAGATTTAGCAGAGGTTTTCAGTAATCCTTTGGTTAAAGAAAATAAGTTGCTGGTTTTAGGCGGAGGCAGTAATATGCTTTTTACTAGAGATTACGATGGGCTGGTACTTAAAGTTAGTATCAACGGTATTAGTGTAAAAGAAGTAGGAGATGATGTTTTCGTTACTGCAGGTGCAGGAGAAGTTTGGGATGATTTAGTGAAATACTGCGTTAGCAAAGGCTATGCAGGTATAGAAAACCTAACTTTAATACCCGGCACGGTTGGCGCTTCACCAATACAGAACATAGGTGCTTATGGCGTAGAGATTAAAGACGTGCTTGAAAGCTGCACTGCTTTTGAAATTGCCACTGGCGAAATTAAAACTTTTAGTAGGGCTGATTGTGAATTTGCCTATCGCGAAAGTGTCTTCAAAGGCAAGCTTAAAGGTAAGTACATCATTACTTCGGTAACTTATAAACTTTCGAAAACAGCTAACGTCCAAACGCACTATGGTGCAATCAATACCGAAATGGAAAGAAGGGAGATTACAAATCCAACTATTGCTGATGTATCTGAAGTGGTGGCTGCTATTCGTGTAAGCAAGCTGCCAGATCCAAGTACAATTGGTAATGCGGGTAGTTTCTTTAAAAATCCAATTATAGACAAGACGGTGTTCGATGAGTTGGTGTCGCAATTTCCAGACATGCCACATTATCCAGCTCCAGACACTAGGGTAAAGTTGGCCGCGGGTTGGCTAATTGAAGCTTGTGGTTTTAAAGGTATAGTAGACGGTAACACTGGAACTTGGAAAAACCAGGCCTTGGTGTTGGTTAATCATGGTGGTGCAACAGGACAGGAGGTGTACAGATTTTCGGAAAAAATAATCAATACTGTACAACAAAAATTCGGAGTGCTTTTAGAAAGAGAAGTAAATATTCTTTAATAGTATGCCCTCTAACGGTCTCTAGCGCTTTTTAGAGTAAAATTTTCATAATTGTAAATTTCGACAGTAGTTTTTGCCGTTTTTGGTATCATAGTTGTAATGTATTACACGACTATGACAGTTGCCGCCCATCAAGCATCTGTTCTTTATTAACTAAAAACTAAAAAGAATATGACACAGCTGCAATTTAACGAACAATTGAACGACTACTCTACCTCTTTGAAATCATTTGCCTTAAATTTTACTAAAGACCTGGAAGACGCGAATGATTTGGTGCAAGATACCATGTTGAAAGCTGTAACATATTATAGTAAGTTTAAGGAAGGAACCAATTTGAAAGGTTGGTTATTTACTATCATGCGTAATACTTTCATCAACAATTACAGACGCTTGGTAAAAACCAATGCGCTAATTACACAAAGTGATGATATTACCTATGCAAATTTACACTACAGCGCAACTAATAATGCGGTAGAAAGCAAGTTTGTGCTAAAAGACATTAATAAAGCTCTAGATTCTTTGGCGCCAGAGTATTACATACCATTTATTAAATATTTCGAAGGATTTAAATACCACGAAATTGCCGAAGAGTTGAATATTCCGATTGGAACGGTGAAAACTAGAATTCACGTTGCTAGAGGTCAACTGAAAAAATATTTAAAAAATTACTCTGCTGATAGAGCTTAATTTTAACAGACACATTGAAAGCCCCGAATAAAATCGGGGCTTTTTAGTTTGCGGCCTTCAAGCTTGGAGTACGAATTTGGATATCGTCTAAAACCCTATCTAGTTTAAGTGTTCCAGCGGATCACTTAAATTTCTTTTACAAACCAAGGTCTCCAGACCGAAATAACTTTCTGTGATATTTTTTTAAAAAAGAGCAATTTCAACAGCTCTATTTTTATGTATTCGCTTGTGCTATATTTTCAGACGAAGTCTTTGTTTTCTATTTAAGATTTAAGTGGTCGCTGAAATAGCGAACACTTAAACCAGATGGGAAGTACAAATTTGGATATCGTCTAAAACCATTTATAAAATTATACTTTTGTGGATTAATACCACAAGATGATGAAGTTTGCTTTTCTGTTTTTAACGCTAGGCCTAATAGTGTTTCCGTATTTTTTACATTTAGATAAAAAGATCCTCAATAAAGAAACTTTTAAAGCAACAATAAGTGCAAGTTTGGTTTCTGCAATTATTTTCTCTGCTATAACACTGGCCATGCAATTAGCTGGATTGTTATTTTTTAATATCGATAGTACCATAGGAGTAGTTATTGGACATATCCCTCTGGAGCTATATCTATTGAACTTCAGTTTTAGTTTTGCTGCCGTGAGTGTATATCAATATTTTAATATCAGGTTTCCAAAGAACGATTTGCAGAAATATAGCTTAGCTGTAAGTAACCTGTTGTTGGGTTTGTGTGTTGCTTTTTTGTTTTTTGGCTACACTAAATGGTACACCTTGTTGACGTTTGCTACACTTGCTATTGTTTTATTTTCTATAGAGTATATAGGTAGACTAAGATTTATGTATAAGGCTTACCGTGCTTTTTTGGTAATGCTTGTTCCTTTTTATTTAGTGTATGGAATATTGTTTTGGAATGGAGTTTTGCATGTAGCCGAAAATCAGCTCACGGGAATGTTTGTTGCTAAAATTCCAATTGAAAACCATTTTGTTGCTCTATCTATGCTGTTGGTAAGTGTGTATATTTTTGAGTTTTTAATGCGTAAACGTTCGGTATAGTGGAATTACAAACTTATACTAAACAGCAATTGGCATTGCGCAACGGACAGGATAAACCTCAGATTTGGGTGGCTTATAAGGGTGTTATTTACGATGTTACCGAAAGTCGCTTATGGAAAAATGGCAAACATTACGAGCATTGGGCAGGGCAGGATTTAACAGAAGAACTGGTCGATGCGCCACATACGGACGCGGTTTTCGAGAAATTTGAGCGGGTTGGAATGTTGGTTTAGTGGCAGTGCCTTAACAAAAATAGCCCCGGTTGTAGCGGCACCGTAGGTACAGCGTAAAACGGGACTATCTGTGTTTAGTAGCAGTGTTAGTGCGCTTCTAAAAATATTATTGCTTAATTTCGAAACTACTTAAGCTTACAAATTGCTGTAAACGGTTAGTGATTTCTTCTTGGCTTAGGTCTAACAATCTTTCTGTACCGAATTTCTCTACGCAGAATGAAGCCAATGCAGAACCGTAAATTAATGCGTTTTTCATGTTGTTGAAGTTGATGGTGCCAACTTTAGCCAAATAACCAATGAAACCACCAGCGAAAGTATCGCCAGCACCAGTTGGATCGAAAACATCTGCCAAAGGCAATGCTGGAGCTGAGAAAATTTTGTCTTCGTGGAACAATAATGCGCCGTGCTCACCTTTTTTGATAATCAGGTATTTTGGTCCCATGGTTAGGATTTTTTTAGCTGCTTTTACCAGAGAATATTCTCCCGATAATTGGCGGGCTTCGGCATCGTTGATAGTCAAAACATCTACCAATTTGATGGTTTCCAGCAAGTCATCCATCATAATGTCCATCCAGAAGTTCATGGTGTCAAGTACAATTAATTTAGGACGATTTTTTAATCGTTCGATAACTGTGCGCTGGATTTGTGGTGTTAGGTTACCCAACATTAAATATTCGCAGTCTTGGTAGCTGTCTGGAATTATTGGGTCGAAGTTTTCTAACACGTTTAATTCTGTAATTAGGGTATCGCGACTGTTCATGTCGTTATGATATTTTCCACTCCAGAAGAAAGATTTTTCGCCTTCTTTAATTTGTAGGCCTTCGGTATCTATACCGTGGTTATTTAGGGTTTCAATGTCCTCTTTTTTGAAATCGTCGCCAACTACCGCAACAATTTTTGTCTTGTTATAGAAGTAAGATGCGGCTAAACTAGCGAAAGTTGCAGCGCCACCTACTATTTTATCTGTTTTTCCGAAGGGAGTTTCAATAGCATCAAATGCTACAGTACCTATGATTATCAGGCTCATACGTTTTTTGTTGATGTTTTTGTCTTTTTTTTCGCTACAAATATTGCATAAATAATTTAAAAGCCCTAATATTGCATTCCCAAAACGAACAAGAGATTATGTTCAAAATGAATACTCAAAGGCGTTTTTGGATAACCAGCACTCCTTCTTAGCTCAGCTGGTTAGAGCATCTGACTGTTAATCAGAGGGTCGCTGGT
>NZ_JAVHXT010000001.1:0-284447 GCF_031119335.1 Pedobacter sp.
TCATCAGTTCCTTAAAACTTTTCAAATAAACGTCTTTTGTTTCTGTAGCTGTCTCTATCCACAAATTTCAATTGCATGCCGAATATTTTGCAAAGCGATAGCATAGGGTTTTCAACTTCTTCACCTCTTACAAAAGCAGTAACTTTTAGTGTACGTTTTGCAGCGGCTGCTGCGGTAGCCAATAAATGGTTCGAGTAAGCCCCGCCAAATGTTACTAAGTGCTTTTTGTTTTTAGCAGCAGCATCTAGCAGGATGTATTTCAATTTACGCCATTTGTTACCAGATACAAAGGGATCAATCAAATCATCCCTCTTAACAGAAAAAGAATTATTGTTGTAAGTAATCTGATGTATTGGGCTGGGTAACTGCATAAAAAAAGCTTCTCCAAAGAGAAGCTTTTTTAAGCGTTGTTGAAAATTTTATTTTCCGATTCCTCAGCCTATACCAGCGTTTACGTAACCATATGTAGCTTGGGTATAAGATGTGTATAATCTGAAGAAACCCAAGTGTAGTTGGAAACCTGCAGAGGCTCTCATACCATTTACATCATCTCTTTTAATTTGAAAAGGATCTTTATGTACTTCTCCATCAAAATTATATGTTCCTAAAGCTCTAATATCTGTATTAGACTTGTTGTAACCTACACTAAAAAAGGGAGTGAATACCGACAGTCTTTTTGAAATAATGGCATCTGTACTAATGCCAGATAATTTAATATCGATATTTTGATTAGGATCTGGGTTAGTACCAACTTCTAAAGGAATATTCCATGTTAATTGCGTATAGCCAAAAGCCACCGCTAAATCAAATGGTAATAATTTTTCTTTTTTGCCAAGTATGATTGGTAAAAGTTCAACTTTGGCACCAACTCCAAATAGATTTACTTTACCAACATCATCAAGATCTATTGTAGGTACAAAACGGAATGAAACATCAATGTTTTTCGGCAAACCCACTGTAAGTTGTACTTGCGGAGATGGGATAATATTTAAACCAACTCCATCAGGCAAATTAAATTGTTTGGAAGGATCTACTGTGTTACCGACTTGCATCTTAGTGCCATCAGTTTTAGGACCAGCAATTGTAGGGCTAATCGGATTAGAGCCAGCAACGGGACTCATACTAGTTAGACCTAATTTGCCAACATCAAAGTTTTTGTCTTTATTGGGAACGAAAGCGCCCGTACCAGTTATGCGCAAATCGAAACGTAAAGTTCCCTTCGCTTTTGCCGACGTATACCATCCAGAATTTAAGCCCAGACCAAAACCGGTAGTTGCAGGTAAGAGATAGGCACCAGCCAATTTACCGGCATCTTGTGGGCTTCCTCTAAAAACGTCGCCAACTTCATCTTGTGCCACTAAACTTAACGGCATAAAAAAAGCGCTAAGTAACACCATGTTCCTCAACGCCCTAAATTTATTTTCCATGTTTATTTGTTTGATTATCAGACACGAAAATATATCTTTCTAATCAAATAAGGAAAAAAATTAATTACAATCCTAAAGTTCTCGGAGAAGTTTTTCATACACACATCATTAATTCGTCAACTACACTACAACAAATAAGCCAAATTGTTTTTTAGGAATATCATTTTTGATGAATTACTTTTGCAACATGGAAAATTTCGCAATAGGGCAAGAAGAAGAGGAACAAGATTTATTTGAACATTTTAATATTGTCGTAGATAAAGGACAGTCTTTGTTGCGAATTGACAAGTTTTTGATGCACCGTATAGAAAATGCGTCACGCAATAGAATACAAAATGCCATTGATGCTGGAAATGTGCTGGTTAATAAACAACAGATTAAAGCTAGCTATAAGGTAAAGCCTTTCGACGAAATATCGATAGTTTATGCACAGCCCCCACGCGATACAGAAGTTTATCCAGAAGATATTCCAATTGATATTGTTTACGAAGACGATGATTTGTTGGTGGTAAACAAACCAGCCGGAATGGTTGTGCATCCTGGTTTTAATAACTATACTGGAACTTTGGTAAATGCACTAGCGTTTCATTTTGAGCAATTACCAACACTACCAGGAAATGATGGCCGCCCCGGTTTGGTGCATCGTATAGATAAAGATACATCTGGACTGCTACTCATCAGCAAAAACGAAATCACCATGACTAAATTGGCGAAACAGTTTTTTGACCACAGCATTACCCGTAAATATCTAGCTTTGGCTTGGGGCGATATCGAAAGCGATGGACGAATAGAAGGTTACATCGGGCGAAGCCTAAAAAATAGGATTATCCAAGATGTGTACGACGATGAGGAAAAGGGCAAATGGTCGGTAACCAATTACAAAGTTTTAGAACGCTTAAACTACGTAACTTTGGTGAGTTGCCAATTAGAAACGGGCCGTACGCACCAAATAAGGGCACACATGAAACACATAGGTCATCCACTTTTTAGTGATGCAACTTACGGTGGCGATAAGATTTTAAAAGGAACTACGTTCTCTAAGTACAAGCAATTTGTGGCCAATTGTTTCGAGTTGATGCCCCGTCAGGCATTACATGCGCAAACATTGGGATTTATTCACCCAACAACACAACAGTATATGGAATTCGAGGCGCCAATGCCGGCAGATTTTGAAGCAGTTTTAAATAAATGGCGTAACTATATCGCATAAATGTCGCAATACATATTATTTAACGACCAGTTTTTTACTAGCGATACGGCTATTTTACAAGCTGCCAACCGAGCTTTTAAGTTTGGCGATGGCTTTTTCGAGTCTATGCGGATGTGTAGTGGTAAGTTGAAATTTCCAGAGCTACACGCCGATAGGATTAGAGCTACAATGAAGGCCTTAAAAATGGACGGCTACAACCTGCTAGACGACTATTTCTTAAAGCAGAAGACAGCCGAATTAGCACGTAAAAATAAAATTAGTGGCAATGCTCGTTTTCGTTTAACCATTTATAGGCAGGGCGAAGGACTTTACACACCCGAAACCAACAAAGTTGGCTATCTACTAGAAGTTAAACCTCTGGAAACGGCTAGCTACGAACTGAATAAAAAAGGAATTATTGTAGATGTTTACGATGAAATAGCCAAGCCTATAAACAAACTTTCCAACTATAAAACTACTAATTCCCTACCTTTTGTAATGGCTGCAATCTACCAAAAACAACATCGCTTAGACGAGGTTTTACTATTAAACCAAAATGGTTTTTTGTGCGAAAGTACCAGTTCAAACCTTTTTGTAGTTTATCAAAACCAGATTTATACACCAGCACTTTCCGAAGGTTGCGTTAGTGGTGTAATGCGTAACGTGGTTATGCAGCTAGCTAAACAACATCAATTGCCTTTAATCGAAGCACAAATTAATCCGCAAATATTAAACGAAGCCGAAGAAGTTTTCCTAACCAATGCCATTGGTGGTGTGAGATGGGTGATGGGCTACGGTCGTAAGCGGTATTTTAATGAAGTAGCAAGGGCGTTTAGCGGCTGGTTAAATCAGTCTATCTAGCCAATTCGTCATTGCAAGTAATAGTTTATCCCGATTATTTCTATCGTGTGGACACATCTCGTTCCTCCCCCTTGAATCCCCCTCGGAGAGGGGGACACACTGTGCCTAAGCATTTGCATATCCCCCTCTCCGAGAGCCTGTCCCGACTATTCGGGAGGGCAGGGGGAGGAAAACAACATTTTCCAATATTTGTGTCCACACGATAGGATTATTCGGGAAAGTAATCTTTAAGAAAGGTTTAGATTTTTTGAAAAACAATGTCTTGAGTTCGTCGCTAACAACAGTCCTTCTTTCCGCTTCTGCCGATGAAAATCGGCATCCGCTGCAATAAGGTTTAATTAACTCAGTTTGGTAGTTCTTCGGCAAAATCGCCATTCATCCTCCATCGAACGGAAAATAATCCAATCAAAACTTGTTGCAGCAATTAAAATATCCTCCATCGGAAAATCATAAAGCTGCGGAGCGTAAGCAATAATATCCTTCAGTTTTAATTTTACAATTGGTGTGTAGTACAAATACATCAAGTAAACTTCTTGGTTTAAGCTCAATCCCAGTTGTTGTGCAAAATCAGTTATAATTTCCTCCGCTTTATCCGAAATCAAATAAGGTAAGATATCGCTAGGCATAAATCTTAGCGGATAGGTAGAAGGATAAATATCGTAAAGTATACCGGAAATACTTTTTTCCTCGTCGGTATTTAGATTTTTAGTGTCGAAATTATAAGTGTTAAAAGGTGCTTTTGCTAAGGCCTTTTCCCAAAAAATAATTTCCTCTTCTGCGACGTTTGCCAATTGTACGAGCTCATAGTCAATATTGCAAGATAAGATAGTTTCATAAATTTCCAGCCAATTTAATAAATGCCTGTCTATAAAATCATCAACCCTAATACGCAACTGTATTTGATGTTTTTTCGCTGCTAAAGCACCTTTTTGATTTTCGTTCATTTAGGTTTCAATTAACCAGTTAACCAGTTCATCAATTAACCCAACCTCACGCCCCTTAAAAACTCATCAACCTGCATACGCTTTTTGCCTTCTAATTGTATCTCTAATAGTTTAATGTAGCCATTGTTGGTAGCAAATTTTAAGAAAGTCTTACCATCTGTTTCGAAATTTCCAGCTTCTATAGTTGGCACTACATTTTCCTTTTCAACCTTAAAAACCTTTAACGTTTTTTCATTTAAAAAAGTGAAAGCAGTAGGGTAAGGGCTTAAACCTCTAATGTGATTGTAAACTGTTTGATTGTCCTGCTTCCAGTTAATTTCGCAGAAGTTTTTAAAGATTTTCGGAGCAGCTTTTAGTTCGGTATCCATTGGTTGCGGCACTTCTTTGTAATTGCCTTCTTCTATAGATTTAACCGTTTTTACAATCAGCTCTGCCCCAATATTCATTAACTTGTCGTGAAGTGTACCCGCAGTATCGTCTTCTGTAATTGGAGTACTTGCAGATAAAATCACATCGCCAGTATCAATTTCTTGCTTTAAAAAGAAAGTAGTTACACCACTTTCTTTCTCTCCGTTGATAATGGCATGGTTAATAGGTGCAGCACCTCTATATTGAGGCAATAAAGAACCATGTAGATTAATGGTGCCTTTTGCTGGCATGTTCCAAACAATCTCTGGTAGCATTCTAAAAGCAACTACCACTTGTAAATCTGCATTTAGCAATTTTAGTTCGCTGATAAATTCAGGGTCTTTCAGTTTTAAAGGCTGTAAAACCTTCAAGCCATTTTCTACAGCATATTTTTTTACGGCACTTTCATTTAACTTCTGTCCTCTGCCAGCAGGCTTATCTGCTGCAGTAACTACACCCACAATATCAAAACCCGCATTTTTCAGTGCATTTAACGAAGCTACTGCGAAATCGGGCGTACCCATAAAAACTATTTTCATGTATTTAATAAATTTACTCCCTAGCCCCTAAAGGGGAAATAGGATTTATTGTTTTCAAACTTTGGTCAGTCCCCTTTAGGGGATTTAGGGGTTAAAACTTCATCGCCCTATCCAACTCACGTTTGCCATCTCTTTCTTTGATGCTATCACGTTTGTCAAATTCCTTTTTACCTTGTCCTAGTGCAATTTCAATTTTTGCAAAACCTCTCTCGTTAATAAAAATACGAAGCGGAACAATGGTGAAACCTTTCTCTTCGCCTTTAATCCTAATTTTCCTTAACTCTTTTTTTTGCAAAAGTAAAACGCGGTCTCGCTTAATATCATGATGATAAAATGAGCTGTGACTATATTCTGAAATATGAAGATTTCTTACATAAAGGCTACCCCCAATAAAAGTGCAAAAAGCATCGGTTATGTTGGCTTTTCCTTGTCTTATCGATTTTATTTCTGTGCCAAGCAGAGCAATTCCGGCTACATATTTATCTAAAATATGGTAATCAAAATATGCTCGCTTATTCTTTATCTGTATATCGTTAGGCATGGTGCAAAGATAGGTTAATTGCTTAATTGTTTAATTGTAGAATTGCTGAAAAATACAGGATGTGGTAAAATACCAAAGATATTCTCATTCGTCCAGAAGTTGTATCGCGTTTTAATAACATGTTTTAATGTTTTATTGCGGCTAAAAATAGATTTTATTTTTTATAAATATATTTTTAGATTTGTCTAAATTTATATTTTTGTAAAGCTAATTAAATGAAGAAGATTTTACTTGCAGTTGCCTTTTGTTTGTTGTTAACTAATGTTTTAGCTCAAGATTTTATCCTAAAAGGAAAAGTAGAGAGCAACGGAGTTGTTGTTCCAAAAGCTAGTTTACGTTTGATAGAACTGCAACGCTCTACACAAACAGATATCGATGGAGAATTTGGGTTCGTAGCGTTAAAAGCAGGTAAATATCAAATCAGAATTACGGCTATAGGTTACCAATCACAAGTAAATAAGATTGACATTTCTTCGGATACTGTGCTGGCTTTCAATTTGATTGAGCAGAAGGAAGATTTGCGTGAGGTAGTAATTACGGGAACACAGAAGGAGGTTAATCGTTTGGAAAGCCCTGTTCCGGTAGAGATTTACACGGCTAAATTCTTCCAGAAAAATCCAACACCAAGTATTTTCGATGCATTGCAAAATATCAACGGTGTTCGCCCTCAACTCAATTGCAATATCTGTAATACTGGAGATATCCACATCAATGGCTTGGAAGGCCCATATACAATGGTAATGATTGACGGAATGCCCATTGTGAGTAGCCTATCTACGGTTTACGGGCTGTCTGGAATTCCGAATTCCCTAGTAGAAAGGGTAGAAGTGGTTAAAGGTCCAGCGTCTTCATTGTATGGTAGCGAGGCTGTTGGTGGTTTAATCAATATCATTACTAAAGATGTAAGTAAAGCACCTTCTTTAAGTGCCGATTTTATGACTACAAGTTATTTAGAGCATAATCTTGATTTAGGTTTCAAAGCGAAAATCCACCCCAAAGTGAATGTGCTGACCGGTTTGAATTATTTTAAATATGGAAACAAAGTGGACTATAACCACGATAATTTTACTGATGTCACCTTGCAGGACCGCATTTCTGTTTTTCAAAAATGGAATTTTAGCAGAAAGGAAAATCGTTTGTTTTCATTAGCCGGTAGGTTTTTATATGAAGATAGATGGGGCGGAGAGATGAATTGGAGCAAGCAATTCAGAGGTGGCGACGAAGTTTATGGTGAAAGTATTTATACCAAACGTTTCGAAGTTTTAGGAAACTACCAGTTACCAATTAAGGAAAAGATGTTCTTTGCTTTTTCATTAACGAACCATAATCAGGATAGTAGATATGGAACGACATCTTACATTGCTCAACAAAATATTGCTTTCTCGCAGCTCACTTGGGATAAGAAAATTAATAACCACGATTTACTATTTGGTGCGGCCTTTCGTTATACGTTTTATGATGATAATACTCCTGCAACCTTCTCACAACCAGAAAATACTTACTTGCCAGGTTTGTTTGTACAAGATGAAATTAAGCTAGCTCAAAAGCACTCGGTGTTGTTGGGCATGCGCTATGATTACAATTCTAACCACGGCAATATCTTTACACCACGCTTTGCTTATAAAATCAATTTCGATGAAATGAGTATTTTAAGGTTAAATGCTGGAACTGGTTTTAGGGTGGTGAATATTTTTACAGAAGACCACGCTGCGCTAACAGGAGCAAGGGATGTAATTATTAAAAACGATTTGAAGCCCGAGAAAACCTATAATGTGAATTTGAATTACTTAAAGAAACTTTATGCTGACAACGGTAATATATTCACGTTTGATGTGTCTGCTTTTTATACGCATTTTACTAACCGCATTGTGGCAGATTACGAAACCAATACCAACCAGATTATATACGATAATTTAGACGGTTATGCAGTAAGCAAAGGCTTAACTGGAAATTTAGATGTCAGCTTAAATTTTGGGCTGAAATTGAATGCTGGTATCACTTTGCAAGATGTTGGTTTGGTAGAAGATAATGTTAAAACTCAGCAAATATTAACGGAGAAGTGGATGGGAACTTGGTCGGTTTCTTACCTCATTAACAAGCTAAATTTGGGAATTGACTACACTGGTAATATTTACGGACCAATGCGCTTGCCTTTGTTGAACGAATTTGACCCACGCCAACCCAACTCGCCGGTTTGGAGTTTACAGAATATCCAGTTTACTTATCGTGGGTTTAAAAATTTGGAAGTTTATGGTGGCGTTAAAAACATACTGAACTTTAAACCAACTAGAAATAATCCTTTTATTATTGCCAGAGCGAACGACCCTTTTGATAGAGAACCTGGAAGTTTTAATCCTGTAACTGGCGAACCTGTAGTAAACCCTGCAACCAATCCTTATGGTTTAACCTTTGACCCAAGTTATGTATATGCACCAAACCAAGGAATTAGAGGTTTCTTTGGGTTGAGGTATAATTTGAGGTAGGGTTTTAATTGTGGATTCCAAAAAGTGAGTTTTAAAGTATTCTATTCTCTATTAATTAATTGTCAGCACATTATTAATCCTTTTCAATATACTTTTTTAGTTGTTGTAAGTATTTTCTTAGGTCGTCTTTTGCTTTCCATGAAATTAGAAAAATTGGTAAGCTAATACCTGTGGCAAATTTTACAATGTTTTTGTCAAATTCAAGTTTGTAAGTTATTTCTGTAGTAAGGTCGGGTAAGGAATTTGTTATTCTTTCGCTTTTTAAGTAAAATTTTTCGCTTTGTAGTGTTTCAAAAATTGCAATTTTGTTTTTGTTAAACTGAGTGCATTTCATTTCCAATAGATTGTTTGGAGCTTTTTTAGATAAGTATGAGTACTCGGCCGCTGTTACACCTAACTGAAGCTCGCCATCCAATGTACTTTTATTTATTTCTGTACGCCACAGATGGTCATTGCTTGGGTTAGCGTAAAAATTGAATACACCTTCTACATCTTTATTGATTAAGATTGTGCCTGAAATCCTTATCAGTTTTCTATGCGTTGTGATGTTTGTTGCCGTCATTGAGTGTCAGTATTCTTGCTATTTTGAGAGTTGACTTAACTTGAGTTTAAAAATGATGCTAATCTAGAAAAATAAATTAAATTTTGTTGATTGTACCTTGTTTTGATGCCAACCTAATATTTCTACGTGTTTTTATTATTAATAAAATGCCAATACATACGGAGTACGTAAAGACACCATTTCATTGATGAACGGTACACTTAAAAAATGTATTCCACTTTTAATCTGAAATGAAATCGACTATCAGATGTATTTAAAACTGGTATAAAATCTTTAAATATTCGAATGGTTTTTAAGTAAGAATTACAAATCCACCGATAAGAATTTTGGAATTACAATTTCCGAAGATTGGATATAATTTTAGATAAGGGAAGGCTATATCAAGGCTTATCTCTTCCAATGAAGCGATTTTTACCTAGCAAGAAGCCAATTGCTTTTTCAATATTTTCATCAATACTTTTTTCAGATTTTAGAAAGGAGATATATTTGATGATTTCTTTCTGTTTGGATGGGGTTAAATTTTCGAATACTTCTTTAGCAGTTGGATTTTCGTTTAGTGCTCTTACCAGTTTTGGGTGAGGAGTTAAAGTTCGGTCTGTGGTGTCGATTTGAATTTCAACACTAATTTCTTCTCCAACTCGTTTTGGAGAGTTTTTTAGCATGGTGGTGTTGATATATAAACGCCATTCGCCTTGATATTTGATTAATGTTTGAATGTACTGTTTCGCGTTGATTTTACCGCAGACAGGGATATGACCTTTATCTTTTCCGTAAGCTGAAAAAAGCTGTATCAATATCTCATTCGGAATAAATACAAAAGGGTTTATGCCGATGATTTCCAAAAAAGCTTTGAAAGAATGTGTCAATTTTCTGATTTGAGTAGTGCAAAAAATAGTATTTACAAAATAAATATAGTTTATTGCTCAATAAGATATTCTAACATCTGCATATCTTTTAATAGGATGCCATTTTCTATGATAGGTAGCTTATAGTTTTCTATAAAAAAGTTCTTTCTAATACCGCATTTAACGAAGCCGTTCTTTTCATAGAAATTAATTTGTAAATGACTAATATCAGGTGTTCCCACTATAATCCTTTTAAAGAAAGTTTCTTTTGTTATGGCTTTTATGTTTGAAAGCAATAGACTGCCAATCCCCTGACCTTGCAAATTGTTGTCTACTGCAATATTTTTAATTTCTATTTCGTGTTCGTCAACTTTCAATAATGCGAAAACGGCAATTAACAAGCCATCTTTTTTTAGAACAAATACGTCACATTTGTAGATGTATTTTTCTATTGCCTCAACAGTTTCATCGGCAAGCAATAACAGTTGAAAAGGGATTTCATCGTGGGCTTGTAATTTTCTTAATCCTTCCATTTTACCTTACAATCAATACAGGAATATCCACTTTGTGTCTTACAGAATCTACAGTGGTACCAAATATCAAATCTTTTAGACCTTTGTGACCATGAGCACCCATTACCAAAAGTTCCAGTTCATTTGAGTTACTGATATCGGCAATGGCTTTTGCAGTACCTCCGAAGCCAATATGTGGTGTAGCTTGATAACCTAATTCTGCTAAATTTTCTTGGTATTTTTTCAGATTGTCAATATCCGATTGGGTCTCATGGTCCATTGCAGTTTTACCGTGATAACGGGCAGCTGCGGTTTCTACCACATGGATTAAGTAGTAGTGTGCATCTTTTCCGCCTTGTATCAAAGCGTGTCGAATGGTTTTTCTATCGTTTTCAGAAAAATCTACTGTGATGCCAATGCGTTCGTAATTGATTTTTTCGACGTTTCCAATTGCCAAAGCATCGCCATGCGGCACATTGCCAATACGCTGTTTTTTACCAACAAAAGGATAGATGAAAATATACGCTAGTAATAAAGCTACAAGAACAGCCACTGGTAGTACAATGACATAGATATACCAAGCGTCTGAAGAGGCCATCCAACCGTCAATTTCTTCTATAACGAGTTTAATATTCAATGCAACAATAACCGCAGCACTTAACCAAGCCAATATTTTTACCCAAGGTTTAATGGCAAACTCCTTCATCTCTTTTTTATCAGAGTTAAGGTGGATTAGAGGGATTACAGCAAAGCCTAACTGTAAACTCAATACTACTTGACTTAGAATTAATAATCCGCCCAAAGCATCATCACCAAAATAAAGGATAGTGAAAAATGCAGGAACAATGGCGAGCAAACGTGTGATTAATCTTCTTAACCAAGGTTGTATCCTTAAGTTTAAGTGACCTTCCATTACAATTTGTCCCGCAAGTGTACCTGTAACGGTAGAACTTTGTCCTGCAGCAATTAATGCAATAGCAAATAGGGCAGGAGCCACATTTCCGAAAATATTGGTCAGTAGTTCGTGAGCATCTTGTATTTCGGCAACTTCGTGAAAACCGTTTTTGTAGAACGCTGCTGCGGCTAAAATTAAGATGGCTGCGTTAACGAAAAATGCCAAATTAAGAGCAACTGCGGTATCAATAAAATTGAATTTAATGGCTTCCTTAATTCCTTTACTATCTCGTTCAAATTTTCGGGTTTGCACTAGAGAAGAGTGTAAGTACAGATTGTGTGGCATTACCGTTGCACCAATAATACCAATGGCAATGTAAAGTGCTTCTCCGCTAAGCATTGAAGGTTCAAAACCTTTGGCTATTTCCTTTAATGATGGTTCTACAATGAACATCTCTACCAGAAAAGAAAGCCCCACGATAAACACCATAGAAACAATAAAAGCTTCCATTTTGCGCATGCCTTTGTTGAGCAAGAAAAGCAATAGTACGGTATCGAAAATGGTAATGGAAATACCCCAAATGAGCGGTAAACCGAAAAGTAGGTTTAAACCGATGGCCATACCTATGATTTCAGCCAAATCGCAGGCGATGATAGCTGTTTGTGCCAACACAAATAATGGGAAATTAACCCATTTCGGATAAGTGTTTCTTGATGCTTGTGCTAAATCTAATCCTCTAACAATACCCAAACGAGCACTTAAAGATTGCAAAAGCAGTGCAATTAAATTAGACATTAGCAGCACCCAAATAAGCTGATAGCCGAATTTACTACCTCCAGCAATGTCTGTAGCCCAGTTTCCAGGGTCCATGTAGCCAACGCTTACTAAATATGCAGGTCCTAAAAAAGCCAATATCCTGCGCCAACCTTTCCTCTGGTTGGTAGCTACGCTCTGGTGTACTTCGCTTAAGGATTGCTTCTCTGCCATTAGTTTTTGGTGATTAAAATATGTTTGGCTACTTCTCTACTGATATTCGTTTTTTGTTGTTCTACAAAAAGTTCTACAGAACCATCAAACTCTAAAACTTCAATAATTTCTATACGTTTGCCTAAGGTTAAACCTAGTTTTTCTAAATGTTTAAGGAAAGAAGACGAGTGTTCGCTCACTCCTGTGATGGTTCCCTTATCTCCAGAATTGAGTTTGCTTAATTTAACAAAAGCAAGTTCTGCGAAATTGCCATGTTTGTCGGGAATTGGATCGCCGTGTGGGTCAACCTTTGGGAAATCTAAAAACTCATCCAGTCGCTCAATTAACAAGTTAGATTGAATGTGTTCCAGTTCTTCGGCTACTTCATGCACTTCATCCCATTTAAAGTTGAGTTTATCTACCAAAAAAACCTCCCATAAGCGGTGTTTTCTAACAATGTTGATGGCAGTGAGCTTACCTTTTTCCGTTAAAGTAACTCCTTGATACTTCACGTAATTTACCAACTCTTTTTCCGAAAGCTTCTTAATCATGTCGGTTACCGACGCTGCTTTGGTTTGTATACGCTCTGCAATGGCATTGGTTTGTACCGGATGATTAGCCTCCGACAAATGGTAAATTACTTTAAGATAGTTCTCTTCGGTATAAGATTGCATTTTAGGCTTTCTAATTTATTGTTTAGACAAATCTAAAAATTTTAATATAAAATATTCGCTAAATTTTTACATTAATTTTAGAATAAAATTTTGTGAGTTAGCCTTTCTGTTATACCTTTGGGCAATTCAAATAAAAAGGTATGGCATTAGAATTAGACAAAATCGATTTCAAAATCTTAAAGTTATTACAAGAAAATGGTAGAATTACCAATCTACTGCTTTCGCAAGAAATAGGTTTGTCGCCAGCGCCAACTTTAGAGCGTGTTCGTAAGCTGGAAATGTCTGGCTATATTAAAAGCTACCACGCTTTGGTTGATGAAGAAAAATTAGGTTTGGGTATCAAAACCTTTATTCAAATTCAGCTAGATTTCCATAAAAACAATACCATCCAAATCTTTTTAGATGAAGTAAACCAAATCAAAGAGGTAACCGAATGCCATCATGTAACTGGTCAGGCAGATTTCTTATTGAAGGTTTATGTAAGCGATATCAAATCGTACGAGCGTTTAATTATGGATAAAATCAGTAAGATTTCTGTAGTGAAAACTTTCCAGACGATGATGATTATGTCTACGACAAAGAAAGAACCGATTGTGCCATTGGAGTATTAAACCCCTAAATCCCCTAAAGGGGACTTCTGCATATTCGCCAACTTTGGCAATTCCCCCTTTAGGGGGTTAGGGGGTCCAATCAATCTCTTCTTTTCCTTCTTTTTTGAGGATTTCGTTGGTCTTAGAAAAAGGCTTCGAACCGAAGAAGCCGTTATAGGCAGAAAACGGCGATGGATGTGCAGAGCTAATGATAAAATGTTTGCCTTTGTCTATCAATGCTTCCTTTTGTTTAGCGTAGTTGCCCCACAAAATAAATACTATGCCGTTCCTTTTTGCAGATAATTCTGTAATTACTTTATCGGTAAACTGTTCCCATCCTCTTTTTTGATGCGAACCAGCGGTATGTGCCCTAACGGTTAACGTTGCGTTTAATAACAGCACTCCTTGGTCTGCCCAAGCAGTTAGTTCGCCGTGGTTAGGTGTTTTGAAATCGGGAAATTCATCCGCCAGTTCTTTATAGATATTTTTTAGCGAAGGAGGCGGAACGATACCTTTTTGTACGGAGAAAGACAAACCATGTGCTTGTCCGATGTTGTGATAAGGGTCTTGCCCCAAAATCACGACCTTAACCTTTTCGAAAGGTGTGTGCTTAAACGCATTGAAAATATCAGAACCTTTTGGGAAAACTGTAAAACCAGCTTGTTTCTCTTCTTGAAGAAAGTTTTTTAACGCCTTCATGTAAGGCTGTTCAAACTCGCCCTCCAATACTTTAAGCCAACCTGGTTCTAAATCTACAGCCATTGTTATATTGTTTTTACTTCGATTTTTTTACAGTCAGGATGTCAATTAAATCTAGCTCTAAGCTTTTTTTAGGATTTTCGATGATACGACCTAATTCTTTTCCTTTTTTATCAAATACAATAAACGTAGGTACACGTTGAATGTCAAGTCCATCAATTAAACCATTTTCTGCTTTTTTTGCGCCATCTACAGCAATAAAAGTAACATCAGTTTCTTTTACTTTAGCGGCATCAACTACTTTTAAGAAGTTTGGTACTTGATATTTACTATCTCCACACCATGTACCCAGCACAACTTTAATTTTCTTGCCTTTAATCAATTTTTCCAGTTGAGGTACAGATGCAGAATCTACTTTGTAATTTTCATAGTTGGCATCGTAGCTAGCTTTAAATTCTGGGAATTCTACCAAACCCTCTCTTGAGCACTCGTTTAACATGATTTGCTTATGTTTTATCTGGTCTTCTAATTTTTTATTGATTTCTTGGGCATTCGCAGAAACGAAAAATAACCCTAGTATAATGGTAAATGCGTATTTCATGGCTATCTAATTTTTGCTGAAATTATAAATTAAATCGCTATTTTCTGCTATATAAAACCGATATTTGCAGAAATATTGAAAAACTATGTCAAATTTAGTACGCCTAATTATAGGCTTTGCTTTACTTGGTGCAGCAGTTGCACTTTTTATCTTCGGTTATTGGGGTTGGGGTATTCCAACAGTATTCATTAGCATTTTTGTTTTCGTTACTTATTTCTATAATGAAAATATGCTGATTGCACAATGGTATTTGCGTAAGGATAATATGCCTAAAGCAGAAGCTTTTTTGGCGAGAATTACCAACTACGAGAAACAATTAAACAAAATGCAATTTGGTTATTATAATCTATTATTAGGTTTAATGGAGTCTAGAAAAGCACCAATGAAATCTGAAAAATATTTCAAAGCAGCTTTAAACTTAGGTTTGCATATGGACCATAATGTTGCTTTAGCAAAATTGAGTTTAGCAGGTATTGCTATGGGAAAACGCAATAAACGCGAAGCTCAAATGTATTTAACAGAAGCTAAAAAGGCAGATAAGAACAAATTGTTGGCTGACCAGATTAAGCAAATGAAAGACCAGCTGGGTATGTTAGATAAGCAACAACAAGTGCGCTACGGACACAGATAGAAGAGAATTAAAATTTAAAAAAAGAGCTAATGCCGATAAGGAATTAGCTCTTTTTATTTGTCGCATAAACGGTCAAAATTTTCTTCGTAAGCAGCATCTGTTCTGCTCAACAAATCATCATCATCTTCCATTCTTTTTTTACTGAAGAACAACTCTTCGGCCTGGATGCGTTTAATCAACTGACGAATTAGCGATAAGTCAAAAGTGTCTTTGCTTAACTTGATGCAATATTCGTTTTCCGTAATTTCGATACTTGAACTATTCATAAGTTTTATTTTTCTCCTAAATTATAGAAGCTAGCTCAAAAAGACGGAAAGTAAGCTTTAACAATTTGTTATCTTTTTGTTAATTGCTAAAATCAAACGTTTGCGCTGTTTTAACTTCGAAAGGAGATGCTAAAAGTTATATTTTTGGTTTATCGCTACTGTATGAAATTATTACGAAACCAAATAGAAATAGCTTAATCAACACCACAAATGACCAACCTTATCCATGCCAAATCAAACAAATGGACTGTCCTTTTAGTCGCAATTTTGATGCTCGGCAATTTTCAAGCGATTAGCGCAAAATTACCTATTGCTAAAAATCAAGATGTTATAAAATCTGCTAAAAAAATAAACGAAACCACAGTAGAGCTTATATATGCTGATGGAAAGAAGATGCTCGTTGATTTCTATGGTGAAAATATCTTCAGATTATTTCAAGATAACGCTGGTGGCGAAATGAGAGCTCCACAGGCTAAACCCGAAGCACAGATATTGGTAAATAACCCAAGAAAACCTCTAAGTAAATTGGCTATTAGTGATGTTGCAAATCAGATAGTTATTTCTTCGGGAACTACTACTATACAAATTGATAAACAAAGCCAGTTGTTTAAAGTCATTAACCAAAATACTAAGGCAACGGTATTGGAGTTCGCAAAGCCTGTCTTGTTCGAAAAAGATAAGGTGAGCTTGACGTTAAAAGAAAACACCAACGAATACTTCTACGGCGGTGGTGTACAAAATGGCCGATTTTCGCATAAAGGGAAAAGCATTGCTATAGAAAACCAAAATAGCTGGACGGACGGCGGAGTAGCTTCTCCAACACCATTTTATTGGTCTACCGCTGGCTACGGGATGATGTGGTATACCTTCAAAAAAGGTAGATACGATTTCGGTGCAAAAGATAAAGGGGAAGTGAAATTATATCACGAAGCAGATTATCTAGATGTGTTTTTTATGGTCGGCGATGGTGCTGTTCCTCTGCTGAATAGTTTTTATCAATTAACTGGAAATCCTGTATTAATGCCAAAATTTGGCTTTTACCAAGGACATTTGAATGCTTACAACAGAGATTATTGGGCTATAGACGAGAAAGGGATTTTATTTGAAGACGGTAAACGTTACAAAGAAAGTCAAAAAGATAACGGTGGAATTAAAGAAACGTTAAACGGAGAAAAAAACAATTATCAGTTTTCGGCAAGAGGAGTAATAGACCGCTATAAAAAACACGACATGCCTTTGGGCTGGATATTGCCAAACGATGGTTACGGAGCTGGTTATGGCCAAACATCAACCTTGGATAGCAATATGGCTAATTTAAAGAACTTCGGCGATTACGCTCGTAAAAATGGCGTAGAAATTGGTTTATGGACACAATCAGATTTACATCCAAAAGCTGGAATTTCTCCTTTGCTACAACGTGATATTGTTAAAGAAGTAAAAGACGCGGGTGTTCGTGTTTTAAAAACGGATGTGGCTTGGGTTGGCGCAGGTTATTCATTTGGTTTAAATGGCGTAGCCGATGTTGGGCAGATTATGCCAAAATATGGTAATGATGCTCGTCCGTTTATTATTTCGTTAGATGGTTGGGCAGGAACGCAGCGTTACGCAGGTATCTGGTCGGGCGACCAAACCGGTGGACAATGGGAGTACATTCGTTTCCATATTCCAACTTATTTAGGCTCCGGTTTATCGGGGCAGCCGAATATTTCATCAGATATGGACGGCATTTTTGGAGGTAAGAACGTTGCTGTAAATGTGCGTGATTTTCAATGGAAAACATTTACACCAATGCAGTTGAATATGGATGGTTGGGGAAGTAACGAAAAATATCCTCACGCATTGGGCGAACCTGCAGCATCTATTAATCGCAACTATTTGAAATTAAAATCGGAGTTGATGCCTTATGCTTACAGCATCGCAAATGAAGCTGTAACTGGCTTGCCAATGATTAGGGCAATGTTCCTGGAATATCCAAATGCTTATACCAACGGAACAGCTACGCAATATCAGTTTTTGTACGGGCCAAGTCTTTTAGTGGCGCCAATTTATCAGGCAACAAAAATAGATGAAAAGGGTAACGATATCCGTAATGGTATTTATTTGCCAGAGGGTACTTGGATAGATTATTTCACGGGAGAGAAATATGAAGGAAATCGTATCATCAATAACTTTGAAACACCGATTTGGAAATTGCCAGTGTTTGTGAAAGCAGGTGCTATTATTCCGTTAAGCAATCCATCAAACAATCCGAAAGAAATCAATAAAAAACTGCGTATTTTAGAGTTTTATCCGGCAGGTAAAACAAGCTTTACTTTATATGATGATGATGGTACAACTGAAGCTTATAAAGGCAAAAAAGGAACTCATACTTTAATTGAAAGTAAGTTAGACAAGCAAGTAGCAGTTTTAGCCATTAAGCCAACCAAAGGTAGTTTCGAAGGTTTTGAGAAGATGCAATCTACAGAGTTGAAGATAAACGCCACCGCTAAACCGAAAAGCATCACTGTTAAAATAGGAACTAAAACGGTTGCGCTGAAAGAAGTGACATCTTACAATGCTTGGCTAAAAACCAGCAATGCTTATTTTTATGATGCAGCACCAAACCTAAATAAACACAGCACTAAGGGTAGTGACTTTGAAAACGTAGCGATCACTAAAAGCCCGCAGGTTTTGGTAAAACTTGATGCTGTTGATGTAACAAAAACTGATGTTACAGTTACGGTAAACGGTTATATTTACAATCCAGTTAATCGTTATTTAGCTTCAAGCGGTAAATTATCTGCTCCATTAGCAAAGGTTAATATCGAAAATGCAACAGCTTACACCTTAAAACCGACTTGGGATAAAAAGGCAAATGCCGATTATTACGAGATTAAGTTCGATGGTATGCTTTATTCTACCATTAAGGAAAGCGAATTGCTATTTGAAGGCTTAAAGCCAGAAACAGATTATCAATTTCAAATTAGAGCAGTAAATAAAGATGGTAAATCGGAATGGTCGACCTTTGCTGCTACCACTAAAAACGACCCATTAGAATTTGCAATTAAAGGTATTGTGGCTGAAACATCTGCTCCTAACCAAGGTGGTGAAGGTATCAACAAACTCTTCAATTTTGATGAAAGTGATATGTGGCATACCAAATGGGGCACTAAAGCAGTTCCGTTTGATATGTTGATTGATTTGAAGACCGTAAATCAGTTAGAGAAAATTCAATATTTGCCACGTCAGGGTGGGGGGAATGGCAATATACTAGAAGGAACCATTGCTTACAGCAGCGATAAGCTGAACTGGTCGAAAGCTAAACCTTTTACATGGGCTAGAAACGATAAACCAAAAAATATTGCTTTTGCAGAAAAACCATCGGTTCGCTACATCAAAATTGTGGTAACAAAAGCTACTGGCGATTTCGGTTCGGGCAGGGAATTGTATGTTTTCAAAGTAGAAGGCACAGAAAGCTATTTGCAAGGCGATATCAATAATGATAAAGTGTTGGATAGAAATGACCTTACTTCGTACATGAACTATACAGGTTTGCGCAAAGGCGATGGGGATTTTGAAGGTTATATCAGCAATGGGGATATCAATAAAAACGGATTGATTGACGCTTATGATATTTCGGTAGTCGCTACACAAATTGAAGGAAAAGCTAAAATCAACAAAGAAGAAAAAATTGCAGGAAAGCTGGTTTTAAGTGCGAATAAACAAAGCTATAATAAAGGCGAAACTATTGAGATACAAGTTAAAGGAGATGGCTTATCAGCAGTTAATGCTTTGAGCTTTGCTTTGCCTTACGATGCGGAGGATTATGAATTTGTAAATATACAAGCTGCAAATGTGGGTAAGATGGAGAACTTAACTTACGATAGATTGCATACGGATAGGAGTAAAGTGCTTTATCCAACGTTTGTGAATGTAGGCAATCAAGCAACGTTGAGTGGTTCGCAAATACTATTTACGATAAAGCTAAAAGCAAAACGCAATGTGAAGTTCGGATTGAAAGCTAACGAAGGTTTGTTGGTAGATAAGGCTTTGAACGTAGTACAATTTTAAAATTTTAGGTTTGAATATAGATTGCCCTTGTGTTTGGATAAGCACAAGGGTTTTTTTTATAACATCCTTTAGTACCTCGCAATTGCGATGACGACAAGAGGCATTACCCTTCTAGCTCCATAATCTCGGCAGCCAATTCTTCCCAAGTATTTTGAGCTGCATCTAACAAAGCTTTCTCAGACAAATATTTCTTATTAGCCTCATCCAGCTTTTGCTGATTGCTAAAAACTTCTTCTTTTGCTAGCTCAGCTTCGCAATTTTTAACACTCTGCTCAAACACCGCAATCTCATCTTCTGTACGCTTTAATTTTTCGTTCAGTTTTTTTAATTGTTGCTGTACGTTTGCGGTAACAGGCTCTTTAACCACAGGTTTCTTTTCCTCTGGTTTCACCGGAATTGCTTTTGGAACAGGTTTAATTCTTTTCGAATCCCATTCTTCAAACTCAGCGTAAGTTCCAGGATACTCCTTAATTTTATCTTCTTCGATGAACCAAATCTTGTTCGCCACATTATCTAGGAAATACCTATCGTGGGAAACAGAAATAAACGTTCCTTCGTATTGTTGTAAAGCCTGTATTAAAATATTCACCGATTGGATATCCAAGTGGTTGGTAGGCTCATCCAGAATTAAGAAATTACTGTCTGTAGTTAACGATTTTGCCAGTGCCACCCTCGACTTCTCACCTCCAGATAATACCTTTATTTTCTTGAAAACATCATCGCCGGTAAATAAGAAACAGCCCAAAATACCACGTAATTCGGTATCCGTATGTTTAGGTGCAAAAGCTTGTAGTTCCTCTAAAATAGCATTGTCTAAGTGCAGTGACTCCAACTGGTGCTGCGCAAAGAAAGTGGTCGTTACATTATGGCCAATTTCGCACTTGCCCTCAAATTTCTCGGTGCCAGCAATGATACGCAGTAAAGTAGATTTACCTTTACCATTGGCGCCAATCAAAGCAATTTTGTCACCTTTTTCAATTACAGCTTCGGCATTTTTTAAAATCTCGATGTTCGGGTAGCTCTTAGAAATGTTTTCCAAACGCACTACGTGTCGACCAGATGGTTTCGAGAATTTAAAAGCAAAATTTACCGTAGGATTGTCGTCATCAACATCATCCACACGCTCCATTCTATCTAAAGCTTTCATACGAGATTGTGCCATTTTAGCCTTACTCGCTTTTGCCTTGAAACGTTCAATTAAACGCTCTTCCTGCTTAATTTTCGCTTGCTGGTTTTTAAACTCACCGCGTTGTATCTCAGATCTCAATTCTTTTTCTTCCAGATAGAAAGTATAATTTCCAGCGTAAGAAGTTAGTTTTCCTTTACGGCTCTCTACCGTTCTGTTAATGATTTTGTCTAAGAAATACCTATCATGAGAAACAATCACAATAGCGCCTTCAAAACTGGCTAAATAGGTCTCTAGCCACTTAATAGACGGCAAATCCATGTGGTTGGTAGGCTCATCTAGTAGCAAAATATCGGGGTCTTGCAAAAGAATTTTTGCTAACATTACCCTCATTCGCCAACCGCCAGAAAAGGTGTTTAAAGGTCTTTTTTGGTCTTCAGAACTAAAACCTAAACCAGCCAGAATTTCGTTAGCACGGTACTCAATGTTATAGCCATCCAAAGCCTCAAATTGCTCTTGCTTTTGGGCTAACTTGTTTAAAACATCTTCACTATAATCAGTTTCTATAACCTTTAAAAGTTCCTCAATTTCTTCGTGTAGCTTGTTTTGGCGGTCAAAAGCTTCCATTGCTACCTGCAAAATCGGGTTGTGGCTATCGTACGAAAGCAAATCTTGGTTCAAATAACCAATACGTAAATCTTTGGCCATCGAAATACTGCCCGATGAAGGTGCGTATTCGCCAACAATTATTTTCAGCAAGGTCGACTTTCCAGTTCCGTTCGCACCAATCAATCCAGCTCTGTCGCCCGGCTTAATATGCCAATCGGCTTCGTCGTATAAGGCCCTAGAGCCAATTAAAAAACTAAGGTTATTAATAGAAATCATTGTGGCGCAAAGATAGCAATAGATTTACGATATACGATTTTAGATTAGGTAATTGCCTAATATTTAGAAAAGCATTGACTGTAGTTCTGTTAAATATCAGTCCCGCTTTTAGATTCTAATCTTTTTGTTGGATACTGTTATTCTTGTCGAAGTATTTTAAAAGGAAAACATGCTTCTATAGGTATGACAAGTTAATTATCGGAAAGTATAACCACTGTCATCAGGTTTAGTCAACAAAATGCTGCGCTAAAATTAAACTATGTCGGTTTTGCTCCTTGTTTGTAAGTGCTGTGCGTAGGTTTAAGTTAGATAAACCCAATAGTAGCGGCAGCCCCGAGAGAGCGTGGGGAGAGTTTTTGAGAGCGTTTGCAAACGAGGGACTACAGCGGATAGTGGGGCAACAGCAGCGATGAAACTCATTAGAACATTTTCAAAAAACAACACTAAATGTGCTTTTTACACGCCGAGGTTTTTCAACTTTACAATCTTCCAACAATAAAACAATCTAGCAATTCAACAATTCATTTATCTTTGCCGACTATGGTAAATTTCAATCGCTTTACACTGGCCAACGGGTTAAAAGTTTTGGTTCACGAAGACAAGACTACGCCAATGGCTGTTTTAAATATACTTTATGATGTTGGTGCAAGGGACGAAGAGGAGGGAAGAACGGGTTTTGCGCATTTATTTGAGCATTTAATGTTCGGAGGTTCTATTAATATTCCAAGTTATGATGAGCCTCTGCAACGAGTAGGTGGAGAAAACAATGCCTTTACTAGCAACGATATCACTAATTATTACATCACTTTGCCTGCAGCAAATATTGAAACTGCTTTTTGGTTAGAAAGTGATAGGATGTTAAGCTTGGCTTTCTCTGAAAAGAGTTTGGAAACGCAACGTAATGTGGTTTGCGAAGAGTTTAAGCAACGTTATTTAAACCAACCTTATGGCGATGTTTGGTTAAAGTTACGTCCGTTGGCTTACGAGAAACATCCTTACCGTTGGGCAACTATTGGGCAAGATTTAGCACAGATAGAAAATGCAAAAATGGAAGATGTGAAAGCGTTTTTCAAGAAACATTACAATCCGCAGAATGCCATTTTAGTGGTTGGAGGAAATGTAGATACGGAAGAAGTAAAAGCCTTGGCAGAGAAATGGTTTGAGCCAATTCCATCGGGAGAAAAATACCTGAGAGATTTACCAAAAGAACCGGTGCAAGCAACAGCAAGAACTTTAACAGTAAACGCCGATGTGCCTCTAAACGCAATTTATGTTACGTTTAAAATGCCTGCCAGATTGGATCACAATTACCAAGTTTTCGATTTAATGTCTGATATTTTATCTCAAGGACAGTCTTCGCGTTTGTTCAATAGCTTGTTGAAAGAGCAGCAATTGTTTAGTGAAATTAACGCTTATATCACTAGCAGTTTAGACGAAGGTTTATTTATTGTAGACGGTAAATTGGTAGAAGGCGTTACGATGGAGCAAGCAGAAAATGCCATTTGGGCTGAGCTTCAAAAGATTGCTTCTACGCCAGTTAGCGAAGACGAATTGACGAAAGTGAAGAACAAATCGGAATCGATTATGGTGTTTTCTGAAATGAACTTGCTGGACAAAGCCATGAATTTAGCTTATTATGAGCTACTTGGTGATGCTGATTTGTTGAATGTAGAAATTAACAAGTACTTGAGCATTAAGCCAGAGCAAATTCAACAAGTGGCGCAAGAAACGTTTAAGAAAGAAAAATCATCAACCTTATATTATTTAGCTAATGCTTAACAGAACAATTGCGCCTGCTTTTAGACAGGTAAATGATATCAATTTTATTAAGCCAACAGCGAATAATTTGGCTAACGGCATACCTGTTTATACCATTAATGCTGGCGAAACAGAATTGGTACGCATTGAGTTTATTTTTGAAAATGTAAACTGGGATGTGCGCCAACCCTTGCAAGCAGTAGCTGCAAATGGTTTAATTAATAGTGGTACAAAGACTTTAACTGCCATGCAAATTGCAGAAAAGGTAGATTATTATGGTGCCTTTTTGCAGACCGAATACGGTGCAGATCATACCACTATTACACTTTATACACTTACTAAACATTTGCCATCGGTGTTGCCAATTTTATGGTCGGTATTAAATGAAAGTATTTTTCCGCAGCATGAGCTGGATATTTACAAGCAGAACCAAAAGCAGAAACTACAGGTAAGCTTGCAAAAGAACGATTACCTAGCTCGTAAAACCTTTGCACACGCTATTTTCGGGAATACGGCTTATGGTTCGGATATCAACGCTGCAGATTACGACCAGTTACAACAGCAAGATTTGTTGGTTTATTATAAGGCAGCTTTTCAACCAGTTAATTGTACCATCATCGTTGCGGGTAAATTTGTGGCTCAAGATTTTGATGTGCTAAACAATGTTTTTGGTGGTGCTTGGGAAAATAACGCTGCGGTAGCAAAAAACGATTTTCAGTTTGTAGCAGATGGTGGCAAAGATATTTATATCGAAAAACCAGAAGCCTTACAGTCGGCCATTAGAATGGGTAATTTGAGTATTAATCGTACGCATGAGGATTTTCCGGCATTGCAAATTTTGAACTGTGTATTTGGAGGATATTTTGGTTCTCGCTTAATGGCGAACATTCGTGAAGACAAAGGTTATACTTACGGCATTGGCTCTGGTATTGCTTCTTTAAAACAAGCCGGTTACTTCTTTTTAGCTACAGAAGTTGGCGCCGATGTTTGCGGCAGTGCGCTAACAGAAATTGAAAAGGAAATCAACATTCTGAGAACAGATTTGATAGCTGATGAAGAACTGGATTTAGTTCGTAATTATATGTTAGGCTCGCTTTTGGGTAGCTTAGAGAATGCCTTTTCTCACGCCGATAAATTCAAGAACATTCATTTCGCTGGGTTAGGTTATGATTATTACGATAACTACATCCACACGGTGAAAAACATAACAGCCGAGCACCTAAAGGTTATTGCTAACCAGTATTTAGATTGGAACGCGATGACTAGGGTAGTGGTTGGGAAGAAGTAGTAAAACTGTCGTCATTGCGAGGTACGAAGCAATCTCATAATTATTGTTGTACAATTAATTTGTCGCTTTAAGATTGCTTCGTGCATCGCAATGACGCATTGAGCTCAAGTTTTTTTAAGGTTTTGGTAATTATAAAAAATCCCATATAAATTTATCTGGGATTTTTTATTCGGTTTATATTTTAGTTAATACGGCTTTTAATTTATCAGCCTGATAAATTTTCTTATAAAAATCAACATATTCGTTATACTTTTCGGCTGGAAATACTTTAGCATTCATGATCTGCGTACGCTTATATACAATGGTGTTTCCTTGTGTAGAAAATGAAGCACTATATTCTCCAAACTCAGATGTAAGTTTTACGTCTTTTGGAATAAACTCCAAGCTTAAGCCTTTAGGTAAAGTATAAATAATTTCATCATCGTCGGCGTAGTCAAAAGGTATACTAAAATTTGTTTTCCTGTTCGTTATTTTCTCAGGAACTGTTTCTTTTCTATTGATTTGATTTATGGTTAAAAACAGCTTATCTGCACCTTTGCTTAACAATTGTCTCGTTTTGTAGCTTATTTCTTCGTTAATAACTGGAACTTTCTTGTCAGTCTGCTCAAATTTTACTTGTTGCAGTTCGGCATCGGCAAAGCCGATGCTTTGTACAGCTATTTTCCTAACTTCAGTTGGCTCAGACAGCAGATTAGACAGGTTGTCTTCGTACTGTGCACTACCATAATTTGATTTGATTGTTACCGTGGCTAGTCCGTCTTCGGCCAGCTGAATGCTTGTTTTCCTCACTTGATAATTGTCTGTGCTGCGGTATTTCGGTGTCCTAATCAACTGTCCTCCATTTTCGGTAACCATCAGTACGTTTCTATCCGAATTATCGTAACCTATATATCCCATCGGATAATTTTGGCTGGTACATTCTAAGAACGTGGTGTCTTTTGCAGATGGAACTGCCAAAATCATATGGTTTGCTTGCCCCATGCTCGAAAACGATTTGTTTAATTCCGGAATGCCGCTACCAATCACAATCAGGTTCGATTTTATTCCAGCTTCTTTAAGTAAGGCTTTCATATAGTTAGATAAAGCTTTACAATCGCCGTAATTTACCTGTGCAACTTTTTCTGCTAGAATAGGTTTAAAACCTCCGATGCCTAGCTGCACGCTCACATATCGGGTGTTTTGCTGTAGATGATGATAAAGGATTTGCATTTTTTCTTTATCAGTTTTAGCGTCTTTAATCAAGTCTTGGACTAACAATTTCTTAACGGGAGGCAATGCATCTCCATTTTCGTTAAGCTTTGAAATCCAAGCGCCAATTGTATTCCAAGAGCTTAAATCTCCCTTAGAACTGTCGAATTCAAACTGGTTTGGAGCTATTTTTACCCAGGTTGCTAATTGCTCTAAACCAGTGCTCAGCGGCTCCTTAATTGCAGCAGGTGCATTAGCGGCTACCCATGAATATGAAGTTTTGCCATTAACTGATGTAGAATCTGTTTTCAAATCACTACTACCTAAAAAGCGAACATTTAATCCAGAAGTTTTCTGAAAAGTATAAGAAGATTTTTCGGTGGATATGTGATAACCTTTGAGGGATCTCCAAGATGGAAGCGTCAAAATGCCGTTGAAATCTTGTGTATAGCTATATTCTATGGTATACGGATAAGTAGTGCTAGAAAATGTTAGCGTTTTAATCCTATCATCCTGAAAAATAGTATAGCTGGAAATTAAACTTTCATCCTTAAAGTCTGAAGATTTGTAATCTTTAACTTTCTTACCGTTAGCATCATATAAAGCTGCTTTAATGCCGTAGAGATTAGAAAAGCGATCGTAAACTTCCGCAAATTCGGCATAGCCATCGCCAGCTTTGCTTAAAATGGTAATTGCCGTTTTATATTTGATTGTACCAGAACCGGGATTTTTGTAGTCGTAAACTTGTTCTTCGTTTCTAACTACAGCCACGGCATCTTGCCTAAGTTGCTCAGGTATTTTACTGGCGTCGTATATGTTTTGCGCTTTCGCGGATATCAACCCAAGCACCAATAATGAAGCTAAATAGATCTGTTTTTTCATGTTAAGATTTCTTTTTGAAGACAATTTGCTCGGCCTGTTTTTCCACAATTATTTTAAAAAGTTCTTTGATGTCGAAATATTCTTCGGGAGAAAAAACAGATTTATTGATTTCGATGATACTTGTTACCAAAACAACCTTGTCTTGTGTTAGGAATTGGATGCTAAATGTACCTTTATTATCTGGCAGTTTAAATGCGCTGCCTTTTGGAAGTTTTTCAATCTCATACTCAGCTGGGAAATTAATCGTGCTCCTTATTGTTTCTCTCATTGCATAGCCAAAATCTACTGGGAAGGTTCTGGTTTCGTGTTTGAAATGGTTTTCTTTGGTTCGCTCGTAAAGCAGTGGGTTTAGGTACACTAAGTTACCGGCCTCTTCCACGTTATCTTCAATGGTTACGGTTAGTTCTTCACTTAGCAAATTATCGAAATCATTTAGATTGTTTATTTTGTATTTATCTATTTCTAAACCTTGCTTGTCCTTTTTCAAACTTTTTACAAATTCAGTTTCTGAAGCATTAGAGCGGTACCTATTTCTTAACGAAAGTGCGCCATAACCTTTATAGTACTGCACCATTGAACCTTTAAGTTTATTTTCGGTATCAAGTGTAAGGTTGTAGTTGTAAATTTTTTCATTTCGGTGAGTGGGCTCGATAGTAGTCCAAACGCCTACTTTATTTTTTAAATCTACATAAAAACCTTGATGGCTTAAGCTTTCATAAGCGGTCATGCCTATGAAGTGGTCATTGTCTGTTGCATCTAAGATAATATCTTTATTTCCAATGTTTGCATTGAGGATGACACTATTAAATTTAGAGATCACCGGGTTTCCAGGATGCATGCCGTTGCTACGCGTACTAATTAAAACTGGATTTGCATCAATTTTGGCCTCTTTCAATAACATTAGCATCAAAAGGTTAATGTCGGCAGTAGATCCAGTTTTTTTGTCGAGAATAGTCTTAGGATTTGTCTCGCTACTGTACAAACTGTAATTTTCATTCCACTTTACATTGCTTTTTACGTAGTTATAGATTAGGTTTGCAATCTTTAGTGTATCGGTTTCACCTTTAATTATAGTAGGTAACAACGTTTTCGCTACAGAATTTTTCTTGACGAACAGTCCAAAGTTCTCATCTTCTACCAAGCCTCCAATTATTTTGGGCCAAGTGCCTGTGAAATTACGGTAAATATCACCAGGGTAATTGGTGGCCATCAATTCAAAATCAATAGATGTAATGTAATCATCCATTGTAGTAATGAATGGTTCTGATTTCATAGCTGGTACATTTTCTAGCACATACTGTGTGTATATTGCGTTAGAAGTAAGGCCTGCTACGTAGTGAGCGTTAATAGTTTCTCTTTTGGTTTGGTTAATTTTATAGTAACCGTTAAAAGATGGCTTGTAGATCAAGTACTCTGGAATTTTGACATTGTATTCTGAATACAAAGTAGGTACATTCCCTTGGAACGACCATCCCTTTAGCTGAAATGTAAATGGAGATCTTATGGCGTACTTGTATTCAATAATTGCACCCTCTTTCACATTTCCAAGCGTGTATTTTTTAATCTGATAGTTTTTATTAAACTCCTCAGTGAATTTAGATTCCTTACCTAGTTTAGTAGTCACAATTTTTTCTGCCTCCAAATTGTAAGTGGCAGCTTCCATTCTGATAAGATCTTCTCTAACGTTGCCTGTACTGCTCTTGTAAAGCGGAATTTGGAAATCAGCTAGGTCATAAGCGTTCTTGTTGATGATTTTGTACCTCACATGACGTTCAAATATGTATTCAAATCCGGTACGGTCGTTATACTGGAAAAAGCACTCGCCAACATCGAATAACTTTACCGCAGCAGCGGCAGAGTCTTGTCCAAATGGTTTGGCGTTAAACTCCTCAAGTGCTATTTTCCCAAATTTGAATTCTTTTTTTTGAGCGTAGGCGGAGAGAGATAGGCATACGATTCCCGTTAGAGAGATTAGACGTTTAATTTGCATGGTTTTTCTTTATATCACAAGATAGCAAGAAAATCTGCAGTAAAAGAGAAAAATAAAAAAGAAGTTAGTTCGCTTTAATTAAAGCAATCTTCCCGTCCATCGTGCTCACTAATAAAGTGTTACTATCAATTACTTTAAAGGTGTTTACCATAGAGTGGTCTATCTTGTGTGCCCATAAGGTTTTCTTCTCTTTAGGGTCGATGCAGTAAACGGTTCCGTTTTTAGTGCCAAAGAAGAGCTTGCCGTTCTTTTCAATTAAATCTGATGGTGTGTGCTCATAGCCGTAAGCAGCGTTGTATTTCCACGCTAAACCTTCATCAGTACGAGTAGTTTTGTAGGCAACAATTTCATCTTGCATGGTTTTGCCGTAAACTAAAGTGCTGTCCGCAGAAATTCCGATAGACTCACGTACTTTTGCCTCGCTGTTGCGCCATAAAGTTTGCCCAGTAGTAGCATCAATTGCAGTTAAAACACGATCTGGAGCAGCGATGTAGATAGTATTATTTGTAGCTACCGGTGTAACCATGGCGGGAGAGAACATTCTGTTACCATTTCCATTGTTCCATTTCCATGCTAAAGCACCACTACTCACATCTAAAGCATATAAGTGTCGGCCCCAAGAACCGAAAATAATCTTGCCCTGATAGATGAGGGGCTTGCCAACGATGGTTCCTTCTACTTCCTTGAATTGCCATTTTAGTTTTCCCGATTTAACATCAAAAGCACTGAAAGTATTATCACTAGCACCAATAAATACCGTGTTGCCCTCAACAATTGGCACACCTAAAACCGATTTGTTTGCTGATGCCTTCCAAGCAAGTTTTCCGGCTAAAGTTAAAGCGTAAATATTTCCATCGCCAGAACCTAAAATGATTAAGCCGTTGCTAATTACGGGCGAGGAATAGATAGCGCCTTTAGTTTTGTAAGTCCAAATTGGCTTACCCGTTTTTCTGTTTAATGCCTCAACCAAGCCTAAGCTATTGCCAAATATTACCAAATCGTTATTGTAAGTAGGTGTGTTTACTACATTGGCATTGGAATGGTAAGCCCAAACGGCTTTTACGTTGTTGTATTTTTGGTTAATTGAAAAATCTGGTCTTTCGTAAGTTTTACCATCATTTACAAACGTTTTTAAGGCAATTTTTCTCCAAGTTGGCAAAACCTCGCCATTGGGTTTTCTTGTAGTGAAGTAAACAGTGTCTTTCGTCATGTTTACGATGTTATAGCCGCCAATGCTATCTTTTGCTCTTAGGTTAGAGCGACCCATTGTAGATTCTACGCCTTCAAAGTTATAGGCTTTATTTTGGTGTCCGTGACCACAAATGGCATACTGTATGTTTTTAGTTTTGATACGGTCGGTAACTTCGTACCAGTTGTCTAAGCTGTTATCGATAGGGTAGTGGTTAACGAAAACTACGGGCGTAGCTTTTGGTGTTGCTTTTAACAAGCTATCCAACCAAACGGTGGCATCGCGGGGAATGTGCCCGTCGCTCATGCGTACATACGGACCAGATGCGCAGGCAATGAAGCGATATCCATTGTGGTCGAAAGTGAATTTATCGTAGCCGAATTCTTTGATAAAAGAAACACCGCCAGATTCGGACCAACCAGTATCATGATTGCCTGGAATAACATAGAACTTTTTGTTTAAGCCAGAAAGGATTTCTTTCGCCAATTTTAGCTCTTCATTGGTGCCCATTTCGGTAATGTCACCAGTAACAATCACAAAATCTAAATCGGTCTGTTTGTTGATATCGGCAACTGTTCTACGCAAATCTTCTTCTCCAGTAGCTGTGCCAATATGCGTATCGGTTACGAAAGCGTACTTAAAATTCTGTGCGTAGCTAAAATTGGCAATCAACAAAAAGACTGCGACAAACAAATTTTTCATTCAATGATATTCCTAATAGTTCTACTAGTTGAAATTAGGATAAATATCTGTTGTAAAAGAATTCTAGCGAAATTTTGACGTATATGATGAGGTTTTCCATGTTTTATTAAATTAATTGGTGGTTAGTAAACTAATTTAGGTTTTCCGTTTTCGCAGGTGACAGATTTGGGAGGGGCGAGCGCCATGCAATCAGAAATAACATTCCACTTTTTATTGTAGTTTTGTTGCATTTCAGTATACTTAGCTACCATATTTTCAAATTCTGATACATTAATGCTAGAGCTATATCCCAAATATGATGTGGGACCACCGCAGGCTTTTGCACCAATAGCAATATATTTTAGTTCTTGGTTTTGCCCACAGGTGCTACTTTCGGCAATTCCTTTAATTTGATTAAATAATTGCTCCAATTCCTGCTGGTCTTTAGCTTGGGTTTTTTCTTTGTCGCAGCTACTCATAAATGCAATAGTGCAAATTATGATAAGGTATAGGAATAGATTTGGTCTGTTCATTGATTTTAGGTTTTGTTGCCCATACGCAGTGATTTTGCTAAACGCTACAAAAGGTGGGAAATAGTAGCATTGTTTTTTGTTAAATAAACCTGATGGTAATGGTTATACTTTTTTGTAACCTCACCATTAATGTTTGTGTCAGGCTGAGTTTATCGAAGCCTTGTTGCGATGGGCGTCCTTCGACAAGCTCAGGATGACAAAGGTTCAAAAAAGATAACAGCGTACAGCAGGACTTCCTATGCCCATGAAATACAACAATAGCTTTACTTAAATATAACAATCGCTATTTCATTTTACGGTGAAATATTGTATCTTTGCCCCGCAAATAAGAAAACTAATTTATTTGCTATGCAACTCGATCCCCAAAAATTTATTGCTTTAGGTTTAACATACGACGATGTTTTGTTAGTGCCTGCATACTCAGAAATTTTACCTCGTGATGTTAACACCAGCACCTTTTTAACCAAGAAAATTCAACTGAATGTACCTTTGGTTTCGGCTGCTATGGATACCGTTACCGAGGCAGAATTAGCTATTGCCATTGCGCAAAACGGCGGTATAGGTATGTTGCATAAAAACATGAGTATCGATAGACAAGCCGAGGAAGTTCGCAAAGTAAAGCGTTCGGAAAGTGGAATGATCCAAGATCCGGTGACTTTGTTGGAAACTTCGGTAGTGGCAGATGCTTTCAAAATAATGAAGGAGCACAAAATTGGCGGTATTCCGGTAGTAACTGCTGATAATAAGTTGGTAGGTATTATTACTAACCGAGATTTGCGTTTCCAAAAGGATATGAGCAAGCCAATTGCACAGGTAATGACCAAGGAAAACCTAATTACTGCACCAGAAGGTACTACGTTAAAACAAGCAGAAGAAATTTTACAAGACCATAAAATTGAGAAACTACCTGTGGTTAACGCAGAAGGTTTTTTAAGCGGCTTAATCACTTTTAAGGATATCCAAAAAGTAAAACACTATCCGTACGCTTGTAAAGATGAACGTGGTCGTTTACGAGTTGGCGCTGCGGTTGGTGTAACGCCAGATACGATACAGCGTGTAGATGCTTTGGTAAAAGCTGGTGTTGATGTAATAACTATTGACACGGCTCACGGTCACTCGAAAGGTGTGGTAGATAAGTTGAAAGAAGTAAAGGCTAAATATCCAGAATTGCAGGTGATTGTTGGTAATATTGCAACAGGTGCAGCAGCTAAATTTTTAGCGGAGGCAGGTGCCGATGCCGTTAAAGTTGGTATTGGTCCGGGTTCTATTTGTACCACCAGAATTATTGCTGGTGTAGGTGTACCACAATTATACGCTGTTTTTGAGTGTGCTAAAGCATTGAAAGGTACTGGTGTTCCGGTTATTGCTGATGGTGGTATTAAACACACTGGCGATATTGCAAAAGCAATTGCTGCAGGAGCGAGCACCGTAATGGCAGGTTCGTTATTCGCAGGTGTAGAGGAAAGCCCAGGTGAAACGATCATTTACGAAGGACGTAAGTTTAAATCTTATCGTGGTATGGGTTCTATCGAAGCGATGGAACAAGGTTCTAAAGATCGTTATTTCCAAGATGTAGAAGACGATATCAAGAAATTGGTACCAGAAGGAATTGTTGGTCGCGTACCATACAAAGGAACTTTGGCCGAGGTTATGTACCAATATATTGGCGGTTTACGTGCGAGTATGGGCTACTGTGGCGCTGCTAGCATAGAGAAATTGCAAGAAGCACAATTTGTGCAAATTACAGCTGCAGGTATGCGTGAAAGTCATCCACACGATATTACCATTACTAAAGAAGCACCAAATTACACTAGTAAATAGATTCGTAAATCTGTAAGAGAAAATCTATTTAAAATGAAATTCTCGTAAATGATTTGCTAGCATCATAAAAAAGCCGTTGTCGAAACTCTCGACAACGGCTTTTTTTCAGCGCTATAATTTTATAACTCATTTTGTTTAACAAGTGGGTTACGTTGTATTTCCAGATCTGGAATTACAAATTGCCACTCTTTTGCTCCAGCAGGAAAAAATCTACTGGCTTCACCCACGGCTTTTTCTTCGTACATATTGAAATTAGAAGCCAAAGGATCTAAATTAGTAGGATTTGCATTGTGTTTCCAATTATTGGCCGAACCGCCTTGGTTGTAACCTGGTCTAGGAGCTGGACCTCTATCTAAATTCATATTTAAACGTTTTAGATCTAGGAAACGGAAGCCTTCGCCCCATAACTCAACACGTCGTTGGAACATTACTTCTTCTGCCAAATCGTTGCCACTTTTAGTACTTAATACATAAGCTGGGTCGCGATCTTTTGCTAAAGTAAATAGAGCAGCACGTGCTTTTACATCTTCTTGGCCACTTCTTGCATAACCTTCTGCCATAATCAAGTACATTTCTGGCAGACGCACCAAGGCTAAGTCGGCAGTGATAATTGCTCCGTTGTAAGACGATGACTTACTGTCTGGAAAATCTACAATAAACTTTTGGCTCATCCACTTGAATGCATTTCCGGCCGGAGGAATTACCAAACCAGGGTGACCAACCACATTATTAACCCAAAGTTGCTTCCTGATATCTGTACTAGGGATTTTCTCGTATAGTAAGTTATAGATAGCTCTTGGCGTATTCTTATTGTAAGAAATGTTAGTGTTTGAAATGTAGCTGTAAAAATTAAAAAGGGTAGCGGTTTCCAAAGCTGGCTGTGCTATTTTAGCCCAAATCCATTCGTTGTTTCTAGCATCGGCACAACGACCTTGTTTGTAATCGTAGCAACTTTTGTCCATTCTTGCGCCCGAATTATCCACTACCAATTTCGCCATTTCTGCTGCTTCTAGCCATTTGCCTTGTGTAAGTAAAACACGAGCTTTGATAGCTCTTGCCACATGTACGTTAATATGCATTTTGGTAGAACGTTGAAAGCTAACGTTAGAGAGTAAACGGATAGCTTCATCTAAATCATTGTTAATAGAAGTATAGGTTTCTTCTACTGTAGATCTAGCTTTGGCCTCAGTAGATGATTCTGTTCTTAGCACAATGCCTAACTGGGTATTATTTCCTGCACGATCGTAACGTTTGCCATAAATTTGTACAGCACAGAAATGAGAAAAAGCCCTATAAAATGTAGCCTGTCCTTTAATATAATCCCTTTCTTCTTGAGGACCTTCTGCTCCGTCTATATTCTCTATCACCATATTGGCGTTGGCAATAATTCTGTAGATGTACTCGTATATATGACGAGGATACTGATTGGTTGGCTGTCTATGACGTGTCCAATCTGTTTCTGTACGAAATTGTGCATTGGATTTAGTGTAAACCAGATCTTCACCCAAAAAATCCATATACAACATATAATACTGATAACCCATTTTAGGTGCAAAATCACCTTTTTCGTACATTAAGCGATGGATTCCATTAATAGCCATTAAAGCTGTTTTGGTATCCTTAAACATTATCGACTGGTCTACTGCACTGGTAGATTTTGTCTCAAATAATTCATCTTTGCAAGATAGCGCTGTCACCGCAATAAATCCACATATTAATAATAAAATCTTCTTCATGGTTAATAGATTAAAAAGTTAAGGATAAACCAAAAGATGCGATAGTAGAAGGAGGATATACATCATCGTTACCAATGTATCCTGATTGGAAGTTCCTTCTAGGATACATTCCTTTTCTAGCCGTGGTTAACCAAGCATTATTTGCTGAAAAGTAAATAAGCGCATTTGATATATTTTTATTTTTCAAAAAGCTTTTAGGTACGTTGTAAGATAAATTGATATTGGTTAACTCTAACATATTAGATGATACTAGCCATCGGGTAGAGTTTGCTGCTTCGATATTAACAGGGTTAGTACCTGAAGTTACAATAGCTACATCAGTAATGTCTCCAGGTTGGCGCCATCTGTTAAGCAAGTCTTTGTGTTGGCTGCCGTATGTTAATGAACCTGTCATAAAAGATCTATAGCCTCCATCATAGAATTTACTGCCTAACTGATAGTAGAAATTAACTCTCAAATTAAAGTTTTTCCATGTAACATCGGCTCCAAATCCGCCAGTTAATTTCGGCATTGCGGTGCCAGTATAACCATACAAGCTTTTTTCCACATTTTCTGTGTACTGAACGCCATCTATTTCTTTCAGTTCGTTAGGAGCAAAGGTAAATCGATCAAGATCTGCTCGGAAAAGGTTAAAGCCAGTTTCAGGGTTTACACCATACCATTCTCTTAACCAAAAATCATATCTTGAATGCCCTGCTTCAATTTTATAGATTGAACTCGTGTATGGATCTACTGGTAAAGAAGTGATCTTATTTTTGATGTAAGTAGAATTTACATTAAAGCCTATAGTCCAATCATTTGTTTTAAAAACTTGAGTATTCAAATTTACTTCTACGCCTCTATTGTACATCGATCCTGCATTCTGATCAATTGTTCCTATTCCGGTAGATATTGCCTGGGGAACGCTGAATAACAAATTACTAGATACACGATTGAAATATTCCAAAGATCCATTTAAGCGGTTGCCGAATAAAGCAAACTCTGCACCAACATCAAAGCTTTTCGAAACTTCCCAAGTTAACTCTCGGTTTCCTAAGCTAGATTGTACGTATCCTGGTTCGCCGTTATTACTAGGAGCGTAAAGTGCTCTCCATGGATAGTAGTCGCTCAAATCATCATTGCCCACTACGCCATACGAAGTTCTTAATTTCAACTGATTTACAAATTTTACGTTGTTCATGAAATTTTCTTTGTGGATAGCCCAGCCTGCACCTACCGACCAAAAGTTACCCCAACGAACAGCTTGATAAAAACGAGAAGAACGATCTCTTCTAAAAGATGCCGATGCGAAGTATTTCTCGTCATAATCATAATTTAGCCTAGATAGATAGCCCTCTACACGATAATTATGAGTATATGAGTTAGGATTTGCGTTAATTTCTGTAAAGTTTGCATACTCAAAATTATCGCCTATAATGGTTTGCGTTTTCATTGAGCTAGAAAGATACCAGTATTGAAATTGATAGCTCTCATGTCCGGCAAGAACATCAAAATGGTGTTTGCCGAAGTTCTTATTATAATTCAAAAGCTGTTGGAATGTCCACGTTGTGGTATTGGAAGTATTTTGTGCCGATGAACCTGCCGTACCTAATTGGGGATATGCAAATCCTCCGTTCCAGCTACGAAACATGTTAGAGCCTAGTGTGCCATTCGCTGTAAATTTTAAACCTTCTACAAGGGTTACGTCTGTATATCCTGTAAGGTTTATCGTTTGGCGTAAAAGCCCTCTGTAATTATCATGAACCTGAAATGGGTGGTTACTACCTGAATAAGCATCTCTTTTCGGGATAACAATAGAACCATCTGCAGAAGTCCATCCGCCCCCGAAATCAGGAATCTTATTGCCTTCTGCATCCAAAATATACTGACCAGTGGCTGGATTATGCAAATGGATTGGAAAAATATTACCTAAATATCTCGTAGCTCTAAACGGGTTAGAAATTGCGCCGCTAGTTTCTGATTGCTCGCCAAAAGATTTTGAGTGGCCAACATTAAGATTACTTCCCATTTTAAGCCATTTGGTTATTTGAGAATTAACATTTGCTTTTGCTGATATTCTGCTAAAACCAGAGCCAATGATAAAACCTTCTTCATTCATATAGCCTAAAGAGGTATAATAATCTGTTTTTTCTGTTCCTCCGCTTATAGCGATGGTACCATCGTGCCTTTTTCCCGTCTGTGTAATGCCTCCATACCAATCGGTATCATCTGCCCAGTGATTAACAGCATTCGGATTTAACTTTCCATTGCTGTCAAACAATTCTGATGCGCTCATCAAATAAGGGTTGTAACTAAGGCCAGCCAATAAGTTGGGACCAGCCTGCGCATTGGCATTTTGTAACGTACTACCGTTTAATAACAAAGAGTTTCTATGAGATTCCCAGTAAAGCTCCATGTAATCTTTATCGTTTAAACGTTCATAATCTGTACTTTGCCTCGATGTTAAACCAAAGTTATATTTTGCCACAATTACAGGTTTTCCAGATTTTCCTTTCTTGGTGTTGATCAATAAAACGCCATTTGCTCCTCTAGCACCATATAGTGCTGAAGATGCTGCGTCTTTTAAAACTGTAATGCTCTCAATATCATTTGGGTTAATGCTGCTAATGGCATTGTCATAATAAATACCATCTAAAATAATTAATGGATTATTGCTTGCGTTAAGCGAGCCAAGCCCCCTAATGCGGATCGTAGGTTCAGACCCCGGTTGTCCGTTGGATGTTCCTATTTGTAAGCCAGGTGTAGTACCTGCCAACGCTTGTGTTACTTCCGTACTTGGTCTGTTTTTGAAAACATCTTCGTTAATGACAGCTGCAGAACCAGTAAACGTACTTTTCTTCGCAGTACCGTAAGCTACAACCATTACCTGGTTCAGGGTTTCTAACTGCGGCGACATTCTAATATCGATTTTTGAACGTCCATTCACAGCAATTTCTAAGTTTTGGTAGCCAACCGATGAAATCAATAACACATCAGTAGCTTTTACTCCATCTAAACGATAATTGCCTTCGCTATCTGTTGAAGTACCTTTTGTTGTTCCCTTAATAGTTAAGTTGGCAAAAGGGATTGGATTTCCATCTTCCGCAGAAACTATTTTTCCAGTGAGTTGTTGCTGTGTTTGTTTAGTTTCAATGTTTCCAAGTTTTGAAATTGGCTTTACAGCGTTTGGTTGCTTTTTGTAAAGTACAATTGTTTTATCTTCTATAGAAGCTTGTAACGGTTGATCTACCAGGATTTTATCTAAGAAGTCTACAAGCGGCATATTGGTTGCTGCAATAGATACTGGTTTAGTTTCTTTTAAGTGAAGTACATTGGCGTAAACAGCGTAGCCAGTTTGTTTACGAATGTTGTCTAATACTTTTTCAAACGGCAGTTTGTTTGCCTTTAAAGTTATGGTTTGGGAGTAGCCGGCGGCACTTACATGAATGAAGCCCGCCGTGAGAAAGATAATAATCAATCTCAATACTCTAAATAGGTAATGGTTCATTAAATTGTTTGAGGTTAGGATAATAAAATGTTTGGTTCTGCTTTTTAAGGAAAATGTTGACGTTTTTCCCTTTTTTAAGAGACGCAAGCCGAACGTCTGTTTAGTTAGTATTTATGCGCTATTTCACCTCCCGTTTGCTGTGTTATTAATAATGACTTTATAATTGTTGTTTTGGTCCGTTTTAATACGGTATTTAATGGCGCTGCTTTCTAAAAAGCGTAAAACGGTTGCAAGTTTATCGGTCTTAAATGCGTTTCCTGTAAATCTGTCGGTAGGGATGCCACCTTCATATTCGATCTTTATGTTGTACCAACGAGCCATTTCTCTCATGATTTGGTCAAAAGATTTATCATCAAAAGAAAATTGACCATATTTCCATGCTACAATCTTATCTACGTCAACATTACTGATTTTGGTTTCTAATCCGTTTAAAGTTGCTTGTTGGCCTGGCGCAATTTTGTTAATGTTCTTAGACGAAAGATTTACGATTTCTACACTTCCTGTTACCAACGTTGTTTTAAGTTGAAATTCTTCAGCATAGGCTGAAACATTAAATTCAGTACCCAATACATTTACAGTTTGTCCATTACTTAATACTTTAAAAGGGATTTTATTTCCAGAGATGAGTTGATGTTTTATTTCGAAGTAAGCCTCGCCTTCCAGCTTTACAATTCGCTCGTTCGATGCAAATCTAGATGGATAAGTAAGTTTGCTATCAGCGTTTAACCATACTTGAGAACCGTCTGGCAACACTACTTTATAGTTGCCTCCTATAGGGGTTTTTAAAACTAAAGTTTCTGACGCAGCGTTTTTGTCGTTTACAATTGATGATCCATCCAAATAGGTAATATCTTTTCCCACAACAATGCCCGACTGCTTTGAGTTCAAATCAATCGTTCTGCCATCAGCAAGTGTAAGCGTAGCTTTGTTTCCGCCAGGAAGGATGTCAGCTGCATTAACTACATCTTCTTTGTCAGTGTTTTTTTGCGACTCGCGATTGATTAAGAATAAGGTAGTTGTTGCAATTACTAGTAATGCTGCGGCATACGGTAGCCATTTGCGTACACGATAATATAAAGGCACGATTGAAGGCTGCTTGGTTCTCTGCGCAACTTTGTCTAAAATTCGTTGCTCACGATTAGTGGCCTCGTCATCATTCCATAATTCCCAATAAAGACGTATGTCTTTGATTAGTAAGTTGTTTTGATTAAGCCTTTCTATCAGTTGCTGGTTTTGCGGGTCGGCATTAGCCCACTGCTGAAGTTCTAGCAATTGTTGGTCGTTAAGGCTTTCATCTAGGTATTTTCCTAGTAGCTCTATTATACGGTCTGTTTGGTGCACTTGTCTCGTTTTTTTATAGAAACGAAATCAAAAGATAAATCTGTCCAAAAAAAATAATCTAATTAAAATTTTTGTAGAAAAATATTTTGGCAAAGATTAAGTATGCCAGTAAATCCTTGCCCACAAATGTTTTACGGATAGCGGCTAATGCTTTTTTCTTGGCAACAAATACTGCGTTTGGAGTTACATTTAATCGATTACAAATTTCATCTGTAGTGAGTCCCTCCAAGTAGTGCATTTTGAAAACGTCTTGTTGTCTGTGTGGAAGACGATTGATTTCTTGAAATAGAGATTTGATAACTTCTGCATGAATAAGGTGAGTTAGAGGGTCGTTATCGTTCAACATCAAATCTTCATCTAGCTCAACAGAGAGGTTTTTAGCTTGCTGCACAGCTGATTTTAGGTAATCGAAACAAGCATTACGTGTGGTGATGTATAAGAAAGATTTGATATTGCTTTCATTTTCAAAATTCTCTTTACGTTGCCATAATTTCGAGAAGGTATCTGCAACTATTTCTTCGGCGGTTTCTTTATTGCGACAGATTTTGTACGCATGGAAAGTAAGTGCATGCAGATGTTGTTTCATTACATACTGGAAAGCAATCTCGCTTCCAGTACGAAAATCATCCATTAGATTATCTGTCCTACTCATGTATAAGCTAATATAGCTATTCATAAGCAAAATTATTACGAATATTCAAGAAAGCAATAATCGTTGTGAAAACTGGTCGCAGAAAATAAATAGAATAAAGGTGAAATTACTTAAAGATTAACCCACTTTAACGAACATATAATGTTTGAAAAAAATTAATATATGATTGTTTATTTAAAATAAATATTAAAAATACTTTTAACTTAATAATTTATTTTAATAAGTTTAGCTAAATTTTTTATTTATTAATAAATTAACCTAACCTTTATGAACAAATTTTTACTTACTATTTGCTTTGCTATCTGCTTTTATAGTTATAGCAAAGCACAAGACATTTTAGTGAACCGTTATTTTAACAGTGCTACTGCCGCCGCTGGTACTGCCGGTGAAGATGACGTGGTAGAACTAGTGGTGGTTAAAGACCATTTAGACATTAGAAAATACGTTGTTAAAGATTATGCCAATGGTGGTAGTAATTTAGATGACGGCGGTGCGAAGTTTCGCTTTAATGATATTGAACTTTGGAAAAACCTTAGATCAGGAACTACGATAGTTCTCCGCAGAATGTCGGCCTCAGAATTGGGATCGTATACCCCAGATGTCGATGCCTCTGATTTCAAAATAAGTATTGCTGTAAATGACACCAGGTATATGACAGACCTTGCTGTTGGTAAAGCTTGGAACATGACTGTTAACGAAGTTGTTCTAATTAGTGCTGATACGGAAAGTACAACCGGTGATGGTGCAAATAAAGCAATTCATGCTTTAGGTGTTGGTATTGGTAATTACTACAGTAGAGCGGTATGGAATGCAATTATGAGCCCGAAATCTTTGTTAGATGGTTATACTGGAGGGAACAATGTAAAAGGTGTAGTTGCTTTGACTATGCCAAATGCACCAACTTATACTACACCTTTTGATCCTAACGCTGATTTAATCACATTGCCTTTATATTGGCAAAAAGAAACTGCTTTAATGGCTGGTTTTCCCGCTGGGATTCAGGTTTTTCGTACTACAACGCCTTATAATGGGCGACAAATGAATGCCTACGCAGTAGTGTTTGATCCAAGGTTGGTAGAATTTAAACCTACACATTCTGCTACATTTAAAACTCCGCAAAATTTTGTAAACGATGAAACGGGAACGGTTCTGGCTTGTTTAAATGGTGGTTTCTTTTTTACTACGGCACTAAGTCATATACAATACAATGGAACAACTGCTGCCAATAATGTGGCTTCTCTTAATCGTAGTGTTTACAACGGCACCACAAGCACATATTATCCTACTAGGGGTACTTTCGGTCTTTCTCCAACTTGGAAACCAGATATTACTTGGACCTATAAAGTTGGTAACAATGTATATTCTTACTCTGTACCGTCACCAAACGACGTTAATGATGCACCACAGCCAGTGCCAACAACTACCGGTGGAACAATTTGGAATGTAGTAAGTGCTATAGGGGGTTCTCCTGTGTTGGTTAAAAATAGTGTTGTGAACGTTACTTCGGCGCAAGAATTAGCTGATCTTGATAACACTGCTCAAAGAGGTAGATCTGCTATTGGATATACTGCGGATGGCAAGGTTGTTTTGTTGGCTGTGGAAGGTGGCAATACTACCGTTAGTCCTAACGTTATGGGGTTAAGCTTAAACGACTTGTCTAATTTAATGCTAGATATGGGTTGTGTGGCAGCGCTAAACCTAGATGGCGGCGGTTCTACAACACTACGTATCAACAACCAGTTAACGGTGCGTCCATCTAATCCTAATGGTGAAGAACGTACTATGCCAGGCGTAATTTTAATCAAATCTAAAAACTAAGCTCATGAAGAAAATCATCATATTATCCGCAATTATATTTTCGGCAATGTTTGTAAAAGCACAAGCCGTAGACTTAACCAAGCTTTTACAAGATATCAACGGTGGAAACGTAGCTTTCTCCACAACTAACGAGCAGGGCACTACCATTAACACTTATGCAGATGTGAGCTGGGGCGATGGCTTCGGCGTAAATAACAGAGCGTTCATTCAAGCACTAAGAAATGTCGTGTTGCCAATCACATTGCAAAAATTTAATGCCAAAAAAGATGCCGATGCTGTAAATGTCACTTGGGCAACTACCATGGAAAGAAATGCGCAACATTTTGAAATCCTTCGTTCTACAGATGGTAAAAAATTTGAACGTATCACCACTGTTGGTGCTAAAGGCAACTCCAACGAATTGGTAAACTATTCTTTCAGGGATACAAAACCAGCAAATGGAACGAACTATTACCAGTTAAAAAGTGTAGATAGGGACGGTACTTTCACTACGTCTATTATCGTTGCCGTGCAATTCGATTTAAACAAAACAGATATAGTTGTAATTGCGAATTCAGCAAATCAGAGTATCAAGGTTAATGTTTATTCACCTACTACTAAAGTCGCTAGTTTCTCAGTTTCAGATGTTAGTGGTAAAGTATTGTTCAATGCAAAAAATATTTCTTTGCAAAAAGGGAACAACGTATTGGAATATACCTTAAATGCGCCACCACAATTGTTAATTGCATTGTTGGCTTCTGCTAACGAAAAAAATGCGTATAAATTTTATTATTAATGTTTGATTAAAATCTCCAAGTCTAGTGAGCATTCGTAACCTAATTTTAGTGCTATGTTGCCTGTTTTTTTCTTGTGCAAAGAAAAAAGGTGAGCCGGCATCTCCAGTTTTATCAAGCAACCCAAACTCATTTTTTATGGGCGAGGTTAAGCCAGTAGCTTCAAAAAGTTGCTTTGCAGGTGCATATTATCGTAAATTGGTTTCGAGTGTAGACGTATGGGGAGGTATTGGTGGGCGAGTGGTTTTGCCCACCATTACTTTTGATCCTTCTAGAGTTAATCCTGCTAAGCCTGCGCAGTTTCTAGATAATCCGTCTGTTTATATGGGCGGCAACATGGGCGGGCAAGAAACCGATATTGGTTTAACTTGGGAAGTAATTCGTGATGAAAGTGGTGCTGTTACTGCAGATAGACGAGCATTTAGACCATTTTTAAGAAGAACCGCACATGCTGGAAGTGGGCAAGCTGCTCTGTATGAAAATGCTCCAGCCGAAGCTCGTTACTATTGGTACCAGGGCGAAGAAGTTACCATGTCGGTTAAAATTGTTGCTAACGGGATATTGAGGTTGACTGTTGAAGGTGCTGGAAAGAAATTTGAGAAGAATTTTGAGGCTGGAGGTTATACACTTGTAGGAAAGGGTGAGTTTAAACGTGTAAACGCCATTGACCAAGTGGCAAATGAAGGGAAACCTGTGCAAGCTACAAAAACCAAGGTTGTTGCTGCCGAATGGAAAAACAGTTATTTATACCGTATCGTAAATGGAAATTTGGTAGAAACACCATTTCACGATGGTCGTTATACAGATATGAGATGTCCGAGTGCAAACAACTTTTCTATTTATTCTACTCAAGATGATCGTTCGAAAGGCGGAGAAAAAATAGAGATATATGGTGCTGGTTCTTAATTGTTTTTAGCAATTAATATATGTGCTAAATGATGATTGCAATGCCAAGCGTAGATACCTATATTCTTTTTTAATGATATAAGTTCATTGTTTTCTGGATGAATAAACTGTTTTTCTAAATCAGCTTCATTAAGATTTTCTAACAATAAAACCCATCTTTTATGAAGACCTTCCAATATTTTGATAGAGCTTGCTATTGGAGTTTTGTAATCTGAGAGTTGTGCCCACAAATTTTCATGGTAAGGCTTGATAGTCGGCGTATCTTCTGTTAGTGCAAGTTTAAATCTTACAAAACTGTTCATGTGACTGTCTGCACAGTGATGCACCACTTGCTTTATCGTCCAACCGTTTGGTCTGTACTGTTTTTCTAATTCTTCTTCGCTCAGTTCTGCAGTAGCAGTATTCAGCCTTTCCGGAAAGCTTTCAATTACTTCAATCCAACCTTTAGTATGCACTAAAGTAATCTCTTCAGGAGCATTAAACCTGCCAATTGGAAACTTTAAATGGTCAATGTTTTCGCTCATTATTCTTATCTCTTTACGCTATTGATATTTGTAAAACCTACCAAATCATCATATCTTGAGCCTGGTCTACGGTAATACGCAAAAACCTGATAGCTGTTTTCTGTCTCAAAGAAAGAGCCTTCAAAAACCGTGTCGTTGAACTTTCCGTTTTCATCAACCCAAACATATTTGAAATCGTACAAACCTTGTTTTAGTTTGATGTTGCCATAAAACCTGCGTCTTGAAGACTCGAAAGTGAGTTTGTTTTCTTCGGTTAAGGCATAGTTATTAAATCTCCCAACAACATAAACATTACCTTTAAGGGTAGGCGGTTGTGCGGCTAAAGTGAACAACGTATAAGCGTAATCACTATCAGTCACATTATCTCTACCATCAGTGTTTCTGATAAAGAAATTTCCGTTTTCATCAAACTGATTGCTATATCTACTACTTGCGTTAGGCAAATCGATAGATAAAATCACATTTTGTGTGCTGTCGCGATAAATATCAGCCACGTGTTCTGCCTTGTATCTAAAGCTACGTGTATCGAATTTTCTAAACTCATTTCCACCATAAAAATGATTGGTATTGATATCATTGTAAACCAAAGTTCCAGGTTTTACAAAAGATGGTTTGGTATTGGTAATGGCGGTTTGAGGGATATAATTCTGCATTACCACAGCTTTTACCTCCAAAAATGGATTGTTGATTGGTGTTTGATGAAACAAGCTGAAGTTAATCTTCTGTTTCGAGTTTCTATCTGTAACATCTGTAGCCGGAACCACCTCTGCGCCAATATTGATGGTATTGTTTACTACAAAAAAACGCTGGGTAATCACGATTTTGTTAGGGTCATTGTCTTCGAAGATTTTAAGAATATAGTTGCCGCCGATCTTCACCTTCATTTGGTCGTTGGGGAATGTCATTTGGTAGTGCGTAAACTTTACCAAAGTGTTAAACGAATAACGATAATTGAAAAGGATATCTTGTTGTACACCTTCTAAGTAATCTAAAATGTTAATTCTCGATGATTTCCAATCCCAAGTGCAATGCTCTACGGTGTAGCTGTAATTTTTCTGACCGCCACGTAAATCATCGAAACCAAAGGTGATAGTTTCGGTAGTTTTTAGGTTAATTAATGGAATTGATTGCTCTTTGCTGGTATTGTAGCACTCAACCGTTTTAATGTAATCCTTGTAAATTTTATTTTGATATTCGCCCTGAGCTTTAGCCGTAGATAGATACAAGAAAGATAGTAGGCAAATGATTAATCTGTATTTCATTTTATAAATATATCAATTTAACGAAAATACAAAAGGATTAGTTTTTTGATTTTAGCCGCAATAAAGCGATATTTAGATTTCGGGTTAGAATGGATATACGCAATTGTATCTTTTATGTAAAGTTAGAACATCTATTAAAACTGATGCTGAAATAAATTCAGCATGACGGAGCGAAAATATGCGTCACCCTGACCACGAAGTAGCTACGAAGTAAATTTATTTCAGGGTCAGTTAGATATTTAATTATGTGCATTACTTGATTTCTTGATATCGTCTGGCGCACAAACATGGCAAAGCTCTAATCAGCGGTATTTGTAAAAGCATCCATTATTTTCATGGTCTTCAAAGCTTCTTCTGCAGAACAAGGATTTTCACCTTCACCTCTAAAATACGCTACCACCTGTTCAATCATGGGTTGTTCTACGTGCTGTAATGGCTCGAAGTTTAGCAGTTCTTCTTTGCCATCTATACTGATTTTGATGTACTGACCAAAAACAGAAAAGGCGATTTTCCCTTTTGAGCCAATAATTTCACAGCTATCAGTTTGTTCATTTTGAGGCGCAGAAAAGCACCACAAACCATTAAAAACTACATTGTTTTCAAACTCGATATGTCCAGTTACTAAATCAGCTACGGGTGCGGTTACATCTTTTTTGCTGGCTAATCCGTGGAAATTCACTGCTTCGCCAAAATAGTACAGCATTAAATCTAGTTGGTGTGGCGCTAAATCGTGAAATAAACCACCACCAGAAATGGCCGGGTTAATTCTCCAGTTCTCTTCCGAATTGGCAATAATATCACTAGCCACGGGCTGAAGCATTTTCAAGTCTACAAACCTTACATCGCCAACGGCTTTTTCTGCTAATAATGATTTGATTTTAAGAAATAATGGTTGTGTTCTGCGATAATGCGCAACTACCAGTTTAACGCCATATTTGAGCGAAGCATCAGCCATTCGTTGTGCGGCAGTACTATTTAGCGCCATTGGTTTTTCTACATACACAGGTTTGCCAGCAGCTAATGCCGCTAGGGTATATTCTTCGTGCTGTAGGGGCGGAGTTGCTATGTAAATCGCATTTATCTCAGGGTCGTTAATTAAATCGGATGCATTGCTGTACCATTTTGGCACACCGTGTCTTTTTGCATAGTCTTCTGCTTTTGCAGCATCTCTGCGCATTACTGCTACCAATTGCGAGTTAGCTACTTTGTTAAATGCAGGTCCGCTTTTAACTTCGGTAACGTCGCCACAGCCAATAATTCCCCATTTAATTTCAGTCATGATTTTTTGCTTTTGCGTAAATAGTTGGTACGAAGCAATCTTTATGTTTTATAATCAATGGCTGTGACGCAATTAACTTATTTATGCTCTAAAAACAAACCATCATCGGTTTTATTTACCTTAAGGATGTTCTTGCCAGTTAAGCCTTTCAAAGTAGTATCCCACTTTTTATTGCTCCAGTCTGCTAGCTGAGCTTTAATATCGCTCAACAATTGTTGTTCACCTTCTTTTACCAAAGCATATAATTCAGCTTCTTCAGCAGAAAGCTCAATTTTCTTTTTCTCAGGGCGCATTTGAGGGAAGAACAACACTTCTTGGATAGTCGATTGGTCAGTCATTAGCATTACCAATCTATCAATGCCGATACCTAAACCAGAAGTAGGAGGCATACCATATTCTAAAGCACGAACAAAATCATCATCCATTGCCATCGCTTCATCATCGCCTCTGGCAGCTAATTTCAATTGCTCTTCGAAACGCTCTTTTTGGTCAATCGGGTCATTCAATTCAGAATAAGCATTGCCAATTTCTTTACCCATTACAAATAGCTCAAAACGCTCTACTAAACCTTCTTTGCTGCGGTGTTTCTTAGCTAGAGGTGTCATTTCGATAGGGTAGTCGGTAATGTACGTAGGCTGTATTAAATTAGCTTCCACTTTTTCACTGAAAAGTTCATCCACTAATTTACCACGTCCCATGCTGTCATCAATCTCAATACCTAAATCTTTACAAGTTTGAGCCAGGTGCTCTTCGCTCATTTCAGAAACATCGATGCCCGTATATTTTTGAATTGATTCGTACATTGTTAATTTCTCGTACGGACCAGCAAAATCAATTTCATGTGCACCAACTTTCACCACAGGCGAACCATGGATAGCCACTGCAATTTTCTCCAAACACTCTTCCACCATGCCCATCATCCAAACGTAGTCTTTGTAAGCTACATAGATTTCCATCGATGTAAACTCAGGATTGTGCGTTCTGTCCATCCCTTCGTTACGGAACATTTTACCGAACTCGTAAACGCCATCAAAACCTGCAACGATTAGCCTCTTTAGGTAAAGCTCATTCGCAATACGCAAAAATAAAGGCATATCTAAAGTGTTGTGGTGTGTTGCAAACGGACGAGCCGCCGCACCACCATGCACTGCTTGTAAAATCGGCGTTTCTACTTCCATCCAACCTTGGCTGTCGAAGTAATTACGCATGGTGTTAATCACCTTAGAACGATTAATGAAAATCTGTTTGTAATCAGGGTTTACCGTTAAATCTACGTAACGCATTCTGTAACGCAATTCAGGATTGGTAAAGCCATCAAATACGTTTCCTTCATCATCGCGTTTCACAATTGGCAACGGACGTAAAGATTTAGAAAGTACCGTTAATTTATTCACGTGTACCGAAACTTCACCAGTTTGAGTGGTGAAAACATAACCCTCCACACCAACAAAATCGCCGATATCTAATAATTTCTTAAATACTGTATTGTATAAGGTCTTATCATCGCCAGGGCAAAGCTCATCACGCTTCAAATAAATTTGGATACGACCAGTAGCGTCCTGAAGTTCAGCGAAAGAAGCTGCACCCATAATGTTGCGGCCCATAATTCTTCCCGCAATGCTAATTGTCTTGTATGCTGTTTTATCTTTTTCGTAGTTAGCTAAAATGTCTGCTGCATTAGCATTGATTTCGTACGCCTCTGCAGGATATGGGTTAATACCCAGTTCGCGAAGCTGTTTTAACGAATCGCGACGCAATATTTCCTGTTCTGATAATCCTATACTCATTAATTGAATTTTTTGCAAAAGTAGTAAAATACTTCGTTATTGCCGCTTACACAAGCCTTTAATATTGCGTTATGCTTATTTTAGTGGTTTTTTAATTGATTTTACCTCCAAGGAAAGCTTAGCCTTTTATTTCAGCCTCTGTTAGATCAAATAAGAGTTTTAGAAAGCCAAATGGGTGATGTATAAAAAAGGTGCAACATAACTGCTGCACCTTATATAAAAAGAAAATTTGCTGCTTATTTTAAGAATAACAATTCTCTGAATTTAGGCAATGGCCATACGCTATCATCAACAATTTGCTCTAATTTGTCGACATTATAACGGATAGTATCGAAGTGAGCTTTCACTTTTTCGTCGTAAGCAATTGCTTTTTCTCGAGTATCTTCGATTTTATTTACTTGTTTACGGTCTTCTAGCATGGTATCTACGCTGTTTTTAACAATAGATAAGTGGCTAGAGATTTTGTCTATAATTGCCAATGGCGTAGCGATAGCCTCTTTGCTTAAGCCAAGTTCTTTTAAGCCTTTAGCGTTCTCGATCAATGAATTTTGGTAAGCAATAACCGCAGGAATGATTTGGCTGTTAGTTACATCGCCAAATACGCGAGCCTCGATTTGAAGTTTTTTGTAGAAATTCTCCAGCAAAATTTCGTGACGGGCATGTAATTCGCGTTTACTGAATACGTTAGTTTTAGTGAAAAGTTCTGTAGTTTTTTCGCTAACGTAAGCGTCAAGAGCTTTAGGTGTAGTTTTGATGTTTGATAAACCACGTTTTTCTGCCTCTTCCGCCCACTCATCGCTATAACCATTTCCTTCAAAACGGATAGCTTTAGATTCTTTGATGTAACGTTTTAGAACCGTCATTAAAGCAACGTCTTTTTTGTCGCCTTTTTTGATCAATTTATCTACGTCTAATTTAAACTTAACTAGTTGATCTGCTACGATAGCGTTTAAAACTGTCATTGGTGCAGAAGAATTAGCTGTAGAACCTACTGCTCTTAACTCGAACTTATTACCCGTAAAAGCGAATGGAGAAGTACGGTTACGGTCTGTGTTATCCAACAAGATCTGAGGGATTTTAGGAATACCTAACCATAATGAGTTATCTTCCTTTAATTTTTTGCTTAAGCGTGAATGCTCAATTTCGTCTAAAATCTCATCTAATTGTTGGCCTAAGAAGATAGAAATGATTGCTGGTGGAGCTTCGTTGGCACCTAAACGGTGATCGTTGCTTACTGATGCAATACTTGCTCTTAATAGATCTGCATGTTCGTGTACCGCTTTAATCGTGTTAACGAAGAAAGTTAAGAACATTAGGTTGTTTTTAGGCGTTTTGCCTGGCGCCAATAAGTTTTTACCAGTATCGGTAATCAACGACCAGTTGTTGTGTTTGCCCGAACCGTTGATGCCTGCATATGGTTTCTCGTGCAATAATACCTTAAAGTTGTGACGACGAGCAACTTTCTCCATTACGTCCATCAACAATTGGTTATGGTCTATGGCTAAGTTGATTTCTTCGTAAATAGGAGCACACTCAAATTGTGAAGGAGCTACCTCGTTGTGACGGGTTTTTAAAGGAATACCTAATTTAATGGCTTCGTTTTCGAAATCTACCATGTAGGCAAATACACGCTCTGGAATTGAACCAAAGTAGTGGTCTTCTAGTTGTTGTCCTTTTGCAGACATGTGGCCAAATAAAGCACGGCCAGTTAATACTAAATCTGGACGAGCGTTAAATAAAGCTAAGTCTACTAAGAAATATTCTTGCTCTATACCTAAAGAAGCATTTACTTTAGATACACTTTTGTCGAAATATTGGCAAACATCTACTGCTGCTTTGTCGATAGCAGAAAGTGCTTTCAATAGAGGTGCTTTATAATCTAAAGCTTCGCCTGTGTAGGCCACAAATACAGTTGGAATACAAAGTGTTTTACCAGCAGAGTTTTCCATAATGAAAGCTGGAGAAGAAGGATCCCAAGCCGTATAACCACGAGCTTCGAAAGTGTTACGGATACCGCCATTAGGGAAGCTTGAAGCATCTGGCTCTTGTTGTACCAAAGCACTACCAGCAAATTTCTCGATAGCACCATCGCCGCTTGGTTCAAAGAAAGAATCATGCTTCTCTGCAGTAGAGCCGGTTAATGGTTGAAACCAGTGGGTGTAGTGAGTAACACCTTTGCTCATTGCCCAAGCTTTCATGGCTGCTGCAATTTGATTTGCATCATCTTGGTTAATCAATTCGCCTTGGTTGATAGAAGAAATTAGTTTTTCGAAAACATCTTTAGAAAGATATTCTTTCATTTTCTTTTTATCGAAAACGTTTGAGCCGTAGAAGTCAGAAAGTTTAGTAGATGGTGCTGATATTTCAGGAATTTCTCTGTTTTGTGCTTCTTTTAGTGCTATGGTTCTTAAGCTTTTCATTTATTTGATTAATTTTTATTCAAAAATATGATTTTTTATGATTTTTTATTAAAATTTTATTAAAAATTTGATATAAAATATTTTTTGCTGCTATTTTTTGAAAATTCCACTTGTTTTTTGTTGTTTTTGTGTGATTTGTTCACTTGAAAATATTTTTATGGATTTTTATGCAAGCTTGCATCATAGCTAAAAAAACCTAATAGCTATGTTTAATAATTCATCAAATTTATACGACCGCGAGTGGCTCGCTCTCGTATTTGCCAACAGGAACCAGAACTATGGTGCGTACCAGCTTAGAAAAAAATCTGCTGATACTTTGTTGAAGGCATTGTTTATTACTGCACCTCTATTTATAGGTGTGTTTGTTGGCCCGTCTATTGTTTCTGCATTGAAGGGTAATGAGGTTGTTGTGGAGAAACCAACTGAGCGTATCGTAACCATTGATAATAGCATTCATGAGCTTAAACCAAAGGTAGAAGAACCTAAGCCAGCAGAAGCGACACCGCAGGAACAGGTTGCGCCGAAAACCGTTGCTCCAAAGGCAAAAACCGTGGGGATGACGGATAATATTAAAGTGGTTAGCGATGATTTGGTGAAAACGCAACCGCCAACATCTGATGAATTGAAAGATGCTGTTATTGCAAGTACCACTGAAGCTGGTGTTTTAAGCAAAGGGGGGAATGCAGATTTAGATTCTGAAACAGGCGGTGGATCTGGATTAGGTACGGGAACTGGAACAAAAGGTAATGGCGAAGAAATACTTAGCATTGCTGAGCATAGCCCAGAGTTTCCGGGAGGAATGGATGCTTGGGCAAAATATATTCAGAGAAATTTGAGATATCCAGCTAGAGCGCAAGATGAGGGGATAGGAGGTAAAGTATTTGTTAGTTTTGTGGTAGAGAAAGATGGTACTATTACCGATGTGAAAGTAACTAGGGGCATTGGTTACGGTTGCGATGAAGAAGCAATGCGTGTAATTAAAAAATCGCCGCGTTGGAAAGCTGGAATGCAAAACAACCTGCCAGTAAGGGTTAGATATAACATGCCTATCAGTTATGTAATGCAGAATTAGTTTTTAAGTAATATTGATTTGTAAGTTTGTAATGAGAGCGGTGGAAGAAATTTCATCGCTTTTTTATCACAGTGAAATTTAGATTTTTTTGTTTTTTAATTTTTACCTTGCGCTAACGTTTGAGGGATGGGTTTGAAAAAGCAAATTTTAACATCATTAACTAAGTTTTTACCATTTGATACTTTGTCGAGCTACGATCCTGAAAAGTTGATAGTGCCTCTTTATCATTGTATCTCGGATAACGAAGTGCGTCATGTTAAACATTTGTACCGCTTTAAAAATATTGATAAGTTTTCAGCCGATTTAGATTTTTTGCTTAGACACTATCAGCCAATAGACTTATCTGAGCTTAGGAGAGGAGCTAATTGTTATACTAGTAAGCCGTTAATGCTTTTAACTTTTGATGACGGATTAAGTCAGTGTTTCGACGTAATTGCTCCGATTTTATTAAAAAAAGCGGTGCCAGCAGTGTTTTTTATTAATAGTGCTTTTGTCGATAATAATGATCTGTTCTACAGATTTAAAGTAAGTTTAATCATAGATACGATTAAAAGTAACGAGAATAAATTTACGATGTTGAACACCCGTGTGAAAATCGAAAACTATATCCATTTTTTAAAGTCACTTAAATATAAAGACACTCCGTTAATTGATGATGTTGCTTCAAAATTAAATCTGTCGTTTGATGATTATCTGAAGCGAAATTCTCCGTACATGTCAACCAACCAAATTAAATCGTTAATTAAATCGGGCTTTGATGTTGGTGCACATAGTGTAGACCATCCACATTTTCGTGAGTTAACAATAGACGAGCAAGTTAAACAAACTAAAGATTCAGTCACTTTTATGTGCGAAAATTTCGGAGCTAATAATCGTGCATTCGCATTTCCATTTACAGATGATGGAGTTACGCAAAATTTTTACAACCGTGTCTTGGAGAAAGAGTGTGATCTTGTTTTTGGAACATCAGGCAGCAGAAAAGATCGTTATAATAACGTTTACCAGCGTATTCCTTTTGAGCAAAATGACTTAAGCGTAAAAGAGATACTTAAAAAATATTTAGCATCACGTATTTTTCGAAAAATGACGGGATCATACTATATCAGTAGAAAGTTATACTGAGAGCGTAATTTATTACAGAATTCAATAATTGAAAAAGACTTCCTTGTTAACTAAAAGAATGTATATTTTTATAATCTGATGATTAATTATTTGAGTGCGGAGGTTTGGATGTCTACTATACTAAAAGATAGACAACTTTTTTTTAATGAAAAATTAGAGTTTGTAGATGCTATAGCCAAAAGTTTTTTACTTGAAACTAATTATATTGTATATGTGGTTAGAGGCAAAGTCGTTATTAGCCTGATAGCGTATTCAAAAGGTAAAAAGATCATCGATCCCTTATATTTTATTTATTCTACATTTTGGGTTGCTAAACTAAAAGATACCCAATATTGCACCTATGTAACAGATTTCTTAAATTCGCTAACAACTTCTTTTACGCATATTTCTCTTAATTTAAATACTAACATAGTAGATGTAAGACCATTTAGTTGGTGTGGATTTAGCACAAAAAACAGATATACATATCTAAAATATCTATCTAATTCTGAAGGTGGTTATAGTGCTGATATAAATAGAAGCGTAAAGGAGTTTCAATCTTTAGGCGCAAAAGTAGATCTACTTCCTATTTCTGATGATATTTTAACTAAAAACTTTGGATTTCTTCGAGATAATGGTTTTTTTTCCAGCTCTGAGATGGTAAACGTAATCACCTCATTTAGAAATCTTAAAGGATATAATTCTGTGCAATTGTTTGGCTGTTATATTGATGATCAACTCTTCGCTTCAAGTATAGTGCTTCTAGATGATATGTCTAAAGTAGCATATATAGCTTTTGTTTGTAAAATAGAAAGAAAGGTATCGGGTAATCATTCGATGCATGCATATTTATACGATGCTATGTTTTCCTACTTTAAAAAAAATGGTTACGAAAATGTAGATCTTTTGGGTGCGAATGTTTATAGTATTGCTAAGTTTAAAAGTAAGTTCACTGCTAATTTAAAAGTGTATTATCAAGTAGACTACTCGGCAACAAAGAATTATATAAGCGCCTTTCTATCCAAATTAAAGAGAGTTGTTAAAAAGATGATTTAGTTACAGGTATTTGTTATACCACATTTGAAATTGTATTAAAAGCCAAAGTTTTTTTGCATCATAACTATTTGCGTTTACATAAAATCTTGTCTTAATTTTAAACACTTCTACGATGTTAAAAAAACGATGTTTATCTAATTGCTCTGGAGATAAATATTCTTCAATATATGGTTTATAGATAGTGTTCATCCATTGTACAAACGGAATTCTAAAGCCCCTTTGGTGTTTGTCCATTAAGTTTTTAGGAATGTATTTATGGGTTATGGCTTTCAAAAAATATTTTAAGCTTCCCTCTTTGGAAAACCATTTTTCATCTAATTTGCTTAATAGTTCTACAAGATCTGTTTTTAGCAAAGCATCACGACTATCTATTCCATGATACATTGATGTCCTATCAGATTTAAGCAAAAGACTATTAGGTAAGTAATTCTGCAAATCGAAATTTATTAGCGACTTGATGTCATTGCGATTAGAGTTCAGTGCAAACGTTGTTATCTCCTTATTAACCAAGTTAGCTATGTCTTCATGTGGATAGAATGAACAGGCTGATTCGTAAGTATGGAGCAGATTGCTTGAAAATAATACTTCTTTTAGGCTGGTTTTCTTTTTTTTAGAAAATACAAGTGAAAAATTCTTTAAAATGGTAGGTGTTTTTGTAGTCCTTTGAAAAAGCCACATTGCCTTTTTGTAATTAGAGTAGCTAGCAAATAATTCGTTGCCACCTTCAGTTCCAAGTAAAACCTTAACATCTTCTTTAGCGATTTGGCTTATTAAGAAAGCTAACGGAATTGCACCAATATCACCCATAGGTTCATCAAAAATTTGGGGCATATGTTCTAATGAAGCAACAGCATCAGCACTAGTTATATAATATTCGCTATGGTTTGTGTTTAGGTGTTTTGCTATGTCATTAGCGTAGGGAGCCTCGCTTAATCTTTTCTCCTCAAAGCCTAGTGTAAACGTTCTTAATTTTTTTGCCTGATTTTTTTGTAGGATTGCAGCTACAGCAGCACTATGATATCCACCACTTAACATTACGCCAACATTCACATCAGCTACATTTCTACCCAAAATAGATTCGGTAAGTAACTCTTGTACTTTTGCAATTATTCCATCTTCATTATCAGGTATTTCTAATGATGATGTTGAGTTATCAAATTTTTGTTCTAAAAAGTTTCCACTATTTAAATCAATTACTAGATAGTGCTGTTTTTGGAATTTTTGTATCTTTTCAAAGATGGTCTCATCTCCAAAAAAATAGCCGCGCCTTAAGTACTTTTCTAACGCAATTGTATTGGTTTTCTTCTCTATGGGGAATTGAAGCATGCCCCTTAATTCTGAAGAGAAAGCAAAAAAAAATTCATCCCGGTAAAAATACAAGGGTTTAACGCCCATGGTATCTCTAGCTAAAAAGAGCTGTTGCAGTTTTCTATCTAAAATCGCAAAAGCAAAAGCACCGTCTATTTTTTCAAAAAGCTGATGTCCCCATTTTTTATAACATTCTACAAGTACTTCGGTGTCAGATAGCGTATTGAATGTTATACCATATTTAATGAGCGTTGCTCTTAATTCAAGGTAATTGTATATAGTGCCATTAAATGTGATGGTGTAGTTTCCGCATGAAGTGGTAAATGGCTGACGACTGTTGTTTGAAGGGTCTATGGTTGCCAATCTCTCATTCGCTAAACCGACGTTGTATTTTTCTTGCGTTTCGTAAATGTGTCCAAATCCGTCTCCTCCACGGTGGCGAATTGCTGCCGATGCATTAACTAAATCATCCTCACTAATTGATTTTTGATAATCAATAAATCCTGTAATCCCACACATTATTTCATCAAATAAATTTTTCCGGTATTTTGCTTGAAGTAATTATCCGTAGCTGTTCTTCTATGTTTGATTTCCGATTTATCGTTGTTTTCTACAATTACCTTATAAAAATATACGCCATTTGCTAATCTATCTCCATACATATCCGTTCCGTCCCAAGTAAAATCAGAGATGTTATTTCCAATGCGAATATTTCCCAGTTCTTCCTTAAATACTTCTCTCACTATCTTTCCTGTGACTGTCATAATTTGTACTTTCATCTTATCAGGAATTTTGTCTCCTGTTAGCGTAAATACAAATTTCATTGCTGTTGTGAAAGGGTTAGGGTATGGGTAGAAGTGAGTAATAGCAGATTCATTAATCACTTCGAAGTCTACAGTATAGTTGTTTACACTATTAATATTTCCACTAGCATCTTTAGCTTCTACCATCAATGTATATACACCGTCTGCTAATTTGGCTGGCTTGTACGCTACAGATGCTTTATTGTTATTTGCAGAATTTGCAGGTGTAAAATCTAACATTCCAGAGGTGTAAGCAATTCTCTTAAAGCTTCCAGTTTCCGACTTTAATAGAATATTCATCACTGTAGTATCTTTAAGCAGTATAAAAGAATTTTCATCACTTAGATTTACCACGATGTTAGGTTGGGGAGAAACTATCTCGCCATTCATAATGTGTTTACCATCAAAGGCTACATCTACAATAGGTTCTTTATTGTCTCTTGTAACGTTAAAGCTTTGCTGTATATAATTATTGAAAGCGTAACTGTCATTGTCATTGATAGGAGTGAAGTCTAATTTAAGTAGATTGTTTCCTACTAATCCTAAAGACGGTATTTTAATTTCAAAAGTTGTATTAGCTCTGGCTGATAATTCTTCTATTTTTCCTGCTTTTAATTTTATGGTACTTCTATCTGGCTTGGTTAAGGTATAATAAACATGCACAGAGTCTGAAGGATATTTAGATAAATTTTGATATCCAATATTCCATTTTATAGTATCGCCTTCTTGCATATCTCTTGCATGGAAAGTGTTCTTTATGTCTGGATTTATCGATGCCTCGGGTATGTCTTCGTAGGTAAACCTTAGTTTATTAATTTGTGGCATTGTTCGGCTTATGGCATCAACAATATTTATCCGAATTGACATTTTTGGATATTGTTTTGCATCGAAACTTGATAAATCAACATTGTTTGATGGTAAATTTGTTTGTAATACTTGGACAGCGCCATTTTTCGTGTGCCCTAGTAAGTCAAATGTTACCTGGTCAGAAGTTTCTTTATTCATCTCGTAACTTGCATTTATCCATTTGGACGCTGGGCCGGCTGGTTTCGACGTATAACTTCCTCGGTCAAATGGGAAAGGGTAAGTATTGTCAAACCGAATTTGTTGATTTCTGGCAGGAGCAGGACTATCATAGTCTGCAGTTTTCTCAATGGCAGTGCCAGCAGTAGCATCTTTTGTGCCCCAGAACATGTAGGGTTCACCTAAGCCAATACTACCTATTTTACTTACTCCAATTTTTATAAAAGCACTTTTAACGGTTTCAGGTAATGCAGAAAAATTTGCATTTCTACCGTTAAATCCAATAACGTGGTAACCAGTTGGTATTTGATTGATAAAAGCAACTAGGCTATCTAAGTGTATCGGGTCGTTTGTATTAAAAATATAATGTCCTGAGAGATACGGTGGACTGCCATCAGCCTCTTGATTTACCACGTTATAATCTGATGGGTAGCTAAAGGGATCGAATATCGAAGGTTTGAGAGCAAAAATGCTAATTCCTTCGAATTCCCAACTGTGATAACCTAATCTTCCGCCAGGATTAGAGCGGAATGTCCTTTCATCACCAGTTGGCGCATCATCGCCTCTGGTTTGAATAACAGTATAGAAACCACTCTTTGTAAATTCAAACTTTTTATTGCTGCTATTATATTCAATATTAATTAAATCGCCATTTTTTAGCTGATCAATGTGGGATTGATTCCAGCCTATCTCGTTGTTGTTTACGTACGTGAAATTACCTGACTGCCAATTTCCACCTTTTTCTACAGGTAAATCTAGCTTTGCACGCCAATAATAGGTAAGGTTGTTTTTATCGAGTAGTCCTGGATTCCACTTTGGCATAAATCCAGCGGAGATTATTCCCGAATTTTTCTTCCAACTGCTATCAAAAGTGCTAACCGTATCAATTTCGAAGATGTAATTTGCATTCCCAATTAGTAAATTACTAGACTGAACCAATAGTTCAACATTTTTGTCGCCTACTAATGCGTATCTTTTTGGATAAACTAGATTAACTCCATTTGCTAACATGTTATATTCAAACGTTGCTACGTTGTTCGTTTTTGATATTTCATCATGTTCGCCGTTAGGGTCTAATGTCACAGTAAACTTATTTATTCCTGCAGAAGAAGCATCATTGTTCGTTATTTCAAAAAATAATGTGTCTGTGTGGTAAACTGGCTTAGAAAATATTTGTGTTGGATAAGAAATAATAGAGTTATTTGGAAGAGTGCGTTGCAGCGAACCTTTTAGAGGTGCATTTACTGCTTTGGCTACGTTTTTAACAATAACTCCTACAGAAAAAGAAGTGCTTACAGCTGTAACATCGGAAGGTGAAATATATAGGTCATTGGGTGTTATTTCAAAATCTGGCTTTTCTGGCGTATAAAACTTTAGTGCTGGGTCTCCTTGAAATGTATATTGTGTAGTATGCATCACATTAATGAGGTCGTTCGGATTTTGGTATTGTTCTTTAGTCAATTTTAATGCCGATGCAATAGATACTCCGTAATTGGAATTAAACACTTTTTGGTAAAAAATGCTACTAAAGTTAAATAAGTAACTTGCAACTCCTTCGCTAGATGTTCCAATCCAACCTATAGCTCCCTTTTGAGGATAAAAGATATGTTTTTCCCCCAAGGAAGGTGCGGTTATAAACGTATTTCCAGTGGTGCACCCGTTAACTAAATAGGTTAAAAGCCTATCGGTATTAGCTAATTCCTCTGGTATTCCGAAATCAATTTCTGTATGTTGATGCGAGCCATGGCCTAAAAAAGATAATAATGATGCACCTTTATTTATTTCTGAAATAATTTGTTGTTTTCTACCAGCACTAATAGGTAAGGTTACATTCTTATGAAAATTTACAGTATCTGCACCAAAAGGATCGTTTTTGGCCATATTAAACATGTTTGCTTGATAGGCAGCCCACGATAAATTTTCTGAAAGATTACTGCCCCCAGTTATATGAATGAACTTCTTCCGCCAAATTGCATTTTCATAAAGTTCGTAACGTTTTAATTTCTCTAAATAAATCTCAACTTCTTCATTAGTTTTAGCGCCAATACGCCCCGTAGCTATTGCTGGAGCTAAGCTTGTAGTATTAATTCTTGCGGTCAACAAATCATCAGATGGTGGAGAGCCATACGTAGGGACTAAATCATCATTAATTCCTCCAACACCTCTAATTAATTGGTTTTCGAGCCCTTTACCAAGCAATAAAAGATATTCGGGCTTTGTGCTAGCATTTTGTAGTAAGTATTTAGCAAAATTTCTTACCGCCAATGGATGGTGTATGCCATAGAAAAACTGATCGTATAATTGCTCTGTGGTAATTAAAAATGATTTATAGCTGCCTTGATTTCTATATGAGGCATAATTCTGAGCGCTAGATAAAAGCTTTTTATTGGTAATGATGATAAAGTTTTTATCGAAAGTATTTAGTGCAAAATTCACCATTTCTACTTTCGATATAGATGGGGAAATGAAAGCAGCTCCGTCACATAAAAAGAAGTTACGGTTGTCAATATTTGCTGCAGACACAACAAACTCCGCATTGGTTCCGTTCATTTCTGCTACAATCCTTTGATTGGAGGTAATATCCCATATTAAAGGTTCGATTTTGTTGTTGTTGGCAAAACTTAGAAATCTATTTAGAATACTGCCACTTAACGAAAAGTTAAGATTTGCAGTGCCTTGTAGATCTAGTGTACGGGGGTAAGTGATTTTTGCGTAGGCTACAGCTTGATAATCAGTCTGCGCACCTAAATCATTAACCGATTCGTATATTATTTGTGTATTTTGCCCTAACTCATTTGCTGCAATTAAAAAGCTTGTTCTTGCAACAGCATAAGCTCTAAATAGGGTGTCTTTTTTTATAAAAATGCTAGTGCCATTTCCTATACTTACACGTAGATGATGATTATTGCCTTGGGGGTTTGTAGACTGGGCATCTGACCTTCCGGCAACATATGTCTCAAATTTTATTGTAGGCGAACCACTTCCACTATATAAATTAGGTGTAGACAAGACTCTGGTTTGCTGTGCTCCTAAGCCATACGTAGCCCCCATAAAACCTTCACCTTCTTGATAATCGGATAAACTCATGTGGGCAATGATATATCTCCCTTGATAAAAAGCTTCTGGATATACACCCAGGCTTTCTTGAATAACATAGTTTTCTGGAATTAAACCTGCTTTTGAAGCCTGGAAAGTCTGTATGCGTTTGCCAATTGTGCCACTAACAGTTAGAAAATACGCAGCAGTATCGGTAAAAAGGCTGTAATGGTTATGTGGGTGCGTATTGGCTACTGGGTATAGTTCCTTGTCTAAGGTTCCGTCATTAGGTTCCCCGTAAAATTCTATATAGTCTGCATTATCAAAAGAGTTGTCGCTTTCACCTTGTACATAGATTGAAACCTCCTTGCCATTTTTAAATAGTTGGAAGTTTTTAGGGTTAATGCTACCTATTGTGGGTATTTGTTGGCTTAAAGTTGAGTAGGTTAATCTATACAGCCCTTTCTGGCTTACTTTTATTTTGTAGTAAGACTGATTAGTGTTAATCCAATCGTTACCAAGCGGCGTTTGGGCAGAAACGCACAAGTAACAAAAAGTTAGTAAAATGGAAAAGTAAATACGCAGCATATACTCAAATGTACTAATAATTGGCTGATTATAATTCGTTTGTAGATTTATTTAAATGGTGTAATTGTCTGGCGTTTTTTGACAAAAGGTGCTATTATTTAAAATAATCTAGATTTTTTTTTAATATTTTCCTGTTAAAACCGCTGATGTCGTATTTCTCCTTATAATCCTCCATGGGCTTGATAGGTTTACATGGATTGCCTACTGCAATGCAATTTGAGGGTATGTCTTTTGGGATAACAGATCCTGCTCCAATTACAACATTGTCACCTATTTTAACACCGGGTAATACTACTGAATTCGCTCCGATAAATACGTTATCGCCGATAACAATCGGTGGTGCGCTGTCGTGAAGAGAATGATAGAGATGATTATGGTTGGCAGAAATAATAGATGTCCCTGCAGCAATGGATACGTTATTTCCAATCACTATAGGGTTTATTGCTTGTATATAAACACCTATGTTATCACCCGGATCACATAAAATTCCTTTTGTAATATTCTTATAATTGCCAACTCTAGATGTGTAATGTACTGGCCAAGGCACTTTTCCATTTATCCTTAAAATTTTTTGAGGTATTACATAATTGATAAAAATGTAATAATAACTCAGATAAGTATACTTTTGCCTGTAATATTGGGGATAAGCAAGGTTTACTATCCATCCAAAAAGCATAAAATCTAGCTTTCTCTTTAAGAGCACTTTATTACTGCTGACGTTCATTGTTGCGTAAAGTTAAAAATATCTTCAAAAATAAAACAAGATAGCCGATAGCAGAACCAAAAGAGAAAAATATGATACAGTGACTAAAGCTTTTAAGGTGTATACCGATATAGACTGCTAATAAGTTTATAAGAAGTAAATAAATATTGAAGAGGAACGAAAAATGGTTTTTATTAAGTGTAAATAATACTGTAGAAATAGGATTTACCAATGATCTTGCTATCATCCAAGGTGAGAGAAAAATTAGATAAGATCTGAGGTAAGACCAGTCTGCCGATGAGTATAATTTATCGAGGAAATATATTCCTATAGTATTCACTAATAAAATATGGATACTAACGATAGCTAGGGATAGCTTTGATATATTTAGTGTTAGATCCTTAAGATAGGTGCGTGAAGTCTCCTGTAATCTAATTGATTTTTGAAAATAAACTTTTGCGACAGCAGATGATATGAAAATTAGCGGTATAGTAATAAGCTTTAACGCAAGAGCGAAAGTTCCGACATCTGTGGTAGAAAAATATGCAATTGTTATTATCGGTAACAAGTTGTTGGCTATGGAATTTAAAGCGTCCGAAGGATAAGCAAACTTTAAAATCCCAATGTTCTCTTTAATATTCTTTTTTAAAAGGTTGGTGTTTATAAACTTTAACTTGAGTTTGCTTATAGAAATTGAATATGCGAAAGAGAAGGACAGTCCAAAGATCCATCCGTAAATTAAGCCCATTTGGTTGTTTCGTAGATAGAGCCAAAGCACTATTTGTGCGATAATGCTGAAAAATGAACTAATTAATACGGAAATAGAAATTTGTTTAAAAAAGCGATACTTAGTAAGTAAAGCCGACTGAATATAGGTCCAGCTTGTCAAAAGTCCACCAACAAAACAAAGTAAGAAAAAAATGAAGTTTTGATTATTTAAAGTAGAATTGGAGCGGTTTAAATAAAATAAAATAAACGTGAGTAAAACTGAAAAAAATAGGCTAATGAAAATTGCAGAATTAAATGTATTTCTAATTTCGTTGCTGCCCTTGAGCTTAATAATTAAATTCTCTAAGTTAAACGAAGTTAACACAGGATATAATGCTATAAGACTTAAAAAAGCATTGAAAATTCCAAACTTTGAAGCTCCATAAATTTTAGCTAACAGTAGTGTGCCTAGGGCTAATATGATCTTTGACAGAACATTGCCAGACAACAAGGTTATAAAAGACTTAATGTCTCTTTTTTCGAAGTTGAATAGTTTGATGGTCAAATTATTTAATTATTGCCGAGCTAAGGTAACAAAAAATAAGCCAACAAATATATTCGTTGGCTTAATCTTGATTTGTTAGGTTCTCATTATTTCTGGTGTTTCTCCACCCATTTCCTAGCATTTACAAAAGCTTCCATCCAAGGAGAAACTTCATCTTTTCTACCTGCAGGATAATTTGCCCAATGCCATTGGAACAATGAACGCTCTATGTGAGGCATCATTACCAAGTGTCTGCCTGTTTCATCGCAAAGCATTGCTGTATTAAAACCAGAACCATTTGGATTTGCAGGATATTGCTCGTAACCATATTTAGCTACTACGTCGTAGCTAGTTTCTTCGTAAGGGAATTGAAATTTACCTTCTCCATGAGAAACCCAAACACCTAATGTGCTACCAGCTAAAGTAGATAGCATCACCGATTTGTTTTCCTGAATAGTCAATGATGTAAAGATACTTTCGTGCTTATGGCTATCGTTGTGCAACATTTTAGGCTTTGCTTCGTGGTTTCTGTTGATCAAGCCAAGCTCCACAAACAACTGACAGCCATTACAAATACCTACTGATAAAGTATCTTCTCTGTTAAAGAAGTTTTCTAAAGCCACACGAGCTTTCTCATTGTATAAAAATGCACCAGCCCAACCTTTTGCCGAACCTAAAACATCCGAATTCGAGAAACCACCAACGGCGCCGATAAATTGGATGTCTTCTAAAGTTTCTCTGCCCGAAATCAAATCCGTCATGTGCACGTCTTTCACATCGAAACCTGCCAAATACATCGCGTTAGCTACTTCACGCTCAGAGTTACTACCTTTTTCACGTAAAATTGCTGCTTTCGGACGAGGCTTACTTGCATCGATTACTGGCTTTTTACCATCAAATTGTGCAGGAAAATTGAATTTTAACGGTTGGTTTTTATAGTTATCGAAACGTTCTTTCGCTTTTACTTCGCCACTTTGTTTGCTATCTAGTAAATAAGAAGTTTTATACCAAACATCGCGTAGATGATTAATATCGAAAGAATAGTCAGTTCCATTATTTGCTACGTTTAAAGTAGCTGTATTGCTTACCGAACCAATTTTGTGGAAAGTAACTGCTTTATCAGTTAAGATAGCTTCAATGCTTTCGTCAGCTTGGAAAACCAAAGCAATGTTTTCAGCAAATAATACTTTCAAAGCATCAGCTTCGCCTAGGGTAGACAAATCGATGTTTGCACCTAAGTTTTGATCTGCAAAGCACAATTCTAAGAGCGTAGTGATTAAACCACCGCTACCAATATCGTGTCCCGCTTTTATTTTATCTGCTTTAATTAATTCTTGTACAGCGTTAAAAGCAGCGCTGAATTTAGCCGCATCTTTCACATCGGGAGTTTCGTTGCCAACTTTATTTAAAATTTGTGCAAATGAAGAACCACCTAATTTATAAGTATCGTTGCTTAAGTTAATATAATAGATGTTACCGCCATTTTTTTGTAAAACTGGCTCTATTACTTGACTAATGTCGTTACAGTTACCAGCCGCAGAAATAATTACCGTTCCAGGTGCAATCACATCGCCATCTTTGTATTTCTGTTTCATCGAAAGTGAATCTTTTCCTGTTGGGATATTGATTCCTAACTCGATGGCAAATGCAGAACAAGCTTCAACTGCTTCGTATAAACGAGCATCTTCGCCTTCGTTTTTACAAGCCCACATCCAGTTGGCCGAAAGTGAAACGCTTTTTAAATTATCTTTTAATGGAGCCCAAACAATATTTGATAGGGATTCTGCTATGGCAATTCTACTACCAGCGGCAGCATCAATCAATGCCGAAACAGGTGCATGACCAACCGAAGTAGCAATACCTTCCTTACCTTGAAAATCTAAAGCCATTACACCAACGTTGTTCAGCGGTAATTGCAAAGGACCAGCGCATTGTTGTTTCGCCACGCGACCACCCACACATCTATCAACTTTGTTAGTTAACCAATCTTTACAAGCTACTGCCTCTAATTGAAGTATTTGCTCTAAATATTCATTGATTTTACCTTGATCGTAGGCTACCGCTTCGTAATTACGATCAACAGTCTTGTCGTCCATAATCATTTTTGGCGAGCTGCCAAACATATCGCTTAAAGCCAAATCCATTGGTTTAGCACCAGTAGTAGCCGATTCGAAAGTAAAACGATGATCGCCAGTTACTTTACCTACGGTGTACATTGGCGAACGCTCACGATCAGCAATTTTCTGCAAAGTAGCTGTGTGTTCTTCGCTAATTACTAAGCCCATACGCTCTTGAGATTCGTTACCGATAATCTCTTTTGCAGAAAGGGTAGGGTCGCCAACCGGTAATTTATCTAGATTGATTTTACCACCAGTAGCTTCTACCAACTCAGAAAGACAGTTTAAGTGACCGCCAGCACCGTGATCGTGAATAGAAACAATGGTGTTATGATCGCTTTCCACCATAGCACGAACTGCGTTAGCAGCACGTTTTTGCATTTCAGGGTTAGAACGTTGTATGGCGTTTAGCTCAATGCCTTTTCCGTGTTCGCCAGTATCTGCCGAAGAAACAGCAGCACCGCCCATACCAATACGATAGTTCTCACCACCTAAAACCACAATGTTATCGCCAGTTTTTGGTTCTTGTTTTTTAGCTTGTGCTAGTTTTCCGTAACCAATACCACCAGCCAACATAATCACTTTGTCGAAACCTAATTTACGGTTGTGTTCTTCGTGTTCGAAAGTTAACACAGAACCTGTAATTAACGGCTGACCGAATTTATTTCCAAAATCAGAAGCTCCGTTAGAAGCTTTGATTAAAATATCCATTGGGGTTTGATACAACCATTTACGTTCTTCAACGCCTTTTTCCCATGCTCTACCTTCTTCCAAACGAGAAAGGGCAGTCATGTAAACCGCTGTTCCAGCTAAAGGTAAAGAGCCTTGTCCACCAGCTAAACGGTCTCTAATTTCACCACCCGAACCTGTAGCAGCACCATTAAAAGGCTCTACTGTAGTTGGGAAGTTATGTGTCTCGGCTTTAATTGAAATTACCGAATCAAAATCTTTGGTTTCGTAAAACGATGGTACGTCTGGTTTTGAAGGTGCAAATTGCTGCACTTTCGGGCCTTTTACAAAAGCTACGTTATCTTTATAGGCAGAAACAATCTCGTTTGGATGTGTTTCTGATGTTTTCTTAATTAGTTTGAAAAGTGAAGTAGGTTTTGCCTCGCCATCAATTACAAAAGTGCCGTTGAAAATTTTATGACGACAGTGCTCCGAATTTACTTGCGAGAAACCGAAAACTTCTGAATCTGTCAGAGGTCTTCCTAGCTTGTCTGCTAATCCTCTTAGGTAATCAACTTCTTCATCACTTAAAGACAAACCTTCTTGCTTGTTGTAAGCGGCAATGTCGGTAATCTCTAAAATAGCTTCTGGCTCAATATTGATGGTGAAAACTTCTTGATTTAAACCATTGTATTTTTGAGAAAGCATAGGGTCGAATGCCGTAAACCCTTCATCTACTTTTTTAAATTCCTCAATTCTGAGGATGCCATCCAAAGTCATGTTCTGCGTAATTTCTACCGCATTAGTGCTCCAAGGGGTAATCATTGCCGCACGTGGACCAACAAAAAAACCTGTTAAAGAATTTTCTGAAGCAAGCTTTGCGCCGCCAAAGAGCCATTCTAGTTTTTCTGTATCAGTTTGGGATAATGTTTGGCTTGTTTGTAAAACAAAAACCTCGTCAGATTGACCTAAAAAGAAATGAATCATGCTTATTTTTTGAAGACGCAAATTTAGGTTTTTTTTAGGAGAAATTTAACCGTTTTTGGGTTTATTTGTTCCTTGATTTATATGTTGAAAATTGAAAAGTTGTAATGTTAGAAAGTTAGCGGATATTTGAGCAGGTCAATCGTAACTTGTCAGTCTAAAATCGTAAATTCAGATATGTTTAAACGTATTCATCATATTGCTATTATTTGTTCTAATTACGAAACCTCGAAGGATTTTTACGTCAATAAACTAGGTTTTGAAGTTTTGGCAGAAGTTTATAGAGAAGAACGTAAATCGTGGAAGTTAGATTTGGCTGTAAATGGCGTTTATCAGATTGAGCTGTTTTCGTTTGAAAATCCGCCTGTTAGACCATCGAGGCCAGAGGCACAAGGTTTAAGGCATTTAGCTTTTGAAGTTAATGATGTTGCAGAAGTTGCGAAGATTTTGAATGAAAAAGGGATTGTAACGGAGCCGATTAGAATTGATGAGTTTACAGGTAAGCAGTTTACGTTTTTTACCGATCCAGATGGTTTGCCATTGGAGATTTATGGATGTTAAGGACCTGTTTTATGAAAAAACTTTGTGTTCTTTGTGCTTTTGCGGTTAAATTAAATCTATGGAAAACATCTTCCGTTTTAAACAATTTGAGGTAGATCAAAGCAACTGCGCCATGAAAATCAATACCGATGGGGTATTGCTGGGTGCAATGACGAAACATGAAAACCCGAAAAGGATATTGGATATAGGTACGGGAACAGGAGTAATTGCGCTAATGCTGGCACAACGATTTCCAACAGCTCAGGTTCATGCGGTAGAGATAGACGAGCAGGCATCGGCAACTGCCGCAAGAAACTTTGAAAATTCCGTTTTCAGTAAGCGGTTAACGAACAACAATATATCAATAGAACAATATAACAATCCAGAAAAATTTGATTTGATAGTAACTAATCCGCCATTTTTTGTGAACGATTATAAAAACGCGGAACCTAAAAAAGAAATGGCAAGGCATGCCAGCCACACTTTTTTTGCTGAATTGATTAAGAAAGTGGGCGAATTGCTGAGTGAAAATGCTTGCTTTTGGTTTGTATTGCCAATTAAACAAGCAGAAGAAGTGGTTGGTAGAGGTGAAGAATTGGGGCTATTTACGCAAAAAGTAATTAAGTTGCACTCGGATGTAAGCAAGCCCGAATTTAGAAGGATAGTTTGCTTAGGGAGGGAAAAGATTGAAGTGGTAGAAGAAGATTTCATGATTTACGAAAGTGAAAAGAAATATACTAAAGCTTATGAGCTTTTGTTGAAGGATTTCTTTTTGGCGTATTAGGTTTTTTTATTCTTCATTGCGAGGCACGAAGCAATCTATTATGAATTTATAAATCGTTTTAAGATTGCTTCGTTCCTCGCAATGACGTAGATAGTTAGCTAGTTTGGAAAACCGCCTTTGTTAAATAAATGGGATTGCAGCGGCATCCTCTTCATTGTCATCCTGAGCTTGTCGAAGGATAAATGAAGAGATATAGCGTAAAGCCCAACTGATGTTGCCGAGTAGCACTGAAATTGCTTTTCATAAAACAAACATTTAGGTTTGCAGTTGTTCTCAATATCCAATACTCACATCTGAAACAAATGAAAAAAATAGGTTTAATATCTGATACGCATGGTTATTTAGATGATGCGGTTTTTAAGTACTTCGACGATAGTGATGAAATTTGGCACGTGGGCGATTTTGGTCCAAACGTGGCTGAGCCTTTGGCGGCATTTAAACCCCTTAGAGGTGTTTATGGGAATATAGATGATGTGGCGATTAGAGCTGCTTTTCCAGAACATAATCGATTTAGTTGTGAAGGAGTGGATGTTTGGATGACACATATAGGTGGTTATCCGGATAGATATGCGCCGCAAGTAAAGAGAGAAATTTACACTAAGCCTCCACAATTGTTTATCTCTGGGCATTCGCATATTCTGAAAGTTGTTTTCGATAAAAAAATACAATGTTTGCATATTAATCCCGGTGCGGCTGGAAAACATGGCTGGCACAAGAAAAGAACTTTGATTCGTTTTTGTATTTCCGATGAAAAAATACATACCTTAGAGGCCATAGAATTAGGAGATAGATAACGTAAAAAGTACACTAAGTAAAATGATGTCGGGTATAAAAACATTAGGCCAGTTTATTATTGAAAAGCAAGCGGATTTTCCATACGCTAAAGGAGAGCTTTCTCGCTTGTTGAGAGATATTGGCATTGCCGCAAAAATTGTAAACCGCGAAGTAAACAAAGCAGGTTTGGTAGATATTTTAGGCGATGCAGATACCATTAACATACAAGGCGAAGGACAAAAAAAGCTAGATGTTTATGCTAACGACCAATTTATTTCGGCGTTAACGAGTGGTGGCGAGTGCTGTATTGTAGCTTCGGAAGAGGAAGATGATTTTGTACGTATCGATTCGCCTGTGTCTAAAAATGCTCGTTATATTGTTTGTATTGATCCGTTAGATGGTTCGTCGAATATTGATATCAACGTTACGGTGGGCACTATTTTTTCTATCTATAGGAGAAAATCTACTGAAGGACCAGCTACTTTAGACGATGTTTTGCAAAAAGGAACAGAGCAAGTGGCTGCTGGTTATGTGATCTACGGTTCATCTACCATGATGGTGTATACTACTGGAAAAGGTGTAAACGGATTTACTTTAGATCCATCGATAGGGGAGTTTTGCTTATCGCATCCCAATATGAAAATACCTGAAGATGGCGTGATTTATTCTATCAACGAAGGTAACTATGTTCATTTTCCGGAGGGGGTGAAGAAATACATTAAATATGCACAGGTAGAAGATGCTGCAACTAACAGACCTTATACATCTAGATACATTGGTGCCATGGCCGCTGATATTCATAGAAGTTTAATTAAAGGTGGTATTTATATTTACCCTACTACATCAGCTTCGCCAAAAGGAAAATTACGCTTATTGTACGAGTGTAACCCAATGGCGTTAATTATTGAGCAAGCTGGTGGTATTGCTACTGATGGTTTGAACCGAATTTTAGATATAGAACCAACGGAATTACATCAACGTGTGGCGATTTTTGTGGGTTCTCCTAAAATGGTGAGAAAGGCAGAAGAGTTTATGGCAGAATTTTCTCCTGTAGAAAAGCTAAAAGAGAAAGCGATTGAAATAAAATCAGCATAAAAAATTCTGGTTAATTTAATTTGAGAAGCGAGTGGAAACATTCGCTTTTTTGCTGTCGGTAATTTTATTGTTGATGTAAACTTTTTAATGTTTTAAACGGTAACTTAGTAAAAACTGATTATTAAAAATGAAAATTATGAAATCAAGATTTAAAGTGATGGCAACTACAGTGCTTGCCCTCTTCGTTTCGGTAGGTGCAATGGCTCAAGATGCTAAACCAAAAGCTAGCCCTGCGGAAACGGCTACGGGAAAGATTGGTGCGGCAAATATCACCATCAATTACAGTAGTCCATCGGTGAAAGGGCGTAAAATTTGGGGCGGTTTAGAAGCTTACGATAAAGTGTGGCGTGCAGGTGCTAATGAAGCCACCACTTTCGAAACCGACAAAGACATTAAAATTGAAGGCAAAAACTTACCTGCCGGAAAATATAGTTTCTTTTTAATTCCAAAAGAAAGCGGTACTTGGACAGCTATTTTTAACAAAGAACCTAAGCAATGGGGCGCTGGCAAATACGACGAAACAAAAGATGCCTTACGTGTTGATGTAAAAACTAAGGCGTTGGCAGAAACACAAGAGAGATTAGTTTATAATATCACTAGCAAAGGTTTTTCTTTAAGCTGGGATAAGGTTTCTGTGCCTGTTAGTGTGAAATAATAAGTCGTCATTGCGATTCACGAAGCAATCTTAAAGCGCAATTATTAGCTGGCTACAGTGGTAAGATTGTTTCGTGCCTCGCAATGACGGAAAAATACAAAGCCGATATCTTTTTCAGATATCGGCTTTATTGTTATAGCAATTTTGATGAACTATTTCTTTCCGCTTCAAAAGGTGCATCAATTACCCAATTGGATTTATCTTGAGATGCTGCAACTGCCAAACGATCGCAGCGTTCATTCTCTGGGTGTTCGTTGTGTCCTTTAATCCATTTGAATTTTACGTTGTGTAGTTTATGTTGTTGTAGGTATTGTAGCCACAGGTCTTTATTCTTTTTGTCTTTAAAACCTTTCTGCACCCAGCCAAAAACCCAACCTTTTTCTACGGAATCTACGACGTATTTACTATCAGAAAATACAACAACATCTTGGCCTGGGGTTTTCAATGCTTTCAGTGCAACAATTACTGCCAAAAGCTCCATGCGATTGTTGGTAGTCATTCTAAAACCACCACTTAATTCTTTATAGTGTTTGCCCGAACGTAAAATTACACCGTAACCGCCAGGTCCGGGATTGCCGCTTGCTGCTCCGTCTGTGTAGATTTCTATCATAAACACTGTAAAACTAGGCTTTATTAACGGAAATCAAACTTGATGTTGAAATTTTCTGCTCAGATACCGTTTGCTTAGCGTAATCCGTTGTCGCGAAAGATAGTTTCTAAACAAAATTTGTTTATAGCTTAAAGTTGTAATTCGTATCTTCGTATATGAAAAAAATCCTATTAACTTTTGTGCTACTAGCTTTCTTTATTGCTGCTAAAAGCCAAACAAATGTTTCTATAAAAGAGGTAGTTAATCATGTTGGTAAGGAAGTTACCTTATGTGATTCTGTTTATAGCGCTAGATCTATGGAAAGCCTTAGCTTGCTTAATTTGGGAGGTAAATTTCCGAAGGAAGTAATTACCGTTGTAGTATTTAAATCTGATAGGGATAAGTTTGAAAAAGAACCCGTAACACTGTTCGAAAACAAACGAATTTGTGTAATTGGAAAGGTGACTTTGTACAAGGAAAAGCTTCAAATTGTAGTAAACGATCCAAAACAGATTAAACTAAACTAGGTGCTTAATTAGTGCTGTTTTGTTTTGCCTTTTGAACGGTGTAAAGTCCTATAATCACTAATATTACTCCGGCTAGAGTGTATAAAGTTAATGGTTCTTTCATTAATACCGATGCAATGACAAAGCCTGCAATGGGGCAGAGAAATAGCCAAGCAGAAGCTTTGGTTGGGTTGTCTTTGAGTAACGACATCCAAAGTAAAGATGCAATGATGGAAGCTGGAATAGCCAGCCAAACCACTGCGCCAACAAACGAAAGATTAAATACATTTGCTTCGGGCTGATAAAGAAGCGCAGCAAACGGAAGTAGCAATAAGCAACCGAACAGTGTTTGCCAGCCGTTAATGGTTAAAATGTGCAATCCTTCCCAGTTTTGCTTAGAAAAATAAATAGCACCTGCAGAATAGGAAATATTGCATAGCAACAATAAAAGTAAGCCTGTTGGACTGGCGTAACTGCCGCCAAGTAAGGGATAAGCGGCAATTAACATTCCGCTCATGCACAGCACAAAACTTAAAACCGTAACTAGTCTTAAAGGCTGCCTAAAGTATAATGTACTAATGAGCATGATTAGAACTGGATTAATAGCGATAAACAACGAACCTAATCCAGCTGAAACGTGCTGCATTGCCCATACGTAAAGCCCCAAATAAAGTCCAACGTTTAAAAAACCATAAGTAGCTATTTTTATCCAAATTGCTTTCCCCTTCGGCAATGCTTGTCGCATAATTAAATGCGATATACCTAGCATTATGGCAGTAGCTAAAATAAACCTTGGTATAGAAAGCACTAAAGGTTGAACTACCTTAAGCCCAATTTTGGTTGCCGATGAGGCTGATGACCAAAAGGTCACGAAAATTATTCCATAAATAAAGTTGAGTAGATTTTTAGGAACGCCACCCATTTTAGTGTAAAGCTTTCATTGTATTACAAAGCTAAACATATTAGAGGTGAGTTAGGGCTAAAAGGTTCCTATAAATAAATGTTTTTAAATAATAAAGGTGCAAGTAATACCTGCACCTTTCGTTTTATTGATTACTTTTTACCTATCACAGTCGGCAGTCCAAGTTGTGCCGTCTGCGTTATAGCCAATGATAAGTTTGCCAGCCGTAATTTTGATATATTTATTTACATCGCCTATAGAAATAGCTTCATTTTCATCTTTCCTAAATTCAACACCATTCAAATCAGGAATTCCATCAGAGAATTTGAAATCGTAATTGTTTCCAGTTTTTACCACGGTTACTTTTCCAGTTTCAGTACTTATAGAGGTAGAACCGCTATTATAGCTAATGGTACCATTATAGGTTCCTACAAATAGATCATTATCTGCTGGGTCATCATCTTTACTGCAGGCTAAAAAAAGGAGAGGCATCATTAATAAGACGGCTAAAAATTTAATTTGAGTTTTCATAATGTTCTATTCTAATTTTGTTAGCTAGTAACATTCTCGTTGTAAATATGTTTTTTTTGTTCTTAAAAAGGGTATTTGTCGTACTGTGAAATAGTATAATTATCAATTAATATCCATCTTTTAACTCTTTTTTATACTGTGTATCAAAGAAGTTCTTTAGCTTTACATATTGACCAAATTTAATGAAGAAATTAACGCTTACTCTACTCACTTTTATTGCTTTTTTCTGTTCAAAAGCTCAGGATTGTCCTGTTAACTTAGGTTTTGAACTTAAAGACTTCACCAATTGGCAGGCATATATTGGTTTTACAACTGTACTGAATTCTAAGAATGTAATAAATGTTAACCCCAGTGCTCCAATAGCTAATAGGCATACCATCATGACATCTAAAACCGAAGTTGATGTTTTTGGCAAATTTCCTGTTTTAGCACCCAATGGAAGTAGGTATTCGGTTAAATTGGGTAATTCGGGTACGGGAAGTAATGCCGAGAGACTTACTTATAAAATAGATGTACCCTTAAATAAGCCAGAATTTACAATTAGCTATAATTACGCTGTCGTTTTTGAAGACCCCAATCATGTTGCCTCTCAACAACCCCGCTTTACAGCCAAGGTGTTGGATGTTGCCAAAAATGAATATATTCCTTGTGCATCGTTTGAATACATTGCTACATCTAGTTTGCCAGGTTTCAAAAGGTCTTCAATAGCAAGCAACGTATTGTATAAAGATTGGACAACTGTTACATTAAACCTAAGTGGCTACCAAGGCAAAGAAATCCTTTTAGAGTTTACAACTGCCGATTGTACACCAAGCGGGCATTTCGGTTATGCGTACGTAGATGTTTACGAAAGTTGTGAAGGCTTGATAAGAGGTGTGGAGATTTGCGCCACCGCCAATAATGTTACACTTTTTGGACCTGCTGGTTTTAAGGAGTACGATTGGTTCAATGCAGATAAAAGCGTAAAATACGGCTCGGGTGAGAGCTTTAGTTTTAATCGTGTATTACCTGCCGGTACAAAAGTTATACTTGATTTAACACCTTATGATGGGTTTGGCTGCAAAAATACTATTACCACGGTAATTGTTAATAAGGAGTTAGAGTTGGTGGTGCCGCCAGAGAGATACTATTGCGCTGGCGACAATGTAGATTTAACTAGTTTGGATATCATTGAAAATAAATCACCGTACGTTAATTATACTTTTTTTACTGATGCTAACTTAACTAAGCCTCTCGCAAATCCGGAAGATGTAAGGCAGAGTGGAACTTATTATATTAAAGGGCTAACACTTAATGGGTGTTACGACATTAAATCGATAAAGATTTTTATATCGAATATAATGGATAATGTAGAGATGTTCGATAAAGTGCAGGTATGCCGTGGCGAATTTATGGATTTGACATCTACAAAGGTGTTGAAAAAAGTGCCTACGCCTTACAAAGTTTCTTTCTTTAGAAATCAAGAACTTACTTTGCCACTTACAGATCCTACTAGAGTTCCTATTGGCAAATATTATATCGTTTTCAAATTAAATGATTGTACGGCTATTAGAGAGGTTGTAGTTTCTAATTTCGCTGATCCGATATTAAAGATTAAAGATCCTAATCCAATTTGTGTAGGTGCTACTATAAATTTGACAAGCTTAGTTCACTATGCCGGTAGTGACAATGATTTTAGTTTTGAATTTTTTAATGATGCAACAATGACTTCGAAAGTTCAAAATGCAAGTAGAGTTGGAGAAACAGGTAGGTACTACATAAAAGTTACTAATAAAAACGGTTGTGAGGCAACTGGAAGTATCAATGTGTTAGTAGAAAATCCGGTGTTAAATGCTATTAATCCAAACGAGGTATGTTATCCAGAAACAGTGGATATTACGGATAGACGACTGTACACCACAAGTACTGATAAGGTTACTTTCACTTATTTTGATGTTAACAATAGACCAGTTGTCAACCCTAGTAGGGTAGATAAAACGGGAAAGTATCGCGTTGTCATCACCAATTTATATGGATGTAAGGACGAAAAGGAAATACAGGTAGTGGTGCACCCAATTGCAAAATTGGTCATAAATCATCCAAAACGGACATTAGAGCCATACATCGTAGATATTACTAAGCCCGAAGTAATAGCTGGAAGTAGAGATTACGAAAGGGTTGATTATTTTGAAGATAAAGAACTGACGATAAAAATGACCAATCCCGATAAGATTGCCAAATCTGGAACGTATTACATTGTGCTGTATAATAAATTTGGTTGTTATGTTAGTGATGCTGTAAATGTAGATATTGGTAAGAAACCTGCAGCAATTTTGCCAACTGCTTTTACGCCATTAAAAGATACAAACAATAAATTATATCCTTTTACGGTGAGTTTAACTCGGGTGGTTAGCTTCAAAATTTATAATAAATGGGGGAACTTGGTATTTCAATCAAAAAGCATTAAGCCCGAAGACGGTTGGAATGGTTACTACAAAGGAGAATTACAACCTTTTGAAACCTACACCTGGTACATAGAAGCACTAGATGAGTTGGGCGAGACATATATGACCTCTGGTAAAACTGTGCTGATTTTGTAATGAAGAAACTGATTTTTGTTTTGCTGTCATTCCTGTGCTTGCATACTTCGGCGCAAGATCCCAAGTTTTCTCAATATTTTGCTTCACCGCTAACTTTAAATCCAGCACTTATTGGCTATTTTGATGGTTACTATAGACTTGCTTTAAATACAAGAAGGCAATGGGCAAATGTGGGCGATCCATACAGTACAACAAGTATATCTGGAGAATACAAGCTAAACGATGAATATTATTACGATGGTATATTTTCTATCGGAGCAAATCTTTTATTCGAAGAATCTTTTAATAAAGCGTTAAAAGCAAATGTAGTTAATGTTGGATTTTCGTACTATCGTTTTTTTGATGCAGACCACAAAGTGAAGTTCGGTTTGGCACCCCAAATTTCGTACATCTCAAAATCACTAGATTTAAATGCCCTAACTTTTGCGTCACAGTATGTTGATGGAATTTTTGATCCTTCTAGACCTAGTTATCTAGAATCAGACAGAAATGGAATAAATTATCTTGATGCTAATATAGGCGCAAATCTAGCTTTGGCATTTGAAAACTTTAACCTTTCCGCTGGATATTCTCTATTTCACCTAGCTAGTCCTCAAGAATCTTTTGAAGATCATTATTTAAGTAAAGTTCCGCTGCGACAAACTACCACCTTAAGCTTTCAATATTTATCTAACGATTTGATAGATGTAAATATTAGTGGACATTACATGAAACAAAGAAAAAACGAGGATGCTATTTTAGGTGCAGTGCTTGGTTTTAAACCAACCTATGATTCAAATCTAAAATTAAACTTTGGTTTATGGCATAAATTTAATGAGAACTCTTTTTTTCCTTACCTTGGGTTCGATATTTCTAATTATTCTTTTGGGATAAACCATACATTATCATCAAACAAGATCAATAAAATACAACCCAAAACATTTGAGTTATCTTTTATAATGAGGGACAAAAGATATACAAAATTTAAAAATACTTGTAAATTTTAAAGATATGAGGCAGATTTTTCTTAGTCTGTGCTTAGTATGCACATTTGTACTTTGTAAGGCTCAAAATAACGACCAAAAGATCGATTATCAATATTTACGATCTAATGAACTTTACGTTGCCTATACACTTTCTTTAGACACGACTAACAACAATGTTGTGTTTGAATTTGTAGTGAACAAAAATATAAAAGAAGTTAAAAAGATAGTGATAATTGCTGGTGATGGCGAAACAGAACTTGCTTTTAAGGAAGATACTTTCAAACCTAATATTGATGATAAGAAGATTAAATCGTTTAGATTATTAACCGATTTCGGTTCTTATCCCTCTAAAAATGATTGTAATGCCACAATTCGCTTTGTAGTTTCTAGAAAGATTTTTTTTGACTTGCCTCTTAATTATTGCATTTTAAAAAAGCATCTGAATTAATATAGCACTAAACGTTTGGTACCCTTATCTTAAATTGGCTTCCTTGCCCTATAACAGAATTTATAGAAATTTCGCCACCTATTTCTCTCAAAAGTTTTTTAACACAAGGCAAGCCAAAACCATATCCCTTTTCACCAATGGTGCCGTCATTGCTTGAGGCAGAGCCCTCCAGAATTTCCTTAATAGTATTTTCAGCTATTCCAGTGCCAGTATCTTGCACTTCTAGAATTAGCGTTTTCTTATCCGTTTCAATAATTAAATCTAATATGGCTGTGATTTTTCCGTCGTTAGGTGTAAATTTAATTGCATTAGAGATAATGTTTCCGCTGATTTGTAATAACTTATCTTTTTTAATTTGAATAGTATCAAACGCAATATTCGTTTGGATCTCTAACTTTATTTGTTTGTTAAAAGCCTGCGGTTGATATAATTTTTCAAGCTTTTCCTTGAAAATTCGAAGGGTAAAAACTTCTGGTGCATAAACAGCATCTTTTAAAGAGTTCTTTAAAATCTCATCAGCCAAATCAAGTACTGATTGACCACTTTTACCCATCATACCCACAATGTTATGCAGCTCCTCACTAGGGTATTCGTCTTTGTCGTTGCTAATCATATCTGCCAAGCCAATAATGCCTGCAATAGGTCCACGTATATCGTGTGCAACTTTTTTATAAGTGTCGTTTTGAGTAGCTAATTTTTTCTCTAACGATTTAATAGCGTTGGTATCGTTAATTCTTGTGATAACCTGCTTTGCGACTATCTTAAGTTGGTCAATTTTCTCTTGTGAAAGTTTGTGGAAATTTGTGTCTAATACACAGAGTGAGCCAATGTTATAACCGCTATTTGTTTTTAAGGGAATGCCTAAATAATATCTTAAATTCATCGGTTCATCGGCAATTCCCTTGCCATCAAATCGTTTGTCTTTAGAAAGATCTTCAATTTCTAAATGATCATCTTCCATGATGGTATATTGGCAAACCGTATCATCTATTGGCGTTTGGTAAACTTCCAATCCAAATCGTGACACAATCCACTGCGTGTAAGAGTCTATAAAAGAAATAAGGGATATCTCTGTGCCAGTAATTTTAGCGGCAAGATAGCTTAAATCTTCGAAACTATTGTTTAGGCTCACATAATCTAAATCGAGTTCAAAAAGAGTTGCCAGTCTTTCTGCTTCATTTGGTGGTATTGGACGAGTACTTTGCACGGGCTTAAAATTTATTTCTTCTGCAATGCTATTCTATACAAAAATAAAATTAGCTCATCCAAACTACAACTTTTAGGAGAGCTATTTTCTTTTTTTTGATGTATTTTTAAGGCTTTATTTACATCATGGAATTAATTAGATGCACCTGTTGTTCTGAAAAATCTTATACGGAATGCTGCCAACCTTTTCATTTGCAGATTGCTGTGCCGCCAAGTCCAGAGCATTTAATGCGCTCTAGATATAGTGCATATGCGCTTCATCTTATCGATTATCTTTGGGAAACTGCACATCCTGCCAAAAGATATTTATTTAGCAAAGCTGATATTGAACAGTGGGCAAAGGCCAACTACTGGTTTAGATTGGAAATTATATATGCAAAAGGAGATATTGTAGAGTTTAAGGCTTTTTATCAGAACAAATTAAAAGAATACGTCCACCATGAAAAGTCCATTTTCAAAAAAGATGGGGACAAATGGTACTATTTTTCAGGTGAACATTTTTAAAATTAATATCACAATTACAGTTCTTTCTTGTTTAACCCATAATGAAAAACTTCATCTTTTTAGTTAGCGTATTACTCCTTATTTCTGCTCAAAATATAAATGCCCAAACCAAGGATAGTCTTGCCAAAGTTGCTTTAGATAGTGTGGTGATTAATGCTTACGGCGGTAAAAATTTACTTTCTACTCCAGCCGCAATCAATAAAATTGGTCAGAATGAGTTGATGCGATATGGTGATGCTAATATTTTACAGGCAGTAAATGCTACGGCGGGCGTGAGAATGGAAGAACGATCGCCCGGTAGTTACCGCTTAAATATTAGGGGTAGTTCTGTTCGTAGTCCCTATGGGGTGCGCAATGTTAAAATTTACTACGACAATATTCCTTTTACTGCGCCAGGTGGTAACAGCATGTTAAATATGCTTGGTTTCTTTAACGTAGGAGGAATGGAAATTATTAAAGGTCCTGGTAGCAGTTTGTACGGAGCGGGCACAGGCGGAGTGGTTCTTTTGGAATCGCCAACTGTTGCCAATGCTACAAGATTTGACAGTCAGTTAAGTGCTGGCAGTTTTGGTGCGCTAAATTATCATCTGAAACTACAGCTGCCCAAACATGCTTTCGGTTATGAAGAAGTCAGTGCAGATGGTTATCGTGAGCATACGGCTATGAAACGCAGGTTGGCCAGTTATCAAACGCAGTTAAAAACCTTTGCTACGGGCCAGCTAAATTTGTATTTCATTTATAGTAATTTAAATTATCAAACTCCGGGAGCTTTAACCTTAGCAGAATTTCAGGCAAATCCATGGCAGGCACGACCAAGTGTGGGCGCTAACCAAGGGGCAGTTTTGGCAAATGCAAGTATTCATCAGCAAGCAGCTTTACTCGGCTTAACTCATCGTTATTCTTTTTCTTCCAAGCTAAACAATACCACAAGTTTATATGGTTTTTATAATGAAACAAAAAATCCAGCTATACAGAATTACGAATTAAAAAAAGAACCTCATTGGGGTGGAAGAACAACTTTTACGTATGGCTTAAAGAATTTGACCTTAAATTTCGGGGGCGAGTTTCAAACTGGGGATTTTACTTCCAAAACTTATAGAAACCTGCAGGGAACTAGAGGAAACCAGGTTACCGACGATGAATTGAGTTTGTTGCAGATAATGGGTTTTGCTCAAATAAATTGGGAGTTAGAAAAATGGTTATTTACTGCGGGAGCAAGTATCAATCATTTTTCGTTAGATTTTTTACGAGCTAGCGAAACACCAAATATCAATGCCAGCAAATCATTTTCTGGGCAAGTGCAGCCTCGTTTTGCTGCTTTGTATCGATTTAATAAAGCTTTTTCTGGTTATGTGAATTTATCTAAAGGCTTCTCGCCACCTGCCAGTAGTGAAATTTTTGCCGATAACAACACTTATAATCTAGCCTTAGCGGCAGAAAATGGTTGGAATGTAGAACCCGGAATTAGAGGCATTTTTTTTAGTGAAAGATTAGCTGTTGATGCGAGTTACTTTCACACTTTGTTAAGCAACAGTATTGTAACTCGTAGAGATGCTGCTGGTGCAAATTATTACGTTAACGCTGGAAAATCAAAGCAACAAGGCATAGAAGCTAATTTGTCCTATCAACTTATTCCAAAAGGAAAATCATTGTCTGTTTTGGTTCAGGGAGCTTATGCTTATCACAACTTTAAATACGATGAATTTGTACAGCTAGATCAAGATTTTTCTAGTAACCAATTGCCGGGGGTAGCGCCACATAATTATACCTTAATGGCCGACTTAGCGAATCGTAATGGCTTGTTTGCATTCGTAAGCTACAACCACAGCTCAAAAATTGCACTGAACGATGCCAATACTCAGTATGCAGATAGTTTTCAGTTGGTTTCTTTAAAATTGGGCTATCAGAAACAAATAAAAAATATACCTTTTCAGGTCTTCGCAGGGGCGGATAATTTACTTGATCAAACCTATAGTTTAGGTAACGATATCAATGGTTTTGGTGGAAGATATTATAATGTGGCTCCAGGACGCAGTTTTTATTTAGGGTTAAAGGTTGGATGGATGAAGGGCGGGTAGTTCCCTGCCTAAATCTTATAAAAGCAAAACGTTAGATGCCTCGTGAGCCAGAATGAAAAGTTTTCTGAAAATCATTTTAGTCTTCGAATAAAATGATCATCTTTAAATCTGCGGTTTACATCTGCGAAAATCTGTGGGGTAATAATAATAGATGCATCCTCTAAAAGCTCTTCTTAACTTTCGGATCAGTCAAAATAACATAGTCACCTAAATCTTTGTGCTTCTCCCAATCTGGATTGGCAAAATCCTCGGCAGCGAAAGCCGCAATATTTAACGTCTTTAACTTTGGTGCAATTTTTTTCAGCTGTGCGTAGGTTCCCAGCTTTTCATCGCTATGGAAACGTCCATTCACCTGAAAAATCTTTTTGCCTTTGTTTTCTTTTGCAAATTTGGCGATAGACCAGGCCATTGTTGCATCCCAGAAATTTTGGGTTTGGTAAACCTTCATATCGCCCATGCTGTGTCCGCCCAACAAACCGATGAATTTATCGTAATATCTTCCTGTTAAGGTGTCAATTGTATTTGGTGGCAAAAACTGCTTCGAGGTTGTTGGTAGTTTAGCTAAAACTTCCAGTCCGTTTTTGGTGACCGAGTTGCTGTATCTAGCGGCTGCATTTCCACCAATAACAGCAATGCCTTCTGTTTTCGCAAATTCAATCATTGGCTTGTAATCCTTATAGTTGTTCCAAGCTCTGGCTTCCTTTGTAAAGTTTTTTTCCGTGATAATTCCTGCTAAATATTCGTTAATCACAGGTTGCACATCGGTATGAAACATCTCTAAAGTTAAACCCACTTTATTATTGTAAGCAGTTGCCAGCTTTTTAAACAAGCTTACTTCAAGATAATGTCCAATCGAATCATTATGTTCTTCACCAAAGAAGAGCACATCGGCATTTGCCATATCTGCCACAATATCATCTAAGCTAATGGTCTTTTGCTTCTTTATATCGTAAGCTTTAAAATGCTGGCTAATATCTTGTGATTTAACAAGAAAAGGCAGTAAAACAAATGCTAGTAAGGTTAATCTTTTCATGATTGTTTGGGTTTTTACCGAATGAATTCAAATTAACGAAAATTTTTACCGATAAATTAATGCATTTTACCGATAATTGGATAGCAAATAACGGTCTTATGTTGTGTTGCCTTAGTAGTTGAGATACTTTTGGGCATATCAAAAAACATAAGACAATGGAAAATATAAATAATAAAGAAATGGTTAATCGCTCAGGAAAAGTTTGGGCTGGCTTATTAATAGCAGGTATTGGTTCTCTTTTGTTATTAAGAAACTTTGGGTTAGACATTCCCGGTTGGATTTTCAGATGGAATGTCCTTTTCATTATCATAGGTCTATTCGTGGGCGTACGCAATAATTTCAGAAACAGTGCTTGGTTTGTAATGGTCTTAATAGGCTCATATTTTACGCTCGAAGATATTTTTAGAGGCTACGACATGAGGAATATCATTTTTCCAATCATGCTATTGGCCTTGGGTCTGTTCTTAATTTTGAAGCCGAAAAATACCAGCGGTTACAAAAAAAATAAGCATAAGTTTCAAAAAGATCGTTACAATAGATTTGAAGATGTAAATCCATTGGGGCAAGATCCAAACGCACCCACCGGTAATACGGATGCAAATTTTAATGCCAATGATTATATCGAATCGGTAAATGTATTTGGCGGTAGCAACCAGGTAATTTATTCTAAAAACCTTAAAGGCGGAGAAATAACAGCTGTTTTTGGTGGTGGAGATATCAATTTAACACAAGCAGATTTCGACGGACAGGTAATATTAGATGTTACCGCAATATTTGGTGGGGTAAAAATTGTTGTGCCTGCAACTTGGCAAATCAAATCGGAAGTAACCGCAATATTTGGTGGGGTTGATGATAAAAGAGCCATATATCCAGCAGGCGAGCAGGCAAACAAATTAGTAATTATAAGAGGTACAGTGTTGTTTGGAGGCGTAGAGTTTAAGAGTTATTAATCCTTTTTTTAACCTTAAAAGCTAAACGTTTTGACAACCACACCTCTTTCCAAGCCGCAGATCAGGAATATAGCAAGCATTGTTTTAATATGCTGGCAAATAGCTTGTGCTGCGGTTTTGTATTTTTTCTTCAACTTTTCGTGGCAAATTGCCATAGCAGACAGTATCATCAGTAATTCGTTTCTTGCTATCGGATGTATCGTTATCAGCAATATGTTGGGCTTTTATCAACCCAAAAATGAAAAATTACTATATGTTTTGCTCGTAACTTTGGCGGTTTCGGCTACAGTTGTAGTAACCGCTAAGTACTCTTTAACGTTCCTTTTTACAAACCAAACGAGCTATATTGCTTTCTTAGACCTATCGGATATTTTCAAAACAGCAGTATCATTTATTTGCTTGGGCTGGTGTGCTTTGGCTAATATTCTTTGGTATCGCTTAGAAGAGCAGTCGGAAATGCAGGAACGCATGTTGGCTACGCAAAATTTGGCAAAGGAAGCCGAGTTGAATAAGCTTCGCCACCAATTACAGCCACACTTTTTGTTCAATAGCCTAAACTCTGTATATGCGCTAACCATTGTAAACCCAACAGAGGCAGGGACCATGATTACCAAACTGGCTGCCTTTTTACGTGGTACACTTAAACGCGACGATGAAGTTTGGGTGAGCGTAGCCGATGAAATGGAGTACATCCAACTTTATTTAGATATAGAAAAAGTAAGGTTTAGCCATCGTTTAAGTGTAGCCGTAAACATTGCCGATGAAACAATGAATCTACATTTGCCTGGAACATTATTGCAGCCAATTGTAGAAAATGCGATCAAGTTCGGCTTATATAATACCTCAACTGCCATTACGATAACACTAGATGTAAAGCTAGAGAATAACGTTTTGGTAATTTGCGTTACCAATCCCTACGATCCAGAAATGAAAGCATCCAAAGGTACAGGCTTTGGGCTTTCGGCAATTAGACGCAGACTTTATCTTCTTTTTGCTGATACAACTTTATTGCAGGCCGAATCGCAAAACAACAATTTGTATATTACTACCCTTAAAATACCCCAAAAAGATGATCAAAACCATACTAATTGATGATGAAGCCCTTGCAAGAGATATTGTGAAGCATTATTTAAAGGCTTTTCCCAACATTGAAATAGTAGCAGAATGTAGCGACGGCTTTGAGGGTTTAAAGGCCATAGCGCAACATCAACCCGATTTAATTTTTTTGGATATACAAATGCCAAAAATTAGTGGTTTCGAAATGTTGGAGCTAGTAGAAAAACGCCCAGCGGTGATATTCACCACAGCTTTCGACGAATACGCCATCAAAGCTTTTGAAGTAAATGCAGTAGATTACCTGCTAAAACCTATAGAACAGGGTCGCTTTGAGCAGGCTATGCAAAAACTACCCTCAAAATTGGCCAAAGGCGATGACAGTCAGGAGTTGTTAGAAACAGCATCTTTATCGCCAGCGCAGAACAATAGGGTAGTGGTTAAAAATGCTGGGGTAATTAAAATAATTCCCGTAGAAGCTATTCATTACCTCGAAGCTGATGATGATTACGTAAAGTTGAGCACTACAGAAGGTAATTTCCAGAAGAATAAAACCATGAGTTTCTTTGAGCAAACGCTAGATGCTTCACAGTTTATCCGTATCCATCGTTCTTACATCATTAATTTGGCGCAGGTAACAAAAATAGAATTGAAAGAGAAGGAAAGTTACGTGGTCTTACTAAAATCGGGGATTTGGCTGCCCGTAAGTAAAACAGGTTATGTTAAACTGAAAACGGCTTTAGGGATTTAGAAAAGCAAATTTCTGCCACGGTTTTCGTTAGCCCCGTTTTACGCTGCTACCGGGTTTAGTTTACACCTGTTTGTGCAACATATCAAAATTTTCCCGCTCAAAGTCTCAAACTACATCTAGTTAAATAAATGTGGCTAAAGCCAATAAAAAGCTTTCTTGTATTCCGTCGGTTAAAACCGACGGCAATGAAGCTGGGCAGGATAGAAAAATTGCTTTAGTTTTGCTTCGGTTGTTTCATTACCGCATACTATAATTCATTGCCGTTGGCTTCAGCCTTAAAAAAGCAAATCAATACTGGGAAAGGTTTTAACATTGCAAATTCATTGCCGTTGGCTTCAGCCAACGGAACAAGAGGAGTTTGTAATATCATTGAGATTTAATAAGCTCGTAATGTATTTCCTTGCTTTTATTTCAGCGAAATAAAAATTGGAGAAATCCTATAATTTCATTGCCGTTGGCTTCAGCCAACGGTCTTTAAAAATCAATTGTTAAATTTTTTTTCAATCCATAAAAAATTTCCAGAACAATTTTAAACATGTCTTGTTAATGTAATAAAATCAACTGAAAATTAACAATTATTAAACATCAAAATTATGGGAAATCTATTATACGTAATTGCCGTAATCTTAGTAATTATTTGGGCAATTAGCTTCCTAGGCGGTTATTACACAGGCGGAATTATTCATGCATTATTGGTAATAGCTATTGTTGCAATCTTATTGAGAGTAATAAGGGGAGCAGCATAAAACAGAAAAATTTGTAGTTAGTTAATAAATGGAGCTCGATAGGTTTAGGTCACCTATCGGGCTTTTTTGTGCACCAGTTTTTGTGTGTTAAACCCCGATAGTAGCGGAAATATTTTTTTCGCGTCATTTCGAAGGAGGTACGACTGAGAAATCTGTATGTAAGTAGCATTCAGTTTACGCATTTCTCACCTAAGTTGGAAATGATGGCAAAGTTGACAAAAAAGATTACAGCGGATGACGGGGCTGGATGAACTGAAGAATTGCTATCTTTGCTTTTCTGAAAATAAAAACAAATAGCTGTTGCAATTATGAAAATATCGCTTTATATTTGCACCTCTTATTAAAAACTCTAGTTAAGATATTATATTGTTATGAAAAGAACATTCCAACCTTCGCAAAGAAAGAGAAGAAACAAACATGGCTTCCGCGAAAGAATGGCTACAGCTAACGGTAGAAGAGTATTAGCTTCTCGCCGTGCAAAAGGAAGAAAAAGATTAACCGTTTCTGACGAGCGTCGTCATAAAGCATAATTTTTGATTGCCACCTACTAAGGTGAAAGCAGCAATTAAATTTCTGCATTAAGCAATCAAAAAACATGAATAAATTTTTTAAAGAAGAGCGTTTGTGTAGCAAAAAGTCGTTAGACTTGCTATTTAAAAAAGGCTCTTCTTTTTTGTTATATCCGTATAGGGCAACTTTCGTCTTCGATGCCCAGACCCACAAATTTCCTGCTCAGGTGGTAATTAACGTAGCCAAAAAGCGCTACAAACATTCCAACGACAGAAATTTAATCAAACGCCGCACCCGGGAAGCTTACCGCTTACAAAAATCAGCTTTATTATATGAGCCATTGGGCGGTAAGGAACAGTTGTTGCTTTTAGGTTTGCAATATGTGGGTAAAGAAATCTATCCTTACAGTTTTTTAGAAAAACGATTAGCGCAATTATTTAAAAAGCTATTCACACAAATTGATAATGAAGGTAATTAAGGCTTTTTTTTCATGGCTGTTTTTAGCAATTATTAAATTGTACCAATGGTTGTTGTCGCCTTTGTTGGGGGCTAGTTGCCGGTACACGCCAACTTGTTCACAGTATGGGGTAGAGGCTATTAAAAAGCACGGTCCTTTTAAAGGCGGTTGGTTAACAATCAAGCGCATTGGCCGCTGTCATCCTTGGGGGGGGCACGGGCATGATCCTGTGCCTTAGTTAGTTCGCAGAAATCAGTTGTTGTTTGAAATTGCTATTAAAAAAGGTTAAATTTGTTTATGGAAAATATTCTGATACATCCTGAAAGTAATGAACAACTTAAGACAGTTAAGGCAGTTTTAAAGGCTTTAAAGGTTCAATTTGAAGTACAGAAACCTAGTTTGCCAAATCACATTATCAAAAGTGCCAAAAAGAGTTTAAAAGAGTATGAAGCTGGTAATTCAATTTCGTTGGATGAATTTACCGACAAGTATTTCATAAACAAATGAGTTTTGAAGTTAGGTTCGGTATTGAAGCTGGCATAACTTACGAAGCTGTAGTTGCTCAATTAAATAAACGTTGGGGTGAAAAATTCGTTCTGAAGTTTGAAGGTAAAGTGAAAAGGTGTATAAAAATTCTTACTTCAAATCCTTATTTATATCCAGTTTTTTATGAAGAATTACAGTTAAGAAAATGTATTATTCATAAAAATTGCTCCATTTTATATAAAATAGATGAACAAATTGTACTTGTAGTTGCTTTCTGGGATAATAGACAAGATCCTATCAATTAGGAGTATGTAATGCAAATTCTAAAATCAACTAGTGACCTGGTTTCTAAAATTAACCGATTAACCTCCAAACAACTATCGGGATAAACAGTTAACCAATATTCAACGTATATTTGCGTTTCATGTCAACAATACTTCAAATAGAAACGGCTACACCTGTTTGTTCTGTAGCGATATCAGTAAATGGCGAAACTATTGCGTTAAAGGAAGAAAAGGCTCCTAACATTCATGCCGCTAGTTTAACGCTATTTATAGACGAAGCAATGAAGGTAGCTAAGTTGTCCTACGCCGATTTAGATGCAATTGCTGTAAGCAAAGGTCCGGGTTCTTATACGGGGTTGCGTATTGGTGTTTCTACTGCGAAAGGTTTGTGCTTTGCTTTAGATAAGCCCTTGATAGCCATTAACACGCTAAAAATGATGGCCAATGGTTATTTATTGCAACATCCTAATTTTGGCGGCTTGGTCTGCCCAATGATTGATGCGAGAAGGATGGAGGTATTCACCGCAGTTTTCGATCACTATTTGAACGAAGTGGAGCATACCCATGCTAAGATTGTAGACGATAAAAGTTTTTCGATGGAGCTACAAAATAATTATGTGGCGTTTGTTGGCGATGGTGCCGAAAAATGCGCTGCTGTAATTGATGATCCTAATGCTCACTTTCATCTGGAGAATTTCAATAGTGCAAGTAGCATGAGCAATTTAGCCTTTGCAGCTTACCAAGCCAAGATATTTGAAGATGTAGCCTATTTCGAACCTTTTTACTTGAAAGATTTTGTGTTAACTACACCAAAGAAGAAAGTTTAATCGAATTACGATTTCAAACTAAGTCTTTTTCTTCTTAAATATTCCGAAAATACGTCCAAAAATACTTTGGCGGTCTTTACCATCGCCTACACCCGGCATCCAACTCATATTCATTGGGTGCTCTACAATATAGCCAATTTTGAAAGCCATCCCTAAATAAATAGAGCCCCTATGGTAACCTGTTTCTGTTGCTTGGTTATTATTGATGATCTCTTTGCTAGCGTAATAACTCTGTAAGATATCGTTTGTGCCTAAAAACATCTCAAAATTTGGTGTTTGGATCATGCCTTGCACGCCGAGCCTAAAATTTTTATCTGTATTGTAACTGGGTATGGCGCTAAACGAAAAAGTACCAGATTTAATGGTGTTAACGAAAGCTGCTTCTCCGTATTTATTGAATATGTTTTTAGTGATGATTAGGTTGGGCGTATACGGACCAAAAGTTTTTGAGATCAGGAAATCAGCTCTGCTATTAATTGGGGTGATGAAGCGCTTTTGTTCTGTATTTGTTTTGGCAGCATCATCAAGTGCCCGTTGCAGTTTGGTATCTTCTTCTTCGCCTGGATTTCCGACAAGTGGTACATTGGTTGCTGTAACATCAAAAGAACCGGAATACGAGTTTTTACCCCATCTAATGAAACCTAGGTCTTTTACATTGGCCATCATGAAAATGCCCGATTTGGTGGTGTAAGTTGTTCCTAAGGTGATGGATGCTCCAAGATTTTTAAACGGTAATGTGCTTTTAAAGTTAAAATCCCCGCCTTCTGGATAATTTAACCTGAATTTTGCTGCCATATCCAGGTCTAAAGTGGACGAGTTTACAGTAGCAGACGATCTGCTGGCGTCAAACTCTGCATAGCCAACACCACTTAATAGGCTCATTTTTGCGCCCAAAGCCCATCTTTTGGTATAATTTTCACGATAGGTAAAGCTAAGTTGATGATAGGTCTGCAGTCTACCGTTGTTGTTGAATATATTTACCCTTGGGATGGTTGTAAATTGCTGAAAAGTGTCGTAAAAAAGCCCTCGGCTAAGATTTCCATCATAATCTATTTGGGTTTCGGATCTTATTTGCCAAGAAAAACCCATTTCACTGTGGTATTTGTGGTACTTAAACAGTCTAATTGCTAGCAGATAGACATTTACATCTTCACGCATCGTTTTAGGATCTGTAAATTCACCTAGTCTGGTTTGGCTGTAACCACGTCTTACAAGATTTCTGATAGCTTCGTTAGAATTTCCTTTGCTTAAGCTGCTCAAATCCATGTAGGGGATAAGAAAATTAGAAGCAAACTGTCTCGACGAATCTAATACAAATGATTTTTGAGCAGGGTTTTCGAAAGAGTCGAATAAAGTTTTAGTGTTGAAAAGAGCGTATTGCTGCGATTTGGCGTTAAATGAAAATACAACAATAAGGAGTATGGCAAGCAGCGTTCTCATGAAATTCTGTTGTTTAGCATATTGGCATCAAAAACTATCTTGTGTTTGTTAAGCTATCTATCTCAATTTTTGACTGCTTTTTGAGCAGAAGTATGTTGCTCATAAACTTGCCATTATCTGCAGATAGCTGATAGCCAAATGCATTGTACTCCTTAACGCCCTTTTCCGACTTATATTGTTTGTAGTATGGCGTCTTCAGGTTTCGTCCAAAAATATCGTTGCTGTTTTGGTGGTTAATGTAAAAAGCAATAGTTGCAGAGCTGCTTGTTTGATCTTTAAAACGAATATAATTATCGGTAGAAATCAGTAAATTATCATTTTTATAGCTATTCAGAAACACCTGGATGGTGCTAGCGTAACTTGCAAAAACGAAGTGATTATCAATTACCGTATAAAAAGGACGTTCAAATTTTTTGAAAGGTTCTCCAAAGAAATTGCCCATTAAATTAGCTTCTTTAAAAATGCGGATATCAGGAGCATATTCAGTGCTCAAATCTAAAAGCAATTGATTCAGTTTATCTCCGTTTTTTGTTTCTATGATGCCCAATTTTTCGCCGCTTTTTAATTGCAAAACGGCAAACTGTTTGCTAAAGTACAATGGAAAAGTCTGGTCAATATTGATGCGATATTTCTCATTAATTTCTTTGTGCTGCTGCGCAATTTTAACATCTTCCTTGCGCTCTTTTTGCCAATCTTTAAGTGCTTTAGTCCATTTTGTATAATCATCAACTGCAAATAACGTATAGTTAGCAGTTTGGTCTGGGAAAAACTGATCTATGTTTATTTTTTGCTCTTTTTGATCTACAAATAGATTAAAATAATTTTGGTCATCCTTAATTTCTGTATAACCATTTAACAAAAACTTATCGCTACCAAAGTTATAACTTAGCGATGCGTAGGCATTCTGTTTATTAAATATACTTAATTCGCCAGTTAGGTTAGTGTTTAGTATGTTTTTTAGTAATGTTGGAAGCTGGTTATAATTGATAAAGACGCTAGCTAAAGTGTTTTTATTAAATCTGTTATTCTGCTGAATATATTCTTTAAAATCGTTTTTATCGACTTTGGTTTCTGCAATTTTTTTTAGTGTTTCCTTAGTGTTAGAAAGAAAAAAAGACTGATTTATGATGGCAACATAGCATTGTGCGCTGTCGCCAAAATTAACATGATAAAGGTTGCCTTCTGGTTTTACTGTAGCATTAATTTGGTTAAGTATTTTGATATCGAAATCTTTAGCTTTAGTTTGGGTAGCTAAAATAAAATCAACTTTGTTTGCATTTCCGGGTAAAAAGCCAATAATTATTCTTTCTTTTTCTATTAGCTGATTTATACTGCTGTTGCTCGTTAAACTCTCTTGTAAAATGCTTAGTAAATCGCTTTTTTCAGATCCTAAAATTTCATTTGTAACTTGTTGTTTGCTAAGTATATCGTAAAAGCCTTTCTCATTATCGAAAGTAAATATGATAGGAGCATTGGCAGTTACCATATTAAGTGCACTGTCCGAAGCGCTACTTTCTTTATTTAGATTGGAGAAATATAGGTAGGCCATGCCAGTTACACCCAGCACTAGTATGATTAATATGAAATAGATTTTTCTCATAACTTGATACCGCAAATTTAATTTAATTTTGCGATTAGTGAGATTATAGCGGCATTTTGTTAATTTAGCGTTATTTAATGCCGTTACTAAATGAATAAAAGAATAATATTAACTGCTGCGTTTTTCGGAGCCTTGGCTGTAGTACTTGGAGCATTCGGAGCGCATGGTTTAAAAAGTATAGTTTCACCAAGCCAATTGGAAACTTGGCAAAAGGGAGTGGAGTATCAATTTTACCACGCTTTTGCCATGCTTTATTTATCCACTTTTGCCCGCTATAAAAACAAACTTATCGCCTTGTCTTTTCTGTTTTTCAGTTTGGGTATCATTTTATTCTCTGGTTCATTGTATTTGTTGGCAATTAAAGATGCTTACAATTTGTCTTTTACCCAATATTTAGGGCCAATTACTCCAATTGGTGGGCTCGCCTTCATTTTAGGCTGGGCTTGTTTGTTCTTAGCAGCATTTAAAGATAAATAATGCAGTTTGCGGAGTCGGATTTTTTGGAGCGGGACACGCTATTTGTAGAGGTAGTTTTACCACTATCGCTTGCTATAAACTATACCTATAGAGTTCCTTTTGAGCTTAATAGTGCAGTTGCTGTAGGCAAAAGGGTAGTTATACAGTTCGGTAAGCATAAAATTTATACGGCTTTGGTGAAAAGCATTGGTAAAAATCCGCCAGAGCATTACCAAGCAAAATATATTATTGATGTTGTAGACGATCATCCGGTAGTTACCGAAAAACAATTTGAATTTTGGCAATGGATCACTTCTTACTATCTCTGTAATGAAGGCGACGTGATGTCGGCATCTTTGCCCACTGGATTGAAATTGGCCAGTGAAACAGTACTGTTGCTGAAGGATGAGCTTCCCGAAGAAATTCAACTAAACGATAAAGAACAGGTCATTTTTGATGTGTTGCAGAAGCAGCACCGTATCAGTATTGACGAGGTCGCCAACCTATTGGGACAGAAAACCGTTTATCCTTTAGTGAATTCGCTCCTTGCGAAGGAAATTATCGTTGCTGCCGAAGAGGTGGTAGACAAATATAAACCCTTGCTGAAATCTTTTGTAAAGCTTAATGTTTTTTACCACGAAGAAGAAAATTTAAGACAGCTTTTTAATCAGTTAGAAAAAGCGCCAAAGCAATTAGATGCGCTGCTAACTTATCTTAAATTAAGTAGGGATAAAGGGTTTGTTGCTAAAAATCAGATAATAGAAGAGAGTGGCAGCGGTCAAGCAGCTTTAAAAACACTTGCAGATAAGGATATCTTCCATATCGAAAAGAGGCCTGTAAGCAGGTTAAGTAGCGATGGAGAAGTGTTTGATATCAATTTTGAGCTAAGCGAACACCAAAAAGCTGCACTGGCTAAGGTTAAACAACAATTTGAAACTAAGGATGTGGTTTTGTTGCATGGCGTTACTGCCGCGGGAAAAACCCAACTTTACATCAAGTTGATTGAAGAAGTTATTGCAGGTGGCGGTCAGGTCTTATTTCTATTGCCCGAAATAGCTTTAACAACGCAAATTGTTGAACGCATTAAACTTTACTTTGGTAATAAAATAGGTGTTTATCATTCAAAATTTAACGATAACGAACGTGTAGAGATCTGGAATAAAGTACTTAATGGTGCTTACCAAGTTGTTTTAGGTGCAAGGTCTGCTGTATTATTGCCATTTTCAGATTTGAAGCTGATTGTAGTAGATGAAGAGCACGAAAATTCTTACAAACAATATGATCCTGCACCTCGATACCAAGCTAGAGATGCTGCAATTTACTTGGCACATTTGCATAAGGCGAAGGTGGTTTTAGGATCCGCTACGCCATCTTTAGAAAGTTACTACAATGCCAAAACCGATAAATATGGTTTGGTAGAACTTAAAGAGCGCTTTGGAGGTGTGCAATTACCGTTGCAAGAAGTTGTTAGCATAGCTGAAGAAACCAAGCGAAAAAAAATGACCTCGTATTTTACGAGTGTATTGATAGACGATATAGCAGATGCGCTAGATAAAAAAGAGCAGGTAATTCTGTTTCAAAACCGACGTGGTTATGCTACCATTTTAATTTGTGCAACTTGTGGTTATGCACCTAAGTGCGTTAATTGCGATGTAAGTTTAACGTACCATAAATCTAGTGGTAAGCTGCATTGTCATTATTGCGGTTATCACCAAAGCAGTGTAAATGTTTGTCCGGCTTGTGGCTCGGTGCATGTAGAGCAGAAGGGTTTCGGTACCGAACGCATTGAAGAAGAACTCAGCCTAATTTTTCCTGATGCTAGAATTGCAAGGTTAGATCTAGATAGTACTAGAACTAAAAATGGAATGCAGCAAATCATTAGTGATTTTCAAGAGAAGAAAAATGATATCTTGATTGGAACGCAAATGGTAGCCAAAGGACTCGATTTCGAAAATGTAAGCTTAATAGGGGTGATTAACGCAGATACTTTACTCAATTTTCCAGATTTTAGGGCTTTTGAGCGCAGCTACCAATTGTTGGCACAAGTAGCTGGTAGGGCAGGCAGGAGAGACAAGCAGGGCAAAGTTTGCATACAAGCTTATGCAGATGATCATCGTATCATTAAGCAAGTAATAAATAATGATTACGAGCAAATGTACGCTGATGAACTGGAAGAGCGTGAGCAGTTCAATTATCCGCCTTTTTCACGTTTAATTTTCATCAATGTGAAACATAAGGATGCCAATGTACTAAATGTAGCTGCGCAAACTTTGGCTGCTAACCTTAAGGGGCAATTGGGTAAACGGGTTTTAGGCCCAGAGCAGCCTTTGGTAGCAAGGGTTAGGAATTACTATATCAAACAAATTATTCTTAAAGTAGAGAGAACGGCCGCCATGCAAAAGGTTAAAACCGTTTTGTTGGCTACTATTAAAGACTTTAATGCGCAAAAAGAATTTAGAAGCGTAATTACGCAGATAGATGTAGATCCTTATTAATTGGTTAACTGCTTGAATTGGTTAATCGGTTAACTGTTTAATCGGTTAATTGTTGACTGCCAACTGTTAACTGAAAACTGCCAACTGAACTAGTTTTTCCCTACTAAATGTATTTGAATGCCAACTGATACAGGGTTTAATAAAGATTCGAACTTAGAATATTTAGCAAAAGTTCTAGTGCTGTTCGCATCATTTTGAACCGTTTCTTGGCGCTCGTAAGAATAATAAAAATCGATACTAGATTCTGCAAAAATGCTGACTTGATTAGCAACGTTTATTTTTAATCCCAAAATTGGTGTTAAAGTTCCTCCATTTTTACTAGCAACTGTAGAGTAAGGTGAGTTTAAGCTCGCTGCGTTAAGACGGGCAACATCCCCTCTGAAATTGTTAGACCTAAAACCAAAATCTGCTCCAAAATATGGTTGTACTATAGAATAATTAAAGTTTTTTTCAAAACCCAATTTAATGCTATAGTCACTTAAGTTACCTTTTGCATTTTCACAATTATCACATTGATTGTTAAACGTGAAATCTTTTTTGTTAAAATAATGCCCACTAATTCTGAATGCCATTTGGTTATCGTTTATCTTGATAATCCCCCCGTTTAACCACATGGTGACATAGTCGTCTGTATTGGTTTGCTGCAGAATTTTTGGTAGTTGCATCATGCTGTATCCTTTTACACCAAGGCTGTAATTGTAATTCCCGTCAACTTGTGCAAAAGCCGAGACACTAATTAATAGAGAGGTGAAAATGAGTATTATCCTATTCATGCAAACATTATTTGTTGGCAAAAATATAAAATATTTGCGATTACAGCGCTTTTTACTGCGATATAGTCTTAATAGTTTTAGGAATATGTTTGAATGTTAGTTTGATAGCGAAACTGTTAGCAAAAAAACGAAATCTTATTTGGTTAAATGCGGATTTAAAGCCTATTTTTGACGGAAATGGCGTACAAGTTCGTAGATAATTACAGAGAAAAAGGAGCGAGAAAAAAACTGGTAGAAATCTTAAAAGAAAGAGGCATATCAGACACAAAAGTGCTAAGGGCAATTGGCAAAGTGCCCCGTCATTTCTTTTTTGATGAAACTTTCTGGAACCAAGCTTACAGAGATATCGCTTTCCCTATAGGCGATGGACAAACTATTTCGCAGCCTTATACTGTAGCTTACCAAACGGAGTTGTTGCATATCCAAAAAGGAAATAAGGTGCTAGAGATTGGTACCGGCTCTGGTTACCAAACTTGTATCTTGATGGAGCTAGGTGCTGATGTTTATACCATTGAACGACAAGAAAATTTGTATGCTAGAACTATTAAGGTTTTGCCTGGTATGGGCTACAATGCTAATTTCTTTTTGGGAGACGGCTCTAAAGGTATTGAAGAACATGCTCCTTACGACAAAATAATTGTAACCGCCGGTGCACCTTTTGTTCCCGAGATTTTGCTGAAACAATTGAAAATTGGCGGTATTTTGGTGATCCCGGTAGGTGACGAAAAATCGCAAAAGATGATTACTGTTATCCGCGTTAGCGAAAACGAATACGATAGAATAGAGCTTGATACGTTTAGGTTTGTGCCTTTAGTGGGCGATCAGGCGTGGTAGATACTTATTGCTGGATTGTTAAATTGTTGTATTGTTGTCGCTGTAGAATTTGGAATACGACTGTCAACTTTGTTAATCTTATCCACTTGATGCTTATAAAGATTGACAAAGTTTATACATCCTTGGCCGTCTGTTTTAAAGTATACGATAGAGAAAATTTTGCTTGTCAGTCTGAGCTTGTCGAAGACTATTGCTGATGTTTCGACGACTTGTCCCGAAACTTCCTATCGTGTGGACACATCTCGTTCCTCCCCGAACACTCGTAATTAAATACGAGCAAATCCCGTAGGGACGACCATTTGGTTGATTTAGATTTAAAGGTCGCACCTACGGCGCTTTGCCCGGACGCTGCATAAGCTTACCAAATGTGAGCTCACCTGGAGCTATTTGCGAATTATAGTATAAATTGCGATTAAATACTACGAATGTTCCGAAGATCTAAGATTGGATAGATTGCTTCACTCTTCCCGCTTATCCTTACGCTTCAGTTCGCAATGACGAAAATAGGTGCGTCATTGCTCTGATGTATCTACACGATAGGAATAGTCGGGAGGACAGGGGAGGAAAATAACATTTACCAATATTTGTGTCCACACGATAGGAAATTTCGGGAAGCTCAAAGTGACGCGAGCGCTTGATATTAAAAACCTTTGTTTTTTTGTTTATTAACCTGAGTTCGATTATTATTTGTGTGTTTTCCACTATTAAATAGGGGTTTTAGCTTATGGTTGTCGTCACCCTGAATTTATTTCAGGGTCGGTTATACAAAACTGATGCTGAAATAAATTCAGCATGACGTTACGCCTAGGCATAGCGAAGGCAAAGCAATATTTTCAATGAAATAATAATCGAACTCAGGTTATTAAGATTGACAAAGGTTATACAGTCTTCTTTTTACGGTGGTTTGTTAGCAACGATGAGATATAACACATCACTTGCATTTTAAACCCAATTGAGCGGATTAGCCCACAGCGAAGTGAAGCGCTAGCGAAACATAGCGAGGACTATGAGCGAAAGTGGGACTAAATGCTGATAGTACTACTTCACAAGCTTTTCGAATTAAATGTATCGCTAAACAATCTAGCAATCTAACAATTCAACAATCACGGATACAGCAGGTATTTCTTCCTCATTTCCTTGTACTTGCTTAAGCCAGGTTCCCAGCTTGCTCTAATTTCGGCTTCGCTTTTTCCATCAATAATCTGCTGCCTAAAATCGGCTACGCCAATTAATCTTTCAATTGGTAAGAGCTGGTTGCTCAATTTCGAATCGAAGAAACTTTCTTTTTTAGGAGATGCTTTGTAAAGCTCCATTACCCATTGAATATTGATTTGTCGCGTTTTTCTGAAAATTGAGGTGTCGTAATTTCTTAAATCAATTCCGTAGCAAACCTGATCTTTAAACAATGGCGTTTCTGCCATACCTTTTATTCCGACAGGTTTAAAAGAAAACTTATAAATGCCTTTAAAATATGGAGCACCTAATACGGTGAACGGAAATTGGGTACCTCGTCCTAAGTTCATGTAAATACCTTCGAACAAGCAGGTGCTTGGGTACAACAAGATTGATTGTGCTGTATTCAGGTTTGGAGAAGGGGCAACCGGCAGCTCATAAGGCATATCGTGGTTGTAATTTGCATTTTTAATGACCGTGATTTTGCATTTCAACTTGTCTTTTAACCAACCCTCGCCATTTAGCATTTGTGCATATTCGCCAACGGTTAAACCATGTGATACCGGAATTGGCTGTATTCCGATGCCTGATTTAAACTTTGGATCTAAAATTGGTCCGTCAATTACAAAACCATTTGGATTCGGTCGGTCAAATATCATTACTTCTTTGCCATTTGCAGCGCAGGCTTCCATCACACGCTGCAAAGTGTTGATATATGTATAAAAGCGAACACCCACATCCTGAATGTCGAAAATCATGACATCAATATCGGCAAGGTTTTCTTTGCTTGGCGTGCTTTGCTTTCCGTACAGAGAGACTACTTTTATGCCTGTTTTTTTGTCGATATCGTCACTAACGTGGATGCCTGCACTCGCATCTCCTCTAAAACCATGCTCAGGACCAAAAATCTTTACTATTTTTACACCACGTTTAAGCAAACTATCAACCGTAGTTGTTTTACCAATAATGGAAGTAGGGTTAACTACCATGCCCACGCGTTTCCCTTTAAGTAGCGGAAGGTAAATTTCGGTTTGTTCAGCACCAGTTTTAAACTGCTTGGTGGTTTGGTTTTGCTTAACGATAGGTGTTGTTTTTTGCGTTTTTTTACTGTTTTGTCCGCAGGCAGTGAATGCAAAGGCAACCAAAAAAAGTTTCAAGAATAGGATTGATTTGTTCATATTCGGGTTTTAGAGTGTTTTGGGCTAAAAATTAACAGTTGCTTAGCTATTTGCTAAGGTACAATTTATTGCAAAATTTGAATATAGAATATTTCATATCGAGTAGGATTTCGTTAAGATCGGAAAGAACGTTTTCTAAGCTGATTGTGCGTATTGCCATTATTGGTGTAATGCTCAGTTTGGCGGTGATGATCCTTTCTGTGGCGATCATCAAGGGATTTAAAACGGAAGTTCAGGATAAGGTTCGTGGTTTTATTGGTGATATCCAGATTTACAGGTACGATTTGAACGGTTCGTTTGAAAAATCGCCATTTATACCTAATGATACTACACTGAACAATCTGAAGAACAATAAGCAGATCAGTGCTTTTTATCCATTTGCAGCTAAGCCAGCCATTATTGTTGCCAACGGAGAAGTAGAAGGTGTAAATTATAAAGGGATAGACAAAAGTTACGACTGGAGCTATATTAAAAAGCACTTGATTAGTGGCGATGTCATCGACTTTTCTGATAGCACCAAAGCATCGCAACAAATACTGATATCGAATTACACGGCCAAGCGTTTGATGCTGAAAACCGGCGATAGTTTTGTGATGCATTTTGTGCAAAACCCACCGAGAAAAAGAAAACTCACCATTGTTGGTATTTACGATATTGGTATTGAAAGTTTAGACAAAGGCTTTGTAATTGGCGATATTGGACTAATTAGACGTTTGAATAATTGGTTGCCGCAACAAACTGGAGGCATAGAAGTACGCATTAAAGATTTTTCTAAGTTAAAAGAGGTATCTGATGAGGTTTACGGAGGGTTGGAATTGAAACTACGGTCTAGATCGGTAGAGGAGAGCACACCAGAAATTTTCACTTGGCTTTCTTTGTTAGATGTAAATACTCAGGTACTTTTGATACTAATGCTCATTGTGGGTGTAATTAATATGATTACTGCTTTGCTGATTATGATTTTGGAACGAACCAATATGATTGGGATGTTAAAAGCAATGGGAATGCGTAATAGCAGTATGATGAAGATTTTTCTTTACAATGCCATTTATTTAGTAGGTATTGGTTTGTTTTTAGGGAATGTTTTGGGTTTAGGATTGTGTTTTCTTCAACAATACACTCATCTATTTAAATTGAGCCAAGCAAATTATTATCTAGATTATGTGCCTATAGAAGTTCATTTTATAGATGTTTTGTTGCTCAATTTAGTAACAATGGTTATTTGCACCTTGGTGTTGATTATTCCTTCTATGTTGGTGAGTAGGATAAGTCCGCTAAAAGCGATTAGGTTTAAGTAGTATTTACCACCTTAGACACCTAAGTGCATTTAAGTTTTTTCTAAGGTTTTCTAAGGTGTCTTAGGAGGTAAAATTTATTTTTGCCTTAAACTCTGTAAAACTCCTATCTTCAAATCATAAGTAGATAAAGTAATCTGTTTTAGATGAAGTGAAGCTAAAACATAATCGGTAATTAGTGATGCCATTACAATCATATCTACACGCAGTGAAACGAGATTTGGCATGGCAATCCGTTCTTCGTGTGTAGCATTAATCAATCTTTTACTTAGATGATGATAGGAAGCAATATCAATTGGCGCATTAGCAATTTCGTTAAGGTTTAATGACGGATTGATCATTGCACTATAAGTTTCAAATGCACCAGCAGAGCCGATGAGTATTTCTGCCCCGAAATTTCTTCCGAAATCAATCAGTTCGGTTAAGGTTTCTTGCAAATGGATGTTAATTTTCTGCTGATCTGTTTCGTTAATCGGGTCAGATTTGAAGAATTTCTGCATCAGCCTTGCTGCACCAATGTCAAAACTTTTTTTCCAGTAGAAACCTTCTTCGTCGCAAAATATGAATTCGGTACTTCCACCGCCAATATCTATAATTAAAGATTTGCCTTTGATAGCGCCGCTGTACTTCACGCCTTCGTAGATCAAGTTTGCTTCTTCGTTACCATCAATTAACTCAATGGCAATTCCAGTTTCTTTTTTTACGGTATCAATAAATTCTTGCCCGTTGCCGGCACTGCGTACACCCGAAGTTGCCACAGCCCTAATTTTTGAAACGCCATGTTCATCAAGCGTAGCTTTAAATTCCTTTAAGCAATTTATGCCACGCCCAAACGCAGTAGGGATGATCCGATTTGCCAGTGTGATATCCTCACCTAATTTTACAGGCTTATTGGTTTTATAAATGATATTCATCTCACTACCCACCATTTCGGCGATAATGAGATGAAAGGTATTAGTGCCTAAGTCTATTGCTGCAATTTTCATGTTGACCGCTTTGGGCGGTTAATCTACGAAATCATCTCGCAGCAGCAAAACCAAAGCAGCGCTGCTCATTAGCAGTTTTTCTTTTTCATTGCTCTTTTTTAAGAAAATAGTACCGTTATCAATTAAAGATATTGCACCTACAATTTCACCTTGTTTGTTTTCGAACTGAAAGCCAACCGGAATTTTGCTGATCGATTTTGGCTTGGTTTTGATGACCGTTTTAACTGTGTAATAATTGTCGGTGTCTAGCATAATTTTTCCAACAATGCCATCTTTGTACATTTCTACTTCGGCATTATTAACCTGCATTAGCCAAGGCTTTTCGGCATCATCTAAGTAGATATGGGCGTAGCAGTTGTTCTGTAGCGAATCCTTTTTTCTATACCTTTCTGCCTCCATTTGAACTTTATCGCCACTGTTAAAAAAAAGGTTACGGCTTCTCAAAGCGTTGCTCATAAAAACCTCGGAAGTGCCAGTTGTGGCAGAAGTTAAAACAAAAGTCATTTCGTTCTTTTTCTTTTTGCCGCCAATCATCACGGTTTCTTCTCCATTGCTAAAACCAAAGGCACGTTTGTGGCTTTTGTTCCACGAACGTTTAATGTATTGGGTTTGGTAGTCGTCGAAGCTAACGGTCTGATTAATGCGTATGCCTTGTGAGCCTTTAACCTTGTGTTGTACCAATTCATTGTTAGGTACATCAATTTGCATAGTTGCGCAAGAGCTTAAAAATAAGGTGATAAGCCCTAAGAGATGGTAAGTTTTTGATTTCATTTTGTGTGTATTTAATGAACCAAAACTATTCAAAATCATACCACGACCAACGGCGTTTGTCGCTTTTTACATTTTTTAACAAATGACTCCGTATGTGAAAAGAGGATTAGACAAGAAAATGAGTTTTATTTAGCAGTTTAAAATCTACGATCAGTGGGTCTGAAATACCATGACATTATAATTAAAATAAGTAAGAGCATAGGGCCAAAATATTCTACTGCTTTATCGCCAACAGCAATATGCGTGAAAATTGCTCCCGAAATTAAAAAGAAAAATCCCGCATAAGCCCACTCTTTTATCAATGGAGATTTAGGGATAAGAATAGCTATTACACCTAATATCTTCCAAATGCCAATTATGGTCAAAAAATAGGAGGGATATCCTAAAATGTTCATCTTTTCAACTTCTTCTTTCATTCGTATAATCTGTACTGTGCCAGTTGACACCATTCCTAAGCTTAACCAAATGGTTGCAATCCAATAAATGATTTTATTTCTCTTTTTCATCTATATATTATTTCATGAGCTTAAAAGCTTGTTTATTCTTTAATTTTTTTAATGTAAATGGCAATAGGAGGTTGATTTTGAAACATCATTTCAATTTGCCAATTAATTTTTCGAGTAGGTTATGCGCCATATTAATGCCTTGTGCAAATGGAAGTTTAAGCATATTGTCTCTGTCGGCACTTGATTTAAAAACAATTTTCATTAACAGTTTACTTTTTTGTTCTTCGAGAGGCTCAAAATCCAAAAATTCGAGTTGAACAGGGAAACCAGTATTTTCCATTTCAAAAGTTCTTATGATATTTTGATTTTCAGTTATCTTATGGATGACACCGTTGGCACGAAATAACACATTTCCTTGCTGGTTTTTAGTTTCAAACAAGTAACTTCCGTGATCTCGGTTTTCCATCATCAGAACCTTGTTTCCCATCCATTGTTCTATTAGCTCGGGTATTGTATAGGCCTTAAAAAGTAAATCGACTGGCAAGTCAAATGTTCTTGTTATTAAAATTTCTTGTTTACCCTCTTCGGCGTTTAATTTTGTTTTCTGCTCTGCCATATTATTTTTTTGCTTTATATGATTTCATTACCTGCTCCAATTTGTTAAACCTATCGTCCCAAAGTTTTCTGAAGGGTTCTAAAAAATTGGCTATCTCTTGCATTTTGGTAGCGTTAAGGTGATAGTAAATTTCTCGTCCTTGTTGTTCTTGCTTTAACAGCTCACATTTTGTGAGAATTTGAAGATGCTTTGAAACGGTAGGTCTTGCTGTGTCAAATTTGGAGGCAATAATTCCCGCGGTCATTGATTGCGTAGCTAGTAAAAGAAGAATTGCTCTTCTGGTTGGGTCTGCAATAGCTTGGAAAACGTCTCGTCTTAAATTCATTATGAAGTTATTTGACTACAAATATAAATGTAGTTATTTGACTACGCAATTTTTTTAAAAAATATTTATAATTAATTAACGTTTTTGCGAGGAATACGCAAAACCGCCTAAATTCTTTATTTTAAAGAGTTTTGGCAACAATGAGCAACCCTCGATTTTAGTATATCAGCCTCATTTAAATAAAAATAGCTAAATGGCAGTTCTTTTTTGACTTTCAGAAGAATGTGTGTAATAGAAGTAATAGAAAGCAGTGCGAGAGATACAAGGGGTGAAATGGAACTGGGTTATTGATGGTAGAAGCAATGCCCTTAGTTTATTATTCCAAAAACATTGGCTAGACCCTATTATAGGCTTTAAAATCTCCCTCTAAAAAGCTATTTTTGCATCAAATTTTACCCTATAAATGAGCATATCTACAAAATACAATCCGCAAGAAACAGAAGACAAATGGTACAGCTATTGGTTGGAGAAGCGTTTTTTTCACTCAGAGCCTGATGAGCGTGAACCTTACACCATCGTAATCCCTCCACCAAACGTAACGGGGGTGCTGCATATGGGGCACATGCTTAACAATACCATTCAGGATGTATTGATACGTAAGGCTCGTATGCAAGGTAAAAATGCTTGTTGGGTACCAGGTACAGATCATGCTTCTATTGCTACCGAGGCAAAGGTGGTAGCAATGCTAAAGGAGCAGGGCATAAATAAATCTGATTTAACCCGTGAAGAGTTCTTGAAATATGCTTGGGAGTGGAAAGATAAGTACGGCGGTATCATTTTAGAGCAGTTAAAGAAACTAGGCGCTAGTTGCGATTGGGACAGAACCCGTTTTACGATGGAAGAAGACCTTTCTGATGCCGTAATCGATAGTTTCATCCACTTGTATAAAAAAGGCTTGATTTACCGTGGTTATCGTATGGTAAACTGGGATCCACAAGGTAAAACTTCTATTTCTGACGAAGAGGTAATTCGTAAGGAAGTAAACTCGAAGTTATACTATATTAAATACTTTGTGGCTACAGATGCTAGTCAGTACGTAACCGTTGCTACCACCCGTCCAGAAACAATCATGGCGGATGCGGCGATTTTCGTGAACCCTAATGATGAGCGTTTTAAGCACTTGGTAGGTAAGAAAGTGCTTATTCCGTTAATTAACCGCGAAATTGAGGTAATGACGGATGAATACGTGGATATGGAGTTTGGTACTGGTTGCTTAAAGGTAACGCCAGCACATGATACAAACGATTACGAGCTTGGGCTAAAATACAATTTAACGCCGTTTTTAGATATTTTAGATGATGATGCCAAACTGAATGAGAAAGCTGAGATTTTAGTTGGCGAAGACCGTTTTGTAGCTCGTAAGAAAATTGCCAAAATGCTGGAAGAAGCTGGTAATTTAGAAAAGGTAGAAGATTACAAATCGCAAGTAGGTTTTTCTGAACGTACTGATGCGGTAATTGAGCCTAAGGTATCCTTACAGTGGTTTGTGAAAATGAAAGAGTTTGCACAACCAGCTTTAGATGATGTAGTAAATGGCGAAGTAAATCTAATTCCTAATAAATTCGAGAATACCTACAAACATTGGATGGAGAATGTTCGCGATTGGAACATTTCTCGTCAGTTATGGTGGGGACAGCGTATTCCGGCTTGGTATTTACCAGATGAGACCTTTGTAATTGCTAAAACTAGAGAAGAGGCATTTGAGGAAGCGAAGCTGAAAAATCCAGATTTACAACCTTCAGACTTAAAACAGGATGAAGACGTAATGGATACTTGGTTCTCGTCTTGGTTATGGCCAATTTCTGTTTTCGATGGTTTTAAAAATCCTGATAACAAAGATTTTAATTACTATTACCCAACCAACGATTTAGTGACTGCGCCAGAGATTTTGTTCTTCTGGGTAGCACGTATGATCATGGCTGGTCGTGAGTTTACCGGCAAAAAGCCTTTCACTAACGTATATCTAACTGGTATTGTTCGTGATAAGTTGGGCCGTAAAATGTCTAAATCTTTGGGTAACTCACCAGACCCAATTGGCTTGATTGATAAATACGGTGCCGATGGTGTTAGGGTAGGGATGTTGATGTCGAGCCCAGCGGGTAACGATTTAATGTTTGATGAAGCTTACTGTGAGCAGGGCAGAAACTTTGCCTCTAAGGTTTGGAATGCCTTCCGTTTGGTAAAAGGCTGGGAGGCTGATGTCAATTTGGCTAACCCTAACGAGCAGGCCATTGCTTGGTTCGAAAGCCGTTTTAGCGAAGCATTAATTGAAATTGAGCATAACTTTAAGCAATACCGTTTATCGGAAGCTTTAATGGCGACCTATAAGTTGGTTTGGGACGATTTCTGTGCTTGGTACCTCGAAATGGTAAAACCTGCTTACCAGCAGCCTGTCGATGCAGCTACCAAAGCAGCTACGGTTAAGTTTTTTGAGCAAATCTTAAAATTGTTGCATCCGTTTATGCCTTTCTTAACCGAAGAGCTTTACCACGATGAACTATTTGGTGAGCGTACCGAAATGGATTGCTGTATCGTAGCAGATTATCCAGTGGTAGGTGCAGTTAACGATGGTTTGTTAAAAGAAGCAGAATTGGTAAAAGGCTTGGTGTCGGAAATTAGAAACGTAAGAAACACCCGCCAAATTTCTCCGAAAGAGGCTTTAGAGTTAAGCATTAAAGCAAATTCTGACGTTAATTATAACAACTGGTTAAACATAGTTTATAAGTTAGCTAACGTTAGCAAAGCTGATTTTGTAAGCGATAAAGTTGCCGGTGCAGCTAGCTTCATGGTAGGTAAAGACGAGTTCTTTATCCCTTTAAGTCAGAATGTTGATGCAGATGCGGAAAAAGAGCGTTTAACGAAAGAGTTGGAATATCTGCAAGGTTTCTTAAAGTCTGTAGATGCCAAGTTGAGTAACGAACGTTTTGTACAAAATGCAAAACCAGAGATCATTGAAAACGAGCGCAACAAAAAAGCAGATGCTGAGTCGAAAATTACGATTATTAAGGAAAGTTTAGCTGCGTTGTAGGCTTGGGATTATGTTGTAGGTTATAAGTTTTATTAATATACTAATAGATAATAGTTGTCAATCCTTCCAGTTTTTATTGGAAGGATTTTTTTTCTTAGCTTAACCCTCTCTGCCCTTCGGGCATCTCTCCCTGAGAGGGAGAGAAATAGTAAAGTTGTTTAAGCACCACGCTACTCTCTCCCTTTTAGGGAGAGATGGCGGAGCCAGAGAGGGTGTTCAAGCATGTTCTGTTTTTGAAAGGGAGAGGGGGTAGCGTGGTATATATGCACTCTGTATTTTTCTCTCCCTTTTAGGGAGAGATGGCGAAGCCAGAGAGGGTGTTAAATTTTATTACTATTAAATTAACTATTTAATAGTAAATTTATGTGTCAACCAAAAACCTATGGATGCCAAATCATTTCGAAAACAACTTCGTAGAAATCAAACTTCTGCAGAAACTGCCTTTTGGCTTCAAGTTAGAGCAAATCGATTTTTAGGTTTAAAATTTAGGCGACAGCACACAATAGATAAATATACAGTTGACTTTTATTGCGCTGAAGCTAAGCTTATTGTTGAATTAGATGGAAGCAGTCATGATAATGTGGGTAAATCCCTTTACGATTACGAAAGGGATGTTTTCTTGAAAGCTAAAGGTTATAACGTAGTAAGGTTAGATAATAATTCTATGCTACAATATCCAGAAGTGGTAATGGAGTATTTAAAAGGGAGTATTGAAAGTAGGAAGCTCATAAGCAAAGTTTAACCCTCTCTGCCCGTTGGGCATCTCTCCCTGAGAGGGAGAGAAAGTAGCGTTATGTTTATATGAAACTTGCTAATCAGCATGGTATATAAATGAGGAATGTAAATGACAAAATGATATGAGACTTGCTTTTCTCTCCCTTTCAGGGAGAACCGTAGTGTAACGCAGCTCATTGATACCTAAGATGAAATACACAATTATCAATAGATGGCGAAGCTAGAGAGGGTCATTGTAAGTGTCTTTTCGAAATCTACATCATCTACGTGTAAATATCCCAATCCCTGTATCAACCCTTTTACAAGTAAACTTTACTTTTTAAAACAAAACTTAGTTTCTTTATAAATCATTTAAAATTACCAAGTATGAAGAGATTTTTCCTGTTTTTCGTAGCTGCGGCAGCAGTATCGTGCACTAGTAGCCAAACCAAAGAAGGGTCGGCAGCAGCCTCTAATGTTTTTATAGAGCAGAAAGTTTCTGAGTTTGTGGCACAACACCCAGAGTGGACCAGTGGCGACAATACCAACGAAGAAATTACCGATAAGTTTCAGCATGAAGTTAAGCGCTGGAGTAATGAAGAAGGTTTTTTAAGCGATATGCCTTTACAATTGAAAGAGTTTAGAGATACCACGTTGAGTGGGCAGAATTTTAAAGTAGGTACTTTTATTGGATATAATGACAATACCAGGCCTCAAGGTTCGTTGCTAAATTATATTCAAATTAAGGTTGACGGTATATTGCCGCCAGATATAGCCCAACAAGTGAAAATTGATAGCAAATACACTGTAGACGCAATGCTTTATAGACAAGGCAGTCGCAAAGATGTAAAAGTGATTAATGTAGCCGATTTTAAAGGTTACGATTTGGGTAGATATACTTTCTCCATTACAAAGGCAAACCCAATAAAATAATATTGAAATTTATAAGTGAGAGCCTTTCAGTTAATACTGGGAGGCTTTTTGTATATAGGTTATTGGTGATTTGGAGTTGCTTTTAAGTTATTGATGATGCTTTTCAGCATTGTAGGCACAATTAGCTTGTGAAAAGGCTTAACCGGGAAAAAGTATAAACGCCCTAACCAACTGTGAAACTTAACTACAGTACTAAGGGTGAGCGTTTTTTCGTGGCCATTGTTTCCATTCGGTTGAAGATAAAGCGATACCCTAAAATCCAAATGTTTATCATCTTCTCCAATAATTACTTCGTTTTCATCGCGGTGGTAGACTTGAAACAAACCTAGGCGTTCACCAACTTCACATTTAAATGCTACTAACTGCTTTTGCCTATCTAAAATGTTTTCAGGAGTTTTTAAACCTAAGCGTTTTACTATGGCGTTTCTAAAAGAAAATAGTTTTTCAATCCATTTTGGGCCACTGCTAAAAAAGGCTTTACCTACTTTGGCAGCATCAATGTTCTCATTTTTATCAATAAAGCTACCTTCAAAGCTGTCAACATAATCGTAGCTGCTGTTAGCGAGCATGGAAGTTAGAGGTAAGTTAGATTTCTTTATGCTCATTAGGTGAGTTACTTTAACCTTTCTAGTCTACCTTTTCGCTTCACTATGTTTTTATAATCCCATTGGATATCTCTTGCTTTTGCTAGCCAACGTTTTAAATCCTCAACGTTCACTTCATCTACGGAGTTGTAGCGAGCTTCGGCAGCTTTAAATTTGTCTTCGTTTGTTAAACCAGCTTCTTCAAACGATTGTCCGCTCCAAAAAAGTAAACGTACACTGTCTTTTAATTTACTGTAGCCGGCAACTGGATTTCCATCTAAAAACCAAACCGGATGCGCATGCCAGATTTTGTTTTCTGCTTCTGCAAGATTTTCATCGATGGTTTTGGCTAATAGGTCGCAAATTGCTTTGTCTGCTGCTGTTTGTTTGTTGTTGTAATCTTGTACTTCTGGGTTCATGCGTTGTATTTTGATTTATCAAGAAACTCATCTGTAAAATGAGCTTTCTGCTGTGGTTTTGCAAATTTATCAGCGTTGTAAACTTGTGATCGCCCTTTGGGTATAGATAACGATTGCCAACCATTTTCAGCAAGCATCTTACCAAGCATCACAATTTGCCCAATGTGATAGGGGTAATGTGCCAATTGGCGATTAATAGCTTCGGTAACGGTATGCCCTTGATTGCGGATATAGATAATTCTGTCCAAATCATTCGCTGTTAGCGGGTTGATGGCCTCGAACAGACAAGTCCAACCTTGTTCCCATTTTTCAATTACAGCTGCTTTAGTCTTAAGTTGTGGTTCAAATTCTAGATCCCTGTTTCGCCATTCCTTCTCGCCATCGGTAGTGAGAAAGTCGGTAAAACGTGAAAGCATATTGCCCGAGAGGTGGTTTACAATCATGGCAATGCTGTTGCTGTCTTCGTTATATTGCCAGAAAAATGCATCATTATTGAGTTGGGCGAAGGTTTTATCGCCAAGCATTTTGTAGTACTGAAATTGTTTTTTAACGCTATCGAGGTAATCGTTGTTCATTTTCGTTGTTTTGTTATTTAAAGATAGGGATTATTTACAATTCTCTCTTTGCGTCACTTGGCGGATACTTCTAAAACTTTGCGTTTAATTTTTACCGCAAAGAAATAAAGAGTAACGCTAAGGTCGCGAAGTTTTAAGAAATGTCTTTTGTTTTCTAAACCTGATAGCAGCGGATCCCGATTTTTCATCGGGAGAAGCGAATAGCAGGGCTTTCGGTTCAAAAGAACTACAGGTTTTGCTTTTCAAATAGAATTAAACATTAAGGAGTTAAGGATAATTAAGTTGTTGCCTTAGTGTACCTTCATTTCTTAATGGTTTAAACCTTTTTATTAGATAAACTTTGCTTTTCGAAAAAGAATAATACCTTTGCAGCATCGATAAGGGGTGCCTTGTTTTGTAAGAAACACAAATAAAGGCTGAGATCATACCCATTTTGAGGTGAAAGTAAAAGGTAAAAGTTGAAAGGTTTAAAACCCTAAGCCCTTGCCTAAGCCCTTAAACCTTGAATGCACCTGATCCAGGTAATGCTGGCGTAGGGATGGTTTATGAAGTTTAACTAATGTCGGGCGTAACCCCTACAACCGATGGGTTTAACTAAAAAACAACAATAAGTTGAAAAAATTAAGATTTGCAGTATTAGCTGCATTGCTGTGTCCGTTCGTGGCGTTGGCACAGTTCAAAATTTCGGGAAAAGTAAACGAAGCTGACGGAAAAGTACTTTCTGGTGCAAGTGTTAAATTAAAACCTCAGGGATTTGCCGCAGGAACTAACGCTAACGGTGTTTACGAATTTAGTAATTTGCCAGCAGGCAGTTACACAGTGGTGGTAAGCTACCTAGGTTATGCCACACAAGAGAAAAAAGTAACCGTTAATGCCGATGTCACGGCAGATTTCAGCTTGCAACAACTATCTTTCGTGGCCGATGAAGTGGTGGTAAGTGCCACAAGGGTTGCCAAAAACGCCGCTTTTACCTACAAAAATTTAAGCAAGGCCGATTTGGACAAAACCAACCAAGGGCAAGATTTACCTTACCTGCTTAACCAAACCCCATCTGTAGTGGTAACTTCCGATGCTGGTGCAGGTATTGGTTATACTGGTATCCGTATTAGAGGCAGCGATGCCACGCGTATCAACGTGACTTTAAACGGTATTCCGCTAAATGATGCTGAAAGTCAGGGTAGTTTCTTTATCAATCTCCCAGATTTGGCCTCGTCGGTAGATAACATTCAAATTCAACGTGGGGTAGGTACATCAACCAATGGAGCTGGTGCTTTTGGAGCGAGTTTAAACATCCAAACTACTACCAGAAGAGACTCGGCCTATGCCGAATTGAACAATACCTACGGCTCTTTTGATACTTGGAGAAACACGGTAAGTGCAGGAACGGGACTGATCAACAACAAATTCAGTTTCGATGCCCGTTTGTCGCGTATCAAGTCTGATGGTTATGTAGAAAGAGCATCTTCAGATCTGAAATCGTTTTTCGTTACTGGAGCTTACTATGGTAAAAAGGACATTTTACGTTTAAATGTTTTTAGTGGTACAGAAAAAACCTATCAAGCTTGGAACGGTATCAGTAGAGAGATGATGGAAACAAACCGTAGACACAATGATTTTACCTACGATAACCAGACCGATAATTACCAGCAAGACCATTATCAGTTATTTTATACCCGTAATATTACCAAAGATTTAGTAGCCAATGCCGCTTTGCATTATACTTACGGCAGAGGTTATTACGAAGAATTTAAGGAAGATAGAAAGCTTTCAGATTATAGAATTGACCCAGTAGTTATTGGTGGTACAAGTATTACTCGTTCTGATTTGGTGCGTCGTTTATGGTTAGATAACGATTTTTACGGCACAACCTATTCTTTGGCTTACACACCGGCAAGTAATTTAAACTTCACTTTAGGTGGTGCTTACAACCGTTACGAAGGCAAACACTTTGATGAGGTAGTTTGGGCGCAATTTGCTAATTACAATGGTGCGGCTTCAATGCGTCACCGTTACGATGATAACGACGCTTTCAAAAGCGATTTCAATATTTTTGGAAGGGTCAATTATCAGCTAGATAAACTGAATGTTTATGCCGATTTGCAGTACCGTAACATATTTTATTCTTTTTACGGAAGGTTAGATGCTAGCAATTTCGCACAACAAAACGCTAGGTTAGAATTTTTCAATCCTAAATTTGGTTTAACTTATAACTTAACAGATAGAAGTAATGTTTACGCTTCTGTTGCCGTAGGTAATAAAGAACCAAATAGGAGAGATTTTAGAGACTCAAATACTGGTTCCCGCCCTAAGCACGAAAGTTTAACCAACTTCGAGTTCGGTTACAGAACACAACAACAAGACTTCAATGTTGGCGCCAACGGTTTTGCTATGTTGTACAAAAATCAGTTAATTAACACTGGTAAATTAAATGAAGTAGGCGGACAAACCCGTCAGAATGTGCCAGATAGTTACCGTATCGGTTTAGAATTAGATGCTAAATGGCAAATTGTAAAGAACTTTTCTTGGACAGCAACAGCAACCCTAAGTCAAAGCAAGATTAAAAACTTTACCGAATACGTTAACGATGACGATGAAAACAGAGTTGGAGAATTTTTAACCTTCGATTACAGTAACACCAACATTGCTTATTCGCCACGTTTTGTAGGTTCTAACGAGTTTGCTTATACTTATAAAAACGCTGGTATAGCTTTAGTAAGCAAGTATGTAGGCGAGCAAAATTTAGATAATACTGGTGGTAAAGACGAGAACGGCAAAGTTGTTCGTGTGTTAGATGCTTTTTTTATTAATGATGTAAGATTAACCTACAATGTAAAAGCTTTAGGCATTAAAAATATTGGTTTAAACTTCTTGGTAAATAACATCTTTAATGTGCGTTACGCAGCCAATGGCGGCGCTGGTGCTTACCTTTCAGATGGTTACTTCGGTCGTTACGAGTATTTCTATCCACAAGCTACACGTAACTTCTTAGCGAGTTTAAACTTTAAGTTTTAACTTACGGCTAAACCTTGCAGGTTTTTAAAACCTGTAAGGTTTTTTTATCTCTTCTTCAACGGCTGCAGCAAATACTCTAAGCCATTTAGCTTAATTTCATAAAGCGTAGCCAGCAACATCCCCAACTTTCCAGCCGGAAACCCCTTGCTCTGATACCAAACCAGGTAATGCTCTGGTATATCGCACAACACCCAGCCCTTATATTTGCCATAAGGCATTCGCATCACAACAAGCTCTTTCAGTAGTTCTGGGTTCATTTGCTAAAGGTATATCTTTTTTGAAAAGCAATTACAGTATTTCGATTAAAGTCAGTCCCGTTTTTCGTTATAATCTTTTTGTTTTCTCATTCCGTCATTTCGAACGCATGTGAGAAATCCGTTCGATAGAAGCAGCTAACTTTGAGATTTCTCTCTACGTTCGAAATGACGTTCCAAAAAGTATTACCACTTCAACCGGGTTTAGAACGCAAAAATCGAATAACTATTCACGAATTTCCTAGAAAGCGCCCTACACTGCCCACTAAAAACTGCCAACTGTAAACCGTTAACTGCTCAACTCCCAAACCATTACCTTCTTGTCGTCGCCAGTAGAAATCAGTTTAGTTCCATCGTGGCTCCATGCTAATTTGTTGATAGAATGACTGTGGCCAATATCCATTTTTTCAATGCTTAAAATCTTATAAAGCTTGAAGTTTTCTGAATCCCAAAGTTTAATGCTCTTATCCTGACTTGCCGTAGCAAAATAAGGCAATGTTGGGTGAAATGCAATATCGTAAATGCCAAACATATGCGCAGGAACACTCTTGCTCAGTTGGTAGGTAGGTAAATCCCAAATTTTTAATTGAGCATCTCTGCTTCCAGAAATTAAATACCTACCTGTTGGATGGTAGGCTAAAGAAGTAACGCCCAAAGTATGTTCAGTTAGTTTGTATTTTAGGCTGTAGTCGTCCACGCTGTAAATGGAAATGCTACCGTCTTTGCACCCAAATGCAATTTCCTTTTCATCAGGAGATACCGCAATACATCTTACTGTATCAGCAGAAATTGGTAAGCGATACAGTTCCGAAAAATCTTCCAAGGACCAAATAGCCACTGTGCCGTCTTCGCTGCTGGTTAATAATTCATTCTTATGGGCAACAGTTGCCATTCCGAAAATAGGTTTGGTATGTGCATTTACACGTGCAACTACTTCCTGTTTAATAAAATCGAAAACAGAGAAAGCTCCGCTTCTTTCGCCTATAAACAATTGATTGTTATGATTGTGAAGATAGTACACAGAACTTTGTACGGGCAATTTCACCATCACAAATGCCATCTTTTTCAGCGACCACTCCACCACACCTTTATCGTTTCCAGCGGTAAAGAAAATCCCTTCCTTATCAGATTTAACTAAAGCATAAACTGGGTTCTGATGTCCTGTAAAAGTGTGTAGGTGTTGTAGCATATCACAAAAATAATGATAATTAATATGCATTAGATTTTATAATTGTCATCATTTAGCCGCTTGTGTTTTCTGAAGGTTGTCTTGTCTTGATTTTGTATAAGATATCTGACTTTAAAATTCGACTAGTGCTAGGTCAAATGATTGAACTTTGTGTTCTTCGTGTCTTTGTGGTTAACATAAAAAGACTATTTGTAATCTGGAAATTAGAAAATCATCTATCTGAAAACAATTTTTGTTTAAATTTGTATTCTAATAACTTAAACAAAGTGCCGTACGACTATGGGTATCGTCGCTAAATATTCTATCAAAGAACTCGAAGTTCTTACCGGTATTCGTGCGGCAACGCTGCGGATGTGGGAAAAACGATACCAAATTATCAATCCATTACGTACACAAACTAATATCCGTTATTATGGCAACGAGCACCTTAAATTACTGCTAAATGTAAATGTGCTTAATCGAAACGGCATTAAAATATCTCATATCGCCAAAATGAGTTCGAACGAGATTACTGAGAAAGTAAAAGATTTGAGCTTCGTAAAAACAGGAGATGATGACCTTTTTGATGGCTTAATGCTAAGCATGATTGATTTGGACGAGACTTTGTTTCATCAGGCGTTCTACAAAGCAGTAGCTCGTTTGGGTTTTGAAGATACTATCAATCGCATCATATTTCCGTTCTTCAACAGAATTGGAATTATGTGGCAAGTGGATAGTATCAATCCGGCGCAAGAGCATTTTATTAGTAACATGGTAAGGCAAAAGTTAATTGCTGCCATAGATAATGCCACCACCAAAACAAATGAAAAGGCAAAAAAGGTACTGATGTTCTTGCCAGAAAGCGAGCTCCACGAACTAGGTATGTTGTTCTTAAATTACCTGCTTAAAAATAAAGGTTACAGAACTATTTATTTGGGCCAAGCCGTTCCTTTAACAGATTTGCCGAAAATTCTGGAAATAAGCGACCCAGATATGCTGGTCACCAGTGTTTCTAACTCTATGTCGATAGGGGATATCACTACTTTTATCAATAAATTTAAAGTAGCGCCAATTACAAAGAAAATCTATATTGCCAGTGCGGGTATCTATGAAGCTCAGCCAGAATTGCCCGCCAATTTCAAATTGTTTGAAACACTTAAAAAACTAGCTGCCGAGTTTTAAAACTATTTTGTTTATATAGCTGTTTGTTAAAAAATACATTATCATCTATAAGCCTATTTGTAACATTTTATTTTGTTTAATTTTTTAATTAAAAAGTTAAACAAAATAAATTTATATTTGTTGTATACGTTGAAGATGATAAATAGTAATCCTCCCCATACTATAGTGATAGGTGCCGGCTTTGCTGGCCTAAGTGCGGCTATTACCTTGGCCTTCGAAGGCCATAAGGTTACGGTTATAGAAAAGAATGAACAAGCGGGGGGAAGAGCTAGGGTTTTCAAAAAGAATGGCTTTACCTTCGATATGGGACCTAGCTGGTACTGGATGCCCGATGTGATGGAGGATTTCTTCAGTCAGTTTGGAAAATCAACAGAAGATTATTTCGAATTAAAAAGACTAGACCCTTCTTATCAGGTCATTTATGCTAAAAATGATGTGTTCCCTGTTCCTGCAGATTATGGAAAATTGCAAAATGCAATGGAAGAGATAGAGCAAGGTAGTGCATCTCGATTAGATAGTTTTTTAGCAGAAGCTGAATATAAATATGAAGTAGGTATTAACGAATTTGTTCATAAACCTGGTTTGAGTTTGTCTGAGTTTATGAGTGTTAAAGTGCTTAAAGCTGCAGCTAAACTAGATTTATTACAATCTTTTGCTAAACATATCCGACGTTATTTTAGTTCTCCAAAGTTGCTTAGGCTGTTGGAGTTTCCAGTATTGTTTCTGGGCGCTGTACCGAAGAAAATACCAGCATTGTATAGTATGATGAACTATGCAGACATCAAATTGGGTACTTGGTACCCGATAGGAGGTTTTGGAAAGTTAGCAGAAGCGATGCATGCCTTGGCCATTGAGCAAGGTGTGGAGTTTAAACTTGGTACTGCTGTTAAAGCAATTGAGGTTTCGGACAAAAAAGCTGATTTCGTAGTAACTGACAATGAAAGAATAGCAGCAGATTTTATTATCGGCGCTGGAGATTATCATCACATAGACCAACATCTATTGCCGAAATCTTTTAGAAATTATTCTGAAAGTTATTGGGAAAAACGTGTAATGGCGCCTTCCTGCTTGCTTTACTATGTTGGTGTAAATAAGAAGTTGCCAAGGTTGTTGCATCATAACCTATTTTTTGAGAACGATTTTGAGCAGCATGCAAAAGCCATCTACGAAAAGCCAGCTTGGCCAGAAAATCCTTTGTATTATGTGTGCTGCCCATCAAAAACAGATGCAACTGTAGCGCCAGAAGGAATGGAAAATCTATTTCTACTCATTCCTGTTGCGCCAGGTTTAAAAGACACAGAAGAGGTGCGTGAACGTTATTTTGATGAATTGATAGGCAGATTGGAAGATTTCTGTGGAGAGAAATTCAAGGAAAACATCATTACCAAAACTACTTATGCCTACACAGATTTTGTGAAAGATTACAATGCCTTTAAGGGAAATGCCTACGGATTGGCAAATACTTTAGGGCAAACGGCAATTTTAAAACCGTCTATCAAAAATAAAAAACTACAAAATATGTATTATACTGGCCAATTAACTGTTCCGGGTCCTGGAGTTCCTCCGGCTATTATATCTGGGCAAGTGGTAGCCGATTACATTTTAAAGCATCAAAAATAATTGTCATGAAGGCCCTGTTCGACCAAGTTTCTGCCAAATGCAGCCAAATTACTACGCAAAAGTATAGTACTTCATTTTCGTTGGGCATAAAGTTTCTATCACCCGCCATTCGCCCGGCTATTTTTGCCATTTATGGGTTTGTGAGATTGGCAGACGAGGTGGTAGACTCGTTTCATGATTACGATAGAAAAGGTTTATTGGTGCAATTACGGGCGGAAACTGAGGCTGCTTTGATAAATAAAATCAGTTTAAACCCAATTATTAATAGTTTTCAGCAAACGGTACATCAATATCAAATTGATAAAGAACTGATAGATGCTTTTTTAGATAGTATGGAGATGGATTTGGAGAAACAGGTTTTTACCAAACAGCTGTACGATAAATATATTTTTGGTTCGGCAGAAGTAGTCGGCTTAATGTGTTTAAAGGTTTTTTGTAATGGCAATGCCGATGAGTATAATCAATTACGCCATTCGGCCATGAAATTAGGCTCTGCATTTCAGAAGGTTAATTTTCTAAGAGATATCAAAGCAGACCACTATGAGTTGGGTAGAATGTACTTTCCGAATATGGATTTTAATTGTTTTACTGAAGAAGACAAAGCTTTGATAGAGCAGGAGATAAAAGCCGAATTTGATGAAGCTTTGAATGGGATTGTAAAATTGCCGCGATGCGCTAAAAAGGGCGTATATTTGGCCTATATTTATTACAAATCACTATTTAAGAAAATACAGGAAATTCCTGCCAAGCACATTATGGAAAAAAGGGTTAGAGTGCCTGACTTCCAAAAGGCGTTACTTATGTTAAACACCTTTTTTGTGCCGCAGGCTCCAGAAAGATTGTCAACAAATGTGGGCTAAACCAATTCTATTATTTATTTCAACACTTTTTTTTCTCTCCACCGAAATTTCAAAGCGAAACATTAGAACAATGTATGCCAAATCGGTAGAAAGTAAACAGACGGCTCAAAACCTGCTAGCGACGTTAGAAAAGCAGGAGCAAAGTGCTTTCGTTATTGGTTATAAAGGAGCGACAAAAATGATAATGGCGAAACATGTTTTTAATCCGATTACCAAACTCAACTACTTTAACACTGGTAAAAAGATGTTGAACAAAGCCATAGAAAAAGAAAATAATAATGTGGAGTTGGTGTTTTTAAGATATGCGACACAAGTTTCTGCTCCTTCTATATTGGGGTATAACAGTAACATCGAAGCAGATAAAAAACAAATCCTAAGCGGATTGAATAGCGATAAATTAGACGAACAATTGGCGAAAACCATTATATCTTTTATGAAAAAACAAGAATTAACACTTGAAGAAAAACAACAATTAACTGGCTTGGCCAAATGATAGAGGAAGTAATTTTAGTAGATAAGGAAGATAGGGAGATTGGCTTGATGGAGAAAATGCAGGCGCATCGCGAAGCAAAACTGCACCGTGCTTTTTCTGTTTTTTTAATGAATGATAAAGGCGAAGTGCTATTGCAGCAGCGTGCTGTAGATAAATATCATTGTGGCGGTATGTGGACCAATGCCTGTTGCAGTCATCCGAGGGCGGGAGAAGCTTTGCAAGATGCAGTAGACAGACGTTTGCAAGAGGAGATGGGCATTGCTTGCGATACCAAATGGGTTTACAGTTTTGTATACAGAGCAGATGTTGGACAGGGCTTGTTTGAACACGAGTTTGACCATGTGTTTTTCGGAAGGTTTTCTGATAAACCAAAACCAGATGCAAACGAAGTTTCTGCTTGGGAATATGTCTCAATTGACGATTTACAGCAAGACGTAGCGGTAAATCCTTCGAAATATACACCTTGGTTTAAAATTATATTGGCAGAGGTAATTGATAAAGGAATTTTAGCTAAAGTAGCTTAAGAGGATGAAGAAATACGTGCTATACAGAGAAACCATTTTACCAATTACCATGTTAGAAGCTTGGGATTTCTTCAGTAATCCAGCAAATCTTTCAAAAATTACACCTGCTGAAATGGATTTTAAGGTAGTTACCAAAAATCTGCCTCAGTATATCCATAACGGTTTGGTTATCGATTATGTAGTTAGGCCTTTAGCTGGTGTGCCATTAAAATGGAAGAGCCAAATTAGTTCGGTAAACGCTCCCTATTCCTTTGTAGATGAACAATTGAAAGGTCCTTACGCTTATTGGCATCATGAACATACTTTTGAGGAAAAAGCAGGGAAGGTGTTGATGAAAGATAAAGTGACTTATTCGGTACCTTTTGGAGTGTTGGGTAGGTTAGCGAACACCTTGATTGTGCGGAAGAAGTTGGAGCAGATTTTTGACTACAGAACCGATAAAATTCTGGAAGTTTTTAAAATAGATTAACAATGATTTGGATAATTATAGCTTGCGTAGTAGGAACTTTCATTGTAATGGAATGTGTGGCATGGCTAGCACATAAATATTTGATGCATGGTTTTTTATGGAGTTTACATAAAGACCATCACAAGAAAGATGATGGGCAGGTTTTTGAGAAGAATGATTTCTTTTTCGTGCTTTTTGCTACGCCTGCTATTATTCTGTTTCTTTTTGGTTCTATATACGGCAATGTAATTATGATGTCTATAGCTGGCGGAATTACACTTTATGGTTTCTGTTATTTCATGGTGCACGATATTTTTATCCACCAGCGCTTTAAGTGGTTTAGAAATACCAATAATATCTATCTGAAAGCGATAAGGAGAGCGCATAAAATGCATCATAAACATCTGGGTAAACATCATGGCGAGTGTTTTGGGATGCTTTGGGTGCCATTTAAGTATTTCCGAGAGGCTTATCGTCAGCAAAAAATGCAGGAGCAAAGGTCATGAAGCAATATACTTACCTTCTCATCGATTTTTTTACGGTTATAGTACCGTTAGTAGCATCCTTTCATCCGAAGCTGATGTTTTGGAAAAATCTAAGAGCTTTTATGCCAGCCAACATCATTATTGCGGTTTTGTACATTGCATGGGATGTGTGGTTTACAGATTTAGGTGTTTGGGGCTTCAATCCAGATTATTTAACGGGCATCTATTTATTTAACCTGCCTATCGAAGAGGTTCTTTTTTTTATATGCATTCCCTATTCTTGTGTATTTTCTTACCATTGTTTCGGTGTTTTTAAAGAATTGGGCTTAAGAAGCTATAAAACTCAAATCATATCTGTATTACTCATTTTGCTAAGTGTTGTTTTGGCGGCTATATTTTACGACCGAATGTATCCTTTGGTGAGTTTCAGTATTTTTGCATTGTTGATAGCCTATTTGGCTTTCGTAAGAAAACCTACGTGGTTGGGGCAGTTTTATTTCACTTACCTCATCATGATTATCCCATTTTTAATTGTAAATGGAATACTCACCGGTACTGGTATTGATGCACCGATTGTTTGGTATAACCCGGAAGAGATTATTGGTATTCGTATCAGAACCATTCCTTTTGAAGATGTTTTTTATGGAATGGGATTGATTGGCTTCAACTTGCTGCTGTACGAGTTTTTACTAACCAAGTTAAAATATAGTAGGGGAGTTTAATACGCTGTCATCATTGCTGTAAAGGTTTAGTAATTCGGTAACAGAGTTAGCTTTGTAAGAACCGCTAGTCGAGATTATTTTATGAACTCACTTTGCTCGGTTTGCAATCTCGACTTAATTAGCCGCGGATTTTAAATCCGCAGTTTAATAGTTCCGGATTGCAAATCCGGAACAGCAAGTGAAATCTTTGATGCTGTTTTGCAAGTTTAAAGATTTCTCGACTTCGTTTCTCTTCGTTGCACTCATCGAAATGGCGAGAAAGTGTTTAGTTTCCGCTTTCTACCAACGCTTTGAAATTATCCAAAATAGCTTGCCAACCGCCACGTTGCATTTCTAAAGGATTTTGTCCTTCGGGTTCAAACGTTTCTGTAACTTCTACGTTATCGCCATTAGCTCCAAAAATTACTTCTACTTTTCTGCCATCGGCGATGGTATAGCTAATGTATTTGTTCTCTTGAATATCGTCATAAATGCCTTCAAAATCGAAGCTGAAACTGCCGTCTTTTGCTGCCATGGTGTACGAGAATTTTCCGCCCACGGTTAAATCGTTAGAAGCTACTGGTGTATGCCAATCTGGTGAGGCATTGTTCCATTGCTTAATAAAATCTGGCTCCGTAAAGTATTTCCATACCTTTTCGATAGGAGCGTTAATAGTTGTTTTAATTGTGATATTTTCCATAGGGTCTTGTTTGTTGGGGCGAAATATATTTCGCCCGTACGAATTTTGATTATTGGTTATTCCTCGCTTCTACATCCAATCCTTCTGCCCACTTTCTACCTGATAAAGCCACCAATTTACAAGTGTTTTAATCTCGGTATAGTTTCCATAGCTAAACGCAATGCTTCCAGCTGCTGTGTGTAAAGTCACATGGCCAATATCTAATGATTTATGCCAAGGAAACTGCGAAGTACTAATCGATTGAATTTTATGCGGTTCGATAATTTCTTGCGAAATGTCCCAAATTCCACTTTGTTTAATGATAAAATCTTCTGAAACTGTAATGCGATGTTTAGTGTACGAAATGTAAGTCATCAGCGAAGCCACTAAAACATAAAGAATGGCCAATGGATAAAATGCTCTTACTTCTGGTATAACTTGATAGAAAATAAGATATCCAGCTAAAGGTAATATGACGCTGAAAATGATAGGCAGGTTCATAAACCGGAAATTAGGTTTGTAACGAGTGCCATCTTCCGGCAACTTGCTCAAAATCATCTTTAAAACTTCGTCTTTTTCGGCTGGGCTACAACCTGGAACTTCCATGTTGTTGGTTCTTACTTCCTTTTCAGATTGTTGTTGACCGGAATGAGCTTGCTTTAACGCCATGTTAAACAAACCGATTTTCTTCTGGAAATAATTTTGACTGTACTCGGTAATCTGCACCTTATTTGGATGTAAAAGTGTGTTTTTCTTCGCCAGAAGTCCCGATGAAATTAGCAACGACTTTTGATGTTTGCTCATCTGAAAATCGAAGTATTTCACAAACGTTCGTATCACGTTAGTGGCAAGCAGAATAAAAATAATCGCTGCCAGTAATACACCAACCGAAATAATGGTGACGCCACTTTTAAAGAACTGTTCTACCTGTCCGTGGTCATTATCAAAAGCTTTAAGTACTTCTTTGATGTTATGAAAAACAGCATAGCCGAAACCTAGTAACAGCACAATACTTTGCCCATAATTGCTAGTCAAGCCAATTTTTAGTAAAGTGGCAGCGCTGATTTTGATAAATGGCGTTTCCTTTTGCAAGTTTTGCGGCGTTACCAATTCTTCGCCATTTTCCATTGAAACAGTTTCCTTCTCGCCGTTTAACAAATGCTCCTTCAAAGCAAAAGCGATTGGACCACTAATAGCGCTAATATTTACCTCCTTACTGTCAGAACCTGCAGTATCTATTTGTAAACTGTAAACGCCAATCAGTTTCTGTAAAAAGCCTTGATTGATATTTACTTGTTGTATTTTTTCTACTGGGATGGTTAAATTCTTTCTGCCGAAAACTCCTTTGTCGATTACGAATTCGCGTTTTAAGGTGTCAAGGTAAAAGGTGAATTTTCGGTAATAAAAATAGCCGTAAATAAGGGAGATAATCAATATAGCTGCTAATCCAAATGCGGTATAAAGCAAAGCTACTTTGTTCGATTTGAAGATGAACAATGCCAAAGGGATAAACATGGCTCGTACAAATCGCTGAACGATATAAGCACCATTGATGATTATACCAGCCGCAGATTGTCGTTGTGGTTCGCTAAAATCTACCATTGTTTATTCGCTTTCTGTTTCTGAATTAACAACTAGACGTTGCACCAAGGCTTCCTTTAATGCTTTGGCCTGCTCAATTGGAATTCCTGCAATTCTTATTTCGCCACTTGAACCACCAGCAGTATAAATTTGAAGTGTGCCTAAAGCAAACATCCTCGACAAAACACCTTCGCTTAAAGAGACATGTTGTATGCGGTTTAATGGCACAATGATGGTTGTTTCTGCAATAACGCCACTTTTGTACAGTATATCTTTTTCTCGCAAAGCGAAACCTCTGCGTTTAAAACTTGCTCTAAATAAGAAAAATAGGAAGGCTGCAAAAACCAAGAAAATTCCAGCAAAGACAAACCAGTTAGCATGAAATTCTTCGTTGAAGAAAACAAAAGCAGTCAAAGCAGCGCCAATAATAAAAAGAAAAATAGCCAAATTGATGACGATAATTTGCCAGTATTTTGGAGCTGGAGCAGTTAGAATTGTTTCTTCGTATTTTGGAAGTGCGTCTAGATTTATTGTTTCGTTAGTGAAATCTTGCATGTTTATTTGTATTATTCTGCGGTTTTAAAGTTAATCAAAAATGCTTTTAATGGGATGCCGTCTTCATTCCTAAATCTTTCTGTTACCACACTTTGGTAATGTCTGTTAGGCTCAAGTTTTATTTCATAACTGAAAGACTTTTTATCTTCCGAAAAACCAATTACTCGTTGCACCATCAATACATTTTTTTCTCCAGTTGGACCGTAATCAAAACCTCTAAAATTGATGTTCATTGGTTGCGAGAAAAACAAGGTTACCGTTTTTGTGCTTGTATTAACATTCTGACTGTTATTTTCAAATTCTTTAATGCCAATTACTTCTGGCCTAGATTTTTCAAAAGCTTCTTTATAGACCAACAGAGGTTTCTCGAAATACTTTGATTTTTCTACAAAGGCTATCAAATCTTCTTCCTTGTTGTAATCTAACTCTATCATTTCTTTAATTGCCGCTTTTTTATCTTTTGCAAGATTGTAGAATTTTTCACAAATCGCATAACCAACGTAATAACCTAAATCACGCATTTTAAATTGATTGTTAGGACTATTATACAGCCAGTTTGCTACAGAACTTGAAAACATTTCTTTTTCAAAGGCAGTTTTAATTTTTGCATCATTCGCTTTTCCAAAAGCCATTTGCGGGTTAGGAGAAGATACTTTCATCGCTTTTTCTGCCAATAATTCTGCCACACCTTCTAAAACTACCTGTGTTAAAAGTGTATTGCCAATGGTAGTTTTTTGTTGGGTATGAACATACTCATGCACATTAGTGAAAATCAATCCGTCTATTGGACGTGTTTTAAAGAAGCTTACCAAGTGAGGAAAGTCTTTTTGAAGTTCATCGGTGTTAGTTTTGTCATCAGCCATCGAAATTTCTGCACCAATTAAAACTTTGTCTGCCAACGTGGTTCCGCCAGTTCTTAAAGCGCCAATACTGAAATAGATTTTAGCCGGTTTAAGTGGGTACAATTTGTTAAGTGATGCTACTGCTATTTCTATTTTCTGAGCATAATCGCCAACTTTTAAGGTATTTGCTCTAACCGACGACCAATAATTTGGATAACGATTGATGGCATTTACAAAGCCTTGAGGTGTATAATTTCTAACCTCCATCAATGCTTTTAAACCTGGAGTACCTTTGTTGATATATGAATTTTGAATGATTGAAAGTTGCGTGGTGCTATCTTTTGTCGCTTTAATTTGGTCGTAAGCTTCCCAAAAGTGTTTAATGTCGGTAGTGATGATATTGTTTTTTTGTGCAAAAGCGACATTTGCCAGCAACACGAGTGTTAAAATAAAAGCCTTCTTCATGGAAGTAAATCTATGAAGAAGGCTTTCAATATCCTAGAAAAAGGTAAATTGAAACAAATGTCCGTCATTGCGAGAAGGAACGACGAAGCAATCTTTCTTAGTCTTATCAATAACTAAAAAGATTGCTTCACTCCCTACAAAATCCTTGCGCTTCAGTTCGCAATGACGATACGCTTAGAACCTACATATGGTTCACATACGATGACACGGAGTGCCAACTTGTCGTCACCTCCGATGCTCGGAGCGAGCTCTGACCATGTGGTAGCTACGAAGCAACTTTATTTCAGGGACAGTTTTGTATGTTAGGGGAATAATTAAGCTTTTCTATTCATCTATCTTTTTGCCTTTCATGGCCTGGCCAATTGCCGTATCCATTACTCTTTCTGCAAACGGACGAGTAAACTCATTCAATTCATCAGTTTTCTTAAGGATGATATCTTTATCGCCACTACCCAAAGCTTCTTTCAAGCTATCGATGTGCTTTTGTGTATCCGTAACTTCAGTCTCTGTAAGTAAATCTTGATGCTTTGCTATAAATCGTTCTGCAGTATAAACCAATTGTTCACCTTCGCTACGTGCTTCAATCAACATGCGTTGCTCCACATCGCTTTTAGCGTTGGTAATGCTATCAATCAACATTTTTTCTACCGTATCATCACTTAAGCCGTAGCTTGGTTTAACCTCAATTTCTTGTTTCACACCAGAGCGTAACTCAATAGCTTGAACTGTTAAAATACCATCGGCGTTCAGTAAAAAGTTGATATCCACCTTTGGTAAACCTGCTGGCATTGCCGGAATTCCTTTTAAATCGAACTCTGCAAGTTTTCTGTTTTCTTTCACTAAATCTCGTTCGCCTTGGAAAACCGAAATTTTCATGTTTACCTGTCCATCTACCGAAGTAGTATATTGGCGACCGGCTTTGGTTGGTACTTTGCTATTACGAGCTATGATTACATCCATTAAGCCACCCATAGTTTCTATACCAAGCGATAATGGAGTTACATCTAACAATAAAATATCCGAACGATTTCCCGATAAAATATCAGCTTGTACAGCAGCGCCTAAAGCCACAACTTCATCAGGATTGATATTATCTTGAGGCGTTTTTCCGAAGAACTCGCTTACCGCTTTTTTAACGTAGGGCGTACGGGTAGAACCGCCGACTAAAACTACTTCGTCAATATCAGCAATGCTCAATTCTGCATCTTTCAAAGCCGATTTACAAGCTTCAATCGTTTCCTGTACTTTATCCGCAATTAAGCTTTCGAAAGTTTGTTTGTCTAGCGTACACCAAATTTCTCCTAACTGTTCGTTATACAAATTTTGGGTTGTTAATGCTTTTTTAGCAGCTTCAGCTTGTAAGCGTAGGCTTTGCGTTAACACATTGTCTTTGGCTACTGTTGACGCATCTAGCTGATTTTTTTCTATCCAATAATTGAAAATAGCACGGTCAAAATCATCACCACCTAAAAAAGTATTGCCATTGGTACTTAAGACTTCGAAAATGCCGTTTTGAATTTGTAGTATAGAAACGTCGAAAGTGCCACCACCCAAATCGTAAACTGCTATGGTTTTTTGTTGCGATGGGTCTAAGCCCAAACCGTAAGCTAAACTTGCTGCCGTAGGTTCGTTCACGATACGTAAAACATCCAATCCTGCTAACTTTCCAGCATCACGGGTTGCTTGTCGTTGACTATCATTGAAATATGCAGGAACGGTAATTACGGCCCTGTTTACCGGTGTTTTTAAAGCGTGTTCAGCACGAGCCTTTAGCTCTTTTAAAATCTCTGCAGAAAGCTCGATTGGCGTGTAAAATCTGTCGCCAGCTTTAATTTTTACCAAGGCATCGCTATCATCGTCAATTACTTTGTAGCTAAAAATATCGCTGTGTTCGGCAACATCTTTGTACGAACGTCCTAATAATCGTTTTACGGAAAAAATAGTGTTGGTTGGGTCGGTAGTTAAGTAAGCTTTGGCTTCGTTACCCACTTCTGCATCGCCTTGTTCATTAAAGTGCACCACGGACGGAACTAAAACGCCTTTTCCGGCATCATTAATTACCTGCGGTTGTTGTTCCGGGTTAATAAAGGCCACTAAACTGTTGGTGGTGCCTAAATCAATTCCTACAATAATTTCTTCTTTTTGTAATGAGCCTGTCGCCAGATTGATGGATATTTTTGCCATGTGGCAAAGTTACATAGTTTGGAGGTGATATTTGAATTGCTTTATTGCTGAATTGTTAAATTGTTGTAAGGTTTAATAACTACCAATCGGAAACTGTTAACTTATTATTGCTTATTCTTTTCCTCAATCCAAAGCGACATATACTTAGTACTTTGTAGGGTATGGTGTTTTAGAATTTCACCAAAGAAGTTTTGTTGGCGATGTTTATTTAGATTTTCTTCAATCTCAGCAATTCTTTCTAAAAACTCTCCTTCAAACTTATCTTTAGCATATAACTCGTTAATAATTTTAATTCCATTTTGCTGTGCTTTTTGCCAAGCTTCTTTGTTATGATAAAGCACAACAGTTTCATTAACAAAAGTTTGTAATTCATCGCTGATAATTCCAGCCCAATCCAATCCGTTAGCCATTCCTTCGGCACCAACCGCACTGCTGGCAATGGGCGTTCCGGTTTGCATGGCATCTATAAATTTGCCTTTGGCACCTGCACCAAATAGGAGTGGGGCCAATAAAATCCGATGTTGAGCAATGGTTTCTCTAGCAATTTCGGCTCTGCCACGAACAAAGAATTTTTCTCTGACATTCTGCAGCTGCATTACTTTTTCAGTAGCATAAGCACCGTAGATATGCAATGAAGCTTCAGGAAGTTTTTTCCTTAACAAAGGCCAGACACTGATTTTGAGATATTGTAAAGTTTGCCAATTAGGTTCGTGAAGATAGTTACCGATAAAAACAAAATCTTTTCTTTCTTCAAAAGTTTTCCAATGTTCTGTTGAACTAATTGGCTCCTCTAAAAATGGGAGGTAGTAAAGTATTTGATTGCTGATGTTGAACTGCTTAAGCAAATCCATCTCTACTTGCGAAATAATTAATGATAAATCGCAACGTAAAATTGAAGCGAGTTCACGTTTGGTAACATCATTATATAAATCTAATCCCGTGCTGTGCTTAATGGATTGCTGTTTAGCATGACGTAGGAAATGCAAATCCTCGGTATCCAAAATCCGCAATGCGTTGGGGCATTCTTGTTGCACTCGCCAACCGTATTGCTCCTCAATCATAAACCTATCGAAGACTACAATATTTGGGTTGAGGTCCGCTAGCCAATCGTTAAAAGAACTGTCGTTAAGTTTTATTTCGTGGTTGATTACACCTAAACTCTCTAAATCAAAGCTAAAATCGCTTTTAGAAGCAGCAGATGCAAAATGAACCTCATCGCCATTGGCTAAAAAAAGTTGTACTAATTGTATGATACGAGTACCAGCCGCCGATGAGGTAGGCTCTGGCCAAACTAATCCGATAAATAAAACTTTTCTTGCCATTTTGCAAAGTTGCGTTTTATTAGCCACAGATACACAGATTTTATTTGGCTATTTCTAGCTAGCAATTTCACAATATAGCAATACAGCAATCTTTTCTTACAGGCTATTTTCTTAATTTTGCTGCTTATGCTAGGACTAAAACTACTTACCGACCCTCGTTGGGCCAACATTGCCGAAGGAAACCTTGAAGAAATACTGACAGACCACGCTTGGTGCGAGCAAAAGGCGGCGAGTAATGCTATCACTTTAATTACCCAAAACTCCGAGCATCAGGATTTAGTAGATGAGTTGACTGCAATAGCTTTAGAAGAGTTGGAGCATTTTCAAATGGTGATTAATATCATCAAGGAGCGTGGTTATACTTTAGGTCGCGAGCGTAAAGATGATTATGTAGGACAGTTGGTGAAGTTCAGCAAAAAAGATGGAAGCAGAAACCAAGCTTTTATAGACAGGTTGCTGTTTGCTGCTATGATTGAAGCCCGCAGTTGTGAACGTTTTCGAGTGTTATCTCAAAATATCAAAGATGAAGCTTTAGCAAAATTTTACCACGAATTGATGGTTTCTGAAGCAACACATTATACTACTTTCCTAAACTTCGCTCGTAAATATACCATTGACGTTGATGTAGATAAGCGTTGGAAAGAATGGTTGGAGTTTGAAGGAAACCTAATTCAGAGTTACGGAAATAAGGAAGCGATACACGGTTAACCCCTAAACCCCCTAAAGGGGACTTTTTATAGCGCCGCTTTGTGCCGCATTCCCCCCTTCAGGGGGCTAGGGGGTATGATAATTCACCAGCCAAAGCACAATATCCTGATAGCTTTTAATACCTTTTTGTTGATTGTTCAACTTTAAGATTTTATCGAAGGTTTTACCCATGTAAACCGACATGGCTCCATTGTATTTTGCCCAAAACTCCTTTTCTATTTTAAAGTTGTCTAATATACTTTGGGGAATTTTTTCGATAATTACGTTGTAGTCTTCCGGATATTTCATCCTGATTTCGAACAACACATACCTGAACATATTATAGTAAGCCGAATATTGAAATTGGGTATTGTTGCTATGGATTGCCGTCAGATAGCCCACTAAATTAGCTTCATCTTCTTTCGCAATACCAATTTGGTGTGCAATTTCATGGCAAGTAACAAAAGGCAACACAAAGTTAGGTAAGCGCTGGTTGATATTCGCTTCGCCAGAAAGTGGATTATAATAACCTTCAATACCGGTTTTACTCACCAACCAAGAGCTGGTCACTGGTTTAACAGAGGCGTATTTGTAGCGAAAAAAAGACTGACTTTCTGATAATTGCTGGTAAGCGGTAGCTGCAACGTCTTCTAGTTCTTTTGTTTTGAAGTTAAATGCGGTTTTGTCTATGGTTTTACCTAATGTGTCCAGTTTTTGTAGAAAGAAAGTATTTAGCTTTAAAAGTTGCTCCTTGCTGTAAGGTTTGTCGCTAATTTGCAGCTGTTCATTAATTCTAGGTCTGGAATAGTTTAACCCCCAAAGTAATTTAAAAGAGATGTAGATAATGAGTACGAAGTTAACAGATTTTAGTCCGAAAGAAACGTAGTCCTTTTTTGTCTTTTTTTTCCTGCTGATGAATACAATGATATTCTTAATTAAAAAGATAATCAGGAACGCATAAAGGAAATCGCCTATGGCAAATGGAAAAATTGAAGATATAAGGCGTTGTACGCTAGAAATAAAAGGATAGACAAGATTGCTGTAATAAGTTTCTACAGCTTGAGGGAATAAGCCGAAAATGAAGATTAATACAGCAATGCTGATGTATATAAAGGTTCTATAGTTTCTTTTAGGAGGTATTTGCATTATTTCCACATGTCTTCAACGTTTATCTGCACTCCTTTTCCTGCTCTAACTTGTTTTTTGCCTTCAAGTATTTTTTTTACAAACTTTTTATTATAAGATTTTTCTACCGAATATTCAATTTTTAATGCTTTTACAAAAGCTTTTAGTGCTTTAAGCTGAGCTTTGTTTTTTGGTTTTGCAGTAATTATTTTCATGATTGTTTTTCTAACTTACAGATAAAGAACTCGGTTGGCGGGGACGCCAACCGATGCATTTGCTCTTGTTGGCGTCCTCGCCAACGTGTAATTCTTTTACAGATAAAAAATACAAAATCTTTTTAGCTATTTATGGATTAAAATAAATCTACCTATCAAACGCTAAACGTTGCCCAGTCTCGTTAGTCATGAATTTACCTTTTTGATAAGCCAAATTGCCTGATACAAAAGTGTGGGTGATGCTTGCTTGGAAAGTCTGCCCATCAAATGGCGACCAGCCACATTTATATAGTGTATTTAACTTAGTTACTTTAAACTCGTCTTTTAAATCTACCAAAACTAAATCTGCCCAGTAGCCTTCTCTCACAAAACCACGTTGACTTAAATTAAAGCAGGTTGCCACATTGTGTGCTGCCTTTTCTACGATTTTTTCTAATGAAATCTTGCCTTGTAAGTGCATTTCCAGTAAAGCAGGTAAAGCGTGTTGTACCAAAGGTCCACCAGAAGGAGCTTGCGCATAAGGCTGGTTTTTCTCGTCAATTGTATGTGGCGCATGATCGGTAGCAATCACATCAATGTGGTTATCTAGCAAACCTTGCAAAATTCCTGCTTGGTCTGCTGCAGTTTTTACAGCCGGGTTCCATTTAATAAAGTTACCTTTGGTAGCGTAATCTGCATCGTTAAACCAAAGGTGATGAACGCAAGCTTCGGCAGTAATTCGCTTGTCGGCCAATGCCAAAGTATTATCAAATAAAGCTACTTCTTTTGCCGTAGAAATATGAAGGATATGCAAACGGGTATTGTAACGCTTAGCCAATTCGACCGCTAAAGATGATGATTTGTAACAAGCCTCTGCACTTCTAATTAAAGGATGCATTTGTATGGTCAAATCTTCGCCATATTTCTCTTTGTATGCAGCTAAGTTGTGGCGAATGGTTGCTTCGTCTTCACAATGTGTAGCTACCAGCATTGGTGCCTTGCTGAAAATGTTCTCTAAGGTTTTTTCGTTATCTACCAACATGTTCCCGGTAGATGAGCCCATGAAAACCTTAATACCGCAAACATTTTTAGCATCAGTTTTTAAAACTTCTTCGATATTATCATTGCTGGCACCCATATAAAATGAGTAGTTAGCTAATGATGTTTGTTGGGCAATGGCATATTTATCTGCCAGTAATTCTTGAGTTAAAGTATTTGGAACGGTGTTCGGCATCTCCATAAAAGAAGTAATTCCGCCAGCCACTGCTGCCATGCTTTCCGAAAAAATATCTGCTTTGTGCGTTAATCCAGGCTCGCGAAAATGCACTTGGTCATCAATCATTCCTGGTAACAGATGTAATCCTTCTGCGTTAATTTCTATGTCGGCTGTGGCGTCAATTGTAGAAGCAATTTTTTCAATTCTTCCGTTTTTAATAAATAGGTCTGAAGTGAAAATTTGCCCTTCGTTTACGATGCTGGCTGCTTTAATCAAGATAGTACTCATGCTGGTAAAGTTAGTAATTAGTATTGAGATGTGCGTATTGCGTATTGAGATGTGGAACTTTAGATATGAGATGGGACTTTAGATTTGAGAGTGGTGCTATGTTGTACAGGTCTGTGTTAAATAAACCTGATAGGAGTGGGCATCCCGATGTCATCCTTGTCGAAGGGTATCGGGATAAAACGGATAGCAGGGCTTGGTTAGCCGAATAGCATTAAAACTGCTTTTCAAATTGTTTAAGAAATGTAGAAAATGAGAGTTGAATTTGTAATCCTTCCGCCTTGCACCTTCAAACCCTCAACCTTATTCCCTATCTTTGCCCTTATGCCAAAAAAATTCGATGAGTTTAAGCTCAACAGACAAATACTGAATGCGGTAGAAGAGGCGGGTTTCACAGAAGCTACGCCAATTCAAGAGAAGGCTATTGGCCCGGTATTGTCGGGACAAGATTTGTTCGGCATTGCGCAAACGGGTACTGGTAAAACTGCTGCCTATGTGCTGCCCATGCTTATGAAACTGAAATTTGCGCAAGGCGACAACCCTAGAGCGCTGATTTTAGTACCAACCAGGGAATTGGCAATGCAGATAGAAGAGCAGGTAAAATTGTTCTCTACCTATACCGATTTAAGAACGGTGGTAATTTTTGGCGGCTTAGGGCCGAAAACCCAAAAAGAAGCAATTGCTAAAGGGGTAGATATTTTAGTGGCCACGCCGGGAAGGTTCTTAGACTTATATTTAACCGGCGATATTAATACCAGAAGTTTACAGTTTTTAGTGCTAGATGAGGCTGATAAAATGATGGATATGGGCTTTATTGGTTCTATTCACCGTATTTTAGAAGTAGTGCCTCGTAAGCGACAAAACTTGCTTTTTTCTGCTACCATGAGCGATTTGGTGCATAAAATTGCGGGAGATTTTTTGAAAAATCCGTTGACGGTTGAGGTTGCCACACAGGCAACACCTGCACAAACGGTAACGCAGTTAATGTACGCCGTACCTAACTTCAAAACTAAAATTAATTTGTTGCAACATTTGTTGAAAAACGATGAAGAGTTTAAGCGACTAATCATCTTTTGCAAAACGAAGACCGTTGCAGATAATATAAATAGCTTTATTGTAAGGAGGTTTGGCGAAGATGCGGTAAGGGTAATTCATGCAAACAAAGGTCAAAACACCCGTATCAATTCCATCAATAGCTTTAAGGAAGGAAATATAAGGGTATTGGTGGCAACAGACGTGGCGTCGAGAGGGATTGATGTAAGCGAAGTTAGCCACGTAATTAACTTCGATGTGCCCATAATTGTTGAAGATTACGTTCACCGAATTGGTAGAACTGGCAGAGCTTTTAACGAAGGTACGGCTATTACGTTCTACAATGAGGCAGAGCGCTATTACATTGATAAAATCGAGAAATTAATTAGACAACAAATTCCTGAGCTTCAACTTCCTGCAGAAGTTTTTATAGAAGAAACACCATATGAGGAAAAACAGCTCATAGCAAGGGAAATTGATGCCCAAAAGAGGAAAGAAAATCCCGACTTTAAAGGAGCATTCCACGAAAAGAAAAAACAGTATCCAGCTGCAGGAAAAAAAAATAACAAGAAAAATCAAAAATTTAAACCTAAACAACGCAGATAATTGAAAGTAAGATTAACTCCATTAAATATCGTTTCCGCCTTGAGTATCATGGTGGTTATAGGTTTAATTGTCAATAAAAATTGGCTCTTGGCTCCAGCAAATGCAGAGTTCAAAGGTCTTTTTATTGCACTTGGGCTGTTGGTATTTTTTGCATCGTTTCTCTGCGATCAAATATTTAGAAAATTTATCCCCACTTTGGCAAGACTTTGGATAGTACAACTATTGGTTGTAATTCTGACCGCAGTTTTTGTCTTTGTGCTAAAGGTAAGTGTGTTTGGATAAGGTTATCCATATTAATTACAAAAGATGAAAAAAGCGGAAATAAAAATTACAGTAGAGTTAGACGAAAAGAACGTGCCAGAAAACATTCTTTGGGAATCATCAGATTCTGAAAACAAAGACCAAATGGCAGCTAAGTCTATGATGTTGGCACTTTGGGACCATAATTACAAAAATTCTATGCGAATTGATTTGTGGACTAAAGATATGCCAGTTGACGAGATGAAGAGGTTCTTTTACGAAACACTACAAACCATGGGAGATAGCTTTTTAAGAGCTACCGGAGAAAAAAATATAGTAGAAGATCTGAGAGATTATTGTGCGCATTTTGCAGATAAGATGGGGATTAATACTAAGGGATAAAAATGAAAGCACCATAAAGATTGATGAATAAAACGAGCACTTCTGCATCTAAACAACTGTTTGTCAACTTTATGGTGAAATTATTGCTCATCTTAGCAATAATTGTTGGTGGTGTTGCCTTGCTACTCTACAACAAAGAGAACACAACCTATTTTAAGCAAAAGCAGCAGCGTGTAGCCGATTTAATTGAACTGAATGACTTGCTGCAGCAAGCCAACTACGCTTACCTTAATATTAACACAGATGCTGCACAAGCAGATAGCTTGAACATTTATTTAAAGCTTTTGCCAAAAAGCAAGAAAGTTTTGCAACAGTTTACGCAAGATAGTGAAAGCTATAAAGCAGAAGCTAGCGCAATACAGCAACATGTAGACGACGAAGAACGTTTTTATACAGCTCAGTTAAATGCATTCTCACAAGCGGGTGTTTCCGAAGCAGGTTCAGGGAAAATTGGCATCGCTCAGTCCTCCTTAAATGATTTGATAAAGCTAGAGCGTGAAGAACTGGCTTATAGGATTATCCAAAATGATAGTTTCTACGAAATGTTGGGCTATTTGGTAATTGGTACTGCTTTGCTAGTATTGCTAATGAATGTAGTGCTATACAATAGGTCTCAAAAGGCTTTTCGTAAACAGTTAGCTCATGAAAAAGAAATCTACAATGCAAAACTAAACGCTCAATCGGCAAACAATGCAAAGTCTGAATATCTAGCAATGATTAGCCATGAGATCAGAACACCTATGAACGGCGTTTTGGGGATGTCTAATTTATTACTACAGGGATCTTTAAATGACGAGCAAAGAGAATATACCAAAACGATACATAACAGTGCAGAATCACTTCTACGTATTGTAAACGATGTGCTGGATTTTTCGAAGATCGAAGCGGGCAAAGTTCAGCTAGATAAAACTACAGTGAATATTAGAGAGTTATTGTCAGAAACTTTCTCAATTCTACCAAAATTAAACAATGATGTAAAAGTTGGTTACGTAGTAGACCAAGAAGTATCTCAATTTATTTATTGCGATGCCATACGTTTAAAACAAATTTTGCTTAACCTTTTAAGCAATGCCGTAAAGTTTACAGAAAAAGGGCAAATTTTGCTTGAGTGTAGGCTGATAGATAAAGACGAAAATGGTGATGCCCGTTTAGGTTTTATAGTAAAAGATACAGGCATTGGCATTGCCGAAGATCGTATAAAATTGCTTTTCAAACCCTTTGTGCAGGTAGACCATACTACGGTAAGAAAATACGGTGGCACTGGTTTAGGGCTTAATATTGCCTACAATCTCATTTCTATGATGGATGGTAAAATTAAGGTAAGCAGCGAAGTAGGAAAGGGCTCTACCTTCACTTTTTTTATCGTCACCAAAGAAGTGCTTCAAAATAACAAAGCCAAGCCTAGTGTACAAAAAGAGCAGATACATTTAGATGGTGCACTTTCCGAACAGTATCCTTTAAGATTATTAGTGGTAGATGATAACGATATCAACTTAATGTTGATCACGAAAACACTGAGTAAACTGGGCTACAGCTGCAAAAAGGCCTCTAATGGTCAACTGGCGTTAGACTTGGTGTTGCAGGAAGAGTTTGATATGATTTTTATGGATATGCAAATGCCAATTATGGATGGTACAGTTGCAACCACCGAGATCAGGAAACATTATCGTGTTTACGAATACCCGGTAGTTGTTGCACTTACTGCAAACACACTTGGCGATGGTAAAGATAAATGCCTAGAGGCCGGAATGCAAGATTTTATAGCCAAACCATTTAAACCGGCAGAAATTGAAGCTGTCATCAAAAAATGGGCGCCAAAAATCATCAACTATAAAGATAAACATCAATCTATTTCCTTAAGTTAGCGTTTTTAAACGTTAATATATGTTGATTGTAAATAAACCATTAGCCATTATTGGGCTAATTTTAGTATTCGTAGCAGGCTTCTGCCCAATATTACAGGTAAAAATTATCTTCGAATGGGTAAATTGGGGACTTTACAAAACCGATATCCGCCTTTTTCTAATCACATATTCTTTTATTGCATTATTGTCGCTTTGCTTTTTTATCCGACAACTGAAAGCCTTTAGATTGTTAACTAGGGTAATGTTTATTTGGGTTTTATTAATGGCGGCTGCAGTCTATTTTAAATCTACACATTACTTCGGGATGAAAATAGCCGATAATTTATTGGGCAAAGCCATCCACTTTCAATGGGGTTGGATTATCTTAGGGATAGGCGCTGTTTTATTATTGTTTAGCGTTAAAAAGGAAAGACTAAGTGTGTAAAAGCTATCGGCAAATGTAGTATTTATTCTTTTGAGAAGAGCAAAGACTTGGCTTCGAACTACCGAAAGTCCTGCTTTCACTCCAAGTCCTCGGTTTCGTGCCTCAACCTGTGGGCTTTTCGTTCAATCAGGTCTAATTAGCGAATAAAGAAGGACTATTAACATTTCATTGCTATAGTTTCATACCAAATGTAGCTGTTTGATTTAAATTTTAAGCAAATACTGATAAAGTTTTTCGGTTGGTAAACCCATTACATTGGTGTAAGAGCCGTTTAATCTTTCTACCACTGTTAAGCCAAACCAATCTTGTACACCATAACTCCCTGCTTTATCAAATGGCTGGTAGTTATCAATGTAATGATCAATTTCTTCTGCATTTAATACTCGACAAAAAACTTCTGTTTTGTCATAAAAAGATGTTGTTTTTCCTTTGTAGTTAATGCTTACGCCGGTATAAACTTCATGCTTATTACCCGAAAGCTTTCCTAGCATCTGCTGTGCCTCTTCACGATCTATCGGTTTCCCTAAAATCTCTCCATTTATGGCAACAATCGTATCGGCAGTAATAATAATCTCATTAGGATTTGCATCGAACGCTTTTGCTTTTTTTTCTGCAATATATACAGCAATTTCAGGTGCGCTTAACGTGTTTGGATAGCTTTCATCCACATCTTTTAGTTCAACAGAAAAATCTAAACCCATTAAGGTTAGTAGTTCCTGACGTCGTGGAGATTTAGAAGCGAGTATAATTGGTGCTGTAAGCTTTAGCATATTTAAATTTTTCCAAAAATAACAAAAGCGGCTGTGTTGCCGCTTTGTTTTTGTCTTTTTAATAAATTTAGCTAATTGCGTTCTTGACGCTCTTTAGCTCTTTTTTCCATCTCAGCTTTTTGCTCGTCAAGCATTGCTTTGTAGGTTTTCTTTTGCTCGTCGTTCAATACGCCATTTACTTTTGTTTCAAGCTCAGCTCTCATTTTCTGCATCTTTTCCATCATTGCTTGTCTATCTCCACCGCCCGCTTGAGCTTCTGAACGCTCTTCACGCATTTTTTTCTGTGCATCAGCTTGTTCGGTAAAAATTGTGGTTAGCTTTGTTTTTTGATCGTCAGATAACTTCAGTTTTTCATCTAATTGCTTCACTCTGTTTTCTGGGCTCATCATCATTCTGCCACCAGGGCCACCGCCTTGTCTACCTTGACCAGGTTGCGCTTGAGCAAAAGCTACCATACCAAACAATAGCCCGTAAATCATCATTAGTTTTTTCATCTGTTTAATTTTGTTTTTAGTTGTAATGAAGCTATCCCGATAAATCGAAATGGTTTCATCTGTTTTTATGTTGTTTTAAGTTTTGTGTTGGAGCGAAAAAACAAACAGAGGTTTAAACGGATGAAAAAGATTTATTTGTTAAAAGGTGTTAAGCTGAAGATTTCATTATTTGCGAATTTAGATTAGGTATTACGATTAACCAGTTAAACAATTACACAGTTAACCTAAGATCTACTTACTCGCTTCGGCGGCAGAAGGTATATTGCCATACCAATTGTGCTGTACTTTTAGCACTTTTTCTATTACATCTCTGGCAGCAGCTTTACCACCAAATTTAGGGGAAATATAATGTGAAATAGCCTTGATTTCTTCCACAGCATCGGCAGGACAGGTGGCTATGCCCACTAATTTCATTACCTCTGCATCGGGAATATCATCTCCCATGTACAAAATTTGTTGTGGATCAATTCCTTTTTGATGAATATAATTGTTGAAGACAATGATTTTTTCGTCTACGCCTAAAAAAACATCGGCAACGCCCAAACTTTCGAAACGCTTATTGATTGCCGCACCTTTACCGCCAGAAATAATGCAGATGTTGTAACCTTTTTTAGCTGCTAATTGCAGTGCGTAACCATCTTTAGTGTTAAATGAGCGTAGAAGTTCGCCGCTCTCGGCAGCTAACACAGTGCCGTCGGTAAGCACACCATCAATATCAAACACAAAAGTTGTGATAATCCTTAAGCGCTCTAAAAACCCCAAATCCCTAACGAGGCTTTCCTCTCCATCGTTTATGTTATGATCCATATATTTTAATTTCCCCTTCAGGGGGCTAGGGAGGCTACTGATTATCTCTCCACTCGTAAACCCAAGCAGATTGAATTTGCTCTAAATGACCTTCAGTACATTGTTCTCTCGTTCCAGCAAAATTTGGAAGTTCTAATACCCATTCAATTAGATCGGTAAACCTAATTCTGTAGATTTTTTGTTCATTGAAATCATCACCAAATTTTTCATAAAGCTCTAAAGCAATATCTTCAATATCATTCCATTGAATTGGTAAGGCAAATTTATCGTTGTTCATCTATGGTAATTGCTAAATTGTTCTATGGTTAAATTGTTGGTTAATCGTGTAATTGGTTAATCGGTTAACTGATGACTGTAGGCTGCCAATCAATCGTAATTCGTAGATCAAAAATCGTAAATCAGTTAGTGTCCCAAAAATCCCGATTGGTCTGGAATAGTAATTTCGATATCGCCATCTAAAACCACACATTGGCAAGCTAATCTCGATGTAATTTTTGGTCTTACTGCACGGTCTACAAAATCTTCCTCTTTTTCAGAGATTTCTTGGATATTATCCATTCCCTTAGTTACGTAAATATGGCAAGTACTACAGCCGCAAACACCACCACAATTATGTTGTAATTTAATATTGTTGTCTAAAACGACATCTAATACATCTTCCCCAGCAGCAATAGGTAATTCTACAGGTTCTTTTCCTTCTTCTTCGAAATTTATCTTTAGTTTGAAAATACTCATAATTTGATGCAAAAGTAAGCAGTCAAAACTAAAAAACAGTATGATTTACCCTTTTTTAATCTGATCGCTTAGTAGTTCGTAAATTGTTAACCACGCTGGATGCTCTTGAAGCATAGCCTCGTGTTTTTTTAAAGTCTGCTCATCATTTCTGATAGCTGGACCAGTTTGCACCTCTTGTGGAAGTGCAGCTTGTATTTTATTGGCAGTTTCAGCTATTAGCGGTTTAATAATATCAAAATCCAACTGATGCTGTGCTAATAGCTGTTGTGCAATTCCATAAAGGTAGTTAGGGAAATTACAAGCAAAAACAGCCGCCAAATGTAAAGTCTTTCTTTGTTCGCTACTTACTTCGTAAACATTACTGCTAATTAGCGTAGCGAGCTGTTTTAACAAATTTAGGTTTTCAACATTGTTAGCTTCTAAACAAAGCGGAACATTGCTGAAATCCAGTTCTTTTTGCTTGGAGAAAGTTTGTAATGGATAGAAAACCCCACAATTTTTATTACGGTTCAAAACATCTAAAGCTACAGCTCCAGAAGTATGTGCAATTAAGCCTTTGTAATCTTTTAACTGATCAGCAACTGCTGCAATGGCATCATCCTTCACTGAAATCAGCACTATATCTGCGTCATCAGAGATTTGAGAAAGTTCTGCGATAGCTCTAGCATCAACTTTGTTGGCCAATAACTGCGCATTTGCTAAGTTGTACGACCAAATATCGAGCAATGTTACCTTGGCATTGCTCAGCGCTTTGGCTATATGTGTAGCTACATTTCCCGAACCTATAATGGATACTCGCATTAATCTGTTTTCAGTTCTTTTTTCCTTCTGAAGATAGAAATTAAGAAACCAATTACCATTACGATGGTACCAATCCAATATAAGTTGATGTATGGAAATTCGATAGATTTGAACACCAACCAATCTTTTGCTTGTTGAGGTTTCTCGAAAATCTGAAGTTCAAATCTGTCTTCTTCAGGAATAATCTTTGTAAATCTAAATCTTAAACCTAACTCGTCAATTTTGCGGGCAAAATCGAAAGTATTGTTGCCTTTTATTAAGAAAAGAGGCTCTACGTTGTAGATTTTGCCACTTACGTTAATTTCCAAAGGCAAGCCAACTGCTAAATCATCTTTCTCAATCTTTAAATCTCTAACCACAGGTTGCTTATTGATGGCTTTGATAGTTAACACACCACTGCTTGTATGAACAGTATCGCCAACTTTTAAGGCTACAATACGAGGCGCTTTATAGTTTTCTTCTTCGGTATGTCCTTCGTGGTCTTCGTGCTCCTCTTTTTTCTGTGCTGCACTTGTAATGTGCGTATAGATATCTTTAAACAAGTAATGTTTAGTATCTGGAGAAGCAATTAAACCCATTCTTCCGTTTTCCTGAATGCTGGGATTAACCGTGAAATCTTCTTTTACTTTGCCAGTTTCTTCGTCAACTACTCTAAAGTTAAGCTTGTAATAAGTATTTGGCTGTATAGTGGTATCACTGATATAAGTAACGGTGTATTTGCCCATCTTTTTAGGCTCGTTCTTATATAACATGATATTCTCGCCAGGTTTTGCAGCCTTTTCGAAATCTTTAACAGGGATGAAATTTGTTTCGTTAATAGAAATTGGATTGCTTGTTGCCGCGGCTACCAAAGCACCTACCAATAAAATGGCAAAGCCGATGTGAGCAATTGCAGATCCTGCCAATTTGCTGCCACGTTTGGTGAAAATTCCAGTCAACAGCCTTGCATTAGCCAGTACTGAGAATATACAGCTAAACGTAAGGATAATATACATTAGGTTGGTATATATACCACTTACATAAGCAAAACCAGCCGTAATAACCAATGCGAAAATGATAGAAGAAATTAAACTGCTATAGAATTTACGAGGATCAGTTCGTTTGTATTTCAAAAACTGTGAGAAACCAGAAATTAATGCAATTAGCACTGCAAAAGGTGCTTGCCATTGGTTGTAAAACCTCACTGCGTCTTTAATAGGTGCATAGTTGGTGCCAAAAACTGCATTAAACACCGGTACCGAAGTAGCGAAAATAATGTGGATACAAGATACTGTAACTACAAGAGCGCCAATGAACATCCAGAACTCACGAGAATAAGTTTCTTCGTCTTTGTGCGTAATTGGTAATTCTTTCCAGCGTAATACAACAGCTAAGATGGCAATGCCCAAGAATGTGGCGATGTAGAAAATTAACTGACCAGACATCCCCAAATCGGTGAATGAGTGTACCGAAGTTTCACCTAAAATACCGCTTCTGGTTAAGAAGGAAGCGTATAATACCAAGATGAAACTCACTAAAATCAATGCCATTGCCGTGAAATAAGCATGACCAGTATTTTTAAAAGCAATGATAACGTGTAAACCGCCAATTAAGGTTAACCATGGGATGATAGATGCATTTTCTACCGGGTCCCAAGCCCAAAAACCACCGAAGTTAAGCGCTTCGTAGGCCCAAAAAGATCCCATAATGATACCTGTACCTAAAATCATGACAGCGAAAGACACCCAAGGTAAAACAGGCTTAACCCAATCTTTATATCGTTTTTGCCACAAAGCTGTGATGCCGTAAGCAAAAGGAACAATCATACTTGCAAATCCTAAGAATAGGGTTGGAGGGTGAATAACCATCCAATAGTTTTGCAATAACGGATTTAAACCTTTACCATCGGTAATAAAACTTAGGTAGTTTTTATAATTCTCAGGATCGGCAAATATTGGTGCCATTTCTTTCAAATTAACGGCATCTCTTAATAAGATAAAAGGAGATGAACCAATATGAATTCCAAAAATTTGAACCCCTAATAGCATTGAGGTTAAAAAGGTTTGTGAAAGTGCCACAACGGTCATTACGCCGTTTTCCCAAGATTTAGCTTTGGCAATTAATACCAAACCTAAAAGCGCTTGCCAAAATGCCCATAGCCAAAAACTACCTTCTTGCCCTTGCCAAAATGCAGAAACGATATAGTAAACAGGTAATTCTTTCGACGAGTGCGAATAAACGTAATTGTATTCGTTATAGTGATTTAAAATGAGGTAGAATAAGGTGGCCCCAATACCTAAAATACCGATAAGATTTGTCCAAAAACCAATTCTTCCTATTTTGGTCCAAGAAGTGTCTTCTAGGTTTTTGTTTTTAGTAGCGAAAAAATAGGCGATAGTAGATAGTAGCGACGCCCCAAACGAAAGTACGATGAAAAATTGGCCTAACTTGCCAGGAAGGAGGTTCTCTCCAATAAACTGTATATCCATTAAGATTTAGATTCTTTTGCGTATTTACTAGGCTGATTAACGCTCTCTTTAACTGTCCCATCTTGGTTTACTTCAACCATGTTGTCATTATATTTAGAAGGGCATTTCATTAAAATTTTAGAAGCATAGAAGGTGTTGTTTTCCATCTTGCCAATCAACACCAATTTTTCCGAACGTTCGAAATCTTGAGGTTTAGAACCATTAAGTACCACTTTGTTCACCATTCCATCTTCATCTTTCATATAAAATGCGAAATGGTTAGGGTCTTTAGCGGCATCGTAATACATTCCTTTACTTTTTTCCCAATAACCCATCACATGTTCTTCTCTTTGTGATTTGGTGGCTTCCTTAAAGTTAGAATAAGAGTCGGTGTCGGCATTTAAGCTAACTAAAAACCCAATGCAAATAGCAATTGTAATTAATCCGATAATAGCACTTTTTCTCATTTGGTGTGATTTAAAATACAGTCCACAAATATAGAAAAACAAAAGGAGGTCAAGTGTTTCTGCTTGTTTATGAGGTATATCTTGACAATTGTTTGATAAACAAAAAAGCCCCGTAACATATAAATTACGGGGCTTCATGTTATTTAGAACCAGTCTATGGCCAAACGCCTAAATTCAATCAACAATAGGGGTATTTGACTATTATATCTGCTAATCAAATTTAAATAAAGACAGATTTTTAATAAATTTGAAATCTTTTGTATTGTAAGTGAACAACTCTAAATCGGTTTGTATGGAAGTTGCAGCAATCATTGCATCAGCAAGCGCTAATCCGTGGCTAAGCCGATATTCGTAAGCTATACTTATAGCGGTTAAATTTATTTCAGGGTTGATTAATATAACACCAAACCGTTTAAGACTTTTATCTATGATTTTTAGGTCTTCTTTATTTGTGGCACCTATAAGAAGCTCCATTTTGGTAATAGAGGAAATCAGAATATTCTCCAAACCTATCACTTGCTCGATTATTCTTTTGGTTTGTTCGTGACGTTTTTGTCTGACATCAAAATAATCGATTAAAATGTCGGTATCGCAAATTACTTGTTTCGATGCCATCCAGATTTTCTTAGTTCTAAGGCATCTAATCCTTTTCCTGTAAATATCTCATGCAAACCAGCAATATCCACGGTTGGATCACCTTCTATTACAGTTGCGCCTTTAATAGTTGAGCTACTTTTCTTTCCTTTAGGTGAAACACTTGAAATTGAAAAACCAAGATACTTCCCTAATTCCTTTAAGGCATCTAAGGTTTTATTGCTTCTGTATTTGATAATTGCTTGTTTCATTTCCCTTTAAAAATCTACTTTAACAAAGGTACAATAAATTTAGAATGGCCAAAAACTAAAAATCCCTATGGTTTAGTGCCACAGGGATTGATATTTTAAGAAGAAAATCTTATGGCCAAACGCCTAAATTCATGTAGGAAACGGCAATTTTATCAATCGAATTTACGAAAGCTGCCGTTCTTAAAGTCTTCACTTCTGGCTTATTGATCAATGTCTCTCTAATTTCGCGGTAAGAGTGGATCATTGTGTCTTCTAAACCTGAATTTACCAACTCTAACTCAGACGCTCCTTTAACAATCATCAAACGGTTCTCAGCAGGGATCGTTTTTCCTGTTAAGGTTTCTAACGTGTTAATTAAGTTTGCGTTTGAGTTTTCCGCATAGCGATTTTCCATACGGCCAAAAGCTACGTGAGAAAGGTTTTTTAACCACTCGAAATAAGAAACAGTTACACCACCAGCATTGCAATACATATCTGGGATGATGATACCGCCCATTTCTGTGAAAATTTCTTCAGCTTCTGGCGTACAAGGTCCGTTTGCACCTTCAGCAATAATTTTTGCTTTGATGTTGCGTACGTTTTCTGCAGTAATTTGATTTTCTAGTGCAGCAGGTACTAAGATATCGCATTCTTGCTCTAAACCTTCTTTTGAGCTTTTGAAATCTGTTGCGCCCGGGAAGCCCAATAAAGAACCTGTGTTTTTGCGGTGAGCAAATACCTCGTCAACGTTTAAGCCATTTGCGTTGTAAATTGCACCTTCGTATTCACAGATACCCACGATGGTACCCCCAAATTCTGTAATAAATTTAGCAGAGTGATAACCTACGTTACCTAAACCTTGAACAATAACTCTTTTGCCGTCTAAGCCAGCAGTAAGACCTAATTTCTTCATGTCATCAGCGTGACTTACGCACTCACGAACTGCATAGGCAACACCACGACCAGTTGCTTCTTTACGACCACGGATCCCGTGTAATGCGATAGGCTTACCAGTAACGCAACCTAATGCATCTAAAGAACCTGGGTTCATAGTCATATAGGTATCGGCAATCCAGCTCATTTCGCGTTCGCCCGATCCGTAATCAGGAGCAGGAACATCGATACCAGGACCGATAAAATTTTTCTTGATTAACTCGGTTGTATAACGACGAGTAATCGTTTCTAGCTCGGCAACAGTATAGTTTTTTGGATTGATGCAGATACCGCCTTTTGCACCGCCAAACGGTACATTTACGATAGCGCATTTATAAGTCATTAACGCAGCAAGAGCCATTACCTCGTCTTCGTTCACCATATCGCTGTAACGAATACCACCTTTGGTAGGGCTCATGTGGTGCGAGTGCTCCACACGCCATGCGTCAATTACTTCAAAACCGTTTCCTCTACGAATAGGGAATTGAAAACGGTATACACTGTTACATGCTTTAATTTGCTCTAGTAAACCTTCTGGATGAGAGGTAAATCTAGCAGCGGCGTCAAAGTTCTTACACACATCGGTGAAAAAACTTGTTTCATTTGCTGTACTAGCCATTTTTTGTATTTTTTGGTTTTATGCTTTTACGGGTGCAAAATTGCAGTAAAATAAACCATTCTTGCAAGAATATTTTTCTTAGTGTATGGTACACACTATAACATTTAGGTTCAAAAAAATGTTTCTACAGCGTTTAAAATTAGTTTTTGCGGTCAGATTTTTTTTCTAACAATTTCAAACGTCTGTCTAAGGCAAAAAGATAAACAAGCAAACCGACCAAAATAATCACAATACAAATCACTACAATGTAAATTTTTCCATCGGTACGTAACTGATCTGCCATCTCAATATCGTTGTTTTGAGCTAACAAATTAAGTGTAGAAAAAAGTAAAATAACTAGAGCCAATATCTTTTTCATTATAGCGTGTTTTGTTTGTTTTCTAAAGTTTTTGTTCTAAAACGAAGTGTGTAAACCCAATAGCCTATCAATATCCATCCCAAGCAAGCAGGATAAAATACCATACGCATTCTACTATCTAAATCGTAACTATTAAAGCCCGGATTACCACCGTTGCCGGGGTGTAAAGAGTCTTGTAAACGTGGTAGTACAAAAAGTAGTACTATCATCATCGGGAAAGCAAAAATATTATAGATAGCGGCTATTTTGGATCTTTTTTGTTCTTCATCAATTGCATTGCGTAATACAAAATAAGCAAAGTATAACAGTAATGAAATGGCTGCGAAATTCTGTTTGGGATCGAAACTCCAAAATTGCCCCCAAGTAAATTTTGCCCAAACAGCACCCGTCACAATTCCTAAAATGCCGAATATAATACCAGTATTTGCACTTTCTACCGCTCTAACGTCATCAGCTTCGCTTTGCGTGCTTAAAGACCTTACGCTATACCAAACCGAAATGGTGAAAAGAACTACCATAGCGAACCACATAGGTACGTGGAAATATAAGTTTCTGATTGTTTCGTTGAGGATAGCCAGCCTAGGTACTTCCAACAATAGTCCGGTAATTGCGGTGTAAACTACTAAAACAGCGGCTAAAATTTTCCACCAGGATTTTTGCATAAGGTTGCTAAGTTGTTGTAATATTTTAAATGTTGAAAGGTTGTAAAGTTGGAAACTGCCAACTGAAAACTGCCAACTGAATTTAATCTCGCCAAAGGTAAGGAAATAACAATAAAGCAACTGTCATTACTATTACATTTATCACTGCTAATAAGCCTATTTCATCTAAACTTACAGATCTGTCTAATCCATCTATTGCATTTTTAGCAAACTTGATTAATACAATAAGTACAGGTATGATAATTGGAAAACTCAAAATTGCCATTAACATACCGCCATTGCCAGTTTTTGAGGCAATTGCAGATACCATAGTAAAGATGGTAGCGAAACTTAAACTGCCCAAAACAGCGGCGAGTAAGTACATTAAAATGTCGATATCTTTGCTTGGTTCGAAAACGAGGCTGTAAAATGCCAATGCGATTACGGTAAGTAACATCATCAGCAAGCTATTGTAAATGGTTTTCGCAATGATAAGCGCCGCCGGGCTAACTAAAGTGTAGATATATAATTGCCTACCTCTACTTTCTTGTAAAAAACTTTTTGCAATAGCATTGATAGAAGCAAACAACATGATGATCCAAAACAAGGCATTCCAAGTTATCTTTTCAACCACCTGAAACGACATGAAACACACAAAAACGGTAGAAACTACGTAAAGTAAAACGCCATTTAAAGCATATTTAGAACGCCATTCTAAAATGATTTCCTTCTTAATAAGATGTTTTACTTGTTGAGCTAGTTGCATTTGCGCAAAGATACAATGATTTACGATTTTAGATTTACGATTTTAGATTTTGACAAGAATCTTGGAAACTATTGTTTTAAGTTAGGTTAACTGATGCAAACTTGGTTTTGTAATTCCATTAATAGCTGCGTCATTGCCAGCTCGACTGGCAATCGTAATGTGATAAAAGTATACGGTAACTAATTAATCTAAAATCGTAAATTTTAATGTGAATGTCCTGCATAGAAACCGATTAGGGCAATACCGATACCCAATAAAACGGCCACCATTTTACGTTTATTGATTTTATGGTCTGCACTTGATTCAAAAAGAATTGTTGTTGAAATATGCAAGAAGATACCAATCACAATGCCCATAATCTTATTGAAATAAGCCTCAATACCACCAATTGTGCCATTACTTAAGCCTAAGCTTACCCAATAGCCTAGCGGAGCCATAATGGCAAACAAAGCAATATGGAAAATAATAGCAGACTTTTTAATATGGTTTTGAACCAAAATGCTAGCTAATGCAAACGCAGCGGGAATGTGATGTAATGAAATTCCGAAAATTAGTTCGTTGTGTTGGTCTTTTGCTAATGGCATACCTTCTAAAAAAGCATGCAAGCAAAGGCTAATCATAATTCCGTATGGAAAAGCCGAGCCGTGGTGATGTTTATGGATATGTCCGTGCTCAATTCCTTCAGAAAACTGCTCTAAAAAAATCTGCAGTAAAAAACCAATAAGAATGTAGATGCCAATTTCATGGCTGTCGGAGCCGTGATAAGCATCGGGAATGAGGTGTAATACGGTTACTGCAAATAGGTAAGCGCCACTAAACGATAGGATTAGTTTTAAAAGCTGAGATTTGTCGTTCTTCACTAAAAAAATACCCAAACCTCCTAAAAAGGCAGAAAAGAATAAGATCAAAAACTTCCAAAGTTCCATTTGAGTACAATTATAATTTATCAACAGAAGTGGTGTCTACGATAGTCTGTTTTAAAACCCTCTTTTCAATTGTTCTGTAAACTAAAAGTGATATTAAGCCTAACGATATTCCTAACAGCATTCCGAAGGAAACATCTATCGGATAATGAACACCTACATAAACCTGTGCAAAACTAATGGATGCAGCCCATAATATCCCGATAGGCAAAATTGCTTTCCATTTTCTGTAGAAAACACCAATTAAAAATACAGCAATGCCAAAATGATTGGTAGCATGAGATGAAGGAAAACTTTTACCGCCAGGGCAAGGCACCCGATGGATGATCTGATCTGACAGTTTAATTTCGTTGCAAGGTCTTATTCTTCCAACATGAGGTTTAATGAGTTTAGCTGAAATCATATCGCCCAAGGCAAAAGCTAATAATATGCCTCCAATAATTATCAAGCCGTTTTTTTTATACTGGCGGATACAAAAGATAACGATAAATAGATACAACGGTGCCCAAAAATAACGGTTGCGTAACAAAGGCATTATCCAATCGAAAAAGCCGTTACTTAAACCTCGATGTATTTTTAAGAACAATTCGGTATCAAATTGTAAGAGCTCTTGCATCATGCTTTTTTACATACTAAAATTAAGCGGTCAGATTTCAATTCGTCAAATTCTTCTAGGTGGTACCCGCCAAATTTCTCGATAATTTGCAAGCCACTTTTTTCGAGCATGGTTTCAAAGTCATTCAGCAAAAATGCTTGCACACGCTCTTCGAAAGCGTAATCTTTTAACCTATGTTCAAAGTTAATATGCTTAATGATTTTTCCTTCAGACACGAACTTGCTGATATGAAATTCTATTCCATCAATGGTTTTAATTTCTTGATGGGTTAAGTTTTTAAGGATTTTCTGTGTGTTAAAATAATCGATTACAAATGTGCCGTCGTCTTTAAGACTTTTTCTAAAAGCTTTTAATGCGTTTACATGGTCTTTTTCTGTTTCGAAATAACCAAAGCTTGTAAATAGGTTTAAGGCAATGTCAAAATAATTGATGTACGACAGCTTGCGCATATCATGCACATAGAAATGCAAGTTCTTTTGTTCAAACTGCTGTGCGTATTTGATGTTTTGCTCAGAAAGGTCGATGCCAGTAACGTCATATCCTTTTTTGTTCAAATAGATAGAATGTCTGCCTCTGCCACAAGCAATGTCAATAATCTTGTTCTCTGCTTTCGGTTTTAAATGCGTTACCAGATTATCAATCAATAATTCAGCTTCTTCGTCATTTCTATTGCCATAAAGAATATGATAGTATGGCGAATTAAACCAATATTGAAACCATTTGCGCTGCATTTATCTCTCTTTTTAATGATTTACAAATATATGGTTTTGCTGCTTAATGCAAGTGATTTGCAAAAAAGTTGTTTTCAAAGTTGAGCTAAATACGTTTTGCTACAGATACACAGATGAAATATGTATAAAAGTTTATAAAATTGAATTTTTGTGACTAAAATTTATTGTAAAACGATAATATTTCTGTTCAATCTTGTTAACCTGAGTTCGATTATTAAATATGCCAAAACAAGCCGTTAAAGCTAGTCCCGAATTAATTTCGGGAGACGGAGTGCAAATTTAGCGTCACCTCCGATATTCGGAGCAAGCTCTGACCACGCAGTAGCTGCAAAGCAAATTTATTTACCTTCGGTGAGCTCGCCAAAGCTCGGTTTACTGCGTAGCTTTCCACTTCGCTACAGGTTAGGGTCGGTGTTACAAATAGCCCATCATCATACTATATAATCAACGGAATAATAATCGAACTTAAAAATCTGTGCATCTGTGGTTAAATGCACAATAGCATAATGTAAATAAAAAAGGCCCCCCTAATTATATAGGGAAGCCTCGAATTAATGTGGATACTTTAATTTATTTGATGATTTTTTTGCTTAAAGTTCCTTCTGCTGTGTTTAAACTTAAGATGATTAGACCTTTAGCATTAGTTGACACAGTAACTGTATTGTTGCCTTCTGCAAGTTTTACAGCTTGTGTGGTAATTTTCTGTCCAGTAACGTTGCTTGCGGTAATAGTTCCTGTAGTAGCCTTTGATGCATAAACGTTAACAGTAACACCGCTTGCTGTAGTAGCTGTAACTGTTAGTTCGTTACCATTAGCAGCAATTTTAGCAACTTCTACGCTAGATTTTTTTGAAGTACCATCATTATCTACACTTACTAACTGATAGTAGTTGTTGCCTTTTACTGGAGAGAAATCGGTATAGTTGTAAGTGCTACCAGAGCCAGTAACTGTTACTTTTCCAATTGAAGCAAAACTACTGCCATCGGTAGAACGGGTTACATCAAAATGTGAAGCATCTGATTCTGTAGCAGTAGTCCATTTTAAACCAACTGAGCTGCCGTTGCTTTTAGCTGTGAATGAAGTAAGTTCTACAGGAAGAACAGCATCGTAATGAGTTCTAAATTCTGCAAGCATAGTGTTTGCATTATTGCCAGATTCTGTAATATCTAGCTTTATATAACGAGCATTAATGGTAGTTCCTAATGGTCTACTTAATTGTGTATTTTCATTTTCTAATGCAAAAGTCTGAGGTAAGGTAGTCCAAGCATCTCCACTATTTACTTTATAAGAAACTGTAAAAGCTTTGAAATGTCTATTGCCGTTAGGATTTCTATTCAGAAATGAAAGTTTATTAATAGTTAATGTTTGCAACATGTCATATTCTAGAGTAACAGGAATTTGATTCGAAGGGAATGGAACTGCCGTCCCTTGACTAGTAGCATCACCTGCATTATATCTCGTATGCCAGTAAGTTGTAGCATCGTTATCAATTGTAGCTGCATAACCAACAGCGTCACCAGTTCCACCAATTCCTTGCGTGTTATTTCCAGTTGCTACCCATCCAATGCGAGAATAAGCCGTTGGATCTACAATGCTAGTGGTAAATGGTGCTATTTCTGCTAATTCTCCATTTATGTCTGCGCTATATGTATTTGTTAATTCTACTTGCAGATAACGTCCTGTATGTGTTGTGCTAAAAAAGAAAAGCTGATCTTTTACTTGGTTTACAGCTGTTACTGTGGCAATGTCTGTCCACGTAGTACCGTCATCACTTTTTCTAAAAGTAATGCTTTGTGGCACACGGGCACCCCCACTTCTTGGACGGATCATCACACCTCCATAAGACTGATCGCTTAACATATCTATCGTAAGGATGTGCGGATAAAAGTTTGTTGCTGCATTACCGTAGTTCGAATTCCAATAAGTAGCTGGGTCTCCATCAAATAAACCAGCATAAGGCCCATCGCCACCGTTACCTGAGTTGGCGGTAGCTGTCCACCCGGTGCGGGTTAAATAAGTCGCAAAACTAGGTTCTGCAGATCCTGGCGCTAGCACTTGCGCATTTGCCAGAAATGGTAGCGCCATTAAAATAATAAGTAGAATTTTTTTCATGTCAATTGGTTTAAATTTTTGATTAGTTGAGATATTAAAAATGTTACGTTAAAACTAAAGAGTATTTATTATAGATACTTAATAATATACAACGCAAACGTTTGTATAGCTGTGAGTTGTTATCGTGTTTGATAGTAGTGTTTTGCATTATTTTTAGACGTAAATCATATATTTCTATTTGTAGATGTGCCTTGCTTCAAATAAAAAATAACGCAAACGTTTGATGCTTCTAAAATTTGTTCATCAATTTGGCAAGACTAATTGAGTAGGCGGGTAATTTTTCTTAATTTTGAGCAAAAAATAAACAACTTGACTTTAATTAAATCTATCTCTGGTATTAGGGGCACCATTGGCGGCAAGGCTGGCGATGGTTTAACTCCAATTGATGTTGTAAAATTCACTGCTGCTTTCGGGTCGTGGGTAATCAGCAAAGCTGATAATAAAAGAATTGTAATAGGCCGCGATGCCCGTATCTCGGGAGAGATGGTAAATAATTTGGTAATTGGTACGCTACAAGGTTTAGGCATCGAAGTCATTGATCTTGGTTTATCAACCACGCCAACGGTAGAAATTGCGGTTCCTATGGAAAAAGCAGCTGGCGGAATTATCCTAACGGCAAGTCACAACCCAAAGCAATGGAATGCCTTAAAACTTTTAAATGCCAAAGGCGAATTCATTAGCGATGCCGATGGTAAAGAAGTTTTAGATATTGCCGAAAATTCAGATTTCAGCTTTGCTGAAGTAGATGAAATTGGTGAGGTTAGAAAAGACGATACTTATATCCAAAAACATATTGATGCTATTTTAGCATTACCTTTGGTAGATGTTGAAGCCATTAAGAATGCTAATTTCAAAGTAGCTATCGACTGTGTAAATTCTACTGGAGGTATTTTTCTTCCGCCATTGTTGAAAGCTTTAGGCGTAGAAACTGTTTACGAACTTTATTGCGAACCAAACGGACAATTCCCCCATAATCCAGAGCCGCTACCAGAAAATTTAACTGAAATTGCGAAGGTAGTGCAACAAAAAAATGCCGATTTAGGTATTGTGGTAGATCCAGATGTAGATAGACTGGCATTGGTAAACGAAGATGGTTCTATGTTCGGCGAAGAATATACTTTGGTAGCTGTAGCAGATTACGTACTGAAAAATACGCCGGGCAATACTGTTTCAAATCTTTCTTCTACAAGAGCATTAAGAGATGTAACCGAAAAAGCTGGGCAACAATACAATGCAGCTGCGGTAGGAGAGGTAAACGTAGTAAATCAAATGAAAGCAACTAATGCCATTATTGGTGGCGAAGGTAATGGTGGTATCATCTATCCAGAGTCGCACTATGGTAGAGATGCATTGGTTGGTATTGCTTTGTTTTTATCACACCTAGCGAAGTTTGGCAAGCCAATTTCAGTGTTAAGAGCCAGCTATCCATCATATCATATCTCAAAAAATAAAATTACCCTAACCCCTGATATGGACATAGACGTCTTATTAAAAAAGGTGGAAGAGAAGTATCAAAAACAACCATATAGCACCATAGATGGATTAAAAATTGAGTTTGATAAATCTTGGGTACATTTGCGCAGGTCTAATACCGAACCTATTATTCGTATTTACAGCGAAGCAGAGAATGAAACAACCGCCGAAAATTTGGCGCAAAAAATCATCTCTGATATTAGGGAAGTGCTACAGGCGTAACGAATAGGGTTTGGCGTTAAGCGAAATTAGCAAAACGCCAATCGCCAAACACTTAACGAAACTAACTAACACACACATAAAAATGAAACGAGTTTATTTAGATAATGCCGCTACCACGCCACTAGATCCGGCTGTAGTTGCAGAAATGACCAACGTAATGACCAATTACTTTGGAAATCCATCTGCAATACATGCTTTGGGGCGTGAAGTGAGAACTTTGGTAGAAAAAGCACGTAAAACGGTGGCTACACTGTTAAATGCGGCACCTTCCGAAATCTTCTTTACTTCTGGTGGCACAGAGGCAGATAACACAGCTATTCGTTGCGGAATTGCTGCCTACGGAATTAAGCATGCCATTACTTCTAAAATTGAGCACCATGCGGTAGAACACACCTTAAATATGTTGCTTAAAGATGGCGTTATCGATAAACTCAGTTTTGTTAATATTGATGAAAAAGGTAATGTTGACTATGCTCATTTAGAAGAATTGTTGCAGAACAACGAACGTAGTTTTGTGTCTTTAATGCACGCCAATAATGAGCTGGGCACCTTAACCGATATGGAAAAAGTAGGTGACTTGTGCGAAAAGTACGATGCCATTTACCATGCAGATACGGTGCAAACTATGGGGCACTACACGCACGATGTACGTCTGTTGAAAGCGCATTTCATTGTTTGTGCAGCACACAAACTACACGGACCAAAAGGTGTGGGTTTCTTGTACGTAAATAACAGCATCAAAATTCCACCGATGATTTACGGGGGTGCACAAGAACGTAACATGCGTGGCGGTACCGAAAACGTGTATGGCATTGTAGGCTTGGCAAAAGCGTTAGAAATTGCGTACACAGAAATGGAAGCGCACCAAAAACACGTACAAGAGCTAAAAGATTATATGAAAGCTCAGCTAATTGCCGAAGTGCCAGGCATTGCCTTTAACGGCGAAACCGATGCAGATAAAAGTTTATACACGGTATTGAATGTTTCTTTCCCAGAAATGGATATGGCAGATATGTTGTTGTTCAATTTAGACATCAATGGCATTTGCGCATCAGGTGGCAGTGCTTGTTCATCAGGTTCTAACATCGGCTCGCACGTGTTAAACGGTATCAAAGCCGATCCTAATCGCCCTGCGGTACGTTTCTCTTTCAGTAAATATACTACCAAAGAAGAAATAGATTATACTTTAGAAAAAGTGAAGATGGTGGTTAAGCAGAGTGCACTAGCTTAAAAAGCATCAAATCGTCATTGCAAGGCACGAAGCAATCTTAAGGCAGATAAATGCATTTGGAATGTTTCGTGCTTTGTTTTTTTTTAATCTTTTTAGAAGAGCAGGTTCCTGTACTTTTATCTTCCGAAAGTCCTGCTTTCCGCTATTAATCTTTTTGTTTAAGAAATTGCTAGACTTCGTAAGTTTAACTTTCATTTGTTATTGTTCTTAAATGGTAAAGTTGAGGGCTTCGCCGTTTCAAAACTTACGAAGTCTTTTCGTTTTTACAACAAAAAGTGTTTCCGCTTCAATCAGGTCTAATTAATGAAATTCAGTTCTTTTAAACCCAAAAAAAACTGCCTAATTGTATTTTAGGTTCTAGCTCCTTGTACCTGCTGTTTGATATTTGTAATGTCGAACTCTTATCTCAGGATTTTTAATCCTGCTTAAATCGGATTATAAATCCATGGATAGGGCTTCGGGATTGCAAATCCCGAAGAGCAGATAAAACTTAAAGTTCCATTTTCCCTCGTTGGCGAGGACGCCAACGTGAGCCAACAATTGACTAAATTTAGTTCTTCGAGACCAAACCATACCACAATGTCGGGATTTGCAATACCGATTTGTTTAGCTATGGATTTAAAATCCATAATTTAAATTGGCGAGTTCTAAACGTGCAGCTTTCCCACGTTGGCGTCCTCGCCAACGTGAACCAATAAACTATTAAGGCAAAGTTCTGCTTCAAATAAAAACTCCTCAAAACAACTATTTATCGCCAAAACATTAACTAAACTTGCGTTTTTTTACTAGTATTGTATATAGAACCATTGTTGATTATCAACATCAAAACAATCAAACCTTTTATAAACCTTTCGAACCATTATTTATGCATGTAAACAGCACAACCGAGGAAAAGGAAATCGTTACCAAACAAAAGTCGAAACTTGGTGTACGTTTATTTTTCATTTACCTAATCTGCTATGCAGGTTTCGTAGCACTTGGTGTATTTAATTACGAATTACTATCCACAACCGTATTTTCAGGACTAAACCTTGCCGTAGTTTACGGTATCGGGTTAATTGTATTTGCCGTTATTATGGGTATTATTTACAACTATTACTGCACCAAATACGAAGACGCAGCTGAGAAAGGGGATACCAAATGATTTATGATATTTCAGTAACTGCATTAATTTTCTTTTGCATTTTCGTTGGTCTTGTGCTAGGACTATCTTTCTATTTTGGTCGTAAGAAAAGCGACTCTTCATCTTATTACGCAGCAGGCGGGCAAATTCACTGGGCAGTTAATGGTATTGCCTTCGCCGGTGATTACCTTTCTGCAGCATCTTTTCTCGGCATCTGCGGTATGATTGCCATTGCAGGTTTTGATGGGTTTTTATATGCCATCGGGTTTTTAGCCGGCTGGATTGTAGCCTTATTCCTCATTGCCGAACCATTTAAGCGATTAGGTAAATATACCTTTACCGATGCTTTAAACTCTAAATTTAACTCAAGAGCAATCACTTTAGCTGCATCGGTTAGTACCTTAATTATTTCTATATTCTACCTTATTCCGCAAATGGTGGGGGCAGGAGATTTAGTAATGCCCTTGTTAGGTTTACCACATTGGGCAGGAGTAATTTTGGTTGGTGCTATTGTAATTGCTATTGTGGCTAGTGCGGGAATGGCTTCAACCACTTATGTGCAGTTCTTAAAAGGCGGTTTGCTTATTGTATTATCATTAATACTAACGGTATATATCCTCAAAAACGGATTGTCATTATCTCCAGGAACAAAAGACAATCCTTCTCATACTTTTATAGAGTTAGAACCACAAGTAGAAAGTGCTGGAGTTGCTGCGGTGGATGGTTGGGAAGTGCTAAGTCAGCAAGAAGTAAGTAATAAAACCTTTGTGAAACTAAGGCAGAATGGTGTTGAAAGATGGTTTTATTTGACCGAGAAGGATGGGAAACCAACCTTGAAAGAAACTTTAACCATTGTGCAAAAAGCCAATGGTGAGAAACTGTACAATGGAGAAACGAAGGACAAAAGGAAGTTTTACCAAGTTGGTCACCTAAGTAAAATCATCGTTAACGGAAAGGAAGTAGAAAAAACTGGCGCTGTTGGGCCATTTGAATTTCTATCTACCATTAAAGAAAGTGATGTGGTTCGTTTCCTACAGACTAAATTAACAGACGGTACCGATCAGGTTGCTGTTTACTACCCAGAAGTTACTGCAGGTGCTAAATTCATGTTGCCGGGTTTAAAATATAAGATAGGTACAGATGCGAGCCTATGGAGCAAGTTAGATTTTGTATCGTTAATGTTAGCTTTATTTTTAGGTACAGCAGCTTTACCGCATATCCTTATTCGTTACTATACTGTAAAAACCCCTCGTGATGCACGTAAATCAACTATATTAGCAATTGCAGCAATTGGTGGCTTTTATATTCTTACATTATTTATGGGGCTTGGCGCAGCGGTAAATGGCGTAATGGATGTTGAATCTAGCAATATGGCGGCTCCTTTATTAGCAAAAGCTTTTGGTGCAGTGTTGTTTTCGGTAATTTCTGCAGTTGCTTTTGCTACCGTATTAGGAACCGTTGCTGGATTAATTGTAGCTTCTTCTGGCGCTATTGCTCATGATTTTATCGATATTTACTTGAAGAAAAACCTAAACGACGATAACAAAGTGAAGGTAGGCAAAATAGCTGCCGTTATAGTTGGTATTTTCGCCATTTTACTAGGAATGGCATTTAAGGGAATTAATGTTTCTTTCTTGGTTGGTTGGGCTTTCGCTATCGCAGCTTCCGCAAATTTACCAGCAATCTTGTTTTTATTGTTTTGGAAAAAAACCTCGTCCACAGGTATCTCTGCATCAATTGTAGTGGGAATTGTATCCTCCTTGGCTATTATTCTAACTTCACCAACCATGTGGGATAAATATGGGTTAGGTGCCGAAAATGCGATGCATCAGTTGGAAAACCCAGCTTTAATTTCTTTTCCTTTAGCGGTATTAACGGTGTATGTGTTTTCGATGTTGTACCCGAAAAAGGAAGTGAGCGCATTGGTAGAAGCATAAGTTTCTATAAAAGGCAAACTTACTTTCATTGTTTAGAGATTGCTTCGTGCCTCGCAATGACGAAAATAGCAACGTCATTGCGAGGCTCGAAGCACCTGCGGAGCAAGCTTGAATACCGTTGAAAATAATAAAACTAATAAATGAAAAATCTTAAAGCAAAAGTCTATTTAACCCACCTCGGATTACTCTTCAAAACCTTTGCATGTATAGCACAAGAGGTATCATGTGCGCCTGGCAAATAGCCAATACTCATTAAAAACTCACCAACTATTTCTCCACCGGTAAATTTAAACGTCTTTTTAAAGAGTTTAATCCACTCGGTTTTGGTTTTAGGGTGATGATGTGCTAGCCACTTCTCAAAACTGCCGAACTCTTTTTGCAGTTGCAGGATGGTTTTGGCATTTTCAATGGCAGCATTAACTTTTAACTTATTGCGGATAATGCCTGTATCTTGCAGCAACCGTTCTCTATCAGTTTCTGTAAAATTGGCAACCTTTTTAATGTCGAAATTGGCATAAGCTTTTCTAAAGCCTTCTTCTTTTTTCAAAATAGTTTCCCAGCTTAGGCCAGCTTGGTTAATCTCTAAAATTAACCTTCCAAACAGTTCGTTATCATCGTGTATGGGAAAACCATAATGGTTGTCGTGGTAGTTTTGATGTAAAGCCTTACGTTCTTCGGGCTTCATGTTTGATATTGCACTGCAGTAGCTCATAGTATTTGTTTATAATATCGAAATCTTATCGATTACTGTTATTATTCTTTGGATTTTAATTTCATCTCTTTTCGAAGCAGATATCCATTCAATATAAGCCTTTTGCTGGTTTTCTGGTAATTGACTAAATTTTTCATAAGCCCCTGACACCTCCTTTAAACATATTTTTAATTCTTCTGTTATTTTTGAGTTAACATCATCGCTATATAGAATAACCTTTACCGTATCGCCAGCTTGTTTTTTTATTTGTTTGCGTATTTCTGCCTTAATTGGTAAGAATAGTCGTCCGTTTCCCATTGGCTGTAGTGGATAGTGAGGTAATTCGTAATGGTCAATAAAGCCACGTACTTTTACCCAACCAAAATGACTGTGTTTGTCTGGCTGTATTTCCGGGATTTCTATAAAAGTCCATCCGCCTTTGCCATCAAATTTTTGTAATAGATATTCTTTTTCTACTAATGGTTCTTTCATTTTATCTTTATATACTAGGCTATGCTATGCTTTGCCAATACACAGCGCTAATTAACCATTCTTTTTCTTGCTTTAATAAAATAATATAATCACAACCTATTACACCTGATGCCCATTCTGCTATGATTTTTACTACGGCCATTTTTTCTTGCTGGTCTAATAAAGTAGTTTCGATTTCACTATTCGGCATAATTCCATTGATATTGTAAGTTTTAGTCCATTCTCTCATTTGTTCAAAAGAATGTAGACTTAATGGAGCCCAAATTTTATTGTCGTAGTCGTAAAAATAGCCTGTTTTAAATGCGGTAGGTATAAAATGTTTATCAATCAATTTAGGGTTTACATTTCTAAAAGCATTTACATATTGTTTCGCTGTTTCTGTGATGGTTAGTGTTTCGCTCATGTTACGGTTAATTTATTTCGATGGCTAAATTAACCTTGCCACTGACAACCCTATGGCAGTCTGAAAAATTATTTTGATGAATCTATCATCTCTTCCCAATGTAAAATTTTTATCTTTTCGTTGGTTTGCTGAGCAGCCTTGATCATGGCTTTTGCAATATTTTTAGCTGTAATCCCTTTGTATTTATTCAAACTTCCAATAAGCAGTAAATTTACAATAGAGAATATCTTAATGAACACTTTTTCCAATGGTCTGCTTTCTGCTCTACTTCCCATAATCATTGATGGACGGAAAATCTGTGTGTGTTCAAAGTCGATAGCAATCACATCTCTTTCCGTCTCACCTTTGGTTCTAACATAAAAAATAGAAGATTTAGCATTTGCACCAACCGCACTTACCAATGATACGTTTTTTGCACCATTTTCTTTGGTCAGCTGTGCTGCTAAAACAGGATAATCGTGGTCAATTTGGTAATATTCCTTTTCATCGGGAGTTTTCTTTTTGGTAGTGCCCAAAGCAATAAAAACATCATCACCAACCAAATATTCTTTGTTTTGAGCTAAGTTTTGATAATCGGCAAGAACCATTTTTAACTTCGGGTGCTGAACATTTAATGGTTTTCTAAGTACTATGGTAACTTCCTCATAAATATCACTTTGTAGTAGGTCGTTTAACAAGTATCCGCCTACAAAGCCGCTGGCGCCAAAAAGAATTGCTTTCTTCATATTTTCAAATTCATGTATGATGTTACAAACAAACTTAAACGCTTGATGTTAGATAATGGTACGAAAAATTAAATTATTATAGAGCTATTCTGATTTTAAAGGGAAGCGCTATCATCCTTAAACTAAAAACACAAAGCGATGGAAAATAGAGAAAACAAGGAAAACAAAGAAAAAGAGGTAAAGGTTGATCTAATTGATATCGATGATACCAAGCCTACAAGGACGGAAGAGAATATAGAAAGTACTTCATCTTCTACTATTACCAGTAAATTTACTAAAAACCACCCCCGCAAACACGAGCCGATGGGCGGTAGTCATGAACCGGGAACAACACCGGGTACGGGTTTTTAGAATTTAAATAAGACTTAAAACCACGGCATCTAGTCGTGGTTTTTTTATGCCACGCAGCTAACTTATCGCTTTTCAAAAAAACTTTGCACAAAAATTAGTTTAATTTATAAACGTTCTATATATTGGTAGCTATTAGCTATGCTCATTTTCCTAATTTCATTCGCTTAAAAAACGGAGGCGTTATTTCACTTTATGATGTGATTGCTCCCGAGAAAACTGTAGAAAGTTTAGGTTGGGCTTTAGTCTTGGGAAGTTTTTTGATTTTACCTTTCCTTGGATATCTGTTTTATAAGTTTCAGCAGAAGGAAGAATAGGAGGAAAACCACCTAAGACACCTTAGAAAACCTAAGTTTCTTTAATTAACCACAAAGACACGAAGGACACAAAGGATTATTTAATTCTATCAATTTTAGGTTGGCTAACTGTTGCAATATTAATAAGGTGATTATGTGAGATAAAGCAGTAGTGCTTAAATTCCCCTGGATAATCTACCGTAGCAAACGTATCTCTTCTGATATATTCCAAAAAATTAGAGTTGCTATAAATTCTGATATTATTTCCAACAAAATCATCTCCTCCTAGTGATTCAAAACTTTCGTTAATTACATTGTAGCATATATAATCGTCGAAATAGATGGAAAATTGAGGACTGGCTTCATTAATCTCTATTCTTCGCATAGGACCAAGCTTTGCTTCTCCAATAAAAACATCTTCTTCAGATGTAGACACTTGGCCAATAGTTATAATAAATCTCAATTCATTTTGAAATGGTTCATGTATTTCGCTGATGAAAACATCCTTTGATGAGTCTATTATTTCGTAGTCATTCATTTTAAAACTTGGGTCTAATTTAAATTATTTCAACTACTTTACCTTAGATATAAAAACCACCTAAGGAATCTAAAATGAACTAAGATGTCTTAGGTGGTTTTAAAAACAAATTAATCTACACCGCCTTTACGGGTGGCCTTTTTTTGTTCTGGCCAAGTTGCTTTCTGCCCAGTTCTAGGATTGATAGGTAATTCTGCTCTTTCTACGGTAAATCTCTCAGCATCTTCGCAAGCCATATACACTAAAATAGCTGCTAAAATTGCGTTACTTCTAATCTCTTCGAACACCATTTTATCATAGCTGTCGCGATTAGTGTGCCAAGTGTAGGTGCCATAATCCCAGCTGGTAGAACTTAATGAGAAGCCTGGTGCGCCAACAGCAACAAAAGCTGCAAAATCAGAGCCGCCAGCTCCAGGGATACCTGGGAAAGAGGTTTTAATTTGATTTTTAATGGTGTCTGGAACTTTAGCCAACCAACGGTTAATGAATTTTTCTGATTGAGCAAATCCTTGTCCGGCTAGGTTAACCACTCTACCAGTTCCGTTATCTTGGTTAAATAGCGCTTGTAGATTTTTTACCACTTCCGGATGGTCCTCTACGAAAGCTCTAGAGCCGTTTAAACCCTGTTCTTCGCTACCCCAATGGCCAACCAAGATGGTGCGTTTAGGATTTGGATAGAATTTCTTCAAGATGCGCATGGTTTCCATCATTAAGATAGTTCCAGAGCCATTATCAGTAGCTCCGCTAGCAGCATCCCAAGAATCTAAGTGGGCAGAAAGCATTACGTATTCGTTAGGTTTTTGCTTGCTCTTAAGTTCGGCAATAGTATTGTAGGTTGGTACCAAACCTAATTCTTTAGATTCTGAACTTACATTTAAAACTGGTTTTGAGCCGAATTTTGCCAAACGGAAAACTAAACCATAATCTTCAACAGATAAATTGATGGTAGGGATTTTCTTAGTGTTGGCGCCAAAAACTTTATCTACACCAAAACCTTGCGACCAATTATTGATAACCACAGCTGCCGCACCTGCGTTTTCCAATGCTAAAGCTAGTTCTTTTGCTTTTAAGCCGGTTTTAGCAAGGTTATCATTAAATTTCTTTAATGCTGCTGCTTTGTCTTTTTTGTACTTATCAAAAAGGTCCTTGGTTGCAAATTCTTCCCAGTTTTTATCTGGACGGCCAGAAATTTGATTGTGTGATACCAAAACCAATTTACCTTTTACTGCAGGTAGCCATTTTTGAAAGGAAGCCGAATCTGCGATGTTTTCTGGTAGTATAATGGCTTCGGCTTTAATTGGCTTGCCATTGGTAGATGGACTCCAAGCCAATTGGGTAGCTTCCAATGTCCTTAACCTTGGACTTACTAAATCTACGTGTGTTATACCGCGTTCCCAGCCACGCCATTGTCCCCATTGTTCGTTTTTAGCGCTAATGCCCCAGTCTGCGTATTTTTTAATCACCCAATCATTAGCCTGCTTCATTTGTGGTGTGCCCACCAAACGTGGACCAACAACATCTAGCAGTTCGTGTGCTAATTTTTCTAATTGAGAGTTTTCGTTGGCTTCTTTGATGATATTGTCTATCACTTTGTCTTGTGCAATTGCAAAAGAAGAGGTGAATAACAAAAATCCAGATAAAAGTAATTTTCCGTTCATTTTAGGTTTATTTTCTTTAATAGACTTCTAAATTAGCTAATAAGTCCGTTGATAAACCTTTTTTAATAGAAATGTTGCAGTATTAAAAGCTACGTTTCTGCACTTTGTCGTGAAATGGGAGATACTCTGATAATGCTGCAGAGCCATACCATTTAAAGAGTTCAACATCTAGTAATTTTGCATTTACCGCAGGATCTGTAGCTAACCAGCTTGTTGCTTCTTCAATAGATTTAGAGTTGAGGATGAAAATACCACGATATTGTTTGTCGTTTTTGCCAATTGGCCCAGCAACGATAAGCCTATTTTCTTTAGTAAGCTTTTCCATATTGCTCATGTGACCTTTGAATAAGCTATCTGTTTGTGCTTTAGTGGCTGTAGTGTTTGCACCAGTTTTTAAGATAACCAATATATACATTTTCATGCCGTAGTCATCTGCACCTAATTTTTTAGCTAAAGCTTCGTCGTATTTGGGTTTTTCTTGGGCTTGCGTAAATAGAGCAGAGCCGATGATTAAGAAGGTGAATAAAAGTCTTTTCATTTGTAGGATGTTTAATGTTGTTTAATATCGTTGTATTGCCACAGCACGTTAACAATTTTCCAAGTTCCGTTTAGCTTAACCAAGTGCATGTAGTCAATCCAGTCATCAGCTATAAGTTTAACAGAAGCAGTCCTTTCTGAAATGTCTAGAAGCTTGACTTCTTTTTTAGGGGAAGTGGGGAATTTGTCGCCTTTAAGGTTATAGCTTTCTGCTAGTAACGTCATGAAATCAGCAGAGGTTTCGCGTAGGTAATCTTTGCCTGTTGCCTTGTCTTTCCAGAAAGTTCGTTTCACCATTCTTGGGTGCAGCGCTCTTTCCATTTGCGCAGGATTTGGCGAATGCTGTGATTCTATATAGTCTAATGTTGCTTGTTTTATTGCTGTAGTGTCTTGTTTAGTTTGAGCGAATGAGACTAGATTAATTAGCGTTAAGATAAGGCAAATTGTTAGGTGTTTCATTTTTGGCTTGTATTTTAGTTGATAGTGTGGGGGTTTTATTTAACCAAACCTGATTGAAGGCGGCAGAGCCCGAAGTGTAACGAGGGACTAAAGCCGAAAAGCAGGGCTATCGTAACCAAAGGATTGTTGCAATTGCTTTTCAAATAAATTAACTGATGTAGTCTCTATCTTCGTCGCTCAATGTGCTTTTTTGCTCCATCGCTTGGCTTCTTTCTACTTCATCGTTATAGCTGCTGTAGGTTTTGCGTGGCCTGCCGGCTAAGAAGCCCAAAGTAAAGCCAATTAAAATACAGATGCCTATAACTGCTAATTTTGATAGTTGTACGTCTTTCCATAATATAAAATCGAAAGAAACGGAATCATTGTTGTCTATTAAAAAAATAGTTAATAATGCGGTTAGTATAATGATGGTGATGGTTTTGCCTGACATAGTTTTAAAAATAATAGTTGAACAACAGTTCGAAGATAGGGTTTTGATTGTAAATTTTATTGACGAAAATTAAACGAGCGCCTACATCGGCAACGGGTTGGTAGCGTAAAAGGTTCATATCGCTGCGGAGCTCTAAACCAAAGGTTTTAGGTTGCGTAAAGTTGGTTTGTTGGCCAATGTTTTCGTAATGGCTAAACAGCGTTGCACGCACATTTCTCACATAGGCAAAAGGACCAACTTCTAAATCGGGGAATAAAAATGGGAAGCGATAATTGAGTAGTAAACTGTTTTTAAGCAGGCTGTTAGCTGCAATTTGGTTGTAGCCATAAACCACTGGAATATCGTTAACTGTTCTAAAGGTGCCACTATTTTCCTGATAATTGAAGCTTGCCAAAAAAGTATGGTTTTTGGCAATTCCGGGGAAGTAAAGGTAACTCTCGAAAGCAAATAGTTGTCCGCTTAGGTTTCGGTCGAATGGTAGGTTTTGATATTTGAATTCTAAGATTTGTGCCCATTTTGGCGCTATATCTCGTTCTGCGCTTCGTACCTGGTGGTTTAGTCCTATGCGGTAGGTCATTGGAAACTCAATGGTGTTGATTAAGCGCCTTGCATCGGTGGCGTTAAAGTGCCTGTTTACGTAGTAAGTTCCTGTTTCGCCAACAATTCTGAAGAGGTGGTTAAACGAATTGAAGCTTAAAGGCAATGATGCAGTTAGGCTGGTATAATCTTCCCTAAAATTAGCCTGATGTATGGCGCCTTGGTAGCGGTAGTTCACTAAACGGGGGCGGTTTCGGTAATTGATGTTGAAGATGGGATATAGCGCTTTGTACCTAAAGCCTGCGCTATATTCTACACGGCGTAAGGAGCTTTCGTAGGTAAGGCCTGCGTAAAAACTAGTCGTATTCAACAAGTCGTCTGATTTTAGTTGCAAGCCTACGCGTTCTACGGCATCATCTGAGGTTGGGCTAATACTATGAAAGTTGAAGATGTGTTTTAAAGGGCTGTAGTTTTTCGAAGCAAAGGTGGTATCGATAGGTATTTCTGCAAATACGTAATCTGCTTGCGTAGTTTCTTGCCCGTAATAGACAAAGCTGTTTTCTTGAACTGCGCTAGGTGCTACTTCGGTTTTTGCTACTTCGTAGCCATTTACCCGAAAGTTATTGAAAATGAGATTTTTACCGTCTTCGGAGAAATTGGCATTAAAAGCGCCGTATTTTGAAGCTGTTAGCGCACTTAATTCTTTAGATGTGGGTGATATGCTGTAAATGTTGTCGATGCCGCTGTAATGAGCGTTAAAAGCAATTTTATCGCCATGAAATATCGGTCTGTTGAGCTGCTGTCTGGTGTTGCTGATTAAAGCCTCTGTTTTTTGTTGGTCTTTTAACCAAAGGGATTTACCTTGCTCATTCACGCTGATCCATGTGATTTTGCTGCCATCGTAGTTTAACGATGGGGTTTGCAGTTGATCGTTCTTTGGGTTTGCAAGGCTGTCGATGATTTTTCCAGTTGCTAAGTCGAGCATAACCAAAGAGTGCTGGTTGCTCAAATCTATGTTCACAGCGATTAGTTTCTTGCCATCGCCAGAAATGCTTGGTGCAAATAATCTTGTTCTGTGGGTTAACTGGCGCTTTTTGCCGGTTTCGAGATTGTAAACGCAAATAACATTGTAGCTGCGCTGTTTGTAGCGAGGGTCTTCGCGTCGTTCGTCCCAAACTACGATATTATTGCCGTAGCTGTACCAGGGTTGTTCCTGATAGCCAATTTTAAGCAAAGTCTTTTCTTTTTTATCGGGCGATATACTGACAAAGCCTGGAGTTTCGCTTTTGCTTTGCTTAATCACTAGGATGTTTTCGTTGGGCAATAAAGTAGGCAGGTGATAGCTTGTGGCGTATGTACTGGCTTTGTTTAGGCTTGGGTAAGCGACGGATTTGTTTTGCTCTGCTTGTGTAGCCCAATCTTGCTTTAATTTTTCTAATGTTTGGAGGTAGTAGTTTTTAGTGTTCTTTCCGGTAAATTTTTTTAAGCTCTGCGAAAAGGGGTAAAGTCTTAGCGGTCTTTTGTTGATATCTGAAAGCAACTTGTCTCCAATTTCTATTCCGTGTTCTTTCTGCAGTTGCGAATTCATTAAATAACCGAGTTGGTAGTAACCTGGAGTAACGTCTTTTTCTGAACCGAAATAGGATTTGGAGTAAGGAAGTTTCTTGCCCTCTAAAAGCGATGTTCTGAACGGCATGATCCAGTTGGGTTGTCGGCCTCTTCCGGAGAAGGTTAAAGCAGTTTCGGTGCTCACGGCGTCGCCCTCTAAAAACCATAGTGGCATGCTGGCGCCGATGTATCCAAAGTAGACCTCTTCGGGAAAGGGGAAGTCCGACTTTCCAGTAATCTTATTGAACTGTGCAACGTGTCTTAGTTCGTGTACGGCTAGGTTGTTTAGCCAGTCTTGACTGTCGAAGTACTGAGGTGAGATAGTGTAGAATTGTGATTTTTTTGGAGCCAACTGAACGAAGCCATTTGAAGTGGTTCCTTGGTTCTGTAGTACGATTGGAATGGTGGTTTTATTTTCGTTCAAACTTTTGCCAACAGTAGGGTAGATGCGGCCTAAGGTAAGTGCCATTCTTTGAGCGTCTTTTTCGAGTAGGGCAGGGTAGATGATTTTGAAACCGTGATGATCAATCTGTCTCCATTTTACACTAAGTGGAGTTTGGCTTTCATCAAAAAACTGCGAAAAACTGCTTGAAAAAGTAAAACTTAATATTATTGATGCTAAGTATTTGATTTTCAATTTAATTAACTTTTAAAATTATGTGATCTTAAATGTGTGCTAAAATTTTTAGCATTTAAGGTTGTGAATAATGTTGGTTTGTTTTAATTTTAACTTCATGTGTTTTTTGTAATTTATTGATTTTCAATTTAATTAATTTATTTATAATAAATAGTTGAAGTTTGTTTTTGTAGTTAAAAATATGCTTTTAAAGAGCTTTTTTAATCGAAAATCAATGTTCTAAGATAACATAATTTTTGAATATTAGTTGTACACTATTTCGGTTGTTTTTTCTGAGTAAAAATTTATCAATTTCGAAAAGTGTATGAAAAATATTCAGGTATACATTTTACTTATTTTTAAAATTGTTGGCTCCCTGCTAACAAAAATATGAGGAATTTGGAGCAAATCTTTTGGATATTTTAGAAATAATCTCTGCGATTTTATTGGTAGGATGTGTAGGTTATATCCAATAAAAAACTTTACTTAGTGTATTTTATTTGAAATTTAATGCTAAGATTTTAGATGCCTTTTTTGCGAGATAGTGTTTGTGAATTCGATTTTTTAGCATCTAAATTTTATTTAGATTGCCATGAATTTTTCAGTAATTTGTTTAGTTATTTCGATTGTTTTTGGTACCTAGTTTGATAATTTTAGGAGTTGGAAATTGGTCCTTTTATAGGTGCCGATATCCCCCTTTGTAGGTGCCAATTGACCTTAAGCGGAGAGATTGTAAAGGCGATTAATCTGTAATTTCTTTAACATTAAGGAATAAAAGGTAATGAAGACTTAAGGAAACTGTTTAAATTTCGATGAAAAATAAATACTTAGGTGGGTGGGGACACCCGCCTATAGCGACCCGCTAGAGTTTGGTGTCCTTGAACTTGTTCCGGTGTATCCTATCGTGTGGACACATCTCGTTCCTCCCCCTTGAATCCCCCTCCAAAGGGGGACACGTAGCGCTTAAGCATTTTGCATATCCCCCTCTTCGAGGGGGCAGGGGGAGGAAAATGACATTTGCTAATATTTGTGTCCACACGATAGGATGTATCGGAAAACTCAACCTGTCAAATATTTATTCCATTTTTTAAACAGTTTCTTAATGAAACTTAACTTCTTAATGTTTCCAAAAAATTGATAAATAACGTGAGTTTTGGGTGTTAACCCGTCATTGCGAGGCACGAAGCAACCCTACAAATATGGCTAGGCAACAAAACTTACGCTTTAAGATTGCTTCGTTCCTCGCAATGACGATTTTTTTGAACCAAAACAACTAACGCCATTGATAATCAGAATTAAATACCCAAACTCACGTTAGATAACGAAAGGTGTCCCGAAGTTGATATCGCCTAATATTAACAAGATTTTGATGTAATTTGGTACTGCTTTTCATCCAAAATGGATTTCCATTTGTTGGTTTCAGCGTAGTTTTTGATGATCTCATTTCTGTGGAGTAACAGTTTCTTGAGGTAGTTAGTTAATACAAGAGCGTTGAAAATTCTGCCGAAAATACCGTAAGGAGCTTTGAATTCAAATATATCTGCCATCAATACTTTGCCATTAATTTCCTCAAATTTATGCTGATGGTAAATAGCTATAAATGCTCCCTTTATTTGTTCATCTACAAAATAGTATGGTCTGTTGTAGGCTGTTATTTTTGAACTCAGTTGCTGTCTAATGCCGAAATGGGTAGCCTCCCAAGTAACATATTCGTTTAGGCCAATTAACCCGCTGGTTACGCCAGCAACCGCTTTTTCGGAGGTGTTGGCCGTTGAAATTTGATGTAGGTCGATACTCCTAGATAAATCGAAGCAAATCTCGATAGGTGCATTAATTACTGTTGTAAGCTCAATTTTGGGCATTGTGTTTAGCGGAAATCGCTACTAAAATACTGTTAAAGTTTGCTATATAAGTACTTTTTTAATAGTCGATGATAGCCAATTGCAACTAGGTAGCTTAAAACCAATGCCAACAAGCCTGTAATTGCCAAAGGTAGCACTTGTTGGCCAACATAAAATGTGGTAATAAATACCAGTGTATGCACCAGATACCATTCGTAAGAAAATTGATTGGTGTAAAGGAAAAAGTTATTGATGAACGTAATTTTAGTACCTATGGTATATACTAACAGCGCTAAACTGAGATAACCCATCAGAGAAGGAATGTCGTTGTACAATTTGAAAATTCCGCCTTTAATACCACTAATTCCAACTAATGCAATGCCGATGATGGCTAACACGATAAGATATTTTACCGCAGGAATTTTGATATACGAAGGATTTTCCTTGAATTTGATGGCAAGCATCATCCCTAAAACAAACTCCCATAGGTACTGGAGGAAGAAACTGTTCCAAATACGCAGATCAGATTTGCCCAAATACCAAACTAAAGTAGCCCAAAGCAAGCTGATGATTAGAGAGATGATTACGCTTTTCCATCTATATTTCGTTACCCATTTAAACAGCATCGGAAATACCGCATAAAATTGGACAATCATCGATAAAAACCATAATTGGTAGCCTAAAGACCCAATCCATCGCTCGTTGAACATCTTAAACAACAAGATGTGGCTAAGTGTGGCCATTATCCTATCGCTGTAATCGTACATTAATGGAACTGCCGCCGATATGAGAACGATAATGATATATGGAAAATAGATCTTTGAAAAGCGTTTTTTCAAGAATTGAAGATAGTTTAAAGGCTTTCCCAATTGCGAAAGGCACAAGCCAAAACCAGAACATAAGATGAATACATGTACGCCAGAACCACCAAAATTAATTGCTTTTGCAGCCAATCCATCCAAAGGAAATAATTGAAACAAGTGGAAAATCACAATCGTAAAGATGGAGTAGCCTCTTAAAAAATCAATTACTGGTAAGCGCATAATGGCGTGTATCTAAGTTTTTAACGAATATTCTTGCAGGAAAAGAATAAGCATCCTAAAAGCTTATAGTTTAACTCCAATTTGGAATAAAACTACTGCTTTTTCACATAATTGCCTAGTGCAGATCGGTAAATAAAGTGATTAAGGATATTTATTTGCTGCTACTTAGGTGCTCTACGCAACAAATACAGCCCTAATAAACCAAATATGAGTACTGGTAACAAATTTGCCAGCAATGGAGGTAAGCCCCCTTTTGTAGAGAACATTTTGGCAAATTGGTTTAGTACAATGAACAAGAAACTCAAAACAATACCTATTCCAAGTGGTAAACCTACGCCACCACGTACCTTTCTAGAAGAAAGCGCCACGCCTATCAGCGTAAGCACAAAAGCAGATAGCGGTTGTATGTAACGCTTGTACTGCTCAAAAAGCAAGTCGTTCATTACGCCAGAGCCTCTAATCTTTTCTTTGTCAATTTTTTCGGAAAGTTCTTTACTAGTCATACTTTCAACAAAGTTCTCGTAAACTGAAAAATCATCAGGTTTCATGTCCAAAACTGTGTCTTTTGTTTTGGAATTGCCATAAACCATGCTCTCTTTCAGGTCTTTAATGCTGCGGCTAGTGTAATTCGTTAGTTTCCAAACGTGTTTTACCGAGTCGTAACTGATTTGCTCGGCAATCAGTTTTTTCTCCAAAACGTCGCCTTTAAAGCGGTCTAGCGCAAAACGGTAACCGATGTTGCTGCGGTTGTCGAAATTATCGATATAGATGTAGGTGTTTTCATCTATTTTCATGTGAATGTTCGACTTGGTGTAAGGGTCGTTCTTTTTAATTACCTGATTTTCAAAAGCATTTTTAATCTTGTTGGTGTAAGGTAACATATAAAGATTAGATGCCAAATTGATAGAGAAAATGATAAAAGCAGAAATGAAATATGGTCTTAAAAACCGATTAAAGCTCACACCACCACTTAAAATAGGTACAATTTCCGTCTGGTCGGCCATTTTTGCTGTAAAGAAAATTACCGCAATAAAATTCATTAACGGCGAGAGCATATTTACATAAAATGGAATAGAACCAGCGTAATATTCAGTCGCTATTTCCCAGGCCGTCATATCATTGCCAAGGAAATCGTCAAGCTTTTCAGAAAGGTCAAAAATTACGATAACAACCACGAAAACCGCCAAGGTGTACACGAAAGTACCCAAGTACTTGCCAATAATGTAGGCATCGATAATTTTCGAACGTTGTTTGAAGAAACCCATTTATAGTTTTGTTCCTAAGATAGTAACCATTTTGTTTTTCCACTCGTAAAACTCACCGGCAATAATTTTTTCGCGGGCCTCGTTTACCAACCAAAGGTAAAAATGAAGGTTGTGTAATGTAGCAATTTGTGCGCCTAGTATCTCTTTGCTGTGCATTAAATGGCGTAAATAGGCCTTAGAATACACTTGGTCGGCCAACAAATCGCTATCTGCATCAATTGGAGAAAAATCGTTTGCCCACTTTTTATTGGTAATGTTAATCATCCCATTTCTAGTGAAAAGCATTCCATTTCTGGCATTACGGGTAGGCATTACACAGTCAAACATATCTACACCTAACGCAATATTCTCCAAAATATTGACTGGTGTACCAACACCCATCAAATAACGAGGTTTTTCATAAGGTAAAATGTCGCAAACTACTTCCGTCATCGCATACATTTCTTCAGCAGGTTCGCCCACAGAAAGACCACCAATGGCATTTCCTTCGCGTTCCATAGAAGCAATAAATTCTGCAGATTTTATCCTTAAATCTTTATAAACAGAACCTTGCACAATGGGGAAAAGTGTTTGGTCGTAGCCGTATTTGGGTTCGGTAGTATCAAAACGTTCGCAGCATCTTTTTAACCAACGGTGCGTCATGTTTATTGAGTTTGCTGCGTATTTATAGTCGCAAGGGTAGGGCGTACATTCGTCAAAAGCCATGATAATATCAGCACCAATAGTACGCTGAATGTCCATTGCATATTCTGGCGTAAATAAGTGTTTAGAGCCATCAATGTGAGAACGGAATGTTACACCTTCTTCCTTAATTTTACGCACTTTACTCAAAGAATAAACCTGATAACCACCACTGTCGGTCAAAATAGGTTTATCCCAGCCAATAAATTTGTGTAGACCACCCGCCGGCTCTAAAATATCCAATCCCGGGCGAAGGTATAAATGGTAAGTATTGCCCAAAATAATCTGGGCTTTAATATTTTCCTTCAATTCTTTTTGATGCACTGCTTTTACTGTTCCGGCAGTGCCTACAGGCATAAAAATGGGTGTTTGTATATCGCCATGAGCCGTGCTTATTACGCCTGCTCTAGCTTTAGAATTTGGGTCTTTTGCCTGTAAATCGAATTTCATGTGTGTTCTTCCGCTTCAAAAATCCGTCAAAAGTACGATTTATTGTTGTAAGGTTGAAAAGTTTCAAGCTTGTGAAATTTTTTGAAAAGCAAATGTGGAAGTGCTATTTGTGTTAGTCCCGCTTTACGTTGCAATCTTTTAAACTCCCTGTCATGCTGAGCTTGTCGAAGTATATTTCATGGGGTAGAATGCTTCGACAAGCTCAGCATGACACTGTAATTGTCGGTTGAGGTAAAAAAAAGTATTTCCGCTACTATCGGGTTTAATTGTCAAAAACTTTGCTCATAGGAGGGTTTGACAAACCTCCTGCAAATGGGGTAGAGGTTTGTCAAATCTAACGCTCATGAAAATCATTTACTGGTCAGTAAAAACTTTGTGTTACTTTGCGAAAACTTCCAAAACTTTGCGGTTAATTTTAACGCAAAGAAAAATAAGTTACGCAAAGAAAGCAAAGGCGTTGTAAGCCCTTGCTGGCGTCTTCGTCAACGAGGTTATTAACCACCAAAACACAAAGTACACAAAGGTTTAAGTGTCCTAGTTTTTAATAATAGCACAATATTTGCGTTTTAAACCCGATTGAAGCGGCAGCCCCGAACGAGCGTTAGCGAACGAGGGCTACAGCAGAAAGCGGGACTATCGGAACCGAAAAACCACTGAAATTGCTTTTCAAAATCAAAATCTAAAAAACTAAGCGGCAACAAGCCAAATTAATTACCTTTGTTGGCTTTAAAATACATCGTGGAATTTAACATACTCGAAATCTGTCTGCTTGCGGCGCTCGGCTTGTGCTTTTTGATACATCTATATTATGTGCTTGGGGTGCATTTAAAATTGGCGAGCTATCATGTAAATGAGGTGAATAATGCTAACACGGCGCCAATTACCGTAATTATCTGCGCCCGTAACGAGCGGGAAAATCTCGAAAAATACCTTCCAAGCATTTTTGAACAAGACTACCCAAATTTTGAAGTGGTGGTGGTAAACGATAGGTCGTGGGATGGCACTGCCGATTTGTTGGAAGAGCTGGAAAAGCAATATGCGAACTTGAAAGTGGTGCATGTAAGGGAGGGTGAAAAGTTTATTGCGGGCAAGAAATTCGCGGTGACCATGGGTATTAAAGCTGCTAGCTACGATTGGTTGGTTTTTACAGATGCCGATTGCCAGCCAGCATCTAAAAATTGGCTGCAGGGTATGCAAAAACCTAGCGACGATAGTGTGGAAATTGTACTCGGCTATTCGCCATATTTTAAGAAACGCAGTTTGTTGAATGCTTTAATTCGTTTCGAAACATTTTTTACGGCAGTAAATTATTTGTCGTTTGCGCTGAAAGGGATGCCTTACATGGGCGTGGGTAGGAATATGGCTTACCAAAAATCGCTTTTTTTTAAGAGCAAAGGCTTTGCGGCGCACATGCATATTCCATCGGGAGACGATGATTTATTTGTAAACGCTAATGCTACGCCAGTAAATACAGTTATTCAAATTCATAAGGATACGCATGTTTGGAGCGAACCAAAAACATCTTTTTTGACCTATTTGCGCCAAAAGAAGAGGCACGTTGGCGCTGGTAAGTTCTACAAGACGAAACATAAATTTATTCTTTCGGCTCAAATAGCAATACAATTTGCATTTTATGCTTTGGCAATTACACTGGTTTGCTTCCCAAATACACATTTTATTGCTGTTGGCGTATTCTTGTTGAGCTTAATTGTGAGGTGTTTCGTGTATCCTAAACTACTAAAGCGATTAAATTACGGCGAATTGAGATGGTGGTTCCCAATTTTAGATATCATTTTGATGGTTTTCTTAGTGTTTAATGCTATTCTGTCTATCTTTGTGAAGAAGGTTGCGTGGAAATGATTTACGCTTGAACAAATGGCTATTGTTGTATTGCTGAATTGTTCGATTGTTGATTTGACTGCCAACTAAAAACTGCCAACTGTAAAACTGAGAACTGCCAATTGAGAACTGAAAACTGCTAACATGGTAAAACCCGATATCATCTTCAAGTATTTTAAAGATTTAAGTGCAACACAAATTGAGCAATTTGAAAAGCTTTTCGATTTGTACAGCTTCTGGAATTCGCAAATTAATGTGATTTCTAGAAAGGATATTGAGGAATTGTACGAACGTCATATTCTGCACTCCTTGGGTATTGCGAAATTTTGCACATTTAAACCTGGAGAAAAAGTATTGGATGTAGGTTGTGGTGGCGGTTTTCCGGGTATTCCGTTAGCTATTCTGTTTCCGGAAACTGATTTTCATTTGGTTGATTCTATCGGGAAAAAGATAAAGGTAGTTACTGAAGTTGCTGCTGCGTTGGGTTTGAAAAATGTAAAGGCATCGCACAGTAGGGCAGAGCAAATTACCGATAAATACAATTTTGTGGTTTCGAGAGCGGTAACTCGTTTAGGCGAGTTTTACCCTTGGGTGCGTGGTAAATTCGCCAAAGAAAATATCAATGCTATTAGAAACGGTATTCTTTATTTGAAAGGTGGCGATTTAGCCGAGGAAATTAAGGAAAGTAAACTGAAAGCAGAATTGTATCCGCTTTCAGCTTATTTTGAGGAAGAATTCTTTGAAACTAAATATGTGGTTTACGTGCCGCAGTAAGTAGTTAGTTTAACAATTATCGTCTTTGTTTTCTTCTGCCTTAGGTTTGTAAAGTGTCCAAGCTTTGTTAAAAACGTTGTTTGTTTTTTGGAATGCATCTTTAGCGGGAGTAATTCTTTGCTTACCTTTCTTTAAAGCTCCTGTTTTGTTTTGTGTTGCCGTTGGAGTTAGCCTAATATTTCGAGGTTTTTTTGCAGGTACTATTTTTAACTCTTCTGCTTTCGATGTAGCCGCCCCGTCTTTTATTTCTACACCTTCATATTGCTTAGTCGGTACAACTTCAATTTCTTGTAGCTTTTCTTTACTCTTTAAAGATATTTCAGCTAGTTCGATTTCTTTCTTTAGTTTCGCCTTATTAGCTTTAGTTGCTTTTTCGTCAGGTTTTACAATTGGCGGTGGAAATTTTTTAAGTTTTTTGCCTTTAGGCGGCTCCTCAATTCTTGGAGGTTTAGGCGATAGTGGTGGTGTTCCACTAGCCTGCATTTTTGGCGCAGGAAATTTCGCTGTATCAGCTATCACATAAGGCGCTGTCATCACTAACTTTTTTCCATAGACTTCTACTGCACCATGTTTGGCTTTAGCACCGTATTTCCCAAAACCTTTTTCAGGATTTAGAAATAAAATATTCTCTGCATTATTAGCGCCATAAAACTTGTTATTGTCTTTTACTGCTACGCCATTTATAACTATTAGTCGTTTTTCTAGAGATTTGTAGTTGTCATTCTCGTCAAATATGTAACTCGGCGAGTAAAAACCCTTTTTAGCCAAGTCTGTCTCGTCGAGAACTTTTCGGCTTTTTTGCTGTACCAGTTTTTGTTCTCCGATTTCAAAATAACCATAACTCTTACTAAAGCCTAACGTCGATGCACAGAGCAAACCAACTCCAAGTGGTACAGCCAGCAAATATTTGAGCCTGGCCCAATTTGCTGTTTTTTCTTTGTTTAACATGTTAATTCTACTTTTTAATATTGATTGATTGAATAATTGATTGACAAGTGAGGATGAATAAGCAGCCATCGAGTTTTCGATTAAAAACATCGCATATTCATGTTTAGAGATATTTGCAACGGTAGTTTTCTCATCTGCTATGTATTCGTGCAGCAGCGTTAAATCTGTTTTCATCAAATAGACCACCGGATTAAACCAGCAACAGATTTTTAAGAGTTCCAACAATACAATGTCCCAGCTGTGTTTCTGCTTAATATGGATGATTTCGTGTTTCAACACCGCATTATTCTTCGCCATTTCTGGATGAATAAATAAAATATTGAAGAACGAAAAAGCGGTGTGTTCGGAAGTTAACTCAACTAGGGTGTAATTATTTAGCTTTCTTTTGTTGCTACGAAGGTAAATTTTGATAATTTTTGAGATAGAGACGATGAATTTTAAACCTATAAATAAAGCCAATACCAAATAACCGTAAAAAATGTAATCTTGTGTGCTTAAAACCGGAGCTTTTGCAACGGTAGCAATTTCAAAAGGCTCCAAAGGGATTTCATAAGGTATCGCTTCAGTTTCCAGCAGTATAGTTGGCTTCAAAAACCCCAACTGTATTACCGGAATTGCAAAAGCAGCCACTATACTCGATAACAAAAAATATCGATTACTATTATAGAAAGTACTGCGTTGCAACAACAACTTGTACATCACGTAGAAGGTAGCCAGGTAGAGGTTTGCTTCTAAAAGATAATATAGCCAATTCATCAGTTTTTATTTTTAAGTTGTTCTGCAATCGCAATAATTTCATCTAACTGAGCCATGTCCATTTTCTTTTCATTCACAAGAAACGATACCAAGCTTTCGTAGCTATTTTCGAAATAATTGTTCATCACCTTGTCAAAAGCAAAATGCTTGTATTGCTCTTCGCTAATAATTGGGAAGTAAATGTGCGTATTGCCAATAGCTTTGTGGTCTAAAAACCCTTTGCCTTCTAATACCCTAATCACAGTAGAAACCGTATTATAAGCTGGTTTAGGTGGTTCCATCTTATCAATTACCTCTTTTACAATCGCCTCTTTCAGTTCCCAAAGTATCAGCATTACTTGCTCTTCTGCTTTTGTTAATTCTCTCATAATGAATTATATTGTTGTTACATAAAATTAAAACTATAAATCTAGTTTTCAAACTATTTTTATAGTTTTAATTTTAAATATCTGTTTATCAGATTTTTAATTTACCTATGAGCCTAAAACATCAAATTGCCTTAACCCTAATTAATGGGGTAGGAACCTTAATTGCCAAAAAATTACTCTACCATTTCGGTAGTGCCGAACGTGTATTTAGCGCCAACCTCAAAGAATTGTTACAACTTGATGGAATAGGAAAGAAAACTGCCGAAGCTATTTTAAACACTAATGCTGTGGAGCTGGCAGCACAAGAACTGGAGTTTATCGAAAAGCACCAAATACAAGTACTCTGTCATGACGATGATAATTATCCGAAACGCTTAAAAAACTGTTACGATGCCCCATTGCTGCTTTACTACAAAGGAACGATAAACCTTAACCAGCAGCGGGTAATCAGCATTGTTGGTACTAGAAACGCAACAGCCTATGGTAAAATGCTCTGCAAGCAACTTACCGAAGTGCTAAAACCTTATAATGTACTTATTGTGAGCGGACTGGCGCACGGCATAGATGCGGCTGCTCATAAAGAATGCGTATTGGCCGAAGTGCCTACTATCGGAGTTTTAGGTCACGGTTTGGATAGAATTTATCCAGCGGCACATAGAGAATTGGCAGCTAAGATGCTAAAAAACGGCGGCTTGCTAACGGAGTTTCTGCCAGGTTCCAATCCCGACCGTGAGAATTTCCCCAAGCGCAACCGTATTATTGCTGGCATGGCCGATGCGACAATTGTAGTGGAGGCATCCATCAAAGGCGGTGCACTCATTACTGCCGAAATTGCAAATTCCTACAACAGAGATGTATATGCTTTTCCAGGAAGAGTGAATGATGAATTTTCCGAAGGCTGCAATTTCCTCATCAAAACAAATAGGGCGGGTTTGATTAATCATCCACAAGATTTGATTTATTACTTAGGCTGGGATGATGAAACCTCGATGAAAAAACAATCGGTACAAGTGCAGCTGCCTTTAGATTTAACGAAGGATGAAAGAACAGTTTGCGAAGCACTTTTGGCTTCTCCATTAGCCATAGATGAACTTTTTGTAACTACAAATATTGCTCAAAGCAAATTGGCTATTATCCTACTAACTTTAGAAATGAAAGGAATTATTGTGGCTTTGCCGGGCAAGTTATACAAGTTGGCTTAGCTGCCACAGATGCACAGATTTTATATCTATAAATAATTAAGAATTTTTTAAGATATCTGTGCATCCCGTATTCGGGACAAGTACTGTGGCTAATAAATACGTTATGCCAAATTTATAGCATATTTAGTATATCATTTTTGTAGATTATAAAACTAAATTCCGTTTCTGCTTCTTTTGTGAAATTTAATTTTAAATAAATATTAATCACGAAATACTTGTTGCTGTTCGCTATTTTTGTAACATGTGGTATAACAATATATTAGAAACCATCGGTAATACGCCATTGGTAAAATTGAACAACATTGTAAAAGATATTCCGGCAACGGTATTGGCGAAAATAGAAACTACCAACCCAGGTAACTCTATTAAAGACCGTATGGCTATTAAAATGATAGAAGAGGCGGAGAAAAGTGGAAAACTTAAACCAGGTGGTACTATCATTGAAGGTACTTCTGGCAACACAGGTATGGGATTGGCAATGGCTGCTATTATTAAAGGTTACAAATGTATTTTTACCACAACCGATAAACAATCTAAAGAAAAAGTAGATGCTTTGCGTGCTTTTGGTGCCGAAGTAATTGTTTGTCCAACCAACGTAGAACCAGAAGACCCACGTTCTTATTATTCTGTTTCTTCTCGTTTAGAGCGTGAAGTGCCAAATTCTTGGAAACCCAACCAATACGATAATTTAGCGAACTCTCAAGCACACTACGAGCAAACTGGTCCCGAAATTTGGGAACAAACAGAAGGAAAAATTACCCATTTGCTTGTTGGTGTAGGTACAGGCGGTACTATTTCTGGCACAGGTAAATATTTGAAAGAGAAAAACCCTAACATCAAAGTTTGGGGAATTGATACTTACGGTTCTGTTTTCAAAAAGTATAAAGAAACGGGGATTTTCGATAAAAATGAGATTTATCCATACATCACCGAAGGTATTGGAGAGGATTTCTTGCCAGCAAACGTGAATTTCGATGTCATTGATTTATTTGAGAAAGTAACCGATAAAGATGCAGCGTTAATGACCAGAGAAATCTGTCGCCAAGAAGGAATTTTTGTGGGTAACTCTGCAGGTTCGGCAGTTGCTGGCTTATTGCAGCTAAAAGACAAACTGAAGCCAGAAGACGTGGTGGTAATTATTTTCCACGACCACGGTAGCCGTTACATGGGTAAAATGTACAATGAAGATTGGTTACGTGAACGTGGTTTCTTAAAAGATGAAAAGTTAACGGCCCGCACCATCATCGGCAAGAAAGAAAATGCAGAAATTGTAACCATCGATTGTGAAAAAACTGTTTCTGAAGCATTTAATACCATGAGTACCTTGAACATTTCTCAAATTCCAGTTACCCAAAAAGGAATGTTGGTAGGTAAATTAGAAGAAAGCGATATTTTAAGTGCTTTGCTAGAAAACTCAAGTGTAAAATCGGCAAAGGTAGAGAGCATTATGGGGGCAACTTTCCCGTTTGTAGATTTGAATACATCTATTGATAGGTTATCATCCTTAATTAATAAAGATAATAGCGCAGTTTTAGTGGAGCTGGAAGATGGTAAATTTGATATTATCACGCAGTATGATATTATTAATGCGATAAAAGGGTAGAATTACCGAACGTAATATTATTGAAGGCTTACATAGTTTATGATTTTATTCTTAGCTTGTGTAAGCTTTTTGCTTTATTTTTTGATTATGCCAAATCGTTTATTTAATTTGAAAAAAATAAACCAAGTCAAAATCTTATGAAAACAACGTTCTCCGTGAACGCCACAAAACTACTTGTCGGCTTAACAAAATTTACCTTTTTAATTTTTATCGTTTTCCTCTTCAACTCCTGTAAGAAAGAATTATTACAAGACAGCGGTGGTGCTGAAATAAGGGCTGCTTCGGGTAAGGTTAGCCTAAAGAAGATGAGCTACCAAAGCTTTCTTTCTAAAGTTGATGTTGCCAGTACAGGCACACTTGGGCAATTACTTACAAAGGCTCCCGATGGGAACAGACAAATTAACAGCACTTCTTTTGGTATTCTTTCTGGATTTTCCATCTCTGCCGATAGTGTTGATGTACTTAAGGTAGGCGATACCTTAAGCTATGTACTTAGTATAAAACATGGTGCCGAGCGCTCTGCTACTTTTTACAACCTTACCATAGCGCAACATGGGGAAAATGTACAGGCATTTGTCACCACCTATAAACCCAGCAAGAACTGGATAGACCAAAAAAGAAAAGGCATGTTTGTGCCATTTACGGGGAAAATAGGTTTCTCCCGTGTTTCTTTTGAAGGGAATGGGAGCGGTACGGTAGGTAATAGGGCTATTCAAACAGGTTGGGAGTGCGAAACCTACACCGTTTACTATAGGGTTGATTATCCATGTATTGGTGAGGGTTCCGACCAGCATTGGCCTGATGAAACTTGTCAGTTGGATGGTAAGCCTGGAGCTCCTTATAGTGAGCTGGTAGCAAGTTTACAAACAGATTGCTCTTATACCGGCGGTTCCGGCACTCCGGGCACTCCTGGCGATGGAACGGGTGGAGGCAACAACAATGGCGGAAATAATAACAATGGCAATAATAACGGTAATACTACACCTATACCGCCTCGCGATTATAGACCATGTACCGCATTTTCTGATACTGGTGAAGAATATGCTATTCCGTGTGAAGATAATGGTACTGGATTGCCTTTAACTGCACTGGAGCAATTGGTTGAAGATTTGGATGTTACAAATGCTACCCAAATGAGTTTTCTTGCTGCAAACCCTGATTTGGTAACACAATTACAAAATTATCATAATGCAAATGGTAAATCTTTGGAGAGTAAGGATTTTGTAGGTTGGGCAGTGGCGTATTTGACGGTTAGTCCATCAATAAATATTAATCAATTTTTAACAGAATTCTTTCCAACGGGTACAGAACTTGTGGCAGATCCAAATGGTAGTTGGACAGACCCTGATAATGAAATGTTGGTTGACCTAGACCAAACTGTTTACCAACAATATCAAGATAACCAACCTTGGCCTACTATTTCTCCCATAATTAACTATGAAAAATTTGTACCCAATAGATATATTCCAGGCACTAATCCACCAGTGATTGAAAACTGTTTTGTTTTAGCAAAGGAGCAATTAGCTAAAAAAGGTTACACTGTTGGAGGTTATTATGTAAATTCCCCTCAAATATTTCAAGCTTACCAAGGAACTTCAGTAAACTTGATAAAGGCACGAGAGGGAATCAGTTATATAATGAACGCCCTATCTAATAGTATTCCTGTACTTGTGGGAGTCGATGTTAGGGCTGGATCATCAAACGCCGATAATACAACAGATCATTTTATAGTAATTGTTGGTATGGGAACTGACAACAAAGGTAAATATTTTCAGTTCTATGATAGTTCTACTAATTATGCTTGGCTGGGAGCAAGTAAAGAGAATAAATTGTATTTCGACTCAACTACAGGAAAGATTTCTGGAAAAACTAAAAGTCAATATGCTAATTTAACAGGGCATCATGATTTTGTCGTTACGCAAATAAGAAAGAGCATTAAAAAATGATTTTTATGAAAAAAATATTTTATATCATTATTTTCGTTGGAATTTCTTTAAATATAAATGCACAACAGACGCCACGAGATTCGATTAATCAAAGTATTATTAGTCTTTTAAAATGGCATAAAGTTAATCATCTTCATGATTCTAGTCCTAAACATTATACTCTTATAAAGGAATTGGCTGTATCTAAAAAATTAAAAAAGCGAGTAGTAAATAAAGTAGGAGTTGAAAGATATCTAGACTTTTTGAGATCAAGTAATTTTTTTTCAGAAACATATTTAAATAACTTGCGAGGATACTTTTATGAGATAGATAAAATTTTAAAAACAAGTCCACCTGTTAGTGTTGGAAGTATTGTAAAAATAGATGGCCTTGATCTAGATTTTATTCTCCAAACTTTTGAGCCAGAGCAAATTTTAGTTCACATTGATGAAGGGAAATTGGAGGAAGTTCTAATTATCGAAAATAAAGCAATCGCAAAGTTTAACATTTCTCAGACTTATACCAAAATGCTCTTTACCCTAACTAGGGAGAAAGGGAATTGGCTAATAGATTATATAGGCTGTTATCAATAACGGCTGGTTAAGGAATATCCTTTCCCAACTTGTTTAAGTGTTACGCAAGGCGACTTAAATCTAACGATGAACTGAGGACTTCACCTGGTAATAGTAGTAGTTAGGAAATAATGTAGCAAAAACAAGCAGGAGCTATATTTCGGTCTGGAGACCTTGGTTTACAAAGAAGGTTTAAATGATCTTTCAGAACACTTAAACCAGGGGGAAACCGTTTCTGAAGCTTTTAATACCATGAGTACCTTGAATATTTCCCAAATTCCAGTAACACAAAAAGGAATGCTGGTTGGTAAATTAGAAGAAAGCGATATTTTGAGTGCATTATTGGAAAACTCAAGCGTAAAATCTGCAAAGGTAGAAAGTATTATGGGAGCAACTTTTCCATTTGTAGATTTAAACACCTCAATAGATAGGTTATCATCCCTAATTAATAAAGATAATGGTGCCGTTTTAGTAGAACTAGAAGATGGCAAGTTTGATATTATTACGCAGTACGATATTATTAATGCGATAAAAGGGTAGAATTAGAAAATGTGATATTATTTCGAAGGCTTACATAATTTAAGATTTTATTTTTGAAATGTGTAAGCTTTTTGTTTTATTGTTTGATTATGCCAAATCGATTATCTAATTTAGTTTTAATCAAACAATTAACTAAATTATGACAACGTTCTCCATGAATGAAGCAAAATCATTTGCGAGCGTGTTAAAAACACTATTATTTTCCATTTTAGCGATCTTTATTTTCAACTCTTGTAAAAAGGAGATTTTAACTGCTGAAATTCCGGTATCTCGTCCTGAAGTTGTAGGACGAGTTAGTGTCAAAACTATCGATTATAGGCAGTTCCTCTCTAGTATACAGCTGAAGGGTACGGGTAAGCTGGAGGAAGTGTTGAACAGCACTCCGAATGGCAGTAGACAAATTAATACTTCTTCAACAAATATTCTTTCTGGGCTTGCTATTGATGCCGATAGCGTTAAAAGGTTAGCAGTCGGCGATACCGTGAGTTATATACTTAGACTAAGCAACAAAGGTTCTAAGTCGGCTATGTTTCACAATTTAACCTTACAACAGATTAATGGTGTTACAAAAGCATTTATTACCACTTACAAGCCTACTAAGTATTGGATTGATAATTGGAAGAAAAATAGGTCTGTTGAATTTAATGGGTTGATAAGGCATATGCCTATTGATCTTAATGGCAATGTAAACACACAAAATAAGAATGATACAAGACAGGTGCAGTCTTCAATATGCACATCTTATACGGTATATATTTTTATTGATAGGCCCTGCACCGGTACAGGTGATAATATGCACTGGCCAGGAGAGCCTTGCCAAAATGATGGTGGTCCTGGCGCTCCCTATGTTGATATGATTATGAGCATAGCGTATGAATGTGGCGGTGGCGGTGGCGGTAATGGAGATGGTGGTGGAGGTAGTAGTGGTTACCCGCCTAATAACACTACACCTACACCACCTGAGAATTATGATCCCTGCAGTGCATTTTCTGATACGGGAGAGGAGTTTTTAATTCCATGTAGCGGAGATGGAAATAGTGGGCAGCCCCTAACTGCGGCTCAACAATTAATTATACAATTGGAAATTGCTGACGCACATCAAATGAATTTGCTGAATAACGACGCTATGTTGGTATTACAATTGCAAAGCTACCTCAACGCTAATGGGAACTCTATAGATAGCAAAAACTTTGCAAGTTGGGCGGTGGCGTATTTGACTGTTAATACTGGATTTGATTATCATATCTTTTTTGATGCTAATGAATTTTCTGGAATAAATAATCCTCCTGCTAATATTACAGAAGAACCATTAATAAATAATGGAATAGAAATTGGCAATGTACCTGACAATGCTCCTCAAAACCAGAATAGAGTAATTGGTAGTGCTCCAAAAAGACATGGTAATAACCCAGAAGATTTGCAATATGGAACAAATGGAAATACGGCAGGTATTTTTTCCACACAAATAAGCCTGCCCACACAGACGTTATTCAGTAACATGAGGGATCTAATGTGGAAAACTTCTATTCTTAGTCCAGAAATGCGTACGGTAACAGGTTTAATGATTGATAGATTTGAAAACAACATTGGAGGTACTTTTGAAAATGCCACACTTACAGCCCACGTAAAACAATCTGTACAGTATCAAAATTTTTTGAGAAGATTTGGAGAACGTTTAAGTGGGGAATTAACTGAAGTAAATGGCAATATTGATAATGTAATCAAATTAGAAACTAATGATATTAGACCAATATTTAATAGCGGTTGGAATAAATTTTCAGGGTTACAGATAGCCATTAACGACACCGAAGCACACGAAATAAAATTGCTTAACTTTAAAACTGAAGGTGGTGTGTTATGGTCTGCAGATGTAGAAGTAACCATAATTGACCATTTTGGTTTGGATAAAGCAGACGCCTTGAAATATCAAGCAAAGCATAGGGGCTTTGCGGCTTGGTGGTTGTTGCAACACACTAGGGCCTATAAGCCATTTGTAACCAAAGTTGTAATTAAAAGTAGTGTTGGGGGCAGGTATTAAAAATTTAAATAATTATGAAAAGAAATATTTTTATTTTTTTGTCTTTATTCGCTTTGACGGCTTGTGAGCAAAAGTCATTGGAGTTTGAGAAACTCGAACAATTCTCAAAGATTGATACGATAATGGACAATGGAATACCTTATTATTATAGAAAAGACCTCTACATTGTTAAAAATTATAAAGATAATCTTAAGAATGAGAGAACAATAGATAGTTTTGCCTATAAAAATAAAATTTTAGATACCATGTACGCAGAATATAAAATACTCATGTACAACCATTCAAATGAAACAAATATTGAAAATTTGAAGAATAATCCAAAAGACTTTGATAGATATACATTTGTTAATGACCAAATGTTCATGTATGTATGGAGTAAAGGTAGATGGTCAGGGAAATTCAAATTTAATGGTCTTGAAATGACAAGGGGGGAGGAAATGATAAGGGAAGATTAAGGTTCGCTTTGGTGCTTGGTTGGTTGTTGCAACACACTAGGACCTGTAAGCCATTTGTAACCAAAGTTGTGATTAAAAGTAGTGTTGGGGGCAGATATTAAAAATTTAAATAATTATAAAAAGAAATATTTTCATTTTTTTGTCTTTATGCGCTGTCTTAGTAGAACTAGAAGATGGTAAATTTGATATTATTACGCAGTACGATATTATTAATGCGATAAAGGGATGAATTGCAAAGAGACTTACGAAGTTTTCGAAACTTCGTAAGTTTTTAATTTCTACAAATAATTATCCTTCGTAACCTCCCAGGTCCAAGGTTTTTTAAAATCGTTTAACGTACGCGGCTGACTAAAAACCAGAATATCTTCGTCGGTACTGTTAATGATATTGCGGTTAAATATACTGCCTACCACTGTTTTGATGGTTCTATCGACAAAATCATACTGCTTATCCACCATTTCGCCACTGTCTTTATGATAGTACACATTATTGGCTGCTACCAAATTCCATTGTTTTTGCTGGTATGCAAATTCGTAGTTCAATTTCCAGCGCCAATCGTTACCGCCTTCAAAAGAAAGTGCCAATTTATTGCTATCAATGCGCATTCCTTTTAAGGGATCACCCATTTTACCGCCTTCTTCAGAACGTAAAATGAAATTGTTGTTTTGGGCAGCTAAACGATATTTATTGCCAGTTTTAAAGTAGATGGCTAAAATTCTGGGCTTTTGCGTTTCGCGAATAAGCTCTATTTCGTAGTTCCCGTATGCCCTGTCTTCATCTACTGCAGTATTGTATTCTAAAATGATTGCGAGGTCTTGTAGCTTGTCATTATTCAAATCACCAAAAGCTGTATCAATAATCTTCCAGTTTTTTGGGCTGAGGTCATTGAGTGTATCGCCCTGTGTTACAAGCCTGGGAAAATTGAATTTTTGTGCAAAACTGGGGTTCGCCACCGAAAGTAACAGAAAAAATATCAGCCATCTCATGCCATACCAACGCTTAAAATACTATTTTAGCATATTAGTACGCTCAATACTTAACCACATAGTCACATAGCTTATAACTTTTATATTCTATGTGTCTATGTGGTAAAGAAAAGAACCAAAATATAATCAACCTATATGGATTTGACATTTAATAAAAACGAAGATTATAATAAGCAGCAGGTTTACGAGCTGAAAATGAAACTCAAAAAAGTTCATTTGGGCGGTGGAGAAAAAAGTGCAGCAAAACAAAAAGAAAAGGGTAAACTGCTAGCAAGAGAAAGAGTTGATTATTTGCTAGATAAAGATAAACCTGTAATTGAAGTTGGTGCTTTTGCTGCCGAAGGAATGTACGAAGCCGAAGGTGGTTGCCCAAGTGCAGGCGTAGTAGTTAAAATTGGCTATGTTTCGGGCAGGCAATGCGTGGTGGTGGCAAATGATGCTACAGTAAAAGCTGGTGCTTGGTTTCCAATGACAGCAAAAAAGAACCTTAGGGCACAAGAAATAGCGATGGAAAACCGTCTACCGATTATCTATTTGGTAGACAGTGCAGGTGTTTATCTGCCTATGCAAGATGAAATTTTCCCCGATAAAGAACACTTCGGACGTATTTTCAGAAACAATGCCATCATGTCTTCAGAAGGAATCGTTCAAATCTCTGCCATTATGGGTTCTTGCGTAGCTGGTGGCGCTTATTTGCCTATCATGAGCGATGAAGCAATGATTGTTGACGGAACTGGTTCGGTATTTTTAGCGGGTTCGTATTTAGTGAAATCGGCCATAGGCGAAGACATTGATAATGAAACTTTGGGCGGTGCTACAACGCACTGCGAAATTTCGGGCGTTACCGATTACAAACATCCTAACGACCAAGCTTGTTTAGATAGTATTCGAAACATCATGAGTATGTTAGGTGCGCCGCAAAATGCCGGCTTCGATAGGATTAAATCGGCTTTGCCAAAACTAAACGAAGAAGATATTTACGGAATTTTACCTGATAACCGCGAAAAACCTTTTGATATGAAGGAAATTATTCTGCGTTTGGTAGACAATTCTGAGTTTGAAGAATATAAGGAATTGTACGGTCAGAGTTTAATTTGCGGATTGGCTCGTATAGATGGTTGGGCCGTGGGAATTGTGGCCAATCAGCGTAAAGTGGTAAAGTCGAAAAAGGGGGAGATGCAGTTTGGCGGTGTAATCTATTCAGACAGTGCCGATAAAGCCAGTCGGTTCATTATGAACTGCAACCAAAAGAAAATCCCTTTGGTTTTTTTACAAGATGTTACCGGTTTCATGGTAGGCAGTAGATCAGAGCAAGGCGGCATTATTAAAGATGGTGCTAAAATGGTAAATGCTGTTTCCAATTCGGTGGTACCTAAATTTACCATTGTAGTTGGCAACTCTTACGGTGCTGGCAACTATGCCATGTGCGGTAAGGCTTACGATCCGAGGTTGATTTACGCATGGCCAAGTGCTAAAATTGCCGTAATGGGTGGTGCACAAGCAGCAAAAGTATTGTTACAAATACAAGAAAGTGCACTTAAAGGTAAGGGTGAGACGTTAGCAGAAGACAAGCGAGATGAATTGCTAAAACAAGTTACGGATAAATACAATGCGCAAACCACACCATATTATGCGGCATCGCGTTTATGGGTTGATGGTGTGATAGATCCTCTGGAAACGAGGAAGGTAATTTCGATGGGTATCGAAGCTGCTAACCAATCGCCCATTCAAAAACCTTTTAATGTTGGAATTATTCAAACCTAATGATATGTTAAGATTTAATTTATTGATGTTCTTGGTATGCTTTGTTGTAATAAATGCTTTTGCACAAGCAAAACCTATTTATTTTACTGGTAACCGCATAACTACAGATAAAGATAGAGCGACTTCGTATGGTGTTTATGGAAAGTTAAGTGGCGAAGATTTATGGGTGTTGAAGAGATATGACCTAGACGACAACCTGATGTTTTCTGGAGCTTATAAAGATGAGCAGTTGACTAAGCCTCAAGGTAAATTTATTTTTTATAGTAGTATTTACGATTATAACTATCAGAATTTCACCAACTTTAAAAATCCAACAACAGATAGATACATTTCGCAACAAGGAGAATATGTAGATGGTTTGGAAGAAGGTAAGTGGACAGATTATTTTCCTGATGGTGCCATAATGGGATATCGTACCTATAAAAATGGTAAATTGGATGGAGAAACCGCTTTCTTTAACCATAAAGGAAGACGCTTATTTGTAGGACAGTACAAGTTTGGACTTAAGACTGGAACGTGGTACGATCTGAAGAAAAAAGTAAAGGATGTTTTTGAGGATGATAAATTGATCAGTACCACTAAACTAAAAAGGTCAGAAATTTTAGAGATCGAATAAAATGAACATATCGTTTTCAATAAACCAAAAATTTACAATCAAAACTCTGCTGTTATTAACTTTTGTCGTTTGTTTCGAAAGCGCAAGTTTTGCTCAAAATTCGGCTAAAATCCATCAAAAGGCTATAATGATTGATACCCACGGCGATATTTTATATAATCAAATTCAATCTGGGATCGATATTGGTCAACTGCAAAGCACAGGTAATTTTGATTTGGTTAGAGCCAAGCAAGGCGGTCTTGATGCGCAAGTTTTTTCTATTTGGTGCGATGAAAAAGGTGGCTTCGACTTAGCTAACCGTCAAATCGACTCTTTATATGCTTTAATTAAGAGATATCCCGAAAAAATCACTTTGGTGAACAACGCACAACAGTTAGAAACTGCGGTTAAGCAACAAAAATTGGCTGCGCTAATTGGCGTAGAAGGTGGCCACATGATAGAGAATGATCTTGGTAAGCTGGAAGCTTTGGCCAAAAGAGGCATGATCTATCTTACGCTAACTTGGAATAACAGCACGCCGTGGGCAAGTTCTGCAGCGCAGGAAACCAAAGGCGAAATCGCTATGCCGGGTTTAAACGACTTTGGAAAATCGGTGGTGAGAAAGCTAAACGAATTGGGTGTTTTGGTAGATTTATCTCACGTTGGCGAACAAACTTTTTTCGATGCGATTAATCTTTCTACAAAGCCAGTTCTAGTATCACACAGTTGTGTTTATGGTATTAATCCAGTGCCGAGAAACTTAAAAGACGAGCAAATCAAAGCTGTTGGAAAAAATGGTGGGGTAATCTCCATCAATTTTTACAGTGGCTTTTTAGATCCAACTTATTCTGCAAAGCAGCAAAATTTTTTGATTAAACATAAGCCAGAACTTAAAACACTAAGCGAAAAATATGGTAGATCTAAAGCGATAGATACGTTGATTTCAATGTACAAAGATGAAGCAGATGCCAATAGACCAAGAGTAGAAAGAGTGATAGATCATATCGACTATGTGGTTAAATTAATAGGTGTAGATCATGTGGGCATTGGTGCCGATTTTGATGGCGCTGAGTCTTTCCCTCAAGGGATGGATAGCGTAGCTGATTTTCCTAAAATAACCGAAGCCCTTGTAAAAAGAGGTTACAGCGAAGCTGATATCCAAAAGATTTTGGGCGGTAATTTTATAAGGATATTGAAAGCGAATAAAGGGAACTAAATTGGTTAACTGTTTAAATCGGTTAACCGGTGATTGATTACTTGTCAATTTTTTCAATAGCCTACTTTCTAGTAAAAGCGATTAACCGATTTAAACAATTCATCAGTTAACCCAACTACTGAATTATCTCCACAATTTCATCTTTCTCCACAAGTGTTGCGCTTTAGCGCTTAAAACTTAAATTTGCATCACAAATTACACACAATGTCACAACAAGAAGAACTAGAGCACGTAGAGTGCCTTATTATAGGATCAGGTCCAGCAGGTTATACAGCCGCAATCTATGCAGCTAGGGCCGATTTAAAACCAGTAATGTACACTGGCATGGAAATGGGCGGTCAGTTAACCCAAACTACAGATGTAGATAACTTTCCGGGCTATCCTAACGGAATTATGGGGCCAGAAATGATGGAAGACTTTAAAAACCAAGCAGAGCGTTTTGGTACTCAAATTCGTTTTGGTTATGTAAGCTCTGTAGATTTCTCATCATTGCCTCACAAAGTTACTGTAGATGAAAGCAAAACTATTTTAGCAGATACTGTAATTATTGCCACTGGCGCTAAAGCAAAATGGTTGGGTTTGCCAAGCGAGCAACAATATAACGGTTTTGGTGTATCTGCTTGCGCCGTTTGCGATGGTTTTTTCTTTAAAGGACAAACCGTGGCTATTGTGGGCGCTGGAGATACCGCTGCAGAAGAAGCAACTTACTTGGCAAAGCTTTGTAAAAAAGTATATATGTTGGTGCGTAGAGACGAGTTCCGTGCTTCAAAAGCGATGGTTCACCGAGTACTAAGTACAGAAAACATCGAAGTACTTTACGATACACAAACCACAGAAATTATCGGTAACGGTAAAAATGTAACTGGCGTAAACGTATTTAACCATAAAACAGAAGAAGCTAGGACTTTAGATGTAGAAGGATTTTTTGTGGCAATTGGTCATAAACCTAATACAGATATCTTTAAAGGTTGGCTAGATATGGACGATACTGGTTATCTTCAGACCGTTCCAGGCACTTCGAAAACAAATATAGAAGGTGTATTTGCGTGCGGCGATGTGCAGGATAGTATTTACAGACAAGCTGTTACTGCAGCTGGTTCTGGCTGTATGGCAGCACTTGATGCAGAAAGATATTTGGCGGCCAAAGCTGATACTAAATAAGCTTATCAATATTGATATTTTGAAACCTTTCTAATTTAGTTTAGAAAGGTTTTTTTATGTTTTGAGTTATTTTCTTTTGACTAAACGTTTAAATATTTATCTTGTAATCCGTTAGGTGACATTAAACCTAAAGCTCATAATACCAAACCATAAATTAAACCAAAAAGAATGAAAAAGTTGTTTCTAACAGCTGTTGCAGCATTTATACTATCAAGTTCAAATGCGCAGACTGATGTTAATTTGGGGATCATACCTGCTCCAGTAGCTATTCAAAAAGGAAGTGGAACTTTCGCTTTTGATAAAACAGTGGTAATCCTAAGTGCCAATCCTAAAAATGCTAAAATTGCAGAGACGTTGAAGTCTTTTGCTGCCACTAAAGGACTAAATCTACGTGTAGTGCAAACACTTGCTGCTGGACAAAAAGCTATAGAAATTACCAGCGTTGGAGCAGATCAGCTGCCGAGCGAAGGCTATCAAATTAAAGTAAGCGCCAATAAAATTAAGTTGATAGGAAAAGATGCAGGCTTGTTTTATGCTTTGCAGTCGTTAATGCAGCTAACGCCAGATAAATCTACAGATGGCAAAATTCATATTCCAAACGTAGAAATTAATGATTATCCGCGTTTCAGCTACCGTGGTTTACATTTAGATGTTGGTCGTCATTTCTTTCCCATGTCATTCCTTAAAAAATACATCGATGTAATGGCAGCCTATAAATTAAACAACTTCCATTGGCACTTAACCGAAGACCAAGGTTGGAGATTGGAAATCAAAAAATACCCAAAACTTACTGAAGTAGGAGCTAGCAGAAACGGAACAATTATTGGTAATTATCCGGGTAGTGGTGGTACTGATAATGAAGTTTATAAAGGTTACTACACACAGGCAGAAGCAAAAGAAATTGTAGCTTATGCTGCGGCAAGGTACATCAATGTAATTCCTGAAATCGAGTTGCCAGGTCACGCTTCGGCTGCAATTGCGGCTTATCCAGAGTTAAGCGTGTTTCCAGATAGGGACACCTACATCGGTAAAGATTGGCCTTGGTCTGGTTCTAGAACTGGCAAGCAGGTGCAGCAAACTTGGGGCGTTTTTGATGACATCTTTGTGCCTTCAGAGAATACTTTCAAGTTTTTAGAGAATGTATTGGATGAAGTGATTGCTATTTTTCCATCAAAATATATCCATATTGGTGGTGATGAAGCTCCGAAAAAATACTGGAAAGAGTCTGAATTTTGTCAGCAGCTCATTAAAGAAAAAGGTTTGAAAGATGAACACGAGCTACAAAGCTATTTCATCCAAAGGATAGAAAAATACTTGAATGGCAAAGGTCGCTCTATTATTGGATGGGATGAGATTTTAGAAGGTGGTTTAGCGCCAAATGCTACCGTAATGAGTTGGAGAGGAGAGAAAGGAGGCATAGAAGCTGCGCAACAAAACCACGATGTATTGATGACGCCTAGTACCAATGGTTTGTACTTCGACCATAAGCAATCTGTAGCAGAAGATGAACCCCTAACGATTGGTAGAAAAGGAAAAGGTTTTGCGCATTACAGCAAAGTTTATAACTACGATCCAGTTCCTGCTGTGTTAACCGAAGATCAAAAGAAATATATCAAAGGTGTACAAGCAAACTTATGGACAGAATACATCGAAACACCTGCTAAAGCAGAGTATATGTTGTTTCCGAGAGTGTACGCTCTGGCAGAAATAGCTTGGACACCTTTAAACAGAAAAGACATCAAAAATTTTAGTGAAGAGCGTTTGTCGTTACACTTGGCTAAATTGGACAAAACTAACACCAATTACTGGGTACCACCAGCAGTTGGTCAGCCAGACAAAGCTGTTAATGGCGAAAATCACGTAGTTGAGTTGAAATCTCCAATAACAGGTGCAAAAATTTACTACACTTTAGATGGGTACCGTCCATCAGAAAATGCAGCTGAATATAACGCTCCTTTAAAAATTAATGTCCCACAAGGACAACAAAAGGTGTTGAAAACAATTGTAATTACGCCGAGTGGAAAAAGAAGTATAGTTGCCGAAACAGTATTCAATAATGGTGCTGTAGAAGCAAAAGTTAAGTAACTTATAATCGTCATTTCGACCGAACGCAGTGAGTGGAGAAATCTTTGACCTAAAATTTAAAGATTTCTCCACTACGCTCGAAATGACGATCGACCAGAAATATTACCAAATTAATCTTAGTGTTCTTTGTGCCTTCGTGGTTATTAACAATATTTTATGTTGCAAAAAATCAGTAAAACGTATAAATTGGCATTCTAAAATTTACAACAAATGGTTTTGAAAGATTTATTAAAATCTGCATTCGCAATTGTAGCGGTGTCTATGATGATGGTCGCTTGTACTAATAACGATAAACCTGCCGCTGTAGAACAAAAAGTGGTAGAAACAACAAAAGCTCCAAACCCTTTTCCATTCTATAAAAGCATTGAGATAAAACCTGGTTACTATTTTGAAGTAGTGAGTTGGGGTAAGGGTGTAGATAGCGTTGGCGGTTTTTTAATTCTGATGTCTGACTCCACGAAACAAAATTATAAGTCTATTTCTGTTGAAAGACAGGGGATTATTACCGATGCTTGGAACATGGATTTAGATAACGATGGCAATCCAGAAATTTATGTGCAAACTTTAGTGCGCAAAAACGTGGCCGACGTTAATGTATACGAATTCAATAACGACTTCAATAAAATTAGTTTTCCGGGTGTTAGCAGCCAAAAAGGTTATCAAGGAGATGATAAGTTTTTCGTAAAACACGGAGAGTTATTCAGGTCAGTGCCAATTGTTCAAACTGATAGTGGCAAAACCACTACTTTAGTGAAAACATTGAAATATCGTTTGTCTGGCAACAGCTTTTCTTCTTCGGAAGTAAAACCTCGCGAAGAATAAAGTTTTTGTTTAGCTCATTTTTGGAGGAGATGGAGGATCGAATTAAAACTTCGCTAACTCTTGTTCAAAAAACGCATCCCATTTTTGTTGCACTTCTAAATCAGAGCCGTGTTTGGTTTCTTTGTCATAACGTTCTTGCATATCGTTATAAAATTTAGATACGTCTTTAGCTGTCTTATCTACCAAACGCTTATAGTTCTGTATGGTATAGCCTTGGTTTTTCAAGATCTGCTCCCCATTTTTCAATAAAAGAAAGTTGATGTAAACATGCCCTTGTTCATGGTTTAGCAAGGTCTTGCTTACATTTCTATTTCTAATTTTATCTCGCTTCACCCACGATCTATTCGCATCTACACCGCCCAAAAAATTAAAATCAATTTGTAAGTTATTGCCTCTAATAGTTGAACGGTAGCCATACTGCCAAATAGTACTGGTAACGGCAGCGTAGTTAGAGTTCGGATCTGGAGTAGCTCTAAAGTGGGTATCCCAATCTAATCGCTCGGGAGCGATACGTTCATGTGGTGTAAAAGCGAGCGCAGTTACACAAATAAAAACTAAGGCTATGTTCTTTAAGGGCATCATTTAACCATACAAGAACGAAAGTTATGCCAAATTATTCTATGTCTTTAAATTGATTACTAATTCTTTCAAATTTTTCTATCAGCAATGCAATTCTTTCCTTGTCTCTCTTAATAACAGCCTTCCTTAAAAGGGTAGAACAGAAAATTACCCAGCCAAAGCTCAAGAACAAGATCAAAGCCTGTAGCCAAAGTTCAAAATTTGGTAATATCTCGAAAAAGTAAAGCCCCATTCCCAACGATAATGCAATGGCGTAGAACCAATATAATCTGTTGTAAAGTTGGTGCCTTTGTAATTGATAAATCTTAAGGTTTTGCAGAAATATGTTAGGATTCTCGGTGAAATCGTTTTTGGAAATCACCCTATGGTTAAAGTATAATATCACTGTGTATACTGTAACAGCCAAAATAATAATGCTAATACCTATGTGGGTTGCTATGGAAGTGAAATCATACAATAGCCAAACCGCTGCAACGGCAATAATTGAAAGAGACATGCCAAGAATGTTCAGTAGCGACTTGGTGCGGATGGCACCCACATCCTTTTTCGCCTGCTTGAGCATATCATCAGCAGATATTTTTACATCAACCGTATGCTTAGCCCATAATGCTTCTATGTGATTAAATTCTTGCATGTTGATTGTATATTTCAGTAAGTTTCTGTTTAATGCGATGTATTTTTACCCTTAAGTTACCCTCACTAATTCCCGAAATTTCAGCAATTTCATTATAAGGCAATTCGTCCAATACCATAGTTATAATTAGACGGTCGTTCTCTTCTAGTTGCGAGATAGATTTATACAAAAGAGCAACCTGCTCATTTTTTTCAGAATATTCCTCAATTTTATTTTCTATGATATTGTCGGTAAGCTCATCTTTGGCCTGTCTTTTTTCAGAACGTAAATAGGTTAAACATGTATTTACTGCAATTCTGTAGATCCAGGTAGATATCAACGATTTGTTTCGGAATTTATCCAGATTTTGCCAAACCTTTAAAAACGTCTCCTGCAAAAGATCGTTCGCCGAGTCTGCATCGCCTGTGTATCCATAACACAAGTGAAATATCTTCTTTGAGTTTTTATCGAAAATTTCTTTAAAAAGCTGATCTTTTCGGTCCATTTAGCGTTTTTATATGTCTATTAGAATAAGGTAACATTAAATTGTTACACCATAAACGGTCGCTAAAATAATAAATGTTTGTGTGCTAAGCGCAATTATTTATTTTTGTCGGTCTAGCTACATCAGAAAAAAGTTTGATGTAGCATGATAAAAGCAAAAACCAAAGTAACCAAATAGAATAATGTGTCTTTGTAAAATAGATGCAGCAACAAACAAAAACTAAATGAAGAAATCTAAGATAGGCTTAATCACCTTAATTTTTATCACCATCGCAGTAGCGCTTACTTTATTAAAGGAATTTAATATCGTAGATATTCCAGAACAAATCATGATGTCGGCACGTTGGGGAGTTGCTGTAGTAATGGTGGTTTATGCCATAATTAAAAGAAACCTCACCACTTGGATATTGGTTTCTATGCTTTTAGGCATTTTTGTTGGGGTAGATTTTCCAAATTTCGCCGCTGCGCTACAACCGCTGAGCAAAGGCTTCATTAAATTGGTTAAAACCATTGTAGGTCCAATCCTTTTCGGAACTTTAGTTTACGGTATAGCAGGTCACTCAGATTTAAAGCAAGTGGGCCGTATGGCTTGGAAGTCGATGCTGTATTTCTTCTGCGCAACCTCTTGTGCTATTTTCATTGGTTTGGCGGTTATCAATATCACCCATGCAGGTGTTGGTGTAGATATTAAAAGTATGCCTCATGAAGAGTTACCTACAGTAAAAACTGCCGATGCAGCTTTAGAGCACTTGCCAGATCATGTACACGGTGTCTACAAATTTACGCACTTCTTTTACGAGCTTTTTCCGGAGAATATCGTAAAATCAATGTACGAGAACAAAGTGCTTCAAATTGTAGTGTTTTCTGTTATTTTCGGTATCGGATTGGCAATGGTAGAAGAGAAAAAGCGAAAACCGATGGTAGAATTTGCTGAAAGTCTGTCAGAAGTGATGTTCAAATTCACCAACCTCATCATGTATTTTGCGCCAATAGGTGTAGGTGCAGCTATGGCTTACACTGTTGGTCACTTGGGCGTAGATATCTTGAAAAATTTATTCATGCTCTTAGGCTCTTTATACATTGCGCTGATCGTTTTTGTGCTCTTGATATTTGTGCCAATCATGATCTTCCTTAAAATACCAATTAAGAAATTCATCCAGGCCGTAAAAGAACCAGTTTCCATCGCCTTTGCAACCACAAGTTCTGATGCTGCTTTGCCAAAAGCAATGAGCAATATGGAGCGATTTGGCGTTCCACGTAAAATTGTTTCTTTCGTAATACCAACAGGTTACAGTTTTAATTTAGATGGTACTTCGTTGTATTTGTCATTAGCTTCTATCTTTGTAGCGCAAGCTGCCGGCATGGATTTAAGTGTTGGCCAGCAATTGGCAATTGCATTTACCTTAATGATTACCTCTAAAGGAGTTGCTGCTGTACCAAGAGCATCGTTAATTGTACTTATTGCAACGGCAGAGCAATTCGGTTTACCAGTGTTTATCATTGCTGCAATTTTAGGTATAGACGAGCTAATGGATATGGCTAGAACTTCGGTAAACGTAATTGGTAACTGTTTAGCAACAGTGGTTATTGCCAAGTGGGAGGGGGAGTTTGATGAGCAGGCTCCAGAGAAATTTATTGCCGATTAATACATTATGAGTTCCAGAGCTAAAAAGATTTTTTTAATATTAAGTGTAGTAGTTCCTTTTGTTATTTATGGTGCCATTTATTATGCACCAATGATTAGGAATGCACCATTTCAAGAAAAATATTTTGTATCGTTAGAGTACAGCTGGGGAACAGGCGAAAAATTAGAAAACAGCTATAATTCGGCTACTGGCGAGTTTAAATATCTCGATAAAAAAGACTCGCTTATCAGCAGCAATATAAAGCTTAGTGTAAGAGATATCAAATACTTAGATAGCATAGCCGATGTACAAGGTTTTTGGAACCTGCCAAGTATTGTAGCCAACAACCAAGACGATCTAAAAGATCCTCGTAAGCTGCGCTATGTTATCAAATTCAATTACCAAAAAAAATCTAAGGAAGTAACTTATTTGCCTAGTTTTAGCGGTAATGAGCGGATGAAAGCTGCCATAAGTAAAATGCAAAAGGAAATTGAATTAACACTCATCGATAAAGAGAACGAGGCAAAATAATGAATGCTAAGCAGAAAATGATTTTAAAGCTTGCTGCGGTAGCATTTATTGTTATTGTGGGTGGTTACTACATTATGAAAGTGCGCAGTGGAGGCGAAAAAGCGGCATCTTTTGTAAGTTTAACCTACAAGTGGGGCATGGGCGATACTTTGCAAAACAGTTACAATTCTAAAGCTGGCGACTATCAGTTTTTAGATAAAAGCGATCAATTGGTGAAGGTTAATTTCAAGCTCAGAACCAATAACATCATTTTTTTGCACAGCAAAATTAACCAGGGAGATTTACTGCAAGTTCCAGATACAATTGCTAATCCGCAAGCTAATTTAAAAGATCCAAAAGTGTTACGTTACGAATTTCAGTTTGTTTACGACGACACCACTAAAAACATCGTTTACCTCACCAATTACGATAAAGACCCAATCATAGCAGGTAAGGCTAGCGCACTGCAAAAGGTAGTTCAGCAGATCATAACCGAAGCCGAAGACCGCTTTGTAAGCAAATAATATAATTTTTTGAAAAGCAGTTATCCTGCTACTATCTTCCGAAAGTCCCGTTTTTCGCTATAATCTTTTTGTTTCATCGCTATCTGCTCACTGTCATGCTGAGTTTATCGAAGCATCTATGCAGTCCCGTCAACCATAACAAAAAGTATTTCCGCTTCAACCGGGTTTAATAAGCAACGCCTGTTTTTCAAATTCACATTTCCCAGAAAAACGCTTCTTTTTCGTTCGCTAAGTTAACGTTGGCGATATCTACGTTAGTTAAATATATACTTAAAATACTGCTGTAAAGCTAATTCAGCTGCCTCTGTAACATTCCCAACTACCTTTGTTGTTAAAATTCTCAGAAAAATTTGCTTCGTAATATTATTTGTATAAATTTGGTCAACCAAATATTGGTCAACCAAATTTAATCCATTGTATGAAAAGGCAAAACCTGCTTTATATCGTATGCATCTGTTTTTTTGGATGTGCTTGCAGCAAGCAAAAAACTGCACCTGCAGAAAAGGAAGTAATTGCTGACAATGGTAGTCAGACAACTAACACCCAAGGCACCACATTAAGCGCTAATGGTACAACAGATACTTATCAATTAATCAATAATGTATTTGGCGGTACTGGCGATGTGATTGAAGCTCCAGATTGTAGCCACACATCTTTTGGCAAGCATATCACCCAAGTTTATGACAACGATTTGAAACGCCAGGTTTTCGCATTCCATATCCATCTCACACCAGATAATGACAAATGTGAAAATTCGGACAGACAGCGTAACGAAATTAAAACTTACGATAAATCTCCAGAAAGTCTAAAAGCCAGTAAAGATGAAAAAGTGCTTTACAAATGGAAATTCAAATTAGATGCCAATTTTAAGCCATCAGGCGATTTTACACACATCCATCAATTAAAACCTATAGACGGCGATAACCAATTGCCAATTATTACACTTACTCCTCGATATAGGGCGGCGGGTGATGTAATGCAGGTAATCCATACTGGAGAAACCGATGCTACTTCGCAGAAGTATATTGTGCAAATCCCTTTGAGCGATTTCAAAGGACATTGGGTAGAGGTAGTGGAGAGAGCTACTTTTTCTTTCGATGGCAAATACGAGATCCAGATCAACAGAATTAGCGATGGAAAACTATTGGTAAAGCAAGCCTTCACCAATATAGAGATGTGGCGTAAAAATTCTACCAGTTGTCGCCCAAAATGGGGTATCTACAGAAGAACCTTACAACCAGATATGTTGCGTGACGAAACCGTTTGGTTCAACGATTTTAATATCACCGAATACTAACCTTAACCATTAAAATATGATCAGGAAATTTTTTGTACCATGCACTCTCGCTATTCTTTTTTCAGCTAATACAGCTCTTGCACAGCAAGCTGCACCAGTAATTAATTACGATTTTGGAGATAAAGAAGCTTCGTTTAGCCCTAATCCGGGAGCATCTTCTACTTCATTTTTGCCCAAAGTAGCCAATATCAAAGCTGCCAAAGTAAGAGTGCGTACTGCCTCTGACGGTACTGGAGCTTTTAATTTGGTAAAAAGTGGTGCTGATTTTCTAAAAGGAGCAGGGCTGGAAGTAGTAGCAGGAACAACGACCAGTAAATTTTCTATCTACAATTTGCCAACAGAGGGTATTACTAAAACGAGTTTCAATATAAAGATGGATGCAGCCAATGCAGGGCAGTGGGTATTTGCTAACGGTACATCCGAAAATTCAGATGATCTATTTCAGGGTAATAGCGGTATTAGAGAAACTTCAACAGAGGTTTTTGCAGGTTTAAGATGGAGCCTATCAGCCGCTAATGAAATTAATTTCCACTACCGTAACGGTGCTAAATGGTCTACGGTAAAAGGCGCTTCGCTTGTAAAAAACACCGACTACCTCATAGAAGTGTATAGCAACAACGGTGCTGAGGCAAAAAAATATACTAAAGAAGCAGAGCAGACTTTAAATGTAGGTACCTACCATGTATGGATAAACGGTAAACGCATACCCGTCGAATTTGTATCTGCTGGGCTAGAGACTGGTAAAAACCTAAATGGTTTTATCATCTATGGTGTTACACCCAAAGGTAACGATACCATGGCGAAAGCTTGGATAGATAATCTGGAAATTAACGGCAATTTATAATCAGAAATAATTGGGAGAGCTTGTAAAAGCTTTCCCCAACCTATAACCAAATATTGATTCACATGAAAAGAATTTTACTTTTAATGATTTTAAGCTGCTTTAGTGCAGTGGGGTTTGCGCAAGTTACCTATTACTGGGTTGGTGGCACTGCTCAAAGCAATATTAATGCTTCAGGCGTTTGGAAAACTAATCAAGATGGTACGGGCGATTCGAGAACAACACCGGCCGTAACAGATATTTTAATAGTAGATGGTACTAATATAGGAGGAGGGACACCTGCTACCGGCACTGTAACCATTAGTTTAAATACCGCAACAACCGCACAGGTAAAGCTAATAAATGGAGCTAATGTGGTATTGGTTAGAACAACGACAAACAATGGAACGTTAACTATTGCCAATAATACTAACTTGCAAGCGGGGCTTATTGTAGATGGAACTTCGTCTTTGCAATTAAATACCGCTAACGAGAATGGAAACATATATATTGAACTCTCATCAGTAGCTACTGCAAAAATTGAAGGGGCTATAAAAATGGTACAGTCTACCTTTGCAAATAGCCCGAAAATAACAAGCCGTACGGTAGGTGGCATAGTTTTTGGCCCTGGAGCTAGTTTAGAGTACAATAATACACACACTTCAGGCTATCCTTTTGGATCAGTAAATACGACTGATGGTAACTCTTCGAATAATGCCGTTGTTTTTCAGGCAGGTTCATCTTTAATACATAAAAGTGCAATTAACCCATTTGGGAACAACTCTTCCGCAAACATCATTGTATTTCAGCCTGGCAGCAATTTGGTGCTAGAGGCAGCTAATGTGGTGAATATGTTTAGTGGTAAAATATTGGCGAATGTAGAGGTTAGAAATAATGCAACCATAGATTTAGGCATAGGTAGTTCTGGTGAAAATTTTAACAAAATTGAAAATTTAACTATACGGTCTGGAGCTACCTTTAATATGAGATCACAAGGGGTATCACCTATTACTGGTAACATTTTGAATGATGGTTCGCTCGGTATTTCTGGTGCAGTTACAACTGCCCAATTGCTTTTTATGGGAACAAGCCCTCAAACTGTTTCAGGTAATGGCACCTTCAACAATCTCGGCGCCATTACCGTTGCGGCTGATGCCAATGTAATTTTGGGACATTCACTAAATATCGCAGGTGGTGGTCAATCATCGGTAATAGGTAAGCTTAATTTTGGCACTTATACCATTAATGGAGTAGGTACTGCTACCAATACTGGTCGTTTTCAATTTAGGACTGCGGCAATAACTAGCACTGTTGCAGCGACGATAACGAATGGTAGTAATTCAGTAACAGTAACAGATTTTTCGAATCTTAATGCTGTGATTGGCTTATTGGTAACTGGCGATCAAATACCACCAAATACGTATATTATTGGTACCAATTCTAATACTGGTACGTTTGCAATGTCAAATGCAGCGACGGGTAACGGTTCAAGTTTAACTTTAACAGGAAGAGCTGCAACGTGCGAAACTGCAAATATTGGGGGCATGGACGCCAGTATTATTGTCAATGCTAACGGAAATATCAATTTTGGCTCTGGAACAAACTGTATTTTTAATGCCAATACAACTACTCCATTTCCTACAACCGGTAGTGCATTTGGCGATGTAACTTTCAACGCTGCCGCAACAACAAATAAAGATATTGCCATTAATGGGAAGCTCACTTTAAATAATGTAAAATTAACAGTTCGTGAAGGTGATGAGGTAGTAATTGGCACTACGGGTTCTTTTGATGGTATATTCAATTCGTCTGCTTATGTAGCAACACAAGCAAATACTACAACCGGAGCAGTAGGTACATTAAAAGTTAACGGTCTTAATGCTGCAACATTAATCCCCGTAGGTACTACAACCCATTACACCCCTGTAACATTAAACCCAACTCTAGCTTCAAACTTCGATATCAATGTTTTTTCGGGTGCAACCGCAAATGCCATTCCAAATGGCACGGCTTTAACACCAGCACAAAAGCTAAGAATGGTAGATGCTGTTTGGAATATCAATCGTACTTCTGGTACTGGTGATGTAGACGTAACTTTAGGCTGGGATAATGCTTTAGAAGGAGCTGATTTTTCTGCTTTCGGAAATGCCCAAATTGGCATGGCAGCTTACACCAGTGGGGCTTATGGCACATTTACCGGTAGTGGAAATGCAGCTGCCAATACCGCAACGCTTACCACCAGTAATTTTTCTCCGTTTATAATTGGCGAAGCAAATACTACGCTACCGCTAACCTTAATCAGTTTTACTGCGAAGGAGAGCTTAAATAGCGTAAAATTAGATTGGAGAACTACAGACGAAGTTAATTTGAAGCATTATTTACTTCAGCATAAAGTAGGAGATAATTTCGTGGCAATCCAAACCGTACCCGCTAATAATAAAGCTGGGATTTTTAACTACAGTTATACTCATCTAAATCCTTTGGCTGGTGTAAATTACTATCGTTTAGTTGGTGTAGATTTAGATGGCACAACTCACGAAAGTGAAATTAAAGTGGTAAACGTAGCAGTAAATAAAATAGCTGTTTATCCAAATCCAGTAAGTCAAAAAAACATCAACGTTACTGGAGTGGTTAAAGGTGATGTAATTAAATTATTTAACATTCAAGGGCAGGTAATTGCTACTAAAACAGCAAGCGGTAATCAAGTTTTAGAGATCGATGTTCAAAATATTCAAGCAGGAACTTACATTTTATCGATAGAAAATGGCGGTAGGGTAACCAATACTAAAAAAGTAATTAAAATTTAAAGTTAGGCTTAAAACTTCGTTCGTTTGGTGACATCAACGCCAAATGAACGAATATGATTTAGAGGTAATTCCTAGATAATTTCATTTAAATTTGAAATAAATTTTAAATACTCAATTGAATGATTATTTTTGGTAAACCAATTAATTGGTCGACCAAATAGAAAAACCAAGGAATGAAATCGTTAATAGAAAATATTACAGCTATACAAGTTGAGTCGCCGGTTGACAAAATTATAGGACAATTAAAACAATTGATCATTTCTGGTCAGTTAAAACCTGGCGATAGATTGCCTGCAGAGAGAGTTCTTTCTGAGAGATTTGGATTAGGAAGAAGTTACATCCGCGAAGCGATATTAAAATTAGAGTTTTATGGGCTGCTAAAAACTAATCCTCAAAGTGGTACTTACGTGGCTGGCTTAAGCATCAATGTTATCGACAACATTATTTCAGACATTATCAAGTTTAACAAAGATGATTTCAATGCCTTAATAGAAGCTCGTTATCATTTGGAGTTAAATGCGGTAAAATTAGCTGCCGAACGTAGAACCGAAGAGGATTTAGAAAGTTTGAAGAGGGCTTTAGAAGATCACGAAAAAAAGGTGCGCAGCGGACAAGATGCTACAGAAGATGATATGATATTCCATATCAAAATTGCGAAGGCAACTAAAAATTCGGTATTAGAAACTATGATTTTGTTTATAGTACCAGATTTAATTAAAAACATTGTAGAAAGTAAGATTTGTGGTTACGATAGAGCAAAAGAGGCAATTGAAGGGCACAAAGCTATTTACGAGGCGATTAGAACGCGAGATGTGACTAAGGCCGAAGAAGCTATGGCGGGTCACCTAGATGAGATATGGCAAATTAGTAAAGCGGGCTTTGCTACACAAAATATAATCAACGAAACACAAGTATAATTCGAGAAATATAGGGCAATCCTAGCTTAATCAATTAAATATAATTTATAGCGTATGAACTACTTAAAAAAAGTGGTATTAGTAGCCTTTTGTGCCTTTTTTAGCGTGTCTTTAATGGCTCAAACACATCCAAGCCTAATGCTTACCAAAGCAAATGTGGCCGCTGTGCGTAAAGGAGTAGCTACCTATCCACTTTTGCGTCAATCTTATCAAACTGTAAAAAATGCAGCCGATAAAGCTTTGGCACAACCCATAGTAGTACCAATACCTAAAGATGGCGGCGGCGGTTATACTCACGAACAGCATAAGAAAAACTACAGCAATATGCTGAGCGCTGCTACCGCTTATCAGATATCTGGAGAAAAGAAATATGCAGATTACGTAAAAAACGTACTGTTAAACTATGCTTCGCAATATGAAAAATGGCCATTGCATCCTAAAAGAAAAAGCGAGGATGATGGTGGACGCATTTTTTGGCAAAGCTTAAACGACTTTGTATGGCAAATTTATACCATACAGGCTTATGATTTGGTTTATGACGGTTTACCTGCAACAGATAGGAAAACCATTGAAGAAAAATTGTTCGTGCCTATCTTAAAGTTCTTTACTGAAGATAGGTACGATGTCTTCAACAAAATCCATAATCATGGCACTTGGAACTTGGCTGCGGTAGGTATTACTGGCTATGTACTAAACAAAAGAGAGTATGTAGAAACGGCTATCAAAGGTTCTAACAAAGATGGAAAAACTGGTTATTTGGCACAAATAGACCAATTATTTTCGCCTGATGGCTATTACATGGAAGGTCCGTATTATCAACGTTATGCGTTGTTGCCATTCGTTTTATTTGCTAAGGCGATAAACAATTATGAACCATCACGTAAGATTTTCGATTATCGTGATCAATTGCTGTCGAAAGCAATCCAAACTTCTCTACAAACATCTTATACCGATAAAACTTTCTTCCCAATTAACGATGCCATTAAAGATAAAACCTACGAATCTATCGAGTTGGTTTACGGGGTAAATTTAGCTTATGCTGATATTAAACCAGAGGTTGATTTGTTAGACATTGCTAGGCAGCAAAACCGTGTCATCGTTTCTGATGCTGGTTTAAAGGTAGCTGCAGATTTAGCTGCTGGTAAAGCTGTTCCTTTCAAATATCAAACTTTGTTTATTAAGGATGGTGCAAAAGGAGAGGATGGCGGTCTAGGTATTTTGCGTAGCGGTGCAAATACAGATCAGCAAGCAGTGTTAATGAAAGCTGCTTCGCAAGGCATGGGACACGGTCACTTTGATAGATTGGGATTGTTGTTCTATGATAATACTACAGAAATCTTCCCAGATTATGGTGCTGCAAGATTTTTAAATATCGATACTAAAAACGGTGGAGGCTACTTGCCAGAGAACAACACCTTTGCAAAACAAACGGTAGCTCATAATGCCTTAGTGGTAGATCAAACTTCACATTTTAATGCCAAAGTAGGCCCTGCTGATAAAACTAGTCCGAATTTGTTGTACTTCTCTAACCAGCCAAATTTAAAAGTGGTTAGCGCCAAAGAGGCTAAAGCTTACGCTGATGTAACCATGATTAGAACATCTGCTTTGGTAAAAGTAGATGGCTTAGAAAAACCATTGTTAATTGATGTAGTGCAAGCGCAATCTGCAAAAAATCATCAATACGATTTGCCTTTTTGGTACAAAGGTCAGTTGGTAAACACCTCATTTCCTTTAGCTGCAAAAGCTGATGGTTTAACCGCTTTGGGAACAAAAAATGGTTATCAGCATATTTGGTTAAATGCCAGCAATAAATTAGAAGATAAAACTGGGTTGGTTGGCTTATTAAACAAAAATCGTTTCTATACCACTCATTTCGTATCAGATAATCCTTTAGAAGTGAAATTGGTTTCTATTGGCGCTAATGATCCGGAAATGAATTTGGTAGATGGAAAAGCATTTATGTTGAGCAGTAGTGGTCAAAATCAAACTTTTGCAAGCATTACTGAAACACATGGCGGTACAGATCCAATTAACGAAACGGTATCAGCAGCATTACCATCTATTAGCGACTTAAAAATCTTGAAATCAGATGAGCAACAAACGGTAATCAGTTTCAAGTTGAAGGACAAAACTTACACTTATCAAATTAACTACGCAGATAAACAGAATTATATTTCTTTTAAATAGCGGACAGGGGTTAGTGATCAGGTATCAGTTAACCGATTTAAACAATTAAGCAATTAAACAATATCAAGATATGCAAAGCGAATTATTTCAAATAGAAACAGAAACAACTTGGGAAGATTTAGGTAACGGTGTACAGCGTAAAATCTACGGTCACGATGATAAAATCATGTTGGTAAAAGCAAAGTTCGAAGCCGGAGCTATTGGTCCATTGCACGAGCACTACCATGTACAGGTTACTTACGTAGAAAGCGGTGTTTTTGAAATGACCATTGGTGATGAGAAAAAAATCATTAGAAAAGGTGATGGTTATTATGTGCCACCTCACGCTGTACATGGTTGCGTATGTGTAGAGCCAGGTATTTTAATTGATGTTTTCGCTCCTCACAGAGAAGATTTTATTAAGTAAAGGTCTCCCCTAACCCCTCCAAAGGAGGGGAAGGCAAATTGCTTAATGCACCCAATGTCCCCCTCTCCGAGGGGGATTTAAGGGGGGAGGAATGAGATGTGTCCACACGATAGGACTATTCGGGGGGTAGAGGGCAATGTCATTAAGTTAAGGATTATTTATAACGTTGGCGGGGACGCCAACATAAGAATATCCAGTGTTGGCGTCCCCGCCAACGCTTAACTTAATGACATTGGGGTAGAGGGAGGAAAAAGAAATAATCAGAAATAAAAAAATGAAAAAATTAATCATTAGCTGCTTCTTATTAGTAGCTGCAAGTTTTACTCAAGCGCAGGAAACAGCGGAGGTTAAGAAAGTAAGCTACCCAACTGGATATTCTGAGCAATTGAATGTGGTTTACACCAAAGCAGGTGATTGGGAAGGCAAAATGGATTTGTACTTAGCACCGAAAGAAAAAGGACCTTCTCCAATTGTAATCAACATTCATGGTGGTGGCTTTAATAAGGGAAATAAAGAGTCGCAAACTGGCTTTAACACTTTCTTTAAAAACGGCTATGCAGTGGCAAACATTGCTTACCGTTTGGTACAAGTTGCGCCAGCACCTGCTGCAGTAGAAGATACTCGTTGCGCTTTAATTTATCTCATCAAAAATGCGAAGGCATTAAATATCGACCCTAACAGAATTGTAATTATGGGTGGTTCTGCTGGTGGTCACTTGGCACTAATGGGCGGTTTGTTAGGTAACGACACCAAATTTGATGGCAATTGCCCAGGTGTTAAAGATGTAAAAGTAGCTGCTATTATCGATAAGTATGGAATTACGCACATCGGTGGCTGGGCAAGTCGTTCGGCTACTTGGTGGTTAGGTGATAAAGCTAAAGACCAAAAGTTCATCGAGTCGGTTTCTCCTTTGTTTCAAGTGAAGAAGAACAGTCCACCAGTATTTATTGTGCATGGAGATGCCGACCCAATAGTTCCTTACCAACAATCTGTAGACTTGAAAAAGAAACTGGACGAGTTTGGTGTAAAGAACAAATTCATCACAGTAGAAGGTGGTGAGCATGGCAAATTTCCGGCAGAAAAAAACTCGGAAGTTAATAAAGCTATCATCGATTTTTTAAAGGAACTAGGTATTCATAAGTAACAAAGGAGAGACTGCTTCGCAAAGCTCGCAGTGACGCTTTTTTGTTCGTCATTGCGAGGAAGAATGACGAAGCAATCTTTTAAGAATAGTAAGAATTAAAGCGTCAATGAAAAAGATCTTCAATATATATTTGGTTATGGCTGCTATTGTTATCTCAACTTTTGGGATGGGATATGCAATACAGCCTTTTTTGAAATCATCGAAACCAATTATTGTTGCAAATGCCGCTCAGTTGAAGAGAGCCTTGGCTACGGCTAAACCTGGAGATTCGATCATTTTGAAAGACGGTATTTACGAAGGCAAGTTTGTAATTGAAACAGATGCTAGTGGTACTAAAAATGAACCTATTGTACTTATAGGAACCAGAAATGCAATACTAGATGCTGGCAGTACAGAAACCGGATATGTGTTGTCTTTAAAAGCTAGTTATTGGAAGCTTAAAGGTTTTACCATGCAAAACGGATTGAAAGGTATAGTGGCAGATGGAGCGAATTACAATGTAATTGATGGTGTCTTTGTCACTCAGTTAGGCGAAGAAGGAATTCATTTCAGAACTTTTAGTAAACATAACATCGTTAAAAACTCAGAAGTAACGCATACAGGTAAGAAGAGGCCGGGTTATGGTGAAGCCATTTATATTGGTTCTGCCAACAATAACTGGGGAAGATATACTAACGGGAAACCAGATCAGTGCGATTCTAATCAAGTACTAAATAATAAGCTAGGACCTTATGTTACAGCTGAGTGTATCGATATTAAAGAAGGTACAACTGGCGGAATTATTATAGGAAACACTTTCGAAGCGCAAGGAATTACTGGAGAGAACAGCGCAGATAGCTGGATGGACATCAAAGGAAATCACTACCTCATCGAAAACAACATAGGAAACAATACACAACCATCAGTTTTAAAAGACGGTTACCAAGTTAACTGTGCCTACGAAGGCTGGGGTTCTTACAACAAGTTTAAAAATAATATCAGCAACATAAATGCTGATGGCTACGGGATAAACGTAAAACTGAAAAGTAGTAAGGGAGAAGCGGTAGGCAATGAGGTTTATGCTGATAATAAAGTGGTAAATGCTGCAAAAGGCATTACAAATATCGAACTGAAAAAAATTAAATTATGAAGGTAAAAGGCTTAAGATGGTGGATCATCGCCCTTATTGGATTGGCAACTGTAATCAATTATATAGATAGAAGTGCTATCAACATTCTTTGGCCTTATATCTATACCGAATTTGGTATTGCCGAGGCGGATAATAAAAGTGCATTGGCTTTAATTACCACTTTCTTTATGATAGCCTATGCTTTAGGACAAACTTTTACGGGCAAATTAATGGACGCCATTGGTACTCGTTTGGGGATGACCATATCGATCATTGGTTGGAGTATTTCTATCGCTCTGCATGCCTTTGCAAAGTCATTATTGTCGTTCAACATTTTTAGGTTCATGTTGGGTTTCAGCGAAGCTGGAAATTGGCCTGGCGCAACCAAAAGCAATGCAGAATGGTTTCCTGCTAAAGAAAGAGGGATTGCGCAAGGTATTTTCGGGGCAGGAGCATCCTTAGGTTCGGTAGTTTCAGCACCCATTATTGCCGCACTTTACTTAATTTTTGGTTGGAAGATGACCTTCGTGCTGATTGCGGTTTTAGGTTTCATTTGGATTATTCCGTGGTTGTACATTAACAAAGCTACGCCAGATAAACACCCTTGGATTACAGAAGAAGAACGTAACCATATTTTGGGCAAACAAGAGAGTGTTGCAGTAGAGGAAGTAAAGGAAGAAGCTCCGGTGCTGACTTGGAGAGAACTGCTGAAATTTAGAAATACTTGGGGTATCATTACCGGCAGGTTCTTTATAGATCCGGTTTGGTGGTTATTCGTGACATGGTTACCTACTTTCTTGAAAGAGCAATTCATGTTCGATATTAAGCAAATTGGTGCATTTACTTGGGTACCTTATTTATTTGCCGCTATTGGAAGTTTAGTTGGCGGTTATCATGCTTCGGTTCAAATAAGAAAGGGTGTTGCTGCGGCAAAAGCTCGTAAAAATGCCATTGCCGTAGGTAGTGTAATTATGTTGACAGCCTTGGTCGTTATCGTTTATCAATTAGATAGCCTAAAAGACACACCAATGTTTGCTATGGTTTTAATTGGGTGTACGTTATTCGGGTTTCAATACCTAATTGGCAATATCCAAACTTTACCAAGCGATTACTTCAACGGAAAAAATGTGGGTACTGTAGCCGGAATGGGTGGTACAGCAGCAGTTGCGGGTACTTTATTAACCACTTGGGCAGTTCCAGTAATTACACAAACAAGTTATGTATCATTCTTTGTGCTGGCAGCAGTATTGGTGCCGGTATCATGGTTGTGCATCAAATATATATCATCAAAAAAATAATATGAGTTTGGTGAGAACACCAAATGCTAGGCATAGAGAGGTTTTACATAGATGCTATTTAGTTAATAATTATTTCCACGTTGGCGAGGACACCAACATAAGAAATCTCTAGTGTTGGCGTCCTCGCCAACACTTAAACTGATGTAGCCGTCATAGGAGAAATTTTTTTAAAAGACTTATAAATAAAAAATTAAATACAATAGATTATGCGTTTAAAAAACAAAGTTGCGATAGTTTCTGGAGGTGCTAGAGACATAGGTAGGGCGGTTTCCTTACAATTGGCGAAAGAAGGAGCTAAAGTTGTGATCAACTATTTCGACAGCAAAGAACAAGCAGATGAAACCCTGAAGTTAATACAAGAGGCGGGCGGCGAAGGTATTGTTGTGCAAGCTGACATGACTAAAGCAGCCGAAGTAGAAACTTTGGTAGCTGAAGCTAGAAAAGCTTTCGGCGATGAAATTAACGTGCTAGTTAACGTTGTTGGTGGCTTGGTTGCTCGTAAAACAACAGCAGAAATGGACGAAGATTTTTGGGATTTTGTAATGAACGTAAACTTGAAATCTGTTTTCTTGGCGGTTAAAGCGGTTTCTCCGTTTATGCCAGCAGGTTCATCAATCGTTAACTTCTCGTCATTAGCTGCTAGAGATGGTGGTGGCCCAGGTGCAAGCGCCTATGCAACTTCTAAAGGTGCCGTAATGACTTACACAAGATCGTTAGCTAAAGAATTTGGACCAAAAGGTATCCGCGTAAATGCTTTAGCACCGGGTATGATTTCTACTACTTTTCACGATACTTTCACAAAATCTGAAGTAAGAACTAACGTAGCAAATGCAACTGCATTGAAAAGAGAAGGTGATGCTAAAGAAGTTGCTGATGTTGTAGCTTACTTAGCTTCTGATGAGTCGAGCTTCCTTACAGGGAATAACATTGACATTAATGGTGGCTTAGCATTTTCTTAATGCAATATCCACCTATTAAGCAGCTGAGTTAAAAAATAATTCAGCTGTTTTTCAACCAGTAAGAAAAATATCTTGGAGCACTAAAAAATAATTTTGTTCTCTAAGAATTAATCTTATATTTGGTAAACCAATTTTTGGTAAACCAATTTAAGAATTGAAATATTCTTAACCAATAACCAAATTATAACCAAATTACTGTATGAATAGAATTTACAATCGCGGTTTTCTGCTGCTGTTAATTCCCTGTTTTTTCTTAGCATGTTTTAATGCTAACGCACAAACTAAAACAAAGATTGAAGGTGTGGTTAGGGCAGTTGATGGAGAACCTCTTCAAAATGTTTCCGTAGCAGTTCGAGATACCAAAAATGGTGTAATGACCAATGAAAAGGGAGAATTTACAATTACCGCTGAAAAGGGTAAATTTTTGATGTTTAGCTATACCGGCTTCAAAACCAGACTTCAAATTGTTACAGATGCTAAAAAATTAGATATTGTTCTGGAAGAAGACATTAGTCTGATGGAGCAAGTTGTGGTAGTGGGCTATGGCACTCAAAAGAAATCTGCCGTTACGGGTGCGGTAAGTAAGTTGGTTAATACCAATTTAGACGAAATTCCTACCTCAAGATTAGACAATGCGCTAATTGGAAAGATAGCTGGACTTAGCGTACAAAATGTTTCGAGCGAGGCAGGTGCAGATCCCGTAGTAAGGGTTCGTGGGTTCAGCTCAATCAGTGCTAATTCATCTCCTTTGGTGGTAGTAGATGGATATCCTGTGCCAGATGGTCTATCCTTCGTAAATCCTCAAGATGTAGAGTCTGTAGAAGTGCTGAAAGATGCCGCATCGGCTGCTATTTACGGGTCAAGGGCAGCTAACGGAGTAATCTTGATCACTACAAAAAGTGGTACGCCAGATAGACCAAGATATTCGGTAAAAACATATTATGGTATACACGATGCCTATCAACTTTATCCAATTTATACTTTTTCCGAGTATGCAGATAAATTGTATAGAGAAGCAGCCCTAAGAGAAAATGATCCGTCTGTGCCAGCAAATAGGAAAAACCTAATTATGGATACAGAAATTGCATCGTATATTATTGAAAACCAGATTTCTGGACAAGCAACAGATTGGCAAAACTTAGCCTTACGAAATACTGCTTCTATTTATAACGTACAGTTAGGCATATCTGGTGGTAACAAAGATTTAAAATACTACATCTCTGGTAATATGCAAAAAGATCAGGGCGTAATGAATTATAGCCAAAACGATAGATTAAACGTAAAGGCAAAAATAGATGGAACTTTGAGCAAAAAGGCTAAGTTCAGCATCAATTTTAATCCATCATATATTAGCACTGTTCGTCCGGCGGCAAATTTTACAGATTATTTTAGGTTCCCTTCATTTCTTCCCGCTTATCATACCGAATTTACGGCAGCATTTGTTAGGCAAAATCCTCAATGGGCTAACATCTTGCCAGGAGATTACGCCGAAGCTAGGCATTTTAACCAGCTTACTTATTCGGGAACCTTACCAGATGGTAGTTTTTACAGAGGCTCAAACCCAGTAAGTCCTTTTAGTACACAAAATAATACGCCACTTTCTATTGCTTCTAGAATTGATATTACTCGAAATGTGTATCGCCTGCTTGGTGGTGGCGATTTCTCTTACCAGTTTACTCCAAAACTTACATTTAAAACATCTATTGGCGGATATTATACCCGACAAGAGGATAATAATTTTATTAAACGCAATGCTAGGCAAGATGGTGCAGTAAATGAAGCTACAGTAGCAGGAAGAGATTATAAAGATTTACTTTGGGAAAATACTTTGAATTATACCCATAAAAAAGGTAATCATAATTTTACAGGTTTGGCTGGTTATACTGTTCAGCAAACGTGGGTAGATAATTCAACTATCGTTGCAAGAGATTTTCCGACAGATAATTTTGAAACTCTAAATCAGGCGGCACAAATAGATCAGAATTTAACTCGTACACTTAAAGATAGAATTGGTTTGATATCTTATTTAGGTAGGATAACCTACGATTATAAAAATAAATATTTGTTGGCAACAAGTTTTAGAACCGACGGAAGCTCGTATTTTGCTGAAGGTAATAGATGGGGTATATTTCCTTCTGTTTCTGCAGGTTGGTTAGTGAGCAACGAAAAATTCATGTCTAAAGTAAATTGGATCAACAATCTAAAAATTAGATCTAGTTATGGTGCAACAGGTAACAATAGGATCTCCAGTTTTGCTTTTCAAGATTTATTATATCCTGCTAATTATGTTTTTGGGCCAGGTAGCGGTACGGTTAATCTAGGCTTGTCGCCCAATGGCAGTTTGCTTGCTAATCCAAATATTACTTGGGAAAGAACGTTCGAATCTAATACTGGCTTAGACATTGGCTTTTTACAGAACAAGTTTAGCTTAACAGTAGAGTATTACCATTCTATTACAGATAAGTTATTGTATAACCAGGCGGCACAATCTTTTACTGGTTCTAACGAATTCATTAACAATGCCGGTAAAGTTCGTAACCGAGGTATTGAAGTAGAATTTAATTCTGTTAATTTAAAAACAAAGAATTTTAACTGGTCTTCAACTTTAACGTTTTCAGCCAATAGAAACAAATTGTTGGCATTAGGAGGCGAGCCCTTCCAGTACAACTTTGGCGAACGAAATGAAATTTATGCTGCTATTGTAGGGCAGCCTGCTATACAATTTTTCGGTTACAAAACAGATGGTGTATGGGTATCTGATGCGCAAATTGCACAGGCTAGGGCAAATGGGCAAACATCTACACTTTCCAGATATTTTCAGGCTGGAGGTTTGAAATTTGTAGATATCAATGGCGATAATGTTATTGATGCTAATGATCGTACGGTTATAGGATCGCCGTTCCCAGATTTTCTTTGGGGTGTAAACAACACCTTCAAATACAAAGGATTTGATTTAAATGTGTTGGTACAAGGCTCGCAAGGTGGCAAGTTGGTTAACGGAGATCCAAACTATCTGGAGCATAGAAGGTATAACAAAGATTTTAATTCTGAAAACCGTTGGTTAAGTGAAATGTATCCTGGCGATGGCAAAACACCATATTATTCTAATGGCGAAAACTGGATGCTAACAGACTACGTGGTAGAAGATGCTTCTTATATTTCTGTAAGAACAGTGATACTAGGGTATACAATGGCTTCAAAAGCTGCAAAAAAAATGGGCGTAAATAGTTTGAGATTTTACAGCTCTGCTAACAACCTATTTTATTTTATGGGTAAAAACTACCGTGGAATTAATCCAGAAGCTAGAATGACATCATCTGCTTATGCCTCGCCTTTGATAGATGGCTATCAGAGAGGGTCGTTCCCATTAATAAGAACCTTTACTTTAGGTATAGATATCAATTTCTAAAATAGATAGAGATCATGAAAAATACGCACCTTATCGCAATTCTTACAAGTTTGGTTTTTATTACATCTTGTAAAAAGGTAATAGATATAGATCCGATTTCTAATATCGGAACCAATGCTTTCTATAGGGATTATAGCGAAACCAACACCGCATTAACGGGTTGTTACAATGGCATACATCAACCATTATATATCGAATGGATGTTTACAGAGCTTAGAGGAGATAACTCTAAACAAGGTTCTGCAGGTAGTACGGCAATACAAAATATCGAGCTAAATGAACTAGATATGTTTACTGTAAACTCGGCACATGATAAAGTTTACGATTATTGGCTTGCCACCTATAGAAATATACGTGCAATTAATTACGTGCTGAGAAGCTTAGGCGTAAAATACGTAAATGGCGAGCTTAGTTTAGAGGAACCAACCGCAAAGATGACCGAGCAGCAACGTAACCAAATTATGGGCGAAGCTTTGTTTTTAAGAGCTTATCATTATTTTAACTTGGTGAGGTTATTTGGTGGGGTGTTTTTGATAACCGAGCCGCTCGATCCTAAAATTGCTAAACAGATTAACAGAAGTTCTGTTAATGATTGTTATCGCCTAATTATAGCCGATTTAACTAAAGCGAAAGATATATTACCTAATACCAGTTTCGCACAAATTAATCAGAGTAATTTAGGGCATGCCAACACGTGGGCTGCTAAATCTTTATTGGCAAAGGTTTACCTAACCAATAACCAAAGTGCAAATGCACTTTTATTGCTTGATGATGTAATTAATAACAGTGGCTATGGTTTGCTCCCTTCTTATGCTGATGTATTTTCTATCAACAACGAGATGAATAGGGAAATAATTTTTGCTGTGCGTTATAAAGCGGGAGGTTTTGGGTTAGGCTCACCATTTGCAAATTTATTCGCACCTTCTAGTAGCGGTAGTTCTGTGGTTAATAATGATGGTAATGGATTTAATTTTCCAACAGAAAGCGTAAAGGCGGCGTATCGTGTGCCTGCAACTGGCCCTGCAGATCAGCGCCGAAACGTTAACATTGCACAGTACACCGCTACCAGACCTTATATGAAAAAATACCTATCTCAGGTAATAACTAGATATGATGCCGAAAATGATTTTCCAGTAATACGATTTGCAGATGTTTTGTTGATGAAAGCCGAAGCAATGGGATTTGATGGTGCAGATGGAGTTGCTGTAGGTCTTATCAACTCTATTAGACAAAGGGCTGGAGCAGCAGATTATACAGGAACGGGTGCTTTTGAAGCTGCATTTTTTAAATATCCTGCAACGGGAAACGGTGCTATTTTGGATGCAGCTGCATTTAAATCGGCACTATTTAACGAGCGTAGAATCGAATTAGCTTACGAGAACCAACGTTATTTTGATATGCTCAGATCTGGCGACGCTGTTAACGCAATAAGAACTTATTTCGCTGCCGAATACGATGTTCACTACCGCAATTACCGCCCGGTAATTTCCCTTGCAGAGCTACAGGGGTATGTTAATCAAAATCGTTTATTACTTCCAATTCCGCAACGTGAAATAGATACTAATGATGAGCTTAAGATTGAGCAAAACCCAGGTTACTAATCATAAGAAAGATTGAAAATGAGATTATTGAGTAAAAATTTAATAGGCAGTATGCTGGTAGGCGTGCTCTTACTAGTTGCTTGCAAAAAGCAAACAGCGCAAGAAAATATTGCTGATGAGGTAACTACTAAAGACTTTGTGTATAATATTGCTACCAAAAATATAACACCAGATGAATTGGTGAATGCAAAAATTGCTTCTCCAATAGGCGTGAAATTAATTTACTGTTACCTTTCTAGAGCCAATGCAACAGATTCTTTGATACACATTGAACTAGTAGATGAACAGCAAAAAAATAATGTTAATTTAACTATCCCAAAAGATGCGTTCAGCACAGCTAATATTCATATCAAAGGAGTTAAATTAGCTATTAAACATATTGATAATTCCAGTTTCGAGAGTTTTGTAAAGGTGAGTGGCTTTGTTCCTCCTTTGCCAAAACTTGAAGATTTTGCAGGTAGTCTTTTACCAGATGCAAATGGGAATATCCAGATAAATGGAAAAGCTATATCTGAAAATGGTGTAAAAAGAGTTGAAATCTATGATGACTCGCAGTCTTCATATACTTTGGTAGAAACAATTAACAATCCGAGCAGCTCAACCGAGTTTACCGTTAACTATAACTACGTTTACAGAGCTAATACGGCTAATGTTAAAGTAGTGGTGGTTGATAATTTTGATCTTACCGCCGAGAAAGTCATTAGTGTGCCAGTGTTACCTTATACCTTATTAACTGATTTGGTTATGGGTGCCCAGGGCTCTACTAGTGTAACAGTAAATAACAACACTTTTATTGCCGAAACAGGAACCTTATCTGGTAGCTGCAATTTGAATGCAAATGAAGCATTGATGGACTTTCTTTTCTACGGTACAAGTAATGGACCTACATTCTACAGTCCAACAAATACAACTAACGTAGCCGCAAATTTTAGATGTAATGGAACCAGCTGGAGTATAGAAAATCCGAGCAATTTTAAAGCAACAAGGTTTAGGGTTTTGGTGCCTGGTAATGCTGCTATAGATAATGTGTATGCCAGCTACAATGCTAATAGCATCTCAAACCTTGATGATAGCGGGTTGTTTAATAATATTCCGGTACCGTCTGGAAGTACTGCTAGGTTTGACGGTTCTGCTACTGCAACAACTGCCATCTTTAACACAACAACAAGCTATTTGATATGGGTAAGAATTCCTAGGGCAAATGGCACTTTCAGAAATTGTTTAATTAGAGCCAAGGAAGTAGTAGTAGCTTCTACCGCAGGTCTTTCAACCATTAAATTCGATATCTATATTCAGAAATAAAAGCTTTTTGGTTTATATGTGAATGATTTGTCATTTCGGTCGGGATAAAAAGAAGATTGTACTTGTTTATTTCTTCCTCCGATCGAGATGGCAGCATTTATGGGAGATGTGGATAATGATCAATATCCAATAATCAATATCTAATAATCAAAAACCAAGCCTGTGAAAATTTGCAGGAGCAATTAACCAAATAACCAGTTTAAACGATTAACCATATTTGATGAAATTCCGTATCACTTTTTTAGCTCTTTTCTTAATAGTTTCGTTTGCAAATGCAGCTGATATTTTGGTAAGTACGCCACAAGAATTAAAATCGGCTGCTGCCAAAGCAAAACCAGGCGATGTAATTTTACTCAAAAATCAAGTTTGGGCAGATGTGCAGTTGGTTGTTTCGGGTAAAGGCACCAAAGAAAAACCCATTTGGGTAAAGCCAGAAAGTGGTGATAAAGTAGAGATTTCGGGAAAATCGAACTTAAAAATTGGTGGAGAATATATTTATATTAAAGGTTTCCATTTCAAAAACGGATACAGCCCTAAAGATCATGTCATTAACTTTAGGGTCGATAACAACAACCTGGCTAATAATTGCCGCATTACACAGTTTGCATTAGAAGAGTTTAGTCAACCAGAACGTTTTAAAGGCGACTCGTGGGTGGCACTTTGGGGTAAAAATAATAGGGTAGACCATTCAACGTTTACCAATAAATTAAATGCAGGTCCGGTAATTATAGCCGAGCTTAACGACGAACGCAGTCAACAAAACTATCACCGAATTGATTCAAACCATTTCAATGGTCGTCAGCGTTTTGGCTCAAATGGTGGCGAAACTATAAGAATTGGTGTTTCAAGATATTCTTTAACGGCATCGAAAACTCAGATTGTGCATAATCTTTTCGAAAGATGCAATGGTGAGGTCGAAATCGTTTCCATCAAATCTGGAGAGAACAATATTAGTTTCAATACTTTCTTGGAGTGCGAAGGTAGTTTGGTATTAAGACATGGTTCTAAGAATGTGGTACAAGGAAATCTGTTTTTAGGTAACAATAAACCATTTACTGGTGGTGTAAGGGTCATTAATCCCGGTCACCAAGTATTCGATAATGTATTTAAAGATTTGAAAGGAACTGCTTTCCGTTCTCCATTGGCGGTAATGAACGGAGTTCCAAATTCTTTGATTAATCGTTATTATCAAGTGGTTGATGCCAAGATTGAACGTAATACCTTCATCAACTGCGAACCATCATTATTTGGTACTGGAAAAGATTCGGAACGTACCTTGTCGCCCCAAAGCGTCATATTTTCAAAAAACTTACTGGTGCAGCCGGCAAACGCACTTTACGTTGATGAAAATAAGGACGGTGGAGTTACGATCAAAGACAATGCTTTGCAGTCTAATCTTCCCATACAAGACGGTTTTGTAATTAAAAAGCCATCAAACGTAACAATCAATGGTATTTCGCTTCCTTACTTGGCAGAATATGGCGCTCCATTAAAGAAAATGAAATTTGTACAGAAGAAGGATGTAGGTGCTTCTTGGTACAAGCAAGAAGTAAAGTTGGTTAATTCGCAACCTAAGGTGGTAAAAATTACTGCTAAAGAAAGTACAAATATCCAACAGACAATTGATAAATTAATTGATGGAGATGTCTTAGAGTTGATCGATACGGGTTTTTACAGTTTTGAAGAAGAACTCGTGGTAGGTAAGTCGATTACCATCAAAGCAGCGGCTAACTTAAAAAGCAAACCAATTTTTGTGAATGGAAGCAGTAAAACCTTACCCGCTTTCATCACCATAGACAAAGGAGCTACAGTAAAAGTTAGTGGAATTGCATTTAAAGGTGCTTACGGTAGTGGTGGCGAGGTGCGCTGCGGTATTCGTTCAACGGAATTGCCAATGAACAAGCCCTACAAAGCATTTATTGACGCCTGTGAATTTTACGATTATAATGAAGGTTCTTTTGCCGGGTTCAAAGGAAGTAAATCTACCTTGGCGGATAGCTTGGTAATTACCAACTCTTTATTCAGAAACATTTCTGGAACTGGCATTAACTTAGCCGAAGAACGGGACGACAAAGGTATTTACGGAGCAGAACACACGGTGATTAAGAACTGTGTTTTTACGAATATTTTGGGTAGTGCCATAAATGTATATCGTGGTGGAAATGATGAAAGCACCTTAGGTCCATTCGTAACTATAGAAAACTGTACCGTAAACGAAGTAGATAACAGACAACAAGGTGCTGCAATTCGATTGTTGGGGGCTCAATATGCCAGGGTTTTAAATAGTAATTTCGTTAATAGCGGACAGGGGGGAAGGTCTATTGAGTTTAGAGAGTTCAATTGGGACAATGTTTTGGTAGACTACTGTAATTTTTATCAATCTGGAAAAGTGGATACCTACTACGGAAAACTTGTTGGAAAGCATATTTTCAATATCAAACCAGCATTTAAGAATATGAAATCTTTTGATTTTAAACTGCAATTTGGAAGTGAACTACTAAAAATAGGCTCGAATGGAAATACCGTTGGTGCAGATATTAAATAAATTTAATCGAAGATGAAAAAATATAACGGCTTCCTATTAGGCTTTTTCTTGGTTAACTGCATTGCTTTTAGTTCTTGTGCTGCTTCAAACGTGGCTGAAGTTATTGAAGAAAAAGAACAGCAAGCTAAACCGCAAGCTAAGGTTTACACCATCAGCTCTGCTGCCGAACTCAATGCTTTGAACTTGCAGCCAGGGGATAAAGTGGTGATGAAAGCTGGCGAGTGGAAAAGCCAGCAGTTAAACTTTAAAGGTAAGGGTACTGCAGAAAATCCAATAACCTTAGTTGCCGAAACAAAAGGCAATGTGGTGCTTTCTGGAAATTCTAACTTAAAAATTGATGGCGAGTGGTTGGTGGTAGACGGCTTATCCTTTAAGGATGGTTTTTCTTTAAAAGATGATGTAGTGATTTTCACTAAAACAACTTCAAATAGTCGTTTAACCAATACTAGCATAGAAAATTATAACCCAAGCGACAAGACTTTGGATTACAAATGGGTTTCGTTGCACGGTAGGAATAACCGAGTAGATCATTGTTCCATTTCAGGAAAAACGCATCAGGGTACTACGCTGGTGGTTTGGCTAGATGACAAACCAAATTACCACAAAATAGACCATAACTATTTTGGCCCACGACCAGATTTAGGTGCAAACGGAGGAGAAACAATTCGTATTGGAACAAGTACTTACTCTATGAACGATTCGTTTACCGAAGTGGAAAACAATATTTTCGATAAGTGCAATGGCGAAGTAGAAATTATTTCTATTAAATCTGGCTTTAACAAAATCTTGAACAACCTTTTCTATGAATGTGTAGGCACAGTGACTTTTAGACATGGCAACAATTCGGAGGTAAGCAATAACTATTTCATTGGGAATAATTTAACAAATACTGGAGGAGTGAGGATTATTGGTGAGAACCAAAAGGTGCATGGAAACTATCTTTACAAAATAGCAGGAAGAACATTGCGTTCTGCAATTTCGGTGATGAACGCTTATGAAAATCCAGCATTGAGCGATTATTTTCAAGTTAAAAATGCTGATATACAAAATAATATTATTGTAGATGCAAGAGAGGCTTTTGTGCTTGGCTCAGGTAAAGATAATAGTAGGGCAGTAGCCCCCGATGGCGTAAAAATTGCGAATAACTACATCATTAATCCAACAACATTGGTGGTAACGCAGGATGAACCAAAGAACTTGAAAATTGAAAATAACCAATTAGAAGGTGGTACTTTAACTTCAGGTTTTGTTAAAATGGGTAATGATTTACAAATATCTGATGGTATTTGGCAAAAGAAAACAGCGTTGAAGAAACCCTTTTGGCTAACTACTTCAATCGGTCCAGATTGGAAGAAGGATAACAGGAGTTTTATTCTTAAGTAAATGCTATATGGGTCTGTTCTCGTCATTTCGATGAGGAGGCACGACGAAGAGAAATCTAGCGAGACGTATGGTATAAATTGCTAGATTTCTCCTCATTCTTCGTCGAAATGACGGTATCTGAACGCTTCAAATCATAATTTATACCGATTTAAATCGATTGATCTTCTTAACAAAATTTAACGACTAAACGCTTGCATTTTAATTAATTACTTTCGTATATTTACGATTATTTCGTAATTAATTGATGGAGAAGTTAACACAGCAAGAAGAAGAAGCAATGCTAGCCATTTGGCAGGTTGGGCCAGGTTTTATTAAGGAATTTATGGACGCCATGCCCGAGCCTAAAGCACCTTATACTACCGTAGCATCTACGGTTAAAAACCTAGAACGCAAAGGTTTTTTGAAAGGCGAACGCTACGCAAATGCTATTCGTTACAGTGCTAAAGTGAAAGAAGCAGACTATAAAAAACGCTTTATGAACGGTTTTGTGAACGATTATTTCCAAAGTTCGTACAAAGAGTTAGTAGCGTTTTTTGCGAAAGATAAGAAGATTAGTGCGGCAGAGTTAAAAGAGATAATTGACTTGATTGAAAAACCTGAAGATAAATAGATATGCCACATCTTTTTATTATTCTGTTAAAGATAAACTTAGTGCTGCTGCTATTTGCTGCCACTTATTATCTGATATTACGCAGATTAACTTTTTACGTTCTAAATCGCTGTTTTTTGGTGTTTGGAATTGTTTTTTCTACAGCTTATCCGTTCATTGATTTAACAGAATTTTTCGATAAGCAGGAAGTAGTTGCCTACTTGCCACAGCTTAACCAAAAAGCTTCTGAGTTGGTGCCTACAGGGTTTTTTATCAATAATTGGCCTTATTTAAGCGCTTTGTTTTATCTGGGCGTTTTGGTGATGACTGTGAGGTTGGCTATTCAATTTATCTCACTTTATAGAATTCACCGCAAATCTAGCCCGAGTACGGTTGCTAATTACAACGTTAGAACTTTGAACGAGAGTGTTAGTCCATTCTCTTTTTGGCAAACTATTTATGTTAACCCGAGCTTACATAACGAAAAGGAACTGGATACCATTTTAGCGCACGAAACGGTGCATGTAAAACAATGGCACTCTGTAGATATTATTTTGGCCGAGTTGAGCGTGGTTTTCTACTGGTTTAACCCTGGAGTTTGGTTAATGAAAAAGGCGGTGAAAGAAAACCTAGAGTTTATTACCGACCAAAAGATACTTAAAAAGGGGATGGATAGAAAAGCCTATCAGTACAGTTTGTTAGGCGTTGGACAATTAAATACTTCGGTGCCTATTGTTAATAACTTTAATCTTTCAGATTTAAAGAAGCGTATCAAAATGATGAACGTAAAGCGCTCGTCGAAGTTAACGTTGAGCAGATACGCCTTGGCCTTACCTGTATTGTTATTAACTACGTTGGCCTTTACCATTTCTAAAAAAGAAGTAAAAGCGCATTTACCACAATTAGCCAAAATTATTCCTCATTTAACTGTTGATGAGGAAGTGAAACCAGAAGAGAAAGTGGTAGTGACTGCTCGTAAAAAAGAAAAAATAGTTAAGAATAAGATAAAAGAAGAGCCAGTTAAAAAAGACACGCTTTATAGGATAAACCATATTGTAAGCACACTTTTTTTCGATAGAGATACCAATGCAAGCGGTAGACCCAGTTTAAGCGAAATTAAGGAAATGATGGCTGCTGTTACAGAAAAACTTGGACTGCCTCGCACTCAAAAACCTATTGTTAACGGAAAGATAAGCCAAGTTTTCGTTTACAAAAAAGATAGTACAATTGCTGGTGCAATGGGCGAAAGTCCTAAAGTGTCTATTAAATTTAAATCTATAGGCAAAGTTGAAGAAGTTGATTTGCCAATTCCAAATGGGGAGAAGATGATTATAGTTAGAGGTTTTAAGAAAACTGCCGATAGCGTTTCTCTCGATGACGTAAAAATGATTGTCAACGGAAAAGCTTATCCTTCGAAGGAATTAAGCAACATCAATCCAAATGAAATTCAGCACGTACAAGTAATAAAAGGCGAAGGAAAAAAATCTCAGATACACGTAGAGCTTAAGAAAAGAGCTGAACTTTAAGTTCGGCTCTTTTTGCTTATAGTATGTTTTTTAATCTTAAATGCTGTATGAGCATAATTGTCTTTGCATCTTTAATCTCACCGTTGTCAATCATATTTAATGCATCTTCAAAAGCTAGCTCTAAAACTTTAATGTGTTCCTCTTCCTGAGCTAAGCCGCCGCCTTCGTTTACTTTCATAGATTTTTCATAAGCAGCAACAAAAAAGTAAAGAATTTCGGTTACAGAACCTGGTGACATATAAGCTTCGAAAACTTTGTGTATATCGGTTACTTTATAACCCGTTTCTTCTTCTGTTTCTCTTTTAATGCAGTCTTCTGGATTGTCTTTGTCTAATAGGCCTGCGCAGGTTTCTATTAACATTCCCGAAGGGTTTCCGTTGAGATAAGTTGGTAAACGAAATTGTTCGGTTAGGATGATAGTTTGCTGCTCTTGATTATAGAGTAGGATAGTGGCACCGTTTCCTCTGTCGTATGCCTCACGATTTTGAACTTGTTTGCTTCCATCTGGTCTGGTAAACTCGTAAGTTATTTTTCGAAGTGTATACCAGTTGTCACTTAGAATTTCGGTGTTTAAAATATGGATATCGTTGATCATTATTAAGATTTATAGATAGACGCAATTTTGATGAATTTGTAACGAAGCAAGTTGAAATATAGTGCATAAAAAAGCGGAAGTACCGATGAGGTAAATCCGCTTCATAAAATCTTTCCTTTTTTTGGATGCTTAGTAATTAAACGTTACTCTAAACATCGCAACCCTTCCCGGAATTTCGTACCTGCCTACCGTTAATGCGTTTGCAGAAACGTTAATGGCTTCAAATCTCTTCACATTCGCTAAGTTGGTAATACCAAATTCTAGATCTGTTTTAAGCTTTAGTACTTTATATCGGATATTAAAATCTGCAAACAAGTACTTCAAATCTGCTTGACTAGACTGCTTGGTAAAGATGTGCTCTGCAGAAAGGTTCAAAAACACCGATTTCAAAACCGTTGCCGTTAGTCCAGATTGTTGCCTTAATTGCTGGAAATTAGTACCAATACCAGTGTTAGTAGCTTTATTTCTGTTATCTGTAAACGTGCCCGTGTAAGAGAAGTTCATGAACTTGGTCAGTTTGGCTTCAATACCCGCTTTGTAGATGTAAGTATCTGCTTCAAAAGGTAATAATTGATTATTCTGCAACTGTTGGAATTGACTATGTGAATAGCTAAATCCTGCGTTTACTGTGCTTCTCAGTGCAAATAAGTACTTGCTCAAACCCGAGTTTACACCCAAACTTTTCATTTGATTTTCTAATGGAAGCACAATACGTTGTTGTGTATTATTGGTTAAAGTATAAGCAGAAATCGTATTTAAATCAGTAATACTATAAGTAATTCCTACGTTACCGAAAATCATTTCTATCGCCTTGCGGAAATTAAAATTACCAGAGAAAGCGTGCGAAGAACTTTCTGAAATAGGAGCATTGTTAGCAAAGAGAGAACGATAGTTGCGTAAAACCGTTCCGCTATAAACATCGTCTATGGTGCCAAGGTTGTTTCTAAAGATATAAGCTGCACTTACATAATTTTCTGGACTGGTTTGGTATTTGAAATTAACCGATGGATTGATAAAGAAACGCTCCAAGTTTTTATCTACGCTGTGGTTTGCATCATCATAACTAATGTTGTTATAACTCACAGGAACTCTAACGGCGGCAGTAATTTTATCGGTAGTGTATTCGTAAATGTTTTCTAGATAAACCCTAGATCTTAACCAATTCAAATCGTTCAGTGTGCCTGGTGCTGCAAGCTCACTGTTGCCATTAGTTTGCATTTTCGTTAAATCTGAGCTTAGATTTTGGTGCTGTACCAAAAAGCCTGCCCTATATGTCTGCACAAATTTACCTGAAGGGAATGCCATCGAAGCAAAGTTGTTGGTATAAAGCGTTGGCAAATCTAAATATTGGTTTAAACTGGCATAAGGCGTACCATTGTTTAGGATTTCCTCATTTAAACCGGGTTTAATATCTAAATACTCTGGCTGTGTTGTTCTGCTAAGCGACGAAGACAGATGAAGCATATTCCCCGATTTCAGTTTTTTGCGATAGCCTAAATCGTTCGATAAGGTGAACATATCTTGCCTTAGCGATTGGAAAGCACCTATGCCATTGATAAATACATTAGAATTGGTACGAGTAGGATTATACTCAGCAACAAAAACATTATTAAAATAGTAACCATCTGTATTGCCGTTTAAGGTAAACTGACCTCGTAATTTTTGTGGATTTAAGAAATTATCCTGATTTTCTTGGTAGTTAATTGTTTGGCCAGCTAAGCGGGTTTCTGATGATTTAAAATAGATTTGCCTGCGCTCATCGTACAGATAAGAAACATTAGCCCTTAACTGTAAGTCATTGTTAAACTTGAAAAGGTTGTTCAAATTAGCTTGACCAGCTTTGTTAAACAACGAGCGGCTTTGCGGTAAATTTGGTACGCCAGCTGCACCAGCAGAAAGTAAATTGCCCGGTTTAGAGTTGTCATTTGCGATAGGATTAAAAGCCATGAGGTCTAGTCCAGGGTCTATACCAATGTTATTGCCTTTTAGGTTGTTCAGAAACTTCACTTTTTTATTAAAGAGCATGGCATTTACATTACCGTCAAAACGTTCTGGAGTTCCCAAACCAGCTTTAACTTCGCCCATCACCTTTAGCTTTGCTTCGTCTTTAATCACTAGGTTTAAAGCTACATCATCACTGGTGTTGTTTTTTTGCAGCATTTTAATCGGCTGGTCTTTCTCTATTACCTGCACTTTGTCTACCGCACCATGGGGGATAGCTTTTGTGCCAATACCGTATTTGTCTTCCAGTAAATTATCTCCATCAATATACATGTTAGAAATGTTCTTGCCATTGTAGCTAATTTTTCCGTTCTCTGCAACTTCAATTCCAGGCATTTTTCTTAAAACATCGCCAATGTTGCGGTCTTGTTTATCGGCAAAGTCTGAAGTTTTGTAGTTCAACGTATCTCCGTTTGAGCTTAATCTAGGGCGATTTTTAACTTCCACTGTTTTCAGACTAATTTCACTTTCGGCTAAAACAATTTCGCCGCTATTGTTAAAATCTGCTAGTTTGATGCTTTTTTTTTCAAAACCTAAAATGCTGAAATCTAGTATCAAGTCGTTCGAGGTTTCGTCAGTATTAATTACAAAATCTCCTTTTTCGTTTGTTCTAGAGAAACCAAGCGTGCTTCCTTCTTTGTCTTTTAAACTAACCATGACAGAAGGAAGCGGCTTAGCTTTTATGTCTTTAACCTTGCCCTTAATTTGCTTTTGGGAAAAAGCAGCAACAGTACTAACGCTCATTACGATGAGCATAAATAATACCTTTTTCATCAGAATGTGTGTTAGATGAAGGCCTGCCAGGTTTGCTGACAAGCCGAAAATAGTTTGTTTGGTTTGGTTTTATTTTTTCTTCTCTGGAAGTTCAATAGGATTGTTCAACACAAACTTTTTCGCACCCCCAGGGCCAGCTACAAAGCTGGTGCTAGTTTTTACATTTGCACCCATGTTTCTTCCTGCCATTTGCGCATTTGCAAACCCAATCGGGTCTTTATCTCTAGCTTCTTTCAGTTTGTCAATCTCTTTCTGCGATGTTTTAATTGCATCGGTAGGTAGTTTAATTTCACCGCCTAAGTAAGTGTCACCGTCCATTCCTCTTAACTTAAATGTACCTGTTGTTCCATTTGGTAGCGTAACAGTTTGGTCGGCTTCTTTAGGTTTGTCTTCTTCTGTTACTTTATCAATACCAGCAAATTGGAATTTCACTTCGTTTTTTTCATCATGAGCTTCTATAATTAAGCCCGGTAAACCATTCAATTTCCACGGACCGCTTTGGAAAGCTAAATCTGGTGCAAACCAGGCAATCCAGTTTCTACCTTTAAAGTAAGTAGTTGCTTTTTGGCATTTTACACCTGAGAAACTAGCGGTGTCTTTGCTGATTTTCCAATTAATTGAAGGTGCCTTTTCTTCGATTAAATAATTACTAATCACACGTTCTTTGGTGAAAAATTTGTTCTCGTTAGCAAAATAGAAGTAATCTACTTGAGTTACTGGCTTAGATGAAGTTCTATTAATATTGATGGCAGTAGGTCCGCCAGCTTGATTTCTAATCTGCTCTTCAAGAGATTTGCGGATTTCCATATCTCTGTTGATTTTATCGTAACTCGTAAACACCGAAGCGTTTTTACCAATCACCAAAAGCATGTTCTCGGTGTAGAAATCATTTCTTTGAGTAGTATCTCGCATGTGTGAAAGTGTATATCTCACCCTAGCTAAAGCCTTATCAGCATTTTGAGCGAAAGCCGAATTACTTATGGCAGCCGCAATTAATGTAAGTTTTAAAATCTTCATGTGTTATAATTAAGTTTTCGTAAAGCTACGAAATATTCGTAGATAGGAATATGATTTAACAAAATTTAACTTTCTTTTATTGTCTATATTGTGCTTTCATAAATCCTTTTGGATCTTGTTTATAAGCTTCTTCCAATCTTTTAAATTTCTCTTTTGTAGTTTTTATAGCGTTCGAAGGCAATTTTATAATATTATCGAAATAAGCATTAGCAGCATCAAATCCCATAAAGTAGTCAATCGGACTAATGGTTCCTAAGGTGTTCGTATTATCTTTTTTAGCATCATTCTCGCGGTAAAAATCACCATATTTAGCATTTTCTAAACCAACAAACTTAATACTGATCTGCTTGTTCTCTGTAGAAGCTTCTAGGATAAGCCCCGGTAAACCATTTAATTTTTCTGGACCAAAAGGAAAAGGTATACTGCTAGCAAACCAAGCTGTCCATAAATTTCCGTCGATTAGCGCAATAGCTTTTTCGCATTTTAGTCCATTAATTGTTAGTTTGTCTTTCGCTATTTTCCAATTAATTAGCGGCTTTTCTTCTTCGTACAGATAATTAAATTGAGTAATACTTGCCTTGGTATGAAATTTATTTTCATTACCAAAGTTGAAATAGCTGAAATTATGCATCCAATCTGTGGCCTTTTGGTCAATCTTAAAAACAGTTGGCTTTCCATTAGAATTATTATTATTAAGTAGAGCTCTTTCTACAGATATGTGATGTTTTATTCTGTCTATACTGGTGTAGAAAGATACGTTTTTACCCATAAAAAGCGCCATCTGTTGTGTTTTAACAGGTTTTCTAATAGTAGTGTCTGCTTGGTTAGTGTAGGCGTAGTACGCTCTGGCAATAACAGTATCAGCCCTTTGAGCAAATAAGCCAGTTGTTAGTAAGCACAGGCATATTGTGTTAATAAAGATTTTCATGGTAAATGATTAAGAGTTATTTTAATTCTATTGGATTGTTAAAAATCATTGCAACAGGCGTTGGAGTTTTTAAAGCCGGAAATTGCTTTGCAATATTTAAAAGACCTTCCATCGGTGTACCTGTAAGCTGCGCTTTGGCGAAACCATAAGGATCTTCGTTCTTGGCCTTCTTAAGTCGGTTTAATTCCTCTTTACTTACCTTTAATGCTTTAGCAGGTATTCTTATTTCGTTACCCATCATCTCTGTCGCTAGTGTCTTTTCATCTTCGGTACTATTTGTTTGATCAACCGCTTTTACCGTTACAGCCTCAAAGCCGGCAAACTGAAATTGTACTTCTTTTTTTTCATCGTAGGCATCAATAATTAATCCCGGTAAACCATTTAATTTCCACGGTCCATTAGCAAATGGCAGTTCTGGAGCAAACCAGGCAATCCAATTTCTTCCTTTAAATGTAGCGGTTGCTTTTTGACATTTTAGTCCAGAGAAACTCATGGTATCGCGTTCAATCTTCCAATCAATTTTGGGTATTTCTTCTTCTACCGTATAGTCGTGCATTAATTTTTCGGCAGTAATCAACTTATTTTCTTTGTTAAAGGTGTAGTACTCCGTTTCTATAGTTTGTTGTTTTCTGTTAGATGTTATCGTAGCGCCATTCAGTGTGCCACCATTGTTCTTTATTTGCTCGGCAACGTGTTTTTTAAAATTAATTAATTGGTTAAGTCTAACATTACTCGTGTAAAGTGTGGCGTTTTTGCCAATAATGAGTACCATTTCTTCTACCCAAGGCTTGTCTTTTTTGTTGGTGTCTATCACATGAGAGAAATTATACCTTGCTTTGGCTACGGCCAATTCTGGCTGTTGCGCAAAAGATATTGTACATAAACAAATACCAATTAAAGCTAAAATGTTCTTTTTCATTATTTTATGTTTTTCGTAAATCTACGAATATTTCGTAATAATGCAAACGTTTATTATTTTTTCGAAAGCGAATTACTGCAGCATGGGTTGGGCTAGTCCCGCTTTCGCTCATAGCCTTCGCTACGTTGCGCTTACGCTAAATCGCTACGGGCTAATCCGCTCAATCGGGTTTAGGTAACAAAAACCTGTGCACAGCATCTGCATTTAAACCCGATGGGAACGGAATACTTTTTTGTTGCGTCATTTCGAACGCAGAGAGAAATCTCTAAGTTAAAAGCAGCTATCAAACAGATTTCTCTCTGCGTTCGAAATGACGGTTGGAGAACACAAAAAAGATTACAGCGTACAGCGGGGCTACACTTAGCTACGCAGGGGAGGTACTGATTTCTTGAAAAATCACAAATCATCAATTATCAAAAATTAGCCGCCAACCTAATGAATCAATGACCAATGAACCAATGAACAGTTAACCAATTAACCGATTTCAACAATTAACCAAAATACGTAATGAAATATTTTCTGCACGCTATTGTGTTTGAGAATTAAAAGTTCTATATTTGCACCTCGAATAAAAATAAATAGAAATAAAATAATTATTTAACAATGTACGCAATAGTAAATATAGCAGGGCAACAATTTAAAGTTGCAAAAGACCAGCACCTTTTTGTACACCGTTTACAAGGAGATGAAGGCGCTAGTATTGAATTTGACAATGTATTGTTGGTTGACAATGGTGGTAAAATTTCTGTAGGTGCGCCTGCGGTTAAAGGAGCTAAGGTTGCGGCTAAAATCGTGTCTCATTTAAAAGGTGATAAAGTAATCGTTTTCAAAAAGAAACGTAGAAAAGGTTACAAAAAGAAAAATGGTCACCGCCAGTCATTCACGAAAATCCAGATTGAGAGTATCACTCTGTAGTTAAAATTATTTGCAAATTCAATGATTAGCTTTTTGCTAATTGTTTAAAAGATAAAAACATGGCACATAAGAAGGGAGCCGGTAGTTCAAAAAACGGTCGCGAGTCGCATAGTAAACGTCTAGGTATTAAAATTTTTGGTGGTCAAGAGGCTATCGCTGGTAACATCATCGTTCGTCAGCGTGGTACAAAACACCACCCAGATAAAGGTGTTGGCATTGGTAAAGACCATACTTTATTTGCTTTGGTACCAGGTATTGTTACTTTCAAAAAGAAAAGAGATAATAAATCATACGTTTCTGTATTACCAGCTGTAGTAGAAGATGCTGCTCCTGCTAAGAAAGAAGCTGCTCCTAAAGCTGAAGCTAAAAAAACTGCTGCTCCTAAGAAAGCTGCAGCTCCAAAAGCAGAAACTGCTGAGAAAGCAGAAAAAGCACCAGCTAAAAAGGCTGCTAAAGTTGAAGAAGCACCTGCTGCTGATTCTGCAGAATAATATTTGTAATTCCATTACATTCAAAAGCCCTGAGAATTTCTCAGGGCTTTTTTTGTGATCTAATGATTGAAAATACTGGTAGGTTTTTTTGCTCTTCAAAAATTTAGCTACACTTTCTTTCAGTTTTCCACTCGCTTTGCTGCGGTCGAAATAACAGGTTACAAGCTAAAAGATTGAGCTATTTATCTTAGCGAGAGATTTAATAACCTGAGTTCGATTATTATTTCAATGAAAATATTGCTTTGCCTTCGCTATGCCTAGGCGTAACCTCATGCTGAATTTATTTCAGCATCAGTTTTGTGTATAACCGACCCTGAAATAAATTTGCTTTGCAGCTACTTCGTGGTCAGGGTGACGACAACCATAAGCTAAAACGCCTATTTAATAGTGGAAAACACACAAATAATAATCGAACTCAGGTTTATAAATAAATTTGGTGCTTAATTAATTATTTGGCTCAAAGTTCTTCTTTAGTGTACGGACTTGCATTTGCTGTAAATAAAAACAAGTTATAATGTCCTTAAGCTTTAGATAGAGCGTCTAAATAACGATTTGTTAAGAAGAGCAGTTGAAGCTTAGAAAAGAAAACGGGTGGAAGGTCCTTCCAACCATTTTCTTATGGGGATTTCTATTATTTATAGGCCAATTGTTGATTGTCAGCCTCTATAACCTGTTTGTAAAGAGCATTAAACTCGCTTACTTTTTCTTTTGCTACAAAGTCTTTTTTAAAGGTCATTTCACGTTTAATAATAATTGTGTTTCCTTTTGGCTGACTGTTTAATCTATAGCTGAAAAACTCATTGTCGATAGTAAGTGGCTTAACAGTTTCCATTAATTTTTTGCCTTCTGGTAAAGTAAGTTCAATTTGCTCATCATTAGAGTCAGACCAAAATAATTGGGTAAGATCTATACCAAAATGTCTAGGCTCGGTTACCGTTAAAGACGATGGCGCAACCGCTGTTGTCCAAGGGAGAGCAAAGATATTCATACCTGCCACTGGTTTACATACTTTTAAGATATTATAAGTAGAAGATGCTCTTAAGGTGTCTGAAACCGAAGTTTTAGGATCTAAATTCTCGAAACTTAAAGAAATGGCTTCGTTATCAGGGTATTTTCCACTTATTTCGTCTTTCATTTTCTTCAATTGGTCTTTCGGAGAAAGATCTTTAAAGCTATAACGAATGTAGCTGGCCATAGAACCTGTGCAGAAATTAGTTTCTGTTAAATGCATATCGGCTCCTTTGATAGCTACTTTAGTAATGTAGCTCATCCGATTTTGTACTCGGTTTTTTGGTCGCAATTTAATGAGTTGGTTACTAGTTGCGTTAATTGGTAAAATAGAAGCGCCTAAATCGTCGTTACTGAATGAAGAAAAAGGTAAAACGTTAGAGGTAAGTTCTATATAATGTTCAGTACCTCCAATGTTAGCCTTGGCAATGCAATGGTTAAAATCGATACTAGGTAGTAATAAGGTGTTCTGTCCGTTATCTCTAGTTTTTACCAGTACTAGCTCTGCATCTACACCTACTTGTTTACACATGGCAACAAATAACGTAGAAACATCTTTACAATCGCCAATTCGTGAATTTATTACTGTAGCCGGCGACTGTGGAACAATTCCACTTTGCCTAAATGATACAGAGCTGTAAGAAATATTTTGGGTAATGTATTGGAAAATCTTTTTAACTTTCTGCAGTTCTGTAGGCTTCTGCCCTGCAAATAGTTCGTCTGTTAATGTTCTAATTTCATAGCTACTTCTTGCCTTTGCGGTTGCTAAGTTATTATACCAATTAGAAACAAATTGCCAATCTGGTATGGTAGAGATGTATAAGATATTAGCAACATCGTCAAGCGGCGGCATTTTGTCTTCGTAGATCATACCTGCTGTATTAGTTGCTTCCCATTTGTAAAGATCAAATTCGTCGGCATCTACTTTTTTAGCTGGTATATCTTCAAGTGAAAATTTATGGTTAAATTTTTTATTCTTACTTATTAATAGCGAATACTTATGGTTGATATATCGGCTACCGTGAGAAAAGTAAAAGGATGTCCAAAAGTGTGAAGTAAGACTGCCAACATTATAATTTCTTAGCTTGTAACGTATATTAATCACGTCTCCAACTTCTAAATTGGTAAATACTAGTTGGTTATCATTTTGCTCTGCTGGGGTTTTAGTACCATTTGACTTAATAGTTTCGGCTGCTTCTACAATTAAAGTTTGGTCGCTGTTGTAAGAGATATTGTACTGTTTGTAAGTTTCCAAGCCTTTAGCTGTGAATACTTTGGATGTTAAGAAATGTTTTTCTTCTGAGCCGCCATTTTCATAAACCACAGTTTGTACTTCTTCATTCAGAATAATAGAATGGTCATCTGGATAATCGGCTGCTTTGGGTGCACTTTTAATTTGCGCTGCTACATTTGGTTGCTCAAAATAGCTGAATACATCTTTGTTTTTCTTCAATCTGCGTAACTGCTCAATCGCTTCGTAATTATTTGGGTTAATGCTGAGCGATTTTTTATAAGCTTCTTCTGCCTTGGTATTTTCTTTGCGAGCTTCGTGAATTGTACCTAAGGTTTTGTAGTACGAAGCAATGTAGGGGGCTAATGCAATGGCCTTATTAATGTATTCTTCTGCCTTGTCATACTTTTGTAGCGTATAGTATTTACTGCTTAAATCACTATAGATACCAGTACTCCCCGGATCTAGTTTAAGCTTTTCTAAATAGATGTCGAAACCGCCTTTGCTATTTCCCTTGTTAAAATAAGTGTTGGCTAAAATAGTAGCGTATTCGTAATCTTCATTTTCATTTAGATACTTGGTAAGTATGCCCTCGGCCTGAGAACTTTTTTTGATTTCTTTCTCTAATATATATTTGATGTATGAGAAGTTTCTGTTTTGTGGCCATCTTTTATAGGCTTTTTCTACTAATCCAATAATTTTGTCTTGCTCATTTCTTTTTCCAGATAAAGCTATTTTTTTTGCAATTACGTCTTCATCTTCTCCAAATCTCTTTTCTAATTCGCTTGCTATTTCTTCTGCTTTATCATAGTTTTCTTGGTTGTAAAATTCGCTGTAAGCTAATTTTAGGGCTTGTGTACTTTTAGGGTCTGCAGTTTTGATTTGTTCTTGTAGAGTTTCTACGCCAGTACGGTTATCTTCCTTCGAATGCAAGGCAATCATCAAGGTGTTTATAAAAGTGCTTTCAGGGAACTTTTGCTTTAATTTTTCTAAGATAATTCTCGGTTCAAATACAAAATCATCTCTTAGATATAATTTAGCTAATAATAATTGATTTAGATAGTTAGAAGTATCTGAAGCGACAAGGTTTTTGAAATATGCATACGATTTTGGTGTAATGCCCACTGCTTTGAAGCTACCCTCTTTTTGGTAGGGCTGATATTCATCTAAGTTGGTGATACCCGGAATTGGATAACCGTTAGCATCAGTTATTCTTATCAGGAAATTTGAGTTATTTGCGTAACTCTCTCCAATTTGTACTAAAATTCTGTTGTTCCCTTTGTTAAGTTTTACAGTAGAAATGTAAGCGTCTAAGTCGTTGTTGCGTTCTTCTGCTTCGGTAATAATCAGCTGGTCGTTTACCCAAACTTTTACCGAGCCAGAAACACCAATTCTAAGCTGACCTTCTATATCGGTTGGGGCATTAACGAAGCTTTGTGCAAATACGATTGCATTGTAAGCATCGTCATAGAAAGTAAAATCGAACCATTTATCACGTTTAAGGTGCGGCACTTTTCTCCATCCAAAATTGATGTTCTTTTTGCCTATGAATACTGCATCCATTTGTGGATTGTTTAGCGGAGCATGTATTTTATCGAAACCGCTAGTTGAGATGTTTTCGAAAGTACTTGTAACTAACCAATTGTCTACGCTGCCTATTTGAGCAAATGCTTTTTCGGCATCAGCTAGTTTTTTAACGCTTTTGTAATGTTTTCCAATTACCGAATATGCCATTGCGTTAAGTGAACCATCGTAAGCTTTGTTTTTCACGATTTCATTCATTAATGCTAATGCAGCAGGTGTAATTTTACTGTAGCTACTGTTTACCGCTGGGCTACGCCACAATGCAGAAAGATAAGGTTCTGCATTTTTGCTGTTCAGGTAAAATTTCTGGAAATAGTTAAATGCATCATCATTTTTTTGCTCCAATTCGGCGAGCAAGCTCAAAGATAAATAGGCATCGTTTGCGAACTCGGGCCGTTTGCTCAGCTCCTCAAATTCTTTTTTGGCAGCTTCTGTATCATTTTTGAGGAAGCTTTCCCATGCACTTTTAAAGCTATTTTGAGCGTTTGTCGTGAAGCAGAATAAAAGTGAGATCGATAAAAAATAGACAGTTTTCTTCATAACTCAATTATAATCATTTTTTAATGACTAATCTTTGCCAGAAGAAAATTTATATGCTAATTTTCTCGCTCCATAATTTGCTTAGTCAACTCACGCAAGTAAGTTTTTCTGTTCTCTACAACTTCTAGCATATCAAGCCCCTGGTATGCTTTAGCAAGGTACTGTTTCATTTGTGTTTGAGCCAATTCCTTGATGTTGTAGTTGTTGTAAAGAGCAGTTACAGCCTCAACCTTTTGGGTAGCACTTTCGTGTTCGCCTAAAAGGATATCAGTTTCTGTAGGCTCAATTAGTGCTTTTGCCTTTAAATGTAGAAATGTTTTTTTGTTGGCGATGATATCTCCACCAACCTGCTTTCCAAATTTTTCTGGATCTCCATACACATCTAAAATATCATCTTGCAGTTGAAAAGCCACACCCAAGTTTTCTCCGAATTGATAAAGTAATTCCGCGTTTTTCTCATCGGCCCCGCCAACAATGGCGCCTAATTTCATAGCACCGCCTAGTAGTACGGCAGTTTTAAGCCTAATCATTTCAATGTATTCTTCAATACTTACATCATCTCTGGTTTCAAATTCCATATCTAATTGCTGCCCTTCGCAAACCCCTTGTGCAGTTTGATTAAAGGTATCTAGCACAGGTTTTAAAACGCCGATATCAACTTTAGAAAGGTGTTTATTAGACTCTACCATCATCACATCGCCACTTAAAATGGCATTGTTAACGCCCCACTTTTCGTGTACGGTTTGCTTGCCTCTGCGTAAAGGAGCATTGTCCATAATATCATCATGAACTAAAGTGAAGTTGTGGAAAGTTTCAATAGCCAAGGCTACATCAAGTGCTTTGGTAACTTCGTCGGTAAAAAGTTCGGTAGCCATTAAAACCATTACAGGTCTAATTCTTTTACCACCTAAACTCATAATGTATTTTATAGGCTCGTATAAATTCGCTGGATTTGCAGGGTATGCTATTTTTGGGATAGCATTTTCGATCAATTTTTGTAATTCTGTAGGGTTATGCATTATTATGGATCTATCATAGTGCCAAATGCAGATTTGCTTTCCATCATTTTAATGAAAGAATCTTCTAAAGCGGTTTGCTTTACAATAGGATTATCTTTCCAAAAATCTGGTTGATAAGCAATCGATTCGATTATGGCTTTGTCTTGTACTTTTCTATTTAATTCAGTAAATTTTTGAGTTTTCAAATTTTTATCTAACTGGAATACCGTTAGCATAGAGCTAATAACAGGATTTAGCGCTCTGCCTCTAATATTTAAGTTAAGATATAATTTTGAGGATATGCTTTCTAAAATAGGAATATCGGTTTTGGCGCCATTAAATGTTGCTATTGTGGTGCCTGCAGGTGGTATTTTGGAGGTCACATTAATGGTCATGGGTAAGTTGAAAATGCTGTTTTCCAATCGGTAAACATTAGTATCTTCTACACCAATGTAATAGGTAGAGTTAATGTAGAAATGCTTCTTGCTACCTTTGTATTTACAAGACACTACAGCAATATCCTGCTCTTTTTGTTCTATATATTTTTCGATGGTGATTTCAAAATCTTTGAGGCTTTTTAGTGTGACAAACTTTCCCGATTTTCGATCTTCGAATAAATAGCCAGCTAGCGCAAAAGTTAGGTACGATTGATTGCTCATAGAGAAGGAAACGCCTTCGTTAAGTTCGGCAAATCTGCTCTGTTTCGCTAACCAACCTTTAACTTTAGAAACATTAAATTCAAGATCATAAAATAGCTCGTAAATCTGGCTTGGTTTGCCATTAATAGAGGTCAATTGTCTGTAAAAAGCGTTGCCATGGAAACTTTCCTTTTGAAATTGAGTAGCTTTTTCCAATGCTGCTTTCACCAATCTTTGTCCACGATAAGGATCGACTACGACTGTTTTAAGATTAATAGCGGCAGGTTTTAGTTTAACGAATAAATTATTGGCAGCGTTTATTTCGTTTTCTAGCAACAAATAGCTGACGTGACTATACCTTAATTTAGCAGGTAGATTAAGACCTTTAAGTATAAACTCACCTGCATCATTAGTAACAGTACTAATGTTCGTACCTACAATGCCAATAGAGACAAACGGAATTGCTTCTCCCGTAGTTTCATCTACAATTTTACCTTGTATGGTTTGAGCCTTTGCAACTGTGCATGTCATCAGTAAAAGAAATAGAAAGTAATGGCGCATTATAGATGTTGAATTGTTGTGTTGTTTTATTGTTGTTAAATTAGCCCCTCTCTCCCAATAAATCCTATCGTGTGGATACATCTCATTCCTCCCCCTTGAATCCCCCTCCAAAGGGGGACACGTAGCGCTTAAGCATTTTGCATATCCCCCTCTCCGAGGGGGCAGGGGGAGGAAAATGGCATTTGCTAATATTTGTGTCCACACGCTAGGATGAATTGGGATCTCTCCCCTGTAGGTAGAGAGTTCGTTCTTTGGAAGGTTGTTGCGTAAGTCCATCTGTTTGGTGAGATTACGGAGGGGCTTAATCCTGTACCAATGAAAAATCTATCTGACGTTTAGATAAATCAACCTTCTTCACCTTAATCTGCACTTCATCTCCAAGTTGATATTTACGTTTTTTACGCTGCCCAATAATACAGTAATTTTTTTCATCAAGTACATAAAAATCATCACTGATATCACGTAGACGTATCATTCCTTCACACTTATTCTCTTCAATTTCTACATACATTCCCCATTCGGTAACGCCAGAAATTATGCCGGTGTAAACAGAACCAATATTGTTTTCTAAATATTCTGCCTGTTTATATTTCACCGAAGCTCTTTCTGCATCTGCAGCACGTTTTTCCATTGCAGAGGAGTGTACACTTGCTGCTTCATATTCCTCGGCATTGGCCGATTTGCCACCATCAAGGTAAAGCGCTAGAAGGCGATGTACCATTACATCGGGGTAACGACGGATAGGAGAGGTGAAGTGTGTATAGTAATCGAATGCTAAGCCGTAATGGCTTGTTTTCTTCGTAGTATATATTGCTTTTGCCATAGAACGGATGGCCAAAGAAGTAAGGATATTCTGTTCTTTTTTGCCCTCTACATCTGCCATTAAATAATTTAGGGACTTGGCAATGGCCTTATCAGATTTGGTATCGATTTTATAACCAAAGCGAGAAGCAAAAGTGGCGAAACTGGTCAAATTTTCCATGTTTGGCGAATCGTGCGAACGATAAACAAACGTGTATTTCTGCTTGCCTTTTCCTTTTTTCGCAATAAATTCAGCTACCTTTTTGTTAGCTAAAAGCATGAAATCTTCGATGAGCTTGTGTGCGTCTTTACGTTCTTTCACATATACGCCAATTGGCTTACCGAAATCATCCAATTTGAATTTAACTTCAGTACTCTCGAAGCTGATAGCGCCGTTTTTAAACTTAGCATCTCTTAATACGTAAGCTATCTCATTAAGCTTTAGGATTTCTTCTGTATAATCGCCGGCTTTGTTTTCTATTACTTCCTGCGCTTCTTCGTAGGTAAAACGTCTGTTTGAGTGGATTACCGTACGACCAAACCATTGATTGTGGATATTTGCGTCATCATCCATTTCAAAAACAGCTGCAAAACACAACTTATCTTCATTAGGGCGAAGTGAACAAACACCATTACTTAATCGCTCTGGCAACATTGGGATCACTCTATCAACTAAATAAACGGAAGTGGCTCTATGTTCTGCTTCTTTATCTAAGCTGCTATTTGGGGTTACGTAATGGGAAACATCTGCAATGTGGACACCAATTTCGTAATGACCATTGTCCAGTTTTTTGAAGGAAATAGCATCATCAAAATCTTTAGCGTCTATTGGATCAATAGTGAAAGTAACAGTATCTCTAAAATCCCTACGTCCTTTGATATCTTCTTCGCTAATTTGCTCTGGAATGGCGTTGGCTTCTTTTTCAACTTCAGATGGAAAACTCAACGGAAAACCATATTCGGCTAAAATGGCATTCATTTCGGTGTCGTTTTCACCCTGCTCGCCTAAAATATGTATAATTTTTCCGATTGGATTTTTTGCGCCTTCTGGCCAATCTTCCAATGCCACCTGCACTTTCTGACCATTTTTAGCGCCGTTTAAATCGCCGAGCGGTACAAAAATATCATGCAACATTTTTCGGTCATCAGGAATTACAAAGGCAAAACGTTCAGATACTTTGGCTACGCCTATAAAATCTGTTTTTGCTCTTTTAATGATTTCTACAATCTCGCCCTCGTTCTTTCTACCGCTTTTTTTCTTGGCGAAAACATAAACCTTCACCTTGTCGCCATGTAATGCGTTTTTTAACTTTCGTGGCGCAACAAAAATATCCTTCTCAAACTCATCATCAGGCACAATAAATGCAGAGCCGTCTGCGGTCATATCAACCGTACCAGTTACAAAGGTTTTTAGGTCCTTCATTTTGAACTTACCTCGTTCTGGTCTAACAAATAAACCTTTTTCGGTCTGTTCAATGAGAACTTCAAGTATTGTATCTATAGATGCCTTATCATCTAAGTTTAAACGGCTAGCTACCTGCTTATGGTTAAGTGCAATGTTCTTGTTTTTGTCAAAAACATCGCTTATTAACTGAGTGAGAACTAGTTTGAATTGTGCGTTCTTATTTTTTGCCATAATTGTTTTGCAATTGTACCGAAGATAACAAATGTTGGCATAGGAATGTGTTTTTTAAGGCAAATAAATGCTTTTATCATCAATGCCTAAACGCAAAAAGAGCCCCGAATAAATTCGAGACTCCTTCAAAAAAAATTACCAATTATCTGTTAAGATTTTTTAAGATTGAAAACATAAGTTCCTCTACTTCCGCAAGCTACAAATACATAGCTGCCTGCAATTCTAGAGCTAATTACATTAAAATTGCCACCAAATGTACTTTGGAAGTGTGTTTTAGCAATTACTTTGATTTTATTGTTTTCAATTTGTGCTACTACTAAGCTGTTGCCAGTAGAAACGTATATTTTATCTGCTACGATAGAAATCGAATTTACCCATCCACCAACATCTACCTGATCTAACAATGCATTGGTAGTTTTGTCTACGTGAATTAAATAGTAGTTGTTACCGAATAAGAAGTTTCCATTAGTTAGAGAAGCTACAGATCCAATGCCAACGCTGTTACTAGGAATTGGCCAATGTTTGTAATTAGTTTCTGCAGCAGTATTTGCATCAAAAGTAGCATAGCTGTAACCGTTGGTAGCGATGATATCGCGGTTAGAAATAGCGATAGATCTCGATCCTCCGTAGGGTTGAAAGGCTGTTCTGCTAGCTTTTTGCCCGTTGAAAGAAATTACGCTGATACCACCATTTGAAGAAGAGGCAGCATATAATTTACCGTTATATTCGTTGTATTTTACGTCTTTTGTTGAATAACCTTCTAAACCTACTGCTTGAGGCTCTGATAAACTGCCTCCATTGGTTTTCACGATGCCAACTACAGCAGGAGCTGGATATTTGTAGCTTTCGTAAGTTTTTAAATCCATACCTAGATACAAACGACCGCCACCGTTGTTGATACAAGTAATGTCTGCATCTGGAGTACTAACCGAAGAAACTAACTGAGGGACGCCAGATTGGATTTGGATAACATCTACACCGCCGCCATAAGCAGCGCCTGGAGTTTGATAGGCAATAGCGTAGTTGTTGCCATAAGCAGAAACTTCTAAAGCACTTAAAGGATTGTTATTTACACCCAATTGAGGCTCAATTTTTCCTTTATAAACTAATTGAAAAGGAAATGCTGTAGCAGTTGCCTCGGTAGTTTTTCCGAATGCGTTGGTCTCGGTTTCAGCTTGAAAGTTCAAGGTTACACCTTCGTTAGTTAAATCTACGCGGTTTGAAGAGGTAGTGTTATCAATTTTAATGATTTTCGCAGCTTCATCTTCTTGCACAACTTCTTGTGTTTCTTTTTTACAAGAGTAAATAGTTGCTGATAACAAAAGCGCTGCAACTAATAAATACTTGTTTCTTAACATCTTTTTTTAGTTTAATTTATTTTCTATATCGAAAAATTATACCAAAAAGGAGTAAATGCGAAAAATGGTCTTACAATAGTGTTTGAGGTGTTTTTGTAAAACTATAAGTTGTGGAATTGGGGATTTTTAAGGTGTGATTACTCTTTTTTTGAGTAATCAATTCCCCGTTTTTGTTGTTAGAAATTTCCTGGTATGGCGTCTATTAATTTTTGGGTATAAGCTGCTTTTGGTTTTTCATAGATTTCCTCAGGGAAACCTTGTTCTTCTATTTTTCCCTTATTCATGATAATCATCCTATCGGAGATGTGTTTTACCACGGCCAAATCATGGGATATAAAAATGTAGGTCAATCCAAATTCTTCCTGCAAATCTCTTAACAGGTTTAAAACCTGTGCTTGTACCGAAACATCTAATGCCGAAACGGATTCGTCGCAGATGATGAATTTTGGTTGAAGCGCCAAAGCACGTGCAATTACGATACGCTGCCTCTGTCCGCCAGAAAACTCGTGCGGATAACGGTTGAAGTGTTCTGCACCTAGGTTTACCTTTTCTAAAAGTTCTATTACGTGCGCTTTTCGTTCCGCGTCATTGGCATGGATGTTATGTACCACTAGAGGCTCCATAATTGATTGCCCAACGGTGATTTTCGGGTTTAATGAAGAGTAGGGATCTTGGAAAATAATTTGAACGTCTCTGCGTAATTTCCTGAGTTCTTTTTTGTTTAAGTGGGTGATATCCCTACCATCAAAAATTAACTGACCAGAAGTAGGTTCTACTAAACGTAAAATTGTTCTTCCTAAAGTGGTTTTTCCACAGCCCGATTCGCCAACCAAGCCTAAGGTTTCTCCAGGGAAAACTTCAAAAGAAACCTGGTCAACTGCTTTTACATAATCATGTGTTTTACCAAACAAACCTTTTTTGATCGGGTACCAGGTGCATAAGTTCTCGACTTTTAATATAGGAGCCTGGTTGTAGAGTTTTGCTCTTCGTTGGTTTACTTCTTCCTGTGTAAAAGCGTTTTTAGCTAAAAGATGCTGCAAACCTACCTCCTTATCTTCGTTAAGAAAGTCGGCTACGGTAGGCAACTTTTTGAGTAATCTTTTTGGCGATGGCCTACAAGCTAATAAACCTTTTGTATACGGATGTTGCGGGTTTTCGAATAGTTGTTCTGCTTTTCCTTGTTCTACGATATCGCCTTTGTACATTACCAAAAGTTCATCGGCAATTTCACTCATCAATCCCAAATCATGGGAAATGAAGATCATGGCCATATTACGTTCGGTTTTTAGACGCGATAACAACTGTAAAATAGTTTTTTGAACAGTTACATCTAATGCCGTTGTTGGTTCATCGGCAATTAATAATTCGGGGTTACAGCTTAAAGCCATGGCAATCATTACCCGTTGCTTTTGCCCGCCAGAAAGTTGGTGCGGGTAGCTTTCAAAAATATTCTCAGGACGAGGCAGTTGCACTTCCTTAAACAAAGCGATGGTTTGCGCCTTGGCAGTTTGTTTATCCACCTGTTGGTGCAACATAATGGCTTCCCTAACTTGTTCGCCACAGGTAAAAACTGGGTTTAGTGAAGTCATTGGTTCCTGAAAAATCATGGCGATTTTGTTGCCACGATATTTCCTGATTTCTTGGTCGCTTAAACTGAGTAAGTCGATAGTGTCTAGGTTAATTTCTCCATCTATCTGGGTGTGCTTACTGTCGTGCAAACGCATAATAGAGAATGAAGTCACCGATTTGCCTGAGCCAGATTCGCCAACAATGCCCAAAACTTTACCTCTTCCGAGATTAAAACTTACTTTGTGAACAGTTTCTAGCCAAACTTTGTCTTCTTGGTTATAAAATTTTACGGCAAGGTCTTTTACTTTAAGCATTTATCAAGCGGATTTAACCATATAGACACATAGCATTACGTTTTTTAAATTGAAATTCATTAAAAATTGATGAATTTGAAAAATGCTATCGATTTTGAAACTTATGTGCCTATGTGTTTCATTTTATCATTACTTCACTAAAGTAATATTTTCTTGCGTAATTATTGGCAATCCTTTAAAGCGTAACAACAATTGTGCAGTAGTAATTACATCATTCTGGCAATATTTAGCAATTCGAGTTAAATCTTTTTGTTGGTAATAGATTTCCTTAACCTGACTGCCATCGATATCATTTTTAGGAGTGGGCAAATCAAATATCGCAGCTAGTAAATTTAAAGAAGTGTAGTTTTTATAATCACCGAATTTCCAAAGTTCCATAGTATCTAAATGATGAATTTCCCAAGGTTTCTTGCCAGCTATTTGTAATGGTGCGGGGATTGGCAAGCCGTTAATCAGCATTCTTCTGCATAAGTACGGAAAATCAAATTCCTTACCATTGTGTGCACAGAGTTGTAAGTTTTTAGTGTGCTTATTTATGAGGTTGATGAATTGTTTCAGTAAAATAGTTTCATCGTGGTGGGCAAATGAACACACTCGCAAATGAATTTGCTTTCGCTCTAAATGATAGATACCAACGCTGATACAAACAACCTTTCCGAACTCTGCCCAAATGCCAGCTCTATCGTAAAATTCCACCGCCGTCTGTCCGTCTTTACGTTGGTAGCGGCTTTTTTGTTCCCAAAGTTCTTGTAGGTGTGGTGGTAGCTCTTCAAACTTTTCCTTCTGTGGAACGGTTTCAATATCAATCACAAAGACATTGTTTAGCTTAAGGTCTTTTAGCATAGTGGATAGGATAGGTGTATATCCAAATTAGTAAATTTTTGTTAATTCTCCCGCAGATTTTCGCTGATGTTTCCGCAGATTTAAGAAGATAAGGCGAATTTCGTCATTGCGAGGTACGAAGCAATCCTACAACTGTCGCTAAGCAATAACCATAGCTCTAAGATTGCTTCGTGCCTCGCAATGAAGTGAGGAGAGTTCAATACCTAGGGAATTACAATGAAGCTAATCTCAAGTTAACTTAGGTGTCTAAGGTGGTTAATTAAAACAAAAAAATCCCTTCCGAAAATGGAAAGGATTAATCTATGCTTAACAAAACCCTTTGACGATGTTGGGATTAAACGTAACCTAGAATTTTAAGCACCTGCTTACTATTTTGCTCTTCGCCAAAAACTTCGAAGTTAAAAGTCTCATCGCGGTTTCTGCGGATAATTACATGCTTTGGACTAGGCAATAAACAGTGATGGATACCACCATAACCACTTAAAACTTCCTGATAAGCACCCGTATTAAAGAAGCCTAGATATTGCACTTTACGTGTTTTAGGCATAAACACACTGTTCATGTGTGCCTCTTGGTTGTAGTAATCTTGCCCATCGCAAGTAATACCACCCAAGTTTACGCGTTCGTATTCAGCATCCCAATTGTTGATAGGTAATAATACATATTTTTGGTTCAGCGCCCAAACATCAGGCAAATTGGTGATGAAAGAACCATCCAACATCAACCATTTTTCACGGTCATTTTGTTGTTTACGGCCCAACACTTTGTATAAAATTCCTGAAGCTTCAGCAACCGTGTATTTACCAAATTCAGTAATGATATCTGGTTCAACAACATCGTGCTCTGCACAAATTTCCTTGATACGTTTTACAATCTCGTTTACCATGTACTCGTAATCGAAATCGAACACCAAACTATCTTTAAACGGCATACCACCACCAATATCTAAAGTATCTAGTTCTGGATTGATTTTCTTGAACTTGCAATACAAGGTCACATATTTCTCTAATTCATTCCAGTAATATGGCGTGTCAGAAATACCAGAATTAATAAAAAAGTGCAATAATTTCACCCTAAAATTTGGGTTTGCAGCCACTTTACTGTTGTAGAAATCAATTACATCTTCCATACGTACACCTAAACGAGAAGTATAGAATTGCGAATCTGGCTGCTCTTCAGCTGCAATACGGATACCCAAGTTACAAGGTGTATCCATCTCAATTTCATCGTCGTAAAGGTTAAACTCTTCTTTGTTATCTAATACCGGAATGATGTTTTTATAGCCATCATGCAACATATCGATAATATATTGTTTGTATTGGAAGGTTTTAAAACCGTTGCAGATAATGGTTGTTTCTTTAGTCAGGTTGCCCTTTTTCTCCAAAGCCTCAATCATTGGCATATCAAAAGCCGACGAAGTCTCCAAGTGGATATCGTTCTTTAAAGCCTCTTCAACAATGTGTTTAAAGTGCGAACTTTTTGTACAATAGCAGTATTTGTAGTCGCCACGGTAATTATTCTTGATAATTGCCTGCTGAAACAACAATTTTGCCTGCTGAATTTTCTTGCTTACCATGGGTAAGTAAGTGAAACGCAATGGCGTACCATAGGTTTCAATCATTTCCATCAAGTTTAAATCGTGGAAATATAATTCATCATCTATAATGCTATAGCCCTCTTGCGGGAAACCAACACTCAGATCAAGAAATTCTTCGTAACTCTGCATTGTCTAAAAATTTTTGCAAAAATGTAATTTTAAATCGATAAAAATGTAGACTAAATAACATTTTTATATTAACTCTTAAAAAGAGGTTTAGTTTTTACTTTTTGTAAAGAGATGGAGAGTTTTTGTGTGTTTATAACTGCTTGTTTATCTTTTTGTTGTGGTGTTTTGTGTTTGTTTTGTAGACTTTTTGGGTAAAACTAAAATTGATGTGATTTTTTCACTCGTTAACATCATATAATTTACCTCTTCGTTTTTTTAGTTTTGAAAAGCAATTGCAGTACCGTTTTGGTTACGAAAGTCCCGCTTTTTGTTATAAGTCCCGATAAAATCGGGAGCTTTTCACTTCAATCGGGTTTGATGAACGAAGTGATGTGCTAAAAACTTTGTTAATCTTTATAGACTTGGTGCTGAGAAGATTGACAAAGCTGTAAGAAAAGGTCTGTGGCACAAAGAACCTTGGTTACTTTGGAAGTAACACATCGCTAATTACATGTATCACGCCGTTAGATGCCTTTACTGTAGAAATAATCTCGCTACCGTTTACATAATTTTTTCCATCCTTTTGGGTAATTTTTACCTTGCCACCAAAAACCATGTCATATTCCAAGCCATCTTGAAGTAGAACACCATCTAATACACCAACATAGGTGTGGTAGCCAAGTATATTACTTAAATCATCTTTTTTTTCTGGTTTTAATAAATCTTCTACAGTGCCTTTTGGCAACTTGTCGAAGGCTGTATTTGTTGGCGCAAAAACCGTGAACGGACCTGCGTTGCTAAGCGCATCAGTCAATCCAGCAGCTTTAACAGCAGTAACTAAAGTAGTAAAGTCTGGACTTTTTGCCGCTACTTGAACAATGTTGGGATTGGAGACGTCGTCAACAACGGCCGATTGTCCGACGCTATTTTCTGAAGCGCTAGCATTGTCTGATGTTTCGGTTGTGTTTTCGGGCTGGTTGTTGGTACAAGCCGTGAATAGGATTGCGGCTACAAGAGCAAATAGAATTTTTTTCATGATGCATATTTTTATTACGAAAATATTTCTGTTTCGCATATAAAAGTATGATTTGAATCATCCTGCCTCATTGCTATAATGACGACGAAGCACCCGCAAAACGAGCCTGAATGTTACTAAAAAAACAATGAGCCAACAAATGAAAAATCCTAAAGCGAATGATAATCATAGTTGTATGATTGGTTTGCTTCGCAGCTACTTCGTGGTCGTAAACTCGTAATGACGACCTGTTAAGCTATCGTTTCAACGGCAAATGTATTTCTGCCAACATACACCTTGCACTACCGCCACCATTTTGCTCAATAGTATAAATTGGAGCCGTTACAATCTTAGAAAATGCAGATAACGCTGTAATCTGTGTGCCATGCAAAGCTTTTAACGCCTGCTCCGACATTACCAATAGGCTTTCGCCATCTTTATTTTGCACTTCTAACATATTACCAGCAAAGTGGTTCATCTGCTCAAACGAAATATCGATAACGGTTTTATTGGTGGCTTTAAAGCTTTCTAAAACGGCTATTTTGTCTTCCGTATATTTAATGCTATCCAAACAAACTACAGTAAATTTTTCTCCAATGCACATCATCACATTGGTATGGTAAATAGGGAAGCCGCCTTCATCTACAGCCTGAAATGCGACCACTCCGTAGCCACTTAGCATCGCAAAATTTTCTAACACTTCTTTATCGGTGCGCACACTTAAGCAAGCATAGGCAATTTTGTTTGTTCTGTCTAAAACCATACTGCCGGTGCCTTCCAAAAAGCGTTCTTGTAGTTCGAAAAAGCTTAAATCTGTTTGGTGGCTTACTTCAAAAGTCTTTGCTAAATAATCAATAATATCTTTTCTGCGTTCCTGTCTGCGGTTTGGCGAGTGCATCGGATAAAGAAAAACACTACCATCTTCATGAAAAGAAACCCAATTGTTCGGGAATATCGAATCGGGCGTTTCGGAATCTAATGTGTCGCTAATTATGGTTACATCTACACCATTTTCTCTAAGTATATTTACAAAGCCATCAAACTCAGCTAAGGCTTTTTGTTGAACATTTTCCTGTTCGCTAGCCATCTGAAATTTATTGTCATCGGCAGTTTGCTCGTTGAATTTAAAATCAACCGGGCGTATCATGAGTAGGTGTGAAGTTGTTTGCATTCTTATTTTTCTTTGAGCCTATTTTTATAGTCCATCTGCTCGTGTAAAATTCTTACAATTTCGATGTTGTCTAGTTTCGTTTGATGGTAAAATATAATATGTTTACCAATATTTACGCCCAATATTGCTTCACCGATATCATCATACTTTTTCCCTATTTCTGGCTTTTCTGCAATTTGGTTAAAAGTGTAAATCAGGAGTTCATAATATTTATCCGCTTGCTTTTCAGACCAAGTATGGTAAGTGTAGTGCCAAATATCAGTCAAGTCCTCAACGGCTTTATTAGTCAGTAAATAATTAGCCATTTTTGCTTTTTGCTTTTAGAGCGGCTAAATGTTCTATTGGATCGAAATTATGGGCAATTCCGCTATTTAAACCTTCTTGAATAGCTTTTTTCAAAACAATTGTTTTGTTTTCTTCCTCTTCTAAAAGTCTTAAGCCAGCACGTATCATCTCGCTAGCATTTTTATAACGGCCTTTTGCGATACTATTTTCAACAAATTCTTCAAAATAGTTGCCTAACGATACAGAAGTGTTATTCCCCATGATTTTTTAATTTCTTTAACTAAAGTTACCAATAATTGGTAACTTTAGCAACCGTTTTATGTTGAGTTAAAGTCTGCAATCCCGTTTGGCATTAGTTAACCAATTCAAACGATTAAACAATTAACCAATTTCATCCCTTAACAAAGGTAAGCTCATACAATGAAAACCACCTCTAGCCCTAGATAACTCAGCCGATGGCATTAAAACTAAAGTGTCGGTTAAAGTTTCTACATCTACCTTTCCACTTTCTAAATCTTGTATTAAATCTTGAACTTTTACCACATTAAACCCATTTGCTTTAAAAGCCTCTACGGTTTTATCATTACGGTCGTAGCCTAAAACTACGCCTTCTTTTAGTGCCAAAAGGTTACAAGAGTCGGTCCATTGCTCGCGGCTATCGTAGGGAAAAGTATTACCGCCACTGTAAATTACTTTAGTAGGCGTGGTACTGCCTAAATCGTTTCTACTGATATCATCTAGCAAAGCCTCTACATGTTCAAAGACCTTTGGCTGTCCTGGTTTATTTTTGTGAAACTGGATAGCGGTAGTAGCTTCCAATTTTTCAGGTTCTTTTAAAAAGTGGATAGGCTCGGTAGCATCGTAAGCCGGACTATGCGCAATACTGTGCAAAATCACCCAAGTATCACGTTTTACCTGAGTAAAAACCGTATCTAGGTGCATGTAGTCACGCTTAGCTGGAATTTTTACTACTGTTACTTTCTCTACCACGTTATTTTCAAATAGCAGTTTAATGGCTTCATTAGCACCTTCTTCCGAAGTACGTTCGCTTACGCCAATGAGTACATGGTTTGGTGCAACCATCATTACATCGCCACCTTCTAAAGTAGTTCGAAACTCAGGTTCATCACCAGGACGCAAAAAGTGCATGGTAGGGTCTGGTATTTCAATAATGTTGTTTTGGTAAGCTTCAAAAAACGGGTGGTTAAAGAAAATATAACGCATCAACATCGTTTCACGAACACGGGCCTTTTTAGCAGGCTTGTTCAGTAAAATATGGCTGTTAATGGTAGTACCAACATCGCGGGTGAAAATCAGGTTCGGTACTGGCGCAAAAATCATGGTATCATCGGCCATAGTGCCCGAAATAAAAATCTCTGCCAGTTCCTTAGGTTCGGTAGCGGTAAGTTTTAACTGTAGTTTGTACGTACAGCCTTCAATAGCGCAAACGGCTGCCGTTAGTTTCTTGCGGATGTACTCGTCGGCCAAAATATCTGCCAATAAATTTTGCAGTTCCACCACATTTTCTGAGTTATGGAAATTTGGGTGGTTTGGCTTGTAAAAGCCTCTATTTGTAGCTTCGCTATCTATTTCTGCCAGTTTTCCTTTAATTTTTTCAGGATCAAGGAAATACATTAACAGTTTGGTATAGTAATCATATTCGTCTTTACGGATCGTATCTAAATGTACAATATCCTCAAAAAGCCAATCTTGCGCTTTAGAAGGTACCACTTTGCCCAATCCGCTATCAGGACTGTGCACCAATAATTTTCTCAATCTTCCAATTTCGGTAGTAACGCCTATTTTAAAAACGCTCTCAAACGCTTTGTTCCGCATGTTCATATCATTTTGGTGTTGCTACAAAACTATTCTTTTTTTTGAAAGGCACAAGTTGGTTCAATAGTTCATATGTTTACTTGTTTATTAATTGGATGTTTAGTTTTTTGAAAAGCAATAGTGGTGCTGCTATTAGCGTACGGCCCCGCTATACCCTGTAGCCTTCGTTCGCAAACGCTCTCTCGGGGCTGTCGTTTCTATCGGGTTTAAATAATTCAAGACTTTGATATTATGTACCAACCTCCAAAACTCATCTTTGCGTTCTTCGCGAAAACTTCCAAAACCTTTGCGGTTGAATTTTTAACGCAAAACAAATAAGAGTTACGCAAAGAACGCAAAGTTTAAAGTACTACACTTGCCACCTAAACCCGATAGGAGTGAGCATCCCGATTTATCGGGATAAAACGGATAGCGGGACTGCAAAATGATAGTAGAACTGTATCTGCTTTTCTAATCATAAAATTATAGTTTAAATACTCCAAAACCTTTTAGCTTTAGTCTTTAAGCTTTCAGCTATAATCGCTATTTTTGGCACTATGAATTTTATCATCGCTGGCGCAGTTGAGGCCGTTAAAGAATTATATGGGCAGGAAATTGCCGAAAATGTAATCAATATACAAGAAACACGTAAAGAATTTGAAGGACAAGTAACCATTGTGGTGTTTCCAATTGTGCGGTTTTCTAAAAAATCTCCAGAAGAAACAGCGAATGATATCGGCTCGTTTTTACAGCAAAATGTAGCAGAAGTTACAGGTTTTAACGTAGTAAAAGGTTTCTTAAACTTGGTTATTGCCGAAAGCTATTGGATTGATTTGTTTAATAACACCTTATTGCAGCCAGATTTTTTATCGATAAAGCCACGTGGCGAAAAAGTGATGGTAGAATATTCATCGCCAAATACCAACAAACCTTTGCACTTAGGGCACGTACGTAATAATTTATTGGGTTACTCGGTTTCTGAATTGCTAAAAGCCGATGGTTACGAGGTAATCAAGGTGAATTTGGTTAACGATAGGGGTATCCATATCTGTAAATCGATGTTGGCTTGGCAAAACTGGGGCAATGGCGAAACTCCTGAAAGTTCGGGCTTAAAAGGCGACCACTTGGTAGGTAAATACTATGTTTTATACGATAAAAAAGAAAAGGAAGAACTTCAAAATATAATTTCAACTTACCATGAAATTGGAACAACACTTTCGCAGTTTCAAAAAGATAAATTTGGAGGTGCAATTGGTGTCTTGCAAACTGCTTTAGACCAAAATGACCCTCAGGCATTAAAACGTGGATTTGATATTTTTGCATCTACGGTTCAAAATATAATTAATAGATTTCAGTCAGAAGAGAACTTCGATAATATACAAGAGTTTGTAACTTTAGTTAATAACAGCTCATTTGTGTCAGTTGCAAAGATGCTTCAGCAATGGGAGCAAGGCGATACAGAAGTGGTTGGTTTGTGGGAGAAAATGAACGGCTGGGTTTACGAAGGTTTCGACGTGACCTACAAAAAACTAGGCGTAGATTTCGATAAATACTATTACGAAAGCAATACTTATTTGCTTGGAAAAGATACGGTTGAAGAAGGTTTGGCCAAAGGTGTTTTCTTTAAAAAAGAAGACGGTTCGGTTTGGATTGACTTGACTGCCGATGGTTTAGACCAGAAATTGGTTTTACGTGCCGATGGTACTTCGGTATATATTACGCAAGATTTAGGTACTGCCCAAATGAAATACGACGATTTCGGGATGGATAAGTCGATTTATGTGGTGGGTAACGAACAAGATTACCACTTTAAGGTGTTGTTCTTAATCTTAGAGAAGTTAGGCAAAAGCTGGGCGAAGGGTTTGTATCACTTATCTTATGGCATGGTAGATTTACCTAGCGGGAAGATGAAAAGTCGTGAGGGAACTGTGGTAGATGCTGATGACCTAGTGAACGAAATGGTAGAAACCGCCAAGCAAAAGACGGAAGAATTAGGTAAAACCAACGATTTCTCTGAAGCTGATAAGGAAGATTTGTATACGACCATTGGTTTAGGTGCTTTGAAGTATTTCTTACTGAAAGTAGAACCTAAAAAACGTTTGCTGTTCGACCCTGCGGAGAGTATCGATTTCCAAGGAAATACTGGTCCTTTTATTCAGTACACCCATGCCCGTATCAAATCTTTATTGAGCAGAGCTGATTACCATTATGCGGTGGCCGATTATAGTAATATTAAACTCACACCAACAGAACTAGAAATGGTGATGTTGTTGGCGAAATATCCAACGGAAATTTCAGAAGCGGCGAAGGCTTATAGTCCGGCGTTTATTGCGAACTATTTATACGAAGTGGCGAAGTTGTTTAACAAGTTTTACCATGAAACGCCACCAATTATTAAAGAGGAAGATACGGCGGCAAAACAGCACCGCTTAAATCTTTGTAAAATTGCTGCCGATGTGATTAAATCTGGTATGGGTATTTTAGGGATTAAGGTGCCTGAAAGGATGTAATTTTTACGCTATGAAAAACACCCTTTTTATAGCTTTGTTATTATTCGCATTTAGTGTTAATGCCCAAAAGAATATCATATTTAAAGATGATTTTGAGGGATATGACAACGATTGGAAACTCGTTAGTACTAAGGAATTTAAAGTGAAGCAAGAAGAGGGTAAATTGTTTATAAGCAAGGCCACTCAAAATAAAATAATGAATGGTTGTTTATGGTATAAAAAAACAATACCTAATTTTGACACCAGCAGTGATTTCTCTATCAAATTTGACGCAAATGCAGTTTCTTCAGAATTTGTAACTACAAGCTTTGATATACAATGGGGGAAGATTTATGAGGCTGATGGTGTAAGTATTAAATCTTTGCATCAACTTGATTTTGCGATCGATAAAGTTAGGCTTAGCAAGTTTGAAATGGGCAAAGGGGGGTGGACTTACTACGCATGGTCAGACGAAGTTTATGATCCATTGTTGAATAAGTTTAAAGCCGAACGAAATACGTTTCATAATTACGAAATTATGCAAGAGGATAAGCTCTTAAAAGTTATGATAGACGGAAAGTTAGTTTACAAAATAGCAATTGAACCTAAAATTGGAAGTGAAATTGGCTTTCAACGTTGTTTAAAAGGGGAACTTTTGTTTGATAACATCGTGATAAAGCAATAACAATAAAATCGTAGATATCGCAAAGTGCTTGTTTTTTAATTTTACAAGCACTTTTTTTCGTTTTAAAAGGTCTATCTCGCTAAGTTTAAAGTCTATTAAAGTAACCTAACCACACCAAAATGAACAAGCTACTTGTATTATTGCTGATATGCTTACTATTATGCGCTAGCTTATTTGCCCAGCAACAAAAAGCCGACATCTTTATTAAAAATGCCTGTGTTTTCCTAGGCGACGGAAAAGACTCTGTTTTTACTAATGTTGGAATTACAGGCAAACGAATATCTTACATAGGCAAGGCATCCATTAATGCTAAAGAAATTATAGATGCGAAGGGAAAATACCTTGCGCCAGGTTTTATTGATACACATACCCATGCCGATAGGTGGATTGAAGATAAAAAACGTAACCAAATGCTACCGTGGATTTATCAAGGCGTAACCTCTGTTTTTGCAGGTAACGATGGTTTTGGAACCTATAGAATTGCTGAACAGATGAAAGAATATGAGCAAATTGGTATCGGTACCAACTTTGCACTGTACGTAGGCTTTGGTCCAGTACGACAAGCGGTATTGAACAATAAAAATGCTGTGCCAACAACAGAACAGATTGTGCAAATGAAACAGTTAATTGCTTCGGGGATGCAGGCTGGAGCTATCGGTTTTAGTACAGGTTTGATTTACCTGCCGCAGATGTATTCTAAAACTGATGAAATTGTAAGCTTGTATCAAGAGGCGGCAAAGTTTAATGCCATTTACGATACGCACATGCGTAACGAAAGCACAAAGGTGTTAGAAAGCATAGACGAAACTTTAAAAATTGGTGCCGATTTGAACTTGCCCATCCATATTTCGCATTTAAAGATTGCAGGTGAGAGTGTTTGGGGGAAATCAACAGAAGTGATTGCGAAAATTAACGAAGCAAGAGCAAAAGGCTTGAAAGTTACTGCTAATCAATATCCTTTTATCGCTTCGTCTACCAGTTTAAAAGCAACCTTAATGCCCGATTGGGCGCAAGAAGGAGGTTCAAAAGCAACCTTGGCTCGCTTTGAAAACGAAACAGACTTAGCTCGTATCAAGAAAAGCTTACAACAAAAATCGCCTTTGGTATATAAAAGAGTGGTAGTGATGTCGAAGAATAAAAAACTGGCGGATATTACTGGGAAATCTATTGAGGATATTGCCAAAGCTTGGAATATGTCTGTTGAAGATACTGTTATCGAAATTTTTAAGAAAGATATAGGTGTTTCTTGTGTTAATTTTTCGATGAATGAAGAAGACGTAATCAATTTTATGAAGCAGCCTTGGGTAATGACGGGCTCAGATGGCGGAGGTTTACATCCACGTACCTACGCTACTTTCACGAAAATTATCGAAGATTATGTATTGAAACGTAAGGTGATGTCGATGTCGTGGGCCATACATAGAGCTACAGGATTAACTGCCGAAACATTTGGCATTAAAGATAGGGGATTAATTAAAGAAGGTTATTACGCAGACCTCATTCTTTTCGATCCTGCAAAAGTAAAAATGAATTCAACTTTCGCTCAACCAGAGCAATTATCAGAAGGAATGGAATATGTATTTGTAAATGGCGTTAAGGCAATAGACAAAGGTGCAAAGACTGGAAGTTTATCTGGGGAAATCATTAAAAAGTAGTTTTCAGTTTCAGTTGGCGATTTTCAGTAGACATTTTGTAGTCAACAATTAACCAATGAACTGTGCACAGTTAACCAATTAACCTATATTTGCCTTTCTTAAATCCCAAACATTGACTACAGAACTTATTTTACTTTGCCTAGCTGCTTTTGGCGCAGGTTTTATCGATGCCATTGTAGGTGGTGGAGGCTTGTTGCAAACACCGGCAACTTTGCTCATATTACCTCAATATCCAGTAGCTACTTTATTGGGTACGGTTAAAATACCATCGTTAGCTGGTACCGCGGTAGCAGCAGTTAAATATGCCAAACAGGTAAAATTTAACGGACTGATTTTAGCAGGTTGTACCATTGCTGCTTTTATTGCATCACTTTCTGGGGCTTATTTGGTAAGCACCATAGATAACCACCATATTAAGCCAGTAATCTTAGTTGTACTGGTGGCAGTTGCTCTATATACGTATTTCAATAAAAGCTTCGGCGTACAGCAAGAGAAGAACCATACAGCAAAAAGACAACTGCTATTGGCCTGTCTGTTTGGTTTAATTATCGGTTTTTACGATGGTTTGATTGGCCCAGGTACAGGCTCATTTTTAATTTTGGCCTTTGTTGGTATTTTAGGTTTCGATTTTATCGGAGCAAGTGCCCATGCTAAAATCGTAAACGTAGGGACAAATTTAGCCGCGTTAGTCTATTTCAGCTCTACAGGTCATGTGCTGTTTCAATATGCTATTCCAATGGCCATATTCAATATATTAGGTTCTTTCTTAGGGGCTAAATTAGCTTTGCTAAAAGGTAATAAGTTCATCCGAATCTTTTTCTTAATCGTAGTTTTCGGTACGATATTAAGATTTGCCTACGATGTGTTTTGGAAGTAGGATAATCTTAGTAGATTTGCTTATCTATGTCTAGATTATCCTTTCAATTTGCTCTCGTTACACTATTGCTCTTCTTCTGTTTAGATACTAAGGCAGAAATCTTCGTAGTAACTTCAAATGCCGATGCTGGAGCGGGAACTTTGAGGGAAGCCTTAGCTAAAGCTGCTGCAAATGGAGTGGTTGATAAAGATTACATTCACTTTAATATTTCTCAAAATGAACCAAAAATAGCAATTGGTTCTAGTTTAATTCTTTCGTCTAATCTAGTTATTGATGCAACAACACAAACTAGTAATTATCTTGGTTCATCAACTACGAAAGTAACTTTACTGACTACAGTGCCTTATACGGATAATGCTTCTGTAATTGGTTTTCAAGGGACTTCAATAAAGGATGTGGAGATTTATGGTTTTTATTTTCAGCAGTTTGTGAATTATGCTCGATATGCATCGCCAATTTCTATTATATCTTCTGAAAATATAATTGTCGGCGCACCAGGAAAAGGTAACGTTTTTTTGAATGCAGACGTTCAGATGTATTTTTCGAGAGTAAAAAAGGTTAAAATTTCTTCAAATTGGTTTGGTTTTAATCCAGAGAGAAATACGGTTGGGGGTACTGCGTTTGGGATGTCTCATAGAATTTTAATGTGTGATGATGTTACCATTGGAGGTGATACCAGAGAAGAAGGGAATGAATACGGAGGATACTGTTTTAATGGAATGTCAATAAGTGGTGTAGATCCTACAACGCAAACAGTGGCACATATAGGGAATGTTTGTGTGATAAAAAACAATAAATTTAAAGAGGATATCATTACCCCTGTTGTTTCAATTGGAACAAATATAATTCGAGATTTTAAACGTATAGAACTAGTAGATAATTATTACGTTTTAAGAACGGCCTTTAATTTTAGGAACATATCAGAAGGTGGAATTGTTCAAGGTAACAAATTTGGAATAAGTTTAGTTAATCCAAACTTGCAAAACCAGGGAGGGGTTTCCATGATTTTTGAAAACTGTTATAACATGAAAATTGGAGGAGATCTTCCCAATCAGACTAATATTTTTTCTAATGGAGGTGGTATTTATGCTGATGGATGTGGGGATGTTTTATTGACCCAAAATTCAATTTATTGCAATTCTTATGGTCTCATTTACACATCTCAAAATTCTAAAGTTGTTATTCCAAAAGTAGAGATTTTGTCTTACGCAAATGGATTGGTAAGTGGTTCTGCAACTCCTAATAGTTTGGTAGAAGTTTTTTTAGATGGAGAATGTGCAAGATGTGAGGCCAAAACTTTTTTTGCTTCAGTTCAAGTGGGGGCAGATGGATTTTGGTCTACAACAGTACCGATTAATAGTGGGTTTACTGCATCGGCATCGCTTAACAATAGAACTTCTACATTTGTAGGTTTGTCTGTTGTGCAAAGCGATGTTAGAATTAAAAATGCTTCATGTGGCGAGGCAAATGGTGGTGTTACAGGAATAAAAGTAAGTAATTTTACAAGATTGGAGTGGAGGAATGCTCAAAATGAAATTGTTTCAACCGAATTAGACCTTAAAAATGTTATCCCCGGAATATATGGTTTTACTGCATTTATGGGGGATGCTTGTAAAACTCCTGTAGCGTATTTTGAAGTTAAAGAAGCTACTCCGATACTAAATTCAAGATTTGTGACAATAGCACCTCAAACATGTGGTCAACAAAATGGTGCAATAAGAAATCTTTCATTTAGTAATAGCTCTAATTTCACACTTAGTTCAATACTATGGTTAAATGAAAATCAAGTTGAAGTTGGCAATAGTCTTAATCTAATTGGTGTTGGAGAAGGTAGTTATCATTTAAAAGTAACAACAATGGATGGCTGTGTAAAGATTTTCGGCCCTTTTGATGTGCCGTCTCAGGGTTTGCCGAAGATTAATGAAGCAGCAGTTATTGTAAGAAACTCTACCTGTAATTTAAATGATGGGGCTATAGAAAACGTAGTGATGTCTAATCCGGGTAATTACACTTATTCCTGGAAAAATGATAATGGGCAGATTATTAATACCTCAAGTGTATTGCGAAATGTGATAGCAGGTAAGTACTATTTAACGGTAAAAGATCAAAGTGGGTGTGAAAGTAAGGTTTATGATTTCGCTATAACAGAGTCTAACGGCATCACCATCAGCGACACCCAAAAACAAGTCTTTAACCCCACTTGTGTAGGCAATAACGGAAGTATCAAGAACCTACAAATTACAGGCGCTACATCCTACATTTGGAAAAATAGCAGAGGTGAAACAGTAGGTAGGCAAGCCAATTTAGAGGGAATGCCTCCAGGAAATTACCAGCTTACCGCTTCAAATCCTTTTTGTAGCAAAAATTATGATCTTACGCTAACAGCCGAGCCAAACCTGATCAATTTTCAAGGTACAACGAAGACCATCACCGATGCCTCTTGTGGATTAAATAATGGAAAGTTAACTGTAACACTACAAAATGTTATACGTTTACCAAAGAACTATCGCTGGGAAGACGCAACAGGAAGAACAGTAGGAGGAAATACCAATATACTCGAAAATGTAGATGCGGGAACATATCGTATATATGGAATAGACGATAATGGTTGTGAAATATTCTTAGCTACTTATACTATTAACAGACAATCGGAACTTACATTAACAGCCAGTAATTACCGCATAGTAAATGATAATTGTAATCAAAAGCTAGGAAGTATCTCTGGCTTACAAATTAATGGTGGTGTAGCCCCGTATACTTATAGATGGACTAATCAAGCTGGTGCTCAAATAGGTAATACCTTAGATATCAGTAATTTATCTAAAGGCAATTATACCCTACAAGTTATTGATGCGCTAAACTGCTCGCCACTAGTATCAAATTTTACAGTAGATAATCAGGTTGGGCAGGTAGCAGAACCGACGGTAACACCGTTACAACTATGTGCCCCAAGCGAAGCTACCTTACGGGTTAATGGCTCTTCTACAGCCACCAATTATGCGCTTTACGCTAGTAAGCAATCAATGTCGGCTATAGAAATTTCTACTAATGGTATTTTTAAAATAAATGCCGATGGAGATAAAAGTTATTTCGTGGCACAACGCATTGGCGATTGTGAAAGTGAGAGAGTAGAGGTGAAAATAACTGTAGGCTTATCTGGTTTGACAATATCTAATACCATTACACCAAATAATGATGGCATTAATGATGTATGGAATTTAAAGGGAGTAGAAAATTATCCGATGGCACATATACAAATCTTTAATAGATCAGGTAGCAAAGTCTTCGAAAATTTTGGATATAAAGTTCCTTTTGATGGGACAAGCAACGGCAAAATTCTTCCTGTTGGTGTTTATTACTACATAATAAAATTAAGTGCCGCATGTGAATTGCTTACCGGCACTTTAACTTTAATCAGATAGCCTAAATTATACACTAAAGTTTGCCCTTACTTCTTCTTGATCACACCCGATTTAGTTTTTACATCGCCCTTTCTTCTATAGATGGCAAACGTCATGGGGCTTTTAGCAGGTCTTTCGTCGCCAAATAGTACTCCCCAGTGTTTAAAACCATCACTTCTATCGAAAATTACTTTTAGCACGGCAATAATTGGCATAGATAGGAACATACCAGATATACCGGCAATGGTTCCGCCGATTACCACCCCGAGAATAGAAACAAGTGCATTGATCTTGACTTTAGAGCCTACTATACGAGGCATCAAAATATTATTGTCGAAAAACTGGACTACAGCAATCACCAATAAAACAGTAATTACAGGACCTAATTCTGGCGAAGAGGTTAAAGTAATCAGTACACCTAAAATATTTCCAATAAGTGCACCAACATACGGAATCAAGTTTAATATGGCGAAGATAACACCGATCAACAGGGCATGTTTAATTCCGAATAACATCAATGCACAGCCTAGCAAAATTGTCATGTAGGTAATCTGGATCAGTAAACCTACCAAGTAATTTTTAATAATCGCTTCTGCTTCGTAAGCAGCTTCCTTTACTTTAGGGTGATGTTCGGTTTTAAACCACATGAACAGGAAGCGTAGTAAAATATCTTTATAAAAAAGAATAAGATAGATATAGATTGGGATTAGGCCCAAAAAGACAAAAATACTACTCAACGTAACCGCTGCACCGCTTGCCGCTTTTCCAGCCATATTCAATAGGTCATCACTTTTTTCGGTGATAAATTTCTTCTGCTTGCTAATAGAAAAATCGGTAAAGCTGCTAATCCATTCCTGTAACGATTGGAGATGCTTGGCAACATTCTCCTTAATTTGAGGGAAATCGTTAACCAACACGCCAATTTGAGCAGAAAAAAACCAAATAATCCCAGCTATAAAAATAAATACCAATAAAATTGGAAGAATGATAGCTAAGGCTTCAGGGAATTTAAATCTCCTTAAAAAGCGATAAACAGGTAACAACAAAATACTGATAAAAAATGCCATGATTACTGGCATGATAATGTCGCTCGCGATAGCAAAAATGGCAATACATAAAACTAAACCTAATAATTCTACGGAACGTTTTACGGTTAAAGGCAGTTCTCTCATATGAAGATGGGTGCAAAATTTAATCCCTAACACTAAAGTAGGGAAATTGTTTGGATGCTATTTAGTTTATTTGGTTAACTGTGGAATTGTTTAATCGGTTAACTGAAAAATGCCAACTGAAGACTGTACACTGGCAAATGAAAACTGTGAACTGAAAACCGTACTTTTGCACCATGTTAAACAACGATACCATTATTGCTTTATCTACGCCGCCTGGCAGTGGTGCCATTGGGGTGATCCGTCTTTCTGGGCCAGCAGCCATTAGCTTAACCAATCAGGTTTTTGCGGGAAAAGATTTAGAAAAGCAAGCTACCCATACTTTACATTTTGGTTTAATTAAAGATGGGCCAGTGGTGATAGATGAAGTAGTAGCATCGTTATTTGTTGGACCAAAATCCTACACCAAAGAAAATGTGGTTGAGATTTCTTGTCATGGTTCCAATTACATCATCCAGCAAATCATTAGTTTGCTAATCAACAAAGGCGCAAGGGCCGCCAAACCTGGAGAATTTACCTTGCGTGCTTTTTTAAATGGCGGTTTAGATTTAAGTCAGGCAGAAGCAGTGGCAGATTTAATTGCTTCGGATAGTAAGGCCTCTCACGAAGTAGCGATGCAGCAAATGCGTGGTGGTTTTTCTAATGAGTTAAAGGATCTACGTGAGCAATTGATCCATTTTGCCAGTATGATAGAGTTAGAGCTCGATTTTGCCGAAGAAGATGTAGAATTTGCGAATCGTGACCAGTTGCGAGATTTGGTGCAACGTATCAACAAAGTGCTACAAAGGTTAATCCACTCGTTCGAAGTAGGTAATGTGATTAAAAATGGTGTGCCTGTAGTTATTGCGGGTAAACCCAATGTTGGTAAATCAACCCTGTTAAATGCCTTGTTGAATGAAGAGCGTGCCATTGTTAGTGAAATTGCAGGTACTACTAGAGATACCATAGAAGATGAAATCAATATCAATGGCGTAGTGTTTAGGTTTATTGATACCGCAGGTATCCGTGAAACTGCTGACGTAATTGAAGCAAAAGGGGTGGAGCGTACGCTAGATAAAATGAAGCAGGCAAAGCTGATCATTTATATGGTAGATGCGCAGGAAGATGCTGCCGAGGTTTTAGTGCAGTTGGAAGGCTTAAAAAAGCAGTCTATCCCGTATTTATTTATCGTTAATAAGACAGAGCTGTTAAATGCTAGTCAAAAAGATTTCTATCATGGACACGAGGCTTTACTTATTTCTGCGAAGGAAAAAGTAGGGATGGATCTTTTAGAACACGCACTGCTAGAGAAAGTAAATTTAAGCAACATTAACACTAGCGAAACTTTAGTGACCAATATTCGCCACGTGGAAGCATTAAAACAAACGCAGAACTCCTTAAATAGCGTACTAGAGAATATCTATAATCCAGTTACTTCAGATTTTTTAGCTATGGATATCAAGCAGGCACTTCATTATCTAGGCGAGATCACAGGTACCGTTACGACGGATGACCTGCTAGAAAACATCTTTACGAAGTTTTGCATCGGCAAATAAATAGGTGTGCTACATCATCCTTGTGTATGTTGAGATGATTGCTTAGTCCATAACTCTTACTTTAAACGTAAATTATTTCTACATTTTAAAAACTATTATGCAAGCATAACATGGTACACTCGTAGTACTCTATCCCTACTTGAACCCTACCTTTGATATACTTCAAACGTGCCTTTAATTAATCGTCATACTTCGCTGCCAAGATATGATCCTATTGTGTGGACACATCCTTTTGTACTTTCCTTAAAAATTTCGTCATAGATTCGGATTACAAATCCTAGGATAATGCTTCGAGATTGCAAATCTCGAAGAGCAGGATTTTTTGCTCGCCGCCGCTGGGCTCTTACTTTTTCTCAGATTTTTTTGTTGTTTTTAATTGTCTTCAAGCTTGCTTCGCAGGTTGACCGCAAAAAGTAACAAAACCGGAGTTTACGGAGCTCATCAGCTTTTCTGATAAACTCTCGGTTGCTTATTTATTCACTTTAGTCTTTGTTTTTAATTGTTTTCATGCTTGCTCCGCAGGTTTCTTTCAAAGAAAGTGCTTTGGCTTATTACTGCAGCCCGAAAACCGCATTAGCGTTCTTGAACACCGTTGAAAATCAATAATAGATAAATGGTGATAAAATAAGAGACCGAAAATTAGCTGAACGAAGATTTGAGGGGCTATCGCTAGCCAAAAACATATTTTTCTTATCCCGAACTCACGTTATTTTAAAATTTTATGTCAGTGAGTATTACTAAATGTTTAATGCCATAATTAAACAAAATACCGTAGGACACCACCTACGGTATTTTTAAAAATCATTAAGGCTAGTTTTTTATAATCTTTTTCACTAGAGGTATATTACCGTTAAATTTTAGGAAGTAGATGCCCGAAGCTACATTGTTTAAACTGATAGCTGTTTTGGTTGTTGAGCCATCTAAAGAGATCTGTTTTAGTATTTTGCCGTTGCTATCTATCAACTGTATTTGATGATAGATACCTGCCACAAACGCAACGTTAACGATATCTTGCGTTGGGTTTGGATAAATCTCTACTTTGTTATCAGCTAAAGACACATTAACCACTCGTACCCCTAAATCTGTTATTTTACCGTTCAAATCTTGTTGTTCTAATCGATAATAATTAATACCATTAACTGGTTTTTTATCATAAGAAACATAATTATAACCGGTTGTTGTATTTCCAAAACTTACAACTTTATCAACAACATTAAACTGCTGCCCATCCACTGATCGGGAGATGATAAATTCTTTGTTATCAGTTTCAGAAGTGGTTTGCCACTGTAACTTAACAACTCCTGTGTTTTGCAGTGTTACATTATAGTTATGTAGTGTAACTGGCAAAGTCACATCAAAATAAGCCAATGCTTTTGCCATAAAAGCCGTAATCTGTGCTTGAGGTGCAGTTTCTAATGTAAATCCAAGATAAATAAGTGCACCAGGGGTAGTTCCAGATCCAAATGTACCTTTATAGGCAACTCCAGCATAACGTGTTGAGTTATTATAACTTAAAATTCGCGTTCCACCGCCAGCACTGTTAATATTATCCGGAAATCTTGCTACATAACTCTCACCAAGGTTTAGCGTTACGCCCTCAAACGGAGTACCTGTTATTCCCGTCACAGGATTGTCTATGGCTACAGCGCCGTCACTAACATACGATGCCTTCAAATAGTTGTTCATAAAACTTAAATCGTACTCAGCTACAGTAGTAGTTCGCCCTAAATTGTATGCAATTTCTGATCCGGTAATGAGCAGTTTTCCGCCATTATCTAAGAAAGATTTGACTTTATCTTTATTTGTTCCGTTAAAAACCTTGTCAGCGCTAGAATCGTCCCCGGTAAACCATAGCACAATATCGTAGTCGTTTAATGAAATAGTTCCTGCGTCTATCATCTCGTCGGCAGCAGAATTAATTCGCATGGTAGCGTTGTCTTTTAACGTATTAAAATAAATGGCAGAAAAATTATGCGATCTCGATTTATAGTCATTAACTCGATCAAATGCATCAACAATAAGCACCCTTGGCCCTGTTGTAGTATTTATAGTTCTACTATAAACATCACTTGGTACACTTTCAACATCGGGATTAACACCATTGGGAACCACCGCAGTAAGTTTGAAATGAACCGCAGGCGTAGTAGGCACCACTAAAAATTGACTTGGGTTTAAACTGACACTTGTTGTGGCGGCTGTTAAGGTAGTTTCATCAGCAGCTAAGGCCCAACCGCTAAAATTGTCGTCTAAGGCATAATATAAGCGATATCCTTTTAATGTAGGCTCGGTGTTGGCTTTCCACGCTGCATTTACTACGTCAGAAGCTCCCGCACCTGTTACGTAATACAGCGTTGGTAATGAAACTGACGGAATTACAACGCCACCGGCAATTCTGCTCAATAAATTTGTCCAACGTGCAGCAGTTAAATTAGGACAATTGGTATTGCCAACATCATTATGACCATATATGCCACGATCCCCATTAACTCCTCTCCTTACTCTTGGAATGTTATTTCTATTACAAACATCTATAGCTAGGTTTGCTGCGGCGACTAACATCGGTTCGCTATCCCACATGTCCAAGTTGGTAGCTAAAACTTCATGTTCTGTACTTACACCTGCACCATTCCATTGTGGATAACCGGTTACACCTTGTGAATAAGCTCGGTCGCTTTCTCTCACTACCTGCGATATTTCACCATCAATATTTCGAATAGCATAATGAGCGCTCGATGGTGAAGTACGTGTGCAATCACTAAACCAAGCTATTGCACCAGCATAAGTTCCGGTTGCCATATAATGAACAAAATAGTATTCGATGTTATAACCGTTTCGCCCTGTACCATAGTTACAAGTTGTAAGTCTGTTTATTGCAGTTGGATAATCGGTGGTTGTACTAGGAACACCTTGAACACTTCTATTTGTTTTTTCAGGTGCGTTTTTATATTCAGGAATAGTTATTGGTTTAGCGTCAATTTGAATAATTTCTCTCCAAAGCGATACCGTTTTACTTCCGTTTTTGATCACATTGTAAAAACTTGTTGCTAGCGAAGTCTTCATTTCTTCGTTGCTTAAACCCGTCAAATCTCTCGTTGCCTCAAACCAATCCGCTAAATCATCCGATTTAGGTTTGCCTTTTTGATAATGGGCTAACAACGCAGCTGCGGCTCTAATATTTGCTTTGGCTTCATTTTTTATATCTTCAACACTTGACTTCGTCAAACTTGCAGCAAGTGTAATTTGTTTGATACGATCCGTTTCTATCAGACCCATCATTCCATAAGAGCCATAAAAAGATGGTCCTGTTTGTGCCCAATTGCTTTGCACTTGAGCGGCAGCTTTTAATATGATTGCCGGTACTCGAAATTCAGCTGCTGCGTCATTGATATATTTTTCTGTGGTTGCTACAGACGGATGCGGACGATTTAAAATTTCGGCAAGGTGTTCATGGTCTTCTCCACCATGATCATATTCAATAACTACACCTTGGGTTTTAGCTGATTGATTTTGTTTTTCTATCGCGGCTTTCCGGTTGCGGTCGGTATTTGAAAGAAAGTCGTTCATGTCTCTTTGCAAAAACACATCACCGTTTCCATAGACATTTTTTTTTATTGGCGAGCTTAAATGTTTATCTGCCAATTTAATCAAGTCTTCATTGGTTCTTTTGACTTGTGCAATGGCGCTACTTGATATTGCCAAAACTACAGCAATAGCTTTTAGAATAAAAGGTAATTTTCTTCTCATACTGAATATATTTTAGTGTTAGGTTTATTAAAAATTCATGCAAAAAAGAGCACACTTTATTCCATAGATAACTGATTGATAGTGTAAGTCTAAGAATAATAAATTTAAAATGCAAGTTAATGCGGTTTTGTATTGCAAATCACGTAAAAAACCGCACACAAAAAGCTTTAGGTGTTATATTTTTCGCTCTGCGCAATCACCGGCGATATTTTGGCATTCTTTACTAATTAACGTCATGCTAGACTTGTGCCTAACAAAATCTGGTATAGTCTGAGATCTTAATGCGGTAGTATTATATTTCATTAAGCTTTATCAGCAAACCGGTCAAAAAACGCGGAAGTTTATAAAGCTTTAAGCCCGCCATAATAAATCGGTGCTAACCGATAATTGAAGCCCACCTGCGTTAATGGTGGGCTTTTTTTGGTTGAGATAGGGCAGTGGTTGTAGTGAGGTTATTTGTAAAGTCTGTTCCTAAGTTCCCTTATCCTCGTGTATGCGGGGATCTTAAAGCGGTGATATTAAGTAAGAAATCAATATCCCTACCCTGTAGCAACTTTAGTCCCGCTTTACACTATAGTCCCGATAAAATCGGGAGTTGCCGTTGCAATCGGGTTTAATTAAGAAAAGCTTGTGCAAAACACGTAAAACCTTGCATCGTCGTATAAGCCATTAACCATTCCTAGTTCGTCATCCTCAACTCGATTGGGGATCTTAATGCGTTAGTGTTTAAACCACGCTGTCAAATGAACTAATGAGCAAATGAACCAATAAACCCAAAAAAACCATTTCCATAATCCCAATCTTTCCTTTAAATTAGCATAAGCCAAACAACAATCTAAAACGCTCACAATTATCATGGAATATTTTCCGCTCATTTTACTCTCATTTTTGCTAATTTTAGCTATCATTAGGCCATTCACCGTTTTATTTCATGAGCTGGGGCACGCTGTACCTGCTTTACTAATGACCAAAGGAAAGGTAGCGATCTATCTAGGTTCATACGGCGATCCAAATAAGAGTTTACATTTTAATATTGGACGGTTAGAGTTTTGGTCTAAATACAATCCCTTTACTTGGCGTGCCGGACTTTGTGTCCCTTCTTCTGCGGATATGTCCTATAGCCAACGTATCATCTTCATTTTAGCAGGCCCACTTGCGTCTTTAATTATAGCGTCAATTGCATGTTACTTTACTTTCGCGTTTGACTTACATGGTAGTATCAAAATTATACTCATCATCTTTCTCGGCTCAGCTATCTTCGATCTATTTGTCAACTTAAAGCCTTCTGCTAAGCCAATAGCGCTTTACGACGGTAGTTTTGCGCACAATGATGGGTATAGGTTAAAGCAGCTCTACTATTTTAAAAAGTTACCTGCTACTTACGAAACAGCTGCTAAATTATACAACCAAGAAAAATATGAGGAAGCAGGGGCTTTATTTCATGAAATGTTAGAAAAAGGTATCAAAGAAACTGATATTTATAGATTAGCCATTATCTCGTTCCTGCAGACAGGAAAGTTCCAATTAGCAAGTATTTGGCTCGACGAATTTACAAAAGCCGACACCTTGGACGCTGATGATTTTTCTAACGTCGCACTGGCATATGCTCACATCAATGAGCATCAAAACGCAATTGAATATAATACGAAAGCTTTATTGCTAAACCCCGAACATAAATATGCTTTAAATAACAAGGGTTATACCTTAAACCTGCTCAACAAATTTGAAGAAGCCATCCCCTTATTTGATAAAGCTATTGAAATAGATAACGACTTTGCCTATGCCTATAATAATCGAGGCCTATCGAAGATCAAAACCGGTCTACAAGAAGAAGGGCTGGAAGATATCAAGCACTCTTTTACACTCGATGAAAATAATGCCTACGGCTATCGTAACTTGGGTATCTATCATTTAGATAGAGGTGAGCATGTCGAAGCTATAGATCTGTTCAAAAAGGCGAAGGAATTAGACCATACAACTCATGGCATTAACGAATTGATTAAAGAAGCAGAAACGGCAATTTATAAAGCTTAAATTACGGTACAGGCGAAACATCTTTCGCTTTAAGCTGATATAAAGACGAAAATTTTTCGTTCCCTAATGAAAAACACTAATGAAAAAAGAACTGACAGAATTAAACAATGAAGAGCTTTTAAAGAAGCATAAAGAACTCAAAAATGGTAAAATAATCAATGCGGCAATTGTTGGCTTTACTATCGGTATTTTCTGTTACAGCGCCTTAAATAATGGTTTTGGTCTATTTACGTTCTTTCCTTTATTAATTGCCTATCTGATTATCAAAAACTCAAAAAATGATAAGATTTTAATGGCGGAAGTAGAAAAGGAGTTAAGAACCAGAGGTTTGGAATAAAGGACAAATACAAAAAGATAATTTCTAGGGTTCAGCTTCGTACCTGCTTCGGTGCTTCTTCGGTAAAAAGGCCATTTTACCGAAGGCTTCCCGAACAAGTACCGAACACAAACCGAACAAGGGTAGGAAAAACCGACCAGTTTCGGATAAAAAAGACAAGGAGTAAGTGTGTTTGTGTAGGCAGCCAAGGGAATATCTATATCGCAGATTTTGGCAACCAAAGGGTTAAAATTACCATGGCAGATGAGAAAATTAATACTATAGCAGGATATAAATGGGGTGAAGAAAATGGGGATTGGAAGAATGCGAATTGGGCGAGATTAACCAATCCCTTTGCAATTTACGCGGCATCAGATGGCTCTATCCTGTTTTCCGACTTGGGCAACAATCTGATCAGAAAATTGACACCAATAAGGTGGGCATATGGTTGGTAGTGACATTGTACCGAAGGTTTATCAATAATAAATGGGCGAAAAAGTCACATTTTAACGTTAAATATCCTGAATTAGGTTATTTATGCTGCCAACATTTACCTCCTCCGGCAACCACTCGTTTACAGTATCCACCTGATTTGTTTTTAGCGCCGCACACAGTAGAGGTAGGAGTGGAAGAACCGCCACCACTATTTCCTCCACTGGAACCTGATCCTATATATTGACCAAAACTTGAACTACCGTTACCGTTTATAGTATGGTATGAAATACTAGCGGAATTGTATCCTAGGTTGCCATAAATTACCTCTTCGTCCTTTAGAATGTAAGCCGAGATAGATTGATAGGCTGAAAGCGTAGTCTTAACGTTCAGTTTCAGTTCGAAGCTAACTTTCGCAGGGAATTCGTAGCTCCAGTTTCCTATATTTGATTTCAATGTTTTAGTGTTATTGGAAGCATCGGTGTATGTAATGTCGCAATAATTGCAATTTACTTCATAGCTATATTTAGGAAAGACCTCTTCATTAGGTTGATCTTCTTTTTTCTTACAAGAAGAGACCAAAATAACGGCGAGCATAGCGACATACAATTTAGGAAAATTAAAAAATGATTGTCGATTATATGTTTTAAGCATTTTTTTAAAAGGATTTAAAGGCACGCTCAGTAAGAACGTGCCACTGTTTATTTATTCGAGAGTGTTTTTTTGATGATGGTATCCATGTAGGTGGGTAGGTCTATTCCCTTAATTTGGAAGTCTGTTATCCCCATTTGCATAAACCAATCTGCCCAATACTTTTTGATTATGTCCTCTTCAAAATCCTTCCCCTTTTGCGGATTGATGCCGATCACTAAAACCTTTAAGTCTTGAAGGCCACTGGTGGCTGGAATGAAACCGATTTTTGCATCATCCATGCGTTGGGCAAAGTCGGAATGATTTAGTTGGGCGGTTCTGATTAGTTCGGGATTGAGGTAAGATGTTTTATTATCTACCTTCAATTTGTTTTCTTGATGGTACATGTAGCCGTCGGTTATGATAACTAATACATTGTGATGCTCTGGCAATATACATTGATCTTTCACCTTGTTTTTAAAGAACGACCAAATATCAGCTCCAATGAACTTGTTTTCTTTTAGAGCTACTTGATAAATCTGTTCAGCAGATGATGCGTAAATGGGCGTAATACTAGTTATTTTATCCGGTGTAGCTGTAGACTTGTCAAACACAAATCTCATTTCTTTGGCGAGGTCATTGATCTCTTTCGATTTGGGCTCAGGTTCAAAGAAGAGCTGCATGGTTTCATTCATACTACTGATCTTTGTTTTGTTCACATGGTTTTGAAAAGCTTCCGCCAGACTTTTGATATAGCCTAAGTCACGCTGATAGATTTCCATTGTTTCACTCGGATACTTCTTTGGGTCTATCCTGTCAGAAAGGTCAAGAAAAATACTTAAGTTAAGATTTTTTGCATGCTTCTGATTTGAAATGGCCGTTTGTTTTGCAGCTTTTTGAGGTTCTGAATTACAGCTATTTGCGAGAGTTAAGATGATGAGGGCAGCTGCAAGCAGAACTAAGTGAAAATATTTTTTCATATTAAGATACTTTGGAATAAATTAAATGTTGATGCTGAGGCTTTAACAAGTCGAGTTCTTTAAGGTGCTCCTCTGCGGCGATAGCGCATTCGGTAAGCATTTCATTCTTTCTAGGGTCAGGAAGTGCTAATTCTCCATTAATAGCTTGAAACCAGCCTTCAACATATTGGTTGTGGTAATGTAGATACTGTTTTACATTGAGAATGAATCCATCAATTTTATTCTGTAGTTCTTCGATTTTGCCTTTAATAGTACTAATCAGTTGCTTGGTGTTTTCTATGTCTCCTGAAATTTGTAAACGAGTTTCTCCCACACGTTGTAGTTCCTGTTGTTTGTTCCTAATGAAAGCTTTGATTTTGTCAATATTCTCATATTCTTTCATTACAAAATCGAAAACTAATCCCCAGATGATATATACTACAAATCCAGCGAAGATGATCATCCAAAACTCTGCCTCTCCAATGGCTACCTTAAGATTATAAGGCGGGGTAGTCGGTGTTTTGTTGAAATCATAGATTTTTTTCTCGATTTGGTACGCCAATAACCCATCAAATAAAAAGGTGATGAGGAATAGGGCGGCTAACCTCATGATGTTTTTAATTCCCTTGCCTTTTTGCATCATATGAATGATGTATCCAAGGCCAAGGAAAACAGTTGGAATGGTAACCACTAAAACACCTTCTAGCCAACTGTCGCTAAACGCATTATTGAGGGCTTGTGAGTCAAAAATTGCTGTACTGAGACTATCGTCTGAAAAGACCTTAAATAGGGCCGAGTAGGTAGCAGAAATATAAAAAACAAACAAATAGATCGTAATAGGGATCAATAACAGTAAACCAATATAGAATAATGCATGTGGTTGCTTGGTATCAGTTACACCATGTTTTTCTGGATTGCTACGTACCGTTTCAATATCTTGCTTTATAGCTTCTATTTTTAGATCTTGCTGTTGCAGTTTGTCTTGGTATATGGAAAGAGCCGTCTCTGCATTTCTAAGTTCTCCTTCTTGTTTAGCTTTATCTTGGATATAGGGTTGTTTAAGCTTATGCTGCTCTTCCTTTAGCCTACGACATTGTTCCTCGAAACTGCTGTATACATTTTGCAGGCAAGCTTTTAAGGTCACCGCTTTTCCAGCAGCTTTTTGCGAGGCACCATAACCACTCTGATAATAACTGATACGAACTTGAACTTCGTCGTTTTCATTTTCGGCATCTTGTTGCGTTGAAGGTAGCTGTTTCTTTAGGGAGAATAACTTGTTGATTGCTTCCATGGCTTAATCTTTGATTTTAGTTAACACTTGGGGAAGAGACATTTCTTGTTGGGCACATTCTAACAGAAAAGCGCAGATACCATCTACATTGGAGTCTTCAAACTGAAAGCGTCGACAAAATTTTTGAAGCGTGCTGTACTCGTCCTCGGTAACTTCTTTGTCAGCCCAAATCATTACTGAAAGGTCATATAGATATTCTATTCTTTCTTCTCTAGTGCTGGGGATTGAAATTCTGGCCAATGGATCGGTGAGAATTTTTTCAAGTTGATTGGTTTCTACACCACGCTGTTCTGCAAACAGATAAAGCTGTTTCATCTCAGGGGTATCAAAGTTCTCATCGGCACAAGCCATTTGATAGAGCCTCAGAAAACGGCTCTGCAGCGTGGCGGTAATTTGGTTTTCCATTTTTCGTCTGTTGGGTTATAATGGCGGTAAGCCACTCTGTTTGTTTATAAATCCAAAACTAAAAGGAGTAAACCTTAAAATTATACGGAAAACCGTAACAGCTAAATAACTGTGTTGTGGTAAAAGGATTGGGCTAAATAATGCCCATATCCTTGCAGAATGCAATTAACTGTTCGTTCTTGTTAAAGTCGAGTACAGTCTTAATGTGATTGAGACGTTTTTCCATTGAACTCTTTCCACTAGGGGAAATATTAAGCTTAACAAGGAGATCAGGTATTTCCTGTAATTTTTTTCCTTCTGCTAGTAAAGAAAGTACGGTAACATCGTAGTTTGTAAACTGATGACTATGTGATGGATTAATCTTTTCCCTGATTCCTGGTGGCATATAAACTTGTCCCTTGGCTACAGCTTCTACCGCTTTTTCAAGTTCAATAGCGTCTGTACGGCCTTTTTGCACATAGCCGTCTACCTTTAGGTCTTTGAAATAGGACTGGATCTTTGCCGTACGATCTTCTCCCGAAAAGATAATGACCTTGAGCTGTGGCTGGATTTCTCTAGCTGCAATAATCAGTTCTACTCCACTTTTCAGCTGCTGTGTTCTATGGTCTTCGATAAAGGAAATATCAGTAACTAATAAGTCATACGGCCGTCCAGAGTTAAGTTCATTCTTTAAACGAGTAAAGGCGTCATCACAGTAATACACATAGTGGCACAATGGTATAGCCAGTTCTTCAATTATTTTTGTTACAGCTTTGCTGCTGTTTTGGTGGTCTTCTGCCACTAGTACTTTTTCGAGCATATTATTTCTTAGGTTAATGGAATTCGGATTGTGGCTTGCACACCTCCATTCCCATGGTTGCCAAATATAAAAAGTCCTTTTAGTGCGGCAATACGGCTTTCCGTATTACGGATACCGGTACCATCTTTCTTTTCATCCAATAGACCAATGCCGTTGTCGCGGTATTGTATTTCCAATTGTTTTTCTTGTAGTGCAAAACGTAGTACCACTTGGTTGGCATTACTGTGTTTGCGCATATTGACTAATAGCTCTTGAATGGCCAATATTATTTCATCTTTAACAGTTACGTTTAGTTCGGTATTTAGTTTTTCGTCGAGACCTACCGTTAGGATTTTAGTGTCGTGGTTCGAAAATGAAAGGATCAGTTCCTCCACCCGTTCTATAAAATCCATTGGATTTGCAGAAACGGCATGTGATATTTGTCTAGATTGATTGTATAGCTTTTCAATCTGGCCAATGAGTTTTGGCTTATCTATAGATTCGCTATATTCTACTTCAGACATCATACGGTAAAGACCATTGGCTACCACGTCATGTATTTCTTTTGAGGTTTTCAGTTTACTTTCCTTAATCTGCTTTTCCGCCTGTTCGGCCATTCTGCGTTTGCGATGTCGGTAGATGGTGGCTGAGATGGCACCTATGGCCAAAATGGTCACCACTGCTAGTGCTAACAGCGCATTCCTTCTTTCGATCTGCACTTTTTTGTGTTCGTTTTCTTGTTCGAGCTTCAGTTTGTCGGATTTATGTTTTTCAGTTTGGTAGCGGATTAGTGCAAATTGGTTTTTGGCTGCACTTCTAACAGAAGAAAGACTGTCATCAAGTTTACGGTAACGTTTAAAATAGCTCAGTCTTTTAGTAGGATCTAATTCTGCCAGTTTTCCAATCGCTTCAAGTTCGTTGTCCGGGTTTTTCAGTTCTAGCGCAAGCTGATACATGAGCTGGCTGTAATATAATGCCGAATCCGGTCTACGGAAAAGATAATAGTCGGTAAGATGAGAGTAGCTGGAGTTCTGGCCCCATTGGTCGCCGACTTTCTTTCGTAGCTGTAACGCATGCAGGTAGTCGGTTGCGGGGTTGAAACTAGGATTTTGCATCAACTGTGCCTTGGCAAGATTGGTGAGCGTTCTGGCCCTGTGTTGTGCAGAGGAGGTTTTACCTAGTACCTCTTGGTATAGTTTGATGGCCATGGCATAATTACCTTTTTGCCGATAGGCATTGGCCAGATTGTTTTTGGTTATATGGAGATGTGAACTGTCTTTGACGAATGGGATGGCCTGGCCATAGAAATCAATGGCATCTTCATATTTTTTAAGGTCATAGGCAGTGATACCAAGGTTGTTTAGGTTGGCCAGGATACAACGATGATGTTTTTTGTTATTAGGGTTTAGGTAGCGTAGTGCCTCTATGGAATATTCTTGTCCATTGAAACTATCTCCCTGATCATTAGCTAAAATGCCCATATTGGCCAGAGCATTGGCGAGGTTAAAGCTGTCTCTATACTTGATAGCCAATTCTCGAGCCTGTCCGAAGACTAGAAAGGCGCTGTCCAGTTTTCCTTTGTCCCAAAGGCGGTCGGCAATGACAATGAGCGAATCGGATGTCAAGTCGGTTGTTGTTTCGCTAATTTTTTCCTGGGGTCTCCCGCAGGAATTAAGGACGAGGATGACCAGTAGTAAATAGTAGTCGAGTTGGCGTTTCAATTTTTCCTGTTTTCGACCAAAATAAACAAAACCGTGCATATTTGCACGGTCTTGTAAAAATGTACGGTTTAGAAACCGTTCGCATGTATGCCTGAACGGAATTTGATTAAGGTTTTGTAGGCCTGATCGTACCGTTGTCACCATTATGGCCTCCGCCATCACCGTCTTCTCCACCGTTTTCTGGGTCACCTGGAGTACCTTCAGGGTCGGTGTTGTTAACATGTACTGTAGTATTTCCGTTTCCGCAAGTTTGTTGCGCAGGGGATGCCAAGCCCAATAATATGGCAATAAAAAGAGGTAAAAACATTTTTTTAATTTTTAAATTTTGCTCAATGGCAGGGCTTATCGAACCATTCGATAGCTTGCTGCATGTTTAAGCGGCGCCGCTTATTGGGAAGGTGGTTTGAGCTACTTGGGCGGAAAAAAGGGCTGCTTCCCTTCAGTTCCTATTTCCGCCTTTCGCGGCTCTAGAGATTTCGTTTGCCAAGTATGTGTACACTTTGGCTGGCGATTTCGAATACAAAGTTGTGGTGTGCTAAAGACTTGTAGGCAAGACGGTTCCGGTCTTTCCATTCTTTCCGCTAATATTCCGGAAAACCGTAATTAATTCCGTATATTCCGAGATAATTTCGTGCAAAATCCGACGCTATGTTCTCGACTTATAAGCAAGCCGTACTACATCACTACCTATCGAAAAAGAATGCTAGCGAACTGCCGATCAGGTTGCGGAAGCCTACGCCGGCGGGCATTAGGGACCATCTGATCCAATATCTAGGTAAGTATTACGATGCCAGAAAAGATGAGCAGATTTTAGAGATGTTCTTTAATCATCAAGATGAAGTGGCAGCTTATGCCAAAGCGGTTAATAGAATTGATATAGGCAAGTTTAAGCCTGTGATTAAATTCTTAGAAGGCAAAACGCCCAACCCAGAGGATAAGCAAGTTCACCTTGCAGCACTATTGATTGATTTTGAACGGCCTTATATATTTGGCAAGGATTACAGTTTAGAAGAAACAGAAGAGAAAGATGCTGCAGAAACTGAAGAGCTGGAAGATTTGGTTAATGAAAATGAATTAGTAGAGGAAATTGAAAAGCAGGTTAATGAAGAGGGGGGGACTGTGATGTCGACGTTGTTGGCGCCTGTTGAGGATGAAGAAACAGCTGATACGGAAAAACCAAGCCTTGAAGAAAAGCAGCCAAATAGTGAAGCGTCTATAGGAGAACTTGGTGCAGATGATCATAATAGAAAAAAGGGCAGATTTTTCTGGTTGAAGAATGGCGTTGGCAATAAAGTAAGGATGCCATTACTGGTGCTCTCGGCAACAATTTTAGGCTTTGTGGTAAAAGAATTAGTGGTAGGCGTTCCAAATGGAAAACAATGTATGTACTGGAAGAACGATCGTTATATTGCTATTGCCTGCAATGAGAAGCTGCCAAAGGAAAGCAAAAAGCTGGGACTTGATACCTTTTTGTTGGATAATTTTAGGCTGATTACCGAACCCGACACCATTACCGAGCGCTCCATTGGTAAATTATGGTACCTGAAGCACCAAAAGAATTTCGATTACTTTACAGTAGAGGGAACCCATCCAATCCACGGACGAAGATTAAGCCGTTTGAGTGATCTGATCTATAAGAATGAGATCGATGCAAAAAGAAACGGAAAAGCTAGCTCACTATAATATGTTGTACTCTTACGGAAAAACGTATAGGAGCCAAATTACTTGCTAGTAAATTTGATGCTAAAAGATAACATCATGGAAAAAATTGAAGCAATTAAACCAGGTCCAAAACCTAAAAAGGATGATGGCACACCAGACAAGAGAAGGAGGGTAACTCCTGAAGTAAAACCTAAGCATCCGGATTTGAAGCCACACAAGCACAGACCTGGAGATTCGAAGTAATTAAAAAGGCAGCATTTCGTAATGCTGCCTTTTTTTGATCTAGATTATATAGTTTAGCGAATGTAGGCGGTACTACAATAACCTATATTTCCCGAACTAACTACCTTAACCTTTGTCCATTGGTCGTGTTTGCTAATGAATAACAAACGTTGCTTACGCTTCAATTTTTCTACCACAGCGTAAGAACCGCCAGGCCCTTTGCGTAGGCTAAGCTCACCTGCATTCACTTCTAGATAATCTCGTCCCATAACTTTGGAAGTTACAACTCCTGAAAGATTCGAAGTTCTTTTATTGCTGTAGTTGCTAGATTTTGTTTTCTTTTTACTGCTAGTGCTTCTGCTAGGATAATAATCAGTAGATGAAGCTGTAGATGGTGCACATACGCCACAAGTACCGCCACTACTACAATGTGCACAGCGTGAACAATTGCGACAAGCAGAACAATAGGCTGATCCGGTACATCTGCCCAATGCTTCTTCTTTTAGTTTGGTGCCAGCTACGCTTTGTGCGTAGCTGCAAATTGGCAAAAGGCAAATGCCCATGAGCGATAAAAGGTATTTCATTGTCTTTTATTTTTGTGAATTGCGAAGTTAATCTAAGCCCAACCTGTCATGTTACGGTATTCCGTAAGGTTCCAATCTTTGCTGTACTTATTTTGGCTTTATGAAAAAATACATCTATATCATAAGCTTGGGATTGGCTCTGTTGGCTTGTACCAAAAGTAGTACTGCACCCGAAATCGAGGGCGATAGGGCATGTGGCAAAAATTCTTCAGGACAGCAACTTTATATTGGTCCCAAAGGCGGTTGTTTTTATAACAACAGTAATGGTAATAAAATCTATGTAGAAAGAAGCGAGTGTAAATGTGATTGATTTTTGGCTTTTACGGAAAACCGTAAAAGTAGCTTGTAGAGAAAATTAATATTTGTTGACGAGAGATTTAGCAAATTATTAATATGTATCGCCGATTTAAGCCCACAAATTCAAAAGATATACGGAGCGAACCCGATGAAAACCGAAAAGAGCCTACTCATGGTAGCTATGGCGGACTGCTTTTTGACAAAAGATGGCGTAACAAACGCGAAGAAATACTGCAAAAAGACAATTGCATTTGTCGAATATGTAAATCTAGCGAAGAACTTCAGGTGCACCATAGGCAATATCACTACTTGAAAGCAGAAAAGAAGTTTAAATTTCCTTGGGACTATCCAGATCAACTGTTGATCACTCTATGCGAGAAATGCCACCAAAAAGGCCATAACAAATACAAAGTACCAATCATTTATTTATAACAAAATGTGGAAATTTTTTAGAAATGAAAGTAAGCTTAATTCAGCAGGGAATGAGCCAAATTTTGAGGGCGCAGCCGCCCCAAAAATAGAAACTACTACAGAAATCCCCGAACGTCTTTTTATAGAAAAAGAGCAGGTGGAAGAAAAAAATGTTAATGCTAACTCCTTTAAAATAGAAAGTAATATCGAGCAGCTTTTCAATTTCCTCGATCGAAACCACGAAACTAAGGGGTATGAAGATGCGCTCATGAACCCAGATATAAGTCATTTGGACCAAAATATACTGGCGCTGAAAAATGATTTAGAAAGAACAATTCGGAGAGTAAAAACATTTTACGAGGATTTTACTAGGGAAATAGACTTTCATATAGACAGTCGTTCGAGAAGTGGTCTGGTAGATATTGTGGACGAACTGAAAATGAAACGCTCCATTGCCGAAAGCCACATGGTAAAAGTGCTAGAAATTGAAAGCGATGCTGCCAATAACAAAGGCGATAGCCAAGGCATGATCATTAGTTATACCCGAGGGTTTAAAAATGGGCTATCGGCCATATCACATCACTCCATTCTTAAACGTTTTTAGCCATGAATAAATTTCAAAGGTGGTGGGTTAAGTTTGGTTGCTTTCTCACAGGTTATGATTTTAATCTATTAAGTAATTGTAGTGAGGTTGCGGTACGTAAGGTGAAAAAATATACCGCTGCGTTAATCATTATTAGTATTATTTGGGCTTTTGTAGGTTACACCTTTTGTAATCGATACATTAAGTTAGGTCCCTATGAAAGTTTATTCGGAGCTCTAATAGCTACCATTATTGTGTTGCAAATTGAAAGACAAATACTTATGGTACAAAAGTCTAGTAACGGTATGGCGTGGGTGAGGGGAACCATTGCGGTGCTCATGGCTTTTATTGGTGCCTTGGTAATCGATCAGATCATTTTTAAGGATGATATTGAGAAAGCAAAAATGCAAAGCAATCAAGAAAAGGTTAATCAACTTATGCCGCTAAGGTCTGCCGAATTGATAAGGCAATTAAAAGAGTTAGATACTACCTTACATATAAAGGAAATAGAGCGAGCTAATTTATTGGCAGATATCAATGCCAATCCAACAATTAAGATTGTGGAAATTAGCAAGAGCCAAGTTCCAACTACAACTGTTTCAAGGGATACGCTTCAGGGTACTATTTCTAAAGTGGTGATGAAAAATGTACAGACCACCAACCTAAAATCGATTCAAAATCCAAAGTATGCACAATTGGCACCACTAGATACGCAAATGGCTGCACTGCTTGTGCAAAAAACTAAGAAAGAGGCAGTGCTGCTCGATCTACGTAACGAATTGGAAGTAGAAGTCGGAAGTAAAATAGGTTTTTTAGATGAGTTGAATATGATGATGCAGTTGCTTTCAGAATCTTCAATTGCAATTGTGGTATACGCCATTTGGTTTTTGTTCCTGCTCTTTTTGGAATTGCTAATTCTAATCAGTAAACGAAGCGATAGCGATTCGGATTACGATATGGCAATACAGCATCAAATGGCTGTTCACAATAAAAAAATTCAATTATTAATGAAATCTCAAAATCTTTAATAACTAAATCTTATGGCTTGGAAATTTAGAAAACGCATTAAGATCATCCCTGGTATTCATCTAAATATTAGCAGAAAAGGAATAAGCACCACTATTGGCGTAAGGGGTGCAAGTGTAAACATTGGGCCGAATGGAACATACCTTAACACCGGTATTCCCGGCACGGGTATCTACGATAGGCAGCGAATATCGGGCAATCCAAGAGTAAACGCAACGGTAACTCCTGCTGTAAATACTGTTCCCAATAGCTATCCGAAGGAAGATCACTTGATCAATACACCAACTGTGTTCGATAATATATTCAGCTTAGATGCCAATCAGATTACCTCTAGCGACATGCAGGGTATCAAGGATACTATTCTGATGGCCCATCAACAACGGAAAGAACTTGCGAAAGATCGATTGTCTGTATTGTTACAGTGGAAGAAATCACAATCCAGTTTGGTACTGAGCTATTTCTTATTGTACGGTTTCTTTATGAAGGAAAGGACTTTGGCGTTGAAGGTAGATATTGCTGAACAAAAAAGAACCATCCAAGCCATAGATCATCAATTAGGAGCTAGTACAGTTGAGCTGGATTTTAACTTTGATGAAGAAATGCGCCTACAGTACGAAAAGGTTGTTAATGGGTTTGGGAAACTATGCCGTATGGAAAAAGTTTGGGATATTACTTCTTCTCATGCCAACGATCAGTTTGCTACCCGTTCTTCGGCAGCTTATAACATCGTGCGCCGCCCAGTAAAGTTTAAGCTAGCATCCCTGCCAGAAATCAAGTCTACAACGCCAGCTATGCTATGGCAGAATGCTAATGGTGCCGATTTGTATTTCTACCCAAACTTTGTGGTGGTATGGAATAATAAAAACCATTTTGCTATAGTTGGCTACAATGAACTAGACTTGCGCTATAGCACTACACGCTTTATTGAAGACGAATGCGTGCCGAAAGATGCGGTGGTGGTAGATAAAACTTGGGCTAAGGTAAACAAGAATGGGCAGCCGGATAGACGCTTCAAGAACAATTACCAAATACCAATTGCGGGTTATGGTAACATAGAGCTGAGAACAAATACAGGCTTGAACGAACGTTACCTCTTTAGTAGCAACGCCAATACTGCAAATTTTAATAAAGAGTTTTTAGAGTATCAAATTAGTTTGTTGAAATTGGAATATGTTCCAGAAGTAAATGTTGTGCAATCCTAATTCAAAAAATCCAGATATTCTTTAATTATCTTATGACATCAATAAAGCCTACTATTTATCTTATCAAGGATAATATAAAAGAACCTAAACAGATCTTCAAGAAGAGCTATAGGTTAATTATGGTTGAAAAGGACGAAGCCGTCCTATTTTATCGAGCAAGTCAAAATAGCACTCCAGATTGGGCAAATTATCTTTCTGAAAATTTTGAAGTTAGTACAAAGCCTTTTAAGAATTCCTCTTCTTATGCCGTAATTGTACTAAAGATTGATAACCGATTGCTCGCAATACCTTTGGGAATGGGCTTACATTTACTCGATTTAACTAAAATTGAATATAATTTCGGTCTGAAGACTGCCATCAACTGCATTCCGAAGGCTGAAATTAGACAGATAGACACCACTACTCCGGAAACTAATTCGCAAAAAACAAAGAAACAAGCAGTGACAGGATCAACTCCAGAGGATTTTGGCATTAATAAGCAGAAGGATATCCTGCGGGGGATAGTTGGGAAGCTGCCGAAAAATCATGAGCTGGGGGATGCATTGGAAGGAAAGGATAGTTTGAGATTGTCAAAAAATGTCGAAGGGTTTATGAAGCTTAAATCCTTGGCAAAAAAGGTATTAGAGCATTTTGCTTCAACACACTACAAAACTGATTATCCATGGATTGATAATATTGCTATGGTCAGGGATAAATCGCTAATTGAAAAGCTTACAAAAACGCTAGTTAAAGCGTTAAAATACGGAAAATTCGAAGACATGTTTTTTTCACCACCAGTTTATTATGAAATGATTTTCGATTTCAATGGTTTTATTTTTTCCACAGGCGATGGTAAGCGAATCGATAAAAAAGAGACTTTCGAAATGCCAGATATGCTGGATTGGAAGAACAGTGTAGGGACATCGATCAAAGAGATCTCTTTAGAAAATCTTGATAAGTTCAAAGTCAATCTAGTAAGCGATACACAAAAGAAGGAACAGGATTGGCCACTTCAAAGGTGTCTGTCTTGGGAAACTGATCTCGAAGGTAAAAAGTACATACTTTCGGAAGGAAGTTGGTATGCTGTAGAATCTTCTTTTTTCGATGAAGTAGAAGATTTTTATGGGAAAAGGATTTTAAGTGCACATAGTTTGCCTAGACCATCAAAAAGCAAAATCAAGGAAAGTATTTATAATGAAGAAATCAGTAAAGCAATAAAAGACAGTTATTTATTTGATTTAGGGAGCCCGAAATCTAGCTCTTTCAGTTTAGGAAAAGACAGAAACGAAGCTTGTGATGTATTCGATGTAAAAGAAAAAACATTTATCCACGTAAAAATGGGTAAATCTTCGCCTTCTCTGAGTCACCTGTTTAGACAGGGAGCGTTTAGTGCACAACTTCTCAAACAGGATTTGAAAAGCCGTGATGAATTTCGGAAGCATTTTACTACTCAAGGGTGTAAGACTGTTGTGATTAATGAGCCATATGTACCTTCAGAGTTTAGGATATTATTCGCCGTGGTACTTGGAAAGAAGCAGAAGAAGAACATACCATTTTTTAGCAAAGTATCATTTAGAGATATAGCAGAAAATGTTTTAGAACTGATGGGGCACGAGTGCAGGCTTACATATGTTGATCTTCCTTAGAAGTTATGATGCTGTTTCATGATTTGAATTTAGATAATTATAATTATTTTAATCCTAAATAAATTTCTCAGAACTATATATGTGCTCTTAGTAGTTATCCAGATCTCCATAGCTTACAAAGAGAAACATTTTTTATAAACTTAAACTAATATTTTATGAATGAATTCGATGAAAATGATCTGATTAACAATGATTATGAGAATACCACTACTAAAGGTGACAATCCGAATTATACGGCCATTCGTGATCGTGAGAGAGTAAGTAAAAAAGAACGTTATGAAGTTGTATATTTTTGCAACGCATTTATAAATGACTATAACGTGCCCAAAACAAAAGAAAGTTTTCAGAAAGTTGAAAAACTAATTAGGCTCCCTCAAGCTAGGGGTATTATTATGCGTAATGAGCTAAATGATTTTGTAGCGCAAAATTGGAACAAAGCATTAGTTTAATATGTTGCCAATCGAAGACGCCATCCAAATACGTTTATATGGCGTCTTCTAACATTTAGGTGCTCAAGAAATAAATTAGGGTTTTAGCCAAAAAGCTTATCGGCTTATACACTCTTCTTTTTATAAGGACTATATTTTTGATTTCTTACTTTTAGCTGCTAATGCTTCTTGTTCCGCAATAGTGTTTAGCTTAACGTCTTTAAAAATCTGCTTTTGAAGTTCTCCAGGCTCTACTTCCATTGCTAAAGCTATGAGATAGCTTTCTTGGGCGGTAAGTATAGTTGAGGGGTCATTAGAAAGCAAACTTAATCTTGTTTCACTTATTCCTGTTTTTCTATAAATCGCAGCTTTATTTGCTGATTTATTAAATAGAAATTTTCCCAAGTTTGTTATTTCCGATTTCTTTTTCACAGTAATCATTTCAATAAACTTAGTTATTGATGATTGTACTTTATATTTTTGATGTTTTTAATTATATTATATAAAGAATAATTTATAATATCTAAACTTTAATTTTTATATTCGTTTAATAATTAGGTATTAATAAGAGTCTTGCAACTACAAAATCTGAGGCCGTTGAAGCAAGACAGCAGATTAATGCCCATATCTATATGTAGATGTATATATTTGTACATCGAAATAGATGTGGGACTGCTGTAAATCCATTTCAACGTAAGGCCTCAGAAACTTTAATGTAGTTACGGTATGTAGTCCCACATATATTGTTTGGGCTATTCGCCACCAAGACTCGTATAATCAAATACGAGCATGGAAAGAAAACAATTAACGCAATTTTCAAAAGCCTATCGTCGCAGTAGGCAGTGCAGCCAATGTTTTGGCCTTTCTTTACGTACATCCAAACCTGTATCGTTTTATCTTTTTGATCGGCTTTATGCTTTGAAGCCGAAGAATCCGGTGTAATTCCTCTAACTCCCCTAAAGGGGAATGTCTGCCTATTGCATTAAGATCCCGTATCAAGCACGGGATGACGCATGATGCAGAAGGATAGTGCTAATTAACTTGGATCCTTCGACACGCTCCCCGATGATATCGGGACAGGCAGGATGACATTAGGTTTGAAGAGCAATGACGGCAGGGGGGAGGCTTCGGGAAAAATAAGGCTAAAAGCCTCAAGGGAGAAGTATGCTCAAACCAACCAACAAAATAGATAATCAACAATAAATTTAGGCTCATTGTGGCGCCGTAAGATGAGGCGAAAGCACTCGTTGAGCATTTTAATGCACACAATTAATCAAAATTAACCAGCAAAAAAATGAACCTATTATGAAAAGAAATTATGCACTCAATTTTGATCAGTTTAGGGAAGGAAACGAAAAGGGTTTGACGTTCTTTTATCAATTATGGTATCCTAAATTATATTACTGGTGCTTTAGATATATCAAAGACGATATAAATGCCGACTGCATAGTAAATGAAGCTTTTTTAAGGTTGTGGTTAGCGAGGAAGCAGATGGAAGTGGTAGAACAGTTGGAGCTATTTGTGAGGAAGTTGATTGCAGATGGTTGCAGGGCTTTTTATAAGACGGCTAACCATCAATTTCAGCGTAGTATGTTGCGTTTAGACGAGATAGATGATTACCAAGATTGGATGGCAGGCTTTGATCCGAGATTGGAAAGTGAAGAGCAAGCGCTTTACGAGCAGGCACCAGATGAACAGCTTAAAGAGCAATGGGCGCAGGTAGAAAGGGTGATCCCCAGCCTTAATTTAGACCAGCAATTGTTTGTGCGTTTGTGCATGAAATATGGTTTCGACTATGGTCGTATTGCCTGGCATGTTGGTGGGGTCTCCGATCATCAGGTAGCCCGAAAGGTTGAAAAAATATTGAAGGAGCTGAAAGCCATCCTTTCCGATACGAAGAAGCTGGGTACCGTTAAGAACAGCCAGTTCACGTTCCAAGGCGATGTAAGCGAAGAACAGTCCGAAATTTTGCGCATGCGCTATACTTTGGGCTACAGCTTTGCCGAAATCGCCAAGGAGCTGAACTTACCCCAAGGCGATATCCAAAGGACTTTTGTAAATGCGATGACAAAGGTTAAGAAGGAAAAATAAACAGAACCAAAAAATGGAGTGCCAATGCCCGGCATGAGGGCAGGAAAGACAGTGTGCATGGCAAAATGAGTTATTATCTATTATAAATGAAATTCAAGCTAAACTTATGGAAACTAAAACCATCATCATTACCCGCAAAATTCAACTCCTTATAGATAGCGAGGATGCTGAAGTAGTTAAAGAGGCCAAAGCTCAACTCTATCAATGGCAAAACATCTGCTTTAAGGCAGCTAATATGATCATAAGCCATCAGTTTATACAGGAGCAGGTAAAAGATTTTTTCTACCTCACCGAAGACATCAAGCTAAAGTTAAGCGACAAGAAGAAGGATGAAGATGGCATATTAACGTTATCAAAAGAGGGTACCACCTACCATGTATTGGCTAGCCATTTCAAAGGTCGGGTACCTATGAACATGATGGCTAACCTTAACCATAGTTTGCTATCGTACTTCAGTAAGGAAAAAGCGGCTTATTGGAAGGGGGAGAAGTCGCTTAGAAACTATAAGAAGAATATTCCAATACCATTTAGCGGACGGTCTATTACTAAATTTACGCTTACGCCCGATGGTAGGAATTATCGTTTTAAGCTCTTTAAAATTCCTTTTAGAACTTACTTGGGCAGAGACCGCTCTGACAAAAAGATAGTGATGGATCGATTAAGAACTGGAGCACTGCAGCTTCGTGCCAGTCACTTGCAAATCACACAGGGCAAAGTATTCCTATTGGCCACCATTCAAATGGAGAAAGCGCAACATGAGTTAGATCCCACGGTTATTGCGGAAGCTTCGCTGTCCATAGAACATCCGGTGGTGGTTAAGATTGGGAAATATAGCTATACCATTGGCAGTAAGGAAGAGTTTTTGCATAGGCGTTTGGCCATACAAGCTGCTATCTATCGGGTAAAGAAGGGGGCGAGCTTTAATAGGGGTGGGCACGGCAGAAAAAGGAAGATGAAAAGCTTGGACGACTATAAACAACAAGAAAAGCGCTATGTAGATTATAAACTGCATGTGTATAGCCGAATGCTGATTAATTTTTGCATTAAACATAATGCGGCTACGCTGCTATTGGTTAATCAGCAGGCCAAGGAAGAGCTAGCCAAAGAAGATCATTTCTTATTGCAGAACTGGAGTTACTATAGTTTGAAAGAGAAGATAAGCTACAAAGCTGTAAAAGCAGGCATACAATTAATTGTAGAATAAATTTAAGGAGGTTGCTTGCACAACCCTAGGGTGAGATCATTGGTACTCACTAAGCTTAGCGTGATCTAGCTGGCATGCAACAGAACAAAATTTGTTCGCATAAGGAGTTGTTTTGTATTTTTTGATATAAAAGAGGCTACTTGCATAGCCGCAGGGTGAGATCGCTGATACTCACTAAGTTTGGTTAATCTGAACCTGTAACTGAACGTAATTTGTTCGCATAAGGAGTTGTTTTGTATTTTTTGATATAAAAGAGGCTACTTG